>JHWR01000001.1 GCA_000687655.1 Lachnospiraceae bacterium YSB2008
TAAGGTACTTGACGATGACTGTTACAGAAAGCTTCGGTGGTGCAGTAATAAAACAATGTACATGGTCGCATTCTCCACATTCAAACATTTGAACTGTAAAGCCTTTTTCATCAGCAATCTGCTGTACCAGTTCTTTTAAATATGCTTCAACATCAGCAGTAAGAATCTTTCGACGATATTTGACAGACCATACCACATGGTAATTAATGTTACAGACCGAAGTTCTGTAATGTATTAAATTATTTTCCATACACATAGTATAACATATTTGACAGATTATTGCATTAACCTTATAGTTCAATCAGGGATAAAATGACGCTTTCATCTCGGTAATTGAATTACCGAGGATTCCCGTTTAGGTATCCTAAAAAAGATGCCATGTTTCACATACACGGCATCTGATCTCTTTATATTTTTTCGATTATTCCAAGTTTCTCCTTCAGGGCTTCCTGTAAAACACGAGATACATTTATATGTGCTTCATCAGCAGCCTTGTTAAGCCATTCCGGAATACTGACATTACGTCTTACAGCTTTTTTATTCATCATCCGTCTATATGTTGAAAGATCAAAATCAATCAAGGTGATAAATGAATCACCCTCGGTTTCGAACGGACTTTTAGAAATATCTATTGATGACAATTCACTGGCATCAGGGATATCCGAATCTATCTTGTCATACAGCGAACACCCCATATAATCACGCGCCATATGGATAGCATCTTCAAGGCCATAGCCCTCTGTCATACCATCAAGATCTGGGATATACACCAGATACGTGTCCTTTTCATCATGTGTAGCAGTAAGTACCACTGGATATATCAAAATCATATTTATCCTCCTCTCAGACTACTTTCCCCATTTTTTAATTATGCTCTTCGCAAGCTTTTCATTTATCTCTCTATGTCTTGGAATCTTTTCTTCATCCTTACCTCTTTTATAAATATCATGGTCTCCACCATGTCTTTCAAAAACAAAGCCCATTTTCTCCAGTTTCTTTATCAGAATTCGTCTTTTCAAGTATTTCTCCTCCAATTATACACAATAGATACACAACTATCAAGTATTTTTGTGTATTGATTGTACAATTCTATAATTAATCTAACTGACAATCTATAACACTATGGTAACTCATTTATCTATAATTAATGTGTAAACAATTTATGATTTATGCTACTGTTTGTTGCGCCAATATGTTCATATTTACAAACCAAAATCAACTATTATTGCAAAAGCTAATGTTTCCTTCAATGACATACTGTGATATCATTAACAAAAATAGCGTATCAACCATTAGTTTTAAATATGAGGAGTCTGCGTATGAAACGTTTTATATCTTTATCATTAATGACTGTGATGCTTCTTACGATGTCTGCATGTGGCGGAAGAAAAATAATAGAGGATAATACATCCGAAACAACTCCTACCACGACTGAAGCAACAACCGCAGGAAACGTTACAGAGAGCACAACCGCTTCCACCAGTGATGCAGGTGGAACAGGCGATTTTGCAATTGACAATCCTACCTGGTTCTGGATTAAATGGGACGCTGACGGAGATGGAACCGAAGAAGATGTCGAATTCAGATACCATGACAATGGTGACGAAGCTCCAAGTGTAATTGAAGTTACTATTTACAAGGGTAATGACCAGATTACCGGATATATGGATCGTGCTTACGGAATAAACAAGATTTACTCCAAGAAAGGTGATGACGGCCCATACTTATATATCTTCTATGATCAGGGCGATTACTATAACACAGCTCCTGCTGAATGCACATTGGAGCTAAATGGAGATAAGATAGAAATCACCGAAACTATACAGGAATAAGAATCCAGGCTGCCGGTTGACAGTTTTTTCAACTCTGTAGTATATCATAGGTAAAGGCATTTTTGAATTATATATATTTTTTACCATCTTTTATACTATTTTTCTGCCCAGAGCCTTGAGCATATCGCGGTCACTCTGGATTGTTGAACCTGAAGTTGTCAGCATATTTCCTGTTATAGTCGCGCTTGCACCACCTGTAAATGCCGCGATTCCATTTCCAGTTATCAGTTTCCTTCCTGCACCAAGCCGTATGTTACTCTTCGGATTGATATATCTGAAGATAGCTACTGTCCTGAGGATTTCTTCTTCCGTAAGGGTCGGAAGGTTTTCCAGCGGTGTATGAGGGATAGGGATGAGCGAATTGATTGGGATTGACCCGATACCCAGTTCCGAAAGTTCGAGTGCCATATCGATTCGGTCGTCCATGGTTTCACCCATTCCGATGATGCCACCTGAGCAGACGCTAAGCCCTGAAGCCTGTGCTCTCTTTATATTAGCAATCTTATCGTCAAATGTGTGAGTAGTGCATATATGTTTGAAAAATCTCCGCGATGTTTCGATGTTATTGTGATAGCTTCTGACTCCTGCCTCATAGAGCCTGTCGAATTGTTCCTGTGTCAGAAATCCAAGCGAGGCACAAAGTGATATCTTGAGATTATTTCTAAGTTTTTTATATATTTCAATCAATTTTTCAAAGTCTTCCTTAGATGGGCTGTGTCCAGATATAACTATGGCAAATCTATCCACGCCCTCTTCTTCATTAGATTTAGCTTCCGTATATATCCTGTCGTAATCCATAAGACCATATACTTCGCACTCTGTGTGGTTGTGAGCAGACTGGGCGCAGAACTTGCAGTTCTCACCACAATTGCCACTCTTTCCAGCAATTATAGTACATAGATCAACTCTTTCACCTACCAGCTCCTTGCGTATTTTGTCCGCACCTTCTGTCAGTTCATCAAGTGGGCATTCTTTAAGGAAGCTTAGGTCATCCTCTCTTCCAAGTCTTCTTCCATCTATTATTTCATTAGTAAGATTCTGAATATTCATTTTCCCCTCGCTATATCGTTTTTATATTAGACTTGCCAATTATTTTTTAGGACATAGTAGGTTATAGCAGAGGCAAAACAAAATGTCAACCCACCACTATATGCAGGTTGACATTTATATTTTTATCATAATTCTTGGCGAAATCAATGGGATTAGGTATAGTCAAAACGAGCTGGACAACGGTAATCTTACCGCCATACAGCTCGTCAATTATCTTAGGATATCTTATTTACAGAAACCTGCGCACTATCTGGCTACGATATTAACTATCTTACCAGGTACATATATCTCTTTTACTACAGTCTTTCCATCAAGACGGCTTCCGAGTGCTTCCTTTGCAGCAGCAAAGATATCTTCCTTTGAAGCATCTGCAGGAACTTCTATAGTAAGTCTTGTCTTTCCGCTCTCCTGAACAGGAAGTGTTATCGTATCCTGAACAAGCTTATCAGCATCATATGTTGGCCAAGCCTCGTGGAATACTGTCTCAGTACCACCGAGAACCTCCCAGAGTTCTTCACCGATATGAGGAGCAAATGGAGCGAGCAGCTTAACATATGTCTTAAGAGTTTCAATATCTACTCCGCTGTTCTTTGTCATATCAACAAGCTTGTTATTGTATTCCATGAATGCAGAAATAACAGTATTAAGACTGAAGTTTGTAAGTCTCTCAGTAACATCCTTAACAAGACCATGTCTGATTCTGAGAAGCTCAGGAGTCTCTGCTACAGGTGATGCTGCATTCTTCTCTACATTATCCATTACCATGGTATAGAATCTCTTAAGATATCTTGAGATACCGTCTATACCTGCATCATCCCAGATAGAATCAAGTTCAGGCGGACCTACGAAAAGCTCATAGAGACGAAGTGTATCGCAGCCATAGTTCTCAACTATATCATCAGGAGAAACTATGTTTCCAAGTGACTTACTCATCTTGGTAGGCTTTCCTGTAACCTTATCACGTCCGCAGATCATACCCTGATTGAAGAGCTTGGTAAATGGCTCGTCAAATCCTACTACACCGATATCATATAAAAACTTAGTATAGAATCTTGAATACAGAAGGTGAAGAACTGCATGCTCTACACCACCGATATACATATCTACAGGAAGATACTTATCAGCCTTTGCTCTGTCTACAAGTGCCTCAGTATTCTTATTATCAACATAACGGAGGAAATACCATGATGATCCTGCCCACTGAGGCATGGTATTTGTTTCTCTCTTAGCCGGCTTGCCGCAGCATGGACATGTGGTATTTACCCATGACTCAATACCTGCAAGTGGTGACTCACCTGTACCTGTTGGCTCGTACTTCTCAACCTCAGGAAGAAGCAATGGAAGCTGATCTTCAGGAACCGGAACTGCGCCACAGTCCGGGCAGTGAATGATCGGTATCGGCTCACCCCAGTATCTCTGACGGCTGAATACCCAGTCACGGAGCTTATAATTCGTAGTAGCCTTACCATAGCCCTTCTCTTCTATCATATGAGGAGCTTCTTTCTTAAGAACTGAGCTCTCCATACCATTCCAGTCACCGGAATTGATCATAAGACCTGCAGCCTCTGTATAAGCCTCCTGCATATCTTCTATCTCCACACCATCCTTAGCAATAACCTGGATGATCGGAATATCAAACTTCTTTGCAAATTCAAAGTCTCTCTGGTCATGAGCAGGAACACACATGATAGCTCCTGTACCATAATCAGCAAGTACGTAGTCAGAAAGCCAGATTGGAATCTTTGCACCGTTAAGAGGATTTATCGCATAGCTTCCTGTGAATACACCTGTCTTATCCTTATCAGCCATACGGTCTATGGATGACTTAAGAGATGTCTGATATATATATTCATCTACAGCAGCCTTTGTCTCAGGAGTTGTAAGTCCTGCAGCCTGCTTGCTCTCAGGAGCAAGGACCATAAATGTAGCGCCGTAAAGAGTATCAGGTCTTGTTGTATAGACAGTGATATATTCATCCTTTCCGTCTATCTTGAAGCTAACCTCTGCACCGGTAGACTTTCCTATCCACTCAGTCTGCATTTTCTTAACTTTGAGCGGCCAGTCAAGCTTATCAAGATCTGCAAGAAGTCTCTCAGCATATGCAGTAATCTTCAGCATCCACTGACGAAGATTCTTCTTAGTAACATCAGCACCGCATCTCTCACACTTGCCATCAACAACTTCCTCATTTGCAAGACCGGTCTTGCATGAAGGACACCAGTTGATAGGCATTTCCTTCTCATATGCAAGTCCCTTCTTGAACATCTGAACAAATATCCACTGAGTCCATTTATAGAACTCAGGATCTGTTGTATTCACTTCCATATCCCAGTCATATATAGCTGCTATCTGCTTAATCTGCTCTTTGATATTAGCTACATTTGATGCTGTTGAAATGGATGGATGAATACCATATTTGATAGCATAATTCTCAGCAGGAAGTCCAAACGCATCCCATCCCATAGGATGAATAACATACTTCCCTTGCATAAGCTGATAACGGCTCCATACATCAGAGATAACATATCCTCTCCAATGTCCGACATGCAGTCCATTTCC
Organism: Lachnospiraceae bacterium YSB2008; assembly: GCA_000687655.1. GTDB lineage: Bacteria > Bacillota > Clostridia > Lachnospirales > Lachnospiraceae > Eubacterium_Q. Next base: position 5,442 of record JHWR01000001.1, read on the forward strand.
TGACGGATATGGGAACATATCCAGACAGTAATACTTAGGTTTCTTACCGTCATTAACATTTATAGGATTATCATCCCATTTCTTTGTCCATTTTGCCTCGATCAGTTTATGGTTATAATTAGCCATTTAACGTTTCCTCCAAGTTTACATAATCTATCTCAGCATGTCATGCATGCAGGATTTACAAACTAAATCTCACCGGTTATAAGCCATGGTGAAGGCTGTGATACGAATACACTGTTCTTATCAGTCTTGCTGACAGTAATCTGTGTAACTTCCATATTCTTGATATTGTGTCTCTCAAAGATATCCTTTATTCCTGAGAGAATATCAAGTTCGAGAGTGTATATAACGAACTGCATCTTAGGATTCTTTGTGAGCAGTCTCTCGATATCCTTCTCAAGATACTTTGTTGCAACTATAAATGCAAGTCTTGGAACAGGAATATCTGCAAGTGATTCAGGTGAAAGATCAGGTATGATCTTTACATTGTACATACCGAACTTCGATACATTTTCTTCCATGGAACGCTTATCCTGCTCATCAGGCTCAACTGCAATGATAGTTCCTTCACTTGCTATGAAAGCAGATTCGATAACTATACTCTCTCCGCTTACTATAGCTATTACGTCGTGAGAATCAACATTAAGCATGCTCATGATAACCGCACGGATTTCATTTCCAACATACTTAACAGTACCCTTGCTGAAGAATTCGTTCTTCATACCTATACGATATGATTCACGTGTATTCTCGTTCTTAATGAATATTACTGAAGGAACCGAAAGCTTCTTGTTAACAAAATCAATAAGCTTAGCCTGCTTAACATTATCGTTAGGAATAAGTCCCTCCGCAAACCAAACATCGTAATCTCCGAAGCCCTTCTCCCAGAGTTCATAGAAGAGATTCTCATGAGTTGAATCAGCAAATATCATTACTCTCTTATGTGTTTCTATAGTCGGAACTACATTCTTCTGCTTACCGCAGATATTGATCAGCTTGATCTTCTCCGGACTTGTATTCATCAGATCCGAAAAATGTGCCGTCCACTGAAGCATCTCTTTATTATTATATGCTGTTCTCTTCTCTGCCATAACTATCCCCCCTATTTGTCATCCTTCTTATCTATCTGCTTTATATCATTTTTTCCGATTTTTTTCTGACCTGCGTTCTTATCGTTCAGCTTCTTCTGATCTTTATTCTTATCATTCAGCTTTTTCTGATCTTTATTATTATCTTCGAGGGCTTTAGTGCTGACCTGATCATCATTTTCTACTTCAGCCTTCTCATCTTCCGTTTCAGTCTCAGATGAATCCTTTTTACTGTCATGATCGATCAGATGGTGCAGATTCTCGAGAGACCTTTCTGCAAATTCATTTACCTTCTTATTCTTGAACTCCTTAGGCTTCTTCTTTATGACAGGAAATTCATTTATCGGTTCCCCATCATCATCAAACCTGTATAGTTCCGAATAAAACTCGGTATCATCATTCATACCTCTCTGCTTCAGCTTACCGCGAAGTATGATCGTAATAAGCGTATATATACATGCAAATACCGGAACACCAAGGAGCATTCCCATAAATCCAAACAGATTTCCGCCAACAATGATTGCAAAAAGTACCCAGAATCCTGTAAGTCCGGTAGAATCTCCGAGTATCATAGGTCCAATGATATTACCATCAATCTGCTGAAGGATTATTGCAAATATAACAAATACAACTGCCATCTTCGGGTCATCTACAAGTATAAGCAGGGTACTTGGAATTAATCCTATAAATGGACCGAAATAAGGAACTACGTTAGTGACGCCGACTATAACGCTGACCAACGCTGCATATGGCATATCTACAAGATTACAGAAGATTGCACAGATAAGTCCGATTATAACGGAATCAATAATCTTACCATTGATGAATCCACCAAATACAGAATTCATATATGCAAATCCATCGATAACCTTATTGCCTTTATCTTTGTCAAATATACTGTAGATCAACTTCTTACACTGACCTGCCATATGTTCCTTTGTACCAAGAACATATACCGCTGCAACCAGGCCGACAAAGAAATCAATAACAAAATTAATACCACCCATAATACCTGATGACACCACACTGATGACAGTATCAATATTCGGGAGCAGTTTATCCTTGATGATATCCATAAATGAAGTCTGAAAACCATTCAGATAATTAAGTACCAGACTCTCAATCTCAGAATTATTCTTGAGGAGATTCTCAGCCCATTTTGATACAACATCCACATAAGTCGGTATGCTGTCATAGAGCTTCAATATACTGTCTTTAAGAGCCGGAACAACAATTGCTATAAGTGCTGTAATTATTGCAACAAATGTAATAAGCGTGAAAATTACTGCAGTAGTATTGGCAGCCTTCTTTACTGATTTCTCACTAAACTTATCTGATATCTTTTTAAAGCACCAGACAAATAACCTCTTCCACATATTCATGACAGGATTAAGAAGAAATGCCATAACAAGTCCAAGTATTATCGGGAACATTGCATTTATCATTTTTCCGATAAGCTTAAGGATTAATCCGATCTTGCCTAACAGAAAAGCAAAAAGAACCGCTATACAAAATGTAATAGCGCCCATTGCTATCTTTTTTAAATCTTCTTTTGTAAAACCATGCTTAGACATATATTTCCTCGGTTCTGATTCTGGTACATTGTTTTCTTATTCAAATACATCCAGGTTGTCATTAAGCTCTGTATAATCCTTTATACAGGCAATAACCCCGGGCTTATTCTTAAGCTCATCCGCTCCGCTGTCGCCCGTAACAGCTATAATGTGCCTTACTCCTGCATTCCATGCAGCAGTGACACCTATTTCTGAATCTTCGAAAACTGCGATATTCTCAGCTTTCATTCCGATTTTATCTATAGCAGCCAGATACATATCCGGATGAGGTTTGAGCGGTATATTGCCGGATGCGATAACAACCTTCTCCCACTGAAACCATCTGCCAAGACTGTATTCTTCAAAATAATAATTCATGTTTTCGAGATTCGCAGTCGTAGCTATGTTGACCGGAATCCTTGAGAGCACAAGGAAATTAAGAAAGCTTTCCAACCCTTCGGCAAGAGGCGGCCTATCCTTCATAAGAAGGCTTCTGTAGACTCTCTCTTTCTCGTCGGTAAACTGTGTGATCATATCAGGTAATAATTCATACCCCGTGAAATGCTCCAGAATATCCTTTGCCCCATGACCTGTAATGTACTTTTCTACATCCAGGTCAGTAATCTCCTGCATGGTAAGTTCTTCAATGAAAGTCTTCCATGCCTCAAGATGATATCTGCCATCAAAGAGCATCGTTCCATTTAAATCGAAGATTATTCCTATCTTGTCCATTCATGCCCCCTGTGGCTGTTATAATTCCAATCATGGGTAAAAGGAGTCATATGGAAAGGTACCCTTTTGACTCCTTTTACAAACATGATTTATATATAGTTCAGTATTAACCGAGCTGTGTGCCACAGTTACCGCAGAACTTAGCACCGTTTGTAGGTGTTCCGCAGTTAGGACAGAACTTAGGTATAGCGCCGCCTGCTGCAGGTGCTGCTTGTGGTGCAGCCTGCTGTGGAGCTGCCTGCTGAGGTGCTGCCTGCTGCTGATTCATACCCATTCCCATGTTATTCATCATCTGATTGGCCATGGTCATGCCCATCATCATCTCAGCCATGTTACCCATGGTAGAATTGCCGCCAACCTTACCTTCTGCTATAGCATCTGTCATAGTAAGTGTCTGATATGTATTTACATCACCAACGAAGCTCTGTGCTGCAACCTGGTTAATCTTAGCCTGAATCTCAGGTGGATATGTGAAGCTTGATACAGCAAATGTAGGTACATTAATACCCTTCTGTGAAAGCTGCATATCAAGATCTGTTCTGATACCGTCAGAAATCTGAGTAGCATTTGCCTGAAGGTTGAACATATCCTTTCCTTCAGTTGATATCCACTTCATAAGAAGCTGATCTAACTGACCGATGATAAGTTCACGAACATCATCAACATAATACTCATTCTTAACGCCTGCAAGCTTATCAATAAGAGTAGTATAATCACCAATCTTAACTGTAGCTGTTCCGTTTGCTCTTACAGGAATTCCGCCAGGAACCTTCTCTGAAGGAAGAAGTATCTGGTTCTTTGTTCCCCACTTGATGAGGAATTCCTTAGTATTAACGAAGAGAACCTCGGCTCTCATACCACTGTTAAATCCAAACTTAAATCCCTTAAGTGTTGAAAGAAGCGGAATGATCTGTGACTCGATATCGTAATCACCTTCCTGCTCGAAGATACCTTCTATCTTGCCCTGGTTAAGGAATATAGCATCCTGGCCCGGCTTAAGGATAAGTCTTGAGCCCTTCTTGATCTCTCTCTGACTCCATTTCCAGAAGATCATGTCCTCGCGCCACTCTTCCCACTCAACAACGCTTAGAAATTGGTCTTTGATGAATCCCATAAATTTGCACCCTCCTTGGCTCTCGCCTGATATAGTTTGTCTTTAATCTCATATGCTTTTGCTTCAAGCTTAGCGATGTCGCTCATCAGCTTATCGAGCATAGCATTTAGTTTCTCATTATCTGCTACGTCTCTTTCGTAGTTTGTCTCCAGAGAAGGAAGCTTAAGACAAAGTTCTTCTCTTCTCTTCGTGAAATAATCAATAAGCTCGGGACGGCCTTCATTTTCTGCCTTTTTTATATATTCATCCAGCTTATCTCTCTCAAGCTTAATATCTGTTATTTTACGCATGAGTCTGACTTCAGCTGCAAGAAGTGTTGCTTTTTCAGTCCTTGCAGCATCATAATCCTTCTTCAGATTACGAAGCATTGTATTCACGTCTTTTTCGACATTCTTCGAATCAGCAAGTCTTGCATTTATATTGGCAGACATTATGTCGTAATATCTATCAAATACCCCCATATATATCACCCCCGTATAAGCCGGTAACGATTAGTCATCATTAACAACATACACGAATATTTTACTACAAAATCAGTATATGCACAAGGAAATATCATACTTATAGAGGTCGTCTGCAATCGATGTTACTAAAGTTCTGTCCAGTCGATTCTGTTAGTCAGTTCAGGATCAAGTGCCGGTCCGGATACTCCAAATGTATCACCGTAACGATTCTGATATACATGATCTGCGACAACGCTCACCTCAACCGGTCTGCCATCCAGTCCTGTGTATGTATTTACACCACGTATAGCCTCAGAATAATTCGCACTTATACGTGAATCTGAAGCCATCTTCTTATCCCATGAATCCATAATTCCTGCAGACATCTCTGCGGAATTCCTTGCCAGAGTCTGCTGAAGATTTCTCTGCGACTGCATCAGGTTTATCTGCGCCTGCTGAGCCTGAGCTGCATATCCCTGAGCCTCCATGAGGCGGCGTCTGTACATCTGTTCTACAAGATTGTTATATTCCTGTTCCAGTTTCTCATCAGGCATCAATGTGCTGACAAATCCAAGAAAAGCACCAGCACCTTCGCCCTCTCTGTCCTTCGGTATAACGGCTATATAGCTTCTTTCACAACCCCACTGTATAACATCAACCTGCCTCCCATATTCTGCGGCATGTCCAAAAGGTATCGGTCCATTTGTCTGTCGCTGCTGCTGAGGCGGAGTCTGCTGCGCCCCCATACCAAAAAGACTTCCGAACGCGCCAAACGGATTCATCATGTTTTGTATTCTCTGAGCACCGCCAAGAGCATCATACACTTCAAGTCCCTGGTAATCCATACCTGCAAGAACAGTTATCTCTTTACCATTCTTAACACCTCTGTACTTGACCATCATTCCCTTACATATAGAATTGGCGATTTCCATCTGTACATTTATATTTATAGCGTGAGATCTGAAATAAGACGTAAGTTTAGCAAGCGCTGCTCTCGGCTCCTTACCGAAGCGGCTTGGAAGCAAAGCCTTGGCTACAGGTTTAAGTCCGGTCCCCGCAAAATTAGCCGCAAACTGACTGAGATAAGCATATGGGTCGATAAAGTCTCTCAGACTGGACTTTATTACTCCCGGCATCTTCTGAACAGTATCCCTCACCATAGGAATCCTGTAATCCTCAAACATCTCTCTGGAATTAGACACAAGAATAATCTTTCCATCAGGGCTTACCCCTGCCATACTTACGGTCATCGGAACAGCGTCAGACTGCCACTTCTGGATAATAGAACCTGAAGTTACGTAGTCCTTAGGAAGATACGCCGATCCAAGGCGAATTTTTTCAGGCGATATAAAAGATTTGCGTTCAGCATTGATATCATTCCCCATACAAATACCTCCTAAAAAAAGCGCATTCATCGTCATTACATATTATAGCATATTCAGAACGTATATTCAGATGAAAAACATGACCTAGTTCATTAAACTCATCTCCATAAAAATGATATTCATGCGGTATGTTATTCTCAATAAGTTTCTCGATCAAAAGAGGTACCTGTTTCGCCAGAAAATCACCTGTACAGGTCATAAGATATACAGCAGGAAATCCCGGTCTTATGCCTGCTGTTACATCAATAAGTTTCATCTCCTCTTCTGTCCCTTTATCCGGAAGGAGTTCTTCCATTACAAGCGTATTCTGATCATAAGGATCTTCTGATTTTTCAAGCTTATACGCTCCACAATTTAAAGCAACTGCCTTTGGCATATATATTTCTTCAGTATCAAATCCAAACTTCACCCTGAACGATTCATTTGCGCAAAGATTGCAATAGAGTCCCAGTATATGGGCACCGGCCGAATCACCAACCGCAAATACATTGTTCATATCAATATGGTACTCAGCTGCATTCTTTTTCAGCCATGAAAAAACAAGCGCTGTATCCTCGAGGCATGCAGGGAACTTGAATTCCGGAGCCAATCTGTACGTGAAATTCACAACAGCAAAGCCTCGTTTTGCAAGATCCATGCAATAGTATTGGTAAAGCTCCTTGTCTCCATAAACCCATGCACCGCCATGTACGCTGACAATAACAGGAAGTACATCATTGCCTGTTCCTGCAGGTCTGTAAACATCAAGCAGCTGCCATTTCAAATCTGTTCCATAGCATATATCGTTATATCGTACTATCCCATCAGGAGTCACAAGTCCTGCATCTCTCTTTGCATCTGCCGCCCCAAATGACGACCTTATTGTATCACTGATGTATGACATAAATGTATCGCCCCCATTTGCTATACTTCAATTACAACAATATCACAGTCATTTACTTAAGTGAAACCTCACACGACTGAAGTCGCGTGCTTCCCATAAATGTATTTCTACACGTAGTCTCTTTAGAAGACGGGAACTACATTACTACAGATACAACCCAAACTCAGATACTTATGCCACAATAGACATAAGCTCCGCATTCAGGTTAATTAGTGTAGATAATGTGCAGGTGCTTCTCCTAGTGACCTGAGGTACTTTTGCCTCAAGTTCCAACCTCTCCTTCGCAGGCAAGGATTTTAATATTTCTCGTACATAATATCTGCTTCCTATGTTATAAGATGCAGATAGATCTGAGTTATATACTTTTCCATTTGAAAATCTGCAAAGACTATAGCATTTAAGATCCGCCTCTTTGCCACGAAGAACTCTTCCGCTTCCATCGAATGCCAGTCTGCTCGTTCCCCATGCACATATATGACTTATTCGCATTCCATGTCTGTGTGCTTTATTCTCTAACATTGACTGCACATACTGACTTCGCCACATATGCAGCCTTTGCTTCTTTGAGCCACGTTTCTTTCCATTACGATCTAAATGTTCAAAAACGATTGTATCAGCATTATAAAGAACTGCAGTTTCTATAATAAAAGCTGCTGTCTTAACTGCTATATCTTTGTTGATTCCTTTTGCTCTGGCCCATAGCTTCGGAGTTCTTCGATTACCTTTTTGCTGTGCCTTTTTTATCTTGTTTATTGAATGATTCAGAGAGTCGTATTCTTTGGGAAGTTTTAGAAAATGCCTTCCTATGACCGTGCCATCTGACTTCATTATTGATACGGTAGCAGCGCTGTTAATTCCAAGATCTACTGCTACTATAGTCTGTTCAAATACTCCAGTGTCTGTTAATTCAGTTCTTTCCTCAAAAGGAAAATCCAGAAACCATTTAGAACCACGTTTTTGAAGTGTCGGGGCACATTTCTTTCTAGATTTACATCTGCGATTGATATAATCCACGTCTGATTTACGAAGCTGAACGTATATCCAATCCCAGGTATTTCTGATATAAACCTTTATCTTTGCCTCATAAGTCCCCGTTTCTTCGTACATGACTGTTTTATAAAGACATGGGTATATATAGCCCGCTTTAGGATAAGATGGCTTTCTTCCTCGTGTCTTTATATCAGAGTTTTCCCAGTTATAAAGATTACTCTTATACGACGAAACTTTTCCTATGGCTTCGTTGATAGCTCCACGTCTCAGATAACTCGGAAACTTGTAGAATCTTTTGTCAAAGGATATATACCTTACATCAGGATTATCTGCCGTTTTGTGACAAAGACGTTCGATATACTGCTGTTGTTTCAGATTACCTTTTATAGAGGAAATGTCATTCCACTCTTTTAAGCATACATCGATAAGGAAGTCTACAACTTCACGATAAATATGTATCGTATCTTTGAAGATATGATTATAATGTTTAATCTTTACACTATATGTGGAAAATATCTTCACTTCGTATACCTCCCTACTTAGCTACCAAAATCACTTTGTCTTCTGGTTATCTATATATTTTTTTGCTTGTTCAAGCGTCCTGTCACTTACTGTAGCAACAAAATATGATGGGTTCCAAAGATGTCCACCCCAGAGTTTTTTCTTTAGCTCCGGATGTGCCAGGAATAACCATCTTGCCGTATTGCCCTTTAATATTTTAATTGCGTCCGACAAACGCAGCTGTGGTTTACAGTCCACAAGAAGATGTATATGATCCGGCATTATCTCCATTGCAATAGGTACCATATCTAAAGATTTAAGTGTTTCAAGAAGATAATTTCTGACATCCTTCTCTATTTCACCTACAAATATGGGTTTTCTATACTTTGTAACCCATACGATATGATACTGCAAAGAGTATATATATCCTCGACCATGTGTAACATCTTTAGGCATTGAGAAATACACTGTTTTATCCATATTTAATTATACCATATGATTATACTTTTTACAAGAAAAATGCCGCCTAACTCACGACTAAAGTCACAAGTGTGCGGCGGCTAGTTATCAAATGTAAGAGGAAACATCTCTATTTCTATGTATCTTCCGGTAAGTTTTGTTACCAGTTCCCCACTTAACAGATACGAGTTGGAACCCGTAATAAATATAGAATACTCCTCCTCTTCACGAAATGCATTTAGTACTTCTTCAAATCCCTCAACGTTTTGAATCTCATCTATAAAAATATACCGCGTTAACGTCGTGTTAAATTCATTTTGCAAGGGGAATCATAAGTATTACTTCGAAGCCCTCTTTTTCAGAAATACAGATTAGACATCCCTGCATTTTCTTCATAAGCTCACTGGATATATAGAGCCCCAGACCGCTTCCCTCTTTTCCGGCAGTATTCTTCTTGCCTCTATAGAATTTATTTGTAAGAAAGTCTATCTCATCCGGATCCACGCCTTCTCCATAATCCTTTATCTTCATCTCAATAAAATCACCGCTGAACTTATAGCTTATATCAATCTTCGTATTGGCATATTTATATGAGTTATTGATTATATTTCCAATCACCTGGGATATACGATTCTTATCTACCTTTATAATACAGCCAGGTATCTCACCAGCTGTTACTTTATTATGAATATCATGTTCTTCTACAAGTGCTCTGAGAATATCTGAAGTCTCTTCGGTAGGATTCACATTCATCTCTCCCAGATCATCAAGTGCCGAGGACAGTAGATCACTTAGAAGCGTATTAATCTCTTCTGTTTTCTGTTCTATGTTCTCGATCTTCGCCTTCGCATATTCATCCTGAACCTTTACAGAAAGGACTGCGCATATGGCTCTTATTCCCGTAACCGGAGTTTTGAGATCGTGGCTGAGAGATGCAACCAGTTCCTTCTCCTTCATCTTAAGCTCAGCCTCTCTCTGCTTCGATGCCCTGAGTTCTTCTCTCATTATGTCAAAGCTCTCCGTGAAAGCCCCGAAAATATTGTTCTGATCCATAATAAGAGGTTCATCCAGCCTTCCCTGAGCAATAAAACCCGCAAACTCTTTCATACGGTTGAAAGGCAGTATAACAGTTCGATTAATATAATAGAGAAATATTATATAAGAGCTTAACATCACAAGAATAATGAGAATCGTCGCCAGAATAAGTCTGTGAATAATTCTGCTGATAGCCACCTTCGATGGGTTCGGAAAGATCACGGTACCTAAAAACTCTTCACCATCATTTACCGGCATAGTGATCATTCCCTCACTTACCGCATCAAGAGGAACCTTAATACCTTCAAAGACTTTATCTGATGATGAGTACAGCTGTTCATTTCCATCTCCCAGTACAAGGAAATCCATATCAAACTCGTGCCTGCTTAAATCTTCCGGTTTTCCCCAATTCTCCTTAACAGTCTGTACAACTGCGTTCAGCTGAATAGTATCAATCTGAACATAATGAGTCGATCCCGCCACCATAATCAGTAGCGAGACCGACGCAATAATAAGTATTGTTAAATATATAAAAAAGCGTTTAAATCCCTTTATCATTCAATTATATACCCCACACCCCAGATAGTTTTCAGTATCTTCGGATTGTCCGGATCCTCCTCCATCTTCATCCTGATACGCCTGGCATGTACCGGCAGTGTACCTTCTCCGATAAACTCATCCTCCCAGGCACATTTAAGGAGCTCTTCCTTAGTGACAACTCTTCCTCTGTTATTCAGAATATATAGAAGCATGTTGTATTCCCTGATTTTCAGGTCTATCTCTTCTCCATTCTTAATCAGCTTATGTGTTAGTGTATCAAGGAAAATGTTATTAATAATCAGCATTCTTCCATTTTGGTTAGCTGAGTCAGATGGAACCGCATCACTATCTGATGCCGTCCCTGCATTATCCTTTGCAGCATTTGCCATACTTACAGCCTTCTCATAACGTCCCAGCACAGCCTTGACCTTTGCAAGAAGTATACTCATAGTGAAAGGTTTACTGATATAATCATCACCACCTATGTTAAGAGCAGTAAGAATATCATCATCACTCTTTCTGGCACTGATAAACAGAATCGGCATATCAAATTCCTGACGGATTTTCTTACAAAGTTCAAATCCGGATCTGTCTCCAAGATTGATATCAAGCAGCACCAGTGAGGTTTCATTTTCCTCAAGGAAATGGGTAGCTTCCTCATAGCTTGTGACAAATGCAGTTGATATATCAAATATATTAAAGTATTCAGCTGTATTTTCGGCGATAGTTATATCATCGTCAACAATTAAACATTTATATTCCATGGAATCCTCTTTTATCTTCCGATATTAATGGTCGAACCATTCTCTCCTATGAATACTATCATACCATATTCAGGTAGTGGAACGCTATTCCCATATCCAGTCATTAAACTGGAATATTTAATATTCATATACTTGTCATATACATAAACTGATGCATTTTCCGGTATATCCAGCTTAATGGTCTCATTCTGTACTCCATCAATTCGGAACCAACTTGCTTCGCCGGACTTAAGTTCTACACTCTTCACATCATCAGTGAACACTGGTATGTTTTTCTCAGAGATACATTTCCAGCCATAGTCATCAAGACATAAATACTCTTTTCCATCTATCTCTTCCATCCGAAGATCACTCAGATCTCTGGATATAGATCCAGGCATAACGATGTCTATATTTGCATGATTTTCATCCTGCATTACATAGCCATTCACAAAACCGTGAGCTTCCTCACTTGTCCTAAGAGTAATATGATTATTCTGAGTATAATTAACATCCGAAGCTGAGCCCGAAACAAGGTAGTATGTAACGCCACTACGTTCATCCCATGCACTCTGTACACTACTCAGAACTTCAGCAGCCCTATTCTTTTCCGGCACCTTATAAAGGCTATAGCTTCCATAAGAATCCATCAGGTAAACCTGTCCATTTATTTCCTCGAAGCTATAAGCTTTCATAGGCTGAGCTACGATTGCATTACCGGATGCCACATCACCACTCATTTTAACAAATGTGTTGTCCTTAGTACACATGAACTGCTCTTCAAATTCCTGCTCACCGGTAACAGAAACAACTCTCATATACTGCTTATCAGGAAAGCTTATACTAAGTGTCAGACTTGTATTAGCGTATAATCCTTCATATTTTAGTATTTTTTCCGGTACTTCACTAAGGAGTTCCGGCTTTTCTTCCTCAGGATGTTCTATGCTGATTCCCTGTTCTGAAAGCGCCTCATCCATAATTGCCAGAGCCATCTTCTCATTTATATCACTACCACCCCCAGAAGAAAGAACCGCTACACTTATTTCGTCATCTGGAGCTACCACCAGGCTGGCATGTTGAAAATCCGTATCTCCACCTTTTGAAAGAACTGTAACACCAGCTTTTTTATAGTCTTCCTTTTCTACCTCATCCCAACCGAGACCAAAGTTTTCTGTAGAGACGCCAATCTTATTATTTTTTGACATTTCTTTCTTTGCTTCTTCAGAAAGCAGCACATCGTTACCTGTGAAAAATGCAGAACCAAAGACTGCGACATCCTCGGCATTTGATACAACACCTCCCGCACCAATTGCAGAAACATACTCGGGTTCAAGCTTTACATTTCCATTTATATATATTGGAGCCTGCCTGTCCATATCCATATCCCATACACTTCCTGTATTTGAAACAGAAAGAGGCATGCAGATATTTTCTTCCATATACTCTGTAAAGGTCTTATCGCTTACTCGTTCTACTATGATTTCAAGTAGTGTAAAGCCGTCATTACAGTAGCAGTTAAATGTACCAGGATCAGCTTTTAAGTGTTCCCCCGAAATATTCTTTAAAAATGTATCGTGGTATTTCTCACTCTTTTCACCTAAGAGAAAGATTCCGCCATATTGTGTTCCCATAAGACCGGAAGTATGATTCATCAGCATTCGTACAGTAATATCTTTATATCTCTCATCTGCCAGTTTGAAATCATTTATATAATCTGTCACAGGTGCATCAAGATCAATCTTTCCCTGATCAACCAGCTGCATTACAGCTGCCGTTACATACATTTTGCTGACAGAACCGATATTTAATATATAGTCACTTGAATCTGTGCCTGAGGCTGCACTTGAAGCCGCATTTACAACATTACCACTTAGCGGTATTGTAAGAGAAAGTGGCATTGTAATAGCGAGCCCCATCATTATTCCTGCAAACTTTTTCTTTATATTCATCATATTTTCTTTCCTCAAATTCTTTAAAGGTTCTTATTACTATTCTGATATCAATTCATATACTGAAATCCTCTTTATTCTTCTGGCGCTTATATATGCACAGATAAAGCAATAAAGAAGAATCGCTATGTCCACAAGTATTATTGAAAATGCTGATACTATAATCTTGCAGACATACGCATTTACAACCTGCATCAGAAGTATTGATAGTGCTGTTCCAAGGATAACTGCCAGAACTGAAACCGGCATGATTCTAAATGCCAGCTGGAACTTAAGTTCTCTTGATGTGTATCCGAGTCCCTTCATTATGCCCAGTTCTCTATACTGTTTTCTGATTGTAGAAGCCATCAGAATTGAGAGAATCAGGATTACAACAATTGCTGATACAAGCATCATTGCTACCGCAATACCTGCAAATGAAACTAGCAGCATATCTGCTATTTCTTCATTTTCTTCTCTTTCGAAGGTCAGAGTCTTTATCTTCATAAGGGATGTGCTTCCGGTAATCGTTTCATCTCCCACACGGATAGCATATTCCATATAACTTACACCGTGCTTTGTCATAGCTTCTGCCATCTTTTTATCAGCTATGGCTCTGATTCTTTCTTCCAGATTTTCACCATTTACCTCGGCATCCTTATAATCTGCTATTTCTTTTCCATAACGATTTCTCAGAATATCCGCAAATTCCTTCTTGTCTACACCTTCATTCAGGTAGATATCAAAGGTTGATGGTATATATGCCGGATACATAAGCTTAAATCCATCTGTAGTAAGATAAGCAGTCACGGGATCCACCGCTGAGTTAACTGTTCCAGTTACGACGTAGTCTTTCTTTACCTTTCCATACTCCAGGGTAATAGTATTTCCTACTACAGCCCCCACCCGTTTCTGCGACTGAACTGTAAGACACACTTCATTTTCATGCTCAGGAAGCCTTCCTTCTGTGAGGATAATTGTTGATGTTTTTGAGTAATCATCATAGACCTCAAGACTAAAAGCCAAGTCATCATCATTTATCTTTACTCCAAGACCGGTTGCAGGTGTCAGAACCTGTCTTATCTCAGTCATTCCCTCCAGTTCTGCAGCAAAACTTGCAGGGTCAATATCGCCAACAGCTTCAATTCTGATATCACACAGTTCATGTCCACAGACAGAACCAAGTATTCTGTCAGGACTAGCGAAGAAGGTTCCCAGAATAAATCCCAACAAGGTCAGTACTGTACAAGCCATGATACATACAGTCAGTCCCACATGATTTGCTGCATTCTGGAAGAGTTCTTTTACAGCAAGTCTGATATGAACACTGCCCTTTGTCTTATCCAGCGGAAGGATTGTCTTCTTAAAACTATGTATTTCAATACCCTTACGAAATGCCATAACCGGAGGATATTTCCTTACAGAAATTGCTCTCGTGAGTGCTATAAGACCTACAAAGATAAGTATTGCTAATATACAAATTATAACTGGAACAACAGGAACTGAAACGGGACCGCCATAGGAAACGCTGGAAGCCGCATTCTTCAGAAGACCTTTTGCCATAAGGTTGGCAGGTACAATTCCGATTGCCGCACTGACCAGTGCAATTAGCATATACTCTGCAATATAAGAAAATGCTATCTCTTTCGATGTATATCCCATTGCTTCCAGCACTCCGATGGATACAATCTGCTCCTGTATATCACTTACTATACGGAACCTGATTATTATCATAATAGCTATTACTATTACCGCGGACATGATCATTATGACAATACTGAGAAGAGACATATTAATGCCATTATCAGAAACCGTTTCCTCATATGTAGATGTAGATATGGCTCCTGAAAGATCATTTATCGAAGCCTCCTCCGCGAAGGCTTTGAACTCCCTTAGCAGTGATTTGTTATCAACTCCGTCAGCCGTGTTAATGCCGATCATTTCGAAGCGATTGTTCATGGAGTTTTCCAGATATGTGAAATCATCCTCGCTGACCACAGCCTTAGTTCCATAACCCCAGATACCGGTTTCGTAAAATCCTGCAATAGTAAATGTAAATTCCTTGTTGTCCCAGAGAATTGTAAATTCATCCCCTTCTGATACTTCATATTTTTCTCTGTTAGCAGAGGCAAGTACAATTGGATGCTTGGCCGAATTAAAATCAGCATCTGTTTTGAAGCTCTCCATTCGGCGTTCACCGCTTTCCGGTACAAATGTTATATCAGCCAGGAGATCACCTTCATCCTTAGTCCTTACTTTGATATTGTCTGAAACAAAACCGGTATGGTTGAAGCTTTTTACCTGTTCGTTTTCTTTAAGGAATTCCAGATAGATATCTGAATAATTATCCTGCTTGATATATACAAAGTCTTTGAAGCATCCACTCTCTTCTACCATTTTCGGTGTGATCTGTTTGATACCTAATACTGATGAAACAGATGCTGCAAGAAGGATAATGCCAAATGTGATCAGAATCATAAACAGGATTGATTCTTTCCTATGTTTCTTTATATTTGCAAATGATAGTCTTAGTATTTTCATATTTTCTCCTTTGGGGATCATCCAGCTTAACGATCCCAGCTTCTAAGTCGTGGTCTACCAACCCATCCCGTCCAGAAATTCCTGAAGACCTGCGCGACGCTGCTTCATATCATCTGTTCCGTAATCTGCCATTCTGTATTCTCCTACTATTCCACCATCTCTCAGATATATCACTCTGGAACCTCGAAGCGCAGTCTTTATATCATGTGTTACCATTACAATACTCTGCCCTTTCTTGTTAAGTCCTGTAAACACATTCAGCACATCCTGACCTGAGGATGAATTAAGTGCTCCGGTAGGTTCATCAGCGAAGAGGATTTTGGGATCATTTATCACAGCCCTTACTATACCTACTCTTTGGCATTCACCACCGGATAACTGATTGGGATATTTCTTCCACATATCTTCAGCTATTCCTACCTGCTTCAGAAGAGTTTTCACACGCTCCACCAGCTCCGGCGAATTCTTCTGTACTACGAGAGCACCTGTCATTATATTGTCGAATACATTCATATTATCTAACAGATATATACTCTGGAATACGAAACCTGCATGATTTCTTCGGAATATAGCAAGCTGGTCATTACTGTAACCTGATATTTCATCATTTCCAAAGAAAACCTTTCCCATGGACGGCTTATCCATTCCGGATAGCGCATATAACAGTGTACTTTTACCGGATCCTGATGATCCCATTATGACAGTAAAATCTCCCTCCATAATCTCAAGATCCATATTCTTAATAACATGCTGCTGAAGTCCCGCATTTGAAAATGATTTACAAAGCTTCTCAGTTCGTAATACTATATCCATATATTTCCCCTCCTAATGACTGCTTACTTTATCTATCTTATGAACCTACTATAACAGTTTTAATTCCAAACATCTTTACACAAGTATTATATGATTCTTACAGATTTCTTACAGGAGTTATATAGCAAATAAAAAAGAGTGCCGCTTGAGACACTCTCCGATTCTATACTTCTTTGTTTTCATCCATTTATTTCCCCTATATAACAGTGTATCCAATTCCGGTTTTCCGTTCTATTGATTCAATACATCTTTGCATTCATTAGGATAACTACAAAGCACGCTATCCAAATATTTAATCCCACAGAAATATTTACATATCGAAGTGTCTTTTACAGCACATTTATCTAAGCTTGCATAGATTATTTATATTCATTTCATATCGCCGAATTAGTTAGATGGTCAAATAAACTATAAGATCAATTTTAATCCTCATCATTCCATGGATTTACTCAAAATTATAAAATTCTTCATCCCCCATAACAGTTACCGAACCATCTTCAGCAAATACTATATGAATATCACCTTCAATATCAAGACTTATATGATACAACGAATATGTTGTTTTTCCGTCTCTGGTTACGGATATAAACCTGATTTCCAACTCATTCATTAAGTCTTCCTTTGAAATCATTTCGCCGGAATTGGTTTTAATGAGTCCGTTTTCATCTGCATAATAATTGGCCACCGCCAGCTTTACTCTGATATCGGTTCCATATCTGTCCTCAAACAATCTTGTCAGACGATCAAGACAAAGCGACGCCTCTGTTGTTTCCGATGTATTACAATCTATATAACAACCAACAGGAATGTATGATAAACGCCCTTCTTCATCTTCCGGCATATCATACCAGTTTATATCCGCCTCATATCCTACTTCATTTGGATAATTAATATATGTAAATGTAGCAAAATGTGTCTCGATGCAGATTCTATCCTGCATTTGCATAGGTGAATCGTTTTTATTCCCACCGTTATCTTTTACATCTTTTTTTAATAGCTTGCTGAATAATGACATATTTGAATTCTCCTCCTACTACTTCTAATCTATGTTCTGATTGTCCCGGGCAAAGCATGACAAACGGGGTTCAAATAACCTTCACCCGAAACACATGAATCATCAATTAAAGAGCAGACCTCCGAACGTCCGGAAGTCTGCTCTCCATTTACAATTCTAATATGCTTTTACCTTAGTCCACATATCTGCAAAATACTGCTTAACCTTAAGGTCTTGATATCTGAACACTTCATTGTTCTTTTTACCGAATTCAGGAGTAAATGCATTGATGCCCTCATAGTCACCCTCAGCCATATCATCTACTACCTGCTTAACAGATGAAGTATATCCAACATATTCGGTATTTCTGTAAGCAATATCATACGAAAGTATGAAATCTATATACTCGTGTGCGAGCTCCGTATCCGTACAATCATTCGTTATGACCATAGCGTCGCACCATTCATTTGTACCCTCATCCGGCTCAAAGTAGTCCAGATCTTCGTTCTCGGACATTATCAGGGCACCGTCACCGGAATAAACAACTGCAATGCTCTTATTACCGGATATCATATTGTCTATGACATCATCACCGGCATATACTACATCCATAGTATCTCTTTGATCTATGAGCCAGTTATATGCCTCGTCTATTTCATCAAAGTTCTCAGTATTCATCGAATAGCCAAGAGCCTTAAGGGCTATCATGAAGGAATCTCTTTCAGAATCATACATATAAAGGTCACCTTTATACTTAGGATTTCTAAGAAGCTCCCAACCATCTTCCAGGTCTTCCTCATCTACAACATCTCTGTTATAAAGGATTCCTACTGTTCCATAGAAATAAGGTACAGAATATTTATTCTCCGGATCATACTGGAAGCCCATGCATTCCGGATTTATACCATCTTTATTACTGATCTTCGACCAATCAATCTCCTGAAGATAATCCTCTCTTATGAGTCTCTCTATCATATAATCAGAAGGAACAAGAATGTCATATTCAGCCCCACTCATGATCTTGGTATACATCGTTTCATTTGAATCAAATGTCTCGTAAATTACATTACAATTATACTTCTCTTCAAAATCATCCAGCACGGACATATCTATATATTCGCCTGCGCTGAAAACCCTTATTGTACGCTTGCTGCTCTTCACGCCTGTAAAAATTGTCACACCTATAAGAACTGCCATGAACACTGCCATGAGTTTCTTCATGGTATTCTTCACCATATCCGGAATGAACTTAGATACTATAAGCGCAAGCGCTATGACAAGGATAACTATGGTAGAAAGCGCATTGATTGTAGGATTCGTACGTTTCGTCATGTTATAGACTATGATGGAAATATTCTGCACACCACGTCCCGTAACAAAGTATGATATTACGAAATCATCGAATGACATTGTAAATGCAAGGAGTATTCCGGCATATATTCCATCCTTCAGCATAGGTATTATGACCTTTGTCAGCGCCTCGAAAGGAGTTGCTCCAAGATCAAGTGCTGCATCAGCAACTGCAGGATCAAGGTTCCTTACTTTAGGATATACGCTTGTCAGTACAAAAGGTGTACAGAACGCAACATGCGCCAAAAGCATGGTCAGATATCCCTTTTCTACCATTATTGATGAGAAGAATATCATGAGTCCTATAGCAGTTACTATATCAGGAAGCATGATAGGAATATCATTGAAATTCTTGATAACACTCTTCAGAACCTTCTTCGACTTGGAAAGGCCTATAGCTGTAAGAGTTCCCATGACAGTTGATATGATAGTCGCAAAAAGAGCTATCGAAACCGAAACATATACCGCCTTGATTATGGAACTGTCTGTTATAAGCTTCTGGTACCACTGCAGTGAGAATCCCGTGAAGTTCGTAAGTGACTTTGAGCTGTTAAATGAATAGATCATCATAACAACTATCGGGAAATAAAAGAAGATGAAGCAGAGTGTTATGTAAACTATTGAGATGACTTTCTTCTTCATCAGTCTTCCTCCTTTTCCTTATCGAATCTTCGCATAAGAAGGAGTCCGATCATAATGATTATTGTAAGTATTATGGATATGGCACTTCCGAAATTCCAGTTTCCGACAGAAATGAACTGATTCTCAATAAGGTTACCGATAAGTGTGTACTGTCCTCCTCCAAGAAGCTTCGGAATAACGAAGGTTGAAATGGACAGAAGGAAAGTCATCATGACTCCATTTATAACTCCCGGAATTGACATCTTGAAGATTACTTCAAGAAATGTCTGAACCTTATTTGCACCGAGGTCATGCGATGCCTCAATAAGTGAAGGATCTATCTTCCTTATAGACGTATGGATAGGAATAACCATAAACGGAAGCATATCGCTGACAAGGCCGAGTATTACCGCAAGATCAGTATACATGAATGT
Source organism: Lachnospiraceae bacterium YSB2008 (assembly GCA_000687655.1). Classification (GTDB taxonomy): domain Bacteria; phylum Bacillota; class Clostridia; order Lachnospirales; family Lachnospiraceae; genus Eubacterium_Q. Next base: position 25,592 of record JHWR01000001.1, read on the forward strand.
CTCAGGGCTATGTCCCATTGCGATAAGGAGCTTGTTGATCAGTCCATTATCAGACAGAATGCTTATCCATGCATAAGTACGGAGAAGCGTATTGATCCACATAGGAATAGTTACAAACAGTATAAGAAGATTCTGTACTCTGTCATTGAAAATACTGATAAGGTAAGCAAGTGGATACCCGACAACAAAACAGATAAGTACAGAAATAAAGCCCAGTGTAAATGACTTCTTCAGGACTTCAAGATATATAGGTTCGCCGATCTTCTTAAAATTCTCAAGAGTGAACTGTATGTTCACAAGGTGATTGCCTCCGGTCGTGAAGGCATAAAGAACAATCATAAGAAGCGGCACTATGACGATAATAACAGACCATATAAGATACGGTCTTATAAGCTTTGTAAAATGTCTCATTTTTTTAATCCCAATCCATACGATACATAACGTGAATATCATCCGGTTCAAATGTAAGTCCTACAGAAAGACCCGGTTCATAATAATCTGTAGTGTGGATGAGATAATCTCTTTTGTCAGTTCCTACAACAATCTCATGATGAACGCCACGGAAAACAACTGACTTAACAGTACCTGTCAACTTAGCCTTCTTAGCCTTCACAATCTCGATGTCCTCAGGTCGGATAACCACCTCAACCTCTTCATTGTCCTTGAAGCCTTTATCGACACATTCAAAATCAAATCCATCGAAGTTTACAAGAAGATCCTTCTTCATAACAGCAGGAATAATATTAGACTCTCCGATGAATCCGGCAACAAAACGGTTCTCCGGCTCGTTATAGATATCCTCCGGGCTCCCTACCTGCTGAATGATACCTTCATTCATAACAACTACAGTATCAGACATTGAAAGAGCTTCTTCCTGATCATGTGTTACAAATATAAATGTAATGCCTACTTCTTTTTGTATCCTCTTAAGTTCTGTCTGCATGCCTTTTCTAAGCTTGGCATCCAGAGCTCCAAGAGGCTCATCAAGAAGGAGAACCTTCGGTTCATTTACAAGCGCACGGGCTATGGCAACTCTCTGCTGCTGCCCTCCTGAAAGACTTGTCACATCTCTCTTCTCATATCCCGCAAGTCCTACCAGATCAAGCATCTCTGTTACCTTATGCTGAATAAGTGACTTATCCATCTTTTTCATCTTAAGTCCAAAGGCAACATTGTCAAAGACATTAAGAAATGGAAAAAGCGCATACTTCTGAAATACTGTATTTACTTCTCTCTTGTATGAAGGAACCTTTGATATATCAACTCCTCCAAAAAGCACCTCTCCTGAAGATGGTTCCTCAAATCCTGCTATGATACGCAGTGTAGTGGTCTTACCACATCCTGATGGTCCGAGCAGGGTCAGGAATTCATTTTCGTGGATTGTCAGGTCTATACCCTTCAGAACCTGGAGTTCACCAAAGTTCTTCGTAAGACCTTTCAGTTCAATGATCGCGTTTTCCAAATCTTTTGTCTCCTATAAATAATTATTAATAATGATGTATTATTTGAACATCTCAGCAAACTTTGCAAGTGGTTCAACTGCAGCAGCGAGATCCTCTATACCCTGATTAAGTGTATCAAAATCAATACCGTTGATACTTTCCATAGCTTTTCCTACTGATTCTGTATTCTCTACTACAAGAGAATCAACATCAGATACCATGGTATCAATATTACTGATAGTGGACTGTGTATCAGCAACAAGTGTCTGTGTCTCTGTAATTGTAGCCTGAACCTGATCTATAGTTGATGTAACCTTCGGAACTATAATGCAGAGAGCTATAGCAACAGCTACGAATATTCCGAGTGTTGCAAACGCTGTAATCCTCTGTCCAAGAGCATCTTTTCTCTGGCTTTTAACAAGTTCAACCAACAGTTCATGATCATCCATACCTTTTAATTTTTCGTCACCCATAATGAATACCTCCATTTAATAATAATAAGTAAATAACCACTATGAATGATAATATATTTTCAAGATATACTCAACCTATTTAAAGCGAAAAACTATGTGGCAAAAGATCGCCAAACTGCATTATTTCATAATCTTCTTCGGATGAGGCAACTATTACAGGAATATCATTTGACTCAGCAAACTCTGATATTACCTGTCTGCATATACCACATGGATAAGGAAGATTTTCTCTATCCCCACCTACGACTGCGATAGCTTTAATAACCCTGTATCCTTCACTGACCATTTTGAATATAGCCGTTCTTTCCGCACAGTTAGTTGCACCATATGAAGCATTTTCAATGTTGCAGCCGGTAAAAAGCTTTTCCTCTCCGGAATTTGAATCTACAGCCAGCACAGCCGCTCCGACCTTATAATCTGAATACACAGCATACGCATTTTCTCTTGCTGTAAATGCACTTTTGATCAAATTCAGCATAATATCCTTTTCCATAATATCCCCTCCAAAAAAAGGCTTATCCACATACGTGGATAAGCCTTATATAAGTGCGGATAACAGGAGTTGAACCTGCACGGGAGTACCCCACTAGAACCTAAATCTAGCGCGTCTGCCAATTCCGCCATATCCGCGTATAAAAATCTTTTATAGTTTTATGTGTAAATTTCGAGTAAAAAAATAAGTGAGCAGTACTCCTGCTCACATCTTAGTGAACCACGCGGGAATCGAACCCGCGACAACTTGATTAAAAGTCAAGTGCTCTACCGACTGAGCTAGTGGTCCAGAATATCTGGGCTAGTTGGATTCGAACCAACGAATGCAGGAGTCAAAGTCCTGTGCCTTACCGCTTGGCTATAGCCCATTGTTGCTAAAGCCAGGCTTCTACAGGCTTTGACTTTGCAAAGCAGGGTGGGTAGTGGGACTTGAACCCACGGCCTCCAGAGCCACAATCTGGCGCGCTAGCCAACTGCGCCATACCCACCATAATAAATAAGTCCCCATAAGGGACTAATTGGCACCAACCCCGCATTAGGCATCGGAACTGTTTTGCGGTGCCATATGTGCTGCGCGATCCTGCCCATTTGGCACCAACCCCGCTTCGCGGTGTTGATTCTGCTAAGCAGAATGTCTGCGCTTCGCGCAGGTGTCCTCGCTGCGCTCGGATCCTCGATGCACTTCGTGCATCGGGACTATTGTGCCCGAAGGGATTCGAACCCCCGACCCACGGCTTAGAAGGCCGTTGCTCTATCCAGCTGAGCTACGGACACAAGAAAAGCGGGTGATGGGAATCGAACCCACGTATCTAGCTTGGAAGGCTAGTGTTCTACCATTGAACTACACCCGCAAATTAATGCTAAAATGTATCGGAGTCGGGGTGACAGGATTCGAACCTGCGACCTCCTGATCCCAAATCAGGCGCTCTAGCCAAGCTGAGCCACACCCCGATGTCGGTCTCTCACTTTCAGGCTAAAGCCTTTTCGTAAAGCAAGAGTTATTATACATAAACACTGTTTCAGTGTCAATGATTTTGAAGCATATAATTATTAATTATATGGAATAGCGGGAGGGGGATTTGAACCCTCGACACCGCGGGTATGAACCGCGTGCTCTAGCCAACTGAGCTATCCCGCCATAAGCGCTCTTTTAAGAAATTGGATGGGGCCTACAGGGCTCGAACCTGTGACCCTCTGCTTGTAAGGCAGATGCTCTCCCAGCTGAGCTAAGACCCCTTACTCTCAAAAGCACAAGCGCTATTATAAAAAAACTTACATTAAAAGTCAAGCAGTTTTTTTAACTAATTAATCCTTTATTTTTTGACTTACTCAACCTCTGCTGCAACTGCCTTAAGAACCTCTGAATCCAGTCCATATGTATCAGATTCATCGCCCTGTCCTCTTACAAGAATTGAATAGCTGAAGTTATTTGTAACCCAGATAGCTTTCATGGTTCTTCCATCTTCATTTCCGTAGCAGTCAATCTCATAATCACCAACAGTTTCCTTCCAGCTGAACTTATATTCATTATAATCTCCGGAAACATCTGTCGTATCCTGCTTAAGGCCCTTGCGAACAGTCAGCTCAGCAGCTCCTATATATCCATCAGCTTCAGCGATACCCTTCATGTATCTGAAGCCATCCCATCCGATCTGTCCGCTGCTTGTCTCTGTACCTGCTGCAGGAACATTAAAATATCCTACTTCTGCACCTTCTGCAGCATCACTTGATGATGCAACATCAGACCAGGGATTTGCCAGACCAACCTCAGATGTCACTTCTTCAACTGTAGTAGCTTCGGTTGTTGTATCAGTCTTAGCTCCGCCACATGCTGTTACACCAAGAACCATAGCTGCTGTAATCATTGTTACCAAAATCTTCTTTTTCATTTTGTCAATCTCCTTACAGTTCAATAATCAAAGTATCATTTTGAATCCAGAAGAGTATACACCTGACTCCATATATCATCAACACAATATTTGTATAAAGATATAATCATAAAAAGAGTGCCACGCCGAATAGTTCAAACATAGCACTCTCTCTTATGAAAGGAGTATCGTTAAATTTTATATTACAATACTACTCTGCAGCTACCTCAGGAGTAACATCCTCAGCGATATCTGCATCATCTTCAAAGAAGTCATCATCAAAATCATCATCGAACTCATCAAAATCATCGAGATAATCCGGTGTAAGATACTTATAAACTGCAAGTGCGATACCAGCAATTATAGCGATAATACCAACGATGATTGAAATAGTGATTATGGCATTCTTTGCTGCATTGATAGGATTCTCCTCAACAACAAGTTCTTTCTTCATTCGTAAGTCCACCTTTCATATATCATATAGTATATTTAGTATAGCACATCACAAGATGTACTGCCACCCTAAATTGATTAAAATTATGTTACTTTTCTCTTTCTTTTTTCTTTAAACCTTCTTCAGCTTGGCCAGTGATGCAAACATCCTCTTTTCGCCTACTCTGCTGAAATCAACAGTAACCTCATATTCATTTCCGGTCTTCACAAGTTCTTTGACTACACCGTTTCCAAACTTGATATGACGTACAGTATCACCAACAGCATAATCAACAGAAAATCCACCGGCAGATGATGTCCCTGAACTGCCAGTCTCCTTCTTGACCGTATTTACTGTCTTATACGGATTAACACCCTTGAAACCGCTGTTTCCTGATCCATATGACTTTGTTTTACCCGAAGCCCCGGCCGAACTGCCACCATATACATATCCGCCACCATAACTGTCGAAACTGTCACGTTTACTGTAACCGTCACCATATGCACTGCTTCGTCTTCTTGGCGACTCATCTCTGGTTTCAAGCAGTTCCTCAGGAATCTCCTCTATAAACCTGGATGCCTCAGTAAATGTACGAGTTCCGTTCAGCATTCTGGATCCGGCGGAACTTAAATACAGTTCCTTCATGGCTCTGGTAATTCCTACGTAGCAGAGTCTTCGTTCTTCCTCAACAGCATCAGGGTCATCTGAATCAATAGCCATTCCGCTCGGGAAAAGCCTCTCTTCCATTCCCACTATGAAGAGATATGGGAATTCAAGTCCTTTTGCACTGTGAAGAGTCATGAGCGATACATGTCCGTTTTCAGTATCAACATCATCAGAGTCGGTATCAGCGACGAGCGCAACCTCTTCGAGAAGTCCGGTAAGAGTCGGTTCTTCAGCGCCCTGTTCATATTGCACAATCTTATTTCTGAATTCATTCAGGTTTTCAATTCTGCCCTTTGCCTCATCAGTACCTTCAAGTATCAGTTCATTTTTATACCCTGTCTTTTCCAGTATCTGATCAAAAAGCTCCGTCATACCATCTTCGATATAAGTCCTCTTGAATCCTCTGATAAGATTCATGAAATCATGTATCTTTGCAGCAGCTCTTGAGAGTTCAGGAATACTGTCAACCTCATGCATAGCATCGTACATGGACATATCATTATGTGCCGCAAACTGAGATATGCGTTCAACAGTTGTATCGCCTATTCCGCGTCGCGGTACATTTATGATTCTCTTAAGCGAACTTCCGTCAGCAGAATTGTCTACTATCTTAAGGTAACAAAGAATATCCTTAATTTCCTTACGGGCATAGAAATTCTGTCCCCCGTAGATTTTATAAGGGATATTCGTCATGATCATTTTTTCTTCAAGAACACGAGACTGATTGTTAGTTCGGTAGAGTATTGCCATGTCCGACAGTGGAATGCCGTTAACGTTCAGAGACATAATCTTGTCCATGACCTTCTCTGCCTCGATAAACTCATTCTCATATCGGGTGTAGACTACTCTTGTTCCGTCTCCCTTTTCAGTCCAGAGATGCTTCTCTTTTCGTCCTTTATTATTCTTTATAACTGCATTTGCAGCATTCAGAATATTTGAAGTAGAACGATAGTTCTGCTCAAGCTTAATAACCTTTGCGTTCGGATATACGCTCTCAAAATCAAGTATATTGCTGATATCAGCGCCTCTGAATTTATAAATGGACTGATCGTCGTCACCTACTACGCAGAGATTCTTATACTTATCAGCCAGCATCTTCACAAGAATAAACTGCGTATGATTTGTATCCTGATACTCATCTACCATTATATATCTGAAACGTTCCTGGTAAATCTCAAGAACGTCAGGATTTCGTTCAAAAAGCTGTATGGTCTTTACAATAAGGTCATCAAAGTCAAGCGCATTATTCTTTATCATACGCTTCTGATACTCACGATAAATCTTTGCAAGATTTGTACTTCGGAAATCCGACGCACATCTTTCCATATCATCCGGGCTCTGGTACTCTTCCTTTGCCTTTGATATGAAAGCTATCACACCCTTTTCAGGATAAAGCTTTGTATCGAGTCCCAGACTTCTGGTTGCTTCTCTTACAACTGTTTTCTGATCGTCTGTATCATATATGGAGAAATTATTACTTCCACCAAGTCTCTCGTAGAATCTTCTGAGTATTCTCACGCACATCGAGTGAAATGTACTGACCCATACACTTTCAGAACCGTATCCTACAAGCCTGTCCACCCTTTCACGCATCTCGTTTGCAGCCTTATTTGTAAATGTAATGGCCAGTATGTTGTACGGGTTAACATTACATTCATCTATGAGATAAGCTATTCGATGGGTTATGACTCTGGTTTTACCGGAGCCCGCTCCGGCAAGTAAAAGAAGAGGCCCATCCACATAGGAGCAGGCCTCTTCTTGCCTTTCATTTAATCCCTGCATTTACTGCTCAACAGGTCCGTCTGCAGCACCACCGTCTGCAGCAGCAACTCCGAGTTTAGACTTAAGAGCTGCAAGCTCATCCTGAACGGCTGCATCAGGAGAAGCTTCATACTTCTGAGCAAGATCATCAATCTGATTGCCCGGTCCATTTGAAATAAGATCTGTTGTTGCATTTGCTATATCAAGCATAGCATCAGCCTTAGCTTCCATTCTCTCGAATGCAGCAATGCTGGATGTAGAATCAACGCTTGAAGTCATATCGTTGATCTTCTGCTGAGCCTTAGCAACTCTGATCTTAGCCTTAATTGCATCTCTTCTTGAATCAAGTTCATTTATATCAGAAACAAGCTTGTCGTGCATCTGTCTCATCTTCATAGCATTTGCTGCAGATACATCATAAGCCTGCTGTAAGCTCTGCTGCTTTGTTGTAAGTCTTGCCTTCTCCTGAAGGAACTTAGCTGCATCTGCATCATTTCCTGATACAACAGCCTTCTCAGCATAAGCCTGCATCTTAGCGATCTCTTCTGTACACTCATCGAGATCTCTCTTTGCTCTCTTCTCATCTGCCATAACAGCAGCTGTCTCTTCCTTAACCTTAGCAAGGTCTCTGGTAAGATTACGCATTGTCTGGTCGATCATCTTCTCAGGATCTTCTGCTTTGTCAAGAAGAGCATTGATGTTAGATGCCATAATGTCTTTGAATCTTGATAAAATCCCCATATTTGTTACTCCTCCTTATAATGTGTGAGTTTGTTGCCTTGTTCAATCGTTTCTAATTATAAACCAGCTACTACTTTCTTTCAAGAACCAAATGTCCGTCTCCGGACTTCAGAATCTTAAGATATTCTTTTTATTATAGGCTCACGTGTCACCGGTTTTTCTAAAGAAATTGTGTATGCTGACTTAACAAGCCCGGCTGCCTCTTCTGCTTTCTCCTTATTATTTGCATATATGACAGCTATAGGTTCATCCTTTGATATAGTTTCACCGATTCTCTTTCTTATCTCTATTCCAACCACAGGATCAATAACATCATCCAGTTTCTCACGGCCACCACCAAGTGCTGTTACAGCAAGGCCGATTTTCTCGGTATCACATGCTGATATATAAACTCCGTTTATATTATCATCTGACATGACACATCCTTCTTTGTCGGTACTGTCCGTCAAATAAACATCCACTTTATACTTTGCCTCTCCAAGAAGGCTTAAGTCTTCAGTAATATCCGGATTACCACCCTGTGCACTGACAAAATCACGGAACTTTTGGAGTGCAGCTCCATCTTTTATGACTCTCTCAACATCGGCAGAAGCTTTTTCAGAATCAGATACTCCTGCCACTTTCAGCATTTCAACTGCAAGGGCTTTGCTGACTTCCGTAAGTCTCTCTTCTCCTCTGCCTTTCAGTACCTCTATAGCTTCCATAACTTCCAGTGTATTACCGACATAACGTCCAAGTGGTTCATTCATATCAGTTATCAGAGCAACCGTCTTTCTGCCCGCATTATTACCTATATCCACCATAACCTTCGCTAGCTTCTCAGAGGAATCCTCATCTTTCATGAACGCTCCATTTCCGGTCTTAACATCAAGGACTATGCCGTCCGCACCGGCTGCAAGCTTTTTACTCATGATACTGGAGGCTATCAGCGAATAATTCTCTACGGTTCCGGTCACATCACGCAATGCATAGAGAATCTTATCAGCCGGAGCAAGGCTCTTAGTCTGACTTATATCAGAAAAACCGACGGTATTAACTGTGTTTATGAATTCTTCTTCGCTGAGATCCGAACGAAATCCCGGAATGCTTTCCAGTTTATCAACTGTACCTCCGGTATGTCCTAGTCCTCGTCCGCTCATCTTTGCTGTATGTACTCCGAGAGCTGCAAGTATAGGTCCGATAATAAGTGTTGTCTTGTCTCCGACCCCACCGGTAGAATGCTTATCTATAACAGTGCCATTTATGGCAGACAGATCAAGCATATCTCCGCTCTCAGCCATTGCTATCGTGAGAAATGTAGTTTCTTCTATATCCATCCCATTCAGATATATGGCCATAAGAAGTGAAGAAGCCTGATAATCAGGTATGCTTCCATCAGTAACCCCTTTCACAAAGAATTCTATCTCATCCTTCGTGAGTTTACCCCCATCTCTCTTCTTTTTGATAATATCAATTATATGCATGCCGTTTCCCCCAAAAACAACGGATCGTTTCTACGAACCAAAACCTTCATTTAACCCTTCGGTGCCCGGGAGTACAAATCTTCCGTCCCGAATTATGTCAACCTCTGTTCCATCCTCATTAACCGCATAAAGCCGTCCAAGCTCATCAAACGGAATAGTAATATCTGTATGGCAGTTGAAATAAGCTTTCTCCGGCTCAGTATCACGAAGCAGTGAAAAGTCATTCTCCCTCGAGATTATCTCCTTGCCATTCGGATTATAAACCTTCGTGTCCTCAGCATGGCTGTAGCAGGTATCTCCGACTGCAAAATGCGGTCCGGTCTTCTCTATTATGAGTATCGGAAGCTTACGCATAATGTCATACTTCCTTCCCATCTCATAAGCATAAGTATTCGTTCCTATAGCAAACTCCCCGAGAGGAAGTGTACTGTGATTGAAGAGTATGTTGTCATCTATAAAGCCCTTGTTCTTCTCTTCTTCGTCAAAATTACTGCAGGTATATGACTCGACCATTCCATCTTTAAAAGTCATAATGAGATCTTTGAACTGCAATCCATTTATATATACACTGCTGACATGAAGCGTTCCTCCCGTCCCCTTCAGAACCGGTGAAGTAAACACTTCTCCAAGCGGAATATTCACATCAGCTACGCAGTTCTCAAACTGAGTCTCTTCATCCGGATTCTCCAGGCGGTGCATGATAACCTTCATATCTGTTTTATTTCCATGGGTTCCTTCGACCTTTACATATGATGCACGGTCAAATGTATCGATTATTGTCTGTTGCAGACCCACATATTTATCATTCGGCAACGTGTTTATCTTCACGGTATCGCGGAAGATTTCATTAAAGTCATCTCCGATATCAGGAACAGGAAATGAAATGATAGTGAAGCTGTAGCTGTCACCCGGCAGATACTCTTCCCTAAGAAGTCCCATACTGCTCGTAAGTTCAGTACTGAGCTTTTTCTGTTCATCCGTGTATTTACATGCTGTATCCTTGCTGACGGGTTCAAAATCCTCTTCGCCAAATGTCTCGATAACTGCAGGTCCACCATAAACAGACATATAATCTGCGTATTCCTCATATGCAGCACGTGCCGCTGATATCTTACGTTCCATATACTTACGATCAAGGAAAAGGCTGTCGTCCATCCGATGATCATATTCAAACTGGCGGAATACCGAAAGGTTCTCACAGCCCTGTTTAGTTATTCCGTGACGGACCACACGACCTACAGCATAACGAGAAAGAATTGCCTTAAGACCCATATCTTTAAACTGCTTCACAGCCGCTCTGACCAGTCTCTCCTGTCCAATAAAGAATCTGATACTTACAGTCTCCCTGCTGTCGAAATCCACATTCATGCTTGTGAACCCCCGCCTCATTCCCTGCGTAAAGGTTGAGGCCATGCTCTCTATCTCTTCATCAGAAAGAGTATTCATGAACTCTGCAAGCTCCAGCTCGCTGTAGCTTATATTCTCTCCGTACCTGTAAAGATATGACGTGTCACTGAGATCAGCATTCATGACTATGTCATATATCAGCCCTGTCTCAGGAACAAACATTTCTCTTGTTCTGTCCATAAGGAAATATTCAGCATAATCAAAGGCATAGAAATACACTGCATCCCTGACTGACTTAAGAAGTGGTGATGCATCCATAAGAAAGAGGTTATATATTTCAAGAAACAGTTCAAGAAGTATAGTCACAGCCTCGTCCTTCCCATCATATATAAGCTGGGGAAGGTTGTGAAGTTCTGCAGTAAGAAAGCATATATAAGGTGTAAATGTACCGAATACAATATCTGCATGATCAGGATTTGCAAACGAATTGAAATATGGTGCATCTATAATGAATCCATCACCATAATCCTCACTGAGTCCAAAAAACAGTTTTTCATTCAGCTCTTCAAGTTCCAGTTCACCGCTATACACTCCATCTTTGCCAAGCTTCTCACGTACATCTAAAACAAATTCAATGTATTCCGCTGCAATTACAAAAAAATCACAGTACCTCGGATTCGGCATAGTATCATTTTTAATCTCCGCAATCCTGGCCTGTGATAAAAGAAGTCTTTCATTTATATCATTCATCATGCTTTAGTTTCTCCTGTTTAATAATGCTCCTGTCCGGCAAACATGTCATAATATCATCAAAATTACAAGCAGTATCAGCACTGCTGTGTTCATCTCAATAGCATATCTCTTTCCATTATTACTTCCACTGACATCACGGAATGCAATAAATCCGAAGATTATCCCTGTCACAGAAAGTACCATGGATATGCCAAGAAGCATGCCTACGTAATCACCTGCATTTCCTTTCTTAGCAATACCAATGATTACAGATACCAAAAGAAATGCAGCTGCGATAACTCCTGCCACAAATGATATCTTCGTATCCTGTGACAGAAGCTCGTCTGCAAATCTGTATCTTATAAGCTTTTTACTCTTATCTTTACGTTTCATTTTTACAATACAACTCCACGTATCTCATCAAGAGAGCTTATACCGTGGCTGTCCATATACTTCTCTATTCCATCAATAATCTTAATGCTTGCTTCAGGGTCATGGAAGTTAGCTGTTCCTACAGAAACTGCTGTAGCTCCCGCCATAATGAACTCAACTGCATCTTCCCATGTTGCGATTCCGCCCATTCCGATGACAGGTATCTTAACCGCCTTACATACCTCATATACCATTCTCACAGCGATTGGTTTGATACAAGGTCCTGAAACACCACCTGTCCTGTTGGCCAGTGCAAATGTCTTTCTTTCTATATCTATCTTCATTCCGGTTATCGTATTAATAAGTGAAAGAACATCTGCTCCTGCACTTTCAGCCGCAATTGCCATCTCCGAAATACTCGTTACATTTGGTGAAAGCTTCATGATTATCGGCTGCTTAGCACGATTTTTAACTTCTTCGGTTATATGAGCCAGCGCCTTTGGATCCTGTCCGAAGGCAATACCGCCCTCTTTGACATTCGGACACGATACATTGATCTCCAGCATATCTACATCCGTATCAGCAAGTCTCTCAACCACTTCGATGTAGTCAGACTCACTCTTACCGCATACATTTACTATGATCCTGGTATCTTTACCATAAAGGAATTCAAGATCTCTTTTGATAAATGTATCGATACCCGGATTCTGAAGACCTATGGCATTCATCATGCCGCTCTTCACTTCCGCAACTCTCGGCACAGGATTACCTGCCCACGGTACATTTGCAACTCCCTTTGTAGTTACAGCGCCAAGCCTGGACACATCTATCATCTCGTCATATTCCATACCCGAACCAAAGGTCCCTGATGCGACTGTAACAGGATTCTTCCATTCTACGCCTGCTATATTAATACTTAAATCTGCCATGTTTTTACTCTTTCACGTAACAAAGTTTATATTTTCAAATATAGTTCCTAAAGCACAACCTCGTCAGCTGTAAACACAGGTCCGTCAACGCAGACCCTCTTATTATGAACCTTTGAATGATCATCTACATCCTTACTCTCACATACACAGGCAAGGCATGCTCCGACTCCACAGGCCATACGTTCTTCAAGGCTTAGATATGCCTTTATATCTCTTGCCTCAGCAAAGTTCTTAACTGCACGGAGCATAGGTTTAGGACCACATGCATATATCACATCAGCTACAAGATTCTCTGCTTCAGCAAGCTGAACTGCATTACCCTTCATACCTATGGTTCCCATGTCACTTGAGATATGAACTGTTGCTATATCGGAAAACTCATCAAGAAGGAAGCTTTCATCTCTGAATCCAAGAACCACATGAAGATTCTCCCTGGACATTCCATTTTCATGAAGTGCTTTTGCCAGTTTGACCATAGGAGGTATACCGATACCGCCTCCAAATAGTATTGCAGAATTCCCCTCAAGAGTATATCCGTTTCCTATCGGTCCCAGAACCCTGACAGTATCGCCCTGTTTCAGCTCACTGAACTCTTTCGTTCCGGCACCAACGACTCTGTATACCAGTCTGAGTGTTCCGGCAGACTTGTCAGTGTCGCATATACTGATAGGACGAGGAAGCATCCTGTCAGCCGAATTCGAATAAACAGATACGAACTGCCCCGGAACGGCAGTACTGACTATATCCTTTGCATCGAGCAACAGACTGAAGACATCACTTGCCAGTTTATCTGTGCTCACAACCTTACATTCTCTTATAACCTTTGCCATTTTATCACCTTATAGCCCCATTAATATCTTCGATCATATCGATTACTGCCGCTCTCGAGGCATCTGCATATCCTGTCTCACCGAAGCTCGCATACTTCTCCTGCTTATAAGCAGCTATTATACCTCTGGAAGAATTGACTATTGCGCCAAGTCCGTCACTATTGAAGAAGTGAGTGAGATCCTTACCCTTACCACCCTGAGCACCATAGCCCGGAACAAGGATATATGCCTTAGGCATGATATCACGAAGTATCTTGCCCATCTCAGGATAAGTAGCACCAACTACTGCACCGACGTTACTGTAATTTCCGTCCATACTGTCAGCGCCCCACTTATCAACCATCTCACCTACTATCTCATAAAGCGGCTTTCCATCAACCTCACGATCCTGGAATTCACCGGAAGAAGGATTGGACGTCTTAACCAGAACAAAGATGCCCTTATCACATTCGTTGCAGACATCTATGAAAGGCTTAACGCCATCTGAACCAAGATAAGGATTAACAGTAACTATATCCTCGTCAAATGGAGCGACAACTGTTCCTCCTATATCAACCTTTCCTATATGACCTACTGCATAAGCAGTGGATGTTGAACCTATGTCACCCCTCTTGATATCACCGATAACAACAAGCCCTTTCTCTTTACAAAGATCTACGGTCTTCTTGAAAGCTATAAGCCCCGGAATACCGAAATTCTCATACATAGCTATCTGAGGCTTAACTGCAGGTATAAGGTCATAGGTTGCCTCAACAATTCCTTTATTATATTCAAAAATTGCATCACCTATTGCTTCAAGTGTCTTTCCCTTTTCTGAATAAGCCTTCTCTAATATAAATGAAGGTATGAATGAAAGCTGTGGATCAAGCCCAACTACAACAGGTGCCTGTTTCTTTACTATTCCATCTATGAGTTTACTTATCACTATGATTTCCTCCTTATTCTTGTGTAATTATTCTTCATTACACAACAAAGTAACTGTCCACGTTCTGACACATGAACAGTTACTATTATATATACATTTCAGCAACTTGGCAATGACAAGAGTTACCCCTGCACCCTTTCAATACCACGCCTGAAAAACTATAATGTCACATTCATCAGTTAATAATCTCACCAATTCCGATAAGATATTCTCTGAGGCGTTTCATCCCGGAATCTGATATTCTGATACTCATATCAAAGTTTCTTATCTCAAGTTCTCTTTCCTTCTTTCTGACACTTGATATCCGAGAAAAACTCACATAGTCACTTCTGTTACAAAGCAGAAAATATCTCCCAAGATCCTCATCAGATACAGGAAACTCATTCCTGTACAGTTCAATCTCATCTTTCTCGGTATAAATGATGCAATACTTCCTGTGTATCTCCAACCAGATAATATCTCCGATACGAAACATATTCACTCTGCCCCTGTGATTCGTAACATACATTTTATTCACAATCGGGCTGTTCAAATACTGAGTCCTGAATTTCATATACACATCGGACAAAGTCATTCTTAGCATATTATCCTTTGAGGATGAATCTAAGATTCTGAAACATCCAAAGTGATTGTATGCTATATACTCCGTATCCATATCATAGGAAACAAAGATGATATCAGAAAATCTGTATCTCCTAATACTCCTAAGCACGGATGCCATTTCATAACCCGACGCCCTTTTCCCCTCATCGCTCATAAGGCTCGTGGATATAATAAAAAAGCAGATATCATACTCAAACAGCAATGTATTAAATCTTTCTTTTGAGCGTCCAATAAGCACATGAATATTATCTGATATTCTCTTGACCATACTGACGATCTTTTTTATTGACTCCTCACGATCTTCATACAACAAAACATTAATACTCATCATTTACCCCCCTGATTACGAAAAAAAACAGCACAAGGAATCCTCAGGATTCCTCATGCTGTATCTGCATCTCTAAATTAATTTCCCTCAGGCGGTGGATCCGTCGGTGCATCCGTCGGTGCCTCAGTTGGTGCCTCCGTCGGCTGCTCCGTCGGTGGCGGTGGTGGAGCCGGCTGCTGCCCATTAGCGACAAATGTTGCTGAAATAGTATGATCCATACTTACTTCATTGAATGTAAATGAACTCACTGCTCCAACATCCGTTCCATCAACGTATACAACTGATATACTGTAACCCGCATTAGGAGTGATATTAACTGTAAATGACTCGCCTTCTTTTATTTCAGTGGTTGGCGTAATACTTCCTCCCTCTCCGGCGCTTGTGCTAATCTTGTAGCCTGCTGATTCCGGATGAAGATGACATGTTGTATTCATTATCGAGCTGTCATATGGGAATGTAGCTCCGACGAGAACAAAGTTACCATTTTCGTCATACTCAACAAGGAATGAACCGACATTCTCACAATTCTCTGTAGCGCACTCATATGAATCCAGACATATTCTGAGAGTAATATGTCCTGAACAAGCTTTGGAAGGTATAAAGTCCTTATCACACCAGTCATAATTGGTCTGACATCCGCTACCCGGTTTAAGATTTGAAATCTTACAGATGTTAGTCTTTACAAGTCCTTCCGGAACTTCCCAGTTTTTGCTCGTATCGTACTGCTTAAGTTCTATGATCTGGCTCATTACCTGTGACCACATCTCTTTGTGGGTATTGATACTTCCCATATTCTCAGGGCTGTCAAAGCCTCTCCAGATAGAACATGTAAGATATGGTGTATATCCACAGAACCAGAGGTCATAGTTATGGGTTGTTGTACCTGTCTTACCTGCAACAGGCATATTGGTTCCTTTAAGTCTTGCAGGAGTACCTGTACCGGATGAGATAACATCCTTCATAGCGTCAGTAAGCTGATATGCTGTAGTTGCACGTATGACACGCTTCTCTCTTCCGCCGGTTGTTGTATTATCTATAACCGTATTACCATCATGGTCAACGACCTTTGAATAGTAAACCGGCTTAATATAAACTCCGTTATTTGCTATTGCTGCATAAGCAGCTGTAATCTCAAGATTGGTAACACCGTTAGTAAGACCACCGAGCGCCATAGCCTGGTTTATATCTGACAGAACAAGTCCGTCACTTGTTACCTGTTTATCTACCAGAGTTGTAAATCCAAGCTTCTGAAGATAATCAAATGAAACCTCAGGCGTTACTTCAGTTATGGATTTAACAGCAACGATATTCATGGAATTCTTGATTGCTTCTCTGATGCTACCGTAACCACGATATCCTGAATACCAGTTCTTTACATCTCGTCCATTTGCATATTTATAAGGTTCATCTGTGAATCCGCAAGCAAGGCATCCACCGGTATCGATGTATGGCAGGAATGCTGCCAGAGTCTTGAAACATGAACCCGGCTGTCTCATGGCACGTGTTGCTCGGCAGAAGCCAAGGTTATCTGTCTTTTCACCACGTCCGCCTACGATAGCCTTAATGTAACCGGTACTCTGATCTATGATCGTCATAGATGACTGAGGCTGATAAGTACATTTGAAATTCTCATCAAGATACTTATAACCTGTCTGCTGTATCATTGCATCACGGAATTTTGTTGCCGCATCTCTGGCTTCCTGTTCCGTTGCAAAGTATTCATCAAACTTAGTATCACCCTGCTCATGGAAATAAGTAAGAACATGATGTGTTCCGTAGTTCACATTCTTTCCATCATTATCAACAAGTGTAAGCTGATAATCGAGCATGAGCGAAGTCTTCGGATAGTACTGTGGATCATTCAGAACAGTATCTGCTATCTTCTGCATGTCATCATCCTGAACTGAATAAATACTGTAACCACCGGTGTATACTTCGTTGAAGGCTTCTTCTTTGGTCATGTCATACATTTCCATAAAGTCGCCTGCAAGAGCACGCAGAAGTGCATCATCATAATATGAATTGATTACCTTCTTGGTCTCTTCTTTATTCTCATGAACACGCTTAATGGTGTCGTAGATTGTATCCTCTTTGGCTGCCTTTGCTTCTGCTTCCGTAATGAATCCAAGCTCAACCATCTTATCGAGACATTTCGTACGTCTCTTTACATTTTTCTCAGGATATAATACAGGATTATAACTGTATGGATTCTGAGTAATAGATGCAATTACCGAAGCTTCTGATACGGTAAGATCCTTGGCGGACTTATCGAAGTACATCTGTGCAGCTGCCTCAACTCCGTTAACACCCTGTCCAAGATAAATAGTGTTCAGATAATACTCAAGTATCTGTTCCTTGCTGTAAATCTTTTCAAGCTCTATAGCAAGATACTGCTCCTGAACCTTACGCTCTATAGAATCCAGAGTTGTTTCATTAAGACCTACATTGAATACCTGGTTCTTAATGAGCTGCTGTGTTATAGTACTTGCACCCTGATGAGTATTTCTGTTTTTAACATCCTCATAGAAAGCACGTCCTATACCTCTGATATCTATTCCGTTATGAGTCCAGAATCTCTCGTCCTCTATAGCAACGAATGCATCCTTGGCAGGCTGCGATATCTCGTCATAGTATACATAGATTCTGTTCGAATTAGCTGTGGAAAGTGACAGTTTTTCGTGGCCATCCTGATCATAAATGACCGACTTAAAGCCCTTCGGTTTGATATTGATAGTAGAGATATCCGGCGCATCATCAAGAATGCCCTTAAACATACCGAAACCGGCTCCTGCAAGAACTACGATCACAAAAAGAATTGCAACCAGAACCATCTTGAATCCGCTTACAAGTCCTCTTCTCTCATACTTCTGTGTCTTGCCCTGAAGTTTTCCCTGCTTCTTCTTAACACTTTGCTTACTGAAATACAATTTGCTGCCTCCTGATTGGCTGAGTATTAGTCAAAACAATAAACCTAGTCTTATAACAATCTGATATTATATCATTGTACTTACTATTATTCAACCCATGGTATACCACTTTACCTAAAATTAATAAATAACACAAAATATCCTATAGAAAAAAAGCAGAGACGGTTCTAAATGCTTCTTAATCATTTAAAACCGTCTCATTGATTTTTAGTATACAGAGAACAGAAGCTGTTCGTAATTAGGATATGGAAGTATATCCTCAGGGAGGAGCTTCTCTGTCTCGTCAGCTATCTTTCTGATATCACGCATATCTACAAGTATGATATCCTTATATGCTTCAGCCTTCTTCTGGAAGTCCTTAATCTTCTCAACAGCAACTATATCTTCATCAAGTTTCTTGGTGATCCTGTAAATATCATCGTAATTCTTTGCAATGATTCCAAGAACCTCTGTCTCACCTTCGCTGGCATAACCAAGTATTTCTTTCTTATGCTTGATAGACTCTGCAAGTCTGTTAGTGAACTTTGTTATTGAAGGAAGGAAATCATGCCTTACCATACTTGAAAGAGTAAGTCCTTCTATATGAATAGTCTTGCAGTAATTCTCGAGAAGTATCTCGTATCTTGAAAGAACCTCTGACTCTGTAAATATTCCATGTTTCTTGAAAAGCTCGATATTCTTCTCTGACTTAAAGTAAGGAAGTGCATCCGGTGTTGTAGGAAGATTCAGAAGTCCGCGTTTTGCTGCTTCTTCAACCCATTCCTCAGTATATCCGTCGCCATTAAAGATAACTCGCTTATGCTCTGAAATAGTCTTCTTGATAAGTTCATTTACCTTCTCATCCATTTCCTCTTCAGGAACATCCTTAAGTTCCTCATAGAAATCTGAAAGCACATCGGCAACTGCTGTATTTAATATGATGTTCGGAGTTGCAACAGATGCACCTGAACCAAGCGATCTGAACTCGAACTTATTTCCTGTAAATGCAAAAGGTGATGTTCTGTTTCTGTCAGTTGTATCCTTCCTGAAATGAGGAAGTACGCTGGCACCTGTTTCCATCTGAACAGCCTTATGCTGCTTGAAATAAGTATCATTTTCAATAGAATCAAGAATAGCTGAAAGCTCATCTCCAAGGAAAATTGAAATAATAGCAGGCGGTGCCTCGTCAGCACCAAGTCTGTGATCATTTCCTGCACTTGCAGCTGATATTCTCATAAGGTCTGCATGCTCATCCACCGCTCTTATAACAGCAGCAAGGAAAAGCAGAAACTGATTATTCTCTGCAGGTGTCTTGCCCGGATCAAGCAGATTCTGACCCTTATCAGTGATCAGCGACCAGTTATTGTGCTTACCCGATCCATTTATACCCTCAAATGGTTTCTCATGCAGAAGGCATGTAAGGTTATGCTTATCTGCAACCTTCTTCATTATTTCCATGGTGAGCTGGTTGTGGTCAACAGCCACGTTAGTTGTATCAAAAACAGGAGCAAGCTCGTGCTGTGACGGTGCAACCTCATTATGCTTCGTCTTTGCCGGAACTCCAAGCTTCCAGAGTTCCTCATCAAGCTCATGCATGAATGCAGAAACCCTTGGCTTAAGAACACCGAAATAATGATCCTCCATCTCCTGACCCTTAGGAGGCATAGCTCCAAGAAGAGTTCTTCCTGTAAAGATGAGATCCTTTCTCTTTCTGTAATAATCTTTATCTACAAGGAAATATTCCTGCTCAGCACCTACAGTTGTATGAACATTCTTCACATCATTCACACCAAGGAGTCCGAGAATCTTCGCAGCCTCTCTGGAAATAGCTTCCATAGAACGAAGAAGCGGTGTCTTCTTATCAAGAGCTTCTCCTGTATATGAACAGAAAGCTGTAGGTATGAAGAGAGTCTGATCCTTGATAAATGCCGGCGATGTCGGATCCCATGCTGTATATCCTCTTGCTTCAAATGTAGCGCGAAGACCGCCTGATGGGAAACTTGACGCATCCGGTTCGCCCTTAATGAGCATCTTACCTGAAAAGTCCATGATAACCTGTCCATCACCTGTCGGTGTTACGAAGCTGTCATGCTTTTCAGCCGTATATCCTGTCATAGGCTGGAACCAATGTGTGAAATGTGTCGCTCCGTTATCAACTGCCCATTCCTTCATGGCAACTGCAACAGCATTTGCAACATCCAGCTCTAAGTGAGTATTGTTCTCAATGGTTCTCTTAAGAGCCTTATAAATGTCCTTCGGAAGTTTCTTCCTCATGACAGTATCATTAAATACCAGACTTCCATAAATCTCAGGAATATTTTTTTCCATAATTTTAACCTACCTGCACAATCTAAAAATCAATGAGTTACACATGGAATATATAAAAAAGTTAAGAGTATTATATCCCATAGAAGTAATATAATACTCTTAAACTTAATAATGTCAAGTTTTTTACCAATTGTAAACCAAATCCATTTATTTATGATAAGGCTCATTCTTCATAATTCTGAAAGATCTGTAAATCTGTTCAAGAAGAATAACTCTCATAAGCTGGTGAGGGAATGTCATCCTTCCAAATGAAAGACTGTACTCTGCTCTCTTCATGACTGATTCATGAAGTCCCAGTGAACCACCTATGACAAATACTATATGGCTCCTTCCGGATATTCCCAGTTCCTCAATATGCTTTGACAGTTCCACACTCGAGAGTTCTTTTCCCTCAATCGCCAGAGCTATCACATAAGCATCTTCCGGAATATGCTGAAGGAGTCTCTCCGCTTCCTTCTTCTTAACTGCATCCTCTTCAACCGGACTCATATTCTCCCCGGTCTTCTCATCCTGAACCTCAACCACATCAAGCTTGCAATATCTCGAGAGCCGCTTACTGTATTCATCTATCATTTCCCTAAATGATTTTTCTTTCACTTTTCCAACACAGCTTATAGTAACTCTCATACAAAACTCCAAAAACTATAAAAGATTCAGCATCCAATCTCTGAGGAATGCATAAACATCCTCACGATTGATCTCATTCAGTATCTCATGCCTTGCCTCAGGAAACAGCTTACATTCAACATTCATCTTTCCGGTCTTAACAACCTCATTATAGAATTCTTTAACGCCCTTTCCGAGATTTCCAACCGGATCCATATCACCGGATGCGATGAGAAGCGGAACCTTTCTTGGTATCTTTGCAATATTCTTCTTATCACATACAAAATCAACTGTAGAGACAAGTGCTTCATATCCATTTAAAGTAAATGTAAATGTACATTTCGGATCCGAATAATACTTCTTGGTTATCTCAGGATCTCTGGTTATCCATCCTCTTTCCGGGTCAATACCATTAAGGTCATAAAGCTTATAAGGAGAAGTATACATGAGTTCACGTACGAAATCACTTCTGTATCTGGAACCATACTTCTTTGTAAGTGCTCTGATAACCATAAGTCCTGCTTTGGTAGTAGCTTTACTCTCTGTACCTGTTCCGGTAAGGATTATTCCGGTAAGGTCATTTCCGTATACAGTTATATATTTTCTTACAAGATATGAACCCATGCTGTGCCCGAGCAGAAAGTATGGAAGTCCCTCGAACTTCTTCTTTGCCCCGACATATACTCTTCTGATATCCTCAACGAGCTTGGCAGAGGGATTCACTTCAGCTATATAGCCCCAGTCTTCTTCTGTCTGCACTGACTCTCCATGTCCCAGATGATCATGTCCGACAACTATGAACCCCTGAGAATTCATGTATTCAGCAAACTCTTCATATCTCTCTATATACTCAACCATTCCATGCACAATCTGAAGCACAGCCTTTGGCTCACCCTCCGGCAGCCAGGCTACAGCATGGATTGTATTTATCCCGTCACAGGATTTAAAACTCACAACCTTCTTCATGAATCTGCCTCCATCTAAAGATGACAGCCTGATAAAAGTATCAGGCCGTCATATATTGTTACTATCCAACTATTGCTTCATAATTTGCCAGAACCTTGTTCCAGTCTACTATACTCCAGTACTCTTTGATATAAGCAGGTCTGAGATTCTTATACTTAAGGTAATAAGCATGCTCCCAAACATCAAGTGCGAGTATAGGTATGAAATCAGTTCCTTCACTTATAGGATTGTCCTGGTTTGGAGAAGCAGACAGCATAAGCTCTCCCGCTTTATTAGCTGAAAGAAATGCCCAGCCTGAACCAAACTGTCCTGCAGCTGCAGCAGACATCTTCTCTACAAATGCATCGAAGCTTCCGAATGTTTCATCAATCTTTTCAGCAAGTTTTCCTACAGGAGTTCTTGGACCATCAGGTGAAAATGCTGCAAAATAAAGATTGTGGTTATAATAACCGCCGCCGTTATTTCTTATACCCTTTCTGAGAGTCTCATCCTCTATCTTATCGAGAGAACCGAGCAGCTCAACTATATCCATGTCAGCTACTCCTGCCTTCTCTGCAAGAGTGTTGAGTGTATTGGTGTAATTTGCATGATGCTTGCCATAATGAGTCTCTACTGTGAGAGTATCGATCACCGGTTCCAATGCATCCATCCCATACTCAAGTTTTACCTGTTCAAACATAATAACGTACCTCCTATTTAATATAATCCCCTTTTATGCTACAACTGTTCTGTTTCTTCCTGCTTCTTTTGCAGAGTACAGAGCATTATCAACCTTAGTATAATTCTCCTGACGGTTACCCTTACCATCAGAACATATCATTCCGATACTGACCGTAATCCTTTCAACATCAGGGAACACATGCTCTTCAACCTTCTTTCGAAGAGACTCAGCGAAGTTATAACCTGCCTCCTCATCGATATCCGGTATGATAGCTACGAATTCCTCGCCGCCCCATCTTCCTACATTTCCATTGCGAAGCTTAACCGTTTCATCAAGTATTCCTGCAAACTCCACCAGGACTTCATCTCCGACTCTGTGTCCAAATGTGTCGTTGACGTCCTTGAAATGATCTATATCCATCATCATGAGTACTGCAGTTGAATTCTTATGAGAAGCATTGTTCAGCCTTGCATTTATAACTTCTTCTATCTTACGTCTGTTGAATATAGATGTAAGATCGTCATAATCAGCCATACGTCGAAGTCTTCTGTTAAGCTCACTCATCTGATCGAATGCTTTCTGAAGTTCAGACGTCGTAGATGAAACAAGCTTGGTAAGTCTCTTCAGAAGCGAAGCCTGACCTTTAAGAACTGAATCATCAACTATAGGGTAGTTTGTAATCTTGCCCTTCTTATCGCCTTCTCTCATTCCTACTGAAAGCATGGTGATATTGTATTCATAGAGCTTTCCATTTTCAGGATTTCTCTTAACTTCACCCCATGTATAGAATCCGGCTGTCTCCGCAATCTCCTGGAAAGGCCTGACCTCTATCTCAGCGAAGCTCTCCCAGAACGACTTTCTTACGGAACATGAATATAGAAGCACAACCTCAGGTTCAAAATCCGCCATGGCTATGAGTCTGTGATTAACCATATCCACTATGGAATCCGGATTACCGTATGAAAGATATATATCCATTCCTTCCTGAACATATCCGGCCAGGAGAAGTGTTCCGTCGTCTTCTACAGTTATGGTATGACGAAGAAGTTCCTCATTATCCATACTCGCATCGAGCGGAAACTCGAAGGTTTCTTCTGCGAAATTATCACCGGCACCTATATGAAGATATTTATCATATACCTCTATAGCAGGCTTTCCGTTTATTTCCATCAGCCTGTTTCCGTCTGCCTTTGTTATCTTGAAAGGCCTACCAAGTTTCTCCCAGCCCGCCGACTTCTCAACATCAACATGAAGGTTCTTTCCGGAATAAACTATGGCATAAACCGCATCGAAATCAATTCCGTCATAATTGAAAATGAAATGCTCACTCTTATCCAGGCTGTGACCACCGGAGTATCCGCCAAACACAGATACTTCGTTAGGAAGGGCTTCGAGTTCATTCAGAAATGCCGCTGTATTGAATTCCGTTCCCGGCATAAGAAGCTCTACCGACTGAACATTCTCAATGCCCGAGACTTCCTTAACTATCATCTCACCGGTGTTCTTCTCATTGTCCTTGACATCTATATATCTGAGAACACGAGCTTCTGATTGTTTAAACAGCATGAGCGTTGCAACCATACCTTTAGGCGGAATCTCATCTTCGATTATCTCTCCTGCAGAGAGAGTTCCAACCATAGGAATGCCCGGAAGTTCATCAATAAGCATCCTCAAATACGAACGTATTTCACTTGCATCTTCAATGCCGCTGTATACATGGAGCAGCTTGCTCTTATACTTTCCCCTGGCAAGCTCTCTCTTCGCCTTCTCGATATCTTTTTTAAATTCCGTATGATTATAAATATTGATCAGTATCTGTTTCATACGCTGAGCCCCCACAACTCTCGATTCATTTACTTATCGATAGCTTCTGTCCAGTACTCCTGATTATAAATATCAGTGAATCTGTATGTTATCTTAATCGGACCTGTTCCTACGTCAGTATTACTGATAAGAATATCCGGTTCATATATTACAGGCTCGCCGAGCTTATAGGTATCCTGGTAAACTCCCTCATATGAGTAGAAGTCACACAGGAACTGTATACTTGTTCCCTCAGGAATCTCTGTTATTGTCTTTCCTTCTATAGGGTTCTCATCATCAGTACAGAAAGGAGCTGCTCCTGCTATATATCCATGTGGATGAGCATTATCGAATACAAGTATTATATTCACTCTCTCATCATCTATCATGGCAGGAACTCGACCTGTGATTGTATAATTCTCACCATCATCCTCTGTTGATTCTCTGTAGTAAGCAACAGGCTGACTGTCTATAGCAAGCCAGGTTCTGTCTGTTGATGCGACAAGCTTACCGTCCTCAACATCATATACATTATCGAGACCCATATCTACATAGCCTTCTCCGTCATCATAGAACATGTTCATATCTATAGCATGAACAAGATCCCACTGAGCATCAGGAAGTGAAAGCAGATACTTGTCTCCATCCTGCTCCCACTTAAGGTTTGTAGTATCAAAATAATTAGCTGAAATATAGTCCGCTGCAGCTTCATTTGAAACATCACTGTCACTCATGAATCCGATGTTATCAGAATCAAGTCCGTCTATAGGAGTGCTTCTTCCACCTGTAAGGAAGGAACCAAGAAGCTGACCTATCATATCGGAATCTCCGCCTGAAGATGTTCCGCCAAATGAACCGCCAAGAAGTGATGAAAGTGGTGTTCCTGTACCACCTGCAGATACCTGACCTGCTGTCTCAAGCTTAGCAAAGCCCTTGATAGCCTTGGTATACTCAGGATCCATTCCTATATCATCATAAGTCTTGCTTACTGTATCAACATATGAAGCCCTCTTGTAAGGGAAGTATATTGATACACCGTAAGCCTTAGTCATCGATGCTGATGTACGGTTATACTTAACTGCTCCTGTAAGAGCTTCTGCAAGAGCCTTTCCTTCATCATTTCCGACATTATTAGCAAGATCAACAAGGTCAACCTGATCGATCTTTGAGCTTGTAGCAAATTCTCTGGTCAGATATCTTGCATTTGAAACATCCTTGTAATCATTTGAAGATATCTTGTTGTTGATAGACTTTGAGAATGCTGTAAGCTTGGATGGAACAGTATTTGAGAATTCAGCCAGATCTATGATTGAAAGAGTTGTCTTCTGTCCGCCGCACTTACGGTTACATTCATTTACGAAACCATCTATGATATTCTTGCCTATCTCTGTAGTAGGCATGGATGTATTCTCAGAAAGCTTATTCAGCCAGTCTGTGTAATACCAGCCTATTCCCGGCTCAGTCTCTTCTGATGCTATCATGTAATCTGCATGCTTATCCATCATAAGGGCTGTCTCTGCAGTAGCCATAAGACATGCATCAAATCCTACGAAGTCAAATGTAACGCCGCCGGCTGTAAGAGCCTTATTGATGTTACTGAGATTCATTGAACCACTGGTCTTATACTTCTCATCATAACCATATCCACTTACTGATCCGCCGCCGTGATCCCAGAGTATGAGTTCATATCTGTCAGCCGGATAATTCGAAGCGCCCCACTTAATGAAGCTTGAAAGTGTATTTGGGTCAGTCATAGGCTTAGCACCGTCGTCAGCAACAAGCTGCTTGATACCGCCCTTCTGAACCTTATATATCTGATTTACCTTATTTGAGATACCGTTTGTCTTCCAGCCGTTACATCCACCTGTGTAAACAATGATATTGATCTTGTCACTGAGGTTTGAAGCTGCCATCTCACCAAGGTCATTTGAAGCCATACCATGCTTTGACTCAAGATCTGTACCACACATATATACAAGTATGGTTATAGTATCCTGACCGCCGCCTACTATGGCAGTTCTCTTTGCACGAGAGCCCTCTGCTACAGAAGTATCAAGCTGAACGTTTGAATTATCTGTATATGGAGCAGTTGTCTGTCCACCATTGTTTCCACCAAGGTCACTTATGAAGTCATATCCTGATCCTGTTCCGCCGGTATTACCGGTGCCGCTCACTCCTGATCCGTCATAGCCACCGCTGTTACCGCCCAGACCGCCTTTGAGAAGGAAGAATATGATTATGATCACGATTATGAGACCGCTTCCGCCGCCTGCTGCTGCACGCTTAACTCCACCGCCGCTGCTGCTTCCGCCTGATGGTCTTCCCGCGTAACCATTGCTGCTTCCTACCGGACCGCCGCCTATGCCACTGCCCTGCTTATGTACGCCTTTGCTTCCCTGTGTTACATACTTGTCTCTGCTTCTTGGTGCATTCGGTGCTCCCATTCTGTCACCTCCATCTAACTCTTAAGCTTAAGCTTTGCTTCTATGATTCTTCTTACAGAATCGTCTATCCTGTCTTCAGATATCTTTCCGTCTTTGACCGCCTGTATGACTCCGTCTGCTGCAGCCTTAACATCAGGCGGATCAAGTATCATATCATTACCTGCCTGTACTGCAAGAACTGCAGCATCTCCGGCAGAGTATTCATTTGTTATTGCCTTCATAACCATGGAATCGGTTATGATAATTCCTTCATACTCCAGATCGTTCCTGAGTATATCGGTAACAACCTTCTTGGATAATGAGCATGGTTTCTTATCTCCGGTAACTGATGGAAGAGATATATGAGCTACCATTATGAACTCCACGCCCTTTTCATTTGCACTCATGTAAGGGATGAGTTCGGATTTCTTAAGATCATCATAGGTCTTATCTACATCAGCATAGCCATTATGTGTATCTCCGGATACAGCTCCGTGTCCCGGGAAGTGTTTATATACACTCAGTATTCCATGTGAATGGAGTCCGTCGGAATATGCTCCTGCAAACTCTGTAACCTTCTTCGGATCGTCCCCGAAGGAACGGTCACCTATAATGGTGCTGTTAGGATTTGTAAGAACATCTGCAACCGGTGCGAGATCAACATTGAACCCCAGCTCCTTAAGATAGGTTCCTATGGTATCACCCGCCTTATAGGCCTCATCCTTGTCTTTGATATCCTTCATAGGACCTACGTTATCGATACCAAACTCTCCGGTATTTGCTATCCTGGCAACCTTTCCGCCCTCTTCATCTACCGAGAGAAAGAGGGGTAAGCCTTCTACTTCCTTTGCAAATTTCTGAGTATTAGAAAGCATCTCCTTTGTCTGCTCGGCATTTATAAGGCTTCTGCCCATATAGAGTATGCCGCCTACAGGCTTCTCTGTAAGGGCCTGCTTGGTCGCATCACCTGCAACAGTCGCAACGCTTACGCCCGTAAGAGTTTCAGGAGTGACCATGAACATCTGATATACCTTCTGTTCAAGAGACATATCCGCAAGAATCTTGTCTGCTTCACTGTCAGATCCCTTGTCAGTCTTATCGTCCTTTTCGGTAGAACCTTCTTCTTTAGTCTTATCGCCCGGAAGCACTATCTCATCATCATTCATGAATTTGGTAGTTGCTTCAGTCGAGGCCACCTCGCTCGCATCCGTATCCGAACCGGGATCCATATTTTCTCTGCTGTTCTGATTTTCTATGCCCATCTTTTCTCTGTCAGAAACTGATGTAATACTCTTATTTTTGGAGCTTAGAAAAACCGTAAGCAGCAGAGCTACTACTGAAAAACATATGATTATGATATTTCTTGTCAGAACTCTTCTGTTTGTTTTTTTCTTCTTTGCCATTCTTGGTGCCCTGATAGGTCAGTAATCTATGGTTACTTTTATCTGTAAATGAAGTCATCAAGCTTTCTTTCGAACTCATCGACAGGAAGCGGTTTATCGAAATAATATCCCTGTGCAAATTCGCACGCATTGTCCTTAAGTATGCTGAGCTGTTCTTCAGTCTCTACACCTTCAACTATACATTCAAGGCCTATACTCTGCGCCATCGCTACAACATACTTGAACATGAGCTTCTTCTCATCTGCAAGAAGATCTCCCGGAACAGGAAGGAAGCTCTTGTCGATCTTAAGAACATTCCATGGTATATCACGAATAAGATTCAGTGATGAATAACCTATACCGAAGTCATCGACTGCGGTCATGATTCCATTTTCCTGAAGTCCTCTTACTATCCTCTTCAGATCATTGAACTCAACATCCGTCGTTGTCTCAGTAAGCTCTATCTCGATGAATTCGTGTGGAACCTTATACTTATCTATCGTTTCAAGTATGTGTTCAAGCAGGCCCACATCTGCAAGATGTCTTCTTGAGAAGTTTACAGATACTCTGACCACTCTCTTACCCGCATCTATCCATCTTCTTATATCTCTGCATACATGCTCGAGCATATAGAAATCAAGCTCACATATCTCCTGATTCTTTTCAAGCATCGGTATGAACTCAGCCGGCATGATGAGTCTTTCATCATGTATCCAGCGGCAGAGTGCCTCTGCTCCGGAGAGTGAATTGTCATGCACGGAAATCTTCGGCTGATAGTATATAACGAATTCTTCATTCGCAATAGCTTCGCTGAAGGTTCCGGATACCATAAGCTCCTGACGCTTATTCATAAGCATATGGTCATCGAAGTATATGATATCTCTCGTTCCATTTGACCTTGCAACATTGAGCGCTGTTGCAATTCTGTCCATGATATCCGAATGATTCTTGAAACTGTTTTCCTCAGGAATCTCGAAAACTCCTACATTAGCCGATACATTTACCCTGGAACCTGACAGTTCATCATATAAAACAGATGCGCCGCTGAGTATTTCAAGTATGTCGTCAGCCTTTTCCTTATTTACAAACAGAACAAAGTTATCACCACCAACACGGGCAACGACTTCATCCCTGGTCAGTTTTTCATCTATCATGTGAACATAGTTTTTCATAACCAGAGTTCCGGTATTTCTGCCGAGCTGCTGATTGATAACAGAGAACTTTTTCAGATTAAAGAACATCGCTGTATAATCACCGGCCTTCTTTTCCTGAACCACTCTGTTAACATAGCTGATGAAGTATTTAATGTTGTGGATCTGAAGCTCATTATCGTAGAACTTCATTCTTTCAGCCAGCTTCATAAGTCGGCTTCTGCCGTTCATAACATATATTATACGAATGAGATATTCTATTATATCCTTCTCATCATCATTCCAGTCAGTCTCATCCTTCTTCTGATAAGCTGTATAGTATGCCACATTATAGCCTCTGGTAACATATCTGTTCTGTATTGTCCTTGACTGATCTTCGTCACCATCAACATAAAGGACAGCTGTACTTCCATTTCCTTTATGCTCTTCTTCAGCATTATCATAAAATGAAGTATCAAACTTAGCTATTCTCAGAGCCTTACAGATATCATCAAGAACTCCGTCATTTAACGGTCTGTCACTCAGCGGAAGTGCATCAAGTTTAAAGAACAGTACCCTTGCCATATCAAGAAGCTCTTCTCTGCTCTTTATCTCTGCTTCTTTCCTCTCAACCTTCTTCATGAACTTATCATGATGGCGTTTCTTCATTTCGTACATCCTGCTGTCGCCTTCATGTATAAGTTCATCTATATTAATCTCTGTCCCTCTTCTCCTTGCGAGTCCCACGCTTATGGAAAGAGTCATATTGTCATCACTGAAGAGCGCTTCGACTTCCCTCGAAAAATCCTCTATCTTATAGTTCAGGAATTCCTCATCCAGCTCTTCATCTATAAGAACTGCAAACTCATCTCCGCCAAGTCTTACAACCTTATAATCCGGAAATGCATTTTTAATTATTTCAGCTGTTTCCTTTAATATCTCATCACCACGTGAATGGCCGTAATTATCATTTATATACTTGAAACCATCCAGATCGAGGTACATGAACGACCACAGATTGTTGGAATGATTCTGAAGGTATTCATACAGAAATCTTCTGTTATAGAGACCCGTAAGACTGTCAGTATTTGCCAGCATATAGAGATTCTTCTCATAGCTTCTCTGATTGGTAGTATCACGGAAGAGAGCTATATAACCGGCTATGGTTTCCTGATCATCATAGACCTCTTGTATAGTCAGATAGAATGTCCTGCTGCTGCCTTTTCTGTATCTGAACTCCTGAGATACCGAATGTCTCTCTCTGTCTATATCAGAATTTGTTATAGGCTCCAGATATTCATCCTTCCATTTCTTAAAGTTAAATGAATAGTTGTCCCCGTCTATCCCTGTAAGCTTATGAAAGAATTCATTTGCCTTCATAAGTCGCCAGTCAGCATCAGTAATTACCATGGGAAATGGAACGTTCTCCACGAGTATTCCCGACTCATCACATAGCTTTTCAAGTGCTGTTATGTCATATTTGATATCCAGCATATCCCCACCTCAATAATGTTTCAAAACACGAAAATCACAGAGTACATTTTCACTCTGCATACATAGAAACATTTTATCACAAACAAAGTTCATTTTCTATAAAGAAAACTGATCAAAGAAGCTTTCTTCACTGCCGCTTCCAACATGTTCTCTCATGAAGTACGCCTTCATTTCAGGCGCCTTATCACCCATACTTAGAAGAGCATCATCGAAGTTTTTGTCATTAATGGCACCTATGGCAAGAAACAGCTTATAATACTCCGGAATATGATTCTTCTCATTTAGTAGAACCTCCCATGCTTCAGAGGATTCAGAACCAACAGTATGTGACTTTATATAGTCTGTCATCGCTGTTCTAAGGCTGTCTGATATTCCGAAATCATGTATCAGTCTCATAAATGATACTCTCGACTTCTCTCTTCTTCTCTCCGCCACGAAGCTCTCTATAGTGCAGTCGATGTCCTCCTCGCCGCAGAGTATCATCTCGGTATGTCCTTCTTCATCAGC
Organism: Lachnospiraceae bacterium YSB2008; assembly: GCA_000687655.1. GTDB lineage: Bacteria > Bacillota > Clostridia > Lachnospirales > Lachnospiraceae > Eubacterium_Q. Next base: position 57,203 of record JHWR01000001.1, read on the forward strand.
TTCCTTCAGAATATCCATAAGAGCCATATCAAGTCTTCTGAACCAGTCTTTAGAACCCGCCTCTTTAAAATCAAGGAGATATTCCACGTTCTTCATACGTGATACCTCCGCAAGAAGAACAGCTGTATCCTCTTTCTCTTTGTCAGTCATGGAGACTTCTGTATCTTCCTCGCCGGGTCTTGGTATGAGTTCTATCCTTCGCAGCTTCTCATCCCCTGTAAAGACTCCTCTGCCAAGCTTGATACCCTTCCTCGGAAGTTCCAGCGTATCAAGGTTCTGACAGTGAGCAAACGCCCAGTCAGATAGCTTTCTTATCGTATCCGGAAGTACAAGTTTTCTGAGTGCCTTGGAATTTAGGAACGCCTTCTTGCTTATCTTTCTTACAGGATACTCTTCTATATGATCCGGGATTATAAGCTCTGTATCTCTCCCGCTGTATGAGGTGATGCTTACCTTATCATCCTTAATCCTGTAATATATAGTTCCCTTTTCAGTTTCTATACTTTTATCAAACATATGCTATATTCCAATCAATTATTACCCGGTACAATCTGGTTTACATAAATCTTCCGACAGCAATCATATATCAAGTGCAAGTATCTCGTCACGCAGTGCATTTTTACGTTCACTGAGCATAAGCTTCTTGCTTGCCTCTTCATATTCCTGCGAACCAAACTGAGATATGAATCTTGCTCCTGTATCACTTACAGTAAGCTCCGTAACAAATATCAGAAGCTCCTCCGCATCTCCGAAGACCTCTTCGATGAAAGCAAATACATTTTTCAGTCTTTCTTTCTTCTTTTCCGCATCATCCTTAAGTCCGGCGACATTATTATCAAAAGCTTCTTTAACTTTTGTGAACGCTTCATTTCCGTTCATTTCACTTACATCAGGTATATCATCATAGAATGAAATGACCATGCGGTCGCGTTTTTTATCCTTCTCAGAAAGAGTATTTGCCGCCTTAAGTTTCTCCATTCTCTGCTTAGCCGCATCACGTCCTTTAAGAAGAACCTCAGACATCTCTTTACCCGAATACTCTTCGGACATAGTCTTGACCTTCTTAAGTACAGGCATAACAGCAGCAAGCGTATCAGCAAACAGCAGAGTTTCTGACATATCGGCCATTATCCTGTCAGTCAGGATTCCAAGAACAGAAAGCTTCTCGTCAAAGCCTGCCTTTGCCGCCCTTTTCTTAGCAGTCTCAGGAATATTTCCGGCAAGGATATCATCTATACGATAATCCTTCCTGTACTTCCTGTACATATCATAATATGCCGTGAATTCTCTGACTATCTTGTCATTTCTTATATACTGCTCGACAAGCTCTTCCGTAACCTTTTTATCCTTCTCTTCATAGATGGTTATGATACGTGCCAGATCTTCCCAGCCTCTTGCGGTAACGTATGAACGTCCTTTGACAGTCATTTCCATATGATAGAAATAATCCTTATGTATCTCAAGGAAGCCCGTGATAGCCGGATGAACCTTATATTCCTTGGCATACTGCTTCCATGCCTCATAGTCAGCCTCAACTGAAATAACCTTCAGTCTGTCCATGGTCACGACATCAAACTCTCTGACATTCTTATTATATTCCGGCGGATTTCCCGCAGTAACAACAACCCATCCGTCCGGAACCTTATGACGTCCGAAAACCTTATACTGAAGGAACTGAAGCATGGAAGGAGCGAGAGTCTCAGAAACACAGTTGATCTCATCCAGGAAGAGTATTCCTTCCTTAACACCCGAATTCTTCATAACATCATAGATAGATGCGATGATTTCACTCATGGTATAAAGAGTCACATCATACTTAAGCCCTTCATATTCTTCATGGCTTATAAATGGAAGGCCCAGTGCTGACTGTCTCGTATGGTGTGTCATGGAATATGATACCAGCGCTATCCCGAGTTCAGATGCTATCTGCTCCATGATGGCAGTCTTTCCTATACCCGGTGCTCCGAGCAGGAATACAGGCCTCTGATTCTGAATCGGAATCTTATAATCTCCATATTCATCCTTTGCCAGATATATCTCAACATCATTTTTAATGAATTCTTTTGCATCTCTTATGTTCATATGTAATCCCCTTATCCCAAATCAATTTTCAGTTACGGCTTCGTTTGAATCAGTCGATTCAGCTTCATTTTCAAGTTCTTCAGTAGGTATTACAACCTTGTATGCCCAAACAGGTATATCAGGTGCATATTCATCCTCTTTCACAAAGGCAAACATAACGGAATAGTCCGGCATCTTAGGCGGATATATTCCATATCCATCCGTGAAATATATAAGTCCCTTAAGGTCATCGAATTCGCCATTTGCAAGGAGCTCATTTACATATTCGAATACCGGTCTGAAGTCTGTCACTCCCATACCGCGGACCTTTATGTTTTCCGCAAACGCTTCGAGTTCTGAACTGTCTTTGATCTTTATATCGCTTCTGACCTCGTGATCACATTGAATAATATGTATATTCACTTTACTGAAGAAGTTTTCATTCTCAGTAAGGAGGTCATAAGTCTTTCGGAGAAATGCCCTGACAAGGCTTCCCTTCGTCGAGGCCGACGTATCTATAGCGATAACAAAATCTCTGAGTTTCTTGTCTTCTTTATATTCGAGAGGTTCGACAAGCGGCATATTTCCAAAGGTATCCATGCCATAGGTGTAATAGATATAATCAAACTCGTCATCATTTATCTGCATATCCTCACCGGTCGCCATGAATCGTCTGAGGAGTGCAGCATAATCATATCTTTCTCTGGTGGCATCGGTAAGGCTCATCTCGAGTTCACCTGCTTCCTTACCTTCGCCGGAGAAGTTCTTGATATCAGTCTTGACCCTTTCGCTTATCTTCTGCCACTTCTCCATGATGATACTGATTTCCTTCTTAGGGCGGAAATAGATATGCTCATCCTTATGAAACATCCTGAACCACTCTATCTTACCCGACTCGGACAGTCCATTTACCTTTAAGTCAGTATAAACCTTCTCAGCCGTTATACCCTTAAGCCTCCTTCTGAGAACATTCAGGGTATCCGTACTCATATCATCATTTTCAAGAAGAAACTCCGGTTTACCAAGAGACATTATGATGGATTCAACTGCAACATCGGTAGCAAGGTCCCAATATACAGTCTCCATTTTTGCATATTCAAATGGATGGAAAAATACAAGATGAAGCATCAGATGAAGGAATGTCCTCGCCACACGGTTCGGCTCATCCCTGTAAGTCGTGAGAACCCATATCGGGTCATAATAAAGATACTCCCCGTCCGTAGCCATACCCCCGCCTACGGTACTCCCCTTCTCCTTTATGTCATACTTCGGAATCATTTTAAGCGCAGAAAGAGACGTATCAAGGAACCTGAGATTCATAGCAATAGTATCCCTTGCTATGGTCATGACCTTCTCCGCCAGATCCTCTATATGCTTTTTTTCTTCCTTCTCGTTTCTTGTGCCCATATTATCTTATAACCCATGTAACCAACACACCAATTACGAATTAATGAACTCCTCTATCTCCTCCCACGCTGCAGTTGATTCAGGAAAAAGATGCAGTCCTTTCTGGAAATCATGGAACATACCCGGATAAGTATGCTGTATGACTTTGACACCCGCCTGCTCCATTTTCTCTGCAACCAGAAGTGTATCTGACAGTAGAACTTCTAACTCACCGACCTGCATAAGTGTTTCAGGGAATCCCTTAAAATCACCAAAAAGAGGTGATATATAAGGATTCATAGCATCAGCATCACCTATATAGGTTGTCGCATATTCCGGTATCTCCATAGTATTACCGAATACCGGATCAGTATCAAAATTCTTATCATAGGACTCACCGCTCGAGGTAAGATCCGTCCATGCTGACATGGTTATGATCTTATCCGGAAGTCTTAAGCCATTATCACGAAGATACAGAACAAGTGCTAAAGTAAGTCCGCCCCCCGCGGAATCACCTACGACTATTATCCTTTCATAACCCTGTTCAAGTATCCACTTATAGCCCGCTTCAGCATCCAGTAGTGCAGCCGGAAATGGATCGTCCGGTGTTACTCTGTAGTCAAGTGAAAGAACATCTGCATGGTCAGATATTTCCGAATAAAGCACCGCCATACTGCGGTATGCATTCTCAAGTCTTCCAACATATCCACCGCCGTGGAGCTGGTATATTACCGTCTTCTTTTTTACTGAATCATCTGTCTTCTCTTCAGCATCCGGCTTTTTATCAACCGGTTCTTCAGCATTAACAGCATCCGGATCAATACTGCCATCGGCAACTGCAGATACACCTTCCGAATTCTCAGAAATCTTTAATCCATTGACCGGAGTGTAAGTGAGCAGCTCCATATAACAGTGCTCACAGCGGAAACGCTCGTTAGTATAGTCATCGGGACATTTCCAATCACGTTCATGCTCTGATCGGAAGGTATGAAGAGCTGTCGGCGTGATACCCGGAAGATGATTCATGACGGAAACTATCTTTCGAACTCTCTTGCCTCTTATACTGACTGATTCATTTGGTTTCATACATGAAGCCTCCTTCTCATCTCTCCGCCAAACTGCTTCGCACCGAATATTACCGTTCCGAGAAGATACAGTCCGGTCACTCCAACACAGATGATAGGAAGTATCTTATGAGGAAGTCCACCTATCAAATGTATCGCCAGTATGATCACACTGCAGATAGTAAAGAATATCAGAAGAACTGAATAACTGTACCAGTTTTCGATATAGATCAGCATGAATACAAAAACTATTGCATTGCCGAGAAGTATAAGTCCCGGTATCGCCCATGAGATAGCCCAGCCCCTGTAACCTGTATAGAAGTCTATAGCTATAAGAAGTATGGTTGTAAGAATTATAGTAAGGCCTATCTTCTTGGCTATTCCGGAGTCATGTCTTATCCAGTAGATCATGGAAAAATAGAAATAAAAGGCAGAAAATCCCGCTATGGCAGACCACATGAATTCCGGTGTAACTATATAATTGATAAGAATAGCAACGATCTCACTTACTATGATGGCAAAAAGTATTATCCTCATCATGAGACTGATCTTCTTTTCACGGGATCTGACATCCGGATATCCTGACATACTTTCCCTGAAAAGTCCCAGAGTCTCCTTATCCTCTTCCCCGACAGAGTCAATGATCTTGTGGCAGAGAGGACAGGCATCGCTGTCGTCATATATTAATATGTTGCAGTTAGTACATTTATTCATATATCTCGTTCGTCTGTATTGCTACAGGGACGCCCTCCTTGGTTAATGTCTGGAAGAATCTCCTCTGTATGGATGTATCAGTAAGTATGGAGCTGAATGTGATATTCAGAACCCCGTCATAAGAGCAGACGCTGGCTTTGATATTCTGTCCTTCTGACATGGACAAAAGGCACGAGAAGCCTTTCACGTACTGTTTATAAGGTTCTCTTATCACTATATTTCCTATATTCGTAAGTGTAGTCGTATTCGAATGACTCGAAGCCGCATACACCTGCTTAATTGCAAGATTCTTAATGAAGAGTGGTATGACACGGAGAGTCATATTCATTTCATTTGAAACATTATAAGAAATGATATCATCGAGATTCTCTTTGGTCATCTGCCTGTCAAGGCTTTCACAAACTATACTGAGCACTTCTTCGAAGCTGTAATCATCTATCTCAGGTCTGAACTCAGCGGCAAGAATTGCAAAGAAATTCTTCATTGTATGAGAATCATAGTAAGGTCTGAGATTGACCGGAACGCCACATGAAATCGCGTCCTCAGACGGATGCCCTCCCAGGTACTCTTTATATATCGAGTATACATAGACACCGGTCAGAAACTTATTGATAGTAACTCCGTATCTCTTGCAGGCCGCCTTAAGCTCAGCTATAGGCATAAACCCATGTATAACTCCTACTTCATCGCCCGGGAATGACTCGCCCGTGACGATAACCGCCTTCTCGTGCTTATACTTCTTCCTGTCCTTGCCCGGCTTTTTGTAATTCTTGATATAGCTGTCCTCTTTGTCAAGAAACACATCATTTGATATTTTATCCGGCTCATCAGCCAGTTCTTCACTGTACTTAAGCCTGAGGTACTGATATACAAGTTCTTTGAGAAAAACAACTCCACCGAAACCATCTGTCAGAGCATGAAAAACTTCAAGATTTATCCTCTTCTCATAGTAAGTTACCCTGAACATGAAATGATTATTTCTGCTCTTATTTATATAAGCTCCCGGGAAAGAATACTCTTCCCTTATAAGAGGCGCTTTTCTCTTATTCTCCTCAAAGTAATACCAGAAGAGACCTGCTCTGAGCCTCATCCTGAATACATCAAAGCTCGGAAGAATCCTGTCCAGGGCCTCCTGGAGCAAATCCCTGTCAATATCCTCTGACAGCTCAGCAGATATTCTATATACATTTGTCATTGTCTGCGTTGCTATAACCGGGAACAGAAGCGCTGTATTATCCAGCTTATCCCACGCAACCTTATCGTTTCTACCCATAACCAAAATCCTAATTATATATTAGGGCAGCATATTAATGCTGCCCTAATCAAATTGCTAAAGAGTTTTTCAGTCCTTCATTTCTTTATATATCTTCTCAGCACTGACAAGTCTTACACAAAGAGTGAAAAGCTCTGCTGCAATCCTGAGATCATCAAGTGTAGGATATGTAGGTGCTATACGGATATTTGAATCCTGAGGATCATTTCCATATGGCCATGTTGCTCCGGCACCTGTCATAACAACACCTGCCTTCTTTGCTGCCTGAACTATATCTTTTGCACAGCCCGGAAGTGCATCAAATCCTATGAAATATCCACCCTTTGGCTTTGTCCATTCACCTACGCCAAGTCCGCCTAAGTTTCTCTCAAGTGTATCAAGAACAACTTCGAACTTAGGTCTTATGATGTCTGCATGCTTTCTCATGTGCTCTGTCATACCATGTATATCCTTGAAGAATCTTACATGACGGAGCTGATTAACCTTGTCATGACCTATGGTCTGGTTCTTCATCTGCTTCATGATATCTTCCAGGTTGTTAGGTGATGTTGCGAGTGCCGCTATACCACTTCCAGGGAAGGTTATCTTTGAAGTTGATGCGAATTTATATACAAGGTCAGGGTTACCTGCTCTCTTACATTCAGCAAGTATCTCAATAAGGTAATCCTGCTCATCATCATAGAGATGATGTATGCCATATGCATTGTCCCAGAAAATTCTGAAATCCTTTGCAGCCGGCTTAAGTCTTGCAAACCTTCTTACTGTCTCATCTGAGTATGAATAACCCTGTGGGTTTGAATACTTAGGTACACACCATATACCCTTGATGCTGTCATCCTCTGAAACAAGCTTTTCAACTGTATCCATATCAGGTCCGTCCGGAGTCATCGGTACAGGAATCATATCGATGCCGAAGTATTCTGTTATGGCAAAATGTCTGTCATAACCCGGAACCGGGCAGAGGAACTTGATATTCTGAAGCTTGCACCATGGAGTATTTCCGAGAATACCATGTGTCATTGCGCGGGCAATGGTATCATACATTACATTTAAAGATGAATTACCATATATGATAATATTATCAGGATTGTTCTCCATCATATCACCGATGAGAACCTTTGCCTCGTCGATACCTGTAAGTACACCGTAGTTACGGCAGTCTGTTCCATCTTCACAGGAAAGGTCAGCCTTTGAATTCAGTGCATCCATCATTCCCATTGAAAGGTCAAGCTGCTCACGGCATGGCTTACCTCTGCTCATATCGAGTGAAAGGTCAAGGTCCTGAAATCTTTTGTATTCTGCTTTCAGCTCCTCGATTTCCTTCGCGAGTTCTTCCTTCTTCATATCTTTATAAGCTTTCATCTTCTTACGTCTCCTTATATTTAATCTATATCATCTTTGCTATAGCTGCTTTAACTTTCTCAGCTATATCTATATTCTTGAGAGCTTCTTCGACCTTAGCCTTAATAGCTTCCTCAATAATATCCTTCTTAAATCTCTCAGTACCCTGCTCCTTTACAGCAATTGCACGTTCCTTTACATTTTCTGCCTGAACCTTCACCTTATCAACTATAACCGGAAGGTCTTCTGACGCAAAGTTAACCGCATAACTCTTTCCGTCTTCTATAAGCTTCTCACCTGTCTTTGTAAATGCAAATGCTCCGACAGCAGCTGTAAATGTACCGATTATTATTCTTCTTATACCACGGAACAGATTCCTGTTGCTCTCTCTTTCGAGTGATTCGATTTCATCCATGAATCCGTCTTCACCCTCACTCCACTCATCGTACTGCATTTCCTTAAGTCTGTTAGACTTGATAATATTAGCAACACCTGCAACGATTATACCGATACCTGCACCTATAACAGCACCCTTGATGATATCTGATACTTCGATATTACATTCACATTTTCCACACTTGTCCATCTGCTTACCCTCCTTAAGCTGTTTTATCCATATAGTTCTTAAGATTCTCTATCGGAATAGGCTTTGAATATTTGAAGCCCTGTAAATACTTAGCCGACATCTTGAGGCACTGTTCCTCATCCTCTTCAGTCTCAACCCCTTCATACAGCACAGAATACTTCATCTCGCTGAACATCCTTGCCATATATGAAACCATCATCTCAGAGGTACTTCCCGTCGTACACGCGATTACCAGCGACCTGTCGAACTTGATTATATCAAACGGAAGCTCCATGATTCTTTCAAGATTGGAGTATCCCGTTCCAAAGTCATCAAGATAGAATTTCATACCCTGTTCCTTCAGAACATCTATCTTCTCTTTTACCATAATGAAGTCTTCCTCATTCTGGCTCTCTGTAATCTCAATGGCAATCTTATCAAATGGAACGCCCGAATCCTTAATAACCTTGCTTATGCTTGAACAGAAGCCTGCCTCATGCATTTCCATTATCGATACATTTACGGATATTCTTTCTATCCTGTACCCTTCGTCGAGAAGATTTTTGACAGCCATACATGTCTTATGCAGGATTACCAGGCTGAGCGAATGTATAAGTCCGCTCTCCTCTGCAAGAGGAATGAATTCATTCGGATATATCATCCCGATCTCAGGAAGCCTTATCCTCATAAGTGCTTCAGCTGTATCATATCTTCCTGCCTTGATATTGAAAACAGGCTGACAGTATACTATAACGCGTTCATCATTAAGATTCCTCTTATTGGCAATATCCTCAAGCTGTTCTATAATGAATCTCTTTCTCTTAAAGGATTCAAGATCCTCCGGCTGGAAGTAATGAACAGTATTCTCTTCCATCGAAGCTTCGATATGCTTGATAAGCTTGACATAGTCTTTATTCTCGCTGATAACAGATCTTGATTTCATGATGACTATCTTATAGTCATGCCTGTATCTCGGATAAATCTCCTGAAAACGATTGAGCATTATATTGATGATATGCTCATAATTTGCATTCTTCTCTATATCTGCAACGAGTATCATGCGTCCCGGAGCCACCTGGAAGAGAGTTGCTCCTTGATAGAATTCCCCGGCAAACCTTCTGATTGCCTCACGGATTTCCTTCGGATACTTAATGCTGTCAGTATCAAAATCTTTCATGTAAAGACTCATCAGGACAAGCATCTTCTCACGTTTATGATAATAATCTATATAATCATTGAATGAACCTGCATCCAGTGATCCGATATCGACATCATACGGATTGGAGTGAACCAGATACATAACTGCAAAAAGCGGAAGCAGGAACGAAACTGTTGTAAATGAAGCATGTCCATAAGCCGCCTGTCTCAGAAGAACCAGGAAAGATACTATAGCAACCATTATAATGCTGTACACTATCTGCTTAAATATACGGTTCCTGTGTACAATAAGCATGATCATAATGATTATAACAAAGTACAGATAACCGATTACAAATGTATCGATTCCTGTGTTCTTTGCTCCGGTTTCGTTTAAATTGAATCCAAAACCCAAAGCAATACTGAGTATCTCAAGCATGATCAATGCAATATAGACAGCGAACGAAATGCCTGTCAGAACCTTGTACTTCCTCTCATGAAGATGAAGTATGATTCTCAGATAAATAACATAAAAGTAAAGATTACCCAGCAATGTAAAATGAAAAAGAATCCTGAGCGTATAAACGAGCTTAACAGGCATTGAACCCGGATTCATAGTGCCATAATGATAAAGTATACTGATAAAAGCTGCGGCCATAAGTAAGCCTATTACAAATTTGAAAACAGAATAAAGCCTGCTCTTAGTTACGTAAGACAGACTCAGAAGTATTATAAATACTACACATATGGTCAATACAGTTATATCCCCGACAGGAAAATAGCTGCCTGTATCCAGTACACTTTCGCCCATAAACACCTCTATAAAATACACATACAGTCAACAATGTATTTTACCACATATAGCACACGAAAACAACGTAAAACAGAGCTGTCAGAGGTTAATAAATAAAAAAAATTCCTTCGGAATCCGAAGACTCCGAAGGAATGATAATTACTTAAGTAAATAATTACTCAATGATTGATACAACAGAACCTGAACCAACTGTTCTACCACCCTCACGGATAGCGAAACGAAGTCCCTGCTCCATAGCAACTGGGTGGATAAGCTCGATGCTCATCTCTACGTTATCACCAGGCATGCACATTTCTGTACCTGCAGGAAGGTTACAAACACCAGTAACGTCTGTTGTTCTGAAGTAGAACTGTGGACGATAGTTGTTGAAGAATGGTGTATGACGTCCACCTTCATCCTTAGTAAGAACGTAAACCTGAGCTGTAAACTTCTTATGGCATGTTACTGAACCCGGCTTAGCGAGAACCTGTCCCTTTTCAACCTCATCACGGTTGATACCACGAAGAAGTGCACCGATGTTATCACCAGCACGAGCTTCATCAAGCATCTTACGGAACATTTCGATACCAGTTACAACTGTCTTCTTAACATCTTCCTTGATACCAAGGATTTCAAGTTCCTCATTAAGGTGAAGTGTACCACGCTCTACTCTACCTGTAGCAACTGTACCACGACCTGTGATTGTGAATACGTCCTCAACAGGCATAAGGAATGGCTTATCTGTATCTCTTTCTGGAGTTGGGATGTACTCATCAACTGTCTTCATAAGTTCCATGATCTTGTCGCCCCACTCGCCGTTTGGATCTTCAAGAGCCTTAAGAGCTGAACCCTGGATGATTGGGCATCCTTCGAAACCATACTCTTCAAGAACTTCTGAAACTTCCATCTCAACGAGCTCGATAAGCTCTGGATCATCAACCATATCACACTTGTTAAGGAAAACGATGATATATGGAACGTTAACCTGACGAGCGAGAAGGATGTGCTCCTTTGTCTGAGCCATAACACCGTCAGTAGCAGCAACAACGAGGATAGCACCATCCATCTGAGCAGCACCAGTGATCATGTTCTTTACATAGTCAGCATGGCCTGGGCAGTCAACGTGTGCATAGTGTCTGTTTTCTGTCTCATACTCAACGTGAGCTGTTGAAATTGTGATACCTCTTTCTCTCTCTTCTGGAGCCTTATCGATATTAGCGAAATCAACAGCAGCGTTACCTGCAACTCTAGCTGCAAGAACTGATGTGATAGCAGCTGTAAGAGTTGTCTTACCGTGGTCAACGTGACCGATTGTACCAATGTTACAATGTGGCTTTGTTCTTTCGAATTTTGCTTTTGCCATTTTAAATATTCCTCCTTAGTTTTATACCCATGTTATATGGGCATGTCTTTTTCAACGCTGTTTGTAATTATATTAAAAAACTTAGCGTATTTCAAGATACTTTTAGTTTAATTTCTTTACAATTAGTTCTTATCTGAGAGAACCTTCTCCTGAATGTTCTTAGGACACTGTTCATACTTTTCAAAGAACATTGAATAGTTACCACGACCCTGTGTTCTTGAACGAAGATCTGTAGAGTAACCAAACATCTCTGAAAGTGGTACATAAGCCTTTACAAGCTTACCGTTACCAACATCCTCCATACCTTCAACACGGCCACGACGGCTGTTAAGATCGCCGATAACATCACCCATGTATTCAGCAGGCATAGTTACTTCAACCTTCATAACAGGCTCAAGAAGTACAGGATTACCCTTCTGCATAGCTTCCTTGAATGCCATAGAACCGGCAATGTGGAATGCCATTTCAGATGAGTCTACTTCATGGTATGAACCATCATATACTGTAGCTGATACACCAAGTACAGGGAATCCACCAAGTATACCTGCCTGAGCAGCTTCTTCGATACCTTCACCAACTGCAGGGATATATTCCTTAGGAATGTTACCACCAACAACTGTTGACTCGAACTTAAATGTCTCCTCAGCATTAGCATCCATAGGCTCAAACTTAACCTTACAGTGACCGTACTGTCCACGACCACCTGACTGCTTAGCATACTTACTGTCAACATCAACTGCCTTTGTGAATGTCTCTTTGTAAGCAACCTGAGGAGCACCAACGTTAGCTTCTACCTTAAATTCACGGAGAAGTCTGTCAACGATGATCTCAAGGTGAAGCTCACCCATTCCGGCGATGATTGTCTGACCTGTCTCAGTATCAGTATGTGTCTTAAATGTAGGATCTTCTTCTGCGAGCTTAGCAAGTGCATTTGCAAGCTTATCCTGACCGTCCTTTGTCTTTGGCTCGATAGCGAGCTCGATAACTGGGTCTGGGAATTCCATAGACTCAAGTATAACAGGATGCTGCTCATCACAGATTGTATCACCTGTTGTAGTATTCTTAAGACCTACTACTGCAGCGATATCTCCTGAATAAACTCTCTCTATATCCTTACGATCATTAGCATGCATCTGAACTATACGTCCAACACGCTCCTTATAATCCTTTGTTGCATTGAGTACATATGAGCCCTTGTTGAGCTTACCTGAATATACTCTTATGAATGCAAGCTTTCCTACGAAAGGATCTGCAACTATCTTAAATGCAAGAGCTGCGAAAGGTTCATCATCTGATGACTTCTTTGTAACTTCATTTCCGTTAAGATCTACACCCTTGATATCAGGGATATCTGTTGGTGCAGGCATGAACTCGATAACTGCATCGATAAGCTTCTGTATACCCTTGTTCTGATGAGCAGAACCACAGCATACAGGAACGACTCTTGACTTCTCTCCTGCAGCATCTGTTATATGAGCACATGTTCCCTTACGAAGTGCAGCCTTAAGCTGATCTATAGAAGGCTCTTCTCCTTCAAGATAAAGCATCATAAGCTCATCATCAAGCTCACAACAAGCCTCAACGAGCTCTGTATGATACTTCTCAGCCTGCTCCTTCATATCATCAGGGATATCTGTAACACTTATGTCCTCACCCTTTGAATCGTTGTAGATATATGCTTTCATCTCGAACAGATCGATAATTCCCTGGAAGTAATCTTCCTTACCGATTGGAAGGTTGATAACTATAGGTCTCTTACCAAGTCTTGTTCTGATCTCATCTACTGTATTGTAGAAATTTGCACCAAGGATATCCATCTTGTTGACGAATGCCATTCTTGGTACGTGATATGTATCTGCCTGACGCCATACATTTTCTGACTGTGGCTCAACACCACCCTTAGCATCGAATACACCTACGGCACCATCAAGTACACGGAGTGAACGCTCAACTTCAACTGTGAAGTCAACGTGACCCGGAGTATCTATGATATTGATGCGGTGCTCTTCTGCACCTGCCTTAGGCTTAGTCTGATCCTGCACAGTCCAATGGCAAGTAGTAGCGGCAGATGTAATGGTGATACCTCTTTCCTGCTCCTGTTCCATCCAGTCCATGGTAGCAGTACCTTCATAGGTCTCACCAATCTTGTGGTTAACACCAGTATAATAAAGAATTCTTTCCGTAAGAGTTGTCTTACCGGCATCGATGTGAGCCATGATTCCGATATTACGTGTTCTCTCAAGTGGATATTCTCTTGTTCCTGATCCAGCCAAGATTCTTTCCTCCTATTCTTACTATTAGAAACGATAATGAGCAAATGCCTTGTTAGCCTCTGCCATTCTGTGCATTTCTTCTTTACGCTTAACAGATGATCCTGTATTGTTGGATGCATCGATAAGCTCCATCGCAAGTCTCTCTTCCATTGTCTTCTCAGTTCTCTGACGTGAGAAGTTGGTCAGCCAGCGAAGACCAAGTGTCTGTCTTCTATCAGGTCTTACTTCAATAGGTACCTGATATGTAGCACCACCGATACGTCTTGCCTTAACCTCGAGCTGAGGCATAACATTGTTCATAGCTGCCTCGAAAACCTCGATAGGATCCTTGCCTGTCTGTTCCTTGATACGATCAAATGCGCCGTAAACGATCTTCTGAGCAACACCCTTCTTGCCATCAAGCATGATGTTGTTGATAAGACGTGTCACAACCTTATTGTTGTATATAGGATCAGCCAGTACATCTCTTTTTACGATATGTCCCTTACGTGGCACGGTTCTTCCCTCCTTAATAATAATTAATTCTTAGGTACTCACATATTTCCTGAATATGTGTACGTGCTGTATATAGGTAAAAGTTCGTGAAAACATCACCCTAACCAGCACAAAAACTTCGTTAGTATGACGGCTTATTTTGCATCCTTAGGACGCTTAGCACCATACTTAGAACGAGCCTGACGTCTCTTAGCAACACCTGCTGTATCAAGAGTACCTCTGATGATATGGTATCTTGTACCAGGCAGATCCTTTACTCTTCCGCCACGGATAAGTACAACGCTGTGCTCCTGAAGATTGTGACCTTCACCTGGAATATAGCTTGTTACTTCGATACCGTTAGAGAGACGAACTCTGGCGATCTTTCTAAGAGCTGAGTTAGGCTTCTTAGGAGTAGCTGTCTTAACTGCTGTACAAACACCTCTCTTCTGTGGAGAGCTTGTGTTAGTAGGCTTCTTCTTAAGTGAGTTAAAGCTTCTCTGAAGAGCTGGTGCAGTTGACTTCTTAACAGCTGTTTCTCTTCCCTTTCTAACTAACTGGTTAAATGTAGGCATGTTTTCACCTCCTTGCTTAAATACTATACGATTCCGCTTCCCTTAAAATGTAATGCTTTAATGCACAACAAAGGGCATGCGGTTTTGCGCATGCCCTAGTATTATATGTTTTATGTTTTTATGTGTCAAGAAGTTTTTGATTATTCCTGAGTCTCTTCTTCTACTGTATCCTGAACTGCCTCATCAGCGTCATCAAATACTTCATCGTCAGAGCTCTGCTTGATGTTCTCCTTGATGAATTCATCATCAATCTCGATGTCCTCATCATATTCACCGTCGAACTCATCTTCGTACTCACCTTCATATCCTTCCGGAACATCGTTCAGGAATTCTGAATCAAGTGCTACTGAACGGTATCTCTTCATACCTGTACCTGCAGGTATAAGCTTACCTATAAGGACATTCTCCTTAAGTCCGATAAGCGGGTCGATCTTGCCCTTGATAGCAGCATCTGTAAGTACTCTTGTTGTCTCCTGGAATGAAGCAGCTGAAAGGAAGCTGTTAGTTGCAAGAGATGCCTTTGTAATACCGAGCATGATTCTCTTTCCTTCAGCAGGCTTCTTGCCTTCTTCAAGAAGATACTCATTAAGCTCTTCGTACTCAAGGATATCAACGAGTGTTCCCGGAAGATAATCTGAATCTCCGCTTTCCTCGATTCTAACCTTCTTAAGCATCTGACGAACTATGATCTCGATATGCTTATCGTTGATCTCAACACCCTGGAGGCGGTAAACTCTCTGAACCTCACGGAGCATGTAGTTCTGAACTGCTTCGATACCTTTGATCTTAAGTATATCATGAGGATTAACTGAACCTTCTGTAAGCTCATCGCCTGCTTCAACCATCTGGCCGTCCATAACCTTGATACGTGAACCGTATGGAATGAGGTAAGCCTTGCTTACTGCAGTCTCATCATCTGTAATGACTACTTCTCTCTTCTTCTTGGTATCCCTGATTTCTACCTTGCCGCCGAACTCAGCTATTATAGCAAGTCCCTTTGGCTTACGAGCTTCGAAAAGCTCCTCGACTCTAGGAAGACCCTGTGTGATATCGCCACCGGCAACACCACCTGTATGGAATGTACGCATGGTAAGCTGTGTACCAGGCTCACCGATTGACTGAGCAGCTATGATACCTACTGTCTCACCAACCTGAACCGCCTGACCTGTTGCCATGTTCGCACCGTAACACTTAGCACAAACGCCGAGATGGCACTTACATGTAAGTATTGATCTTATACGGAGCTTAGCATCCTTTCTTACCTTGCCTGTTTCAGCATCAAGGAATGGCACTCCATTTTCATCAACACCCTGCTTAACTATGAGATCAGCTCTCTTTGGTGTTACCATGTGATTCTTCTTAACAAGCATGTTTCCATCCTTATCAAATACTGAATCAGCTATGTAACGACCTGTGATTCTCTCCTGGAAGCCTTCGATAGTCTCTCCGCCTTCCATGAAGCTTGATACATATATACCAGGCTTCTCATCCTGATCTATGCAGCAGTCTGTCTCACGGATTATAAGTTCCTGTGATACATCTACAAGACGTCTTGTAAGGTAACCTGAGTCAGCTGTTCTAAGAGCTGTATCGGAAAGACCCTTACGAGCACCGTGTGCAGATATGAAATACTCGAGAACGTCAAGACCTTCACGGAAGTTAGACTTGATAGGAAGCTCGATAGTACGTCCTGTTGTATCGGCCATAAGACCACGCATACCTGTAAGCTGTTTGATCTGCTGATCGGAACCACGGGCTCCTGAATCAGCCATCATGTATATATTGTTGTACTTATCAAGTCCATCAAGAAGTGACTTGGTAAGCTTCTTATCAGCATTCTCCCAAACCTTGATGGAAGACTGATATCTCTCTTCTTCTGTCAGCTGACCCATACCGTAAAGATCAGATATGTTATCAACTACATTCTGAGCATCTTCAAGTATCTCTCCCTTCTCTTCAGGTACCGTCATATCTGCGATAGAAACTGTGATACCACTGAGAGTTGAATACTTGTAACCTGTTGCCTTGATATCATCAAGTACCTCAGCTGTCTTTGTAGCGCCGTGGATGTTGATACATTTATCAAGGATCTTCTTAAGATACTTCTTACCAACATGGAAGTTGATTTCCGGAAGAAGTACCTCATCAGGATTTGATCTGTCAACAAAGCCAAGATCCTGAGGAATAACTTCATTGAAGATGAGCTTTCCGAGTGTAGTAGGTACGAAGCCCTTTACCTCTGTTCCATCAGGAAGAGTTGCTGATCTTCTGACGAATATCTTCTGCTGAAGTGTTATCTCATCATTCTCAAATGCAAGAATAGCTCTGCTTATATCCTTATATGTACGTCCTATAAGGTCGATAGCCTCACTGTAGATATTCTTGAAGAATACTGTCTTTCCATCCTTTGACTGCTTCTTCAGAACTCTTATCTTAACAGTGTCATAAGGTGATATAGCTCCGCTTTCAACGTCTGCCTTAACATCTGCAAGGTTTGCAGCCTCATCATCCTTATCATAGAACTTAACTATATCTTCATCAGTTGCCTGAATCTCTTTGAACTTGTCATTTGTCAGATAGTAGATACCGAGTACCATATCCTGTGAAGGAACTGATACAACACCACCGTCTGAAGGCTTAAGAAGGTTGTTAGGTGAGAGAAGCAGGAATCTGCACTCTGCCTGTGCTTCCACTGAAAGAGGAAGATGTACAGCCATCTGGTCACCATCGAAGTCAGCATTGAAGGCTGTACATACGAGTGGGTGAAGCTTGATAGCCTTACCTTCTACGAGTATAGGCTCAAACGCCTGAATTGAAAGTCTGTGGAGTGTGGGGGCACGGTTAAGCATAACAGGATGCTCTTTGATGACATCTTCGAGGATGTCCCATACCTTTGGCTCAAGTCTCTCAACCATCTTCTTGGCTGCCTTAACATTGTTTGCAAGTCCCTTAGCTGTAAGCTCTTTCATAACGAAAGGCTTGAAGAGCTCGATAGCCATCTCCTTTGGAAGACCGCACTGATATATCTTAAGCTCAGGTCCAACGACGATAACTGAACGTCCTGAATAGTCAACACGCTTACCAAGAAGGTTCTGACGGAAACGTCCCTGCTTACCCTTAAGCATATCTGTAAGTGACTTAAGTGCTCTGTTACCAGGGCCTGTTACAGCACGTCCTCTTCTACCGTTATCAATAAGTGCGTCAACAGCTTCCTGAAGCATTCTCTTCTCATTTCTGACGATGATGTCAGGAGCTGAGAGGACCTGAAGTCTTCCAAGTCTGTTATTTCTGTTAATTATTCTTCTGTAAAGGTCATTAAGATCTGATGTTGCGAATCTGCCACCATCAAGCTGAACCATAGGTCTGAGATCCGGTGGTATAACCGGTATAACATCAAGAATCATCCACTCAGGCTTGTTGTCTGAGTTCTTGAATGCTTCAACAACCTCTAACTTCTTGATTATCTTTGTCTTCTTCTGACCTGTAGCCTCATCAAGTTCTTCTCTGAGAGCTGTAGCTTCAGCGTCTACATCGATGTTCTGAAGAAGCTCTTTAACAGCTTCAGCACCCATGCCTACACGGAATGCTTCGTAACCGAACTCTGAAACCTTGGTCTGATATTCTGTTTCTGTAAGTACCTGCTTATACTGGAGATCTGTCTCACCCGGATCAAGTACTATATAAGATGCGAAGTAAAGAACTCTCTCAAGGATCTTTGGTGAAAGATCAAGAAGAAGTCCCATACGGCTAGGAATACCCTTGAAGTACCATATATGTGACACAGGAGCAGCAAGCTCGATATGTCCCATACGCTCACGTCTTACAGATGACTTTGTTACTTCAACGCCGCATCTGTCGCATATGATGCCCTTGAATCTGATCTTCTTGTACTTACCGCAGTGGCATTCCCAGTCCTTTGTAGGTCCGAAAATCTTCTCGCAGAAAAGACCTTCCTTCTCAGGCTTAAGTGTTCTGTAGTTAATAGTCTCAGGCTTCTTTACCTCACCGTATGACCATTCCCTAATCTTGTCAGGAGATGCAAGTCCAATTTTGATCGCGTCAAAATTGATTGGCTGTTCCTGTTCCAGATTCTCATTCATTGCCATTACTCATTATCTCCCTTCGTATTAAAATTCATCTTCAAATTCTTCGTCTGAATAACCTTCATCGTAGTCATCTACATCAGATGAAAGCTCTGTAAGCTCGCCGTCTTCATCAACACCGCTGAAGCCCTGACCTTCAAAGTCCTCATCATACCTCTCATCTCCCTCAAGGAAGCGTCTGGTATTCTGGTTGTAATCTATGGTCTCTGAAAGATCAACTTCTTCACCGTCATCACGGAGAACCCTTACATCAAGTGCAAGTGACTGGAACTCCTTGAGAAGTACCTTGAATGACTCAGGTATACCCGGTTCAGGAATGTTGTTACCCTTGATGATAGCTTCGTATGTCTTAACACGTCCTACAACATCATCAGACTTAACTGTAAGTATTTCCTGAAGTGTTGAAGATGCGCCGTAAGCCTCGAGGGCCCAAACTTCCATCTCACCGAATCTCTGTCCACCGAACTGAGCTTTACCACCGAGTGGCTGCTGAGTTACGAGTGAATAAGGACCGGTTGAACGAGCATGGATCTTATCGTCTACAAGGTGGTGCAGCTTAAGATAATGCATGAATCCGATAGATACCGGTGATGGGAATTCCTTACCTGTTCTACCGTCACGGAGTGTTACCTTACCGGACTTGTTGATAGGTACGCCCTTCCATTCATCTCTGTGAGCTCTGTTCTGATACAGATAATCCATAACCTCAGGCTCAACCTCAGACTCATACTTAGCCTTGAAATCATCCCACTCTGTATTGACGTAATCATTTGCCATCTCAAGAGCACGTGTTATATCTTTCTCATTTGCGCCATCAAATATAGGAGTTGATACCTTGAAGCCAAGAACCTCAGATGCAAGACCAAGGTGAAGCTCAAGTACCTGTCCTATGTTCATACGTGAAGGAACGCCGAGAGGGTTAAGAACTATATCAAGCGGACGTCCGTTTGGAAGGAATGGCATATCCTCAACAGGAAGTATACGTGAAACGACACCCTTATTTCCGTGACGACCGGCCATCTTATCGCCGACTGATATCTTTCTCTTCTGAGCTATATAAACGCGGACCTTCATGTTTACACCAGGTGAAAGCTCATCGCCGTTCTCTCTGGTGAATACCTTTGTATCCATAACTACACCGTATGCTCCGTGAGGAACACGAAGTGAAGTATCTCTTACTTCTCTTGCCTTCTCTGCAAAGATTGCACGAAGAAGTCTCTCTTCTGCTGTAAGCTCTGTCTCTCCCTTAGGAGTAACCTTTCCTACAAGTATATCACCTGCACGAACCTCAGCACCGACTCTTATGATACCATTCTCATCGAGATCCTTAAGAGCATCCTGTGAAAGACCTGCAAGGTCACGGGTTATCTCTTCAGGTCCGAGCTTTGTATCACGAGCCTCTGTCTCATATTCTTCTATATGAACTGATGTATAAACATCATCCTTAACAAGTCTTTCTGAAAGAAGTACGGCATCCTCGTAGTTATAACCTTCCCAGGTCATGAATCCGATAAGAGGATTCTTTCCGAGTGCAAGCTCACCGTTTGATGTTGAAGCACCATCTGCTATAACATCTCCTGCCTTAACTCTGTCGCCCTTTCTTACTATAGGACGCTGGTTCATGCAGTTACCCTGGTTACTTCTTGCAAACTTGATAACGTGATATTCATCTAACTCACCGTTATCTGCCTTTACTACTATCTCTTCACTTGATGAAAGTGTAACTTCACCATCTCTCTTAGCTACTATACATACACCTGAGTCAACAGCAGCCTTGTTCTCCATACCTGTTCCAACAACAGGTGAATCTGTAACAAGAAGCGGAACTGCCTGACGCTGCATGTTTGAACCCATGAGGGCACGGTTAGCATCATCATTCTGAAGGAATGGAACCATGCTTGTAGCAACTGAGAATACCATACGAGGTGAAACGTCCATGAGGTCCGCTTCACTCTTAGGGAACTCAGATGTCTCTTCCTTATGACGTCCTGCTACGTTATTTCTAATGAAGTGGCCTTCTTCGTCGAGAGGTTCAGAAGCCTGTGCAACGTGGTAATTATCCTCTTCATCTGCTGTAAGATATACAACATCGTCAGTAACTATAGGATTCTCAGGATCTGTCTTATCTATAACTCTGTATGGAGCCTCAATGAAACCATACTGATTGATTCTTGCGAATGTAGCCAGTGAGTTGATAAGACCGATGTTAGGTCCTTCAGGAGTCTCTATAGGACACATACGTCCATAGTGTGTATAGTGAACGTCTCGAACCTCGAATCCGGCTCTGTCTCGTGAAAGACCGCCAGGACCAAGAGCCGAAAGACGTCTCTTATGTGTAAGCTCTGAAAGTGGATTGTTCTGATCCATGAACTGTGAAAGCTGTGATGAACCAAAGAACTCCTTAACTACAGATGTAACAGGCTTGATGTTGATGAGTGACTGTGGAGATATAGTATCTATATCCTGAGTAGTCATACGCTCTCTAACAACTCTCTCAAGTCTTGAAAGACCTATACGATACTGATTCTGGAGAAGCTCTCCTACAGATCTAATACGTCTGTTTCCAAGGTGATCGATATCATCCTTGTTACCAATACCATATTCAAGGTGCATATTGTAGTTAATGGAAGCAAAGATATCTTCTCTGGTAATATGCTTTGGAATAAGATCAACTATGCTGTTTTTGATAGCTTCCTTGATTTCGTCCTCATCATCGGATTCCTCAAGTATTGCCTTAAGAACAGGATAATATACATCCTCTGTTATGCCGAGCTCTTCAGGATCAAAGCCATACTCTCTGATATCAACTACCATGTTTGAAAGAACTTTGACATTCTTCTGCTCAGTCTGGATCATAACGTAAGGAACTGCAGCATCCTGAATCTGCTTAGCTGTTTCCTTAGTAAGAATCTCGCCAGATGAGAACATAAGCTCGCCTGTTGTAGGATCTATAACATCCTCAGCAAGAATACAGCCTGCTATACGATTACGTAACGCAAGCTTCTTATTGAATTTGTAACGTCCAACCTTTGCAAGATCATATCTTCTTGCATCGAAGAACATACCGTGAATAAGAGACTCTGCACTTTCTACTGCAAGAGGCTCACCCGGTCTGATTCTTCTGTAAAGCTCGAGGAGACCTTCTTCATAGCTTGATGAAGAATCCTTCTCAAAGCTTGCGATAAGCTTAGGCTCTTCTCCGAAGAGTTCAAGTATCTCTTCATTACTGCCTATGCCAAGTGAACGGATAAGTACCGTGATCGGCACCTTTCTGTTTCTATCTACACGAACATAGAATACGTCATTGGAATCTGTCTCATACTCAAGCCATGCACCTCTGTTAGGGATGACTGTACAAGAATAAAGCTCCTTTCCTGTCTTATCATGGTCTATACCATAATAAATACCAGGAGAACGAACTAACTGGCTTACTATAACTCTCTCGGCTCCATTTATAACAAATGTACCGGTTGATGTCATAAGCGGCATATCGCCCATGAATATATCGTGCTGCTTGATCTCACCCGTCTCTTTGTTACGGAGACGAACATTGACCTTGAGTGGAGCTGCGTAAGTCGCATCTCTCTCTTTGCATTCTTCAATAGAATACTTCTTTTCCTCTTCACAGAGCTTATAGTCGACAAACTCAAGACTTAAGTTGCCGGCATAATCGGTGATCGGAGAGATGTCATTAAATGCTTCGCGAAGACCTTCCTCGAGAAACCACTGATACGAGCTAACCTGGATTTCGATGAGGTTTGGCATATCCACAACCTCTTTCCTGTTAGAGTAGCTCATACGTGTTGTCTTTCCTGACTGAATAGGACGCATTTTGTACTTTTTCATTGGACGTATTCACCTCATATTTTATTATCATCAATACATAGGAAATGGGTACT
The DNA here is from genome assembly GCA_000687655.1 of Lachnospiraceae bacterium YSB2008. Taxonomy (GTDB): domain Bacteria; phylum Bacillota; class Clostridia; order Lachnospirales; family Lachnospiraceae; genus Eubacterium_Q. The sequence continues at coordinate 80,224 of JHWR01000001.1, forward strand.
TTAACAAGCCTACGCCCCGTGTTAGGCGCAAGCAGACCCAACTAAATTGAGTAAAATAGCATAGAGACCCAATTTAGCCTATAATGACAGTTTATAACTGTAACATAATGTGGAACTCAAGTCAAATAGAATTTTTGACTTTTTCAGATTTATTTTTAGACTTCTTTAGAGCTGTCAGATTTATATCTGATTACTCTTTACACCAGAGATAACAATAGGCCTGAGTTCTGGCAGCGAATCTTGCAGTCTTGAGAAGTTCTCTTACTTCAGCCTTTGTATAGAACGCTGCTTCTATCTCTTCAAAAACCGAATCACTCTGCATTATTTCGCCCGAACATCTTCCTACTACACAGACATTCTTTTCATTTGAGAAACCTACTGCACTGTAGCTCTCTCCTATAGTATCATCAACGCTGATAAGCTTAAGCCCCGTTTCCTCACGAAGCTCACGCTCTGCAGCCATATAAATATCCTCGCCCGGATCTATGAGTCCTGCCGGGAAGTTATATACCCATTCACCCGGAGCAAGTCGGAATTCTTTATTCAGAAGGATCCTGTCGCCTGACTCGTCTGTCATTATCATAACAACTGCATCAGGCTTTCTGTCATGAAGTCTCTCAAAACTGTCGATATCCTTATCGCGGCTGATCATCTCATACACCTTGTCATGTCCGTCAGCTGTCTTATAAGTGATATCATACCTCGTTATAAACTTCCCTGCTTCCTTCTTCTCTAAACTCTTGAATTCCATATATATCTCCCGAAACGGTAAATGTATCGTTCAACCTTTACTAATCAGTCAGGTCTCCGCTCTTTTCCATATCAACCTTGTCGCCTGTAACCTTAGGTTTCTCTTTTCTTATACAGTCAACATATGCCTTATCTCTCGAAAGTATCTCTCTGAGATCACGCATCCTCTGTCCTGTTCGGTCTACCTTAATTGCCGGAACACCTACTGCATTCATGCCCATGCTTCTTGCAGTATAAACAGATCTGTAAAGATGATACTGCTGAGTTATAACTACAACACTTCTTATACCGAAAGTTGACTTTGCTCTGTACATACTGTCATAAGTAGAGAATCCCGAGTGATCCATATATATATCCTCAGAGGGAACTCCCTTACCTACAAGGTATTCCTTCATGACCTTTACTTCGTTATAATAAGCATCTTCATGGTCGCCGCTTACTATAATCTTAAGTCCGGTTTTCTCATATACTTCATATGCTGAATCAAGTCTGTCACGGAGCAGATTGCTCGGTCCGTCTGACTTAACACTGCATCCCAGAACCAGAATCGCATCATAATCCAGCTTGTTTATATCATCAGCTTCCTTCATTTTGGACTTAGTACCAAAAACTATATAAAGATTTACGAATGCAGTATAAAGTATAAATGCACCGATGATAAGAAGTACGAACTTAAGAAATCCTCTTCCGAGCTTCTTATACCAGGTATCTTTTTTCTTTCTACTGTATTTTCTTTTTGGCTTACTGTCTGATTTAGCTTTAGGCTTACTGTCTGATTTAGCTTTAGGCTTACTGTCTGATTTAGCTTTAGGCTTACTGTCTGATTTAGTTTTAGTTTTATTCTCTGCCATTCTCTTCATCCATATCTATCTGAAGTCTCAGGTTTTCCATTTCATCATCCAGAGATGAAAGAATGCTTGCGCATTTCTGAAGCCTGTCAATAACCTCATCTTGATTTTTAAGCTGTTTCTTATATTTAAGCTTATGTTCTACGCTCGCCCAGAAATCCATAGCTATAGTTCTGAACTGAACTTCAACCTTCATGTGCTTCTTTCCTTCTGACAGGAATATAGGTATATCCACTATCATATGAAGACTTCTGTATCCGTTCGGTTTAGGTGAAACTATGTAATCCTTCTTCTGAACTAAAAGAACATCATCCTGCTCAACCAAAAGGTCAGCAAGCTTATAAATATCCTCAATAAAAGAGCATACAACTCTGATACCTGCTATGTCATAGAGTTCTCTCTCCATGTCACGGACAGTTATAGGTATATTCCTTCTGTGCATCTTCTCAACTATGCTTACGGGATTCTTCAGTCGTGATTCTATATGCTCAAACGGATTACGATCATACTGAAGTGAGAACTCAGCATCCAGCACGCGGAGCTTGGTCTCTATCTCCATGATAGCACAGCGGTACAATGTCATAAGTTTTACAAACTCATCTGTTTCCGCAAATGTCTTCGCAGTTTTTTCAAGATCCTCCATGAGGACTCTGTTCTTAACTAATTCCATTTCAATCTTCCTGACTATATAGTAATGTCAAAACGATTACCATAAAAAAACGATTAAAAAACTATTAACTCTAACTTGTTGGTATATTCACTGTGAACATTATGATTCCGTCATTATAAGATACGCTTATCTTTCCTCCGAAAGCATCTACTATTCCTTTTGCCATGGAAAGTCCTATGCCGTATCCTTTTTTATCGCTGTTATGGGATTCGTCCTCCCTGTAGAATCTGTCAAAGAAACGGTTACAGTCTACATTGGCTCCGTCTCTATAAGAGTTTGCCACCTGAAGTATGCTCTGTTTACCTTTTTTAGTAAGTGATACAGAAACATATCCCTCATCGTCACAGTACTTGACTGCATTATCCACAAGTATATTAACAAGGGTATGAAGGCTTCTCTTTTCGGCCTTAACATTTATCCCCTCTTCTATCTTCTTATCAAGAGTCTTGCCGTCAGACTTAACTATAGACTCGAAGGAATCTGCAACTTCAGCCGCCTCCTTGGAGTACTCTACATTTTCAAGCACTATATCAGAAGCTTCCTCCATACGTGCAAGCGTAATAAGATCATTTATCAGTCCGGAAAGCCTCTTGACCTGATTCATGGTACTCTCAGTCCATTCATTCTTGCCGGATGTCATTTCTATGACTTCTGTGTTTGCTGAGATTATCGATATAGGAGTCTTAAGCTCATGTCCCGCATTCGTAATGAATTCCTTCTGTTTCTCATGACTCTCTATCATAGGTTTGATGACCCTTGAAGAAAGCGCTATGAGTATGAGCAGGAAGAGCATCATACTGACAAGACCAATATAAAGCGAGAATATAAGGATTCCGTGAAGTGTTCGTATCCTCTGGGTAGTATCAAGGAAAATGATAAATGAACCGTCATCCCTTTGACATACCTTATATGAATACTTCATCTGTTTTCTGGATATGGTTCCGTATACCTTACGCGGACCGATCTTATGTGAAATATCCGCTATTCTATATACGGCATCCGCAAGTTCTGCAGCATCCTCCTCGGATATAGCAGCTATATTCTCCATGTAACATTCAGTTACATTCTGATTATCATCCATAAATATAGTGAAGTATCTGTTCTCAAACCTGGATTCTTCTGTGAGAAAGATATCCATTTTTTTGTATTTTGAGACTTTATCGCCATAATCCGGCATGATACCGTTATTATCATCTATGAAATCAAGTATTCCGTCTATTTCAGCATATTCATCCAGAGTTGTGACAATATTAACAACACCCAGTACTATGAGAAGAACTATGAATACTGCGAGACTTGCAATACCTATGAACTTTTTCCTCATCTTTGATGCCATATTTCAGCCCTCAGAATGTTACAGCTTTAGTTTTACTCAAATTCCGGAATCTCTGCAAGCTGGTAGCCGGATGCAGCATCTCCTGCTATGGTTATATCCGACGCTACAGACCTGAGCTTTGACTTAAGATAAGATACATATACCCAGACTATATCCTCTCCTGTTTCAGGTTCATCCTTCCAGACATGATTATAAACCTCTTCATTTGTAAGGACTTTACCCTTGTTAAGGAGAAGGAACTCCATAAGAACGGATTCCTTTCTGGCAAGTCTTATAGAATTCTCACACCTTAGTTCCTGTTCAGATGTATTGAGAAATGTATTGCCCATCGAAAGAAGTGTCGGAGTATAACTCCCTCTTCTCCTTGTCATTGATCTTACTCTTGCCAGCAGCTCACCCATGGCGAACGGCTTGGTCAGATAATCATCTGCCCCTGCATCAAGACCTGTGATTCTGTCATCTACCTCTGCCTTTGCAGTAAGAAAAAGAACAGGCGTCATATTTCCTGTTGCACGAATTTCTTTAAGTGCAGTGATGCCATCCTTCTTCGGCATCATTATGTCGAATATGCAGGCATCGTACAGCTCATTCTTCGCTGCTTCCACTGCATCTTCTCCATCATATACAGCTTTTACCGTATATCCGTTATGTGAAAGGATAGCCGTTATGGCACGTGACATATCCTTCTCGTCTTCAGCAAGTAATATATTCATAATTAAAGATTCCCATCTATCAGATCCTTTATAGTCTGCATTGAAACATCACAGGCTGCCAGTTCATCTGCGCACCTCTTCAGTTCCGAGACTATAAGCTCTTCATTTTTAATATCCTTTTTGTATTTAAGCTGATGTTCAAGGCTCGCCCATGAATCCATAGCTATGGTACGGAGCTGAACCTCGACCAGGTATTTTCCTCTTTCATTTCCCATGCAGTCCGGGAAAGGTTCAGTAAGCTCAAGTATCAGATGATAGCTTCTGTAACCGTTTGGCTTTGCATGTCTTATATAATCCTTTTCCCTTATTATGCGGCAGTCAGGAAATTTTCTGATTTCCTCGATCATCTCATAAATACTGTCCACATAAGAAAAAACAACTCTGACACCAACCGCATCTGAAAGTATGCCCAGTGCCGATTCCGTTGTAGGCGGAAGCCCTTTTCTTATGCATTTATCTCTCATGCTCTCTTCGGATTTGATCCTTGCAGAGATATGCTCAATCTTATGTTCGCCCCTGTCCTCAAAATATCTGTCATCTATCTCTTTAAATCTTGTCTTTATATCATTAAGTACGTCGAACAGTCTGTCACCATATTCCCCATATATACTTTCTGTCATATATAACCCTCGAAAAAAATCAATTAATCTCTTTGATCATAAGCTTTACATCTACAGGATAACTCCCTGAATCAAGCAGATTTGCATAGAAGTTTGCCTGGTTATAGTCCTTAATATCATAGGTTGTAAGCGTTGCATCTTCTATCTGTTCTCTTGTATAAACCTTAGCGAACTCTTTTCCGTCTATGTACATATAAAAGGTAGTGAGCTTTCCATCTGCTGTGGCATCCCTTATCTTTGATTTCTTTTCATCATCAAATGTAATGCTTATTGCAGTCAGATCATAATCAAGCTCATAATTCTTTTCGATGAATGCCTTTGACGAAACAATATCCGGTGCTTTTGCCATCACATAATATCTGTTTCCGCTTGTATAAGTATTGTTATTATTCTCATCAAGAAGAAGAAAATCTCCCTTCGTATTGATGAAATCTATCAGATTGGTAGGATCATATCCTTTGGTCTTCATAGGTATCTTGCATACTATATCGCCGTTTGGCTTTTCATATACCTCAGCGTTTTCGGAATAACGCTTAGCGCGTTTCTCCATGACAGAAAGTACTCCGTTCACATCCTCATCAGTATGCTCTCCATCTATCTGATATATGAGTACAATACCTTGATCAGCCGTCTGACTGTTATTCTTTTTTATTTTCATGACGATTGCAAGGACAATAGCTGCAAGCAGAACAACTGCCACCGAAATGACTATTATATTCTTCCTAAGCCTCTCCCGCTCTCTTTTTGAAAGCTTCATACGGTCTCCGTTATATAACGTAAAACAACGATTGATATACTCAACCGTTGTTTTAAATTCATAAATATCTTTAAACTACTTCTTAACAATAACCACTGAGGACTCTTTCTTCTTTCGAAGCTCCTCCCTCTTTCTTGTGAGTTCTTCAGCTCTCTTTCTGAGCTTATCCTCTTCGAATTTCTGTCTTCTGTCATCTCCGATCTTCTGGAAGAAACATGAAACAAGAACTATAGCAAGTGAAACGATTATAAGTATGAAACCAAATCCGAAGTGTGCATTGCTTCCTATAGTTGAAAAGCCTTCTCCTGTTACAGCCTGTGTAACCTTAACGGATACATAGTGCTTGGAAAGAAGCATTGTAACAACTGTCAAAACTGTTAAAACAAGACTGCTGATAAAGTAATGCTTGATTTTCTTTTTGATTGAAAAGAACAGGCAGACAACTACATTTATAACTATAAGAAATGTAGTGTAAGAACCTCTGAAAAAACTTACAGGAGTATCAATGACTGACTTGTTGCCACCACTTAAAGTTGTTATCTCGTCATATCTCATAAATGGAGTGAACAGAGATATCACACACAGACCCAGTCCAACAAATGCAAGCACATAACCCATAAAATAGAAATTAAAGAATCTTTTATCATCCGCATCATACAGACTGAACTTATCTTTGATCTTCTCTGCTCTTGTTTTTTCAAGCGCCATAATGTAACTCCTCTCGGTCACTTAACCGGCTGTTCAACTTCCGGCATGAGACTGTCTGAAATCTTTCGGAGAGTGCCGTTAAAGGCTTCATATTCCTCTGGGGAAAGACAGTTTTTAACTCGTTCTTCCACTATCTCCAGATACTTCTCGTTCAGATTCCAGTATTTGTAATACTTATCAGTACATTTAAGTATAAACTCTCTTTTATCAGTTGTCGACTGAATTTTTTCCACATATCCCTTCTGGATAAGTGAATTAACTTTGTAGGTTGCATTCGGTGAAGATATATCAATATAATTAGCAAATTCATTGATAGTTGGACCATCCAGCCAATGAATTATCTCAACACAATATATCTCTACAGTAGAGAGGGTCTGCTCTCTCTCTTTGATACGATGAAAAACATCCCTGTAGTAATGCAGCCTGAATTTTCTATATACATCCGAAAGCGGAGTACTCATTAGTTTTCCTTTCCTGCACCTACGGCAAATGAAATCTCTGCCTGACATGCTACCTTTCCATCAACTGTTGCAACAGCCTTACCAAAACCTACAGGTCCCCTCTTCTCGATGATCTCACATCTGAGCTTTAAGACATCACCCGGCTTAACCTGCTTCTTGAAACGGGCATTCTTGATTCCACCGAAGAAAGCTATTTTTCCTTTATTCTCTTCCTCTGAAAGGATTGCAACCGCTCCTGTCTGAGCAAGAGCCTCTATGATAAGTACTCCCGGCATAACATGTTCCTCAGGAAAATGTCCGCAGAAGAACGGTTCATTTACAGTTACACACTTTATTCCTTCAGCCCATACACCCGGTTCAAAATCAGTAATCTTGTCAACGAGCTGCATAGGATATCTGTGTGGGATTATCTCCCTTATCTGGTTTGAATTAAGTTCCATAATAATTTCCTTTCATTCTGAGTCTGTCAGAATTATGTAAGCTAAGCTTCGTACTTTGCAAATACGAGTGTTGCGTTATGTCCTCCGAATCCAAGTGAATTGGAAGCAGCATACTTAATATCAACGTTTCTGCCCTCATTCGGAACGATATCAAGATCACACTCAGGATCAGGTGTCTGATATCCGATTGTAGCAGGAACATATGAATCGCGAAGTGCAAGTGTTGATATGATAGACTCAACTGCACCGCTTGCGCCAAGAAGATGTCCTGTCATAGACTTTGTTGAGCTTACCATAAGCTTATCTGCATGTGCACCGAAAGCCTTTCTTATAGCCTTGGTCTCTCCTGCATCATTAAGATGAGTTGATGTTCCATGTGCATTGATATAATCTATATCTTCAGGTTTGAGGCCTGCATCAAGAACCGCAAGTCTCATGCAGTTTGCTGCACCTTCGCCTTCCGGATCAGGAGCTGTTATATGATGTGCATCGCATGTTGCACCATAACCTACAACTTCACCGTAAATCTTGGCACCTCTCTTCTTCGCATGCTCAAGCTCTTCAAGAACAAGTATTCCTGCGCCCTCGCCCATAACGAAACCGCCTCTTTCAGCATCAAATGGAATGGATGCTCTCTTTGGATCATTACCTGAATAAAGTGCCTTCATGACTGTGAATCCACCAAGTCCGAGATTACATATACATCCCTCAGCACCACCGCACATCATGACATCCTCGTATCCGTCTCTGATTCTGTGGAATGCTTCACCGACTGCATTTGTACCACTGGCGCATGCAGTTACTATACTTGTGCATATACCCTTGAAGCCTGTCTCTATAGCAATCTCACCTGCAGCCATATTTGAAATAGACATAGGTATGAAGAATGGGCTTATCTTCTCAAAGCCTCTCTCCTCACCTCTTGCATGCTCATTCTCTATAGTCTTAAGACCACCGATACCACTTGAGATTATGGTTCCGCATCTGTATGGATCCTCATCCACAATCTTAATACCACTGTCCTTGATAGCTTCTCTTGCAGCTATAGTAGCGAACTGAGTATATCTGTCCTTCTTTCTTGCCTCTTTCTTATCAAGAAACTTCTCTGGCTCGTAATCCTTAACCTCAGCAGCTATCTTGATCTTGAACTGCTCTGTATCTATCTGAGTTATCTCTCCTATACCACAGACACCCTTCTTTACATTTTCCCATGTTTCAGCTATGTCATGTCCTATAGGATTGATAGTTCCCATTCCTGTTATAACAACACGTCTCTTGTCCATTTTTTTCCTCTTTTCTTATAAACCAATCCCGCTTCGCGGACTTGATTCTGATTAACAGCTCATACCGCCTGCTACTTCAACTACCTGACCTGTTACATATGAAGCCTCATCTGATGCAAGGAAAGCAACAACCTTAGCAACATCCTCAGGCTGTCCCGGTCTTCCAAGTGCTATATTCTTAACCATTGCCTGCTTGATCTCATCAGGAAGAACCTTGGTCATATCTGTCTCAATGAATCCAGGTGCAACTGCATTAACTGTAATCCCCCTGCTTCCGAGCTCCTTAGCAAGTGACTTGGTCATACCGATAACACCGGCCTTGCTTGCAGAATAGTTTACCTGACCTGCATTTCCGTAAACACCGACAACGCTGCTTATATTTACTATACGTCCGTAACGAGCCTTCATCATAGGTCTTGCAGCAGCCTTCATCATGTTATAAGTACCCTTAAGGTTAGTAGCTATAACGAGATCAAACTCCTCTTCCTTCATCTTCATGATGAGGTTATCTCTTGTAACACCTGCGTTATTAACAAGTATATCAACCTTTCCAAACATCTCTGACGCCTGCTTGAAGAGATTCTCTGCATCCTCTATAGATGTAACATCAGCCTTAAATGCAGCTGCCTTTACACCCTCTGCCTCGATAAGCTTTACAGTCTCCTCAGCAGCCTCATTGATCACGATATCGCAGATGACTACATTTGCACCTTCCTTTGCAAGCTTAACACTTATTGCACGTCCTATACCACGACCGCCGCCTGTAACTATGGCAGTCTTTCCCTCTAACATCTTACTCACTTTTTATTCCTCCTAATTACTGTCATTCGCATCTGTTTCCAGACTTAGAACTCAAGATTATTAATATCTTCAGCAGTAGTAACTGAATAAACCTTTATATCAGGGCATGTCTTGGCAACAAACTTACTCAGTGTCTTGCCCGGTCCGATCTCTATGATAGTATCAATACCGTGATCTGCCATGTACTTTATTGTATCTTCAAAATAAACACTGCTCTGTACCTGTCTTTCAAGAAGTTCAGGTATAGTATCAGTATCAGCCTTCTCAGCACCGAGAGTATTGAAAAGAACTGGGAACTGCATCTCTCCGAATTCTTCTCCTGCAAATCTCTCGCGGAGCTTATCTCCTGCCGGCTTCATAAGGGAAGTGTGAAATGGACCGCTGACCTTTACAGGAAGCACTCTCTTTGCACCAAGTTCCTTCATAACCTCTGCTGCCATATCAACAGCTTCAGTATCGCCTGAAACAGTTATCTGTCCCGGGCAGTTGAAATTAGCAGGTTCAGCTATGATCTTCTTTCCTTCAGCCTCGATTGCAGCCTTAACCTTATTGCAGCCTTCTATAATCTCGTCCTTGCCGAGTCCCATAACTGCTATCATCTTGCAGTCTCGTCCTGCCGCTGCCTCCTGCATTGCATTTCCACGGAAAGCAACCAGTTCTATAACCTGATTGTCTCCCAGAACACCTGCAGCATTAAGTGCGGAATATTCACCAAGTGAAAGGCCCGCTGCCATCTTAGGAACTATACCCTTGTTCTTAAGTATCTTTGTCATTCCTACGGCAAATGCAACCATACATGGCTGTGTGTACTTTGTTTCATTTAATACTTCTGCAGGGCCGTTGAAACATACATCCTTTACATCGAAATCAATACTTACACTGTCCATTACCTCACGGAATTCAGGATAAGCGTCATAGAGGTCCTTACCCATTCCTACGGCCTGACTTCCCTGTCCTGCATATAAAAAACCTATATTCATTTCACTTTACCTTTCTATGATATAAAAGCACCTGACGGCCCTCCATATACATTCAAAATCGATAAGCTTCCGGATTTAGAGTATGCTTGCAGCTTCTGCAAGTACCTTCTTTGCATCCTCATACATTTCATCAAGAATTACCTTAACAGGTCTGATCTCATTCAGCTGACCGCATACCTGTCCGGCCATAAGAGAACCTTCATCTGTATTTCCGTCAAATACAGCTTTTCTGAGGCTTCCGAGTGTTATCTGCTCGAGTGCCTCTCTGTCAGCTGCTTCTCTCTCAAGCTTAATGTACTCACGAGCCATCTTGTTCTTGATGATTCTTACAGGAGCATCAAGCGAACGTCCTGTAACTGTAGTACTGTTATCCTTAGCCTTGATTATTGCATTTTTATAATTTACATGTATAGGGCACTCCTCACTTACAAGAAGGCATGTTCCTATCTGTATTCCGCATGCTCCGAGAAGAAGTGCTGCTGCAAACTGTCTTCCGCTTGCTATACCACCTGCTGCAATAACCGGGATATCAACGCTCTCAATAACCTGAGGTACAAGTGCCATGGTTGTCATATCACCAACATGTCCGCCGCTCTCGCCGCCTTCAGCTATAACTGCATCAGCGCCCTGCTTCTCTACTCTTCTTGCAAGAGCTGTACTTGCAACAACAGGGATTACCTTGCTTCCAACTTCTTTCCAGCCATCCATATACTTACCCGGCATACCTGCACCGGTAGTTATGACTTCTATACGCTCTCTCTTAAGGAGCTCAGCAATATTATCAGCATCCGGATTAAGAAGCATAAGATTTACTCCAAAAGGCTTGTCAGTAGCCTTTCTTGCCTCATATATCTCCTTCTCTATACCTTCAGCATTCAATCCGCCTGAAGCTATAAGTCCGAGTCCGCCTGCATTTGATACAGCTGCTGCAAACTTACCTGTAGCGATATTTGCCATACCGCCCTGGATTATAGGGTACTTGATACCCAGCATTTTATCTAACATTTCATTACCTCATCAAATAACACTAGAGAACAGCTCTGTCTATGTTTCTGAACTTCTCATAACGCTGTTTAGCGAGTTCAGCAGGACTCATCTTCTTAAGTCTTGTAATCTCTCTTACCAGCATCTCATCTATCTCCCTGTAAACCTTATTCGGATTATGATGTGCTCCGCCTACAGGCTCATCTATGATTCCATCGATGACACCGTATGACAGAAGATCAAAGCTTGTAAGCTTCATAAGCTCGCATGCCTCATCACTTCTTGCACTGTCCTTCCAGAGTATGGAAGCAAAGCCTTCCGGTGACAGAACCGAATACACTGCATTTTCAAGCATATATACTGAATTTGCAACACCTATCGCAAGTGCGCCGCCGCTGCTTCCCTCACCGGTCACAATAGCTATAACAGGGCACTTCAAAGCACTCATTTCTGCAAGGTTTCGTGAAATAGCACTGCTCTGGCCATGTTCCTCAGCCTCGATACCCGGATATGCGCCAGGAGTATCTATAAATGTAATGATAGGGCGTCCGAACTTCTCAGCCTGCTTCATCATACGAAGAGCTTTCCTGTAGCCTTCAGGCTCAGGCATTCCGAAGTTGTACTCCATGCTTTCGTTTATGTTGCGCCCCTTTCTGTGACCGAGTACCGTAACAGGAATGCCGTGAAATGTAGCGATTCCTCCAAAAATACTCTTATCCTCTTTTGAAAGGAAATCTCCTCTCTGTATAAAGAGGTCATCAAAGAGTGCATCTATATAATCATCGACCTTTGGTCTTTTTCTGTGTCTTGCAAGATATACCCTGTCATGAGGTGTAAGATCTCTCATGCCTCTGGCTATCTCAACATATTCCTTCTTCAGGCTTCTGAGTCTGTCTCTGTCTATGCTGTCCTTGATGCTTCTGGCTTCTTCTTCAATAGACATAAGCCTTTCATCATTTTCTCTTATCATTTCTACTTCCTCCTCTTCTCATGTAGTCTGAGAATATGAGCAAGCTCTGATCTCATATCATTTCTTCCGACTATCTCATCAACATAGCCATGCTTCTCAAGATATTCAGCTCTCTGGAAGCCCTCAGGAAGCTTCTGTCCTATAGTCTGCTCTATAACTCTCGGTCCTGCGAAACCTATAAGTGCTCCAGGTTCTGCAAGTGTTATATCTGCAAGTGTAGCGAAGCTGGCACTTACACCACCTGTCGTAGGATGAGTAAGTATCGATATATATAGTCCGCCGTGTGAACTGAATCTCTCAACTGCAGCAGAGGTCTTAGCCATCTGCATAAGTGAGAGAATACCCTCCTGCATTCTGGCACCACCACTGGCTGCGAATATTATTACAGGCAGCTTCATCTTATCAGCCACCTCAAATGTCCTCGTTATCATCTCTCCAACGGCTATACCCATGCTTCCCATGAGGAACTCGCTACCCATAACGGCAACTACAGCCTTGTAGCCTTCTATCTCAGCCACACCGGAGAGGACTCCTTCTTCAAGTCCTGTCTTCTCCTTAAGTCCTGCTATCTTCTCTTCATAGTCAGGATAGTCAAGCGGATTGACAAATGGAATACTGTTCTTGATTCGTCTGAATGTTCCCGGATCAACCAGATATCTCATACGTCTTCTGGCTGATACCTTATGATGTTTACCACATTGTGGACAAACGTAAAGATTCCGTCTCATCTCGATCAGCGGAATCTCTGCCTGGCACCCTGTACAGGTGAACTTTTCATTTTTCTCAGATTCTGTAAGCGGTTTCTTTTTTGCAGGTTTTGCAGGCGCTTCCAAAACCTCTTCGATATTTATATCAGGTTCTTCATCTGACTTTTCATACGGAAGTACAGAACCATCTTCCTTTGCGATGATCTCATCAAAGGTCATCTTGTCTTTCTTCTTCTTAAAAAGTCCCATTTTAGTCTCCATTAAAACTTTATGGGGAAGTACCGGCATTCCGATACTTCCCCCATATATATCTTAGTCTTTATATTATTTGTGAGCTTCTACGTAATCAACAAGATCCTGAACTGTCTTGATGTTTGGAAGATCCTCATCTGCTATTGCTACTCCAAGAGCGTCTTCGATAGCCATACCGAGCTCAACAGCATCAAGTGAATCTGCACCAAGGTCATCTGTAAGAGATGCCTCAAGAGTAACTATAGACTCATCACAGCTAAGTGTCTCAACGATAACTTCCTTAATCTCTTCAAACATTTTTCTTTTCTCCTTTTAGGTTTTTTATAGTTGTTAAAATTATTTCAATTTTTTTAACAATCCCTATTATAGTAAATGAGTCTCAAAAGTCAATACATATTTTATTAAAAAAAACAAACATTAAAAATACGTTAAAAAACAAAGGAAAACCCAGGATTTTCATCCTGGGTTAATTGTTTAATAATGATCGTAGATAATTATATCTACATCTTTCTTTCCGTATTCATAAAGCTTGCTCTTTATGAATTCCTTAACATCCTCTGATGCATTGATTACAATGATTTCAAGGAAGCTGTCAACGTATTCACACCATTTCTTATAGATGAGCTTTTTGTCTGCATCTGAAGGTTCCTTGGTAGCTTCACTCTTATCAAATCCAAGTGATCCGTCTGAGTTAAGGATTTCCTTGAAGCTGAGCGGTTTAAACTGAATACCATAAGCAATGAACTGAAGCTCTTCGGTCTTTACAAAAGCACAGTCATACATCTCTGTGATAAGTGGAACAACCGCTCTTTCAGGATTATCGAAGTAATGGCAATGGAAGTACATATCTTCCTTACGCTTACAATCTGCAATATCCTGACTGTTATACCAGAAGTATTTAGCTCCTTCGATCTCAAAGTCGGTAGGTCCGAACTTCTCATCGAATACTTCATCCTTCTTCTTTGTCTTCTTCTTTTTCTTCTTAGGAACAGGATTCTGGGAAAGATATTCCTCGAGCTCCTCCTCATTTTCTATACCTGCATCTTCATTCTTGGTCTTAACCATACCTGCAGTATTTACAGTATTGAAAGCTACAGCATTAACCGGGTTAACAGGTGAAGAATATGGATTCTCAAATTCTGTCTTAATATCAAATGCACTGTCAACAGCTTCAGTCTTTGCAGGTGTCTCAGATTCCTTGATATCAAATGCACTGTCAAGAGCCTTCTCTTCAGCTGCCGGTTCATGTTTCTTTGCTTCTTTATGAAGTTCCTTCTTAACCTTATCAGAATCTATCTTGATAGTAGGCTCTGCAGTTACAACAGGCTGTTCAGGAACAAATGCAGAATCAGGTGCTGATTTCACGTCTGAAGTAAGCTCTTCAGTTATAGGATCCTGAGAATCAAATGCTGGCTTTTCTTCCTCTTCAACAGGAACGGAAGGAGTATAATCATCGTCATCATCCTCTTCTTCCTCATCTTCCTCTTCCTCAGGCTCTTCTTTATCTTCAGCTACCTTTGAAAGACGGGATGATAAAGCTGTCTCAGGCTTTCTCTCTTCTGCTTCGTCCTCTTCGTCTTCGTCATCCTCTTCATATTCTTCCTCATCTTCATCATAATGAGCCGGACGACGCTTCTTTTCAGGTTTTTTGCTTTTACGTTCTCTTCGCTCTTCGCGTTCTTCATAATCGTCGTAATCATCGTCGTCATCATCCGAACCCGCAAGTACCTTGATAGTAGCAACTATAAGCACTATAAGAAGTATAACAAGTACTGCAGCAATGACGATACTGATTTTCGTGGCACCTGATAAGCCCATAAAGGTGTCTATTAGCCCCGAAGCAAAGAGAATTGTCAAATTCATTAAATCCATTTTAATACAATCTGCACCCTTTCTTAAAATTTCCGTAACAAATCTTTAACAGTATACAACATTTTCTTTATGCGGTCAACTTCCTTTACTTATAAGATTCTTTATGATAAACTGTAACGCGCTGAACGTTATTTTTCTTAAATAATCAAGCGTTTCAGCAATACTTATCATACAGGAGAAATAAAAATGGCAAAGATCAGAACAAGATTTGCTCCAAGTCCTACCGGACGTATGCATGTCGGAAACCTTCGTACAGCGCTTTATGCATATCTTATTACAAAGCATGAAGGCGGTGACTTCATACTTCGTATAGAAGATACAGACCAGGAGCGTGAAGTAGAGGGTGCTGTAGATATCATATACAATACACTTAAGAAAACAGGTCTTCTTTGGGACGAAGGTCCTGACAAAGACGGCGGAGTCGGTCCTTATATCCAGTCAGAGCGTATGGCAAAGGGCATTTATCTCGAATATGCCAAGAAGCTCATCGAGAAGGGTGAAGCATATTACTGCTTCTGTACTCCTGAAAGACTTGAATCTCTTAAGGCAGCCGTTCCGGAGTCAAAAGATGAGAAAGTTGTTTTCCATTATGACAAGCACTGCCTCCATCTCTCAAAAGAGGAAATAGAGAAGAATCTTGCTGAAGGAAAGCCATATGTCATAAGACAGAACAATCCTACTGAAGGAACAACAACTTTTGAGGATGAGCTTTACGGTGACATAACAGTTCCGAATGAAGAACTGGATGATATGATACTTATCAAATCAGATGGTTTCCCAACATATAATTTTGCAAATGTAGTTGATGATCACCTTATGGGCATAACTCACGTAGTAAGAGGAAATGAATATCTCTCCTCTGCTCCTAAGTACAATCGTCTTTACACTGCATTCGGCTGGGATATACCTACATATATTCACTGCCCTCTTATAACTGATGAAACACATACAAAACTCAGCAAACGTTCAGGACACTCTTCATTCGAAGATCTTCTTGAACAGGGATTCCTTACAGAAGCAATCGTAAACTTCGTTGCACTTCTTGGCTGGGCTCCTGCCGACAACAGAGAAATCTTCTCTCTTCCTGAGCTTGTAGAGGCTTTTGACTATCACAATATGTCCAAATCTCCTGCTGTTCTCGATATGGGTAAGCTGAAATGGATGAACGGCGAATATATCAAAGCACTGGATGATGATACTTTCTACGATATGGCTCTCCCATATATAGACGAGGTTATAACGAAAGATCTTGATAAGAAAAAGATATCATCAATGATAAAGACACGTATAGAAACTCTTCTTGATATCAAGGATCAGATTGATTTCTTTGAAGCAGTTCCTGAGTATGATATCGAAATGTATACTCACAAGAAAATGAAGACAAATGCTGAGAATTCTCTCACACTTCTTCAGGAAGTATTTCCTGTACTCGAGGGAACAGACGCGTTTGACAACGATTCACTCTTTGAGCTTCTCAAAGCGTTTGGTGCTGAGAAGGAGTACAAGACAGGATTCATCATGTGGCCTATAAGAACAGCCCTTTCAGGCAAACAGGCTACTCCGGGTGGCGCGACAGAGCTTATGTCAATACTCGGTAAGGAAGAATCCATAAAGAGGATCAAGGCAGCCATCGAGAAACTCAGCTGATCGATACATTTTCAGAAAAGAAAAAGCCAAGGCATTTTATGATGCTTTGGCTTTTTTCATTTTCTTCTTTTGTTTTACTATTCTGTCTCGGTAATAATACTCATATATGAATTCATTTATCATAGCTCCGATGAATATGACAAAACATACGTAATACAGCCATATCATGATAAGAACCACAGTTGTAAGTGAACCATAAACGCTTGAGCTTCCGATATAATGATCAACTATTTGTGAGAACAGCTTTGCTATACCTACCCATGCTATAGCAGCGAACATAGCTCCTGTTATCTGCCTTACAGGACTGAGCTTTCTGTTCGGAACGAACGTGTACAAAAGGTCCATAAGCACGAAGACTACAAAGAACGACGCCAGACTTCGGAAGGAATATACAAATACCGTAAGGTTCTGACTGTCAGGATACTTTGCTATCAGCCACTGGGCTATCTGACGTCCGAAAATGTTAAGAAGAACAAGTACAATGATTATGGCTATGAATATCGCCGTATATATCATACTTATGGATCTAGAGATAACGTAATTCCTCGTATCCCTCGATCTGTAAACCTCGTTCAATCCATTTCTTATGGCCATGAAACCTTTCGCTGCTGACCAGAGTGCTATGATAAAGGATATAACAGCAACTGAACTGCTGGCGTTGTTATATATATCATTTACTATCTGATATATGAGCGGTTCGAAATCCGCAGGGATAACATGATAAATGAATCGAAGCAGCTCATCCTTTGTGAAAGGAAATATATCCGTAAATGTAAGGATAAGGCTTATGATAGGAAAAAATGAAAGGAACAGGAAGAATGCTGACTGTGCAGCGAATGCCGGCACGTGCTCGTCAAGCGTGCTGTCAAGATAATCCAGAACCTTCGCTATAAATCTGAGGTTTCCCTTTCTGTTATATCTCTTAATTCTTGTGCCCTGTATATATTCATAGAGATCTGTTTCATCATCTACATCGGCTACATTGTAATCGTCGTAGTCTTCCGTATGATGGCCTGTCAGTTCTTCTGTCGGCGAAATGACATACTCCTCATCCGCAGTCAGATCCAGGTTTTCCGGCACATCAAAAGAATCCTGAGAAACAAGGTTCTCAGTAGTATGCTCCTGATAATAATCCTCCTCGAAGGTATCATCTTCCATATAATCGCTTGTAAGTTCTTCTTTTGACATGCGTTGACCTACAAAAAGGGAAGCAGCGAACCGCTGCTCCCCAAAATTCGCGAATCTTTTATATCCAAAGTGCCGGTTCCTACCTTTTTGACTCCTAGCCGCAGCCAGGTGGGTGTTCTCAACTGGTATTCTGAAGTCCACTCAGAGGAGGCATGTCATCCAACCACGTATGTAAAACTCCCTTTAAAAAAATGTAGGCTCAATAACAGCAGGAAGTATCGCACACCCCAGATACTATACTTTTACGATTCGTAAAAATGCTGGATATAAACGAGGAAAATATCTGTTTCCCTCTATACCTGGATTATACTCCTGAAAGCTTATAATTTCAAGGTTTTTTTCTATTCCAGCCCCTTCTCCTTCTTATACTCTCCAACGTTTGTTTCAAGCACTATCTTTCTGAGTGGAAGTATTCTTCCCGGTGATACTGACAGTTCATCATAACCCATAGCAAGGAACTCCTTCGTGAGTGTCAGATCGGAACCGAGCTCACCGCAGATTCCTGCCCATGCACCGCCCTTATGAGCGCCGTCGACTACCATCTTAAGCATCTTCATAAGTCCCGGATGATGTGAGTCATAAAATTCATCAAGACTCTGGTTCTGACGGTCTATAGCCAGGGTATACTGAGTCAGGTCATTGGTTCCTACTGAGAAGAAATCAACCTCTTTCGCAAGTTCTTCAGCCATCATTACAGCTGCCGGAGTCTCAATCATGATACCAAGCTCTATATTTTTGTCATAATCAACACCGATCTCATCCAGTTCCTTCTTTACCTCAGCAACTATCTCTTTTATCTTCTTTACTTCATCAACTGAGATTATCATAGGGAACATGATGGATATCTTTCCATATGCCGATGCACGGAGGATAGCTCTGAGCTGGGTTTTGAATACGTCCGGTCTTGTAAGACATATTCTTATTGCACGGAGTCCCAGTGCAGGATTCTCCTCATGAGGAAGATTAAAATAATCAGCCTGCTTGTCAGCGCCTATATCAAGAGTACGTATTATAACCTTCTTACCTGCCATGGTCTGTGCAACCTGCTTATATATTGCAAACTGCTCATCTTCTGTCGGATAATCATCAGAACCAAGGTATATGAATTCTGAACGGAACAGTCCTATTCCACCGGCATCATTTTCAAGAACAAGTGCAAGATCCTTAGTATTTCCTATATTGGCATAAAGATTGATCTTCTGACCGTCGAGCGTTACATTTTCCTTACCCTTAAGTTGCTGGAGCAGCGCCTTCTTCTCCTGTTCTTTCAGAAGGAGTTTCTTCTTCTCTGCAAGTATATCAGGATCAGGATCAACATAAACCTTACCCTCGAAACCATCTACAACAGCTTCTTTTCCATTCATTTCGTCTGTAAGAGGAACCGGACATCCAATAATTGCAGGTATATTCATAGTCTTCGCAAGTATGGAAGTATGGGAATTTGCAGAACCATGCACTGTTACGAATGAAAGTATCTTATCCTTATCCATCTGAACAGTCTCTGATGGTGCAAGATCATCTGCGACTACTATAACCGGCTCATCACTCTCGATTCCGCCTGAGCCGCCTCCGAGAAGGCAGTTGATGATTCTCTCTGATATATCTTTGATATCAGCTGCACGTCCTCTGAAATACTCATCCTCCATTTCCAGGAACATTTTCTGGAAATTGTCACCTGTTTCTGCAACTGCGAACTCTGCATTTACACACTGTGAACGGATTATATTCTCTACGGATTCGATATAATCCTCATCCTCAACCATAAGCTGATGTGCTTCAAATATCTCTGCACCGGCTTCTCCGACTTCCTTGACAGCCTTGTCATGAAGTGCCTGCAGCTGCTCTATCGTCTTTTCTCTTGCATCCGCATATCTTGCTACCTCAGCCTCAACATCTGCTACCTTCTCACGCTTAACAGTCTGTTCATTCTTCTTATAGACCGAAAGCTTGCCAATTGCGATTCCACTGAATACCGACTTACCTTCATAAATGATCATTTTTTGTACCTCCCGCTTACTCTACAGATTCTCCTCAAGAAACTTCTTTACCGCCTGCATCTCCTCTTCTTCATCCGGACCTTCAAAAGTAAGAGACAGCCAGTCTCCCTGTTTGATCCGGAGTGACATAAGTGACATAGCCCCTTTAAAAGGAATCACCTTTTCATCATTTACTATATTTACAACTGACTTATACCCCTTTGTCAGCTTAAACAGCGCAGTTACAGGTTTTGCATGAACTCCATGCACGTCCTTGATACAGTAATCAAGATTAACCATGGTCCTCCTCCTTTCTATGACTCAACAGGTTTTTTTAGAAGTCCCAGCATGATGCAGGTCACAACAGAACCTGCCAGCCAGGAAAGTATATATAGAAATGGATTGCCCACCGTAGCGAAAACGAAGATTCCGCCATGCGGTGCCATAAGTTCAACAGCCTTAAGAATACTGTCCCCCTCAATACATTTTCTAAACGCTTGCAAAAAGTGTCATAATTTCATCTTTTGTAGCAAGATGTTCAGAATAAGCACTTGCAGAACCTGCTGCCACTCCCATTTTAAATGCATGCAGGAAGTCTCCCTTCTCAAGGAATCCTGCCATGAATCCTGCAACCATGGAGTCACCGGCTCCTACTGCGTTTATTAATTTCCCTTCAGGTGCCGGAATGATATATTCCTCACCCTTTTCATTTACAAATATAGCGCCATCCTCTGCCATGGATACGATAACATTCTGTGCACCCGCAGCCACAAGCATATTTGCGCACCTTATGATGCTTCGCTTGCTTTCAGGGGTCTTTCCGTCAAGCTCTAGTTCAAATATCTCACCCAGCTCGAAATTGTTAGGCTTGATCAGGAAAGGCTTATATTCCAGAACATTCCTCAGAAGATCCTTGGTAGCATCAACGACAAGTCTGATTCCCTTTCCACTCAATCTGGAAGCAATATCACTATAAAGAGTTTCCGGCATACCCGCAGGTATACCGCCCGCTAAAACAAGGGTATCGCCTTCAACCAGTTTCTCAAGTCTGTCATAAAGAGAATTCAGTACTTCGTCGGTCACCTTCGGACCCATTCCATTTATCTCTGTTCCTTCATAAGAACGAAGCTTTACATTTATTCTTGAGCATCCATCAGGAACTCTTATTTCTTCAGCATTAATTCCATATTCCTTGATAAGTCTGGTAATTTCATCTCCCACAAATCCTGCAGAAAAGTAAATAGCTGTATTCTCTACACCCAGATCCGTAAGGACTTTCGATACATTTATGCCTTTTCCGCCCGGAAGCATCAGCTCCGACGATGTCCTATTGGTCATCCCAAGCTTGAAATCATCAACATCAACTATATAATCCAACGACGGGTTGATTGTAACAGTATAAACCACGTAGTTCCTCCATTCTTGTCCTATTACGCCCTTATAACGCCATTATATAGTGAAATCGTTTTCACTGCAAGAACAAAGTATGCCCCAAGTGTCAATACTCGGGGCATTTTCAGTATAAATATTATCAGTTACTTTTTTCTTCTAGTATTCTCGTATTACGGCGACATTTTTATTCATAACTTTTCTGCCATAATGAACATAAGCAAAGTTCTTCATCTTACTCCAAGTCTGCCTATGCTCTTTGAAAAAGGCATCCGGACTTTCATAAACTCCGTAGTCTTCCACTACAGAAGTATTCTGGACGTATAGATTCTCACCCTTCCAATTCAGATCAAGATTCTTAAAATCCGGTACTGAAATTGCATACCCTTTGAATGCACCGTCTTTATCAGGGTATCTTTTCTTCACTCCTTGCACATACGACTCATCGGTTATGACACCTTCCAACGCTATCCATTTATCATTATATAAAACCTCAACCCATGTATGAGCGATATTTTCAGGGGCAAGCTTTGCGATCAACCCTGATGTAGCACCTTCCTGGAAATACTTGCTCACTTCAGAACCGTGCAGCCTTTTTGAAAGAAGCCACAAATGTTACATCACATCTCTCCATCTGATCCAGCTCGAAACCATAATCTGCAAAGAATATCCTCTTATCGCTGTAATAGTACTCCTTGAAGTATTTAGGTGTAACAATGCTCTCACATATGTACAGAGGTAAAAACTTCAGCTTTCCTCTTCCAGTCTCCTGAACATCCCAGTCCAGAATTATAAGCTGTCCTTCATCCTTTAACAGTCTTCCCGCTTCAGACAGAATACCCTTCCAAAGATCAGGATTACATTCATGAAGTACAAGTCCGATAATTATATAGTCAAATGTACCGCTCTTAATCCCGGTATCAGTTGCATCTCTGCAGATAAGCTTCACATTTTTAAGGCTCCTGACTTCTACCTTCTGTTTAGCTTTCCGAAGCATCGGCTTTGATCTGTCAAGTCCGACTACTTTTGCATCCTTCTTTGCACATGCAACAGCTAAACCATTCGCAAATGTACCGCAGCACATATCAAGAACCTTAGCCTTATCTTTCTGTATCATTTTTCCGATAATATCTCTCGGGTTCCTTCCGCCGGAGGTAAAATACATCCTGTCCAATGCATCATAAACCTTTGAAATTGATTTATAGAATCTTGTACTCAACTTTTTGCTTGCCATATCTATCTCCTTCATTTTGTCATATGTTCATCTGTTCATATGTTAAAACAAAGTTATTTAATTGTCAATAAGTATTTTGAAATATATGAGAATAAATCCAATATACATTATGCACGCAAAAAGAGCCGCGCTTTCGCGCAGCTCTCTGTTATGTTCAAATCAATATTACTCCATTTTGATAGCAGCATCTGCAAGTTTCTTTGCACATCGAGTTGTAACTTCAACATAATACAACTGATCCGCTTCACTCATCTCATCTTTTTTCTCATCATACTTTTCTATTTCCTGAGAAAACTCTGCATATTCTTTGAGGAATTCTCCATATTTGATAAGCATTGTAGCATCGTTTGAATCGTAAGTCTGCATGAATTCAATATATGAATCTATAAAGTCTTCATAACCATCTAAGAAAGATTTAAGATCCGGATCCACTCCATCTTCTCCATCAACAAGAGTAACGGATTCTGCAATTCTCTTCAAATCACCAAAGTAATCATGTTCTCCCTTCGTTGATTGGCTTAGCATTATCGTAATCCATCCACCATTGTCCTCCAGCTCAAACACATACCCCTGAACATCAGCTGATTTTCCGGTAGTCTTATGCGTCATTGATATTGTAATATTTAATACTTGATAATCATTTATAGTGGTATGGTTACACAAGTCTAAAGAGGCATCAACTTCATCACCCAGACCTTTAACAATACCGTTAGCATATTCTTTTTCAAGTTCTTCTCTATTATCCTTTATTTCCTTTATTACATCGTCATTATCAAACTTTACATATGTCATAGCAAAGTTATAGAAATCATCACCCGATTCTTCACTTGCCGAAATATTGCCATTTTCTTGTTCAACTAATACTTTGTTTATATAGTTCGGCATTTTAAATGTAACAATATTATATGTATAATCAGTTACATCGCCCGATTCGAATGCGTTCACTTCTTCTTTTTCTGTTTCGTCACCAGTTGCCTCTGTAGTACTCTCGGTAGTATTCTCTGTGGTTTTTTCTGTCTTTTCTTCAGTTGTTTTCTCTTCAGTTATTGATTCTGTAGTAACTGCAATTCTATCGGCCTTATCTCCATCTTTATTTCCATTTACACCTGCAATTATAAACACAACAATCCAAAGAACGCCTATAAGAACACCTCTGAACCAAGGTTTTAGACTTTTTATACGCCATATCAAAATACTAAGAGGAACCGGAAAGAGGAATATCCATCCAAGCACCCATAACCATGTATTATTCTTCTTAGGCTGAACTTGATTTGTTCTATTATATGTACCTTGATTAGCATTCACTCCCTGTCTGAGATATCCACTCTGATTTGGATTGGTTCCCTGATAGAGATATCCGCTTTGATTTGGATTGGTTCCCTGATAGAGATATCCGCTTTGATTTGGATTCATCCCAGCGTTAGGATATGTACCACTTTGAGATGTATTAGGCTGACCTTGAGAGTTATTAAGATTTGGCACATTAGTTGCTACGTAACCGCAGTAAGGGCAAGTATTTCCTTCCAATGCAGCCCCGCAGGAAGGGCACTTCACGCTATTCATGTTGTTTTCCATATGGTTATCCTCCTACAATCCCATAATCTCTTTCTTTTTAATTTCAAACTCTTCCTGACTCAGAATCCCGGCATCCACAAGTTCCTTAAGTTTTTTAAGGTTTTCAATCTGTTCATCAAGAGACATTGTTTTTGCATTATTCTGTGGAAGATTCTGTGTCATATTCATACCGACAAACATACCTGCAGCGCCACTTCCCAGTCCTTTATTCTTTATACCTTCTGCCATCTGTTGCTGAGCACCGATATTTGCCGCCTTCTGAGATATATTCTCGTATGCTGAAAGACTCATTCTATTTCTTGAAAATTCTTTTACAAGTTCTTTAGAATCTGGTGAAAATTCTATATTTGCTATACTGACTTTAGTAATATAGAATCCAAATCTGGAAGGCCATGATCCAGCATTTTGCATGTCATTTGCAATCGCCAAAGTTATCTCATTAGCTTTTGCAGGGAGCTGTGATATCCTATACTCATTAGATAGTGAATTTAAAGCAACAACAAATGACTGCATAAAATCAGTTAGAATCTGATTTTTTACTTTATTATCATCAAAAGAATAGAATGATACATTAGCAGGAACAAAATTCCTTATAAATAGATTAGGATCATACACACAAATGGAAAAACAACCGTGAGCCATTATTTCAAGGTCCGCGCCATAGAATCTGTCATTGTACATCAGCGCTCCCTGAGTTCCGAATTTAATATCTCTTAACTCACGAAGATTAACAAATACAATCCTGATATTACTTGCAGTCTGACCACCATAGCTCACCCTGTCCACAACAGTATTAACAAGTGATCCGATACCACCTCCGCTGAATATACTCGCTTCATCCGTTTTATAAACATATCCACCAGGTTCGGTTAAAACACTTTCAATACCGCCCTGATTGATCACTACAGCAGCAGTATTCTCCGGTACATAGATTTTCGATCCATTTGTTATTACACCAACAGAGCCTTTGAAGTTCTCACCTCTGCCATTATTTCTAGCTCTAAGTAATCCGGGTGCGACAGCTGTTCGTTCTCCAAAGGCCCCGGCAGTTATTATCTCTTTCCATTGATCTGCAAATGTACCGCTGAGTGCTCCACTAAAAGCTTTTATTATTCCCATAATTACCCCTTTCGAAATATCTTACTTCATCCCACTTTATACTACTTTAGTATATCACATCATATTTT
Organism: Lachnospiraceae bacterium YSB2008; assembly: GCA_000687655.1. Taxonomy (GTDB): domain Bacteria; phylum Bacillota; class Clostridia; order Lachnospirales; family Lachnospiraceae; genus Eubacterium_Q. The sequence continues at coordinate 105,572 of JHWR01000001.1, forward strand.
GTAATACAATCTGTTGAGAGTAACACTGTCAGCCAAGCAGTCGTCACAAATATTCAGGAGGTATTAAAATGATCGATCAAAAACCAATGAAAACAAAAGTAAGCATCTCTCTTGACGAGAATATTGTTGAGAAAATCAAAGCTCTTGCCGAAAAAGATGACCGTAGTTTCAGCCAATACATAAACATGATTTTGAAAAAACACATCAATGGAAATACTGATAACGCATGATTATTGTATCTCATTAATGGTATTATTTGGTATGCTCGCTGCATACAAAAAGAGCCGTGCAAAAGCACAGCTCTTTTTGTATGTTAAACAACTATATAAAACCATTTAGGTCAGCTTAGAAGTTTCCTCCGTTCCAGCCCCAATCAGTTGTGGAACGATATTCAACGTAGATGTTTCCGGCAGGTATTCCAAGCTCTTCTTCATATATCTTGCAAATTTCTGCTGTCATTCTGTCTGATGCAGGTGAGTTGGATCCACCAAATACATCCACTGATACGTATGCAGCTTTCTCCATCTTGTTCCCTGCAAAATAGAGTGTGTATTCATCATCAAATCCTATCATGACGAATCTCTCAGGCTTACCGATTATGGAAGCAGCCTCTCCGAGTCTTGCCTTGATAGTTTCCTTCTTTTCATCACTTACCTTAACAGTAATCTTTGAATCAATAAATGGCATCTTTATTACCCCCCTTAATAAAAAAATCTATGTGAGATGCGGAATCTGTATATATACAGGAAGTCCGTCTCTGAATGATACAGATACTTCGCCACGGATAAGTGGGCGAACATATTCTATCAGATCTTTAGTTACATCATTATGTGATTCTGTTATCCACTCAAGCGGAACAGGTTTTGCATTGTTTGCTATGAGCGATACATCTTCCGGTAATATTTCATAAAGATATGGCACATCAGACTTTCTCTTGATAGTAGGAACAACTCCTGTAAGCCCTTCCTCTGCCATTCTGACTGCTGTCTCACCGAGCTTCATAGCTTCTTCAAGGTCGGTTCTTGATGCAAGGTGTGCGGCACATCTCTGAAGTATCGAAAGCTCTATGGAACGACACTTGATACCAAGTTCAGCCTTAACTACTGTTTCCAGTGCCTTGCCTACACCGCTGAGCTGAACATGTCCGAACTGGTCATTCTTAGCTACTCCGGCAGATACATAATCACCATTCTCATCTCTTACACCCTCAGAAACAGCAACCACAATATTATTGCTCTTCTTCAGTTCTTCCTTAAGATCCTCAAGGAATCTCTCTACACTGAATGGTACTTCAGGAAGATATATAAGCTGAGGAGTCGGATTGTATGTATTCCTTGCAAGTGCAGATGCTGCCGTAAGCCAGCCTGCATCTCTGCCCATTATCTCAACTATAGTTACACATGGAAGATCATAAATGTATGTATCATGAGCAACCTCGAGCATGGTAGCTGCTATGTATTTTGCTGCAGAACCATATCCCGGAGTGTGATCCGTAAGAACCATATCATTATCTATAGTCTTTGGAACACCTATGATCTTGATATCACTTCCAACCTTCTTCGCATATGCAGAAAGCTTCATGGCTGTATCCATGGAATCATTTCCACCTATGTAAAAGAATGCCCCTACATTCATTTCTTCAAATGTATTGAATACATTTTCATAAACCTCAGGCTTATCCTCGAAGAGAGGCATCTTATATCTGCATGAGCCGAGGTACATTGCCGGGCTGTTTCTGAGAAGATCTATTGAAGGATAAGTTGCCTCATCCATATCAGTCAGTTCCTTGAAATCCTTCTTGAACACTCCTTGAATGCCATGAAGAGCGCCGTATATCTTATCATACTTCTCACTCTTTACTACTGCATTCACAACGCCGGCCAGCGATGCATTTATGGCGGTTGTCGGACCACCGGACTGTGCTACTATACAATTCTTTCCCATGTGTTATGGTCTCCTAATTCTTTTTTCTGTAGCATCCCCAAACTTATTTGTCCCGGACCGAAATTCTCCATCCGATCAGGAATCCCCAAACGCGTTACATATTATCATACTTTTATTATGCATGTAAATACGATAATCATATCGCGTGGCCTTCACATACAATGGCCGTAACCAAAAGGCCAAGCAAAAATACCATTGCTGAATAGAGAATATCAATCCCTATTAAGATGAGTATCCTCAGAAAAACATTCTTAATCTTTGTTTTCAGCCACGGGCACAGACGAGTCTGTATACCTAGATAATTCATATCAAACAGTACTGTCCCGGCCACCATCAAAAAGAAGATCATCCAGCCCGTAAAGTCATATATCTTCCCATAGATTCCCTCATAGTAGTTATTCCCCATATGGAAATCATACATACACGTAGCCCATAGCGCATAAAAAGCTATAGCAACTGCCATATTGATAGGCTTCCCCTGTCTGAATCCCGGAAGTGCATAACGTTTCAATAAGACTTTTAATGTGCCGCCACTCTTTGACCGAAGAGCCGCCCTTACTTCATTTGCATCCTTATATCTCTCCTTTGGATCAAATTTGGTAGCTTTTTCTATGATATGATCCAGCTTAGCCGAAGTGATACCCAGCTTATCTCTCATGAATCTGAGCGTAATCCCCAGAGCATAGATATCAGTCCTGGCATCACTTTCAGAAAATCCGAACTGCTCCGGTGCAGCATATTCAGGAGTTCCCATAACAAAGGTATCCTTACCGTCCATACCTTTATATTCTCTGGATATATTAAAATCCAGAAGATACAGTTTGTCTCCGGAGATACATACATTTTCAGGCTTAATATCCCTATGGATTATAGGCGGTTTAGAATTATGTAAACCAGATAATGTTTCGCACAGTTTAGTCCCGATCTCAACTATAAAAGCTTCCTTTTCCTTATCAGAGGCATCAGACAGCTCCTCCACCCTCTTATCAAGAGTTACTCCGTCTATGTAATCCTCAATGATCACAAGTTCATCATCGCCCTCATATATTTCGTATATAGTCGGAACTCCTTCCGGCCGGGAATCGTATAAACGTTTATAAATATCGAGATTATAAACCTTCTTATGCTTCCTGACATAAAGCTTATCATCTACAGTATTCCTGATGATTGAAACACTGCCATCATCTTTCAGAAGCCGTACCTGCTCGTAATTATCTTCTATATATGATTTTACAACATCATACTTTTCCATAATTATCTACATGCATCTATTGCACTCTTGTACTCCTGATACTGAGTATCTGCATCATATGCTCCAACATATACAGCGCTTATTATTCCCTTGTCGATTACCAGAGTATAAGGTATTCCCTCCGTTGGATAATAAGTCTCTATCTTTCCGTCAACATCGTATCCGATATTGAATTTATAATCCATTTCATCTATAAAATTATCTACTGTTTCCGGCTGCTCCATGCAGTTTATACAGATGATTTCAAGATCATCATAATTATCATTCTTGAGTCTTTCAAATGCCGGCATTTCATTTACACATGGTCCGCACCATGTAGCCCAGAAGTTGAGAAGTACAATCTTGTCATCATAATCAGAAAGATGAAATGTAGTGCCACCCTTTAATTCTACCGTGAAATCAGGAGCTATATCACCTTCCTGCAGATCCTTGATCGTGCCTGTTCCTGCATCTGCATCAGGTCTTCCCTTATCCGGTGCTTTGTCATTTTCGGCATCTTCTGCTTCTGTGGTATCCTCCTCAGTCTTTTCAGCTTCTGTCGTTTCATCCTGTGTAGCTTCTGTAACCGTTTCAGCTTCAGTGACAGTAGTCATTTCAGTATTTTCAACATCTATCTTTCCACATCCTACTGTACCGATAAGCATAGCTGCAAAAAGTGCAGCGGCAATCATACCTTTCTTCATCTTCAAAACTTCCTTTCTTTCATTTAATTCATCACTGTGATATTATGATACTGGTGTCATAAGGAATTGTGCAAGCACAACTTATACAGCTCATGCCACCATAGTTTTGATCATCAATACGCGAGGTATTTCATTTGAAAACAACCAACGACCTTATGAATGTCCTGAACAGCGACATCAAGACCGAAAGTGATCTCGATAACTATATCGACAGAATAAGCGAATACCAGCTTCTCGATCCTGTAACTTACTATAATGATATACGCACCCGGCACGGAATCAAAAAAAATACCGTCGTAAAGGACAGCGGAATCAGCAGAACATATTGCTACCAGATGTTAAACGGAACCAGAAAACCCGGCCGGGATAATGCCATAGCTCTGTCGATAGCATCATGCTTCACACTTGACGAAACTGTCCGATTCCTCGAGCTACTGAATGAAGGAATACTCTACTCGAAGAACAAACGTGATTCCGTCATCATTTATTCCATAAATCATAAGTTAAGTGTTTCCGAAACAAATGAACTGCTCTATTCCAAAGGAGAGAAGACTCTCAATGAATAATCAGTCTGCAGCTCTGCAGATACTGTAAACGTACTCTCCTATTTCTTTTGTTTCATATATGACCCCTGCATCTGCATCTTTATATGTCATTCCGGAATCTCCTGATATGACATTAAAGCTGATTAAAGGTCTTCTTATACCTTCACCTATATATTTCAAAAAACTTTCCTTCCTGGTCCATATTACCAGGAAGTTCTTTTTCTTTTCATCTTCATTATCAGCTGATTCTATGAATAAGCGTTCAGCTTCAGTAAACATTCGGGAAGCTATTTTACCTCCCCTGTCATCCTTATACTCTATATCAAGTCCTACATCAGAATCAGAAAAAGCCACTCCTACATACTTCCCTGAATGAGAAATGTTGAAATGTATGGCCGGATCCGTCGATAACTCAGGTTTCCCATTTTCATTTTCCGATATACTGATATCATCTTTTTCGATGCCATATATTTCTTGCAGACCTTTTTGAAAAAGCATTCCTGCAAAAAAAGAAGTTCGCCTTACATTTTCATTTGAAAGCCTCTTCAGCTTCTCAAATCTCCAGGAGCAAAGAACCTCTTTCATTCTCTCATCATCACCGAAGCAATCGCCGAAACCATATTCATCTGTAGTAGTGTCGTAAAGTAAAACCCTCATATACTTTTACCGTTAAAATAAGGTCGGAGCCAAAAGCTCCGACCTATGTGTCATAGATTATTCAACAGACTACGCAAGCTTCGCATCCAGTCTTGCAACTACTTCAAGGAGTACTGCTACTTCCTTCTCTTTTGCTATACCGAAATACATCTTGAACTTACTAACCTGTGATACATCATCATTGATGGAAATCTTGATAAGAAGGTTACGAGCTGTAAGCATATTCTTAACTACGAGCTCATAATTCTTAAGAAGTGACTCATCATAAGCTATGTAATCATTCTGCATAAGATACTTAATTCTCTCATACATAAGAACCTTGTGATCATACATAAGATGAAGTGCTCTTATATCATAATCAGGCTCTTCCTTAGCGAGCTGCTCTTCTATTCTTGCAAGAACTCTGTCATATACATTTACACCGAATGTTGTATCGTCGAAACGATTTCTCATCATTCTGAAATGATCCTTGGTATCAACAGAATTGAGATACTCACGAAGTGTATCACGGATGAACTTAAGGTCAACATCATAATACTGAGCATCTGTATTCTTAGTAATTACATAGAGACCACGTCTGCCCTTGTAATCATCCTTGAACATATGGTCATCAGATGCTGTGATATCATCATAACCACGTCTTACATCCTCAAAGCTTACAGTATTGTATGAATAATGATCCTTGAATGTGAAGTCTCCAACATAGAAGATTTCCTTATCCATATCATATCCATAAATGAAAAGCTCATGAGGGAACTTGTAATCAACCTCTGTATCACAGAGAATCTTTGCTTCATCAAAAACTCCGTATACATAACCGTTGAGGTCGATAGTCTTGATGATAAAGTCAATGATATTGCCGCAATAGCTGCTGATCATATCATTTGTCATAAGAGATGCTATAAGATATGGGCACTCCTTAAGAGAGCTGCTGCCCGGCATGATGTCTGCAAGAAGCATATCATCGCCTGTGAATATTTCTGTAATATTGTAACATCTAAGCTGAATATAATTACTGAATATCCATTTCTTAGCATTGTCATCATCAGAAAGGATTGAGAAAAGTGTTGCATGCCACTGCCATGATGTGATCATAGGGTATGTAACAGGTAATTTCTTTGAGTTTGCCATAACTAAATACCTCCCAATATTATATCGTCTCGTCAATCTTCTTTGCTATAACACTTGCGAGATCGCCGAATGTGTCATAAGCGCCAAGATCAAGCTCATAATCAGTAAATGCAACCTTGAATTTACCTTCAACTGCAACTATAAGTCTGATGATTGAAATTGAATTGATGCCATACTCGTTAGTGATACTCTTAGTCATATCAACTTCTCCAAGTTCAGGCATGATTTCCCCAATAAGTGTAGTGAGTTCTGCAACCACTTGTTCCTTATCCATGTAACTTTACCCCCTTGTTATTTGTAATATGCGGAAATACATTATTTCTACACCACCTAGCTACTAAAGATTGTACTAAAAATTATGTACAAATTCAACAAAAAAATAATAATGTAAACTCATTGATCAAAAGAAAAAACGCGTCAAATACATATAGTATCCGACGCATTTTTTACGTTTAGAAAACTAAGGTTTTCTATATGATATACTGCAGCTTATTACTGCTCAAGGAACTTAGTTGTATTAAGCTTGATACCAGGGCCCATTGTTGAAGCTATGGTAACACTCTTAAGATACTGACCCTTAGCAGCTGCCGGCTTAGCCTTTACTACAGCGCTCATGAGAGCCTTAAAGTTATCTGCGATCTGCTCCTCTGTAAAAGAAGCCTTTCCCACTGGCACATGGATGATATTTGCCTTATCAAGTCTGTACTCAATCTTACCAGCCTTAACTTCTTCGATAGCCTTAACAACGTCCATTGTTACTGTACCAGCCTTTGGATTTGGCATGAGACCCTTAGGTCCGAGTACACGTCCGAGACGTCCAACAACACCCATCATATCAGGTGTAGCAATAACTACGTCGAAATCAAGCCATCCTTCATTCTGGATCTTTGGTACGAGCTCATCGCCACCAGCGTAATCAGCGCCGGCTGCAAGTGCCTGATCTACCTTGTCGCCCTTAGCAAATACAAGTACCTTAACTGTCTTACCTGTTCCGTGAGGAAGTACAACAGCACCACGTACCTGCTGATCTGCATGACGTCCATCAACACCCAGACGAAGATGTGCTTCTACAGTCTCATCAAACTTAGCATTAGCTGACTTCTTGATGATTGATACAGCCTCTTCAAGGTCATATAACTTATTCTTTTCTACGAGTTTTGCAACCTCGTTATATCTCTTACCTTTTTTCATTTTATAAATCCTCCTGTGGTCCGTGCGAGGGAGCGACCCTCTTCCACTTAATTATTCGTTTTATTCACGTGATTAATCTACTACTTCAATACCCATTGATCTTGCTGTACCTGCGATCATGCTTGATGCAGCTTCGATAGATGCAGCATTAAGATCAGGCATCTTCTGCTCAGCGATTTCCTGAACCTGAGCCTTAGTAACCTTAGCAACCTTCTTCTTGTTAGGTTCTCCGGATGCCTTTGCAATTCCGGCAGCCTTCTTAAGAAGAACAGCAGCTGGTGGAGTCTTTGTGATGAAGCTGAAGCTTCTGTCAGCGTATACTGTTATTACAACAGGAACAATAGTATCGCCCATGCTTGCAGTTCTTGCATTAAACTCCTTAGTGAACTGAACGATATTTACACCATGCTGTCCAAGAGCAGGACCAACTGGTGGTGCAGGAGTTGCCTTTCCTGCAGGAATCTGTAATTTAATGTATCCTTCTACTTTCTTAGCCATTTTTAGCTTTCCTCCTTAATGTGGTAATAACGAAATTATAATGAACAATTTTTTATAATCTCTTCCACTATGTGTTACATCTTTTGAATATCACCGAGTCCTATTTCAACAGATGTAGAACGTCCGAATATATCAACATCTATCGTAACAACCTGCTTAGCAGGATTTACATTCTTGATAGTGCCTTCGGTTCCTTCCCATGCACCTGCAATTACTCTGATATAATCGCCTTCCTCAACATCAATCTGAATATTATCAACCTTGACGCCGAGCTTGATCATTTCTGTCTGAGTAAGCGGTACAGGTTCTGACCCCGGTCCTACGAAACCGGTAACACCTCTGGTATTTCTGACAACATACCATGTTACATCATTCTTGATCATGTGAACAAGAACGTATCCAGGAAACATCTTCTTGGAAACTACTTTTCTGACACCGTTCTTCATCTCGACTACATCCTGAAGCGGAACCATAACTTCGAACATCATGTCTTCCAGCTTTCTGTTCTCTATAGTCTTCTCGATATCAGCCTTAACCTTGTTCTCATAACCTGAATAAGTATGTACTACATACCATTTGGGTTCTGTATCTGCTTTCTGCTTCACACTCTTGATAGGTGGTCTTACAGATGTTTCTGCAGCTTCCTCTGTTACAGGAGCCTCATCTGTTGCAGGAACTTCGGGAGTTTCGATTTCGGTACTCTCTGTACCTTCGGCTGTTACTTCATTTTCAAAGTTATCTGCCATGTTTACCTCCTACCAGATATAACTGAGTCCGTTCTTAAGAACAAAGTCAACGAGAACAATTATCAGTGAAATAACTACTGCGACAATAACTACTGCTACAGTTTCACGAATGATCTGCTTCTTATTCGGCCATGTAATCTTACCGAACTCTGCCTTAAGTCCCTGGAACCAGCTTCTTTTAAGGGCAGGTGATGTATCTTTCTTTTCTGACATATCCTCTCTCCCTCTTATTACTTTGTTTCCTTATGCATAGTGTGAGCTTTGCAGAATTTACAATACTTCTTTGTTTCCATTCTGTCAGGATGTGTTTTCTTATCCTTTGTCAGATTGTAGTTACGCTGTTTACATTCCTGACATGCCAGTGTGATTTTTACTCGCACAACTTTCACCTCCGTATATAATTATTTTAGGATTTCTTACATGTAGCTGTTCACGTACGGCATCCCTCAATCGATGAACCATCCGCTTCGCGTCTGCCGCGGCTGAAGCCGCTTCTGTTCATCGATGTCGTGATGCGTACCTGTACCAGGCACACATGTAAACTCTCATTCCTACGGCTGCAAGCAGCCGACGGATGTTAGTTTACATGTGTCCGTGAACAGCTACTTTATTGCACGCAAAAAAATAAGGGCTTTCAATCCCACGGAGTACAATCTAACATATACCGTCTGGGAAATCAAGCCCTTTTTTCATTATTTATAATGAATTTCTTCTATATATTATATTTAATCATCCAACCAGTGCTTTTATCGCAAAGAACAGAAGAACAAATACACCGAGTGCGATTCTGTAGTAACCGAACACCTTGAAATCATGTTTCTTGATGTAGTCCATGAAGAACTTGATTACTATGATAGAAACACCGAATGCAACGAGCATTCCAAGGAGAAGTGAGAACACCTCATATGCCTTAAGTGAGAATCCGTCGCTCGTAGCATACTTAATGATCTTTACAAGACTGGCACCGAACATAACCGGTATACCAAGGAAAAATGTAAAGCTCGCCGAAAGCTGTCTGCTGACACCGAGTGTAAGTCCACCTATTATAGTAGAACCCGATCTTGAGGTTCCCGGTATAAGTGAAAGCACCTGGAAGCATCCGATAAGGAATGCCGTCTTCAGATCAAGCTTTGACATCTTTGTTATCTTCGATTTCTTATTCTTGTTCTTATTCTCGATCCATATAAACCATACACCGTATACTATAAGTGCTATAGCAATTACCACAGGCTTATGCAGATGTTCTTCCAGCCAGTCATCCAGGAGAATTCCGAGAACAGCTGCAGGGATACAGGCAACTATAACCTTTATCCAAAGGTCTATAGTTTTCTTATCAACAGTCAGCTCTCCCCTCTTACCTCTTTTGAAAGGCCAGAGTTTATCAAAATACATATAAACTACAGCAAGTATAGCTCCGAGCTGAATGACTACAAAGAACATCTCCTTGAAGCCTTCAGACATACGAAGATGAATAAACTCATCCACCAGAAGCATATGACCCGTACTGCTTATAGGAAGCCATTCGGTAATGCCCTCAACTATTCCGAGGAAAATAATCTTCAAGATTTCTAGTATTATCATGCCTTTACCTTCCATTATCATAATGTTCACCCATTATTTTTCAGTCATGTTCTCATATTTTTCTGTAACTTCCTCCATATCACCAAAGGCTATCATCTTTCCCTTTTGTAATATGAGTGCTTTGTTGCATATCCTCCTCACCTGTGGAAGGTTGTGAGAAACAAAGAGCACCGTTACATTTTTTTCAAGGAGAGACATAAGTCTCGCCTCACTCTTCTTCTTGAACTTGGCATCTCCTACTGACAGGATTTCGTCAAGTATCAGTATATCCGGCTCAACCACAGTTGCTATGGCAAATCCGAGTCTTGCCTTCATACCCGAAGAATAATTTTTAAGAGGTACATCTATGAATTCTTCCAGCTCAGAGAATTCTATAATCTCATCTATCTTATCACGGAGAAACTGTCTTGAGAACCCGAGAACTGCTCCATACAGGAAGATGTTCTCTCTTCCGGTATACTGCGGATCAAATCCTGCACCAAGCTCTATAAGCGGTGCAAGCACACCTTTCTTCTCAACAGAACCTTCAGTTGGTTTGAATACTCCGGCTATAACCTTAAGCAATGTCGATTTACCTGAACCGTTAAGTCCGAGTATACCGAGTCTGTCGCCCTTCTCAAGTTCAAAGTTTATGTCCTTAAGAGCCCAGAACTCATCATACTTAAGCTCATGATGTGCGAGCTTTATAAAATACTCTTTTAAGCTGTCGTTCTTTTCCTTGCTGAGGTTGAACTTCATTCCGGCATGTTCAACCTTTATTACGCTATCTGACATTTATGCCATCCTATATACTTAGTATGAATTTATCTTCATTTTTCTTAAATACAAATGTACCGAACGCGATACAAACAAGCGAGAATCCGGTTGCATAAAGCAGGAACTTAAGATTCATCGGTTCTCCGAACAAAGCCGAACGGAAATTATCTATAACACAGTAAAGCGGATTCAGTTTAAGAACAAATCCCCATTTGGATCCCATAAGCTTCTCTGTCTTATAGAATATTGCACATGTATACATTATCAGCATAAGTGCAACGTTCCAGAGATACTCCATATCGCGGAAGAAAACTCCGACCGTTGAAAGTATCAGTCCAACTCCGAGGGAAAGCAGGAACAGCACTATAAGCGGAATAAAAATCTGTAATAGATATACAGTAGGGAAAACTCCCAATACTACAGAAACAAGTGCCAATACCACAAGCGAAATCAGGAATATCACATAATTAAACAGTATTCCCGAAAGTGGATAAAGCATCTTCGGAACATATACCTTCTTGATCATGGCAGCGTTGGCTCTTATGGATTTAAGAGCTGCTGTAGTAGACTGTGAGAAAAAGCTGTAAAGCAGTCTTCCCGAAAGTATATAAACCGGAAATGTCTTCTCTTTATATCCCATCAGAGTACCGAAAACTATAGTCAGTACTATCATGGTGAGAAGCGGTTCCATAAGCGACCATATGATACCAAGATATGATCTTCTGTATTTAAGTTTAATCCCCTTCTTTACCAGTTCAGATAATATGAAGAGATTTTTCTTTCGTGTGTCCTGATCCATATACTAATCTTCCTCGGAAAATGTAACGGATTTAGCATACTTCTTTATATTCTTCTTAAATGAATCGTATGCTTCTTTGTAACATGCAAATCTTACTACCCAGAAATCATCTTCATTCTCATAGAATGATATAAGATATGCATAGTTTGTTCCATTTCTGTTTTCAGTAGTTTCAAGGTACATGTAGTCGCCTTTATCAACCACCTCTACATCACTTTTGATTCCATTTGCAGATATGAATTTCTGAACATAATCCTCCAGTGAATCTGTATCCTCATCTCCCGACATTTCTATATCGCTTTTATCAGTCCTTGTGCCCAGAACAGCTATGTCAGGGCTTTCATAATAGAATGTTGCTTCGGGATTAGACTTCTTTACGAACTCCTCACTGAGAGTTATGGTTATCCCATCACCGGTAAATTTCTTTGCTTTACCACATGCTGTAAGTAATGACAGCATCATGACTGTGAGCAGAACCCATGCAGAGAATCTTTTGTACATTATAAACTTTTTCTTATTCTTCTGTTTCTTCATAACAGACATCTTTCAGTTTTGTATAATAGGAAACTCTGTTTCCTGTTATATGAAATATCCTTCGTTTCATTTCATAAAAAGCCGCACAAGGTTTGACGCCTTTGTGCGGCTATTCATTTCATTTATTACATAATTTCCTTAATCCAGCCTTCAGGCGCTTCAATTCTGCCCATCTGGATTCCTGTAAGTGTATCATATAACTTCTTGGTCTTTGGTCCCATCTCTTCCATACCACTTGGGAAGCAGATTTCCTTACCATGGTCATTGATCTTTCCTACAGGTGAGATAACTGCTGCAGTTCCGCAGAGACCACATTCATCAAACGAAGCTACTTCATCGAAGAATACTTCTCTCTCTTCAACTTCCATTCCAAGATAATCCTTAGCAACAACCTCAAGGGATCTTCTTGTAACTGATGGAAGAATACTTCCTGACTTAGGAGTGATGAACTTGTTGTCCTTGATGAATATCATGTTTGCTCCACCGGTCTCCTCAACCTTTGTTCTGGTTCCCGGATCAAGATACATATTCTCATCAAATCCCTTCTGATGTGCATCAACTATAGCATGAAGGCTCATAGCATAGTTAAGACCGGCCTTGATATGACCTGTACCATGTGGAGCCGCTCTGTCAAAGTCACTGACTCTGATTGTTATAGGCTTAGCACCGCCCTTGAAATAAGGGCCAACAGGTGTTGTAAGAATTCTGAACTGATATTCGTCAGCAGGCTTAACACCTATAACTGCGTTAGATCCGAACATATATGGTCTTATATAAAGAGTTGCACCTGAACCAAAAGGAGGTACCCATGCAGCGTTTGCCTTAACAGTCTCTACAACAGCATCGATGAATCTCTCAACAGGGAATACAGGCATCTCAAGTCTCTTAGCTGTATCTTCCATTCTCTGTGCATTAAGGTCAGGACGGAATGTAACTATTCTTCCATCTTCTGTAGTATATGCCTTAAGACCTTCAAAGCATGTCTGTGCATACTGAAGTACACATGCGCACTCATTAATTGTTATAGTGTGATCATCTGTGAGCACTCCATCATCCCATGCACCATCCTTATAGAGAGAAACGTAACTCTTGTCAGTCTCCATATAACCAAAACCCAGGTTACTCCAATCGATATTCTTCTTTTCCATAGCAACATCTCCAATCTGTTAATCACATTTGCTGCATACCACGAATCACTTGTGGCAACACTAGCTAATATTTTACTCTCATTGTATTCAATGTCAAGAATTTGATAAGTATATAGCGAATAAACTTGACATTTTTAAGTATGGATGCCTAAAACAGGGTCACAAAAAGGAAACGGGTTTGTTACCGTAAGTCGTATGACTAAGGTGGGGTACTCGTTTCCTTTTCCTTTAATTATTCAAATATATAAATTGCCAAAGAACATTGCCAACGTCAATCAGTAGAATTACTCCCAATAGGTCTGCAAATACTTCAGCCTCCATACTCATGAATTAAATATATGTAATAGATCACATATAGCATAATCACTATTAATACCAGTGAAGTACAGATTATAGATATTATTAATCCAGCCTTTCCAAGCTTTGAGCTTTTCTTCTTTTGACCAATAATAGTGCATACTAACGCTGCAGGTTCAAACAGAATCGGAAGTATAAGTATTCCGACAAGGCTCAAAATGAAACCTACTAATGAAACGACTGGTGTATCATTTTTATTTGAAGTCCCACCATAATACATATTTTCCATAGAATTGGGGTTAACTCTCAATGGTTCATGCAAACTGTTGTTCGGATAATAATCATTATTCGGATAATAATCATTATTCATATAATTATATCCACCGGAATTAACGTTTGAATAATAACCATCACATGACCAGTAATCATTATTATTATAATTATCCATAATTCCTCCAGATCAATATCCTAAAATATACTTAATCACTTTAGCGTAGAATTGCATATATTCTTCATAGTTCATATAATAATTTATTTGTCCTATCATGAAATATATACCTGCAAGCAGACATATTACACAAACCATAATATGAACCCTGTCACATTTCCTGTCATCTGACTTATTAATCAGAATCATGAATAATCCAATTAAAGAAGTAACAACACTAGCCACTGGCATTAACTTAAGACAAACTATTGAAATATAGGCCAGCATATAGGAAGTCTTACTCTTTGTTGATGAAACGTTATCCATAGTCAAATCCATATTACTCATAGTATCTTCATCCTCTCTTTATGTATTTATGGTTAAAAATTAAAAAACTCATATATTGTCAACCCGCAAATCAGATAGTACATAAAGACTATAAACGCGATAGAGGTACCTACAATTGATGTAACCATTCCGGCTGTTCCAACTCCCGTTTTCCTCACTTTATTCCCACAGATTGAGCATATCAAACCGGCTATCCCTGCCAAGAGTCCTAAAGAATATAAGCAACAACAAAACACACATGATAATATTCCTAAAACAAGACCAGCCACTGATGCCCCGGGGGTTACATTATTATCATTACCATTATGATACGGGGTGCTGTAACCATAGTCCGGCATACCACCATACATCCCATTAGGGACATAGCCCCTTCCGTCCTCTATACAATTGATAGCAACCTGATCCATAGTATTATCACCACATCTAACAACAAAAGTTCTTCCATTTGCCGGCATTTCATTAATACGAATATTATCCATCAGAATCCCATTCGTACTACCCAAATCCTGAACATACCATGTACCATTCGAAATATAGAAACAACCGTGTCTTCTGGAAACATAATCCTTACATATAACGATGTCACATAAAGCTTCTCTCCCGAAAGTAATTACATTTTTACCATAAGCTTCTAAATCATAATCATAAACTATTCCATCAATACATATTCTTAATAACATTTACATTACCCATCATCAAACTTTACCAACTAAAAAAGTCTGATATCGTACATCAATACTAAAATGTTTTTTATAATAAAGTTAGAAAACAGTATAACTATTCCGATATTGATATGAGACATTCTTAAACTTAACCTATACCCATTCCCAAAACAGTAATAATATGTATTAGTCAGAAGATATAAAAGGCAATATAAAACATAATAAACTGTAACAGGGAAACATATAAAACTCTTAACAACATCTCCCGAGAGCAAATACTGTAATGATCTGGTGCCGCCACATCCCGGACAATATAAGCCAAATTCATAATACAAAACACATCTGGGATTAAGATGTGAAACTATATATCTCTGATACACCTTAAATAACAGTATAAGAATAGGATTACCTATAATTATAGAAAGATAGCTTATTTTTTCTTTCAAACGATCCTTTTTGAATCTCTCAATTATTTCATGCATACTAAGCTTATTTCACAAATTGTTAATACACTAATAATTATAGTCATTTTAATGACTATGTCAATCATTTATTGCGACCCAAACATGTCGAATCCCAAAAGACAAATATAGTCATTTTTATAACTATAATCATTTTAGAAATCATATTCTATATTTTAACTATCCAATACATGAAAGGATAGAATACTATGATTTGTTATGATCCATTTTGGGAGACCCTTAAACAATCAGAAGAAACTACCTATACTCTTATCACTAAACATCATATCTCTAGTGCTACACTCGATAAACTTCGTAAGAATAAACCTCTCAACACAACAACACTAAACGACCTTTGTATTATTCTGAAATGTAATCTGGATAACATTGCCAAATATGTTCCCAGTGAGAACGATCAGCTACTATAGTTATGTCCCACTATTTATAGTCACTTTTATGACAATACATTTCTTTATTACTGCATATTAGAATTGAACCGTATGTATATAAACATATTTAGTTCATTGTTCGATTCATTTTATGGAGGGAAGAAAAAATGATTTGTCAGAATTGCGGAAGCAACGTAATGGACGGAACAGCCGTTTGTCCTAATTGTGGAATGATGATTCCAGCTCCGGGCGGATATATGCCTCAGCAGCCACAGGCACCTTATGGAAATAATATGGGTGGATATCCACAGCAGAATCCATATCAGCAGAATCCTTACCAGCAGCAGCCACAGTACGGCGGCGGAATGGGCGGATTTGATCCGGCCGAGAAAGAAATCAAGACAGCTAAGACTCTTGGTATCGTATCTATCTGTGTTGGTACTCTCTGTATCCCACTTGCAGGATGGATATGTGGTGGTATCGGTCTTTCAAAGGCAAGCAAGGCACCTGATTACCTTGCAGATCAGGCTAAGACAGCTAAGATACTCAACATAATCGGTATTATCGGTTCATCCCTCAATTCACTTCTTGGAGTTATCATAATGATAGCTTCCAACAACTCATAATAATACCAATCAGGCTGTGCATAATGCGCAGCCTTTTTTAATGTAAAAACCACCATGTTCTTCACATGGTGGTTTTTTAGTAAGTAGTAGTTTTGAAAGAATTATCTCTTATTACTTAGTTCCGAATATACGGTCTCCGGCATCACCGAGGCCCGGCATGATGTAAGCATTCTCATTCAGGCAGCGGTCAAGATTTCCTACATAGATATCTATATCAGGATGCTCAGTTGCAAGTTTCTCGAGTCCTTCAGGTGCAGCAATGATACACATGAATTTAATCTGCTTTCCGCCGTGCTGCTTGATGAAGTTTACTGCTTCTACAGCTGAACCGCCGGTAGCAAGCATAGGATCAAGAACAACTATAAGTCTCTGCTCTATCGGGCTTGGCAGCTTGCAGTAATACTCATGTGGTTCATGTGTCTCAGGATCTCTGTAAAGTCCTATATGTCCAACCTTTGCTGAAGGAACAAGTGCATGTATTCCGTTTACCATTCCAAGACCTGCACGAAGTATAGGAACAATAGCCATCTTCTTTCCGTCAATAAAAGGAGCCATAGTCTCTTCTATAGGAGTTTTAACCAGTTCTTCTCTGAGAGGAAGATCACGAAGAGCCTCGAATGCTTCAAGCATTGCTATCTCTTCGATAAGGTTTCTGAATTCTGTTGTTCCTGTTCTCTCATCTCTAAGAAGTGATATCTTATGCTTGATGAGTGGATGTTCCATTATATGTATCTTTTCAATTTTGCTAAAATCCATGATATTATCCTCTTTCTTATATCTCAGGCACCTTATAGTTTGGGCTGATAGTATGTGTCTCACGATATTCATTGATTCTTGCCTGAATTCTCTCTGAAGGATCAAGCAGCTCACTTATTGAAGCATCATGATTCAGGTGATCTATGATGATTGCAATGTACTTGCTCATATCAGCTGAGTCATACCATGTTCTGTCGAAAAGTGAAGGCTTCTGATATGTAAGATTCGTTGTGATTACTTTGCTTATAATCTTCTCATCATATGCTCTGTCGAATATCTCAAGTCCTGCTGTAAAGAGTCCGAAAGTAGCAAAGCAGAATACTCTTTTTGCCTTTCTCTTCTTAAGCTCCTTAGCAACATCAAGCATGCTCTCACCTGAAGCTATCATATCATCAAGAATGATAACATCCTTGCCCTCTACTGAATCACCAAGGAATTCATGTGCTACTATAGGGTTCTTTCCATTTACTACTCGCGAATAATCACGTCTCTTATAGAACATTCCTACATCTACTCCGAAATGGTTAGCGAAGTAAATAGCTCTGTGCATAGCACCTTCATCCGGGCTTATTACCATGAGATGATCTGAATCAAGTTCAAGATCAGGAGTTGATATCAGAAGTCTCTTGATGAACTGATATGTCGGCATGATTGATTCGAATCCACTGAGCGGTATAGCATTTTGAACTCTTGGATCATGAGCATCAAATGTAATGATGTTATCAACACCCATTCCTATGAGTTCCTGAAGAGCCATAGCGCAGTCAAGTGACTCACGGCTTGAACGCTTATGCTGTCTTGATTCATAAAGGAAAGGCATTATGACATTGATGCGGTTAGCCTTACCACTTACAGCAGCTATGACACGCTTCAAATCCTGATAATGATCGTCCGGTGACATAGGAACCATGCGTCCTCCAAGATTATATTCGTTACTGTAATTCATTACATCAACAAGGATATAGATATCTGTACCTCTTACAGATTCCTTTACTGTACCCTTAGCCTCACCTGAAGCAAATCTTGGGCATTCAGAACCTATGATGTAAGATTCCTTCTCATAGCCTCTGAGCATGAATTCTCCGGCCTTTGAAAGCTCCTCACGATCCTTTCTCCACTTAACTAAGTAGTTATCTACCTTTGAACCCAGAGTCTCACAGCTCTTAAGCGGTATGATTCCGAGTCGGCCTACAGGGATTGTAATGAGTTTACTTGAGTCTGGCATACTTTTTCCTCCAACTTGCCTGGTTCTAAAGATTAATTCTTCGAACTGATTTTCGTGTATCTTATATTATCACCGTAGAAACGGCACCACACATAATTACTTATGATACGGGAAACGGACCTTTCTGCAAATCTGTCACTTAAGTTAGTTATCGACAGATTCGTGGATATGACTGTCGGTCTTTTTCTGAGAAGTCTCTGATTGATAACCTCAAAGAACTGTCCCTGTACAAATGAATTGATAGTCTCTGTTCCAAGATCATCTATTATCAGAAGCTCCGAATCATACAGAAGCTTATACATCTTAGATACTGATGCATCCGTTCTGTTCCTCATATAATCGGAACAGATATCGAAAAGCTCAATAGCGGTCACGTACATAACTCCGTAACCTTTATCAAGAAGCGCCTTTGCTATACAATTGGAAAGATAAGTCTTTCCAAGTCCATAACCACCCGTAAAGAGAAGTCCCGCAGGACGGCTGTCAAAATTCTCGACGAAATCCTCTGCCTTCTTTCTTATATCCTGTATATTGTCATAAGGTGACTTCTTCTCACCTTCAGGAATCTCTTTAGAATAAAAATCATAAGAGAAATTATCGAAGTTTTCAACCGAAAGAATTCCCATCAGATTAGAACTCTTATACAGTTCCTCAACTACCATCTTCTTAAGGCAGCTGCACATCGCACCGTCAACATAACCGGTATCCTGACATTCTTTACATGTATATATGATATCAAGGTAATCTTCCGGATATCCATTATCAGTAAGAAGCTTTCTTTTCTCAGCTATCAGCTTCTCTGTTTCCTTACGTATATCCTCTCTTGAAGGGGCTCCTGCCGGGTCATCCAGACGCTTCTTGGCAGCATCAAGAGAAATGGAACGTATCTTTCCATCAATCTCCATGACTTCCGAAATGCGAGCCTCAATCTCTTCCTTCCTCTCCTCAAGAAGACGGATATTGTCGCCCGTGCGTCTTCCGTACCTATTCAGTATATCATCCATATTTATAGTATTCAGATTCATGAACAGTACCCAAAACCTTTATCCCATCAGCTTCCTTACAACTTCTGAGAGTTCGTCATTCTTACCTTTTCCTTTAGTATCGTCCTTCTTGGTGTAGTATCTTGCCTCATCAGCCTTTGCTATATCTCCTGCCGTATGAACACCCATCTTCTTCCATGAATCGAGTATTCCATTTACATATGGGAATGTAGCCGCATTCGGTTTTGCAAGATTCGCTCTTTTGCAGGCCTCAACAATTATCTCATCTGTATGCTTATCATCATATATCCATTTGTTGATATATTTCTGTTCAGAAGGTGTAGGAACTATACGATTTGATATTCCAAGATTCTTCATTATCTTGACATAAAGATCTCTGTACAGAGCTATATCTTCCCTTGCCTGCTCCCTGGTGGTATATCCTCTCTTGAACCACTCAATAGCTTCCTTCTCTATGGCAGAACCTGTCATCTTCTTTCGGTCTGCACAGTACTCAAGAAGATATTCCATAAGTTCGAAGGAGAACTTAAGATCATCCTGGATATATATAAATGCATCGATATCTCTCTGTGTCGGAGTCCTGTCAAAATAAGCTTCTGCCTGACTGAGTATCTCCTGAAGATTCTCATCATAGTTAACAGCCTCTATACGCGCCTTGGTTGCCTTGGTCTTGCTTGGAACAACCCTTGGCTGCTGATCCAAAGAATCCTCTTCCGCCTCTTCTTCAGCAACATCAGAAACAGATTCATTATCATCATCCTTTACAGACATGATTGCTGTTATATCTATATTCTTTCTTCTCTTATTCTTGATCTTAGGATTAGCTTTAAGCTCCTTAAGGATGATCCCTGTTACATTGTCGGAACCATCATACGTAAAGCCCAGAACATCTGCTCTTACCCAGTACTTAATAGCTCTGAGTATATCATTATCTGTACAGTTAAAATGATCTGCAAGATCTGATATCTGAAAACTCTTTCCACTATGGAACATCCTTACAAGGTATATATAAACCTTAACGAAATCGCCATTTGCTTCAGCCATGAAGTCGTCAATGAATATATTTGAAATACTTGAAAATGTCTCTCCATTTTCAGTTGAAACGTTTAATCCACCCATAAAAAAACCCCTGATTTCTTACTCGGATTTTGATTATAACACGTAAAAAAAATAATGCAAATCAGGTGAGCTGTTACTTTCAGTCAACATAAAATTGTTGATAATGTTGATAACTGTCAGTAACTCACAGCCCAATAATCGTGGATGCCCATATATTAGGCGTTTGAAAGTTGTCAGTCTACTTATATGCTGTTGATAGAAAAACACCGCCATAATGAAATGACGGTGTTGATTGTGTTGATAACTATCCCTCGAGGAGCTTTTCTCCAAGGTTTACAATGTTTCCTGCACCCATAGTTATTAACATATCATTTTCTTTAGAATTTTTTAAAAAATATTTTTCAATCTCAGAAAAGTCGCCAAGATAGACTGCGTCTACCCCTTTTTCTTTAAGTAATTTCTCGATATCTCTTGATGAAACTCTTCCATCATCCTTCTCTCTTGCTGCATATATATCTGCAAGAAGCACATGATCAGTTATAGAGAGAGCCTCAGCAAATTCAGGAAGAAGTGCATATGTTCTTGAATATGTATGTGGCTGGAATGCGCACCATACTTCGCCCTTCTTTACTTCATTTGCAACCTTTAAAGTCGCTGCTATCTCTGTAGGGTGATGTGCATAATCATCAATAACAACTATTCCATTTGGAAGTGTTCCCTTGTACTCAAATCTTCTCTTAGCGCTGCTGCAATTCTTAAGTCCTTTGAGAGAAGCATTCATATCCACACCGAGATAATCTGCTGCTGCCAGAGCTGAAAGAGAATTAACTGCGTTATGAACTCCTGTTACAGAAAGAGTAACCTTAGTTACAAATTCACCTTTTCTGTACAGGTCATATGTAGGATGTCCACCTTCGTCCAATACAATACTCTTAGCCTGATAATCATTTCCGTCATTAGTTCCGAATGTGATCACATTTCCTGTGAAGCCATCCAGTACTCTGTCCTTATAAGGCATATCTCCGTTTATTATAAGAGTTCCGCCCTGCTTCGTCTTAGTTGCAAATACTCTGAACGACTCAACTATGTTATCAATATTCTTGAAGAAGTCGAGATGATCGTTATCCACATTAAGGATTATGCTAACAAATGGATTGAAGGAGTGATAGCTGTTAGTATATTCGCATGCCTCAGTCACGAAGTAATCTGATTTTCCGACTCTTATATTTCCACCGATAAGATCCAGCATACCACCTATGGATATGGTAGGATCCTTCTCTCCCTCCATAAGTATATGAGAAAGCAGTGATGTGGTAGTTGTCTTTCCATGAGTTCCTGCAACAGCAATACTGTATTTATAGAAGTCCATGATCTGTCCAAGAAGCTCTGCTCTCTTCAGCATAGGAATACCGGCCTCAACGCATGCCATGTATTCTTCATTGTCTTCTCTTATTGCCGCCGTATAAACCACAACATCAATATCTGATGTTATATTCTCCTTCTTCTGACCGATAGCTATCTCAGCCCCCTTGGCACGAAGTGTCTTAACTATATCAGACTCGCTCATATCAGAACCGCTTACAGTGAAGCCCTCATCAAGAAGAATCTCTGCAAGGCCGCTCATACTAATACCGCCAATACCCATGAAATGAACATGAGACTTTTCATTAAAATCAATCTTGTACATCTTTTTCCCTCTAAAATAATTCAAGTCCGGCTTGACGGACTTGCGCCGGGCTGCGCGTCAGCTCTGCTGACATCATCCCCTGCGCAGCCCTGGCATCCGCCGGAGGCTACACAGAAGGGGATTGGCCCATCCTATCATGTAGAGGATGGGCCATCCCCTTCTCGGTATAGATGCATATAAAATATGCATCTAACTGTTAATCTATAATGTTATCTGACTCATTACCTCGCCGATCTTCTTTCTTATAACGATGTCGGCGCTTGTTCTCTTAGCAGTATCTGACATATTTATAACTGCCAGATGCTTACCTCTGAAATAATCTATGAAACCTGCTGCAGGATATACGACAAGCGATGTTCCGCCAATGATGAGCATATCTGCATTCTCTATATGATTTACAGCTCTTGATATAGTACTTCCGTCAAGACCTTCCTCATACAGAACAACATCAGGTTTTATAATACCTCCGCACTCACACTTTGGTATTCCCTTTGAATTATATATGTAATCTACGTCAAAGAACTTATGGCACCTGGTACAGTAATTACGTCTTACAGAACCATGAAGTTCAAGCACTTCCTTGCTTCCTGCATCCTGATGAAGTCCATCAATATTCTGAGTTATGACAGCCTTCAGCTTACCTGCAGCCTCCATTTCAGCCAGCTTAAGA
Source organism: Lachnospiraceae bacterium YSB2008 (assembly GCA_000687655.1). GTDB lineage: Bacteria > Bacillota > Clostridia > Lachnospirales > Lachnospiraceae > Eubacterium_Q. The sequence goes on from JHWR01000001.1 coordinate 128,648, forward strand.
TGAGCAGCATTAGGCTTTGCATCCGGTGCTATCATCTTATCTCTGTAGAACTCATAGAAGTCCTCAGTATTATGCACGAAAAATGAATGGCTTACTATAGTTTCAGGAGGATACTTATACTTCTGCTGATAAAGACCATCCTGACTTCTGAAGTCAGGTATTCCACTCTCAGTAGAAACTCCTGCCCCTCCGAAGAAAACTATATAATTAGATTCGTCAACTGCTTCCTGAAGTTTTCTGATATCATCATCCATATGCTATTCCCCACTTTCTTCTTCTCCAGCCTTAACTATGACAGTAGCTCCTGAATTCATACTCACAGTATAATCATCGCTTATATCATAGCCTATGACAACTTCGTGGTTACCTACTCCAAGATCCTTCACATCCAGGAAAAGATTAAGGTCATCTGCTGCGATATCCTTCATCTTGTCTTCTGTAGCTGAGACAGTCAGCTTATATGTGCTTGGAATAACAACTCTGTATTCCATTTTCGGATCAGTATTCTTAAGTGTGATATCGTTAGTTGTTACATTTATAACCTTCTGGACTATCTTAGTGATATCTATCTTGATAGCTATCTCCTTATTATCATCGTCCGCAAGAATTACGTCTTCAGGAAGATAATCTGCAACATCCACATTGGTCTCGAAATCATCATCCAGCCCTGACACAGATATATTATCTATATCAATAGAATCAATTTTAGCAAGAGTTTCAGCATCACCCGCTATTACAACAGTATCAGGATTATATGTTATCTCACCAAGAGAATATCCATCTGCAACAATTCCGATTGTCGATACATTTACCTTGACTGTCTTCTCCGGATATACTGATACACTTACATCCACAGTGTCGGAACTCAATTTGAGCTGTTTGCTTGTCATGGCATTTCCACTGCTGTCCAGGCATACCAGTTCAGCTTTTGATTCAAATGACTCACTTTTGTTCTGAACACTTACAACAGCTCTTACTGTATCAATCTTATCTATAAGAGATTTAGGTCCTGTAACAGTAACAAGGTTAGGTGTAGCAACCATGTTACCGAGAGCAAAACCATCCATTACTTCCCCTTCAGGATAAATGGAAATAGATACATTGCTTTCTTCCATCGGCTCGATACTGAGGCTGACAAACTCATTCAGGTAAGTGATACTGAGTCCCTCACCCTTCTTTGCAGCCTTTGTCTTTACCGATATCTGTGCTGTATTGGTAAGAGAGAGTTTTGAGAGATCAGCCGTCGCAACAAAATCATCTGCTGTAAGCTCATCTACTATCGCTCTTTCACCCTTTACTATGATATCAACTGTATCGCCATCGATAATGGCATAAAGATTTCCTGTTTCCTCGATAGCCTCACCATTAATGGTTTCAACAGGTATGCCACGGATAGTCTTGGTTACAATGTAATTATCTACATGCATAACTACAAACCAAAGAATTATAGCTATTATGAAGGCAAGTATCTTGAGAGGGAAATTCTTAACGATCCATTTTTGGACAAATTCTTTCAGATTCATGATTTCCTGCCTCCCTTCTTAGACTTCTTTTTATGTCTTTCCTTGGCAGGCTTAACCTGAAGCTCCTCAAGATGATCTCTGAGACTCTTCTCGCTGAGATTTCTGAAAATGTTTCCATTTCTTGCAACAGATATGGAACCTGTTTCCTCAGAAACAATAATAGTAAGACTGTCAGATACCTCGCTTATTCCAAGGCCGGCTCTGTGTCTTGTTCCGAGCTCCTTGGTAAGATCATTTCTTTCTGTAAGAGGCAGATAACATGTTGCAGCAACAACTCTGTTATCACGTATAATTACAGCACCATCATGAAGAGGTGTGTTTTTCTCAAAAATATTGGTTATGAGCTGTGATGAAAGTGAAGCATCTATATTGATACCCGTATTCTCATATTCTCCGAGAGGAGTATTCTTTTCAATTACTATGAGAGCTCCCGTCTTGGATCTGCTCATATCAAGTGACGCCTTAACAAGCTCAAATATACTCTTGTCACTGAGTCCTTCTTCTGTGTCTGCTTTACCGAAAAATTTGAAATTATCTACAAAGCTCTTTCTTCCCAGCTCATCGAGAGCTCGTCTCAGCTCAGGCTGGAAAAGTATAACTATAGCAACGATACCTATACTGAAAAGGTTCCTTGTAATGAAAAGAATCGTGTTAAGACCCATACCATATGCTACGGCCATGACCAGAAGAAGTATAACGATACCTCTGAGCAGTGTCCATGCTCTGGTCCTCTTTACCCACACCAAAAGCTCATAGACAATAAATGTAACTATGAGTATATCCAGTATATCGGATAGTCCTACCTTAGGAAGGTAGAACCAATCGAAGTATGTTTTTAAATACTCGATAACGTTGCCCAATCTTTCACTTCCTTACTTGTTTTCCGGTGTCTCGATGTTTGGTGTTTCTATATTTGGTGTTTCAACATTTGATGTCTCAATGTTTGATGCCTCTTTTATTTCAGCATCAGGTGCATTTTCAGGTCTTTTTCCGTCAGGTGCTCCGTTTGGTCTTTTCGGTCTTGGACCACCCTTCTTTGGTCTTGGTCTTCTGCCTGATCCCGGTCCTCCCGGCATAGGAGGTCTCTTCGGTCTCCTCTTAGGAGCATGTTTCTTCTTCTCCGGATCAATCTTAGGCACAGCCTTTACATAGTAATAATACTCATCATCTTCGAACTGAACGTTCTCCGTATGTTTATAATCAAGTATGCCTCTGAATACCTGTATGACTGCCGCCAGAAGAAGTCCTATAAATGTACCGAGCAATACTCCCGGCATATCATCCTCAATCTTAAGTGAACCTGTAACTATTATGTATGCAAAAATAGTAGCAAGCGCTCCGGCAAGTATTGAAACATAAGCTGAATAACTGAATGACAGTTTTCTTATAACAAAGACTACAATGATGCCGACTGCAAATACTATAGCCAGGCAGAGCATCTCTTTGTTCTTCAATACATTTTCAACTAAATACTTAAATGTCTCAGTACCCTCAGGTGCTGTCAGACTATGATTCATTACGTCTATCTCTTTAAGTGAAAGAGAGAAATAATATATGAGAAGTCCGAATGCAGCAGGTATGATACCGCCGAGTCCTGCGATAAGTCCGACTACAAGTGGTATAAGGAATTCAACTCCGCACATGCAGCATATAGCTGAAAGGAGAATTACGTATCCGTATTCCGGGAAGAACCTTATATACATACAGTACATTGCTATATATATAACCAGGAACATCGCCGCTGCTTCCAACGACACTTCATATACGTTCATGGTCAGCATTATACCGACTACAAAGAACATGAATTTCTCATTGAATATTGCAAATATAACTGAAAGCAGGAATATTACCGGCATCTGTCCAAAGAATTCCGAATATCCATACATTTTGTTAATGGAATAGAAACATACGAAGCACCAGATAAATCTGAGTACAGGGGTTACTATTTCATCATATTCCCTTACAGCATCTCTTATTCTGTTTCTTATCTTAAGTAATACTTTCATTCTTTAATGTCCGTCCCCTCTTTATCTAGTTCATCGAAGCCTATGCCTGACTTTACTGTTCCTCTGTTATCAAGTAATTCCTCTTCATCAAGGTAATTGTATAACCTCGTCAGGTTCCTGTTATATTTAAGCAGATCTTTTCTCGCAAGCATGAACCGTATAGTATAAACTATAAATCCAAATACAACGAAAACTGCTACGAATATGACATACCATTTCATAAGCTTTGCAATGACATCAAAGTAGTCTTCCATATGAAGATCCGCCAATATGTTCTCGAAGTTGATAAGAACATAGGCTGCTACCATGATCCAGAAGCAGAAGGTTGAACTGATTATGGTCAGGATACAGTTATACTTAACGTAATCCTTCATGAAGTACTTACACATTATCAGTTTTCCATCCTTCTCTTTCTTCTCGAAGACAGCTATGTTTGTCATCAATCTGACTTTCTGTTCATCTATCATGAGTCTTTCCTTTCAGTCTCCAGCACCTTTTCGGCATCGTAATCCATGGATCCGTCTCTGTACATGGAGAAACTATCCATAGGATATTTCTTAAGATTTTCTATAACGCCTCTCTTGTCAGCCTTGCTGAGAAGAGTATTTCTTGACTTGATGATCTCATTTTCTGCTTTATGTTTGGAAGGTCCTCCTACGCATCCACCCGGACACATCATACCTTCTACAAAGTTTTCAGTAAGCTTTCCTGCCTTGAGTAAAAGAAGTGCTGTCTTGCATTCCTGACCTCCGGCACATTTTCTGAGAGTGATATCTTTGGTATCCTCTCCTCTTTCTTCCATGCACCTGAGAACTGCCTCAGCGACTCCGCCGCTTCCCGCGAACTTCTTGCCCCATATGGATGCTTCCTGATACTCATCACTTACAGGCTTAAGCTCAACATCCTTTGAACGGAGCAATGCTCTGAATTCACCATAGGTCATAACATAGTCAGCATTATCCTTGATATCCTCATCCTGTGACTCAGCCTTCTTTGCTATACACGGTCCTATGAATACAGTTACACAGCCCGGATACTGAGCCTTAAGATATCTTGATATAGCACACATAGGTGATATCGTTTCTGATTTATTATCTTTATACTGTTCAGGGAACTGCTTCTTCATCATATTGATGAATGCCGGACAGCAGGAAGTAGTAACAACCTTTCCTTCCCTGAGAGCTTCTATCCATTCCAGTGACTCAAATGCAGCCGTCATATCTCCGCCGAGTCCTACCTCGACCATATCATGGAAGCCAAGCTCCACAAGAGCTGCTTTAACACTTGCCATGCTTATATCCTGACCGAACTGACCTTCAGTCGCAGGAGCACACATCGCTATAACCTTCTTACCGGACTTTATCTCTCTGATTATATCAACGAGATATGACTTTGCCGAAATAGCACCAAATGGACAGGAATGTATGCAGTGACCGCACTGTATACATTTATATTCATCTATGATACAGAGACCGTCATCATTATATGTTATCGCACCGACCGGGCAAGCCTTCTTACACGGTCTCTCGAGATGAGCTATAGCATTATACGGACATGCAGCTGCACACTTTCCGCATTCCTTACATTTTGCAGGATCTATATGAGTCCTGTCACGTCCTGCCGATATCGCACCAAAAGGGCATGAATTGACACATGCCTTTCCCATACAGTTTCTGCAGTTATCCGTAACTACGTAGGAAGCTATAGGACATTCATCACAGGCAGGATCAAGAACCTGAATGACATTCTTGGAAGCCGCCTTATCAGGAGTCGGGTTCTGCCCGAGTGAAAGCTTGATACGCTGTCTGACCAGCTCTCTCTCTTTATAGATACAACATCTGAAGGATGCCTTCGGTCCGGGAATAAGCTTATATACGAGCTCATCCTCGTAGTTACCGTCAAGCTCATCATTCCATGCGAGCCTTGCAACCTCTTCCATAACAGTATGTTTAAATCTGACTATTCCTTCGTCGTTGGTTACCATTTCAAACTCCTACTCATAATTAAGCATATTCTACCACAAAATCACTTTACATAAAAGCTAATTTTGTCCACCCCTCTGTTTTAGGGTCATCTGTATCCAATATGTGGGATGCAAGGATAATCACCCTGTCCTTACCCACCTCCGCCATAAGGCTGATGACTTTGCTGATATTCTCAGAATCAAGCCCGGTAAACGGCTCGTCAAGAAGGAGTATGCTGCTCTTTCGGAGAATCGCTCTTGCAAATGCCACCCTCCTCTTCATACCACCGGAGAGTTCAGATACCTTCTTGTCGAGAGCGTCTTCCTGAAGAAGTCTCTTAAGGATTTCTTTTATGTCACTGTCAGACGCATCAGGACAGAAAACCTTTATATTCTCTGCAGCCGTTCTGTTATCTATAAGCCTGTCCTCCTGAAACATAACACTTATGTCAGGAAGCCGGTATGGCAGTTTCTTTAGTTCAGAATCATGTGTTATCTCCGCAACCGTTTCATCATCCTCCATATACTTTACAGCTCCGCTGTCAGGAAGCGAAAGGCCTGCAAGCATTTTAAGGAAAGTAGTTTTCCCGCTTCCCGACTCTCCGGTCAGAACATAGGTCTTTCCCTGCTCAAAAGTATATGAAAAGCCCTCCAGGACTTTTTCTTCACCATATGTTTTTGTTAAATCCCTTATTTCTATTTTCATGCTTTACTTCCTTACAAGGCTTTTAAAAAGCATAATAAACAGCTTTTCAAAAACAAATGAACATATCACAACTACTATAGTCCATGAGAAAAGTCCTGCCGTATCAAGATAAATCTTTGATATATAAATGGAATTCCCAAGTGTATTCTGTGCCTGGCCAATAACCTCTGCAGCAACTCCACTCTTCCATGCCATTCCGATGGCAGTTTCAAAAGCCGCCACAAGATAAGGATGAACAGCCGGAAATGTAATGTATCTGAAGGATCTGAATCCCGTCATCTTATAAACACTTCGTACCTCCAGCATATCCTTCGGTACATTTTCCAGTCCCTTCAAGGTACTGTAATAGAGGACCGGAAGTGTGATCATCATAGATATGAAAAATGAAGTCCAACTGCTTCCGAACCATACAAGGAGTATCACCACGAAGCAGGCAACAGGAACTGTCTTAAGAAGAGAAATGAAAGGCGATATGAATGTCTTGAACAGATCCCATCTATGGCTCATAGTTCCCATTATCATTCCAAGAGTACTTCCTGCCAGAAAGCCCAGAGTTATCCTTACAAATGACGTCAGAACGCTCATATAAAAAGACACTTTCCCCAGTGAATTCACCAGGGAAAGTGCCGTATCTATCGGTCCTGCTATAAGAATAACGTTATCTATAAGTCTTGCTGCCAGCTCCCATATGAGAAGCCAGACTGCTATAGCTATGAGCCTTTTTTTCATTCTGAAACCTCAGGAATGTAATAAAAATCTTCGCCCGGAAGATCTCCGCCAACTGAATCTGGATTGTAATTATGAAGAATCTCAAGGTAACCTGAGAGACCGTTCTTCATCTTCTCTCCATCTATATATGTGACACCGCAATAAGGAAGAGCCTTAGCTGCTACAGGTGCCTTCTCTATGATACCATACTTTACAACAAGCTCTGATGTAGCCTCAATTTCTTTGTTAGCAGCTTCAGTACTTGCTTCAGCTTCCTCAAGGAACTTGGCAACTGCATCAGGATTCTTCTCTAAAAATCCTTTGGTTGTTATAGTAACACCCGTTACCAGAGTTGCATTTGGAACAACCTTATCCCACTCATTTGTAAGTGAGAATGCCTGGTGCAGATCAGGATTCTGAATTGTAGCTGCTGTCGCAAAAGGCTGTGGAAGAATTCCTATAAGTGTAGGATCATTTACGAGAGCCTCAACAACCTCTGTAGCCTCTGATCTGTACTCTATGGTACAGTTCGTTATACCATACGCATTTAAAAGATATTTTGTCACGTATTCAGGAGTTGTGCCCTGACCTGTCATGACAACCTTCCTGTCGAAAAGGTGATTCATCTTTCTGATGTTTCCATCACCTGTTACGCAATAAAGCACTCCGAGTGTATTAATATCAAGACAAACTATATTGCCTTTTGATTTATTATACAGAACACTTGCTACATTTGCAGGAACAAGAGCTATATCAAGATCATTCTTCATAAGCTTAGCTGTTACTACCGAAGGGTCAACAGCTATCTCGAAGGAATAATCCTGTTCTGCTTCACCTGCCTCTGACTTAGCCATCAGATTTACGAGTCCCATAGTTGTAGGTCCCTTGAGAGATCCGACTCTTACGCCTTCTCCTTCAGTACCTATCTTTAAGCTCTGTGAATCGTCTATGGTCGGTTCACCTTCTGTTGCCTTAGCCTCTGAATCACTGACTGTTGCCTCGCCGACCGATGCATCATCCACCGTCGCCTTTTCTGTTGATTCAGTAACCGTCTCTGTTGTCTCTGCTGTTGTAGGTGTTATACCCGGAATCCCGTTACATCCCACAAGAGAAAGAGTCATAATGGCGGCCGCAGCCAACGCAAGTATCCTGTTTTTCATTTATATATATCCTCCTTATAATAGCTTCAGCTGATTAGCACAGCACTCAATACTAATACTGCTGACGTCTCCATAATACTCTCCGTCAACATGAAGTACTGCCGGCTTAGCAAGCTGAACATCTATATATTTTGCATCCTCAAAATGGAATCCCTTAACATTCTGATGCTTTGAAGCAACAAGTCTCGGAAGATTCAGAAATGCTCTTGGCTTTGATATTCCATCTGCAACAAGTGCTGAAAGCTTTCCGTCATCAGGAAGTGCATCCGGTCTCATCGGTACATTTCCACCCTCTGCAGGAAGATTCATAGCAGCAAGGAATATAAGCTTCTCATAATTCTCAGTAACTGTTCCGTCACTGTTATAGTCAGCATTTGAAGGCTCATCAGACATACGATATCTTACTCTCGCCTTGATGTATTCCATAGTAAAAAGATTGATCACAGTAAGTACTACGTATGTAAGTGATCCGATATTCAGGCGATTCAGCATTCTCTTCAGCTTACTGGTCTGAGCCTTTTTGCATACTATGGCATCAAGTCCCATTCCACAGCTGATAGCAAAATACCTAGGTCTTCTTCCATCTGCGGTAACACGTCCTATATCAATCTTAAGATCGTCTCTTGGATCAAGTATCCTCTTAACAGCATCCTCGGTATCTCTTGGAATATCAAGACCATTGATGAAGTCATTTGCAGAACCTGTTGCTATAACTCCAAGTGATATACGGCTGAAATCAGTGATTCCGTTAATAACCTCATTTATGGTCCCGTCACCACCGACAACAACAAGCTTGATCTCATCATCAGGAAGCTTAGAAATATTCTTAGCGAGTACAGTCGCATGTCCTTCATACTTAGTAAGGAAAGCCTTGTACTCAATATTGTTATTCCTGAGCATCATCCTTACTTTGTGCCATGTTCCAGCAGCTCTTCCGCTGCCACCCGTCCTGTTTACAATAAAATAATACATACTAAACCCCCGCTTCTCTCACTACATGTTTTATATCCTGATCATTTATAAGCCCGCAGGCTTTCATACCTTCTCTAATGATCTCGTTCCATTTTTCTTCAGAAAGATCAATGGTCGTGTTATCAGAAAGACTGACCATACACTTCTCACACTTGCTGATATCCTCATTGCCGTTGATCTTATACATGCTGCTTCTGTCAATGGCACCGATTTCCTCAAGAGTATTCATCATTCTGTACACCGTTGCAAATCCGATGGAATCGTTCTTTTCAGCCACCTTGTAATATATATCCTTACAGCATGTAAAATTGCCTTCAAGAATGGTATCCAGAATGAGCAGTCTCTGCTTTGTGATCCTGCATCCACTGTTTTTCAGTTTATCAATTATTTCTTCTCTTTGCATAATAATCCTAATCCAAAATGGGAATAATCAATCTTAGCATTTCGCACTATATATGTCAATCTGCCTAAAAGCTCCTGCTGCTGTGACAAGTGAAGTATATAACCTGGTAATCTTCAGATATTTCTTTTATGAAACTCATACCGTTCTTTACCTTGACTTCATCAAAATCAGTAAATGGATCGTCACAGATAACAAATGGCTTCTCTCCCTTATACATTGCTTCTACAAGAGCCATACGGAAAGCCATCCCGACAAGGTCCTGACTTCCGCGGCTGAGGAAATCAACTTCCCTGTCAGCGCCGTATTCATTGACATAGAGATTCATATTTGCATCTATAGTGAACATATCAGCATCCTGCTCTGATATTCTCTTATAGTATTTACCGAATGCTGAAAGAAGCGGCGCCATATACTGAGCAGTGAAATTTTCTTTAGCCTCGATAAGAAGCTCCTTCGTCTTCTTCAGAAGCATAGCCTTATCTCTGAGGCTCTCATAGTCCTGCTTATCCTGAACAAGTTCTTCTTCATACTCTCTTATCTGTTCAAGCTCTTCATAGAGATCATCCTCGCGTCTTTCATAGCCCTGGATATTCTCTCTTATGCCATCCATGCTGAGAGTTATTTCGTTAAGCTTATCGTTCACTTCATTGAGAGTTTCCGACTCAGTCTTTTCTACTTCTTCATCTTCCTTCTCAAGGATGAAGTCATTGAGTCCCTTGGTATTTCTGAGATATTCATCCGCAGCTTTCTTACGTTCCTCATAATCCTTTATAGCCTTGATGTATTCAGCCTTCTTACCTGAAAGCTCGATATTGGTCTCAACATCGTTCTCAAGATTTCTCTCAGTATCCTCGAGGTATTTGATATAACTGTCAGTTATTACATACCTCTCATCTTCCGGTTCTTCTTCGATGAAATAGTATCTTCCGAGGAATTCACGTACCTTCGCATTAAGAGCTTTTATCTCCTGAAGCTGACTGTTTTTCTCTTTTTCAGCCATTTCAAGCTTCATGTTCTCATAATCATAAACCATATTCCTTATGGAATTAAGTCTTTCGGAATCCTTCGCTCCCTGTGCAATATCAGAAAGGCTGAGTATATGCGATACATTTGCCCTGAGTCTCTCTATATGCTTCTCTTCTTCCTCTATCTCATGAAGAAGCGCTTCTCGTTTTTCTTTCTCAGGGGTATCCTTTTCCTTCCCTGAAGGCTTCTTAAGCTTGAATGCCAAACCGGCGATTATAAATATAAGGCCGATCACAAGAAGAACTACTGAAGGAATGAGCTGCTTACCGATAATCAGAACAAGTCCGCCTATGGCAAAAAGAATTCCGGCAACTATGAAACCTATAAATATCTTATTGATGCCTTTTCTCTCAGCATCACGTTCTTCTTTTTCGTATGCCTCGAGCAGTCTTCTCTTATCAACCAGGGCATTTTCCTTGGCAACAGCTTCATTCATATCAGCTATGGCTGAGCTGGCACTCTTCTCAGTTATTTCAGAATCGCCGAACAGCCCATCCAGCTCACTGAATTTACTTCTGTCATCTGCAGAAATAATATTGCTTCTCTCTTCATTTGAGAGAGTTCTCATATTTGCTATAGCTTCAGTAATCTCTGTTATCTCTTCCTCTGTCGGTGCATTTCCTGCAAGTATGTCACTCGTCCTGCGAAGATTCTCCTCTTCAGTCGCATCAAGTGTGTATGCGAAAACACGCTCCTTAAGCACTGCAGCCTTATCCATAAGAGAATTATAATCAGCCTTCCTGAGGCGCAGTTCATTTCTCTCGGAAAGTTTTCTGCTTGTATCAGCAAGCTCCTTCTGACTGCTCTTCAGCTGCGACAGCTTATCTTCGTTTTCCTTTTTCTTTGCAGAAACCTCGCTTATGCTCTGCTCTATGGCAGGCTTCTTCTTTATCTCACTCGATAGCTCTGTCATCTTTGCCTTAAGCTTATAAAGTGTACCGGTCGCCCTCGTTGAGCTGAGCGAATCTATCTCTTTCTTAAGTCTGGCATCAACCTTCTCATGCTTAGACAGGTCATTTGTCATAAGTGACAGATTGCCCATTCTTGCATTAATGCTGTCAGTCGACTCTGTCGTAACCTCACTCTGTGAGATGTAAATAGTCTTTTTAAATGAATCGCTGTCTATTCCAAATATCTCTTCACCGAGATTCTCAGAAAAATCCGTCGACTCAAGATTCGTAACAGCATTCCTCAGACTGAAGCTGTCCTCACTCTCTTTTGAGCCGAATATCCTTGCAACAGAATATTCCTTGCCACCGGCCTCGAACCTTATGCTTCCGCCGTAAGCGCCTTCCTGCCAAGGCTTGAAATGCTTCCTTTCATTTACAAGTGGATCCCTGCTTCTGTCGTTATCGAAGCCAAAGAACATAACCTTGATAAATGTAGCGAGAGTTGACTTTCCGTAACCATTCTCTTCATTTATTACACAAAGCTTCGAATCAAAATCCATAGTAAGATCATGAAGCTTACCGAAATTATTAATATGACAACTGATAAGTCTCATAATCTCCTCCTATAATTCTTCTCCCTGAAGTGCAGCTATACCAAGACGTATTACCTGCATCTTCTCTTCTTCATCCATATCGTCACGAGACATAACAAGTCTTACGAACTCGCCTCTGAGAGATGCATCCTTGGCAAACTTATCTGCATCTACGTGAAGCTTTGTCTCATCCTTACATTTAAAAACATAGAAAGCTTCCTCGAAGCTCTTTTCTATAAATGGAATGTTGATATCAAGCTCAGCATCAATGCTTCCTGTAAGTACAGCCTCGATAAGATATGAGCTGTCATACGAACTGACAACCTCTTTTACTTTATCAACTATCTCAAGAGTCGAAGTGCATTCTGTGATATCCACCTCCGGCGCGTAAAGTCTCCTGGCAGGAAATGTAACGAAACCTGCTTTGGCACTTCTTGTCACCTCATCTATATCTATGATCACATAGCCCTTCTCTCCGCACTCATCAAATCCACGTCCGAAAGGACAGCCTGAATAAACATATCTTCCTCTTCCGTCAAGCTTATCCTCGACATATGAATGTATGTGGCCGAGAGCAAGATAATCTATGCCCTTATTTTTAAGTCCTTTGATATTGATAAGTTCTTTACCTTTTGAGGTGTTGGAACTTACAACCGTTCCATGTAGCATGACTATATTGAACTTATCATTTTCAAGTACAAGTGAAGAATCGATCTCTGATGAGTTTCTTCCCATAAGCTCAGCTCCGGTGACTGTTACCTTGTCAGAGATGTTATAGCTCTGCCATGATTCACCGAAAAGATGAATGTTCGGAGGGACGTCATCTGTATTCTCAAATATATTTTGATTATCATGATTTCCTCTTATGTAGAAAAATGATATGTCAGATGCATCAGCTATAGCCTTCTTGATGGTCTTGGCAGTACCTACTTTAACCTTGCTTACATCAAAAAGGTCACCTGCTATGAGAACCGCCGTAACTCCTTCTCTTTTTGCAGTATTTATAAGACGCACAAAGGAGGCGAGCAGTTCTGCACGCCTCTCCTTGGCTTTTTCATTTGATAAGTGTCTGTTCATCTTGGAATCAAGATGAACATCCGCTATATGCATAATCTTCAATTCTGATTCTCCTATATTCTACTCGTATCTCAATGCATCTATAGGATTGAGGTTGGAAGCCTTCACTGAAGGCAGGAGCCCGAATACTATTCCTATGACCATAGAGAATATAACAGAAACTATTATAGCCGGAATACTGATTGATACAGGAACTTCGGCTGCTTTCGCGATTATGAATGCAAGTCCTATACCTGCTCCGACTCCTATGAATCCTCCAAGACTGGTAAGAACAGCAGCCTCAGTCAGGAACTGTCCGAGTATGACTCCCTTCCTTGCTCCGAGTGCCTTCTTAAGTCCTATCTCTCTCGTTCTCTCTGTAACCGAAACAAGCATTATATTCATAACACCGATACCACCTACAAGAAGTGATATGCTGGCTATCCAGATAAGCTGGCTGTTCGTTGCATTTGCAAGTTCCTGAAGCTCTCTCGCCTTCTCGAGAGTATCTTCAGCCTTATATGTTACAGCTCCCTCTTCCTCGGTATTAATGAATTTATTCATATAATCTGCAACATTTTTACCTGCCTTTGACATATCCTCAATGGAATCGGCACGGATAAGAAGGTTGCTTGGTCTGTCATATGCAAATATCTTCTGCCAGTCACACTTAGGTATGATTATAGCACCGGTCTGGGAATAACCAAAATAGGTATACCAGTCTTCCACACTTTCGACATTCATATCGAAGTTATCTTCCTTGGCAACAACTCCTACAACTGTAAATGGAATGCCAAAAAGCTCAACCGTTTTATCTACCGGATTCTCACCGTTAAAAAGTGAAGCAGCTATATCTCTTGTAACAAGACATACATTTCTGTATTCAGTAAAATCGCTTTCGATGAAGCCTCTGCCTTTGGTAACGGCATATTCTTCTATCTCAAGATATTTATTATCGGTACCGAGTATGGATACACCCTCTGTAGTGTTGTCCTTGTAATAAACTCCATCATAAACCTCACTATTGTAGTATCCGACAACTATATCTACGCCCTCGAGATCTTCCATGTCTTCTACCATCTTATCAGTAAGGAGTGGAACCTTATTCGGGTCTACCTCTGATACACTGACATCATATCCGGCCTGATTGAGGCTTACCTTAACCTTGCTCGATCCATTTCCTATTAAGTTTTTTCTTATCTGATCGCTGGTACCTTTGATAGTAGATACTATGGCGATTATTGCCGCAATACCTATGATGATACCCAGCATCGTAAGGAATGAACGCATCTTATGCGCGAATATTCCCTGAAATGAAAGTCTGATATTTTCAAGCATTTATATTATGCCCCCTTAGTAGTATAGGTCGTCGATACTGTCGGTCTCAACACACTTTCTGTCCGGAACAGCATTCTTGGAATAAGGAAATGCAACATAGTCTTCTGTTGTAAGACCGCCCTTTATCTCGATCTCACTTCCCCAGTAAATCTTTCCGGTCTTAACATATTGCTTAACCAGCTTTCCGTCTTCTTCCTTCATGACATAGTAATTGCCATTCTCTTCCTTGACCATGAAGAGTGGAAGCGCAAGTGTTCCATCGCTGTCATCATCCGACATACTGTCAGCACTGAAGCTGACCTGAACCCATGTACTGGAATCCATTTCATTTTCATCTATAACCGCTACCGACATCGGGTAGTAGGATTTTACTTCATAACCATAAGAGCTATAGTTTGAAGGACTTGTGGAGAGCTCTATAACCTTTCCCGTGTACTGCATTCCGTCATCATAGGACGTAACATACACTTCGTCTCCTACAGATACATTGCCGAGCGCCCACTCACTGACGTCGACCTTGACTATACTCTGTCCGGAGCCCTTGATCTGGATTACAGGATTACCCATACCTATAGTCTCTTCGGTAATATCAACCGAAGTAACTACACCATCCATCTTTGCAACAACAGTGCAGTTCTCTATATCCTTCTGGTACTTCTTGATCTGAAGTGCCAGGGTCTGATTTGAAAGCTTGAGATCTCTTATACGGTCATTCGTATTTCTGATCTCGCTTGCAAGTTCCTCCTTGGTATAGGTTACCTCAGGTTCACCGCCTTCACCCGGATCATCAGGAAAATCGTCCGGTATATCATCCGGATTCGTTTCAACATATGGTGTGCCGTCATCCGCGTATACAGGAACATAGGTCTGAGGATCCGCATCAGAAGGAGATGGAATCCACACCGTTGCACGCTCTGTGGTCGGTTCCTCCGTAGTTGGCGCTTCAGTATCCTCTTCATCCTTACGCTCAACCGGCTTGGTATTCTTCAATTTTGTCAGCTTTCTGTTAGCTGCTTCAATACGAGCATTGTTAAGATTAATGTTGGCTCTGACAGTATTAATCTTCAGCTGATAAATGGTCGCATCATATGTAAGTAGCGGATCACCTGTCTTTACATTCTGTCCCTGCTTAACATGGACTTCCTTGACAGTCTTATCCGTCGCTACTATGACATTCTGTTCATCCTCATATGAAACCGAACCATCCATGGAATCAGAATCCCAGCCATAGTATTCAACGAAATTTGTCATTGAATAAACCTTGACCGGATTACTGTTTCTTTTATGTGCCCTGTAACCGAGTATTCCACCGACTAATGCGCCTACGAAAACAAAAACGGACGCGACGATTATGATGACTTTCTTCATACTGTCACCTCCCCGTCGTGCACTTCTGTTTCATTTACAATTTCTGTCTGTGTTTCATTTTCAGATACTGAAAGCACTTCACGACGAACATTTTCATTCGTCTCGTCACTCGTAACCTCACCATCGAATATGGTTATGATACGGTCAGCATATTCAGCTATCTCACGGGCATGTGTGATCATGATTATGGTCACGCCTTTATCATGAAGTTCTCTGAAAAGGCCCATAACCTGTATACCTGATTTACTGTCGAGCGCACCGGTTGGCTCGTCAGCAAGAAGTATGCTCGGGCTGTTGACCATAGCTCTGGCTATAGCAACTCTCTGCTTCTGACCACCCGAAAGCTGAGTCGGTTTGAAAGTCATTCTGTCTTCAAGTCCGACACTCTTAAGTGCTTCTTCGCAGAGTCCTTTTCTCTTACCGAGAGGTACCTTTGCATACTGAAGTGGAAGCTCAACGTTCTGAAGAGCAGACTGTCTCGGAAGAAGGTTGAAGTTCTGGAATACAAAACCTATCTTCTTATTCCTGAGTTCTGAAAGCTTCTTATCATTGAATTTACTTATCTCTTCACCTTCAAAGAAATAATCACCTGATGTCGGCTGATCCAGACATCCTATAATATTCATCAGAGTAGACTTTCCCGAACCTGAAGGTCCCATGATAGCCACATACTCACCCTGATCTATAGTAAGATTGATATCCTTAAGTACCGGAACTTCCATCTTGCCCTGTATGTAATTCTTGTATATTCCTTTTAGTTCTAGCAGCATCAGTTCAGTTCCTATTCTCCGTCGTTTCCGTTATCTGTATCGTTATCAACGTTTCCGTCATCAGTATAATCGTCTGTGTATCCATCATCCATATATCCATCATCGAAATACTCGTCATATTCAGGATCACCAAGCGTTGCATCATCCATCATCATGTCGTCATCCATCATCATATCGTCAGGAATGTCACCGTCCGGCATGCCCTCGTCGTCTCCCATCTGTTCGAGCATCTCGTCATAATTCGTAGTAGTCTTGTTGCCTTCCTCTACATTTACATCAGGGAAAGCTATATAGTCATCCTCAGTAAGACCTTCTGTTATCTCGTAACAGTCATTGGCTTCATCATATTCACCGATGGTAACAGGTGTCTTACGAATTCTGTCTTTCTCATCCTTCTTCCAGACATAATTACCATCCTCTTCCATGAGAATGAAATAAGCCGGAAGATAGAGTCCTTCTTTCACTTCACCCTGTCCCAGATCCTGCTCAATATAGAGATGCTGGCCCAGGATAAGTCCATCTATATTTTCAGGTTCAACATAGAATGAATACTTGGAGGAAGTATCTCCTCCACCACCATACATATCATCGCCATTACCTGAGTCCGGTTCAAGATTTATGCTGGTAACAGTACCATGCCACATTACATTTTCATCTACTCTCGAATGAATTATAACCGGCATGTCTCTGGTAATATTAGTTATGCTCTCCTCAGTTGCAGTGCCTTTGATTCTGTATTCTCCGGCCGCCATGATATTGATATAGCCTGTCTCTCCTGAATCACTTCCGTCATCTACAGAATTCTCTTTGATAGACTTAATGATTCCATCCATAGGAGAAAGAACTACTGAAGACTTGATAGCCTCTTCAGCTCTGCTTATCTCTTTCTCTTTTACAGAATAGTTATATCTTTCCTCAGCTATCTGAGCATTTGTACTGTTGATTTCAGCTGTATATTCCTTCTTGTCCTCGTCAGAAGCTTCTGCTCTCTGAGCTGCAAGATCCTTAACAGTTGCATTAAGGCTTGCAATAGTATTACTGATACTCTGGAGTTCAAGCTTAAGTGAATCCAGCTCCATCTGCATCGACTCTGTATCATACTCGAAGAGCGGATCATCCTTCTTAACTATATCTCCCTCTTCAACATATACCTTACCTACGGTCTTATCAGCATCTTTCTGAACCGGCTTAATCTCCTGTGATTCAACTATGCCCATATAGCGGTTAGTCATTCCGACTCCTGAACCGATTATGTCGCTAACCTTCTGAACATAGACAAGCTTTCCATTTCCTTCATTGTTCTCTCTGTTATGCTTTATGATAAAGAACGCAGCTAAACCACCGGCTATAAGAACAGCCGCTGCAATGGATATGATTATTATCAGTCGTTTTTTATTCATTAGTCTTTAAGGGACCGAAGTCTCTTTCTCCTTCCAAGTGATGTTTGTTAGTAATAAAGCCGCATGCAAATGCCTTCTGAACGAGCAAATCAGTAACTGCAGCCGATTTATTATTATAACATTTATGGTCTTGAACTTCCACACATATTGATTAGGATTGTATTAAAATACGATTAATAAACCCTCCTTACCGGTCTGGTCGGTAAAGAGGGAATATATCATTCAAAGTGTTAGTAATACACCGTTTATAAGCCTATCAAACGTTTTTCGAAGCCGCATCATCAAGATCTGCATATCCATACATACGGACTGTATTCAGAACAGTCTTCTCTGTCAGATTGATTCCTGCTTTATAATTCTCGACTATGAATCTTCCGTACATGGACAGCATAATATCCGTATATGTATAGAGTTCTCCCTTGAGATAAGTCTCAGAAGATGTATCCCTCGGAACGTCCTCGCTGCTGTGTATCGTCCTTGCATGCTTTATCAGAGTCGGATAACGTTTTCCGAAATCCTCCGTCCATTCAACATGAATCTTCGCAAGAGCATCAACAAGCGCTTTCTTCTTTTCAGTCACTTCAGGAAGCTTCTTCTTAATCTCAGCAAATTCCTCCGGTCTGGTGGATTCCATCATATAACCGTACTTCTCAGTTATCATATTCCTTCCGGCCTGAAGAGCGCCCTCGAAGTCCGTGATATACTGCACCAGCATAGGTTCTGTCCAGTTCAGATACTGACTCTTACGCATTATCTTGAAGGTCGGCCAGTCATTCTGACAGAAAGCCCTGCCGCCCTTATTTCTTACTTTGTCAAATGTATCGAACTCCAGCCTTGCAACCATATCAGAGAGTTCATCCACCGACTTATCCATAAGCTCTATCCTGCGATTAAAGCCTGCTACGTAATCAGGCAGAAAACCACTGCTGCCGTATACGAGCCCTTCCTCCTTCAGAACCGCAATGATATCCTTGCATATCAGTTCGAGGTACTTTTCATTTTCTTCAAGATTCATGATATCAAGTCCTACCATATCATCAAGAAGATAACCCAGTTCCGGGAGAAGTATAAATCTTTCGATGCCGCGTCTCATCCATTTGTCATGCGGATGATAGCATCTGCTAAAAAGATATATAGCATAAAGAGTAAAACGAACCGCCTTATCTCTCTCAAGTGATGCCGAAACCTTATCACCTCTTCTGACTGCACGGGCATAGTTATACTGTGCTGCCTGTCCCAGCTTAGTGACAGTTTCCGCAACCTTCATGACATAAAGCCTCTCAGGTAAAAATGTAAGGAGTTTCTCTCTTATCTTCGTGAATTCACCAAGATCATCACGGAATACTTTTCCATTCGTAGCCGCTGCCGCACCTATGATCTTCTCCTCATCAAGAAATGCTATCCAGTCACGAACACTTTCCGGTCCCTCAGGGAATCCTGTGAGTGATTCATAGAAATCACTAATTCGTCTTACGTCGGTTCTGGCATCGACATCATCATTCATGACATCACTTTCGACTGTGTTTTCTGAAGCATTTTGAAGTGTACTCTCCGTCAAGTAATCGGATATGTATTTACTGTATATTTCGGCATATTCCTTACTCAGGCTTTCGCCGATTGCCTTATAATCCTCATCCGTGAGCCACATAGAGAAGCCCGGCTTAAAGTCATGGTCCCTTGATATTTCATCATCAAACCCGAAACACTCCGAACCTTCGCCTACCTTACCAACAGCTATACGTGATTCATATTCAGGGAACTTATCATGAATCATGCCCTTGCCGTATTTCTCATAGAAATCTTCAGCCAGCTGCATGCCGTTCATTTTTGTCTTTACACTATCTTTGGCTTGAGTATTAGAATCATCAACAATACTGTCACTCGAAGATTTCAATGCATTATATCGCTCATTTACTCTCTCCCAGTCCTTATTCCTGCCTACAAATCCCTCGATCATATCGAGTGCTTCTTTATAGTACTGAGCCGCCTTATCTTTTTCGTCTCTTCTTTCCATGACCTCAGCCATTCCGGACAGAGCGAGAGCATGATGATTATCGAAAAGCCCCTTGTCATTAAAGAGTTTATCCGAATTGATAAAGTAGTACATAGCAAGTCCGGTCTTTCCTGTACGGAGAAGAACCTGCCCAAGATTTGCATAGCTTACGGCAGTCCTATAGATGGTCGTTCCATTTTTCTCACCATTCTCTATAGCTTTTCGCAGACTGTCCTCTGCCTTATCAAAGTCTCCCTGCTCCTCATAAAGCAGAGATACGTTGTTGTAGTACTCAGCGTATTTCTTATCGTCTTCCGGAAGCTCTTTTTCAAATATCCTGAGTACATTCTTATAGCAGTCCTCAGCCTCCTCAAGTCTTCCTGCCGCTCTCATAATGGTGCCTTGATTCAGCAGCGTCATAGCATACGGAATAGTATCCTTCCTACCAACGCTTTCCAGAAGCTTAAGTGCCTCTTTTCCGGATTCTATCCCTCTGTCATACATACTGAGCTGGCGATAATATCCTATCTCTTCATTCAGGATTACTGCTATACCTTCAGTATCCCCTTCCAGTTCAGCTGCCACCTTGGACTTCTCAAAGAATTCCGGCACATCGTCCGCTCTTCCGGTCTGAAAAAGATTATCCAGTTCTTTAGTGAATTTTTTCTGATCCATAAGCAGTCCCCCATTTTATGTCAACCAGTTTAATACATAAACTCAATATCTTCATAAATCTTCTTAAAATCTATAACACATTCATCATTCCAGATACCTACAGGCACTTCATCATCAAATGTATATAGATGTGGTTCTTCTGATTCAAAGAATCTGAAAACGATGAGATCCTTTTCTTCAGGATTGATAACCCAATACTCTCTTACCCCGGCATTTTTGTATTTATGGTATTTAAAGATGATATCTACAAAGATATTCGATGGTGACAGGACTTCAACTACCAGATCAGGAGCTCCTACCACTCTCAGCTTTGTTAATTGCTCTCTCTTACATACAATGAAAACATCCGGTTGCAACATAGTTTTGTTGTCACAATCAATCTGTACATCCGTTGGAGCTTCGAATACTCTGCATTTACCATTATTAGTTTTTACATGATTACCAAAAAGTCTCCCTAATTCATGACTGATTGTCTGATGTATAAGAGTCGGCGCAGCCATATCATAGAATCTTCCGTCTATCAATTCCACACGAACCCCTTCCGGTAGTGCAGTATAATCTTCTATAGTTTTGTCAGCAACTATCTCTTTTTTCTTTTTTCTACTAAAATCGGCATTATATGCAGGCACTGATTCACTAACCATCTTATTATCAGCGATATTGCTATATGCAGATACTCTCTCAAGCGCTCTGGAGAGAGCCTGTACAGTATCATATCTTGGAGATGAAGTCTCTCCGCTGAATATCTTCTGCACAGTTCCAAGCGGAACTCCGGACATCTCGGATATCATAGCATTTGAATATCCTTTTTCTTTTTTTATCTCAATCATTTGATTAACATTCATTATAACACCCCATTTTCTCTTGAATTATCATACTTATAGTATTATAATGTCCTTAACAAGGTAGTCAGTGCGGTGACCATGCCTCACCCGCTCTGGCGTTTAGAAACAGCTAAGAAAGCCGCTCATTACCTGTCAGAGTCAGAGCGGCTTTTCTTATGCCTATTTACGAGTGCTATGATATCCACAATCAGTTTAATTACTGAAATGAAAACCATGGTTACTTCATATACAGTCATAAGCCTCATCTCCTTTCTGAAAGGCTCAGAACGGATGAGGAGCACGCCCACTGACTACCCGGGTAAAAACACTATTCAATGCAAAATAATAAGGCAAATGAACTTCGATTCATTTGCCTTATTATATACCAAATTTTAATTAGTCTCAACCATAATTATCCGTTTTTGAATAATTATGGTAACCCTCTTTATCGTATTCTGCGTCATATTCTCTACAGCAGGTCAGCTATCTCATATATCATCTTTTCAGTCTTTTCCCAGCCAAGGCAAGGATCTGTTATAGACTGACCATATACTCCGCCGTCCGGCTTCTGATTGCCATCTACAAGATATGACTCAACCATAAGTCCCTTTACAAGCTTCTTTATATCATCAGAATGTCTCATGCTGTGAAGAATCTCTTTAGCGATTCTTGGCTGCTGATCAAAATGCTTATCTGAATTAGCATGGTTTGTATCAACGATTACTGCAGGATTCTGAAGTCCGCTCTTCTCATAGAGTTCATGAAGGAATATAAGATCCTCGTAATGATAGTTAGGTGCTGAATGACCTGACTTATGAGAATAACCTCTCAGGATTGAATGAGCCATAGGATTACCCTTACTCTTTACCTCCCATCCGGCATATACAAATGTATGTGAAGACTGAGCAGCTGTTATGGCATTCATCATAACTGAAAGCATACCGCCTGTCGGATTCTTCATACCTACAGGGATATCAAGTCCGCTTGAGGTCAGACGGTGCATCTGGTTCTCAACACTTCTTGCGCCAACTGCAACATATGTAAGTACATCTGAAAGATAAGAATGATTCTCAGGATAGAGCATCTCATCTGCACATGAGAAACCTGTCTCTTCAAGTGCGGAGATATGAAGCTTTCTTATAGCCATGATTCCCTTAAGCATATCAGGTGCGCTTTCAGGATCCGGCTGATGAAGCATTCCCTTATAACCAACGCCGGTTGTACGTGGCTTATTGGTATATATTCTCGGAACTATAACGATCTTGTCACTGACTTTGTCCTGAACCTCTCTGAGTCTTGAAATGTACTCAAGTACAGCATCAGGTCTGTCAGCTGAGCAAGGTCCTATTACAAGAATGAACTTGTCACTCTTTCCAAGGAATACATCCTGTACAGCCTGGTCATTTGCTTTCTTATTCTTTGCTGCCTCTTCTGATAAAGGATACATCTCCTTTACGACTCTTGCTGACGGCAGTTCTCTCTTCCATTCTAAATTCATTTTTATCCTCCATATTATGTTAACTTATATTATCATTACATTTTAAAATATCAGGCTTCGTAAGTATTATATGATCCCAGCATCTTGAGACGGGCACACAGAGCACCGAGCTCCTTCATCATGTCCTGTCCATTTACTGTATTGATATTTCCTTCAGCTTCAATGAAGAAATAATAATCCCAAAGGAGTCCCTTCATCGGACGGCTTCTGAGGCTTCTCATATTGAAGCCGTGAGCACCTATGATGTTAAGTGTCTGTGCCAGAGCACCTGCTTCATTCTTAACAGTGAACACAAGAATGAACTGCTCATCATCTTTTCTGCCTTCAGGCTTCTTTGCATTTTCAGATCTTGAGAATACTGCAAATCTCGTAGTATTGATTCCGCTGTCCTGTATGTTCTCATCCAGTATGGAAAGTCCCATGATCTCGGCAGTTTCTCTGGAAGCGATAGCTGCTACAGACGGGTCATTCATTTCCTTAACTCTCTCTGCAGCGAGTGCAGTATTTCCGAATCCCTTTGTTGTGAACTCATGTCTTTCTATATAATCCGTGCACTGAGCGAGTGCCTGAGGATGACTTATAACCTTCTTGATATCTTTTCTTTCACTTCCCGGAAGTCCGACAAGACAATGCCTTACAGGAAGATCTATAACCTGATTGATGAAGAGGCTTCCTGAGAATGCCATATCAAGTACTGTACTGACTTCTCCCGCATAGCTGTTCTCAAGAGGAAGAACTGCACAATCACATTCTCCTGACTCAACGCTTTTATAAGCGAGTGCAAAATCATGCTTGCATACAAGCTCTGCTTCACTGAACAGAGTCTTTGCAGCTATATACGCAAATGCTCCTGCTGCTCCACTGTATGCAACCTTCATACCCGAAAGAAGCTTCTCCTGAAATCTTCTTGATATGCTTATTGTATTACGCATAAAGTTTACATAATATCCTTCATGCTCAGGATTCTCAATATACCCCAGATTCTTTTCGATCAGAGCATCTTCTCTCGCACTGTCCTTTACAGACAGTCCTTTTTCCTTCTTATACTCTGCTATCCTGGCAGCTGCGTCCATTCTCTTTTCAAAGAGACGTGCCATCTCTTTGTCTATCTCTTCGATGGTCTGTCGGCTCTTCTGTAATTCATCCATGTTTCTTTCTCCTCTTTTCTTAAAACTCCCGCAGATTAATCTGCATATGAAAAGCGGCCTTCTAATGTAGAAAGCCGCTTAAGGTAACTAATTCATAATCTAAGTATCAGTCTCATACTTCCATAGTGGCTTCTACATTTTCATCTGTGCTGTTAAACCCAAAAAAGTAAAAGTAAAAGGCATAGGAAATAAAGGATGCGCCGCATCCTGAATAAAGGCTATTCATTTCAGCTCTGTTATTCTTCATTCCTTTATCCTTTGTGATATAAATCACTTTACTCCTTTAAAGCACGAAACCGATTATAATATAACAAAACGTCATCGTCAAGCATTTTTTATGCTATTCAATAACTTCGGTATTTATTATTTGCTGAGTCCAGATTCTCTATAGATGATCTCATGTCTGGCAGGACCATTTGAAACCATTGTTATAGGATATCCTATATGCTCTTCGCAGAACTCTATATACTTACGGCAGTTCTCCGGAAGATCCTCATACTTTGTGATACCTCTGATATCACACTTCCATCCCGGAAGAGTCTCAAATACAGGCTTAGCCTTCTTAAGCTCTGTAGTAGTTGGGAATGTTGTTGTTACAACTCCGTCTATCTCATAGCCTACGCATACCGGAATCTCATCAAGATATCCGAGAACATCAAGAACTGTAAATGCAACATCAGTAGCGCCCTGAAGTCTGCAGCCATACTTGGATGCAACACAGTCAAACCAGCCCATACGTCTTGGTCTTCCTGTTGTAGCGCCGTACTCACCACCATCACCACCGCGGCGACGAAGCTCATCAGCAACTTTTTCATCAAGAATCTCTGATGTAAACTCACCTGCTCCTACAGCACTTGAGTATGCCTTACATACAACAACTATCTTCTTAATCTCATATGGTGGAAGTCCTGCACCTATTGCACCGTAAGCTGCAAGTGTTGATGAGGATGTAACCATAGGATATATTCCGTGATCAGGATCCTTAAGTGAACCAAGCTGTCCCTCGAGAAGTATATTCTTACCTTCCTTAAGAGCATTATCAAGGAAAGCTGAAACATCACATACATATGGCTCTATCATACGCTTATATTCCATAAGAGTATCATATACTTCATCAACTGTGAGAAGTGGCTTATGATAAAGATGCTCAAGCAGAACATTCTTCTGAGCTATAACTCTCTCAATCTTTTCCCTGAGTGAATCTCTGTCATCGAAGAGTTCACTTACCTGGAAACCTATCTTTGCATATTTATCAGAATAAAATGGAGCGATACCTGACTTAGTAGAACCAAATGAAGCTCCCTTAAGTCTCTCCTCTTCATATGCATCAAAAAGAACATGATAAGGCATTACCATCTGAGCTCTGTCAGACACAAGAAGCTTAGGAGCCGGAACTCCGCCCGCAACCACCTCATTATACTCTTTAAAAAGCTTAGGAATATCAAGTGCCACACCATTTCCTATGATACTTACTGTGTGTCCATAGAAAACTCCTGAAGGAAGTGTGTGCAGAGCAAACTTACCATAGTTGTTTACTATAGTATGTCCTGCATTTGCGCCACCCTGAAATCTTATGATGATATCCGACTCCTCTGCGAGCATATCGGTTATCTTACCTTTTCCTTCATCTCCCCAATTGGCACCTACTATCGCTGTTACCATTCGTAATCTCTCCTTTTGATCTGAGACAGTTACAACATAACTGTCACACCAATATACACTCTAATACACTTGTATTATGCGCTCTCTGACGAACAAACAAAGACACTATACACTATAAAGACTATAATGTAAAGAAACAAAAGGCTGAAAATCCTATAAAAACACAGAGTTTTTAGACATTTATCTCTGCAGTAAGACCAAGTACATCTTTATTAGCATCAAGAACAGGTCTTATCACTTCATTTACAAATTCCTCTGTCTGCTCCGGAGCGCGTCCAACATAGAGTATCGGCTTCATGATTTCGAGCAGCTCTTCCTTAGTCTTCCCGAAAGCAGGATCAGCTGCAATCCTGTCAACAAGATCGTTCGGCTTACCTTCCTTCTTAACTACTGCACCTGCCTCCATGGAGTATGTACGTATCTTCTCATGAAGTTCCTGACGGTTACCGCCTGACTTAACAGCATCCATCATGATATTCTCTGTAGCCATAAATGGAATCTCATCCATGAATCTCTTTGTGATAACCTTGTCATATACAACAAGTCCGTCAACTACATTCAGATAAAGATCAAGGATACCGTCTATAGCAAGGAAGCCTTCAGGTATTGATATTCTCTTATTTGCTGAATCATCAAGAGTTCTTTCGAACCACTGTGTTGCAGCTGTTATGGCAGGATTGATAGTATCTGCAATAACATAGTTTGCAAGAGATGCGATTCTCTCACTTCTCATAGGATTTCTCTTATATGCCATAGCTGAAGAACCGATCTGATTCTTCTCGAATGGCTCCTCTATCTCCTTAAGGTGCTGGAGAAGTCTTATATCATTTGAGAACTTATGAGCACTCTGAGCGATTCCTGCAAGTACATTCAGAACACGTGAATCAACCTTACGTGAATATGTCTGACCTGATACAGGATAACACTCCTTGAATCCCATCTTCTCAGCTATCTTCTTATCTATTGCCTTAACCTTATCATGATCCCCACCGAAGAGTTCAAGGAAGCTTGCCTGAGTACCTGTAGTACCCTTTGAGCCGAGAAGCTTCTGCTGATCTATCATGTACTCAACATCCTGGAGATCCATATAGAGATCCTGTAACCAGAGAGTTGCTCTCTTACCTACTGTAGTAGGCTGTGCAGGCTGGAAATGAGTAAATGCAAGTGTAGGAAGATCCTTGTATTCCATAGCGAACTTTGAAAGCTCGTTGATTACATTAAGAAGTTTCTTTCTTACAAGCTTAAGAGCTTCTGTCATGATGATAACATCCGTGTTGTCACCAACGTAGCAGCTTGTAGCACCAAGATGGATTATACCTGCCGCCTTCGGGCACTGCTGACCGTAAGCATATACATGGCTCATAACATCATGTCTTACGAGCTTCTCTCTTTCCTTAGCAACCTCATAGTTGATATCATCTGCATTCGCCTTCAGCTCTGCTATCATTTCATCTGTTATACGAGGCTGTCCGTCACTTCCGAGAAGTCCGAGCTCCTGTTCAGTCTCAGCAAGTGCGATCCAGAGCTTTCTCCATGTCTTAAACTTCTTATCAGGTGAGAATATATACTGCATCTCCTTGCTTGCATATCTCTCACTAAGTGGGCTTACATACTTGTCGTTACTCATTTCATTTCTCCTCATTCATATATTCTTCAATTGCATATTTCCAATCTGCAAATGTATAGTTAAGCCTTTCGCGGAAGGCTTTGTTATCAAGTACTGAGTAGGCAGGTCTCTCTGCCGGTGTAGGGTACATATCCGTGGTTATATGATTGACCTTCGTATTCTTTCCTGCCAGCATGAATATCTCTTCTGTAAAGTCAGCCCATGAGCACTTATTCTCACAGGTTCCGTGATATATGCCGTACTCCTCTGTAGGAACTAGAACCTTTATTCCTCTTGCAAGCTCCATGGCACTGGTTGGTGAACCTATCTGATCACATACAACAGAAACCTCATCATGGGTTTCCGCAAGACCGAGCATAGTCCTGACAAAGTTTTTTCCGTCACCATAAAGCCATGCAGTTCTTACTATGAAATATTTGTCAGTATTCTCCATAACAAACTGCTCGCCGGCATACTTCGTTCTTCCGTAAGCTCCAAGCGGCTTCGGATCATCGGTCTCCACATAAGGCGTACGCTTCGTTCCGTCAAATACATAGTCTGTAGAAACATGCACAAGCTTAATGCCTGCTTCCTTTGAAACGATCGCAAGGTTCTTAGGACCCTCTGCATTAATCTTGTATGCAACGTCCTCATTGGACTCAGCTGCATTTACATTTGTATATGCGGCGCAGTTGATGATGACATCAGGCTCTGTTTCTTTAACGATACTTCTTACAGAATCTATATCTGTTATATCGATATCTCTGACGCCCTCTACTCCGAAATCAGTATTGATGATCGTTACATCACCACTTTTTACTTCCTCTTCATAAACCTTATTGATAGCTCTTCCGAGCTGCCCGTTACATCCTGTAACAAGAATCTTCATGCGTTTTACCTCACGTTTTGTATATCAAATAATCCAATAACAACTATATCAACTACACATTTTAACATTTAAAAGTATAGCTATTCAATCAAGTATTTCATCAAAGAAATCTGCCAGCTCAGCAGTTATCTTTTCTTCCTCAAAATTATCCAGGAAGAGTTTTCTCGAAGCTTTTCTCATCTCTGATATTTCAGCATCACTCTTACTGAGCAGTTCATTTATCTTATCCTTATAATTCTTTTTGTCAATGCTGATACCTGCTCCGTATACATCCATCAACTTAGCAGTATCACCCTGAACAGAATTAATTACCGGGATACCAAGTGAAAAATAATCCAGCGACTTCATGGTCGCACCTATATAGACTTCCTCTTTCATGATATTGAGAGCCGCGTCAGCATCGCCCATTATAACAGATTTTTCATGTTCATCATAGACTATACCATGATTTATAAATTCTGCCCCGGCTGACTCCGTAAGTTCCTTTAGTTCTTCCAGCCCTTCGCCGCTTCCTATGAAATGGAGTGCTACATCTTTCTTCTTTGCGAGTTCCTTCAGAACCTTTCCGATAAGGTCTATATCTGTGATGTTATTGATGGCACCGAGGTAGATGACTTTGTATTTATTAATATCCGAACCCTTTGCTCTATTCGTATCACTTTCTGCATAATTGTCAGTTTTATCATTGACTGCACGGAAGCTATCCTTCTTACAGAAATACACCGTTCTCTGTTTTACACCATTTTCTAAAAGTATGCCACCCATATTTGCAGTAACTGTATCCTTGAAGAGGTTGCATTCATAGAGTATTCCGTCTGCTGACGGCAGTGCCTTATTTCTGATGCCTGCCCATACTTTAAGGAAAGGACCTGCCAGCTTTCTGAGAAGCCCTGTTACCGGAAGCGTCTCCGGCCACATATCAACTACGTCATAGACGACCTTGGAGTCAGGTTTAACTCTTCTCTTATACTTTGACACTGCAGAGAATTCAAAGTTCGGAGGAGTTATGGCATATACCACTTCAGGTTTAATCTTCCTTAGAACCCTGTATACCTTATGTCCGAAAATCTTGTGAGAATAAATCCTTCCAACCGAGAGATTTCTCTTATAGGTCGGAACGTGAAGCATCTTAAGACCATCCCTGTCTACATGATAGGTTTCCTTATTCCTGTGGTCGAAATCTCCCGCAAGGATAACAGTCTTATATCCTTTATCACGAAGAACCTTCTCTATATATTTAGTTCTGACTTCGTAGCTGTAATTATCAAAACAGCTAACGATGACTGCTTTTTTCATTTTGTAATTTCTCACGTTTCTCAATATTCTTCAAACGCTTCCTGACCATGGCTTCCATGCCGATTACATTTGATATCTTATTCTTAACTCCGACATTTTCAGAACTGTTACTCTCGGTGTAATCACGGTAAAGAATGAGCTTATCATCTATAATGCCGATACCACCGACCTTCTCAGCTATTAGACCAATCCACTGATCATGCATTGCAACATGCGGCGGAATAGGACATATATATCTTATAAGTTCTCTCCTGAAAGCCATGCAGCAGCCCTGATAACCATTCTTTATAAGGTTGTGACTGAAGCCTTTCTTTACATTTCTGTATGAATAGAGATCTCTGCCGGTAAGCTTCAGATCCTTATCTACGAAATCACAATTATGAAGAAGCAGTATATCATCCGTTTCTTCAAAATGCTTTCTGGTCACTTCAGCTTTATCTGAAAGCCATATGTCATCCTGATCTGACAGGATTATGATCTCATTCTTCGTATGACGAACAGCGTAATTGAAATTCGGGATAATACCCATCTTCTTACATTTCACAAGATTGATCCTGTTATCCTCAGTAGCAAGACTTCTCACAATCTCTTCAGTGTTATCTGAACTTTCGTTAAGCGAAACCACAAGTTCATCATCTGCTGAAATACTATCCAGAATACTTCTTATCTGCTCTTCTATATATAATTCTCCATTGTATGCCGCAAGGGCAACTGAAATGTTCATGCGAACTTCCTATCTATATAATCTTTTTAAAACTAGCCCGTTCAATAATGCCACATAATCACATTATTCAAAACACCAGGTTCAATTCACAAAATCAGAATTCCAGGTCACGCAGAGTCACCACTAGTTTTCCGTCATAGATATATACTGGTATATCATCCTCAAATGTATACATGGTTGATCTTTCTTCGCCTTCAAAAACTGTTTTGATGACGACTCTGGATTCCGGATCTGCTATCCAGTATTCACGCACTCCATTTTCCTGATACTTCTTTTTCTTTATATTCAGGTCTCTCTTTCTGGTACTCGGCGAGAGAACCTCCAGAACGAAATCCGGCGCACCCTTAACCGCTCTGATATCAGAAAACTTCTCTCTGTCGCAGACAACTATGAGATCCGGCTGAACAACAGTCATGTCACCTTTGTCATATTCAAGACGGACATCAACCGGTGAAACAACAGCTATACATTTACCTTTGTTCTTCTTAATATAGTTTGCAAACGCTAAAGAGACTTCCATCATGATTAACTGATGCAGTACAGATGGAGCTGACATATCATATATCACTCCGTCTATAACTTCAACCCTCTTTCCTTCAGGAAGCTCTAATCTGTAATAATCTTCATACGTATATCCACTCTGAGTATAAATATCCGCCGAACCACTCCCAAATTGCTCAAAGAAAGCGGAAAGCGACTCAAGCGTATTCCTTCTTGGATTTTTATTTATTCCTCCGAGGACCTTCTGTACTGTACTGAGCGAAACACCTGATCTCTCACTGATGAATTCATAAGACAGGCCATATTTCTTCTTTAGCTCGACCATCTCTTCAACTGTATACATAATGATTCTCCTTTCTGTCATAATTATATCTTCAAGGTATCATTATTATACCAATTTTAAAGAGTTTTATCAATTAAATATCATTTTTGTATCATTTTACTAATTTAAGATACTTATTATCCCTAATAATGATAAAATCGCCACTGAAAGGACATAATCACCTGACATATACAACAATACCATTCAACGCCTTCTCGCACTTTTCCTCTGCATCATCAGCATCTGTTCCTTCGGCGATGACGAAGCCTGTCCTGTCATTTGAGCTTCTGATCTCTTTTGCAGTATCTCCGATATCATGAACTATGGTCACACTCTTAATGCCCGGCATTTGTTTTGCCTCGTCGATACCGGTAATACTGTCTATGATTCCTATATCATTCCTGAAATATCTGATTGCAGAACCGCAGTTCTTCTTCGGAATTATGTCAACCTTTTCTCCGAGAGCAAGTTTTATGCATGCTTCCACCATATCAACTCCGGTTGATAATGGAACGAGGAATGTTGTTATATTATCACCGCCGAGTCTGGCTCCCAGCTCTACTATCTTAGGTCCATCCTTTGTAATCTTTATCTCAGTATGTGAAGGACCTGTTGTTATTCCGACGGCCTTACATGCAGCCTTCGTAATTTCTCTTATCTTATCCTGAGTATCTTCAGGCAGTCTGGACGGCTGAGTATGTCCCATCTCAACGAAGTACGGAGCCTCAGTCGTAATCTTATCTGTTATCTGAATCACATGGCACTCACCATCGACAGACAGAGTCTCAACGCTGACCTCCGGCCCTTCCATGCATTCCTCCACAAGAACAACTCCTGTCCTGGAGAATCCTTTTGTATATTCATATGAAGCAGCATACTCTTCACTGTTAGTGGAATGAATATCCTGGGACGATACAAACGATATGCCCCTGCTTCCGGAGTTATCTGCCGGCTTAACGATACATTTATATCCCTTTGAAAGCACATCCTTCACAGCATTCTCGAACTCAGTCTCATCATGAACTATATGATACTCAGGCACAGGAACTCCGGCCGTCTTAAGTGCATCTCTCATAGCCGCTTTGTTAGTTGCTTTTAAAGCAGTATCAGTCGTAACTCCGGGCAGTCCCATCTTCTCACATACTGTAGCAACAGTCTTCATAGGCATATCGCTGGCGAGCGTCATGATTCCATCAATCTTGTGACGTTCAGCCGCCTCCAGCACTCTTTCAGTATCAATGGTACTTATAACCTCTTTAATGACCCCCGGCACACCAAAACCAACAGCATCCGGATCCATATCTATGGCCACGCACTGAAGTCCCAACTCTATCGCTTTTTCAATTGCAGGGAGCTGCAGGATACTCGCTCCCAAAATCATAATCTTCTTCAAGGCAAAACCTCATTCACAAACAAAACACTAACTGATCAATGACATCAATCAGATTTGTTATTTTCGATAAACATTTTTATGCGACAAAACTGTTTTTATCGTCATCAGAATAATCTTAATATCGAAAGCAAATGACATATGTTCAACATAGTAGACATCATTCTTAAGCTTCTCATGAGCTGTAACAGAATTTCTGTTCACCGCCTGATTGTAACCTGTGATACCAGGTCTTACGAGGAGTATCTTTCTCTCCTTCTTGGAGTAAGTTTTGATATCATCAGGAAGATCCGGTCTCGGACCTACAAATGCCATCTCACCCTTAAGTATATTCAATATCTGAGGCAGTTCATCTATACTGGTCTTTCTTGCAAAACGTCCAAATCTCGTAACTCTCGGATCATCCTCAGCATTATAAGTCGAACCATCCTCCAGTCTTATATCCGGAGCATTCACCTTCATGGTCCTGAGCTTATACATCTTGAAAACTTTGCCACGTCTTCCAAGTCTTTCACCCATATAAAAAACCGGTCCCCCATCCTCCAGCTTTATACAGATAGCTGAAGGAATAAGAACCAGCATTAAAATAGGCAACAAAACAAGAGCTATGAAGAAATCTATGACCATCTTTATATTCACATATAATCTTCTCATATAATATCCTCAAAATTTGATATGATATATTCCACATCCTCATCACTGAGCTTTGTGTGAAGCGGAAGTGTGATCTCTTTTTCGTAATGTTTATATGCGTTCGGGAAATCTTTGATGTCGAAGCCCATGCTCTTATATGCAGTCATCATAGGAAGTGGCTTGTAATGAACATTGCAGGCTATGCCACGTTCTGCCATCTTCACAATGATCTCACGACGCTTCTCATCATCTGCCCATGGTATGAACACAAGATAAACGTGTCCCGAACTCGTGTACTCATCAGTAAAATGAACCAAGTGACTCAGTCCAAGTCTGTCGCACATTGCATCATACTTTTCTATGATCTCGCGACGTCTTGCAAGAAGTGACGGATATCTGTCCATCTGGACAAGTCCCATAGCAGCAGATATGTCTGTCATATTACATTTATAAAATGGAGCGACTATGTCATACTCCCACGATCCGAGCTGAGACTTTGCAAAAGCATCCTTGCTCTGTCCGTGAAGGCTGTAGAGCTGATATGCTTTATATATCTCCTCGCTGTCAACTCCCGGAATCTTTCTCCAGGTTGCTGCACCACCTTCAGCTGTCGTCAAATTCTTAACAGCATGAAACGAAAATGAAGTGAAGTCCGCGATGCTTCCTGCCATCTTTGCACCTTCGCCGACTCTGCTTCCGGCACTGAACTTACGGGATGCACCAAGTGCATGAGCAGCATCACTCATAATCGCAATACGCCCTAAGCCTGCACTTACTCTGCGCGCGATATCATTCACATTTTGCTTCTCTCCCGCAGGCACATGCTTCTCTCCTGCCGGCACAAAGAGTGACCTCTTATCCTCTGCTATCTCATACAGCTTATCATAATCCGGTATCACTCCACCGAGATCAACTGCAACTATAGCCTTGGTCTTTTCATTTACAAGTGCCGCTGCAGAATCAGGATCCATGAGCGGACTGTCAGGCAGAGAATCGGCAAATCGAACTGTTGCACCGACATGAACGGCAGCCGATGCAGTTGCTGTATATGTATATGCCGGAACTATGACTTCGTCGCCCGGACCTATACCAAGCGTACGAAGATTCAGTTCTTCCGCAGCAGTTGCAGAAGAAAGGCAGACCACCTTCTCTGTTCCAACATACTCTGCTATTCTTCTTTCAAGCTCCTTAGTCCTTGGTCCTGTTGTTATCCAACCTGACTTAAGTGCCTTTACAACTTCCTCGCACTCAGCATCTGTAATATCAGGAGGACTGAAGCTTATATTTCTCTTATTATCCATATGTTTCATTCTCATCCCGGTAGCCGCAAACTATTCCGCATCATCCGACGCTTCCTCAAAATTCTCAAGAGGCACATCCATGTAAGTTTCATCATCAGAAACAAGCTTAGGAACTTCCTCTTCCTCTGTCTCTTCGAGAACCTTCTCTATGATCTTCCTGTTTCTGCCTGATTTTTCAAGCATTTCCTTAAGCTGAATTCTGTACTCAGCATCCTGTACTGCATCCTGGTCGTATGGTTTATAAGTACTAACCATATCCTGAACCATAACTCTGATGCCCTCGAAGTTCTTATATGAAACCTCCATAAGGTCTTCCAGAGAATTCAGGAATTCATCCTCATCAAATGCAACAGGATGTCCTATATGTATGAGCTTATTTCTTGTCTTCTCAAGACCTTCCTCAGCCATAAGCTTCTCTTCATAAAGCTTCTCGCCCGGTCTGAGTCCGGTATACTCTATAGCAATATCCACATCAGGCTCATATCCGCAGAGCTTGATAAGGTTTCTTGCAAGGTCATCAATCTTTACAGGCTCACCCATATCAAGGACGAATATCTCGCCACCCTTTGCATATGTACCTGCCTGAAGCACAAGTCTCGCAGCCTCGGGGATAGTCATGAAATATCTGATTATATCAGGATGGGTAACAGTAACCGGTCCGCCATCCGCTATCTGCTCTTTGAAAAGAGGAATTACAGAGCCGCTGCTTCCGAGAACATTACCGAATCTTACCGCAACGAATTCAGTCTGAGCCTTCTTATGTCCTGCCATATCCTGTCCCGGGATGGTGAACATAGGCTTACCCTCTTCATCCACCTTAACCTGTGAAGGACCGAGCGGATACATGCTTCCCGCCTCATCCTCAAGATGCACATGAAGAACAGGAATCTCCGACTCTTTATTCTCTTTAATCTTCCTGTCAAATGACTGGATGATCATCTCACATATTCTCTTGCTGGCACCCATGATATTCGTCGGATTAACAGCCTTATCAGTACTGATAAGAACGAATCTCTGAGTTCCGTACATCATTGCAGCATATGCAACCTTATAGGTACCAATGGCATTGTTCTTAATAGCTTCACATGGACTGACCTCCATAAGAGGAACATGCTTATGTGCAGCTGCATGATAAACAACGTCCGGTCTGTAAAGTCTGAATATCTGATTCACACGACGGCTGTCTCTTACAGAACCTATCATAACCTTGATATCAAGTTCAGGATGCTGTCTAGTAAGCTCGTTGCTTATACGGTATGCATCATTTTCATATATATCAAATATAATAAGCTGCTTTGGACTGTGCTTTGCTATCTGACGGCAGAGCTCGGAACCTATGGATCCGCCACCGCCTGTAACGAGTATGGTCTTTCCGGAAAGGAACTCGTAGATCTCTGTCATATCAACCTTGATAGGTTCTCTTCCGAGAAGATCCTCTATCGCAATATCCTGCATGGCAGACATATTTACTTCGCCGTTAACAAGCTGATACACACCAGGAAGACTCTTCATCTTACATCCGGTTTCCTTACAGATATTGAGGATATCTCTCTTGTCCTCCATCTTAGCTGTAGGAATGGCAAGATATATCTTCTCAATGCTGTATTTCTCGCAGGCAAGAAGTATATCATCCCTGCCTCCGACTATAGGTACGCCATCAACGAGCTTATTCCATTTGCTCGAATCATCATCTATCATACATACCGGTCTGTCTTCGAGCTCGCTGGAATTGTTGAGCTCGCGGACTATGATACGTCCCGCTTCACCGGCACCTATGACCATGACTCGGCTGTATTTCGCATTATTCTTCTTACTCTGCGCCTTCAGCAGAATTACGAATCTGTTCAGGAATCTGAGTGCCAGAACCATGAAGAACTGCAGCATGGTACCGACTACATAATAAGAAATAGGCATTCTCTGGAAGAATACCGTTATGAGCACGATATGCAGGATGCTCGTTACAACAGTCGCATATATAACTCGCTCAAGCTCAACAAAGCTCGCGAACTTCCATATACTTCTGTAAAGCCCGAATATCCAGAAACATGCAAGACATATGATAGTATAAAATGGAGCGAACTTGACAAATGGATTCAGATACATTGCTTCTATCGAAGAAACCCTGCAGTCAAATCTCAGCCAGAGCGCAGCAAAATAAGATATGTTAACGAACAACATATCTACTACCATAAAAAGAATATTCACAAATTGGCTGTGTTCACCCAGAGGACTTCTCCTCTGTCCGGACATCTCACCGTTCATTTATAAAAACCTCATTAAGGAATCTAATCTATATCTATAAAGCCTTTTGTTGAAGTAAGCATAAGTGAAATCTTTCTGTAAAGCACGTCTATCTTTGCCTCACTTATTTCACCGCCGAACTCACCATCTATAGTCCATGATAAAGGCTCACTTGACTTAATCTTAATACTCTTGGCAGTTTCCATATAAATAAGCTCGTTATCTATATCACCCGTAAGCAGGGAATTGAATAAACGTCCAAGCTCATCCGGAGTCTTCGGTTTCTTGATAAGAAGACATTCGAAAAGCCCATCATTGAAGATGGGGGCTTTATTAACAGCAAGCATAAAACCTGCCACTGACTTCGTACTTGAAACCTGTCCGTAGATATACTCTCCGGTCACACTTCTGCCATCAAAATCAGCTTCTATATTATACACCTTTATATTTGAAAGCTCCTTCATGCCCTGCATGATATATGCAGAATGACCCAGAGCATTCTTAAGATTCTGGGGTGTAGCATATGATGCGTTTGTAAAAAGTCCGAATGCTGCTATATATATAAACGGTCTGCCGTTTATGCAGCCCATATCTATAGGGATCGGTCTGCCTCCTGCTATCTGCTCTGCTGCCTTTTCAGGAATCTGACTGATGCCCAGACTCTTCGCATAATCATTTGTAGAACCACATGGAATATAACCGAGCTTTATATCTTTTCCGGTCTCCTCCACAAGCTGCATATAACCTGTTGCAGTCTTATCCAGAGTTCCGTCTCCGCCGGCGCAGACAATCATATCGTAATCCCTGCCAACTTCTCTCACTAAATCTACGATCATTTCATAATCCTGAATAGGATGAACTACAGTATCATAACCTGCCTTTGTAAATGTATCGATCATACTGAACAGATCATTTCCGGCTCTGCCTTTTCCGGCTGTCGGATTGATGATAAAAAGAAGCTTCTTCATTTTTTTATCTCCGAAATATTATGCCTTATTCTTATGTGTTATATATCTTTCGTAACCTCTTCTTCTGAGGGTGCATGCCGGACAATGTCCGCACCCGTCACCCATTATACCATTATAACAGGTAAGAGTCATGTTTTTAATTACATCCAGTCCGCCGAGACTGTCTGCAAATGCCCATGTCTCTTCTTTGTCAATCCACATCAACGGTGTTATTATATCAAATTCGAAATCCATTGCAAGGTTTAGCGTTACATTTAACGACTTAATAAATACATCCCTGCAGTCCGGATAGCCTGAAAAATCGCTCTGCGAAACACCTGTTATGATATCACTTATACCCTCGCCCTTTGCATATATAGCTGCATAGGTAAGGAAAAGCATATTCCTTCCTTCGACAAATGAATTAGGAGGTGCATTTTCCGGAGCAACTTCCTCAACCTTTATATCCTCTCTCGTAAGAGAATTCGGAGCAAGTGCATTCAGCTCGCTGAGATCTATGACCTGATTGCTCACGCCGAACTTATCGCATATCGCCTTAGCGCATTCAAGCTCCTTCTTATGTCTCTGACCATAATCAAATGAAACGGTCTTTACAGTCTCATAATTCTTAAGCGCCCAGAGGAGGCAGGTCGTACTGTCCTGACCGCCACTGAGAACAACAACTGCTGCTTTTTTATTCTTTGTATTTTCCATCATTTCTCTCCTTGGATTAAAGAACAGCACTCATGATTTCTGATCGAAGTGCAGGATCAGTTTCAAATGCACCGCGAAGTGTCGTTGTCACCGTATGTGAAGGCATATTCTTGATACCACGCGCTGTAACGCAGCTGTGCTTTCCTTTGATGATAACAGCTACGTCAGGAGAATTCGTAACCTTCTCCATGATATATGCAATATCTGCACCGATGCGCTCCTGAAGCTGAAGACGCTTTGCTACCATATCAGCTATACGTACGATCTTACTGAGGCCTATGACTCTGTCACGAGGTATATATGCAACTGCAACAGTCATATCATACATAAGAGCTATATGATGCTCGCAGTAACTGAATACTTCTATATCCTTAAGAAGCACCATATCACGGCTTGCTCTTTCCGGAGATTCGAAGGTCTTTCCGAACATCTCAGCTATCTCATCGTTTGAATAATTCATGCCTTCAAAGACTTCTTCATACATCCTTGCCACTCTGTCCGGAGTATCCTTAAGTCCCTCTCTGTCCGGATCATCACCGAGCGCTTCAAGTATTCCTCTTACATGTTCCTTTATCTTGTCTTTATCTATTGCCATTTTTTATCCTTTCTATGACATACTCATATTTATCACATGATCATTCCTACAACGCGCATCAAACACCACGCATCATGGGATCCCATATATATTTATGTATCTGAAGCTGAAGTCTTATATCATTCAGCTTGTGTTCTATCATATAATCAGCCACATCTGCCGGCTTAATCTCGCCAAACGCTGTGCTGACATAAACCTTGGTCTTTGCCGTAAGGTAATATTCTGAAACAACCTCTCTCATCCTGTCAAGGTCTTTCATATCTGTAACTACGAACTTAACTGTATCATTCTTTCCGACATTCTCAAAATTCTTCATATACATGAAGCTTTCGCAT
This sequence comes from Lachnospiraceae bacterium YSB2008, assembly GCA_000687655.1. Lineage (GTDB taxonomy): Bacteria > Bacillota > Clostridia > Lachnospirales > Lachnospiraceae > Eubacterium_Q. Next base: position 167,824 of record JHWR01000001.1, read on the forward strand.
CCGCTTCCCGGACATTTATAATCAACAGTATAAGATGCCCTTTCGTCAAACCGCCTTATATCTATACTTCCGTTCGTCTCAATCTCAAGACGAAATCCCGCGTCAATGATACTTCTTATCAGTATATCTATATCTTTATGAATCAGCGGTTCACCACCGGTCAGCGTTACATTTTTTACACCCGCACTCTGCAGGTAGGACACTATCTCTTCTTCTGTCTTACTGACAAATGGAACGTCCTTTTCAAGTGCCCACAATGTATCGCAGTAACTGCATCTCATGTTACAGCCCGCAAGCCGTATGAACACTGCAAGCTCTCCTGCACGCTGCCCCTCACCGTTTATGCTTATGAACTTTTCTACAACTCTGTATTCAGGCATTCATTAATCTCCTGTCACAAAAGCCAATTCTACGATTCAGTATATGTAGCCTTATTATTCGGCGTCTCATAAACCGACACGCTTGCCACATCATAGCCTCTGCCCTTCATATATTCGAAGAAGTGCTTGGCAAGATTTTCAGCAGTCGGTCTGAACGGAAATGTAATTATCCTGAAGTCCTCTTCTAAAAGAGCTCCCATGGTTTTTTCTTTCAGACTGCCTTCTTCTATGATCAGAGCATGATCCAGTCTCTTTGCCTCATCGCGAAGATCCTTCTTCAGAACAGCGAAGTCAACTACCATGCCTCGGAAAGAGCCCTCGGTCTGAACCTCTTCACTCTTTACTTCAACCACAACTTCCCATCTGTGGCCATGGATATTCGCACATTTTCCTTCATATCCTTTCAGAAAGTGTGCACCGTCAAATTTTGCTTTTGTTTCTAACCTATACATATTTCCCCCTATCGGACAAAACGTGCCGCTCGCGTCATACAAATTAAAAAGCGGGAAGACATAGTCCTCCCGCAGATGTCCAGGTTTTGCTTTGTCTCATAGTTTCGAGCAGGAAGGTACAAATGAACTGCTCACTTATTTAACTTCGATACATTTTATACCCCAAGGAAGTTTTTTACAACCTTTTCCATATCTTCCTTGTCGCATACTGTCTTATGAAGTACTTCTGCACTTCTTATATCCTCTATAGCCTGAGGAACCTTAACACCTGAAAGTCTTTCAAGCTCATCTACAAGCTCGAAGTCACCCTTCTTCTCATAATCAGCATCTATAGATGTCATTACGCTTCTTGTGAATTTATATGGGCTTGCAGTAGAAGCTATGACTGATGGTGTATCATCACCTGTCTCAGCTACATACTTACCATATACAGCACTTGCAACAGCTGTATGAGTATCTAAGATATAACCATCTTCATCATATATTCTCTTGATCTCAGCTGAAACCTCTGCCTCAGTAGCATAATTGCCGTAGAATGCATCAAGCTCCTTCTTCATATCAGCTGTAATCTCATAGCTGCCCGTTTCATTTAACTGCTTCATGAGCTCTGCGTTCTTTGCAGCATCATTTCCTGCGATTCTGTATATAAGTCTCTCAAGATTACTTGAGATAAGTATATCCATAGATGGAGAAGTCGTAAGAATGAATTCTCTGTTTCTGTCATACTTACCTGTTGTAAAGAAATCATAAAGGACTTTATTATCATTTGATGCACAGATGAATCTGTTTACCGGAAGTCCCATAAGAGATGCATAATAAGCTGCAAGTATATTTCCGAAGTTACCTGTAGGAACAACAACATTGATCTTGTCACCGTTCTTTATGGTTCCGTCTGCTATAAGTCTTGTATATGCATATACATAATAAACTATCTGAGGAACAAGTCGTCCTATATTGATAGAATTTGCAGATGAGAACTGGAAACCGTTCTCGTCAAGGAACTTAGCCAGCTCCTCATCCTGGAACATCTTCTTAACGCCTGTCTGAGCATCGTCGAAATTTCCTGTGATTCCGGCTACGAAAGTATTCTTTCCTCTTTCTGTAACCATCTGCTTCTCCTGTATCGGGCTTACGCCTGACTTAGGATAGAATACTGCGATCCTTGTACCAGGCACATCTGCAAAGCCTGCAAGTGCTGCTTTACCTGTATCGCCTGAAGTTGCAGTAAGTATAACTATCTCATTCTTAACTCCGTTCTTCTTAGCTGATGTTGTAAGAAGATAAGGTAAAATGGACAGCGCCATATCCTTGAACGCTATGGTCTTTCCATGGAAAAGCTCAAGGAAATATCTTCCCGAATGCTTTGCCATAGGTGCTATAAGCTCTGTATCAAACTTGCTGTCATATGCACTGTTGATGCAGTACTTAAGCTCTTCTTCAGTAAAGTCTGTGAACATAAGCTTCATAACAGCATATGCCACTTCCTGATAACTCATCTTTGCAAGGTCATCGAAGCTCACGTCAAGAGCAGGAATCTGATCAGGTACGAAGAGTCCTCCTTCACCTGCAAGTCCCTTGAGTATAGCCTCGGATGCCGTAGCCGTTTCATTTGCATTTCTTGTACTTCTGTAAATTACTTCCATGTTAATCTATATCCGCTTATAACGGATTCCTCTCCCTTTATATTTCTTCTTAATTAGGTACGGTGTACAGATAGATATCAAGAGTCTTCTTACCCCAGTTAAGAGCCTCCTGGTGTGTATTAAAGTATACATCTATACGGTTACCCTTTATATTTCCGCCTCGGTCTTCAACAGTATAGATCTGATTACCTATAATAAGCTGAGTTCCGAAAGCAAAATTCCTGTCAGTAGCTATAGTATGATTTGGAGTTGCCTTCTTACCGCTGGCTGTGATTCCGTCTGACTTACCGCAGCACTTAACGCAAGGACAGTAAGCAGTACAAAGGAATTTACCAAGGTATTTAGCATTCTGAATCTGCTCAGGAGTAGCAATAATAGCTGTTCCTGTATTTCCTGTTGTTGTCATAACCATTGACGCCGTTGCAGTAAGTGTCAGATTCTCCTGAATATCATTAAGCTTATACTTCTGAGTTCTGGCTTTAACCTTATCTATATCAACTCCGGAGCCGTCTGCTGTCTGAACGTCATCCATCTCCAGCTTATCATTCTGAACACCTTCGAGAGCGGCCTGTACAACTTCATTATCACCGTCATACTCACCCTTCTTTACAGCGCATACTATAAGCATATCATTATAAGTAAGTCTTTTGATCTGAGGAACGGTTTCCTTCTTCTCTTCAAGAGCTGTGATAGAAAGAATCTTACCTACATATGCATTCTTCTTAGGAGTAGAACCGCCATAGAACAGGCAGGCAGCACCTATGACTCCCATAACTGCTATAATTACGCCAACAAGCCCCAACTTCTTAAGTCTGTTCTTGAACTTAGACTTGTTCAGCTTCTTGACTTTCTTTTTATACATTTCCTTTTTTTCTTTATCTGTCATGGCAATACCTCCTTCCTCATACAAAGAGTATCCCTGCTTCATTGGTAGATTATAAGAGCAGCAAGGCAAAGCGTCAACCGAATTTTCTGTGTCTTACACGTTACCTATTTCATCTATTGCCGCATATAGTTCTTCAGCAGTTTCTATGCTGCAAACACGGGCACGCAGCTTAGCTGAATTCGGTATACCCGTCGTATACCATGCAACATGCTTTCTCATCTCATGAATTCCAATGTATTCGCCCTTCATGGATATCATCATATCGGTATGGCGTCGCATGACATCTTTTAATTCCGCATATGTTATATCTCTTCCAGGTACTTTCATGGAGTTGTCGGAAACATCTCCACCGTCCAGAGAAGCATTCTCACTCTTAAGTCCATGCCGAATATCCCTGAACACCCACGGATTGCCTCGGGCTGCTCTTCCTATCATGACGCTGTCGCAGCCAGTCTGTTCTTTGATTCGTATAACATCATCAGCTGTGCATATATCTCCGTTTCCTATAACAGGTATTGAAACAGCTTCCTTGACCTGTCTGATTATATCCCAGTCAGCCTGTCCGCCGTAATACTCTTCTCTTGTCCTGCCATGAACCGCAATCGCTGCCGCTCCATTTTCCTCTGCAATCTTTGCAACAAGAGGCGCGTTCTTATTATCCTGACCGAACCCGGCTCTTATCTTGATCGTAAGCGGAATGTTCATCGGAGCGAGCGCATTGCTCACTTCATTTACAATCTTTCCTATCAGTTCAGGCTCCTTCATAAGAGCGGAACCCTCTCCATTTCCAACTATCTTCGGAACAGGGCAGCCCATGTTGATATCGACAAAATCGAAGCCGTATTCTTCAACCAGCATGACTGCCTGCTTCGCCATTATATCCGGTTCTCTGCCGAATATCTGCACGCCCACAGGCTTCTCTCTTTCGTCAGTCAGGAGAAGAACCTCTGCTTTCTTGCGGCTGTACATGAGTCCCTTGGCACTGACCATCTCGGTTATACCCATGTCTGCGCCATATTCATGGCATAACAAACGAAATGGCAGGTCTGTGATCCCTGCCATTGGAGCGAGTATTATTTTGTTTTTAAAGTCTGTGCTATTCATATCGATTACTATTAAACCGTCTTATTTGATTCCCTGCTTGTCATGTATTATCCGCAGTCCGTGAAGTGTAAGGTGCGGATCATAAACATCTATACATTCTGTCGCTTCAGATATAAGCTTTCCGAGTCCGCCGGTTGCAACAACCTTAACATCAGGAAGCTTTGACTCTTTCTTAAGTGTCTTAACTATATACTCTGTCTGACCTACATAACCGAAATAGATACCGGCCTGCATACTTGAAACCGTATCCCTTCCCATTATAGTATCAACCTTCCTGATTTCAACCTCAGGAAGCTTTGCAGTGCCCTTCCAGAGAGCATTTGCAGAAAGCCTTATACCGGGAGCAGTAACTCCTGCGTAAAATGTACCGTCAGCCAGAACGAGATCATGAGTTGTAGCTGTACCGAAATCAAGAACTATAACAGGGCCGCCATACATTTCATATGCAGCAACCGCATCTACAAGTCTGTCGGCACCAAGCTCCTTCGGATTAGGAATCGAAATGTTGATTCCTGTCTTGATACCGGGGCCTACTATAAGCGGAGTTGTATCAAAGAACTTGATGATTCCACTTGTGAGCGAGTGCATTATATCAGGAACAACAGATGAAATGATTACATCTGTTATATCTTCCTTCTTGAATCCATTCAGAAGCAGCCAGTCAGCAAGGAAAACTCCGTATTCGTCAGAAGTTCTGTCCTGCTTGGTAGTCATACGGAAGGTCTTCAGAAGCTCCTTTCCGTCAAATACACCGTTTGTAATATTTGTATTTCCAACATCTATTGCGAGTAACATGTTTTACCTCTCATAACCTATGGGACGGTTTTCATTGATTTCTTAAAAAAATGCATCGTAGTATTCTTCGAGCTGATTAAAGAATTCCTTCTTCTCAACCTGAAGCTGCTTTACCTTGAGGTGACAGCCTATATCGTCGAACGCTGCGTCATCCTCATCAGCCTGTGTTATGATCTTGAGACTTCCGTTCTCATCAAACAGAAGTATTATAACACCGCCTACTTCTTCGGTAAATAGAACACACATAATCTTCAGTTCATCCTTTACCAGCTGAGGAAGCCCTCTGAACTCCTCATTCAGATAGTACTTCTGAGTATATCTTGAAGCACTGCAGAGTACCTTGTTATCCATCTTTTCTCCTTTTAGTAGCTTGCAATCACGTCTGACATATCATAGATTCCTGCAGACTTTCCTGCAAGGAACAGAGCCGCATTGATCGCTCCATTTGCGAAAATGGAACGTGAATAAGCTACATGCTTGATCTCTATAAGCTCATCAGGACCTGCGAAGATTATCTCATGAGTTCCGGGAATAGTACCTGCTCTTACAGCTGAGATCCCGAGTTCCTTCTTGTCCCTCTTCTCTCTCTTCTGTGATCTGTCATAAATGTATTCATACTGTCCGTCTGCTGCTTCATTTATAGCATCAGCAAGTGCGATAGCTGTTCCGCTCGGTGCGTCAAGCTTCTGATTGTGGTGTCTCTCAACTATCTCTATATCATAGCCTGCAGGTGACAGAACCTTAGTTGCGTCACCGAGAAGACTGATGATCGTATTGATTCCGAGACTCATATTTGCAGACTTAAGGATTGCGATCTCCTTGGACGCTTCTCTCATATGATCAAGAGTTTCTGTACCAAGCGCAGTTGTACAGAGAACTACAGGAAGGCTTCTTGATACTGCATAATCGAGGAGCTTGTCTACTGCTGCTGCATTTGAGAAGTCGATGATAACATCTGCTTCTACATCACAGCTTGCAGGATCTGCAAATACAGGAAAGTCACTCTTTCCATCATCAAAAACATCTATTCCGGCTACTATCTCAGCATTGTCATTCTTTGATACCATCTCAGCTATGACTTTGCCCATACGTCCGGATGAACCGTGCATAATAATTCTTGTCATATTCTACCTCCTTGCGGAACTAAAACTGAATACCGTAATCGCGCATTGCCTTCTCAAGCTTCTCAGCATTCTGTGGCTCCATCTCAGTAAGTGGCATACGAACCTTTCCGTTGCACATTCCCATAAGCTCACAAGCCTTCTTAACAGGGATAGGATTAACTTCACTGAAGAGTTCCTTGCAGAGTGGCATAGCCTTAAGCTGAAGCTTTCTTGAACCCTCAACATCTCCCTCAAGGAATTTCCATACGAGGTCATGTGTATCCTCAGGGATGATATTTGATGTAACTGATATAACACCGATTCCACCGAGTGAAAGAAGTGGAAGAATCTGATCATCGTTTCCTGAATAAATATCGATGCATCCATCAGCAAGTGCAGCAAGTGTAGCAACCTGTGATATGTTACCGCAAGCTTCCTTTATAGCAACAATATTCTTGTTGTCCTTTGCAAGTCTTACTGCTGTCTCAGGAAGTATATTACAACCTGTACGGCTTGGTACATTGTAAAGGATTATAGGAATATTAACTGATTCTGCTATAGCACTGTAGTGCTTATAAAGACCGTTCTGTGTAGCCTTATTATAATATGGTGTAACTATAAGAAGTGCATCAACGCCATCCTTCTCAGCTGCCTGAGAAAGCATGATAGCTGTCTGTGTATCATTTGAGCCTGTACCTGCTATAACAGGAATTCTTCCTGCTGCCTGCTCTGCAACTACTCTTATAGCCTCGCTGTGCTCAGCCTCTGAAAGTGTTGATGACTCACCTGTTGTACCGCATACGATTATAGCATCTGTCTTATGCTCAATGTGATACTCCACAAGACGGCGAAGTCCATCATAATCTACTGTAAGATCATCGTTGAATGGTGTAATAAGTGCTACACCTGCACCCTTGAATATTGACATTTTGTCCTCCTTCTTCTGCCCTAGGCAGTATGTACGATTTCTGGAAGCATCACTCATGTGCGTTTGCGTCCCCGGAAGATTTTGTATGTAATACGAAACTGAGTTTATTACATATAAAATCGGGTCAGTGCACGCACACCAACCCGAAAAAAATCTAAATCAAAGAATTAATCTAAGGTCAGTAGCGCTCCATCAAGTTATTGATGACAGTCCGATGGATATTATCCATAAGACCAGCTCGGAAACTGTTCAGCGAATCCTCACTTCGGCGGTTCATCCTTTCATCCATCTTCACATGACCTAAACATCATCCAACGGACTAATCTTAATCACCGCGCCTCTACTTCATATGTAGATACGAATATACACCTAATACATATATTCTGTCAACCACGATTTTCACTCATTTTTATTCATTTCATTTTCAATCTCTAATGTTTCGATTTTACTGTCTGCCGCCTCAGTCAATTCCACATTATCACTGATCACTTCAGAACTATCTGCCCCACCGATTGCAACAGTCACTCCCTCAGGAGTTACTGCAGCGAGTTCAGGCTCATCATCCAGATTCTCTTCAGTCATATCCTTATCGCGGTTCATTGCATCATAGAGACAAGGTACAGCGATAAGTGTCAGCAGAGTACCATAAACCATACCGCCTACAACTACTACTGCCATTGGCTGAGACATCTCCGTACCCTGTCCCAGTCCCATAGCCATGGTGGACATGGATATGATAGTTGTAAGTGCCGTCATTAGAACAGGACGAAGTCTGGTCTTTGAAGACTCTATGATAGCGTCCTTCTTTGCCATACCGCCACGTCTCAGCTGGATTATATAATCGATAAGAACGATACCATTGTTAACTATGATACCCGAGAGCATTACGAAACCTATCATGGCTATGATGCTTATAGCCTTGCCCATGAGGAACAGCATCAGGAATCCACCTGTGAATGCAAGCGGAATAGTAAACATGATGATAAATGGACTGAGCAGTGACTGGAACTGTGCAACCATTATAAGGTAAATGAGTATTACAGCCAGAAGCAGCATGAGAAGTACCTGTTCCATGGCATCATTTATAGCCTGGTCCTCACCGGACATCTTGAGTGAATATCCTTCAGGAACATCTACACTCTTAAGCTCTTCACGTACATCAGCTCCGACAAGTCCGACATTGTAGCCATCCTTAAGTGTAGCTGAAACTGTGATATACCTTGTCTGGGAATCTCTGTAGATAGTTGAGAGTTCTTCCTTATCAACAAACTTGACTATCCTTGTAATAGGTATATCTTCTTCAACAGTCTTTCCGTCGTCATCCATATGTGTATATTTGAACTTAAGCTTCTTTAGGTCGCTTACAGTAACTTCAGTCTGCTCTTCATTTGCAACATAAACACTGAGAGTCTTGATATCCGTCGATATACTGGTTGCTGACGATGTATCCGCGAGCTTATCCATTACAACCTGGAATACCTGAGCAACCGTCATATTGTATTTTGCAGCTTTATCTCTGTCTACAGTTATGACCACTTCATTAGTCATATCATCAAGACCGTCATCTATCTCATCAAGACCTTCTACTTTAGATAGAACTGTGCTTATTTCACCCGCAAGCTTGCGGAGCTTATCCAGATCATTTCCCATGATCTGTACACTGATTCCGCTTCCTGTAAGTGCACTCATATCCATCATGTCAGCTGAAACTGTTGTAACACAATCCAGATCTTCAGCACGGGACATGATTTCCTTTTCCATGGCATCATTCGATACCTTTATTCCATCCTTAAGAAGAACATACATAGTAACGGAATTATCACCGGAACCGCCTCCTGAGGTAAGTCCGCTGAGCATTGAGCTGCTTCCCATCATAGAACCGACAGTCTCAACTCCGTAGATTTCCATTACCCTCTCAGAAAGCAGATCTGCATATCCTGCCATTTCCTCGAAGGAACGTTCTTCATCCTCCGGCGGAGAAAGAGTAACTGTTATCTGTGTACTTGCCATCTCCGGGAAGAATTCCGTACCACGCGATACTGACAGGAATACACTTCCCACAAGAAGTCCTATAAGTACCAGGAATACGATAGGCTTGAATCTCATACAGGTACGAAGGAAATTACCGTAACCTTCCATGAACCTGTTTTCCTTAGTCTTCTTCTCTTTCGCATTCTTCAGCATACCCTGAGCCATGGCAGGTACCAGTGTCAGAGCCACAAGAAGACTGGCAACCAGTGTATATGCGATGGTAAGTCCCATATCAACGAACAGCTGCTTGGTAAGTCCTTCAGTAAATACTATAGGTGCAAATACGCATATGGTCGTCAGTGTTGATGCCGCTATAGCACCTGCAACCTGAGATGCGCCGAGCACACTTGCCTTCTTTATGGACATACCTTCCGAACGAAGTCTGAATATATTCTCGATAACAACTATGGAGTTATCCACGAGCATACCAATACCGAGCGCAAGACCCGACATGGATATGATATTAAGTGATATTCCCGTGAAATACATAAGAACGACAGCAAAGATAAGACTGAGCGGTATCGCACAGGCAATGATTATTGTCGGTCTTATATCACGAAGGAAAACTATAAGTATGATGATTGCAAGTCCTGCGCCAAGAAGTATATTCTGGACTATGGATTTTATGATTATATCTATATAGACACCCTGATCCATGAGAACAGAGAACTTAGGTTCCTCATCCTCTTCTCTTTCAAGAAGGTCGAATCTTTCAAGAATGCTGTCAGTTACATCACCGGTAGCATAGCCCGTCTGCTTCTCGAAAATGATCAGTATTCCATCATTTCCATTTATCTTTGCATAGACTTCACTTGAATTATCAACCATCTCAACATTGGCTATATCCTTGAGATGTATAGGTTCTACTCCATCCATTCCAAGATCGACCAGCATAAGGTTTTCCAGAGATTCAACATCCTCTACCTTATCCCCGACCTTAACAAGAACCTGTCCGTCATCGCTTCCCACATATCCTGCTGGCATCGAGAAGTTCTGAGCCATGAGGATGGCACCAAGATTCTCTACTGAAAGAACCTTATTGATATCTGCCTGATCCTTGGCTGAATCCTTAGCAGCATCTATCTCTTTCTCAGCATTATCGAGAGCCGCCTCTCCTGTAAGGAGCTGTGACATTGCATTACTGAGTTCAAGAGTTCCTGTTATAGAAGCCTTTCCGAGTGCTTCAAGAGCATCATCTATAGTAATCTTTCCTGCTTCAATCTGTGACAGAGCAGAATTGATCTCAGCTATTCCTGCATTTACCTCTGTAAGACTCTTTGAGAGCGCTGATATAGCTGCCGGAAGATCAGTATAATCATTAACTGTGATTCCCTGAGTTGCAAGGAGTGCCGCCTGACTTGCGAGTCCCGCATTAACCTGATCTATGGCTCCCTGGAGTTGTGTCGCCTGAGCCCTTGCTTCGTCGATAGTCATGCCTGCCATAGCCGTAAATGTATCGTCATCCAGAAGTCCCTGGTCATACATATCTATAGCCGCCTGTATAGCAGTAAGTCCCTCTGCTGCAGCACTTGCTCCGTCGTATGCCTGCTGGAAACCGTCAATAGCCGACTTAAGTGTTCCAGCCGTGGACTGAAGAGAAGTAAGCTGTTCCTTTAGTCCGGCTTCTGTCTGATAAAGCTCGATCTTCTTTGTATTGAGCATCGTTTCATTTTTACTCAGCTCATTCGCAGCCTGGTCCTTACCTGCATTTACCTTATTCTTGCCTGATTCTATCTCTCGTTTTGCATCATCTATCTCATTATCTGCATCAACGAACTTGGCGTCTATGGCTGCCATGATATCTTCATTCAGTTTATCAACCTTATCTTCGTCTATGGTGACCTGTATCTTCTGCTCTATACCACCTGTAATGGTAACTGATGCAACGCCCTCAACGCTTTCCAGCTGAGGCTTAATATCAGTATTTACATAGTCGGTGGCAGTAACAGAATCCATTCCGTCAACTCCGACAGCTGCAACCATTATTGGGATCATGTCAGGATTAAGCTGGAGTATTACAGGATTACCTATCGAATCATCAAATGAACTCTTGACCTGCTCCAGCTTCTGCTGGATATCGATCATGGTCTTATCCATGTTGACATTGCCTTCGTATTCCAGAACAACAACCGAATAGCTGTTATATGACATGGACTGAAGAGTCTTAAGGCTCGAAGTCGTAGCAAGAGCCGCCTCGAGCGGTGCAGTGACATTCATCTCAACCTCTTCAGGGCTGGCGCCGTAATCCATAGTCATTACTACAACGTATGGAAGCTCCATATCCGGCAGAAGGTCCGCCGTCATACGCGTCAAAGCAACGTATCCTATAACCAACACAGCAACAACAACTACAAATACCGTATATGGTCTTTTTACACTGAATTTAGATAACATGAAACTTTTTACCTCTTAATTAAAGTACACCGCATCGAGCGCGGGCTTAAAAATCTAATCCATCCACTGGATATCGGTCACATAGAAAACCTCGCATGAACCATCACCACTGTCATCCCTTGACGTGCTCGAATTCCAGTAGAATGTCGAGCCATCACTTCCGGTGGCATTGATGTTAACAAGATAACCCGTCATATGGATATAGTCACCTGTCTTTATCTTCTTAACCTTATCTCTGACTGCAACCGTGGCAGGAATGATATGGTTATTTGCTGAACAATGTGTTACACCGGCAACAGAGCCTACCGGTGCGATTTCGGCATAAGTGCTCGTGCTCCAGTAATACCATCTTCCCGACTGTCTCCAGTTAAAATCTATACGATCGTTATATTCGGCAACCTTCCCCCATGCAAGTGCAAGATCCTTCGGAGCAAGCTTGCCTGCCAGATCCGTTTCAGGATAATCCTTGGTATGGACAACCAGAGCCTTGATATCGTAGGAGTAAAGCTTTGTAAAATTAACCTTATATTTACCCACTTCCATGGTCTCCGTACCACTTGCTTCTTTCTGTACAGGATCAGGAATGCCTGCAACTGCCCGTCTTGTTCCTGTATTCTTCTTGGCAAAAAAGCCACCGACAGCGAGAACCAGCACCACCAATATGATCAATATAGTCTTTTTATCCATCAGAACCCCCTCCGTAAGACAAGTCCGATCATCGCATCTTTATAGAAAACAAGAAAGCCGGACCCTCTAAGTGTATATACTCACGTCCAGCTCTCGATCAAGTTAATTATTCTCTTTATTCCAGTTCATCCAGAGTCATTCCGTATGAAGGCAGAAAATCCTTCATGAAATCGTGAAGCTCCGGCATTTCTTCCGCCATCTTCTCTATGGATTTCTGAGTTGAGTCCATGGCAGTTCTGAATTCCCTGTTTCCGGAATTCTCTTCTTCAATACATTTAATAAGCGCAGAAAGCTTATCCGCTGCCTTAACAAGACGGCGCATGTATGCTTCCTCAGCCTTCTCTTCTTCTGTAAGAAACTCATCAGCGTCCGAGAAAAATATCTTTCTGTACTCATCCTTCAGGTCATCCGGAAGCTTATCTATGATATGCTCCTCAGCAACCTTCTCAACCTCTTTGTAGGCCGACTTGATGTCCTTGTTATAATACTTAACCGGAGTCGGCATATCACCTGTGATGATTTCTGAAGCATCATGATAAAGCCCTATAACTGCTGCCTTATCAGCATCCAGCTTATGACCGTACCTTACATTTCCTATCACACAGAGAGCATGAGCTATCATGGAAACTTCCAGACTGTGCTCGGAAAGATTCTCCGGGCGGGAGTTACGCATGAGTGCCCAGCGCTCTATATATTTCATTCTTGATACTAATGCGAAGTAATTGTAGCTCATACAATGCCTCACTTGTTCTAAATTATGTAAACTAACGATTATTCGCCGTCTTCACCTTCACCATCGGTATCCTCGCCATCTTCAGGCGGTGTTTCAGGCGTGTTGTTCTCGTCCTCAAGTACTATCTCACCGGTACTCTTGGCACCCGTTTCATTTACGAGCATATCATTAAGGCTTGTAACCTTTTCTGAAGGTGTATAACTTTCTTCACTGAAGAGGAACTCATGAAGGACTTTTACATTATCCTTAAGATCCTGTGCAGCTATACATGCACCCTTCTCTTTACTGCTCCAGAAAGTGAATCTTGCAGGGAAACCTGAAGTCTCTGTAAGCTCATAAGATGCAAGTGACTGAGCAAGTTTATACATCTCTTCCTCTGTGATACTTGTTCTGATATATGGGAACAGCTCATTTATCATCTTGTCGATGGTAGCCATATCACTGCTCTTGAATTTCTCTATCATGGCAGTAATGACTTCACGCTGTCTCTCAGTTCTTGTGATATCACCCTGGTCTGTACTTCTTATACGTGAATAAGCTGTTGCCTGAACACCGTTAAGAGTCAGGTCACCTGTTTCGAAAACGCCGTCTGAATAGATACCGTTTGATGCGATCTGCTCTGTTATACAGATATTGAGCCACTCAAGCTCGTTCTGCTCAACATGAACCTGTACACCGCCAAGCGCGTCTACAGCCCTTGTAAGGCCTTCCCAGTTAACAGTGACATATTCTGTGATTGAAAGGTCAAGATTCGCATTAAGGGTCTTTATTGCCATCTCAGGGCCACCATATGCGTATGCAGTATTAACCTTTGAAGTAACAGGGTTCTCTTTCTCTATCTCAAGGAGTGTATCTCTGTATACTGAGCAGAGTTTAACTTCCTTGGTATCGTTATTGATCGATGCTACGATTATGGCATCGCTTCGGTTACCCTTACCGAGGTTATTGTCTCTGGCATCAACACCGAAAAGAGCAATCTGAGTGTAACCCTTGGTCTTCTCCTCAACCTCTTCATTTATGGCAAGCTCTTCCTTCTTGACATTGTCTACTGTCATAAGGCTGTACTTGCTGCTTACATACTGCTTAAAGATTCCTACACCGAGAGCTACGATGATAAGAACCTCTACTATGAGTGCGACCACCCATCTCAGGTTTGAAGAAAGCCCTCTGCTTTCAGAACGTCTGACGTCATAATAATCATCGTCATCGTATTCCTCATCGTATCCTTCTTCATACTCTTCTTCGTATTCTTCATTATCGTCGTAATCGTCGTATCTGCTCATACCTGAATTCCTTTCGTAAATGAATTATCTGAATCATGGTTTGCTATAACACTCTATCCGAATGCTCAGTGAATACGCATCCAAATATTTATTGTATCATAAATCATTATAAAAATCTGCTTAATTGATATTTTTGAACGTCGCATAGTACTTCTCTTCGGCTGCATAACAACCGGAAGCTCTATGATGGCCAGTCCTTTCTTGGCCGCCATGGCAAGCATCTCGATATCAAATGAGAATCTGTTTATGGATGCTTCTTCAAATATTGAACTGCAGGTTTCTCTCCTGAAAACCTTAAGTCCGGTCTGTGTATCCTTAACATCCAGTCTGAACAGAAGCTTTACCATCCTGTAATAAACATAGCTCATAAGACGTCTCATAGGTGAATACTCTATATTCGAGCTCTTATGAAGCTTGGATCCTATTGCGATATCCGCACCCGTCTCACGCAGCTTGGTCAGAAAGCCTTCCAACTGGTAAGCCGGAAGATCCAGATCAGAATCAAGAAATGCAACGTACTCCCCGCTCGCAGCTGTCATGCCTCGTCTTACGGCATATCCCTTTCCGCGGTTCTTCTTATAGGATATAAGTTTGATTCTCTTATCCTTACTCCTTGCACGTAGCACTTCTTCTCTGGTACTGTCTGAGCTGCCGTCATTTACAGCTATGATCTCGAAGTTACTGCAGAAAGCTTCTATCTCCGAAACTGCTGTCAGCAGATTGTCATATATAATCTTTTCTTCATTATATGCAGGCATTACTACCGAAAGGCACACTGCATTATTATTTTCTGTCACTGTACATTGCCTCGTAATATTTCTGGTAATCACCGCTTGTAACGCGTTCCATCCATTTCATATTATTGAGATACCACTCTATGGTGAGTCGGATTCCGTCCTTGAACATAGTCTCAGGATACCAGCCTATCTCAGCCTTGATCTTGTCAGGTGCGATAGCATATCTTCTGTCATGTCCCTTACGATCTGTTACGTAAGTGATAAGCTCCTTCGATACATTTGCCTTGCGTGGATCTGAATCCGGCAGAAGCTCCTGCAGAGTCTCGAGGATGATATTGATTATCTCAATGTTCTGCTTCTCGTTGTGACCGCCGATGTTATAACGCTCACCGAGAACTCCCTGTTCCTGAACCATATCGATAGCCTTTGCATGATCCATGACATAGAGCCAGTCACGTACATTCTTGCCGTCGCCGTATACAGGCAGATTCTTTCCTGCAAGTGAATTATTGATGATGAGCGGTATCAGCTTCTCAGGGAACTGATAAGGTCCGTAATTGTTGCTGCAGTTCGTTATATTTGCAGGGAAATGATATGTATCGATATATGCCTTTACAAGCATGTCACTTGAAGCCTTGCTTGCTGAATATGGGCTGTGAGGATCTATAGGGCTTGTCTCATAGAAGAAAGCATTGTCATCATCAGGAAGCGAGCCATATACCTCATCAGTAGAAACATGAAGGAACTTCTTATCAGGTTTAAATGTACCGTCAGGGAGCTCCCATGCAGCCTTTGCACAGTTCAGCATGACTGCAGTACCGAGAACGTTGGTATTTACGAATACCTCAGGATCCTTGATACTTCTGTCTACATGGCTTTCAGCGGCAAAATGTACCACTCTGTCTATATCATTCTCAGCGAATATCTTAGCTATAGCTTCTTTATCGCAGATGTCTGCACGGATGAATTCATAATTATCCCTGCCCTCGATATCCTTAAGGTTCTCAAGATTTCCTGCGTATGTGAGCTTATCTACGTTGATGATATGAATATCATAATCATACTTATCAAGCATGTAATGGATGTAATTTGAACCTATGAAGCCGGCACCGCCGGTTACCAAATATGTACGCATGTTTTTTCCTCCTAATTGCTAATTTACGATTGATACACCAATCCATATACACTCGAAACGCGCTCTCGCTCCATTCCACACGTAGCAGATGCTAAACTCACAGACATAAATGTCTGTTCGTTAAGCACTGACGTGCTCCAAGGGTTTCTCGTGTATATGATTGAGTATCAATCTGTATACTATAAACTGTCAGTAGTAGTAAAAAATATACTAACTGGGCTTCTCTGAAAATTAGTCCAGAATACTGGATATCATCTGATTA
Source organism: Lachnospiraceae bacterium YSB2008 (assembly GCA_000687655.1). Lineage (GTDB taxonomy): Bacteria > Bacillota > Clostridia > Lachnospirales > Lachnospiraceae > Eubacterium_Q. Next base: position 184,377 of record JHWR01000001.1, read on the forward strand.
ACGGTTCCCGGGTCGCATTTACCCTTCATCTCTTTCATTACGAATCCGACTATGGCACCGACTGCTTTCTTCTTGCCGGCCTTATAATCTTCAACTGCCTTAGGGTTGGCGTCGATTGCTTTCTTTACAACTGCTTCAAGTTCGCCTGCATCAGCCTTTGTTGAGAGTCCGTTGTCAGCTACATATTTCTCAGGATCAAGATTGTCTGAGAAAACAGCCTTCTCGAAGACTTCCTTCGCAACTGCGTTATTGATTTCTTTCGATTCATTTAACTTTATAAGCTTAACAAGATTATCAGCACTAAACTTAAGGTCTGTAGCATCTGTTGAAGTTTCCTTCATGAGACGCATGGTCTCACCCATGAGCCAGTTACTGATCTTCTTCGGATCACCACCGAGCTTAACACCCTCGTCGAGGATATCAGCCATCTTCTTCTCAGCAGTGATCTGATCGATATCATAATCAGGAAGGTCATACTCTTCCTTGTAACGTATCTTCTTCTCTGCACGGAACTCAGGCTCTTCAGCCTTGATCGAATCTATCATTTCATCTGTTACTATGATAGGTACAAGGTCCGGATCAGGGAAATATCTGTAATCCTGAGCATCCTCTTTGGAACGCATAGGATATGAATAACCCTTAACGTCATCCCAGCGTCTTGTTTCCTGAACTACCTTCTCTCCCGCGAGTATCAGGTCAGACTGTCTTGCGATCTCATTCTCGATAGAGTGGCGGATAGCTGTGAAGCTGTTCAGGTTCTTTGTTTCTGTTCTGGTACCGAATTCCTCGCTGCCCTTTTCACGGAGTGAAAGGTTAACGTCAGCTCTCATGGATCCTTCATTCAGCTTGCAGTCAGAAGCGCCAAGGTACTGAATTGTCTCACGGAGCTTGCTGAGATAAGCTATAACTTCATCTGCAGAACGCATGTCCGGCTCAGAAACTATCTCTATAAGAGGTACGCCTGAACGGTTGAAGTCAACATATGAATTCTCATTCCATTCATCATGGACAAGCTTACCTGCATCCTCTTCCATATGGATCTCGTGGATACGTACGAACTTCTTCTCTCCATTTACTTCTATCTCGACCTTTCCATCCCTGCATATAGGATAGTAAAGCTGTGATATCTGATAATTCTGAGGATTATCAGGATAGAAATAATTCTTTCGGTCAAACTTGGAATTTCTGGTTATGTTGCAGTTTGTCGCAAGACCAACTGCTATAGCCTTATGAAGCACTTCTTTGTTCAGAACAGGAAGGCTTCCCGGCATACCCGTACAAACCGGGCATGTATGTGTATTCGGTGCTCCGCCGAATGCAGTCGAGCAACCGCAGAATATCTTCGTCTTAGTGTTCAGTTCAACATGGACCTCAAGTCCTATAACAACTTCGAATTCTTTTGACATGTTTTTCTCCTAATTATTTACATCTACAGGTTCTGTCAGTCGCAGAAGTAATGCTATATCTCTGCACTCTTGCGTGTAAATGTACTTTCAAATGCGTATGCTGCTCTCAGTATCTTCTTCTCCTCAAATACCTGACCGAGTAACTGAAGACCGACAGGCATTCCATTTTTGTCATATCCACATGGTGTTGAAATACCAGGAAGTCCTGCAAGGTTAACTGATACAGTATATATGTCTCCGAGATACATCTTGATCGGATCGCTGAGTGACTCACCGCACTTAAGTGCTGTAGTCGGAGCAACCGGTCCGAGTATCACGTCATACTTCTCGAATGCTTTATCAAATGCCTGCTTGATGAGGTTCTTCACACGAAGCGCCTTTACGTAGTAAGCATCATAATATCCTGATGAAAGGACAAATGAACCGAGCATTATTCTTCTCTTAACCTCAGCTCCAAATCCTTCGCTTCTTGTCTTCTTATACATGTTGTGAAGATCTGTGAATTCAGCTGTTCTGTATCCGTATTTAACGCCATCAAATCTTTCAAGGTTTGATGATGCCTCAGCACAGGCGATGATGTAATATGCAGGGATAGCGTATTCAACCATTCCAAGGTCAAACTCTTCAACCTCTGCACCAAGACTCTTAAGTGTTTCAGCAGCTGCAAGGACTGAAGTCTTAACATCCTCATCAAGTCCCTCACCGAAGTAATCTCTCGGGATGCCGATCTTCATACCCTTAACATCAGGTATAAGAGCATCCATGAAGTTATCTGCTGACTTCTCGTAAGAAGTTGAATCCTTAGGATCATGACTTGCAAGTACTGAAAGCATAGCTGCACAGTCGCGGGTATCCTTTGCTATTGGGCCTATCTGATCAAGCGATGAACCGTAAGCTATAAGACCATAACGGGAAACTCTGCCGTAGGTAGGCTTGATACCTGTAACGCCGCAGAAGCTTGCCGGCTGTCTTATGGATCCACCTGTATCAGAACCAAGTGCCATAGGAACTTCATCTGCTGCAACTGATGCTGCAGAACCACCTGATGAACCACCCGGAACGCGTGTCAGGTCATATGGATTGTAAGTCGGTCCGAAGTATGAAGTCTCTGTTGTACTTCCCATCGCAAACTCATCCATATTTGTCTTTCCTACTATTACAACACCTGCATCGATCATGTTCTGTACAGCAGTACTTGTAAATGTAGGGACAAAGTTTCCAAGTATCTTGGATGAACAGGTTGTGAGCATCCCTGATACATTCATATTGTCCTTTATTGCTATAGGAACGCCTGCAAGCGGGCTGAGAGTTTTACCCTCTGCCTTTGCAGCGGCTATCAGCTTATCCATTTCCTCAGCACGCTTTATGGCACCCTCTGTATCTACAGTCACGAAAGCGTGAATCTTCTTATCTTTGTTTCCGATTGCATCAAGGGAAGCCTTGGTAGCCTCTACCGAGCTTATCTCTCCTGCCGCAATCTTACTTCCAAGCTCTACAGCTGTGAGCTTCATGATATCACTCATTGTTTTCTCCTCTTTGAAGTGTATGCTGCCAGTAAATCAGGCACATCCTTAGGCAAATGTCTTCGGAACTACGTAGCCGTTCTCAGTCTTCTCAGGTGCATTCTTCAGCATGTTCTCGCTGTCATCACCGTTTGTAACTTCATCTTCACGCATTACATTTGTAATAGGGAAGCTGTGGCTCATAGGCTCGACGCCTGATACATCCAGCTCGTTCAGCTTATTCACGTAGTCGAGCATTTCGGACATATCCTTCTTTGCCGCTTCTTTCTCTTCATCATTCAGTTCCAGTTTTGCGAGTATACCTACATACTCGATAGTTTCGTCTGTTATTGTCATATCAATTTCCTCCATAGCTATGGAAAACGATGAAATTAATCATTTACTCTAAGCAGTTTCTGCATTAGTCACGTACCTTAATATGCGTCTCACGAAGCTGCATCTCTGTTACTTCATTTGGAGCACCGCACATAAGATCCTGGCCTGTTCCGCTCATTGGGAATGCTATAACCTCACGGATGTTCTCTTCATTTCTGAGAAGCATTATCATACGGTCAACACCAGGTGCCATACCTGCATGTGGAGGTGCGCCGAACTGGAATGCTGTATAGAGAGCTCCGAACTTCTGCTCGAGAACTTCCTTACTGTAGCCTGCTATCTCGAAAGCCTTCTCCATAATCTGCATGTCGTGGTTACGAACAGCACCTGAAGACAGCTCAACACCGTTACAAACTATGTCATACTGATAAGCAAGTATATCAAGCGGATCCTTTTCGTTAAGTGCCTCAAGTCCACCCTGTGGCATAGAGAAAGGATTATGTGTGAATGCAGGCTTCTTTGTCTCCTCATCCAGCTCATACATTGGGAAATCATTTATATAGCAGAAACGATATGCATTCTGCTCAATCATATCAAGTCTTGCACCAAGTTCATTTCTTATCTGACCTGCATAAAGGTTTGCAAGATTCTCCTTATCAGCGATGAAGAATATAGTATCACCGACATTAAGACCTGCCATCTCACGAAGCTCTTCCTTCATATCATCCGGAATGAACTTATCTATAGGTCCCTTGTAGCTTCCGTCCTCAATCACTTCAAGATATCCAAGGCCGCCCATACCTATACCCTGAGCGAACTTCAGCATCTTCTCATGCTGACCTTTACTGAGCTTCTTAGGTGCATTTATAGCACGCACAGTCTTGCCATGGAAAGGCTTGAATGTACATCTCTGGAAGAAATCAGTTACGTCTATAATACGGAGCGGATTACGAAGATCCGGCTTATCTGTACCAAACTGAAGCATAGCATCCTTGTAGCTTATTACAGGGAACGGAGCCTCTGTTATCTTAGCACCTTCAGGTGCAAATTTTGCAAATGTATCGTAAAGAACTTCCTCACCAACCTTGAAGACATCTTCCTGTGTAGCAAAGCTCATCTCGAAGTCGAGCTGATAGAATTCTCCAGGTGAACGATCAGCTCTTGCATCCTCATCTCTGAAGCAAGGAGCTATCTGGAAATACTTATCAAATCCTGAAACCATCAGAAGCTGCTTATACTGCTGTGGTGCCTGTGGAAGTGCATAGAACTTACCCTTATATCTACGTGAAGGAACTATATAGTCACGTGCGCCTTCAGGTGATGAAGCACAGAGAATAGGTGTCTGAAGCTCAACAAATCCCATATCCTCCATCTTTCTTCTGAGATAAGATATAACCTTTGAACGGAAAAGGATGTTGTCCTTAACCTTTTCATTACGAAGATCAAGGAAACGATACTTAAGACGTACGTCCTCACGAACTTCCTTTGAAGTCATTATCTCAAATGGAAGGTCAGTATAAACCTTTCCGAGTACATCTATGGAATGAGCCTCGAGCTCGATAGTTCCTGTAGGAATCTTAGGATTGTATGTCTCCTCATCACGATGTTCTACAAGTCCTTCTACTGATATAGCCTCTTCTCTTCTGATACCTTCGAGAAGATTTGTATCACGAAGTACGACCTGCATAACTCCGTACATATCTCTGAGATCGATGAAAGATACTCCACCGTGGTCACGAATATTCTCAACCCATCCGGCAAGACGTACGTTGCTTCCAACATCTCCTTCACTCATTTTGTCGATTGTTCTGTCTCTGTAAATGTTTGACATTTTTGATTTCTCCTTGTCTAAAAAATGAAAATCCCGGGACAACTAATGTCGTCCCGGGACGGATAAACTCTTTTACCCGCGGTACCACCCGCGATTGAACCAGATTCTCTGATTCCTCTCTCATATGCTTAACGCGCATCACACGTCGTGGTCTAGTCAACTTTAAGTCTTTCTTCACGAAGCTCCGGAGTGTTCCACTTATCATGCGTATCGCATCCACCTCTCAGTCACGGGCAGGATTCCCTGTAGCGCCGTTTATAACAGCAGTCTCCATCAAAGCCTTTGTTATTCATTTTCCCATGCATTTTATATCAAGTCAGTCCATTTGTAAAGACAGATTTTTATCCAAATCTTTATTCCAGAATACTAATACGTTTATCCACTAATTCTTTAAACGTTTGTCTTTGTCCTTCATTTAATAATGAATTATCTATCAATTCGTTATATGCTTCTTGCTTCGAACATAAACTCTTAATCATCTTTAAAGAAGCATTTTCAGTTATTCCAATTGAATTTGCAAACGCTATAAAGTCTTTCTTCCTAAGATTTCTTTTTTTACCATTTAACATAAGTGCTGTTTCTTCATTATCCGATGGTAAAATAAGGTTAACGGGAAGCATATCATATGCTTCCGACAATCTAAAGGTCCGTGCTCCCGGAGCACTCTCAATGAGTGAAAAATTCTTTAAATGCATATCAGAATTACCAATCAAAAAACAAAAAACAATTCTTATAAATAACTCCGATAAATCCATGCCCTCCATGTATGAGTACTTCTTTATAATTCTACCACACTGTTCATAAGAGCCTTTATATTTATCCTCAGTCAGCTTATTTGAGAGCTGACAAAAATCCTCCATGGCATACATACTGATTTCATCATTATTTATATCTCTGTCTATCCGTTTTGTTATATAGTTATATGTTTCATCTATAACAACCAACGCATGAGGAACAGTTTTTATCCCAGCAGCTTCGGCCATCTGCATAGACAGGTGTTCATATTCCGGCAAAGACTCATACTCATCAGTTTGAGGTTTTAATATATATCCTGCAGGATAATCCATCAATGTTAATCTGGACACATCCGTATCTGAAAAATGTAGCGAAATCTTTTTCTGGACTCCTGCAACAGTACTACGTTTATTTATTCTTTTAGAAACAAGTCTTTCCAGGTTTTCTCTCCTAAGATCAATCACAGGATACTTTTCACATCCAAAAAAAGATCTTATGCATGATTTATGCCATCCCATTTCAGACTTTGTTTCATCTTGTATTAATTTGCCACACTTCAAGCATCTCATCATTTCTATTCCGTCTCCTCGATATATACATCGCCTACAGAATCTCGACACGAAACAAGCAGAAGGCCGAATCTATCACGCATATCAATTTTCCATTTCTGATGAATCATTTCCAGCATCCATCCTTCCGGTATAAGCCCATCAAAAAAAGGAAACAATACCGTAGATTGATACGATTGCTCCGACAATGGCATCGTCAGGCTGATTGCTAAAGGATTGTCATCTCTTAAATATTCTTCATTATATGAGAAAACATATCCCATATCTGTTTCTTCCAGAACACCCGCAAGCTTATTCTGAACAAATACGTTTGCTTTTCTAAAATGGTCCATCATTTAGCCTTCCTTCCCGGAACAACCTCCATACCAAACATAGCCAGAGCTTGATTCACCTTGTCAAGTCGAACAGTCTCCTTACCCTGTTCCAGTTCTCTTACAAATCTAAGCCCTAATCCGGAACGTACAGCAAATTCTTCCTGCGTAAGCCCAAGTTTTCTTCTTTCTGTTTTTATAAATGCTCCTATATTATTCATAAAACAATATTACACCCTATAGGGTATAAATGTCAATAATTTCATGCATTTTATACCTTATAGGGTGTAATTATATAATCCAACGCGTGGCCTATACCTTTTCGGGTATAATTTGCCACTTTCTACTTTGCGTTTCTTCCTTCCTTCTTCCCATAGGAAATATAATGTATATAGTACTTCACATTATCATTTCCAAATGCCTTGCGAAGGTCAGAATATCTTGATTTATATTTTGCCAAACTGAAGTTAGCACTTGCTGTACGACCCTCTTTCATTCCGTACTTCACGAAATGCTGCAATGTCGCAACGTCATCATTTCCGAATACTTTCTTGATGTCAGGATTATGAGCAACGTAATACTGGTAATTATATACTGCACTATAATCAACGCCGTCCAGCTTCGTAACTGCACCCATAACCTGATTACAGCCTGTACCCTTTCGTCCCTCCTTGGCACCGTATCTTATATAGTGCATATAGTAGCTCTTTAAATCCTTACCGAATGCAGTTCTAAGGTCAGAATACTGATTCTTATATGAGTTAACATTGAAAGTAGCCTTGGCCTGTCTGCCCTCCTTCATTCCATAATTCACAAAATGACGAAGAGTTGCAATGTCATCATTACCAAACGCTTTCTTGATATCAGGATTATGACTCACATAGAAGTTATAATCATATACAAGGCTGTAATCCGTTCCATTCATCTTCGTAACCGCGTTCTGTACAGTTGTTACGCCCGTCGCCTTTCGGCCTTCATACATACCATAACGGTTATAATGATCATAGTACTTCGTCAGATCATTCCCGAAAGCCAGTCTAAGATCCTGATACTGATTCTTATATGAATTAACATCAAACTCCTGACTTCCCCGACGTCCTTCCTTCATGCCGTACTTACTGAAATGTTCAACGTACTTCATATTATCATTACCGAATGCAGATCTCAGGTCAGAATATGACTTCTTATAAAATGCAACGTCAAACACAAGACTTGCCTGACGGCCTTCTTTTATTCCGTAATCAGTAAAGTGATTATAAAGCTTGCCGGCATCAGTTCCGAATGCCTTTTTCAGATCCGTATACTTTCCTGAATAAACATCCGCGTTAAATACCGAAGAGGAAAGTCCACCTTTGTAAACACTGTCAGCAATTTCAGTCCTTGTTCCGTATTTGTCAAACCCCGCAACCCTAAGCAGCACATTTCCGTTTACAGTTATTGCTCCGTTGCAAACAGGGCTCGAAAGATTCGGAATACTGCCGTCAGTAGTGTATCTGAGTGTGATACCTTTATCTGAAGTAGAAGCTATAACTTTATATTCACCATACTTTGAAACTATCATCTGAAGCTTAGGTTTCTGATATGCCGGCAGATTGATTCCCTTATTATAAGCAGAATTATATGTCTTATAGTCATCCAGAGATATTCCTCTCCTTCTGAAGAGTTCTGAGATTGTAACACATTCATACCCTCTTGCCTGGAGATAATCTATAGCCTTCAGCGCCGCGTCGCACGACTGCTTGATTCTGTCATGCAGACATACTATACTTCCATCTTTAACACTTGAAATAATCGCATTATAGGTTTTATTAACATCTCTATGTATATAATCCTCAGCATTGAAATCAAATCTTATCATCGGATAATTAACTGTCGAAGAAGTTCTGCTCGACATGTCTCCACCCGGAATCCTGACAAGCTGTTTAAAGTCACCACCCATTGCAGTCTTAAGGTAAGGATATACACTGTCAACTTCTCTTTTCATTTCTCCGGAAGAAAGCTTTCCAAAAGGTGTCACATGACTCCATGTGTGATTCGCAACCTGATGTCCCTCACGAACCATACGGTTGATCATTTCCTGCTTTCCTGCAACACCACACGCACCACTCTGACCAACCATGAAAAATGTTGCCCTTACGTTCCTTGCCTTCAGTCCATCCAAAAGCTGACTTGTATAAGCGTACGGACCGTCATCAAAAGTAAATGCAACGAGTTTAGTACCTGCCGCCCTTGCATCTATAACAGGAACATTCAGTATTGCTATAACCATTAGTAAAGCAATGATTAATGAAGATATACTCTTAAGTCTTCTTTTCATATGTCTCATCTCCCCATCCACTAAAACTATAAGTGTTTATCGTCCATTTATAACTTTTTTTATTATATCACAGTTCTTTTCTTTTACTCCAACTTTTTCAAAATAAACTGAGATATCAGATGCGACATTCTGTACATCTGCGATTATCCTGTCACACTTACTCTTACCAAGCCCCATACTTTTTCCGGACATTATAAGATCATCATATTCTATGCCTTCTGTTTTACCATTAACGGTCATTTGATGAGCCTTAAGCCACCTATTGTTCAGATTGTATGAAAATGTAACGTCATATGCCGGAGCCAGCTTCCATCTCCCATTCTTATCCATCAAAAATGAAATATTCTTTACATGATCATCCTGATTCACAAGCAAAACATTAAACACCATTCTTCTGAACAGCTGTTCAACATCCTTCGACGAAGTATTTAGTTTTTTTATTACTGCAGCCGCCTGTTCATAACTGCAAAGCCCCGGATAATTATAATCAACATGCAGCAGAGCACCGAGCGTCTGCATATGAAGCTTCTGATTTCCAACTCTGTCAAAGCGTTTTGTCATAAAGTGGTGCCTGCCACCTTCATCTAGAATCCGACATTCATTCATTTCAATTCCTGCTTCCTTGGCCATAAGGTAATAAGCATATTCAATCAATGTATACTCGACGGTATCTTCCAGATTATGATCACCATTTTTATTAACTCCATCGAATTTGATAAGCCAGTATTCATATCCATTTCCGGCATCTATCTGACCGCTTTTCAAATCCCCTGTAGATTCGTTCCAAGCTATAAGAGCTTTAGCTCTGGCACCTCCTGCAGAAGTACCAAGTTGAACCAACTGACTATATCCTATCTGATCATCGACACTGAGTTTTTGATTTTCTTTACCTGCCAAGACCTGCGAAGCAAACTCAACCATTTTTGCTATATCGATATCCTCACTAGGATTAGATACCGGACCTGCCACCGGTTTATACTCCAACGCTCCCATTCCTCTGGTACCCGTGTAACAAAGTCTGTCAATCGTATTAAAGTCATCCATAGGACGTCCCTGCTCCATAAGCCATCTCTCGATAACCTTATTACCGAATTTGTCAGGAAGCGAATCAGCAATCAGGCCCGGTGCCCCATGAAAAGCATCTCCCGCAAGCTCCGGAAACTCAAAAAGTCGTCCACTCAACTTCATCTTGATCGGAGACAATTCAATGCCACTGTTCTGGAAACTTTTATCATATTCAAATGAAATGTACGGTCTTCCCTCATCCTGATGAATGACTGCAATCCTTGTTCCCCAAAGGAAAACTTCTGCCGTATTGATCATTTCTCATCCCCCCAAACAAACCGTTTTTCCTCAACCTTATTCTTCGTAGTTGCCCTCTGTCTTTTCTTCTCAGTTTCCAGATAATATGAAGGTCTCTTCCTGTAATCCGGTATCAGTTCATCCATACGTGAACCCAGTTCCAGCGCATCGATCAGTTTAATAAAATTAGATAAACTGATATCTTCACCATTCTCAAATCTGGAAATGCTCCTAACAGATACGCCTGATCTATCCGAAAGTTCTGTCTGAGTCATAGGAAAATCTATTCTATATCTTTTAATTCTATCGCTTATATCTTTAATATTCATAACCATACCCTCATTTGTAATCCGAGAATCTGTTCGATGCCTAAAATAAATAGACATATCTGTCTGTTTATGTGTAATATTGTAGCATAACAGGTCAGATATGTCTATTTATTTATACAATGGCTTTTCGTTCTACAAACCCCTACTTCGCGCTTCTTCCTTCCTTCTTCCCATAGGAAATGTAATGCAAATAGTACTTCGCATTGTCATCTCCAAAGGCATTTCGAAGATCCGCGTATCTGGATTTATATTTAGCAAGACTGAAGTCAGCACTTGCTGTACGTCCTTCTTTCATTCCGTACTTCACGAAATGCTGAAGGGTTGCTATATCATCATTACCAAAAGCCTTCTTGATATCAGGATTATGCGCAACGTAATACTGATAATTATATACTGCACTGTAATCAACGCCGTCCAGCTTCGTGACAGCACCTATAACCTGATTGCAGCCTATGCCCTTCCTGCCTTCCTTAGCACCGTATCTTATATAGTGCATGTAGTAGCTCTTAAGATCCTTACCGAATGCAGTTCTGAGATCAGGATACTGATTCTTATATGAATTAACATTGAAGGTAGCCTTTGCTTGTCTGCCCTCCTTCATACCATATGTTACGAAATGACGAAGCGTTGCAATATCATCATTTCCGAAAACCTTCTTCACATCCGGATTATGACTTACATAGAAGTTATAATCATATACAAGACTATAATCTATCCCATTCATCTTCGTAACAGCATTTTGAACGCTGGTTACACCTGTCGCCTTACGGCCTTCCGAATAACCATACTTAACATAGTGCTCATAATACTTAGTCAGGTCATTTCCAAAAGCAAGTCTAAGGTCCTGATACAGATTCTTATATGAAGTAACTTCAAATGTATCGCTGGCCTTTCTGCCTTCTTTCATACCGTATTTTACGAAGTGATCTGCATATTTCGTATTATCATCTCCGAATGCAGACTTAAGATCAGCATATGATTTCTTATAGAAATTAACATCAAATACAGGACTTGCCTGACGGCCTTCCTTAATACCATAAGTCGTAAAATGGTTATGAAGCTTGTTCGTATCACTTCCAAATGCCGACTTAAGATCAGCATACTTACCTGAGTAATAATCTGAACTAAATATAACCACAGGGAGCCCGGCCTTAAAGGTTCCATCCGCTATACCTGTCCTTGTTCCGAACTTATCAAAGCCTGCAAGCCTTATATGTACAGTCGAATTAGCACTTACAGTTATAGGCCCCGTATACTTCTTACTCGAAAGATTCGGTATACTTCCATCAGTTGTATATCTGAGAGTCAATCCACTGTCAGAAGTAGACGCAACAACCTTGCATTCGCCGAATTTGGAGACAACCGACTGAAGACTCGGCGTTTTATATGCAGGAAGATTAACTCCCGTTACACCAACCTTCGTATAAGTCTGTCCATTTCTCGGAGTTAGCCCTCTTCTGCGGAAGAGTTCAGAAACCGTAACGAATTCATAGCCCTGAGACTGCAGAGATGATATTGCTCTTAGTGCACCGTCAACACTGGTCGGATGAATATCATGAACCAGAATTATTCCGCCGTCACTGGCAGCTTTCATTATATTGTTGTAAACAGTATTGGAATTTCTATACTTCCAATCAAGTGGATCTACTGACCAGAGTATCATAGGAGCATCCACAGACGAAGATATAGTGCTTGACCTGTCTCCACCCGGAATACGGACGAAAGTCTGAAATGAACCGCCGGCCGCATTATAAAGATAAGTATTCACGCCCGACACCTCAGACTTCATCTGCGATGAACTAAGTTTTGAGAAAGGCACAACATGTGCCCATGTATGATTTGCAATCTGATGGCCCTCACGCACCATCCTGCTCACCAGGCTCGAATTGTTTTTTACCCCATAAGAACCATTCACGCCATTCATGAAGAACGTAGCCTTGGCACCTCTCGCCTTCAGCCCATCGAGAAGTCTCCCGGTCTGAGAACCGGAAGGACCGTCATCGAAAGTAATGGCGATAAGCTTTTTACCGGCCGCATTTACTTCCATACTCGGAGTATAGAGCAACGTTACAATCATTATAAGTGTAAAAGCTACTGTAAGTATTCTTGATATGCTTTTCCTCATATGTTACACCCCCATACATTGCATATTCACAAAAACAGCCTTCATTTTCTATAGATTAATATTCAATCCATCTGGACATCTTTCCGTGATGAGTCCAAGCTCCACGTTTTGTTCCACCTTTATACTGATATCTGTTGCCCTTCTTATCAACGAAGCTATAGAGGATTCCTCCCTGCCATGCAACCGTACATTCTATAACATTATAAACCTTGCCCCCTATAGTAACCTCTTCACCTATATAACCGCCTATATGGCCGTCCTTGTACAGGAGTCTCGGTTCACCCGCTTTAAGCTTAGTGAAATCCTGCGATATATCTATACACTGATTCAGCAGCTTCCATTCACCGCAGTCACCGGTATTCGAAAGATCCTTCTGGAAATACCCTACGTCCGTTCTTGTAACATCATATCCATTAAAGAGAGCCTTGTACAAATTCAGACAATCGGCACTCGTTCTGCCATCTTCGTTAATATAGCAAAGATTATAAGGATACTTATTCTTGTAAAATGTATTTCGCCCTGCCAAAATCTTCAGTCGTCTTACAAGCTCTGCAGAAGTCATAACTATCTTCTTTGAATCGTGTTCTGCAAAATACTTCACAGCCGCCAAGTCGTCATATGAAGTTATGCTCTTATGCTCAGCCCGAGTACCCCAATATGCATTGAAATCATATTCTGAACCATAATCAAAGCCTTCATATGAAGTTTCAAAGTTAAGCATTTTACTACAGCCTGTAGTCTGTCTCTTCTCCTTCACGCCGTACTTAGCATAATGCACATAATATGCTTTATAATCATCCTTGAAAGCCCTTCTGAGATCCACATATCTATATGCATATGAAGTAATATTAAAGGTCTGTATTGAAGATCTTCTTTCATTCATACCATAATTGATCAGATGCTGAAGAGTAGCCTCATCATCATAACCAAATGCTTTCTTTACATCTGGATTCTTGCTCACATAATACTCATAATCATATACAGGTGAATAGTCTACACCACCGTATGTTTTTGCAGGATTCTTCATAGCCTTAGTACCTGACGTCTTCCTGCCCTCTTTCTTACCATAAGTCATATAATGCTGATAATACTTAGGAAGATCATTCTTAAATGCTCTTCTAAGATCCTGATACTCCTTTGCATATGAATCAACGCTGAAAGACTCCTTAGCCTGTCTTCCCTCACGCATTCCATAATCCACGAAATGCTTGAGAGTTCTTATATCATCACCATTGAAAACCCTTTTAATATCTGCATATTTACCCGTGTAGTATGAATAATCATACACAGCCGAATAATCTGTACCATTATACTTTGTAACAGAACCAACTATGCTGTTTATACCTGAAGTCTTAGATCTTCCTTCCTTCATGCCATATCTCAGATAATGAGTATAATAATCAGCAATACTAAGACCAAAAGCATTTCGAAGGTCCTCATATGCATTCTTATATGAGTATACATTAAATGTATCGTTCCCGATTCTGCCTTCCTTCATACCATATTGCACAAAGTGCCTAAGAACCGACACGTCATCCCTACCGAAAGCATTCCATATATCAGGATACAGAGATACATAATAATTATAGTCATAAACCGAAGAATAATTCACCCCATCCTGAACAGTAGCAAACTGAGCTTTAATCACAGGAGCCTTTGATACCGTAGCATCCTTCTTTTCTGTGTCTTGTTTAATCACCTTTTGAGACTTAACGTTGGAATCATCCACCGATGCATCTGTTTTACTATCGGAAATTGGAGATTCCGAACAAACTATCTCTACTGTATCAGGCTCAACTTCCTCATCTTTAATCTCTGCATCACCTACAGTTGCAGCGTCAACATCACTCACATCTTCCGCAGCCTTTACATCGAAACCAGGGATAAAACATAATGTAACAATCGTCAACAAAACTAACGCTTTTTTCTTCACTATCCTATCAACTCCCCTTTGTGTTATTCACCGCCTCACGGAATTCACCGTAATCCCTAATATAATCCGCCTCGTCATAGTATTCAGAAGCCAGAACCATAAGCACAGCATCCGGCGAGAAATCATACATTTCTCTCCATATGAGTCCCTCGATGTACAGTCCTTCGTTTGCTTTATTCAAGAGAACCTCTTCCGTCTCACGACCATCGTCAAGGTGAATCTTACAGCTACCATGAACACATATCAGAATCTGCTTCAGCTCCTTATGTGCATGGAAGCCACGTCTTACACCCTTTACTGTATCCCACATATAATACACTCGCTTCACATCGAACGGAACATTCTTCAATTCCTCGAGTGCAACCAACTGACCTCTGTCATCTCCATGTATGTCAAATGTATATTTAATAATCTCCATATTATCCTTCTCTCTTTATATACTTAAACAAAGGTTCTTCCAAAAGCTTTATTCTTGCAAAATCCATCACAGAACAAACAGTAAAAACTGCTAACACAACGATTACAGGATATAGAAACGCAAACTTAGAATCATAATGTTCAACATTCTTAAGCGTATCAACCCAAAGCCACCTTCGCATAGCATCACTGTTCGCATGTATCTGCATTACGCCAAACGTCGTAGCCGCAACTGCATTGATAAATCTGCTTTGTGGAATACGAAGATTCTTAAAAAACAAAAATGCAAAAACTCCAACAACAACCGCCAAGAAAGTATTTGAATCAGTAACAAAGAAGTATGGCATAAATGTACCGATTCTTGTTCCCAACCATGCACATCCGACTATACTTACAACAGATATCACAATCGAAACTATAAGCAAACTTCCACATATTCTGTTATCCGAAAACCATTTCTTTGGATAAAGTCTGATGTAAGAGGCAATAAAATACAGAACCATATACCAGGAGACATAGTTCATAGCAACACTGAAAGCACGACCATGAATTGTCCCAAACAGAATATAAGTAAAAGACAACAGCAGAATAAGTCTTATATGCTGTTTTTCATTCATATTCTGTACAAGAATATTAAGAAATGGAATGAACAGATAGAATACAATAAAGCATCCTGTAAAATTCTGCTGTATTGAGGTTACAGGAAATACTACTCTTATAGTATTCTGCACGGAAAGAGATTCATATCCGAGCAAAAGAAATACCAGATATATGACAATACTGTAAAACTCTACCTCGAAGACAAGCTTCAGGAACTTTCTCACCGTGATATGAGATTTACACATGAAATACCCGGTTATCATAAGAAAACAGTTTATTCCTGTTTTTCCCCATGCTCCAAATACCATCAGATATAGCGATTTCAGAGACAAAGGATCTTTTGCCAAAGGTCCGTCTGTGTATGAAAGCCCCGAATTCACGACATAGTGATGAGCTACTATCAGGAGCATTGTTATTATTCTAAACAGCTCAAGGTTCGAATCACGAACCTTGAGCTGTACTTTCTCGGTCATATTATCCAATTACTTTGCACTCCTGCCTTCTTTTTTACCATAGTTCATGTAGTGCAGATAATACTTTGTATTATCGGAGCCAAATGCACTGACCAGATCGCCGTATCGCGACTTATACTTGGTCAGGCTGAATTCGGATGAACCCTGACGTCCTTCCTTCATTCCATATTTCACAAAATGCTGAAGCACCTTAACATCATCCGTTCCGATTGCATTCTTAACATCCTGATTATGACTTATATAGTAGTTGTAATTATAAACCGCACTGTAATCAACCCCGTTCAGCTTGGTTATTCCACCAACCGGTTTTGAGCATCCTGTACTCTTTCGACCCTCACGATATCCATACTTAATATAATGGATGTAGTAACTCTTAAGGTCATTACCAAACTCATTTCTAAGGTCCGGATATTGATTCTTATAGGAACTAACACTGAATGATGCCTTACCCTGACGTCCTTCCTTCATTCCGTAATTAACGAAATGGCGAAGTACAGCTATATCATCATTTCCAAAAGCTGACTTAACATCCGGATTATGACTCACATAATAGTTATAATCATACACAAGTCTATAGTCCATGCCGTTCATCTGGGTTACAGCATTCTGAACTGTTGAAACACCAGTTGCCTTACGTCCCTCATAATAGCCGTAATTATTATAATGCTCATAATACTTAGCAAGATCATTTCCGAAAGCGAGTCTGAGATCCTGATACTGATTTTTATAGGACATAACGTCAAAGTTAGTGCTCGCCCTTCTTCCTTCCTTCATACCATACTGGTTGAAGTGCTGAACGATCTTCATATTATCATTCCCGAAAGCTTTTGCAACATCCTGATTAAGGTTCTTATATGTATTAATATTAAATACCGGACTTCCCTGTCTTCCTTCATTCAGTCCACAGTTTCTGTAATGATTTGTAAGCTTCTCCGCATTAGTTCCAAATGCAGAATTCAGATCTGAATACTTAGCAGAATAGAATTTTGTACTCAGCGCATTACCAAACTCAGGAAGGCATCCTTGTCTTCCCTGTTTCTTACCATAATTACTGTAATGACTGACATAACCATAATTATTGTTACCATACTGTGCTCTTACATCAGCGTTAGCGGACTTATAATAATTAATATTAAACTCTTTAGAAGCCTGACGGCCTTCTTTTATACCGTAAGCAACCCAGTGATATCTAAGTGCCGCTTCACCATAGTTACGGAGATCAGCATACTTATTTCTGTAATATACCGGATCAAATACCTGAGAACCAAGGTATTCATAATTCGTATACCAAGGATTTCCTGCTGACCATCTGTCTGTAGGATCCCACCTCCGGAAAATAGACGGTGCTCTTTTCAGTTTAGGAGAATTAGGCTTACCAAGAGGCCCATTTGACCCACTTGCCATAACAGTTACAGGAGTTCCATTCGGAACATTATCCCATATCCATCTGGCAGCCTCAACATTGAGACGCACGCATCCGTGTGACGCATTTTTACCAAGATTATCATAACAGTCTGTCATAACAGATCCTGCATCGCCATATCTTTCACAAGGAACTGAATGGAACAGAACCTGGCCGACAATACGTGCAGTATACTGACCTGCAGAGCCAAGAAGATTACCCCATCTGGCCTTTCCATTGATATGGAATGTTCCATGAGGAGTTGCCGTCTCCGGAAGACCCGTAGAACATACAAATGCCTTAATAGGCTTACCATTCTGATATACAGTAACCACATTGGTCTGAGTATTGACATATATATGAAGACCACCCATAGCTTCAGAATCTATGTGTGGCACAAAACACATAAGCAGTGCCAATACTGTTATGATTGCTATAATTCTCTTCTTCATACTCTGACTCCTTTTCAAACACCTAGTAAAACTATATATAAAACCTCTGAAATAATCAACATATTTCACTGTTATTTCCGAAATTCCTACAGTTCTTTTCCAGCCACTTCCAGCGCAACCTCTATAACCTTATCCATATCGTAATACTTGTATTCACCAAGCCGGCCGCCGAATATCACATTCTCTTCAGCCTCAGCAAGCTTCTTATACTCATCATAAAGCTTCGAATTCTTATCATCATTTACAGGATAATAAGGCTCATCACCAGGTTTCCATTCCGAACTATACTCTTTACTGATAACTGTCTTCGGAATATCATTCCCTTCAGCATCCTTGCCAAACTCAAACCATTTATGCTCGATGATTCTCGTATAAGGTGTCTCTCTGTCAGTATAATTGATAACAGCATTGCCTTGATAATTAGGTTTATCAAGTAGTTCAGTTTCAAACCTTACCGATCTATACTGAAGTGTTCCAAGCTTAAATCCGAAGTATGCATCTATAGGTCCTGTGTACAGAGTCTTTTCAGCAAGAGCAGAATAATCTATACGCTCACCATCCATCTCCATACCATTCTCCTTAACATCAAAGAAATCAACTCCCGTAACTACTTTGATGTTCTCGTGATCAAGCATATTCTCTATCATCTTTGTATAACCACCTATAGGTATACCCTGATAGAGAGCGTTGAAGTAATTATTATCAAATATCAATCTGACAGGAAGCCTCTTTATTATAAAGCTCGGAAGTTCCGTACAAGGTCTTCCCCACTGCTTCTCTGTATATCCCTTGATAAGTTTCTCATATATATCCGTTCCAACAAGTGAAATAGCTTGTTCTTCGAGATTCTGCGGTTCATGATCAATAACTGAACGCTGTTCTTCTATCTTTGAAGCTGCCTCTTCAGGAGTTACTACTCCCCACATCTTATTAAATGTATACATGTTAAACGGAAGTGAGTAAAGTTCACCCTTATAATTAGCTACAGGAGAATTCGTATATCTGTTGAAGTCGGCAAACTTCTGAATGTACTCCCATACAGTTTTATTGTTTGTATGGAATATGTGAGCTCCGTATTTATGAACCTCAATTCCCTCAACGTTCTCAGTATATACATTCCCGCCTATATTGTCTCTCTTCTCTATACAGAGACACTTCAGCCCTTTCTCGGCCGCTTCACGCGCAAATACTGCGCCGTAGAGGCCGGAACCAACTATAAGATAATCATATTTCTTCATTACTAAATTCCCTTTGCAATAATCACTTCAGCAATTAAAAACTCTTCAGAGTCCTATAGTTTTCATCCCCATTTTACGTAAATGGACGTGTTGCACCATATATATATGGATGCGGACTGCTTGTAATACCATACTTATCTGTAACTCTAGGAGGCCAGGATTCTATAACCCTTCCATTTCCAAGATCGATAGCTACATGGATTATAATATTTCCTCTTCCACTCTTATAATATATCAGATCGCCTCTCTTATGATTGTTATAGCTTATATGCTTCATAGGAGTCTGATTGAAAAGTGTTCTTGAATCGTATTCATTCTCAGGTCTTGCATGATGAGCAGGTGTTGCAGGATAAGGATCAAAGCCTGCAGCATAGAGGCACTGCATAACAAGTCCGCTACAGTCACAAGCGCCACCCGGAGCAGTAGACTTACATATCCTATACTGTGTACCCATATACTCATAAGCCCTTGCTATCATAGCCTCGATTCTCTCTTTGCGTGAATTAAGATTACCTGTTTTCATAGGACTTACATAGAATCCTGCCAAAGTCGTCACTCTTGGAGCATCAGTCTGAACAGTATAGATGTCACCATTTCCATTATAGCGATACCATGTATTCTTATACTTCAGCCAGCCATTCTTATAATTAGGTTTATAGAGATCATTTGAAAGTGCCTTCTTCTGATCATAAAGATTTGCATCATATGATGCCTTTGCTCTTCTTCCTTCCTTCAATCCATACTTAACAAAATGATTAAGAACAGCATCCTCATCAGGGCCAAGCACTTTTAAAACATCAGGATTATTCTTTGTATAATAGTTGTAATCAAAGAGAGCTGCATAATCACCAAGTATATGATTGGTCTCATAACCACGAAGTTCTGTAACTCCGCTGGTAATTCTTCCTTCACGACAACCATACTTTATGTAATGCTCGTAATAACTCTTCCAATTGCTTCCAAAAGCATTACGAAGATCCTTATACGCATATGCATAGGAAACAACATCAAATGTATCGTTACCCTTTCGTCTCTCGTTCATTCCTTTATTTATGAAATGATCAAGAGCAGCATAGTCGTTTCCTTCGATACTCTTAGCTATATCTTTGTTATTCTTTAAATAATCCTTATAGTTGTATACCTTACTGTAATCTACTCCGTTTTTAACAGTAACAGGATTTGTTATTTCTTTTACACCACTGGTCTTTCGACCTTCTCTGTTTCCATATTTTATATAATGCTCATAATAACTCTTCCAATTCACACCAAATGCTACTCTGAGATCCGCATAAGCATTTGCATATGAAGTAACATCAAAGCTTTCATTACCATGTCTCTTCTCATTCATACCATAGCGTACAAAATGTTCTATGATACCATAATCATTATAAGCACCCAGTGCATTCTTTACATCTGGATTATGAGCTATATAGTATCCATAATCATATACAAGTTTATAGTCAGTACTATCATAAGATGAGGTCGGATTTTTAAGTTCTGTAACACCCTTTGTTACACGTCCCTCTTTCTTTCCATAGTTCATATAATGAATATAGTATTTTGCATTATCATTTCTGAATGCTTTCCTTAAATCAGGATATGCCTTCATATATGATACCAGTTCAAAATCCTCTTTAGAGGTTCTCCCTTCCTTCATACCATACTTTATGAAATGCTGAAGAGTCTTAACCTGGTCACCGTTAAATGCAGCATAAACATCCGGATTATGAGCTATATACCAGTTATAATCATATACAGCGCTGTAATCTACGCCATCGAGTACAGTAAGCCCCGGTGCTGTTGCAACCGAAACAGATTCCTGTTTTATTTTTACAGTCTTAACCGATTCAGTTTTTACAGGTGCTTCCACTGAAAGATTTACCGTTGTTTTATCATCTACACCAACACTGTCTGTGTTACCGGTATCAACTACAGTATCACTTTCGTTCACCGCATCCGTAACAGTAGCAGTATCACTTACTTCAGCAGCATAACACTGCTGTCCTATTGCTAAAGTTCCTACCAACGTTACCACTACAGCTAGCACATTGAGTCTTCCTCTAAGTTGTCTCATACCCTTTTCCTTTCTGCCTTAACTCATTCTTATTTCCAGTTGTTAATAGTTCCAATAACATAGTTTACTTCTTCATCAGTCATCCCGTAGTACATAGGAATACTGAGCTCTGAAGCAGATATTTCTTCTGCAATCGGAAGCTCTCCCTTCTTCATGCCAAGGCTTTCATAAGCCCCCTGAAGATGCATCGGAATCGGATAATGC
Source organism: Lachnospiraceae bacterium YSB2008 (assembly GCA_000687655.1). Taxonomy (GTDB): domain Bacteria; phylum Bacillota; class Clostridia; order Lachnospirales; family Lachnospiraceae; genus Eubacterium_Q. The sequence goes on from JHWR01000001.1 coordinate 205,933, forward strand.
TTATTAGTCCCTATTCCGTGATCATTCAGATATTTTTCAAGTTCATCTCTCCTGCCATCCTTAACCATAACAGCAAAGATATGATAAACATGTTCTATATCATCATAAAGCTTCGGAAGCACAACTCCGGGGTTAACAATTCCATCATGGTACTTCTTTGCAATACTTCTTCTGTTTTCATTCCACTTGTCAAGACACCCAAGCTTAACCCTTAGGAATGCCGCCTGCATCTCATCAAGTCTTGAATTATTGCCCTGATATATATGATGATATTTATAATCAGAACCATAATTACCAAGTGCTCTCACTCTGTCTATCAGTTCTTTATCATCACTTACAACAGCTCCGCCATCACCAAGAGCTCCGAGATTCTTTCCGGGATAGAAAGAAAAACCTGCGGCATCTCCGATATGTCCTGTCTTCTTTCCTTTATACACTGCACCATGTGCCTGTGCAGCATCCTCAATCACCCTAAGCCCATACTTTTCAGCAATACTGAGAATCTCATCCATTCTGGCAGGCATGCCGTAGAGATGCACAGCCATGATAGCCTTGGTTCTTCCGGTTATCTTCTCCTCTATCCGTTCCGGATCAATATTGAAATAGCCCTCTTCAGGTTCAACGAATACAGGAGTCGCCCTTGTATATGTCACAGCAAGAGCAGTCGCTATATATGTGTCCGAAGGAACTATGACCTCGTCTCCATTACCTATACCATAGGCTCTAAGTATAAGATATAGCGCATCCAGCCCATTCCCGCATCCTACAGCATATTTAGCGCCACAATATGATGCAAATTCTTTCTCAAAAGCCTTGCATTCATCTCCCTGGATGAACCATTCTCTGTCCACCACTCTCTTATATGCCGAATCAAGGAGCGGCCGGATTTCATTATGCATTTTTTCAAAACTTACGAAAGGAATATTCATGCTTTCTTTCCTCTATTTCGGACTTACATAATCCAGTGGATTTCTTGGAGTTCCACTTACCACAACTTCAAAATGAAGGTGTGGGCCTGTCGAATGCCCTGTACTACCAATCACGCCGACAGCATCTCCCTTACTTACCTTGTCACCGACTGAGAGTATATTCTTTTTAAAATGCTGATATATAGTCACCAGTCCCTTACCATGATTTATCAATACATAATTGCCTCTGGCTTTATCGTATCCAACATAATAAACCGTTCCAGGAAGACTTGCAACTGCATAAGTGCCGTTAATCTCAACATGCTGTCCGTTCTTCCAAGTGGAACCTATATCTATTCCCTTATGGTTAGTAGACCCTATACCTCCCGGTGATTTTCTACCACCAAAGTATGAAGTAATGTTCTTACTTACAGGAGTCGGCCACAGATATCCAGTTTTCTCACATCCGTTGTAGGAAGCCTGTTCAGCTTTTCCAAGTCGTCCCTCATAAGCTCCGTATCTTACAAAGTGCCCCACTATTCCATTCTCATCCAATGGTCCATAGTAATTCAGGATGTCCTTATTACTATTAAGATAGTATTCAATGTCAAGCACCTTGGAATAATCAGTACCATTATAAGCTACATTTGGATTTACAAGCTTAGTTACACCACTTGTGGTTCTGCCCTCTTTAAACCCATATTTGATAAAATGCAGATAATATGCTGAATAATTACCACCAAAAGCATCTCTTAAGTCTCTGTATGCCTTTCCATAGGAGACAACATCAAATGTATCGTTACCCTTCTTCCAATGCTTCATTCCGACATTTACGAAGTGATCGAGTGCAGCTATATCATTACCTTCATATATTCTTGCAACATCAGGATTATTCTTCAGATATTCTTTGTAATTATATACTTTACTGTAATCCACCCCATCCTTTACAGTAACCGGGTTTACTATAGAATTAACACCCTTTGTTTTACGGCCTTCACGATTTCCGTACTTTATGTAATGAAGATAATACTTATCCCATTCAATCCCGAAGGCCACTCTTAAATCCTGATAAGCATTTGTATAAGATCTTACATCAAATGTATCGTTCCCCTGCCTTCTCTCTTTCATTCCGTAGCGCACAAAATGCTCCATGATACCAAAATCATTGTATACACCTAAAGCATTTTTTACATCAGGATTATGTGTCGTATAGTATTTATAATCATAAACAAGACTGTAATCAATACTATCATACGAAGAAGTTACACCTCTGAGGTCCTTAACTCCCTTGGTTACACGTCCTTCCTTCTTTCCATAATTCATGTAATGGATATAATACTTTGCGTTATCATTTCTGAAAGCCGATCTAAGATCCGGGTATGCCTTCATGTATGAAATCAGTTCAAAATCCTCTTTTGAATTCCTGCCTTCCTTCATCCCGTAGTTTATGAAATGTTGAAGAGTCTTGACCTGATCACCATTAAATGCAGCTTTAACATCAGGGTTATGAGCTATATACCAGTTATAATCATATACAGCGCTGTAATCTACACCATCCAGAACTGTAAGTCCAGGTGCTATAGCTATGGAAACGGTTTCCTTCTTGGATGTAATTGTTTTTGATGTTACTGTTTTTGAAACAGTCACTTCGGTTATTTTGTCAGATTTGACTTCAGTATTAACAACAGCGTCATCAGTCATCTCAAACTTATCATCATTTGACGCATCTGTAATCTCATCTGCATCTGTCTCAGTCGATATTAGCTCAGCCTCGGCAGCATAGCTCTGCTGCCCCATAGCCATGATTCCTGCGGCCATCGATGCTATAATAACCGACCTTATTATTCTGATATTCTTACCTGCTTTTTTTATCATATTCCTTTCAATCTATTATATTTGGTTTTGTTCTTTGTTCACCGCATACCAAATATATTTTAGCTTCTCCTTTTCAGTATAATTAAGCTTAGCATCTATATCCTTATAGCTGACACGTTCATACCCATTCTTATCATAGAACCTTACTGCACGGGCATTCTCTGGATCAACGCACCAGTATATTGTTTTCAGATTCATAGCATTGAGTCCGAGTTTTATGATTTCCTGCATTGCGTATAAGGCATATCCCTGTCCCATAGCTTCACTTCTAAGAGTTATACCAAATTCAGCATTTCCACTATTTCTGTCAATCTCCTTGAGACTTACCGTTCCCATATACTTATCATTTTCACCGGCTATAGCCAGATGAACAGAACCGCCTATATTGACACCTATGTTACTTTTGATCAGTCCGGAAGCAATACGGCTCATCTCTATAAACCTTTCGCAATCCGAAAGTGTCATGGATCTAAAATCCTTCTTCAGGTCCTTAACCACATCCTCATCATGCATCCATTCAAGCATGAGCGGCGCATCTGATATTTTAAGTTCTCGTAATTTCATATTAACCGTAGTCTCCTTATTGATTTTCAACTACTTTATTATCTACAGAATCATTCTCCTCGTCTGAATCGACTCTATTCTTCGATTTAAACACAAATAACTTACTGATAACATAGTTCCCGACCGTAACTATCACCTGTGCCACAAGCTTAGCTATCCTATCATCAATATGCAGCACCGTAACCATCAGAAACATGGTTCCCATGTCCATAAGAAGAGTCCCGACTCTTCCTGCCACGAAAGCTATAAATTCTTTCAGCTTATTCTTATTCTCACTTCTGAATACGAACGATCTGTTGATGAAATATGCAAATACAACCGCTCCGATCCAGGATAAAACATTTGCTACCTGAAGCTGAAAAGGGTTATTTGGATCAAGTATCGTGAATGTCAACCCATAGTATATCCCGAGAGAAACTATCGTAGTGAGCACGCCCGCTATGAGGTAATTAACTATCTCTCTGTATTTTTCATATAAATCTTTAATCAACCTAATCATAATAATAACCACCGGGGCCGCCATTTACATTCTACAATCTGTTGCCATAATATATATCCCCAGCCGAAAGCGTTTCCTTCCAAGTATTCTCAAAACGTCTTTGATCAGCCGCTTCCATCTCCTTATAATTATCTGGAGGAACAGGGTGTCCGCTGTATTTACATATGGAACGTCCGGCATATACGGACTTAAATCCATCCGTACGAAGTTTAAAGCAATAATCCTGTATCATAGATTCAAGTGTTTTATAATCTCTAGTAAACCCATGAACCATTGCCAACATACTTTTCGTAGTCATAATACAGCCCGAATGAACTGCCATATAATCAACATACTGATTATATTCTTCGTCATAATCCTCATGCATCAGGTATTCATATCCGAACATATCATCCTTGCCGTATATGATTCCGGCATGCTTAGTCCTGTATAACGGCAATGCAAACTGAGGAGCCACGATGCCAACATCCGGTCTGGAATACAAAATACTCATCATATCTCTGATAGCAAATGAACTGTACAATCTTGCATCACAGGTCACTATCATAATATATTCACTCTTCACCCTGTCTATCTGGTCATTCAGTGCATCTGCAAGAGTAGTATCCCTCCTGTTACCAGGATTAAATGGCAGAAATGAAATGTTCTTAAAGCTTGATTTCTTACTGAAACTCTCCGTACATTTCTTGAGATTCGAATCAAATCCATCTGTAATGACTATGATTGTTAAACTCGCGTCCTCTGGCATTTCATATTGTGTAATATAATGCCCGTAAAGTCTCTCATCCTGAGACACAACCGTCTTTATACCTATCCTGTCATAATGTGCCTGAACAGCCTTCATACCGGCATCATAAGCATAAAGCTTGGCCTCTACGTTACCTGCAGTACTCGTAGCATTCACACGCCAACTGTATAGAACCTTAGGTATATGATGGATATTGGCTGCCTTTTCAGTGCATCTGAATATGAAATCATAATCCTGCGCACCATTATATTCATCATCGAAAAGTCCTGCTTCCTCAGCAAGGCTCTTCTTTGCTACAAACATATGTGTTATGTAATTACAGCTCTGCAGGAGATCAGGATTGAAGTCCGGCTTAAGGCTCGGCTCAAAATGCTTTACTCCACCTTCATCAGTCTTATCCTCGTCAGTATAGATAACATCTATAGTCGGATCCTGATTAAGTGCCTTAGCGCATTCATAAAAAGCATTTGGCATAAAGAGATCATCATGATCACCCAGGATTATATAATCACCAGTTGCTATGGTGAATGCCTGGTTCGTGTTAGAGGATATTCCAAGAGTATTCTCTCCTTCACCTATATACTTAATTCTCTCATCAGCAGCCTGATACTCAGCTATGACTGTACGAAGTCTCTCTTTATCGCGACTTCCATCTGAAAAACACAATTCCCAATTCGAGTAAGTCTGCGCCTTTATGGACTTTATCAATTCATCCAGGAATTTGAGATCCGTCTCGTAAAGCGGAACAAGCACACTGAAAAGAGGATTATACTTAAACACTTCTGCTCTCTCAGCTTCAAGTTTTTCCTCTGTTGGAACAACTTGTGCCAGATACTCTTCATATGCTGTGTCTCTCGGAAGAAGAAATCTTCTGTGTATCGCAAAATATCTAATTGTCGTACTTATAGTTTCTTTTAGACCATACTTCCTTAAAAACGTAAGGCCTCTCGTTACTTTGTTACTCATATTTATAATCCGTTGGCAACATCCACAAGATATTCACCATAATGTGTCTTCATAAGTGGCTCAGCCAATTTCAGCAGTTGCTCCTTGTCTATAAATCCTCTCTTGTAAGCTATCTCCTCAATACATGATATATAAAGTCCCTGTCTCTTCTGGAATGCAGCCACGAAATCTGCAGCATCAAGGAGCATATCATGGTTACCGGTATCAAGCCATGCAAAACCTCGACCAAGCGTTTCAACCATAAGGTCACCGCGGTCAAGATATACATTATTTACGGAAGTAATTTCTATCTCACCTCTTGCAGATGGCTTAACATTCTTAGCTATTTCAACTACGTCATTATCGTAGAAGTAGAGTCCCGGAACGGCATAATTCGACTTTGGATGTTCCGGTTTCTCCTCTATCGATATAGCCTTACCTGTTTCATCAAACTCAACAACACCATACTCACGAGGATCTCTGACATAATATCCAAATATAGTAGCGCCTTTTTCTCTGGAGGCTGCTCTATTCAGTACTGATGAAAAGCTCTGTCCATAGAAAATATTATCGCCCAAAACAAGTGCCACCCTGTCATTACCTATGAACTGCTCGCCTATGATGAAAGCATCTGCAAGACCACGTGGGCTTTCCTGTACAGCGTAGCTGAAGCTCATTCCTAACTGTTCACCTGTTCCGAAAAGCTCTTTAAAACAAGGAAGATCCCTAGGCGTGGAGATTATAAGTATCTCTCTGATTCCTGCCAGCATAAGTGTTGACAATGGATAATATATCATCGGTTTGTCATAAACCGGCATAATCTGTTTTGAAACAGCCTTGGTTAATGGATAAAGTCTAGTACCGGATCCACCGGCAAGTATAATACCTTTCATGTTCGTCATCTCCTTGTATCGAATTATTAAATATCTACTTTATTCTTCTTCAGGTGAAGCTTAACCAACACCTGCTCAGTTATTTCCCCTACAAGCGGTTCCTTCACTGCCAGCAAATATATATAATATGCCCCAAAGAAAAGAACTGCTGATATAGCCAGCTTTATAAACGAATCCAATTCTACCTTATCACTGAAGTGTAAAAACTTAAACACAATACATAACGCTGATCCGATAAGAACCGAAACGACACTATGTATCCACTTTATCTCATGGAAAAGCTTGGCTGGAATATCTCTTATAACATATAGCTGATATATTAGCACTCCTATCTCCGCTATAAACGTTCCAAAGGCCGCACCAGCCGCACCAAACTTAGGTATGAATATCGCATTCAGCATAAGGTCTATAACAGCACCCACTATCTCAGAATAGAGTACCTGTTTTTCTCTTCCGAGTGGAACCAACATTTGGATTCCGGTAACATTTGTTATACCTATCAAAAATACAGTAGGCATAATAATCATCATAGCCGGAGCCGCATCCCTGTAATCATCACCTGAAAGAAAGAGTATCCCTTCTTTAGCATACAGTATAAAGTATACCGTAACAGGGACGGCCAAAAGAACGATGAAATGCATAGTCTTTCTCAGTATCCTGTGGAACTCATCTGTCATGCCTTTCTCAACGTAGAGTGACGCTCTTGGGAGTAAGACTGTACTTGCAGAAGTAACGACCGCAAGAAGTATATTCTTAAGCTTTACAGCAGCACCGTAAAGTCCGACATCCGCATCTTCCTTCATGAATCCAAGCATGACCTTATCAAGATTCGTATATATGACAGTCGCTATCGACATAGCAAAGAACGTCAGTATCATCTTTATATGCCTGCGGAAGTTATAACCCTTCAAAGGCTTAAGTATTACATACTTACGAAGATTTATGAAGTTCAGTACATTTGATGCTGAAGCGGCAAATATTGTTATCGCCCCGTAAATAACATAATCATCTCTGGTCTTTACCATAAGAAGCATAGCAACCACTGCTATCGCCTTAAAAATCAGCGAACGGATGGTTATATACTGATATTTCTCAAGCCCACGATACAGCCACTCAACACCAATGGCACTCAGGAGTATAGTTGAACCCATTATTATGAATAATGGAATATCCTTCTGAAACCTCGGAACTATCGCAATAACAGGAATGTACACTGCATATGTTATAAGGCAAGTGATGAGATTGATGATCAAGAGTTCATGCACAACTCGTGACAGTTCCTCTTTATCCTCCCGCACCTTACCACAGGCTCTTATACCATACATAGGAATTCCCAGTTGTGCGAAGAAGCTGAAGTAAGTAACAACCGAAGCTACGAAATCAACTCTTCCGGTTCCCTCTTTAAAAAGCACTCTTGATACATATGGAAATGTAATGAGCGGAAATATGAACTGCGACATCGTGAGTATCGCGTTCATGATCATATTCTTTTTTACGGATGTTTTATTTATATCTTTACTATCCATGTAATCTTAATAAGCTATTCTTCTTCAGGAGTCCAATCCGGGTCGATGATAGGTTCTCCAGTCTGCATGTATATTTCATAACCATCTATACTTCTGTAGTATTCAAATCCGTATTGGAACAAAGTCACATCATCTATAGGTGCCCTGTCATAAGCTATGACAAATTTGAAATCACCCTTTACAGCCGCATCCAGAATTACATCATAGTCCGGTTCCTCTGCACTTATATTATGACTGACAAGAGTTCTGTCTGGTGTCGTATAAACTATATAGCCGTCTATATCTCTGCCATACATAGTCTCAATATCCGGATTATAAGCACGTAGATGCCATGTCATGGTATATGGGCATATACACCTAGGTGTCTCATCTGCCTCAAGCATAGCATCTGCTATCCAGATAGCTGTTGTAGACAGACCATACTGATTGTACCTTTTTCCGAACTCATCACTTTTAAAGATATTCTTACCAAAGAACACCAAAAGTATCATAAGCACTGCCATAGTCAACAGTTTGAACCTGAGCTTAGGCATACCGGAAACCAACTTAGCCGCAGCAAGAGCTATAAGTATAGCATCCGGGATAAGCCAGAATATCCTCCAGTATGACGAGAGTGAACTCTTTATAACATAATAAGTCAAAGGATTCAGAACCACTCCCAATATCAGAATCGTAGGATATATAAGCTTTCTCCTGATTTCTTTCTCTGATACGAAAAGATATATAGTGGATAATACTGCTATAGCAAGTATAACTCCTTCTCCGTAGTAAATATTCAATTGTCCCAAAACCTCGATGAAGAGGTTTCTTATCATTGCAATCATCTTAAGAATCCTCTCATCATGATAGATACATATTAATTGTAAGCACCTGGCTTAGAATAATCAGAATTGCATTCGGAATAACCGCTATAACAGTCCAAATGAGTATACGCCAGTTCTTCTTCAAAATAGTATATATAAGCCCGAAACAGCCTGTCATAATAGCTGAAAATATGATTCCATTACCTGACATAAGGCACAGAGCTGTGTCCGCAAAAAGGATTATAAGCCATTTAATTCCTATGTCCTTCTTATCATTTATTTCGTACAGAATCATATATAGCAATATAAGCAACGGAAGTCCAAAGGATGCAACCATAGCCTTTCCCTGCCACTGTCTGTAAGACTTCATAGCCAGAGCTGAAGTTCTACTGTACGCTCCAAAAACATAAAGCATAAACATAAAAGTAACAAATATGCTCGTCTTTAATATATCTTTATTGAATACTTCTATTCCTATATCAAACATCAGAACAGCTATTATAAGCGTATATACAACCGGCATTATGGTATGTGCCATAACAGTCGGATGAATGAAACATATCTTAGAAATATATGCTATATAGCCATACCATGGTGAAAGAAAATCCTTCTTGAAATCACCATAGAATTCAGTTATCGGTCCACCTGTGGTAGGATCAGTACTAAGCAGTTTTCCTGTACGGAGTATATCCACAGCGTTAACTATATAACGGGAATCATCCTCATCAAAATGCATCTTTGAGATAACAAAATATAGATAATATGCTATAGCTGCGATGCATATGATGATAAGGACGGTTTCTTCCTTGTGTGCTTTAATTAGGTCCCAGGTTTTATCAGAGTCTCTTCTGTTCTGACTCGATTTCTTTGTATCCTTTTTATTCTTCGAACACACAAGTCTTTCGATACCAAATACTACAAAGAAAATCGTCACTCCCAAAGTGATCCATAGAACAGTATAGAAAGACCCTTTGAACCACGTTACAGGCAGTGCCGTCGCTAGGAATACTGTCATACTAAGCAGCATTCCGGAAAAGAGTCTCATACCATGACGTACATTACGAAGAGTCTTCTCATAGAGTTTTCTCGGTTCTCCCACAACTTCCAATCCAAGCATACGAAGCAACGCATAGCCTGCGAAATATGGCACAACAAGCATATTCATCACTATCATTATTAAGTTTAATGCATTAATTGTTCCCATATTAATTCATCAAAATCTCATTGTTTTTAGAACGAAACTATTTCGATCCCTTTGCCCCCAGCACTGCTCCAAAAGTTTTTATTATAATCTTTATATCAAGTCCCAGTGTAAAGTTACGTATGTATTCATTATCAAGTCTAACTACTTCCTCGAAATCTGTTATATCCGACCTCCCGGACACCTGCCACATTCCTGTAAGTCCCGGCTTCATTGCGAGACGACTGAGGTGGTGTCTATGATACTGTTCAAATTCATCAACTGTAGGTGGACGAGTTCCGACCAAACTCATATCTCCTTTAAGGATATTAAGGAACTGAGGGAACTCATCTATACTTGTTTTACGTATAAAGTTTCCTGCAGGGAATATACGAGGATCATTTTCCATTTTGAACATAAGCCCGTTCATCTCATTCTGAGACATCAGTTCCTTCTTGCGCTCTTCAGCATCTACGTACATAGAACGGAACTTATACATCTTGAATTTACGACCATTCTTTCCCACTCTTGTCTGAGAGAAGAATACCGGTCCCGGCGCCTGAATCTTAATGATAGGTGCAAGGATTATAAAGAATAACCCTGTAAATACTAGTCCAATTATTCCCACGAAGATATCAAAAGCTCTCTTTATTATCTGCTGACCTATAGTGATCCTATTGATACCGGTAGAAAGAACTGAGTATTTACCCACACTGGATAGTTTTGCATTCGGAAGCTCATCAATGATGACGTTCATAACCAGGTGAACATTCACGCCCATCGAAAGAAAGGTATTCGTCAGTTCATTAACTTCTTCTCTCTTTGCCCTGATAAACACGTCATCAACTACACTCTGTTTGAAATACGCAAGTATATCATCCCTATAAATAACATTAAGATTCTTTTTAAGATCATCAGGATCCCTATCCCTATCAAGAAGTGCAACTGCCTCAACACGGTAGAAACCTTTATTTGAAGCCTTAATAGCCTCAAGCATAGAATCGAGATGGCGTCGGTATGTCACTATCAGAACCTTTGTCCTGTTCTCATCCTGGCTGTACTTCTTCCTTAGGAATGCCTTCAGAGCTACATGTCCTATAAGCATAAGGATAAGATCAAATATATAGAAAAGGAACAGAGCAACTCGAGAATACGTCTCAGATTCTTTTGACGCAAAAAGATATAGATTAATAAGTGCAAAGATTATAGTATTTATTTCTACTATTACTCTTATCTCTTTATAAACATTTCTACGGATGATACCACTATGATATGGTTTAAGAAGAACCAGAAATCCATAACAGAGTACAGTAATAAGAGCCAGCACAATGTACGATTTTTCATTCGCTGGTTTTCTTATACTAAAGGCAAACCAAAAAGATGCAATGATGCAAAGAATATCAAGCAATATGAAATCCAGATGCTTCGCCCTGTTAGTCTGCATTTTTTCTCTCCTAGCCTTATAATTTCTGTGAAACTGTCACATAAAAACAACTCTAACTGTCGACTATGCCAAGTCCACACAGTTAGAGTTAGTATAACACAAATCAATATATAATGCTATCAATAAGCATTTTTATTAACAAAACCTTTAAACACCGTCAAGAACATGATTTTGATATCAAACCATATAGTCCAGTTCTCTATATAATAGATATCATACTTGATTCTTTCAGATATACTGGTATCTCCACGAAGGCCATTTACCTGTGCCCAGCCGGTTATACCCGGTCGCACCTGATGCTTGACATTATAACGAGGAATCTCTTCCATAAACTCCTCTACGAACTGTTTTCTTTCAGGTCTTGGTCCGACTATACTCATAGTTCCAAAAAGGACGTTAAAGAACTGCGGAAGTTCGTCTATACTGGTCTTACGGATAAACTTACCTACCTTCGTGACTCTAGGGTCCCCCTTAGTAGTCCAACCCTTCTTTTCTTCCTTCGGATCCTGCACAGCCATAGAACGGAATTTGTACATGTTGAATTCCTTATTGTGGAAGCCTACCCTTCTCTGCTTGAAAATTATCGGTCCCGGAGATGAAAGCTTTACTGCTATAGCAGTTATCAGCATCACCGGTGAGAATAGAATAATAAAGAACAGTGACCCTATAATATCCACCAATCTCTTCACAAACCTGTTCACAGGATCCGCCAGCGGTACGTTTCTGATATTAATAACTGCCACTCCATCCATATCCCCGGTAACAGGATTTGAATTGATTACTTCTGAATAATCCGGAATAAACTTCGTATGTATGCCATACTTTTCACAGGTTGCAACTATCTCTCCAAGCTTTCCATATGCAGCAAGAGGGAGAGTTATGTCGACTTCGTCAGTGTTTTGATCTGCTAAGATATCCGAAAGTTTATCCAGTCTCCCGGTAACTCTTACATGTCGATATTCTGTCCCTATGTCAACTATATCATCAAGTATTCCGTCTATAGCACATCCCCATCCTGGATTCCTCTTTATGGCATCTATCAATCTACTTGATGCAGGCGAATAGCCAACAAGCAGAACATGTCTTTGATGTGCACTCTGCCCTCTGTAATAGGCAAGAAACTTTCTAGCAGCAAAACGCTCAATTATCTGCATCATGGTATTAAGTATAAAGAACCATACAACAACCTTGATAGAGAAATGCATGATATTCCCGTGTTTCCTAAAAAGGTAGAGGAAAAGCGTCAGAAGCATAATACCAACTATGTTCGATGCCAATATGTTTCCAACCAATCGAAAATAACCCAGAAGTTTCTTAGGATTATAGAGATTGAATGTTCTATACAAGATAAGATATACAACTATCATACCGGCAAGGATGAACATATACCCTCTGAAAGACAGATAATTCTCCATAACCTTTCCAAAGGCTATAAACATAGAGATCAAATATGCAATTATCATGATTATGACATCAAGAATCACCTTCATGACCGTCATATATCTTTGGTTGTCTCTGATCATTCTACCAAATCCCCATTAACATCAAGATAACGCGTTTCCGTGACATTACCCTTCTCATCGTATTCATTTTCAATTACAGCATAACCAGCATTAGTATTAATTGGTTTTCCATCCGTACCGAAATATGATTCACGTATCAGAAAATGCTTGTCGTCATACTCCCGACGGAGTATGGAATAACCATCCCTATACATCGATGATTTGTCATCCGCATCTAAAAATCTTTGTTCTATGAGGAAGCCCTGTTCATCATAATCTTTCTCGATAGTTGCGAATCCATCGCCACGGAACACATTTTCTCCATATTCATCTTGATAAGTCTCCCTCACATTCTGATGGTATTCATTATACTTTTTGGCAATTCTATTATATCTATTCCAGTTATAACATAGCTTACCTCTACGGTCATAATAAACAACCAGAACCTGGTCTCCATTTATATCATACTCATATTCAATCATTGAATAACCTGCAGAAAACACAAAAGGCTTTCCTTCAGCATCATAATACTCTTCTTTTGTCAAATGATTCTTGGCATCATAAGTCCTCACAAACTGAGCATACCCCTCTTTGCCCGGAACAAGTTTTCCAAAAGCATTATAATAACTGGCCTTAGTTCTGTTTCCATTCTTATCATATTCATATTTTACCACCGAAAACCCGTCTATACAATTAACAGGAGAACCCTCTCTACCGTGATAGGATTCTGAAAGAACCCTCTTTCCTTCATCATAGGCTCTTCTTAGTTCCGCATAAGAATATGTATTTCTTACAGGTTCGCCATCAACATCATAATACTTTTCAGATATCAGATTCCCGGAACTATCATAGGTTCTTTCAAGTGAAGCATATCCGCCAACACAGAGAACAGCATCACCTTTTCTATCAAAGTATGACTCCTTTATTATCTGCCCCAGATTATTGTATTCACGTGTAAGACATGCGTACTCACCGGAACAAAGTATAGGTTTACCTTTTTTATCAAAGTATTCTTCTTTTATAATTTGACCAAATTCATTAAACTCTCTATGTATCTTTGCATAAAGTTTAGTTATTTCAACAGACATACCTTTGGTATCCAGATAGTATATATCTGTCTGATTACCAGCCTCATCATAACCATATTCTATCGACGCAAAGCCTTGATCAGTATATGTCAACTCATCTTTCGTATCACAGTAATCCTCGCGGATTATCTGATTCTTATCATTGTAACTTCTCCTTATTATGGAATATCGCGCTGTGATATTCACAGGACGTCCCTCTTTATCAGCATATTTAATGAGAGTATTTCTTCCTTTTTCATCATATTCCCTGAGTACACACATATAACCTTCCGGTTTCAACACAGGTCTATCCATAGAGTCTGTATATGATTCTTTTACAGCTTGATTCCTACCATTATAGTCTACATGAACCGTACTATACTGATTCCACATCATATAATCCCAACCCGAAGCATTCTTGTAATGTGTATCAGTACGATTGCCATAGTCATCGTATGTGTATTCCAGTACTGCATAACCCGACGATAAAGTAAGTGGTTCACCATCCGTCCCATAGTAATTCTCTCTTATAACCTTACCGTTCTCGCTGTATTCACGTTTCAAAACGGCATATCCCGAAGTACATATGACGGGCTCACCGGCTGTACCATATATCTTTCTGCAAGTTTCATTTCCATCTTCATCATATTCGTAATCTATAGATGCATATCCTGAAGAAATTAGCACCGGTTTCCCTTCTGTATCATAATACTCCTCACGGATAACTCGCTTATCCTCATTAAATGTCTTAACGAGTTTCGAATAGTTTCCCCTTATCATAATCGGAGTCTGATCATCGAAATATCTTATATCACTCCTATTGCCTGAATCATCATACCTATACTCAACTGCCGAATACCCATCGGTAAGCATTATATGCTCACCATCAGGTCCAATATAATCCTCACGAGTCACCTGTTTTTTATAATTATACTCTCTCTTTAGTTCAGCATAACCCTTATTGGTAATCATAGGATTACCATCTGAATCCAGATATAAATAACTCGATTCATTTCCATCAGAATCATATCCAAATTCACATGCGAAGTATCCATCCTCCATCTCATACGGTTCACCTTCATTTGTGAAGTATACTTCTTTTATTCTCCGTCCCTTATCATCGTAAGTCGTATGAATATCATAATCCGGTGTTTTCTTAAATGTTATCTTATCTATAACCACTTCATTTCCATCTATCCTGCACATACGTATACCTATATCACGACCTTCAGGTATGTAGCACTTTAGCTCAGCCACGCAAGTTCCATCCTTACCAAAATGTGCTCGAGTTAATCTTTCGAATTCAATCGGGTCTGAATCCCAAAACTTATTGACATAGATTCCGCATACTATTGTATCATCAGATACATTCATAGTCTCTGAATCTTCAGGAATTGACAGTTCATAATGAACTGTGTATGTACCGGCACGAAGAGACTCAACCTGATGAATACTGTAATCAACAGTCCTCTCCTTCGCATAATATCCTGTGAAATGATATCCGGCCTTCTCAAGTGCTTCTATAACCACCTCATCATTTGAATACATAGCATGTTCTTCAGAAATATCCGCATAGAGGAAGCCTTTACCCAGGAAGACTATTGCCTCCTCATCAGAATTCATTATGACAGTTGTTTTTTCGTAACGAGCCAGTTCTTCACCATCAAATATAGACTTACTAAAGAAACCATATTTACGAGAATAGAGTTCTGGCAGGGTATTTGAATAGAGCTTACCTCCAGAAATACCAAGAGCTTCGCCAGCTACTCTTACCGCTTCATCATCTGCCATAAGCACTTCAGATTGATCATTCTCAGGTCTTGTTATAACTCTCTCAGTAAATGCATAGATTCCTATAAACGCAAGGATGGATAAGGCCATGATACTCAAGTACCACTTAGTTCCTTTCCTGTTATAAACAAAACATCCTACAAGTTTAAATACAGCTATAATAAATGCAGCTATAACGAGCAATATAAAACATGTAGCCTCACATATAAGCTTCATGCCATACTCTTCAAGTTCAAGCAAATGAGTGATATCAGCCCATGTTCTAAACTGGGACAATGCACATGGTATAAATAAATAGAATGCAATGAAAAAGAAAATGGTAGCCGACGAATAAATAAAGCAAATCCACACCTTGCTTAGTTTACTCTCATAAATGCCAACCGTATTCTTCTTACTACTACCCTCCATTATGGCATCTGTATTATTCAAATATACTGCTTTTGAACCAAGAACTGCAAATGGCATCACAAGAAAGACATTATAATTGAATTCTGGAAAATGATGTTCCGAGATTGAATGAAATGCAATAAGTAAAAGTCCAAGAGCCAGACGCCAATCCTTAAGCTTTATTCCTGTCCAAGTCATAGCCACCCAATATATAGCCACTACTATAAGAACTATCAATCCATAGCGAAGCAGTATAAGAGGATATGAACTGTCAACAAAATTGTAACCCTCATTTGCAAAGGTTGTTCCACCAGCTCCAATCTGGTCAAAGGCTGTGCCAAAGAGAGTAAGTCCATGTTCTCTGAATGCCTCGAGAGAAAGCTTAACTCTGCTGGACATAAGAAAATCCATTTTATACGCTATTGGAATTCCTTTTGAATATAGGTACATTGTCCCAAAAAAGAAAACAGCAAACAATGGAAAGGCAAATGCAATCACCCACTTAAATACAAGTCTTATCTTTCCACTTATCATCTTCTTAAAGACTCTGTTCTCTGAAATGCTTTCTATATCTGAAAACATATGAACTAAGACAAAGACTATAAACAGAACACTGCATACAGTACCGGTTCTGCTATTTGTAACGAAATACGATATCTGAAGAGAAATGAATCCAAAGACCATGAAGAACCAATCCGAAACCTTACCCCATCCAATCCATGCAAGTATACATATAAAAACTATATAAGATGCAAAATCTGTAGGAAATCCATGTCCCCAAGTGCTTCTTATAACCCCATCCCTCAGATAAACAAAATTAGGGATTATACCACTTACACCAAGGACTATGATGATGCCTACTGAAAGAGCCAAGAAGAACGTGCAGAACCTCGTTGCTTTTTTGTAATCAGTACCAATCATACCAAGCGTTATAAGTGGAAGAAATGAAAGGAATGAATATCCTGTAGATTCATAAGACAAGAAGAAGACTAATGCAGCAATAAGTGCAAGAACCACATAAATAGACAGTTTTTTTCTATCCCTTCGATCACACGAGAGCAAAACAGCGATAAGCTTCACACCCACCATAATAGCAAGGGTTGCAAAGATATTCTGCTCTGTAGTATCAGAAATATCCAACCATAAAGGGGCAGAATTGTACACCAAAAAAGAGAGATATATCCCTACTGTAATCAGGAATATATCCTCTATAATGGAGTATATGCTTAGTTTTTTTAATGAGTTATTCAACATGATTCCATGTTACTACACAATCTTAGTGTTTTCAATAAAAGAATCCTACAATTCTTCTGGTCTGTTATCATGTCATGGTTAATACTGCAATGACCCTGGTCAAAACAATTCATTACCGTTTTATATATCGTCTCATCGTTTCATCTTTTCACTCAACTCTCCGACTATCCTCTGCTCTTCACTCATAGCGGATTCTTTATTATCTGCTGTGACTGATATATATATCTTAAGTTTCGGTTCTGTTCCGGAAGGTCTTACCACGACCGATCCATGATCCGTATAATACTTGAGCACATCTGACTTCGGTAGCCCGTTCAGTCCAACACTGTAATCTTCAGTTCGGATTACATTATTTCTGCCAATAGAATCAATCCCCTTATGGAAATCTGCCATAATCTCCTGCATCTTTGCCATTCCCGAAGATCCTGGGAATTCGAAGCTATGAAGAGTATTAAGACAATAACCGTATAGTGAAAAGAGTTCGTCAAGTTTATCAATCAAACTAATGCCCCTAGTCTTATAAAATGCAAACATAGTTCATTACAAACTTTTCAAATATTCCATAAAGTTCTGTTTATTCTCAAGAGCTGTCGTAGTTGGTCTTCCAAGATCTTCTCTCGCGCCGATGGAACACTTTACCTCAATAAGACTCAGTTCATTTCTGTCTTTCGCGTTCTCCAGTTCCTTATCCAAGTCATCGAAATTATCCACGCATACTGCATTCGGATAACCGCAGGCTATAGCTATCTTTACGAGATCAATGCTTCCAGCAACTGTAGGCATGCCTCCAACCGTTTCATGTGCACCATTATTGATAACAACATGAATCAGATTCTTCGGTTTATTTGAGCCTAACACAGCCATGGAACCCATATGCATAAGAACTGCTCCATCACCGTCGATGCACCATATACGTTGTTCGGGTTTATTGATAGCAACACCAAGAGCAATGGAAGAACTGTGTCCCATTGATCCAACCGTCAAGAAATCATACTTGTGAGACTGGTTATTAGCCACTCGGGTCTCAAACAGCTCACGGCTCGCCTTACCTGTGGTTGAGATTATCGGATCCTCACCAGAAGCGGCTACTATGTGCTGTATGATTTCTTCACGGACCATGTGATTATCGTTCTTGTACTCTACCTTCGGAGCGCCAGTAAGCACACCTTTTCGGATGACGAAAGCCACATCCTTACCTGTGGATAAAATGGTCCTGAACTCCGCCATCTTCGCTTCAACTTCATCATCAGTCGTATCCTTACCAATCACAAAGTTGGCAATTTCCATATCATCAAGCAGTTTTGTGGTCACCTCTCCCTGGTAGATATGTTGAGGCTCGTCATGAATACCTGGTTCTCCACGCCAGCCTATGATGAAAACCACGGGTATCGCATAAACCTTATCGTTGAGGAGTGATGCCACCGGATTAATGATATTACCCTCGCCACTATTCTGCATATAGACAACAGGAACTTTCCCGGTTGCTAGGTGATATCCGGCAGCCAGAGCCGTACAGTTACCTTCATTAGCAGCAATGATATGATGTTTAGGATCGATGCCATATGTGTCCATCAGATAATTACAAAGAGCTTTAAGCTGACTGTCTGGAACGCCTGTGTAAAAGTCTGATCCGATTATTTCTACTAACTTTGATACGTTCATGTTTGATTTTTCCTTTTTGTGTATTTGAAGGTTGTCGCACTTTGTTTGGTAAGCTATCAAGAAGTACGATGACCAAAGTGTGTTTTCAAGTTCCTATGGAAATGACGCTTGATAAAATACCATGATAATTAATAAACATAGTGCTTCTATCCTATCCAACGAAATCCACCATTTTTATTTGAACCGGCTCTCTCCACTTTCCCTTCTTCTATCAATTTTGATACGATCCGTTTCACAGTGTTAGGAGTCATGGCGCAAGCATCAGAAATATCTTTTACTGAAAGAGTTTTATCAGCCTCACGAATTATTACTTCAATCACCGTGTACGCTTTTGACTTCTCTTGCTTTACATCAATCTCTTTCAGTAGTCCAGAGAAATCTAAATCTTCCACCTCTTCGTCAAAATCAGTTTCAATCTCACCTGTCTTCAGATACTTCAACTCTTTAGGATCATGTTCAAAAAGAAAGCTTTCAAGCGTTCTCATATTGAGTAGCTTAATCTTCTTCCCATTGCCATAGACCTTTTTATCGGCTACGTAATACTTATCAATCCCTTCGTGTTCAATATAATCTTCAAAACTGTAAAAATCTACGTTCCCACCATACTGCATTTCTATTGACCAACTGATATCCTCATGTGGAGTATCTTCTGTCAATTCTTTAATTGTTGGCGCCGGTGCATCCAAATCCTCATCGCCCTCTGCATCAACTTTCCAGAACTTTAAAATCCAGTTATAACTTACACCTTCTATCAGCTTATCGTCTTTGAAAGTACCCTCCTCAAGTATTATATCTTGGGACAGTGCCCTACGAATGTGTCTTCCGTCAGGAACTTTCTTATAATACCAACCGTTTTCGTCCTTTTCATATCTGCCCCACAGATAATCCTGAAGAACATCTTCATCAGAGATGTCAATTCCCTCATGAATCAGAGCATCAGAGTCCAGGTTGGTAACTACATCATTTTCGCCTTCCATCTGCCCAAATTTATTTCCGCACGATATATTCCTGCCCCATCCATTTCTTGGATGCTTTTTTACCTCTGCCTCTAACGAAGACCTAACCTGTCCAGCTAACTCATCAGAATTCTTCCAATAATTTACAGTACCATTCTCTTCAACAAGCTTTCTAAATGAATTAAGTCTCGCAAGCTTTTCCGGATCAGATTCCATGTTAGATGCCTTAATGTCAGCTTCGTCATGAACAAGAAATCCCATACAAGGCACTCCACGATCCATGGCGTAACGGAATTCACGTTCAGTGTAACTCATTCCTTTATCAGAGCCTTTATCCATCACACTACCATAGCGCTTCCCAAGTATCAGAACATAGTAATCGCTGTCGTCGATGGTATCTGTAATTATCTTCCATTGACTATCACTTGAAGCATTGAACATTTCCATGCCAACAGGCAAAAACTGCATCTTAAGAATAGCATCAATAACCTTCTGCCTATACTCTTTCAGATCCTTGTAGGTGGATGATATGAATATTTTATAAATCTTGTCGTTCATATATTCTCGCTCATTTTGACTTTACAACATATGATGTGTTCTATATACAGCATCCAAAATCTGTCCCTTATGCAACACTGACCAAAGTCCATTCTCTATCCTGTAATGATAGTTTTTTGACAAATCAATATATGTGCCATCTTCTGTCATATAAAATGATCTTTCAGTATATCCATTGTACCGACTTTCTTCAATGTAGTTTCTATCCATAAGATATTTGATAATACTTAACTTATCTTCCATTCCACCGGCAAGCTCATTTATGACTGACATCATATTAAAATCATAGCCACTCAAATTTCCATAAGTCTGTTGTGGATCGTCATGGACAACATCCAATATCTTCATCATTACTGTTTTTACATTTAATGATTGCTTAGAAAATATCTCAACCTCTTTTTTTATTTCATCTTTGGTAATCTCTCGATTTCCTATTTCGTTAACATAGTAATCGAAAATAGCTTCTATATCATAATTGATACTGGATGTATTGTAGCTAATTTTAGAAGAAAGTGACTCCTTAATAAATAATTCCCAAGTCGATTTTATTGCCTTCAAAGTTTCCACAGGGAAATTTGCTTCATCCTTATCAATAAGAGCATGATGTGTCGGACACAAAAGAATCAAGTTTTCCTCTGAATTCAGATATCCCTCATCCCCCTTTGTTTCATCATATCTTGCACTACCCGGATTTAATCCATATATATGGCAAATATTACTCAATATCAAATCCTCGTTATATGCCAACACTTGATTACATCCTGGAAAAGCACAGGTGTTACCCGAATGTGCATAAAGACTCTTTATCGTCTTACTGGAGATATTTCTTGTGTTTTTCACAATATATTTACCTTCTGAAATTTATCATATAGTTTGCAATGTGTTTAAAATTATTGTATGCCTTCTAACTGTGTGAATTGGCGACCCTTTTCTATTTATACGATAGTTTCCTCAATGAATATCTTTCCTACTGGGTTTGCATATCGCTTATCAAATAAAACTACATTCTTGCCTTTTTGACAAACTGTGCTCTTGTAAATGATTCCGGAATATCCTTTAGATATAAAATACTTAGCTAGGCACTGGAAAGGTGCATACATTAAACTTTTATCATCGGTACTATCCAAAGGCAAGAAAATCTGTTCTGACAACAACTTCATATATGTATTAAATACCCATTTTCCTATCTCGGCTTCCATTTTCTTCTTTTCTTCCAAATTTATCGGAATCGGAATGCCTATCTGAAGGCTCCTTCGCACTGCTTTATTCTTATACTTTTGACCAGCAAGCTCTAATCGCTTATTATTTTCTTCATAAGTGGAATCATCAGACACGGTCAAATCCATAAGAAATAAGCATTCCGTACTATTATCAATCTCAAAAACACATGATGCAAACCTATCATTTTTTTCCACGCGACACTCGGTCTTTGAACATAACAATGCATCCAGTCTATTGTTTCCCACAGCCAGATACAACCACTCTATTCCAGGCGGACTAAATCTGTTATCATCCTTAATATATTCTGCGACAGGAATCATTCTATTATAATCAGGAGTTTCATCTGGCCTTATTTTTGTTCCTCTTACAAGCACTTTTGATTTCAAAAATGAAAATGGTTTTTTCAATTCATCCTGCATATGAGAATGTGTATCATCAAATACTCTCAAGAATGTATGACTTAAAGCTTTATGTGTATCATCATAGGTAAACTCTTTATTTGCCAAAGCTGACCTAAATTCACCCCATGTCTTTCTTATTGTTGCTTCACTTCTTGATATATCTTGAAAATCGAATAATTCATCCATACATTCACCGATTAAATAATCAATTATCCTTTTAGGAGTAGGACTTATCTATCACCTTCAACTCATCCACCGTGTCAATCTCAACAAGCTGACCTTCAAACACTTCGTGCACAGTTAGACTCAACTTATCCAAGTTTTCATTAACAACATCATCCCAGAACAAGTCTTCAAAACCGTCTGTTCCGTATCTTTCTTTTATCAATGCACCCAGTTTGTGTGCATCATCTTTCATAAACCAAGCCACGCCGATCATGTTGAAGCAGTCATCTCCAACCTTGACAACTCTGGTGATACAGCCTTCATCATCCTGCTCGAATACCCAGTCATCCGAATGACCTTTAACCATTCTGCCATAGTAGCAGGAATGATTGAGCTGAGCATCAAAGATGGTGCTATCGCTTACGTAGAGATCAGAATCACAAATAAAGACATTACATTCCGTTTCTAATAACTCTTCACAAACAATATGTGTGGGTACAGAGAAAGAATTTTTGAAAAACTTTGCCGCCGGTTTGATTTCCCTTTTTCAGCGGCCTACTTTCCCGCGAGTAGCGGTCTGGTACCCCGTTTTCAGACGGTGGCGACATAAAGATGAACTGTTATTTAAAATATCATAGTCTTTATTATATACCAATTCTAAATTCGAATACTTAATTGCGAGATACTCAAATTGTTCAGATAAATAGCCGGTAACAACAATGAATTCCTTTACACCTCTTGCTATAAGACTATCAATGACTGTTTCAATCATTGCTCTTCCATTTACTTTCACAAGTGGTTTGGGTGTAGTATTTGTTATAGGTCTTAACCTTGTACCGCACCCAGCAGCTAAAAGAATAGCTAATTCATTCATAGCTTTTCTAAGATAGTTTCAACCAATCCATCAGTGTTCAAGCATGTCGCATGTAATAATCTTTCATATGAATCCGGGTACAAATAACTATCGTTAACTCCTATTCGATACAATGTCTGATTTGTGTTTTCTGAAATATATTCTGAAACAGCACTTCCTAATCCGCCTATTACATTGTGCTCTTCCACCGTAAAAACTGTATTAATGGCTGAGAATTTTTCAAGAGCACTAGTATCAATAGGTTTAAGAAAAAGCATATCGACAACAGTCACACCAATGCCTTTCATCTTCAAGACCTCAGCTGCTTTTATAGCTCTGTATGTTTCAGATCCTGTCGAATATATTACAGCTTTGGTTCCGCCCTCAAAAACAACCATTGATTTATTATTGTTCAAATCAATGTCCTTGTCATAGATGCAATCTAATGTGTTTCCCGTCAATCTTATATAAACTGGCTCATCGTGGCAGGCTGCATATTCGAACAGCTTAACTTCTGAAAAGCAATCAGAAGGTGACACTATCGTCATATTAGGAATTGCTCTCATTGCCGCAATATCATCAAGTGCCAACGATGCCGCACCCAAGTTTCCTGAAACCAGTCCGGCGGATCCACCTACCAATTTTATTCCTAACCCCATCTCACCTACAGTCATCCGTATCTGATCTGCGGCACGCATCGTTATAAATGGGGCGTAAGCTATTCCGAAAGGAATATATCCCTCATGATACATTCCTCCCAACATTGGTATTAATGTCTGTTCGGCAATACCGATTTCAACATCATTAGGTCCCATCTTTCCTTTAACAGAAAACCTACTACCTACGTCTGCATATACGCAAGTAATTCTTTTATCATTATTATATAAGTTCTCAAGTGCAAAGCCTACTGCTTTCCTGGAATCAAGCCGGTGAATGTCATTGATTGTTTGCTCTGTATACCTCATAACCCCTCAGCCCCTCTCAATTCAAGCATTCCTTTTTCATACAAATCATCAGTTACTACATTTTGATGCCACTCCGCATCATTTTCTACAAAGCTTAATCCCTTTCCTTTAACTGTATGCGCAATAATGGCCTTGGGGCTTCCTGTTATTTCTATTGTAAGAGCTTTTTTTATATCTTTGGGATTGTGCCCGTTTATTTCAAGAACTTCAAAGCCAAAGCTTTTCCATCTCTCACACATCAATTCCTGACTGTTAATATCACGAACCCATCCGTCTATCTGTAAATCATTTTTGTCAACAATTGCAACAATATTGTCAAGCTTAAGATGACTTGCTATAGAGGCAGCTTCCCATACAGAGCCTTCACCGCACTCACCATCACCTATAAAAACATATACTTTTGATGTATTATTTCCTTTTTGTTTTAACGACCACGCAATACCAATAGCATACGCAAGACCTTGTCCGAGACTTCCCGACGAAAACTCAATTCTATTATTTGGAGATCTTACCTCTTGCTTGTAATAAATATTGTCCTTCCCTGTCAAATCACCTATACAATCTAAATCTTTTATCAGCCCTACTTCATACATTGCTGAATACATTGCAATAGATCCGTGACCTTTACTCATTATAACTCTATCTCTGTTTTCATCTAAAGGGTCATTATGATTGTACTTTAGGACTTCCGAGTATAGAACATGCATGATATCCGCCAGAGAAAGGCATCCTCCCAAATGAGCAGCATTTGTCCCAAGTCTATGGCACAATTCTAATATGCTCATTCTGATATCGTTCTTTCCATCCATCATTTTCTTTCTTCTCTCTCATAATCCAAAATGGCTAAATAGTCATCATAGAAATCAAATTCACGCCAAAAACTCCCCTTAACATCAATAAAATTGATAGGCTTATTTTCAGACATATTCATTGAAATAATCATATCTTCAAAATATCTATCAAACTTTTCTGTATTTATATATTCAACTATTTTTCCCTTTACATATGGCGCAAAGTCCTTTTTTATCTTTGTTAATCCCATGTATTCATAATTTCTTTTCACTAAAGGAGTATTCGGACCATATTCTTGTATGATGCCTTGCTTGACGCTGAAATAAAAATCTCCACTTTCTATTCTGGAACTGTCTACCGTCATCGCAACATCACCTTCAGCTTCAGAACACATATCTAAAAAAACGCCCGGATAATACAAATCAGCACTGGTAAGCAATATATCATCCGTTCCTCCAAACTCATCTTGCGCAAACCACAAGCTTACTATATTATTGGTAATCGAATAAAAAGGATTATGGTAATACTTTACATCAAGGCCCCTTAGAGCCTCTATAATCAGTTCTTTTTTATATCCTACGCATACTATTGGCATGATACCTCTATCCAACATATTAATAACTTCACGTCTAATTAAAGGTGTACCATCTTCAAGTTTTAGAGTGGATTTAGGTATCCCGCCAATCTTATCAGATATACGACTGCCTTTTCCAGCAGCAAGAATAATCGCCTTCATCTTTAAACCTCGTGTATTTTTCTAAAACTATGCTTCACAATCTATTTCCAAAAGCGCATTAAGGAATCTCCTCATATATTCCTCTCCACCGGTTGTGACCCTTAGGCACTTTCCAAGAAAACCGATTCCATTATAAGATTTAATCAGAATCTTCTTCTCATCTTTCATACGCTCAACAATGATATCTGCATCTTTAAATCTCGGTTTTACAAAAATAAAATTGCCTTCTTGTGCATTTACCTCATAACCATGACTCCGAAGTGAATCCACAATAAACTTCTTTCCTCCCAATTGAATATCAATCATCTCCTGTAACATACCAGGCTCTTCAATTATCCTCTGTGCAAATAACATTGCGAACGCATTTGTATTATGAGGAGTAATTAGTGTAGAAATCATCTTAACCGTCTTAGGATGTCCAACAACATAACCTAAACGCAGCCCACCCAACGAAAACAATTTGGAAAAAGTTCTAGTCAAAAGAATGTGCTCATTTTCTATGGCATATTTAATGAAAGTATTATTGTAGAAATACATATACGCCTCATCAATAAGGAGCGTAATCTCATACTTCTTGACGACCTCAAGGATCTCTTCAAATTCTTCAGTACTGTATGCATTTCCAATAGGATTATTGGGATTTAATAATATCAGCATCTGAATATCAGGATTCAAATATTTTATAATGTCCTTGCTTGTAATTGTCAGATCTTCATTGTATGGAATCGAAATATACTGACGACCGTACATCCTAGCGTAAACTTCATACATTGCATATGATGGTGTCACACCGACAATTTTTCCACCTTCAGAACTAAAAGCTTCAATTGCATGTCTTATTCCTTCTGAAGACCCATTAACCAAACACAGATTGTCCTCTTTAACCTTAAGGAAGTCCGCGAGACAATCTGTAAATTCCTGTGTCTCCGGATATTGTGACAGGAAATTTGGCGTAATCTCACTCAATACCTTCTGCACAAATTCTTCATTAATACCTCCGGGGTTTTCATTTAAATCAAGGCGCAGATAGTCCTTTCTATTGTTTTGATAAACAATACGTTCAAGATTAATCAAATTAGGGTTTGTGTAGTACATTTATTCATTCCTCCTGACTCAACTGTTGTAATTGTAGTTTTTTAGATCTCATCAATTAAACGAATTATATCTTTAAATGGCATAAGCGAAGAATCTACTTCCTGCGCCCTATGAGCTCTTAAAATACTTTCAGCCGTTTTTTTCATAACCGGAAAAGCGGCACGCATTAACTGATTCGCGTAGATTACTATGTTTACACCATGTAAGGCAAGTTCGCCATCTTTAACCTGATTAAAAGAAGTAGGCACAACCACAATGGGTGTTTCTTTATTTTTTTCACGAAATCTATCACAGAACTCAAAAATCTCTGTAGGATCTTTTTTTCTGCTGTGAATCATAATTCCATCTGCGCCAGCTGCCGTAAATGCAAAAGCACGTTCCAATGCATCTTCCATTCCGCGTTCGAGAATCAAGCTCTCAATACGAGCAATTATCATAAAATCATCTGATAACTGTGCCTTTTTACCAGCAGCAATCTTAGCACTGAAATTCTCTATAGAATCCTGTGTCTGGACAACTTCCGTACCAAACAAGCTATTTTTCTTAAGTCCAGTCTTATCTTCAATAATAACCGCGCTGACACCCATACGTTCAAGAGTACGTACATTGTATACAAAATGCTCTGTCAATCCGCCTGTATCTCCATCAAGAATAATTGGCTTTGTGGTCACCTCCATAATATCGTTTATTGTGTTTAATCTGGATGTCATATCAACCAGTTCTATGTCTGGCTTACCACGATCAGTACTATCGCAAAGTGAAGAAACCCACATTGCGTCAAATTGGTCAAGTCTTCCCTTATCATTTTCTACAACAGTCTTTTCCACTATCAAACCTGTTAATCCAGAGTGAGCTTCCATTACCTTCACAATGGGTGTCATTTCAATAAGTTTACGAAGTCGGCTTCGTCTGTATTCAGGCATTGCCAGTTTTTCATTTAATCTCCTATCAACTTTTTTTACATCTTCATTGTATGTATAGGGGACGTCAATGACCTGTCCTCCATAAGACGAAATAAGCTCCACTACATGATCTCTTATGACCTTATCTGCATCCCGTGTCCAGTTATCTCCATGAACAACAAAATCAGGATGAATTTTCGTTATAGCATCGTCATATCTCATATCATCCTGAAGAATAACGTCGTCCACACCTTCAAGCGACTTATATAACTCCATTCGCTCTTCCTCGGTTTTGGTCGGAAAACGAGAGCAACGTATCATTTCCCTGTCACTCAGGCAACCAACAACAACCCTTCCATACTGCCTCGCATGTGCAAGAATATTTAAGTGGCCCTCATGAATTACATCCGTGCAAAAACAAGTGTAAGCTGTTTTCATTTGTATAAAGTTCCTCCATTTTCTATATATGATGTTTACCTCAAATCAAGTAGTTTTCTAAAGCTTCAAAAACTCTACTACTCTCTTACATGCGCCGCCATCATGATATTGATAAATATAATCCGACAGTTCTTTCCTTTTTTCTTTATATTCATCTATTTCATTGGCACAATTCTTTATAAAACGATTGAAATCTTCAAACGAAAAAATCTTATCTCCAAATATAAATTCATCTATATCATCTACAATAAAACCAAGTTTATAGTCTTCCATGTCGTTCAATACAAAAGCAACTGGACAGTCTTTCAACATAAATGAATAAATGCTAGACGAATAATCACTGATTAATGCATCCGCACTATTTAATAATCTATAATTATCAATTCTATATTTTTTTACATCATTAGCATCTAGCAAAATAATATTGTCTGATTTGAATTCCCGTAGTTTTATATATGAACTCTCTTTTTGATATGGATGAAGCTTAATAACCAGAAGCACATTCTGTTGTTCCAGTACTTTTTGAATTTCAAGCAAATCCGTCTCTTTTTCAATTAGTGGTATTCCATAGGGCAATTCCACCTTAGTGTCAACTCTATCGCTTCCTTTGGCCTCCCTAAATGTAGGCATCCAGAGAATATTTTTTCTAAAATTTTTACTAGTTATCTTTTTGATTTCATTTGATTTCTCATTAAAATATATATCATCACTGGGATATCCAAAATTCAACATCTTATCATTAGGGTAATCTATGCTAAATTGCTTGCATAGCACAGGTGCATAACTATGTGAGGGGGACAAAATATAATCAACCTTACTTGCAAAACCCTTGTAAAACGGTATCACATTCTTTAATGCAACCGCTCCATGGTCAAAGAAAATAGTCACCTGATCTTTCCGACATTTTTTTTGAATGTCCATATCAAATGTGAACCATTTCGCCATCCACCTGTAGTAATTCTTTCTAAAGCTAGGCTTATACAAAGGAACCCAAGATACATTATGTGGAAGATTACCAGGAACTTTTTCAGGATGCTTAATTAACCAAACTATTTTATAACGTTTGTTGTAACCATTCCTAATCAGATATTCGTAGAAAGCTCCACCATTACAATCAAAATCGTTGTGGCTTTCAATAACAATAATATCCTTCAGCGGTTTATGCCTTAGAAATGGCTTCATGATATTTAAGATCAGCTTGTCTAATTTATACTTATAAATAGTCTCAAACCCATGTTTTAATCCTTTTTGTTTTATGTAACTGATAGGATTCATCTAGTCATTTCCCTTTCCACTACGGTACTTATACCAAAAAACAAACTCTTCCGAGTTGTTAGAACTCACTTTACTAGCCGGCACTCCTGCATATGTCGAACCAGGTTCTGTACAATCCTTAACTACGATGGCTCCCGCGCCTATTGCAACATTATCAGCAATATGCACATCACCCATAATCTTACATCCGGAACCAAGGAACACATTATTTCCAATAGTCGGAGCCTTATCTCCTCCCGATGCACCAATCGTTACGCCTTCATGAATACGTAAGTTTTCCCCGATTTTTGCATGATTATTGATTTGAATACAGGAATGATGCGCAATTGATAATCCTTTTCCACAAGTATTTGGGGCAATAGATATGCCTAATTTAATCGATTTACGATAATGTATAAACTTGTGAAAGGCACACATCATTTTTCTCACAAGTGAAGCCTTAGAATTAATCCAATATTCATACTTTCTTAATTGAATCTCATATTTCCATATTTCATCCAGAAAAGGACGTGGATGTTTTCTTACTATACCCAGCTGTATTCTGTCCTGTTCTAGGTATTCTTTTAAATCTTTTTTTGTGCTAATCATAATCATTCACTCAGCATCCGACTAGGTTACCCATTCTTCCCGAGGCCGGAAATAATAGATTTTAATGTATGTCTCTTAATGACAGAAATAATTATTAATAAACCAATGATGCTATATCTGATAATAACTTGATCATATGTCATAACCATAAGGATCATTATCACTAGTAAAACAAGTCCCATTAGCAGAACCACCTTGAGACTATAAACATCTTTAACCTTCAAATCACTATCTTTTATTATCTTCTTATAAAAACAATAATGAAGAAATGTAAGGAGTATGTAACATATTAGCGTTGTATATCCCGCAGCATGATAGCCGAACTTCTTAATGCCAAAATAATTCAAGACAATATTTACAATCGCACTTATTGTCGTAGCCACTGCAATAAATGAAGTTTTTTGATAAAAGTATTCCACAGTACTGTAAAGTGAATAAACAAAAATAAAATACAACGCTGCCGAAATAGGAGGTATTACTTTTATTGCATCCAAGTATTTTGTTCCTGCAAAAACATAAATAACTTCTGGAGCAAACGCCATAACAGCAACGGTCATAACTCCAATAAGAATAATTAATGGATTTGTTTTCTTTGCAATATTATCAACATTCTTTGAATCCAGTGATTTATATAAATACGGTTCTATTGCGTTATTGATGGCATTAACAACCAAAAATAGCATCATAGAAATCGTATAGGCTACACTATAGAAGGCTGCCTCACTGGATCCCACCATTCGACCTATCATCAATCTATCAGACTGACTTAAAGCATAATTAGCTAAATAATGCGAAATCAATGGAAGATTAAACGATAATGCATATTTCCACCATTCTCGGTTGTAAAATGTCTTTCCTTTGGAAAAAACAATTATAAACAATATTCCGGAAATGAACACTTTTACGCCTGCATCAGAATAAACACGAGCTGCTAATTTTTCTTCTGATAGAAGAACAGCGACTACACTTATAGCAATGCATAAGACACTACATAGTAACGTGACCAACACTACGCCCTTATAATGGTAAGAAAAACGTTCTTGGGACATCCAAAATTCCAAAGCTGGCATAACCAGAAGCTGTGCAAACATGGCAGCCATAAGCGTAGGTTTAATTTCCAGTACTTTTGTCCAAAAGGGAATATTTATCAAATAAACTATTCCCCAAAGTAATGTAATCACAGTTGTTAGTGATAACTGTGATGATGTAAACTCATCAATTTTGTCTTTGTATTTTAGTAACCCCTTGGTATATCCCCCCATAAAAATATTTAATGAAGTAATAATCAGCAAAATGCTATACCACGAGTGAAATATTGCAAAATCCCCATACTGCTCTTCGGTTAATATTCTTGTAAATATTGGGGTAGACAATAAAGATAAACCCTTGTTCAATACGTTGCAGCCGGTATACCAAAATGCTGCTCTAACAGCAACTGAAGAACTAGTATATTTTTCCCTTATCTTCTTTAACATCTCCTACAAATCACCATTCTGGATTTTTCTAATGAAAGTATCCTTCTTCTTTCATTTTTTTATAATGCTCAATATCCCGATACTTAAATGGTACTGCTGGATGTCCACCCGCTATTGCATATGGTGGAATGTCCTTACATACAACAGATCCTGCCTGAATAATTGCACCCTCTCCTATGGTAACCCCACCTAAGATAATCACATTATTCCCCAGCCAAACGCAATCTCCTATAGTTACATCCTTATCTATAACCGAGTCATCATATGGAATTGCCTCGCCCTCATAATTATGAAATGTGGTAATTATTTGGCATCCTGGCCCTGAATGGAAATACTGTCCTATGCTCACCTTTCCACTTCCAGATATAGCCATACCATTAAACGACACATGATCGGCAAGGTAAGTATTTGAGTTTACGTATGATTTGCCGCCAATATATAAATCAATCCCACACTTTTTTGATTTCTTTCGAATTTTAAATCGATATATTAAGCTCATTATTTTGTTGTTCATATTCTATTTCCTATTGAAATTATTACCAATAATGGCAGAACTCTTTTCGTTGATAACCATATACAAAGATGCAACTATTGCCAAAAAGCCAAAATAATAATAATATTCCGTAACGCTTTCAATTACCGCAACAATTGAAAAAGCACCTAATAACAAAACTGCGATTCTTTTTTCTCGTGTGTTTTTACACCTGTCCAATCTCTTTATGCACGAGATCATCATAAATAAATAGATAGACAATAACACAATTCCGCCATCTAATAATAACTGTAGCAATTCACTATGTGCATAATTTGATCCATTTGGATTTCCATACCACTGGTTCCAGAATACTTTAAATAAAGTCCCAAATGCTCCATAGCCAAACATCAAATGTCCTTCTAATTTTTCTAGTATTGCATTCCAAATAATCATTCTTCCACTCATAGAAATGTCTATTGCATTTATAAAATAAAAGCCTTTTAAGACCCTAGTAAGAATTATTAGAAGAACGCTGATAATCTGAGGAATCACGAAAAATTTTAGTGGCTTATTAAACACCTCTCCTTTGGTTTTTTTGATAATTATTATTCCAACTGCCAAAATTATTAATGTAATATAAGAGACTAGAGTCATCGAATACAGCATATTCAATACTCCAAGAATAATTAATACAATACTTTTTTTTCTTTTTTCACTTAATGTAACAACTCCAATCAGAATAGACAGAATTCCTAATTGTGACACAACCTGAACATGACCAATAAACGTGATATGTTGGCTAACCAAAAAGTATTGAGGAAATATCCATTGATTAAATATCGTTATGTTTAGTAAAAACAATCCAAGTAATATGTTTGAAAAAGCATTTAGAAAGTATCTCCAATTCTTTTTCATTTGCTCCATACATAAAATAAAGAAAACGGGAGTGAAAAACACTTTCTGTATTCCTTCTGAAATTCCTCCCTGGATAAGTACTGTTATTAACAACAAACCAATATGATACATCAAAACCCAAGAAATGCAGGTATTAATTGTAGTTTTTTTTCGTGTAAGAGAAAACAGAAAATATCCAAAAATAAGCACAGTAGCAAAAGCAAGTATGTACCTCTGCATACTATGATACCATGGGAAATATTCTGCAAATCCTCTTGGAAAAAGGAACGGCAACAACATCAGATACAATAATGAAGTTTTATTTCTCTTACGATTTCTAATGCGTATAACACTGTCATACATTCATTTACACCTTAATTTAATCAACTTTTAAATAGCGAAGCTATATGTCCGAAGGGACTTTTTTTGACAATCATTTTAATCTTTCTTCTAATTCTTTGTCTTCGTGGAATCCAAGATCCCGCAAAATGATGAATCGTATATGTGTTAGGGGTAATAATATGTTTTTGTTTATCAAAATCATAAGCGCAAAAATACTCACTTGGATATATTGCAAATTCTTCATGTTCTTGAAAAATATCTTTTAATTCAAAACCATGTTGCAACACTATTTTTTTAAATGGAATAATATTAGTTGTCAGATCCAATTTCCCATCTTCTTTTATAAACTGTCTATTTTGATAATCTTTTAATACTTGACCTATAATTTCATTTCCCTTACAACAACCCATCGTTCCAGTCAATGGACTTCTATAACTTTGGAAGCCAGTAAAACCTTCATATTTTAAAAATTCATCCAAGGGTTTTCTAACTTCTACATCTGTATCCATATATATCCCACCAAAATGATATATTGAATAAAGTCGAACATAATCTGACACAAATGCCCATTTTTTTGCATTGTATGCTTGTTCTACATATCCATTAGAGTGTATGTCAAAATTCGATTCATTCCACTCTTTTATCTCATAATCGGGACAATATTTTTTCCAACTATCTATATAATTAGTCACATCCTTCGGTAAAGGATTTCCACCAAACCAGCAATAATGAATAATCTTGGGTATCATTTCCTATTCTGAACTCCTTTTCACATATCACCATGAGACCACTCATGATACTCCCTGTTCTCCAAAATATCCGCTATACGTTCACAAGCATGTCCATCGCCATATGGATTACAAGCACGAGACATCTTGTTGTATTCCTCCTCGTTCTCCAGCAATAGCTTAAAGGTTTTGTAGATTGTTTCTTCATCTGTACCTACAAGCTTTAGCGTCCCAGCATCGACACCTTCAGGACGCTCCGTTGTATCTCTCATCACCAATACAGGTACCCCATAGCTCGGACACTCTTCTTGAATTCCGCCGGAATCTGTTAAGCACAGGAAACTACGTGCCTCGAAATTGTGACAGTCAAATACCTCGATAGGTTCTATAATATGAATCTGATCACAGTCCCCAAGCTCTTGTTCCGCTGCTTCTCTTACAACCGGATTCATATGAATCGGATAAACAGCCTTGCATTCTGGATGCTCATCAAGCACACGCCTTATGGCTCTGAACATATGATGCATCGGCTCTCCCAGGTTCTCACGCCTGTGTGCAGTGATGAAGATCAGCTTACCATCGCCAACCCAATCAAGCTCTGGATGAGTGTAGTCTTCTTTAACCGTATGCTGCATAGCATCTATAACCGTGTTACCGGTTATATAAATAGTTTCTTTCTTCTTACCCTCACGAATTAAGTTTGATGCTGAAAGTTTCGTAGGTGCAAAATTATACTGACTAATAATACTAACACCCTGACGGTTAAATTCTTCCGGGTAAGGAGAATATATATTGTAAGTCCTCAGTCCTGCTTCAACGTGTCCTACCGGGATCTGAAGGTAGAAGCAGGCAAGAGCTGTTACAAATGTTGTACTCGTATCTCCATGGACTAAAACCACATCAGGCTTAACTTCTTCAAGCACAGCTCTGATACCATTAAGAACACCAGTGGTAATATCAAAAAGTGTCTGTCGGTCTTTCATGATATTGAGATCATAGTCAGGCGCCACTCCGAAAGTATCCAGTACCTGATCAAGCATCTGACGATGTTGTGCTGTAACACATACGATAGTCTGGATAGAAGGTCTTTTCTTAAGTTCTAGTACCAGCGGACACATTTTTATCGCTTCGGGTCTAGTGCCAAAGACCAACATAATTTTTTTCATCACATCATACTCCTAACAAAGCAATTTTTAATAAAAATTGTTTATAACTGTTATTTCTTAATCTGAGCAAGAATATCTATAAAGAATCTTGGTATATGAGTCAAAATGGCATTGTAAATCTTCGGATAGGTTTTAATGTTCTTCTTTATTGCACTACCGTACCCATATAAGTTTACATCTTTGTAGAATATCTCTCTACATGACGATTTAGAGCTCGGGTGTTCTAATATTCCATTCCCTTCTACTGCATATTCTATTTTAGACTTCTCAATTCTCAAGTTAGATTGGTTTAATAAATCATTTCCCTTATCTGTATTGATAAGAATCAATGACACTCCATTCCTATTATCAAAATCCTTATGATGATTCTTTATTCCCCAAAAATCTCCAATAGTAATATCTCCGACCCTTTTCTGTTGTGCGAACTTACAATCATAGCAACATTCTCGGTAGGCTGATCCACTAATAAAAACTTCAAAATATTCCTCACACCTACCAAGTACATAGACCTTTTTCCTCCCAAACTCATAACATAATGCAGTCTTGTTTGGAAATTTTGTTTTATCTCTAAATGCAAACCCTGTTAGTTTTGCTTTATATTTTTTTTCCAAATACTCAACATGCTTAACAAATAAACCAGGTGCTGGTACACCATGACACAGAATATCTATAGTGAATAATTTTTCTGTATTCGTACCTTCTATACACTTATATAATCCAGCAACTTGGCATGGCGTACCGACAAACAAAACTACTCTGTCATTCACCAGGTACTCCTTTACTTTTGTATATGAATCTAGAGTATCCGCTTGAACATATTTAGAACCTCGAAATGCATCAATCCTGTCATGACTCGCTATAGAGTCAAACTTTACCTTCCAGTCTTTAGTATCAAGCCTTGTTCCAAATACTACTCCATTGTTCTTTAATATTGCCGCTGCAAAAGCTGACATAGCTCCTCCTGAGGTGCTTCTCATCAATGTATTATAGTCACTGTTCAAGGCGGCATAGGTTTCTAACACTTTATTTTTAAATTCATATGCTAACTGCGGGCACCTTTTAAGACACAATCCGCAATTTACACATTTTTCTGAGTCTACTTCTGGATATAGAAATCCCTCTTCATTCTCTTTTAAGGAAATACAACGCTGTGGACATACTTGCTCACAAGATCTGCATCCACAACAATTATTAATAGCTAAAATATTATGACTCATACCAAATCCTTCCAGCTATTTATATACTCCTCTGCCTTTATCCTTTCTTTCTTGATTATTTCATCTATCCTTGTATAATCTATTTCTTTATCTATCATTGAAAGATAATCCTTTTTCTCGCTCCAATTTATAATCCTATCTTCAATACCAAGTAAATTAGATATACTTTCAATTCTTGTACCAACCCAATCAGGTACAACTGTCATGAATTTCTTATGAAACAGTACCGAAAATACCGTTGCATGGAAAGAATCGCTAAGTACATACTCAGCATTCATAATAAGACTCAAAAAATCTTCCACTGACGGACACCACAAAAACTTCCCATGTCTGTAAAACTCAAACCATTGTACACAAATATTTAAAACCGGGAGATTATACTTTTGTGATAACTTTTTTTCCAATGTTTCAATCTTTTTATCATGATGTAGATTATATGCAACAATATATTTTTTCCCTTTGTATTTCCTTGAAACAAGTTTTTGCCATTGCTTTGCCGTTAACAAAAAAGCTGGATCAATTATCCATTTGGCATCGTTATTACCCATTTCCTGCATTATCTTTGTCCCATAATCTTCTCGACAAGATAATGCATTGAATCTGCTAAGTGATTTTTTTGAATGTTCATATTCGTCTGGTTCAAAATCTGTTTTTCCAAAGCTGGAAGAATATGCTACTTTAACAACATCATCAGGCAGTCTGTCGAATACGTCTAAAACTTTAAATCCATTAAGTGTCTGATCTCCACCACAACAATAAATGTCTTCATGTGGATCATCAGCACTTATTTCTTTAGCATCATAATATGTTTTAGAAGAAAGCTTTAAATTCTTTTTTATAAACTTATCAAACACACGCTTCTTATTGACATAGGATATAGAAAACGCGCAAATAGCGCCCAAATGTAATATCGGATTTTTCATCAATCGGCTCTTATTCTTTAGCCTTTTCAGTTGCCCTTTTACTGTCACATCTTCAGGGAAATAATCAATTATTTCAGCATCAAACCCCATGGCATTGAGTTTCTTTTCTAAAGCATAGCATTGCAATGCACTACCCCAATTTGCATGCCTTTGTGTTGATAAAATACCTACTTTAGTCATCTTACTATTCCTCTCTCAATAAAGAATAGGTGGCTTTCCACTCTTATATTCTTCATTTTTCTTTCTTTTTCTTATCTCCCTTGCAGGAATTCCCCCAACAACTGTCCAAGGTTCAACATCTTTACTAACTACTGCTCCCGCCGCAACAACAGCTCCGTCCCCAATCTTGACACCCTGCAATACAATAGCTCCGGTTCCTATCCAACAGTGATGACCAATGTGTATTGGTAAAAAATCTGCTGTGAAATTCGAATCATCTATATCATGCGATCCTGTGATTAACTTTGCATGAGATGAAATATTCGTATCATTTCCGACCGTAATTCCTCCCCTTGCATCCAGTTCAGCAAACCAACCTATAGCCACCCTGTCTCCAAGTTTCAACCCCTTTGGAAGGAGAATTTCTACTCTCCGACATGGAAAACAATCCTTCCCAAACTTTGCTCCGAGCATCTGATAAAACCAACGACGAATATGTCTGCTAGGTAGCTTATTTATTATCCTATTTCCCCAAAGAGTGGCCGCATAATATATGGCTTTAGATATCTTGTTCATATCGTTTCCCATACTTTTATGATAGATACGCTTTCCATCCACTGTATACTCTCTGAAAGTATTACCATCCTGCATTTTTCCCATTCTTACAGGCTCCTATAGTAATCTGTATAAGACTTTGCTAATATTTCGAATGAAAATTCATTCTCAAATGTTTCTTTAGCTTTAGATTCCATCTTTTTCTTTTCATCCGGGTGTGCTATTACCCAATTAATTCTATTGGCCAACCCATCTACATCCCTTGGTTTTACAAGAATACCGTTTTCCTTGTTTTTTACTATTTCAAGTGTTCCATCAACGCCTGTCGCCACAACAGTCTTATTTACTGAAAAGGCTTCTATTGGTGTTAAAGGCAACCCTTCCCACAGAGATGATAAAACAATAAGGTCAAGCTGCGACATAAGGTTTCTTACATCTTTCCTGAAACCCATAAAAATGGGATCCACCTTAAGTTTTCTGCATAATTCAATCAGATCTGCCTTATCCTCTCCGTCACCGATTATATAAAACTTCACCTTCTTGTTTTTTTCCAGAACCTTCGGCATAGCTTCAATATAATATTTCATCCCTTTTTGTTCTGATAGTCTTCCTATATTTCCTATTAGGAAATATCCGTCTGTTTTAGCTTCCTTCAGATCATTTTCTATTATAATCTCTTCTTCAAAAGGCTTTACCGCATTATGGATTACGCTAACTTTTTTAAAGCCAAAATAATCGGTTAGATTCTTCTTGACCATTTCCCCACAAGCAATAAGATTACAATTCATATACGCAAACCGCGTAAGAAGCTTTTTGTTATAAAATGTGTTATGACTTGT
Organism: Lachnospiraceae bacterium YSB2008; assembly: GCA_000687655.1. GTDB lineage: Bacteria > Bacillota > Clostridia > Lachnospirales > Lachnospiraceae > Eubacterium_Q. The sequence continues at coordinate 244,699 of JHWR01000001.1, forward strand.
GCTTAAAAAATATCTGTTTTTGTCTAAGCCAAGTAACGATACGTAAAAGGCAGCCATACGATGATGCGTATGAATAACAGTGATGTCTTCCTCTTTAACGACTTTTTTTATTGTTTTTGCTATAGTAAATATAATTTTCGGAGATTTATTCTCAATATCTGGAATAGCGTAGTGCTTAATATCAAGAGCACGAAGTTTTTCAGTATCGAACCCACGTGCAGATATAACAACAATTTTATTGACAAGCGGACGAAAGATTTCACACAGCTGCATAACAACATTTTCTGCACCAGCGTGTTGCATCGCTCTGGAAATAAATAATATGTTTTGTTGTTCTAACTGCATTACTTAAGCCTTCCTATACTTCCAAATCAAACTGATAATCTTTACATCATCTACCAAATACCGTTTAAACAGTCTTTTCGGTTCCTGAAAAAGTCTGTAGATCCACTCAAAACCATGCTCTCGCATCCATCTTGGAGCTCTACTTACATTACCTGCAAGGAAATCAACTGTGGCTCCAGCACAAACAGATACAACGGCATCATATTTCATATAGTTCTCATATATCCATTTTTCTTGTTTCGGACAGCCAAAACAAGCAACAAGTATATCTGGATGTGCCTCGGTAATCATTGTATTGATTTTATCAAGTTCCTCTTCATTCTTTTCAAACCCCAGTGGTGGAGAGTATGTTCCAACAATTTTAATTCCTTGTAGATTCCTCTCAAGATTCTGCCTAGCTTTCTCAGCGATACCCTCTTTCCCACCGATAATAAAGATGCTATAACCCCTTTTTGCCGCCACCTTACACAGATACGGCACTAAGTCTGAACCACTTATCTTAGCCTTTACAGGATGCTTGTGCCACTTCGCAATCCATACCAGCGGTTTTCCATCAACCAGAGTAAGATCAGCCTCATCTGTAATCTTCTTTAGATATTCATCTGTTTCCATCTTCATGACCACATCGACATTAATGGCCACAACATACGATTTCTTCTTTCTTTCGATCAGATGACAAATCTCATGGAGAGTTTCTTTCATGCTGACATTATTAACATATGTATTCAGAAGTGGTTGTTTCTTCATCTTAAAACTCTCCCTCTGTGTCATTCTTTAGGTTCATACATCTCCGGTGTGTAATGAATCACCTGAGTACCGCCATCCTCAAATCTAAACGGAACGTATAATAGATCTTTCATCGCTTCCATGACTTCATTTTTCTTATCTGGCTGCACATAGAAAACAAGGAATCCGCCACCACCCGCTCCAAGAAGTTTACCTCCTAAAGCACCGGCTTTAATCCCCTTTTCATACAAAACGTCTATGCTATTTGTGGTGATTGCTCCACCTGTTTGTCTCTTTAATCTCCAGGTCTTATCAAGAAGTCTGCCAAAGTCATCTAAGTCGCTATGTTTATCTTCAAGAACTGCTTCTGCCTCATCCACAAGCTCATACATCTGCTTAAGCTGCTTAATCTTTTCATCATATCCAGCTTGATTAGCTTTCTGCATATCTGAACTAAATCTTGTGAATCCTGTGAAGAACATCAACAGGTTATCATTCAGTTGCTGCTTACGCTCCGGATGAACAATAATAGGGCGGACATCATATGTACCGTCCATATTAAACTCGATCCTGTTCATTCCACCATATGCAGCGGCAATCTGATCCTGCCAACCACCTGCTTCACCGCATAGCTCCCTTTCAAGATATATGGCCTGATCAGCTAACTTCTTCTTGTCAGCATATTTACCTTTCAAACAATGAAAAGCATTAAGCATTCCAACCACAAAACTACTGCTTGTACCGAGTCCACTCCTTGCTGGAAGATCAGCCTCATATGTTAAGCGAATTTCATGCATATCAAGCATTTTCATCGCATTTCGCACAGCTGGATGATTGATTTCCTCAACATCCTTCACACGTTCCATTTTTGAATAGGCGAGTTCTGTTGAATAATCAAAAAACCTTGGTAAATGACGAACCGTCACATAACAATACTTATCAAAGGTTGTTGAAAGAACTGCTCCTCCATATTCACGGAAGAAACTCTCCATATCAGTTCCACCGCCAAAGAAAGACATTCTAAAAGGTGTCTTTGTAATTATCATTTAGTTGTCTTCCTTTCCGAAAAATTTATCTTCAAGCATCAAGCATAAACAGTGATAAACCGGAAGATGTAATTCTTGAATCATATAAGTCTCTGTCTCCGGTACTCTGATGGCTACATCTGCAACTTCTGCCAGCTCACCACCATTCTGTCCCGTGAGTCCTATCACCTTGATTCCTAAAGCCCTAGCGACCACCGTTGCAGACATCACGTTCTTACTGTTGCCAGAGGTTGATATACCGAGGAACACATCACCTTTTCTGCCGAAACCGTATAATTGCTGCGCGAAAACACCGAGACCGTCAACATCATTGATGTAAGCAGTCGTAAGTGCTTCGTGTGCTACCAACGGTATCACCATAAGACCTCGCTCTAAGTTCTTAGCCAGGTTTTCTCCACGTTCAGAATCGATATCCATCAGTTTCTGTTTGAACTCTTCTGGTACAGGTCTCGGAGTCTTGAATCTCTTCATCAACTCCCCTGCTATATGTTCGGAATCAGCGGCTGATCCACCATTTCCAGCAATTAAGAGTTTATAATCAGACGAGTAGCATTCTTCCATAATCTCATAAGCCTTAACAATATCATCCCGGCACACTTCAAGCTGCGGATACCGTTCTATAAGCGTATCAACGTGTTTCTGAATTCTTACTTCTAACATGTTACTTCTTCTTTCCTTTTCCATCAGACACGCTGATGTTTTTATCATCCCGTGTGGTCATCGGCGTAGCCGCCATACCTGTTCGTTTATCAGGCTTCTTCTCTTTCTGAACTGCCATTCTTGTCAACCACATTGTGGTTATCCCACTTTTGATAACTGAACAAGAATCTGTTCTACAGCTGACAAAAGGCTATCAGCAGTCATATCAGGATTACAGTCCTCTATACTCTCATCCTTTAACAACACAGTCCTGCATCCCGCTGCTTTTCCGGCAAGTTCATCATTCTTTCCATCACCTATCATCCAGCTATTACTTAAATCGATGTTGAAGTCCTGGCTCGCCTTTATCAGCATCCCCGGCTTAGGCTTGCGACATTCACACTGTATCTTTAGTTCCGGAACTTCACCCTCAAAACCACTGTCCGGATGATGCGGGCAGTAATACAAGCCATCAATATATGCTCCCTGTTTCCCCAGCTCTGTTTCGAGCTTGTCATGTATCAACTGTAGTTCTTCTACGCTTACCTCGCCTCTCGCAATCACAGGCTGATTCGTGACAACGATAGCTAAGTATCCAGACTCGTTGATTCTCTTAATCGCCTCTGCTGCGCCAGGTAACAACTCGAAATCATTGATATCTCGTAGGAACCCCACATAACGATTTATCGTACCGTCACGGTCTAAGAAGATTGCTTTCTGCTTGTTCTTCAGATTCTTACTCTCAACTACACCGGCTGCAAAATCACGAGAGACGGAATAGAACCTCTCTGGCGTTCCCATATCTTTTACATACTCAGGACTATCGTATGCATACATGCGCCCTGTGCTACATAGGGGTTTGAGAATCTGGCGGTCTAAATCGACACGCCTCGGCTTACCATTTTCATCGGGAAGACCTATCTCACTTATATTGAACGGAAGCCGTGTAGCCGTCATCTCTAACACAGTTGGATCGATGACATGGAGACCTGCATTCACTCGATTTTTATACCATTCCGGTCTCGTGTCCTCCTTTGTAAGCCATGAAGTTACACTCATGTCCTCGTCTGCGATAATAAGACCACTATCATACGGATGTGAGTTCGGATGCGTAAACAGAGTAACTAATCCGCCTCGCTCCTTATGGAACTTCACCATCCGATTAAAATCTACATCAAACACAGCGTCGGCGTTGAGTAAGAGGAATGGCTCTGAACCCAACCTATCGCGCATTTTAAATAATGCGCCTGCATTGCCTAGCGGAGTATCTTCGACAAAATAGTCTATCCTTGCTCCGTATGCATCTCCATCACCGAAATAGTTGATAATCTGATCGGAGAGGTGGCTCACAGTTAGAACTATATCGGTAAACCCCTGAGCCACGAGGGAGCGTATCTCCCATTCAAGCACAGGCCTTTCAACACCTGTTCCGTCTTTAATCGGAATTAACGGCTTAGGTATACCTGGGAACAGTTCACTTATTCTTGTCCCGCGTCCTCCCGCCATAATCACTGTTTTCATCTATGTTGTCCTTACTTCTGCTTTTTCTATGATTTGAGACCTATATGATAGGGTTTTAATGATTAACCAAGAGTTACTCCCCATCCTTTATCTCACCCCAACCATCTTCAACATTCCGTCCATAAACATCACAGTCAGCCATACATAGGTACCGTGTACCTTTAAGAAACTGTTACAAATGTTACATCCTTATTACTACTAACCTTCTCATCAATGATAACCATCACCGTAATATCGCCTCGTTACCAAAACCATTTTTCTTCTTATCTATAATCAAATAAACCGCCATAACAATCCCAAACGCTACTCCAAACCCGACTACATCCTTCACCAAATCCATCACCCCAAATTCTCTAGTCGGAAGATATATCTTTATCGTTTCATCTATCAGTCCGAAAATCGCAGCTACAACAGCTCCGATACACTTCTTCCATCCCATTACATGAAAGAAAAGAGCAACCGCCAGACCAACGCCAAAGTACTCCACCAGATGAATATCACTTCGGAACTGCTTAAGACTTCCTGTATATCCAAGATTCACCGCAATACTTCTCACCTTTTCACTGATAGATACCGTATCTTCCGCTCCTTGGAATGTCAGAAACAAAACGGTTATCAGCATCAAAAGAACAATAATTCCTAAAATAACTTGTGTAACCTTTAATTTCATATCTATCGCTGATCACTTCACACCCTCAGCACAATCCACTCCGAATCATGCTGAAACTCACCGTGCATGCCCTTGTAGCTCTATCGCGCCCATACTATCCTTTTAGTACAACCCCACGACTAATACGGTTTTTAAATACAAAAACTGAACTGCTGACTCAGCTTTACTCGTTTCAGTAGTTCATAAGGCTGTTCGATAAGGTGTACTTTTCCGAACGATTATTTTCCACACTGCACAATATTATAGCATATAGTCAAAAATAAGCATATACAATTTTACTGTTACATAGGTACCTGTTAAAAAAAAAAAGTAAATTCCACTTTTAACGGAATTTAGTCTTACAAGAGCCTCGCATCCTGTCATAATACTTTTCTCGACTCTGCTTTCGCACGGTTTGGGTCCCCTAGGATCACTAAGCTCTCACTTCGAACTTCGTGCTCGTGAATCGCTAAGTGAACAGACCCAAAACGGTCTCGAAAAGTATTTGTCAGCTATGCTCGGCTTATTCATACTTCCTTCAATAGCTCTTATCTGATATATTTCTATGGTTCCTCTTTTGCATAGATTGAGAGGTAATCACAAATGAAGAATACAATTAAATATCAGAAGCATATGAATCAAGATGATCGAGTTGTTATAGAAAAAGGTCTTGATCAATCTAAGTCATTGAAGTCCATTGCATTAGAGTTGGGCAAAGATCCTACAACTATTTCAAAAGAAATAAAGAAACATCGTTCTTTTCAAGAGCATAACAAATTTAACGATAAACCATTCCGTTGTATGAACTATACCTCTTGCACAAGGAAGAATCTCTGTGAACCCCATCCTGTATCGTGTAAGAAACAATGTCGCAACTGCCCTCATTGTCATGTTAAATGTCCTGATTACATTCCTTTTGACTATAACTGCCCATTAACAGATAAAGCACCTTATGTCTGTAATGGATGTCCTAAAAAATCCGGATGCAGACTTAACAAGTACTACTATAGAGCAACCAGAGCTCATAGAGAATATAAAACTATTCTTGTCGAATCACGAGCTGGCATAAATATTTCTGAAGATGAATTAAAGGCTTTAGATGACATCGTAAGCCCATTAGTAAAACAAGGTCAATCACTCTATACGATTATTACAAACCATCCAGAAATAACCCAATGTGAAAAAACTCTGTACAACTATGTAGGTTCAGGCGCCTTGTCAGTAGGTAATCTAGATCTTCCAAAAAAGGTTAAGTATAAGGTACGTCAAGTACATGATACTGAAATCGATGATACCGGGATATTTGAAAACAGAACCTATAAAGATTTTCAATCTTATATCCTAGAGTATCCAGACACTTCTATCGTCGAAATGGATACCGTGGTAGGATGCAGCGGAAGTCACAAAGTTCTTCTTACTCTGCATTTTGACTGTTGTTCTTTAATGCTCGCATGCCTTCTTGACTCAAAAGAATCCAAGTATGTAGAAAAGCGCTTCGACAAGATTGAAAAGAATCTTTCAACATTTATCTTCGCAAAAACTTTCCTTCTGATAATTACAGATCGTGGAGGAGAATTCAAGCATCCGGATAAGCTTGAATGCGGGATAGACAACTACATCAGAACTAGTATCTACTACTGTGATCCCATGTGCTCCTGGCAAAAACCACACTGTGAAAAAAATCATGAATACATAAGAAAGATATGTCCTAAGGGAACTTCTTTCGATAATCTAACTCAGTTTGATGTGAATCTCATTATGAGCCACATCAATAGTACACCTCGGGAGAGTCTAGGAGGTCTTACACCTTTAAAGCTTGCAAAAATGATGCTCCCAGATGAACTATTAAAAATGTTTAATCAGCGTGAAATAAAACCTGATGAAGTGATACTAACATCAAAACTTCTCGAAGATAAGATTTCGCATAGAAAAAATAAGTAGTAGCAATGCGTAACACGCGAGTATTTGCGAGTTTGTGTTTCATGTGTTTACAGTAGGAAGCATCTATGCTAGGCTGGCGCAGCGCGCCAACAGGCTCTTAGCCCTGCCGTCCCACCGGCAGGGGTAGGGCCTGTTCCCAGCCTGTTCTCAGCATAGAATGCCGGTCCCTGCTGTCAACACTTTAATCATCCGTCGAGCAATACTCTAATAAAAATGCAAAAGAGAAACATCCAAAAACTTAATACTCCCATCCATAGGTCAGTGGAATTTAGTCTTACAAAGCTACTTTCCAGTGGCTAGCGACTGCATACTCTTTTTTATGAAATATCAGCTCTAGAATAATTAAATTCCACATTAAACGGAATTTAACCATATGTCAAACCCTTTAAATGTGGAATTTAGTCTTCAGTATGGAATTTACTTTTACAAGTGGAATTTAACTTTTCACTCAAGCAAGACTTTTTAAAATCTCTACAGTTCTTTCAAGCCCCTTATTAATCTCATATTGGGATTCCCAGCCAAGACTTCTTATCTTACTTCCATCCAATCTAGCCTTAGTTGCTTTACTGTAACCAGCTGATTCGACTGCATCCGGGAGCTCAAAAACAACTTCTTTACCGTTTATTCTTGCAAGTATTCTTGCAAGATTTCGAAGTGTTATATCTGAAGAGATATCAGCAATATTATATGCCTCTCCGTTTTCACCACAAAGCAGTACCGTGAGGAGACCGCTTACCGCATCTGCTACATATGTATATGAATAATACTGATAGCCTTCGGACTTAAGAACAATATCCTCACCAGCCACGCTCTTTTTTATAAACTGACTTATCGCTTTAGTATCAGACATAAGCATAGTCGGACCATAGGTTCTTGTAAGGCGTGGAATGACTACATCTAGCCCCTTTTCTGCCTTATAAGCCTGACAAAGAGCTTCACCGCAACGTTTACTCTCGGGATATCCTGCTCGAAGTGTATTTGAGTCTATATATCCCATGTATGACTCATCGAAGAGTTCAACATCTCCTCTGTTTTCACCATAGATTTCATTTGAAGAGGCAAATGCAAATCGACTTGTCTTGTGTTCTACTGCAAAATCCAGCAAGTTCATAAGGCCGATTATATTAGTTGTTATGGTTGATATCGGTTCAGTTGCATATTGTACTGGATGTGTATTTGATGCAAGATGAAGAATATAGTCGACTGATCCATTAAAAGTAAAAATCAACGGCTCACGTACATCATACTTCACGAACTTTAGATACCCTTTTTCGAAGAAATCAGCCTGAAATCTAGTTCTAGCCCTTTCCTCACTTCTTCCAAGTGCGTACACAGTACAGTTCAGTCCTTCCGCATTCTTCTGCATGATCACATCAACAAGAAAGCTACCTATCATCCCAGTTGCTCCGGAAAGCATGAGTGTTTTCCCTTGAAGCTTCTCCCACGGAAGTGAAAGCCCTGCCACATAACTGACATCATCCATATATAATTCATTTTGATAAAGTGTCATATAATCAATTTATTCCTTTGTCATTGTTTTCTTTAGTCGCTACAGCAGAGAATGGAGTAAATATCCACTTTTTCACCCACAGTACTTCCATCAATTTTACAGTCACTAAAGGAAACACGATTCCGACCAGCGTTCCAAAAATCAAGCAAATTAAAACACTTTCGACCTTTGCAGTCATGAGAATATATCTTATCATAGCTGTGAACATTATATGCAGAACGTATATTTCCAAAGAGTGTTTTCCAAGATATCGTAAAAGACTCTTTTTATAGTTAAAACCTATAATTCTGAAAACTGTAAAGCAACTTGGAATCAAAAGCACTGCTATTAAGGCATTCCGATATGGCATCTGATATATATACTCTGCGTCGCTCCAACTACAATATATGAGCATTATACCACAAATCAACGCAATTACAGACAATATATTGATGATTATGCTTCTTTTGTCTACGCTTTTTAGTTTTCTGCCATCACCAAAATATGATATCAACGTTCCTATCGAGAAAAAAACTCCATAGTAGCTTATCCTGTACAACTCGAAATCATCAACATATGTCAGTTTCACGGATAGTATATTGATAGGGATAAATATAAGCGTGTAAACCAACGGATTAATCCTAAAATGATTAAGCAATCCAAATACCAGGTAAAATGCAATAAGAATGTACAGATACCAATAAGGAGCAATGGTATGTTTCCAAATCATAAGGAGGTCTTTGGGGCTTATCGTTACAGTAACTATATCATTGTAGAAGAGCTTTATAGTTCCGTGAAGCAGACTGAATATGATGTATACAACCAGCAGATTTGCAATATGGCGTAGCATTTTTCTCCAATTCAACTTCAGAGAATCGTCCACATATGCTTTCACAAAAACATAGCCGCTAATCACCATAAATAGCGGCATATGAAATGTATATATGACATTGTAGATATTTCGTGATATCCATATTGCTCTGTTATTAACCATACTGAATACATATCCATTACAAACATGACCCAGCACTACAAGAATGATGGCAAATCCTTTTAGAGCATCTATATATGGAATTCTGTTTTTTATCTTCACTTCACTCATGATTGATACACTAGTACCTTTTACTTTAACCAGTTATCCTTATCACTCTTAAGATATGCCTTGAAAAGTTCCAGATCATCCTTCGTTGTAAGCTTGATATTCTTGTCAGATCCAGCAGCAAAATATAGCCTTTCTCCAAGCTCAACCATCATCGTATTCGTATAAGAGGATCCATAGATTCCTATCTCCTTCTCAAATGCCTCATGGTACTTTGAGTCAAGCAATTCAAACTTATATGCCTGTGGAGTTGCAACTCTTCTAAGAGTCTCTCTTGGAATATACTTTGTAGTACTGATATCATCATCTACTACAAAAATCTGCTCATTATAAGGCATGGATGTTACAGCATTTCCATACTTCCTGCACTTAACTATAACATCTGAAAGAACAGACTCATCCACAAGCGGTCTGATACCATCATGGATTATAACTATGTCGTCCGGTCCAACCTTTCCTTCAAGATTATATACTCCATTCCTTATAGATTCCTGACCGGAATTTCCGCCGGAAACGATCCATTTAACTTTATCTATGTTGAACTGCTTTACATATGCCCACACGACCTCATGCCAGCCATCTATGCATACAACTTCTATGGCATCTATGTCTGGATGACGCTGGAATCCCTCCAGAGTATACACCAGAACAGGCTTATCATATACGTTTATAAACTGCTTCGGAATGTCCTGTCCCATTCTGCTGCCGGAGCCTCCGGCTATAATTATTGCTGTTGTCATTATAATTCCTGCCTTCTTTTTTCTATATCTGATTTATTTAAAACTTCGTTTTGTATCACTTTGCCTCCAAAAGGTGCTATCATACATGCCATTACAGCACATACTGTCACTGCCATATCTCTCCATGTCATAAATAAATGTATGATTGAGTGGTTGAGTACAACAATATACCACGCAAAAGGATAAAGTGCAATCAGGCCGAGTATTAAGGTTTTCTTATAATCTATATATCTATACTTCTTAGTAACAATTAACAAGATAACACATATGACTATCAGAATCAAAAGGAACATAGTAAGAGGGCTGTTCTTCAACACGGAAAAGACTCCTTTTATTGCATCTAGTCTTCCGAATACCACTTCTTCTCCTTCAGAAAAAGAAGCTCCCGAACGATACAGTATCGTATCAATTCCATCTCGGATGATACTCTTTCCGGTAAAGACAGACGTCAGTATCCATTTACTACACCACATTCCTATGTATCCGAATGTCCATGAAACACTCATCTTGATCAATTCGAGTATACCAACCAACATACTGTCAGCACTGAATATGAGCATATAGAATACCAGCGGAATTCCAAGTGCTACTATAGGAATAGTAAGAAAATCAAAGAAAGCACAAGCCACTCCGATCAAAAGAAACAGATATATAAAAGCTCTCTTTTCTGTCAGCCAATCTTTAAAGCAAAGCATGATTATTAATGATATAAGAGTTATATAGTATATATCTGCAAACTGAAATGAAACAGCCGCTGTAATAGGATTAATGAACAGTAATCCCGGTATTAAAACTGCCAGATATCTCTTTCCCAACTTCTCTGACACTAGAGCGGCACATATCATAAGTAATGCCGTCTGCAAGATCATATTAATAATTCTGATATCACTTACATTAAAGAAATAAAGAAGCGGTTTTAGTATCACCAGATAACCATGCCAATACCGAGGATATTCTGATATCACATTTTCTGCATCCAAGTCAAGAGAATGCACAAGCTTTGACATATTGTCAACATATCCTTTAGCAGATTCACTTCTGTTCAGCATTGCTTCTGTGAGAACAGAATCCTTTCCATCATATACAGCCTTGCCTAACATGATAGCATCTGTAAAGCCATCTGATACTGTAATGAATCCTCCCCACTTTGCACGCTCCCCTTCTCGGATCAAATCATCGCCTGATTCCACAACATGGCTTCTCATATAATCTACAGGCAAAGCATAGCAAAGAACCATTGATAAGAGCCCGAACAAAATACATATAGAGAGCAATATGACCATTTTAGATATTGTTATTAATAAGCTCTTCATGATCAGTCCTCGTCCTTCTCCCACTCATATACCTTGTAATCCTTGATATCTTTTACCGTAAAGAAAATCTCAATTTTAACATCATCCATATCTTCTTCATGCAGATCCGTATTCGCCCGTACATTAAATGCATTTGGATCTGTTTTGTCAGCTGATATATTCATATCATAATGACTTATCTCACCGGTCGACTTACGAGTAACAGAAAGCTCAGCTTTCTCAAGACTCTTCATACCTATACTGCTGATACGCAAAAGGCTGATAGCTGTTCCTCCGCCATCAGAGTTTTCCGTACGAAATACAGCATGAGCTACTTTGTCCAGATCCTTGGTTGTGATTTTCACATTACTCTTATCTAAAAGGAACGCTGATGGCTTACCCATATATTCATCCATTACTACAGCATCGTACTGCTCTATAAGAGTCTCTTTGTCTGAGTAAAGATTTGTTCCCAACCCAAGTCTGTCACCCGGGATAGTTACTCCAAGTGAGGCTAACGTTGTCGGAAAAACATCCATGGTTGTGTAGTCACGCTCACCATCCGTTTGTCTTTGACAATTTCCGTTAATTATATTGAAATACGTACGTCTCTTATAATCCCCTGACACATTGTCACAGAAGTCAGTATCCATAGTCAGGTGATCTCCGGATAGTATTATAGTTGTATTCTCATAAAAGTCCTGTTGCTGTATCCAACTAACGAAGTCATAAACCTGTCTGCTCGAACATGAGAATACATCTGCATACCTGTTCCCGTCATGTTCATCTTTGCAGAGTCCGCAAACATATCCATCCTCAAAATGTGTATCGGCCGTAAGAAGTGTAATATTAAATGGAGCATCTTCTTTGGATAGATTAATTAGCTCCTCTTTGGCAAACTCAAAGAGTTTCTCGTCTTCATATCCCCACCAAACGAAATAATCGCTTGGAATCTTATCTTCTTTTACAGCCCAGTTATAATCCAGAAGTTCATAACTTCCATGCTGAGTGTAATACTTATCTCTACCACCGAATTTTGCTTCAGAACCTATCATAAGTTTCTGAGTATATCCGTTCTCCTGTAGAATATCCCCCATCGTTACGATATTTGGAAAGAACTCATCCTGACTCTCCATTCCATTTCCACCCAAAGATATCTGAAGCGGAAGTCCGGCACTCTGGGCAAACATACCGCCCATAGTCCAGTTTGTGCCTTGTAACGATACTCCTCCATTCAGTATGCCATCATATGAGGAAAAGTCTTCGCCTTCCTTGGATAATTCTGTCAGCTCGGGTATTATATCCTCCTGAAATGCCCCTCCATGTTCCGGATCTGTATAAGTCATCTCGGTTGATTCAAGAAATATGAATATCAGATTTCTCTTCTTTTCCGGAAAAACAATATCTACATCTCTTGGATCTATATAGTTATCTCCGATGAAATCATCACCGGCACCGAATTCTATCTCGACTCTGCTTTTAGCATATGAAAGAAGACCCATCCTGCTTTCCAGCAGATATCCGGCAAATACCAATAATCCTAAAGATCCAATGACATAAAAAGTGTATACAATCTTTGCCTTAGCCTTTTTGTGAGCAATCACCACTACAACTACAGCCAGTATAGTGATAAGGACTGTGGCCAGGAAGTACGTCTTGAGATAATGCCTTACCACCTCAGGATTTGCCCCGCCAAGTGACTGCCCCATATGAAATATCAGCTCACTTGCATTCATTTCTGACCAGTCTCTTATCAGCCAGATAACCGTAGCTGTAATGAGACCTGATAGAAATGTCATGGCAATGATTAATACCTTTACAATTGTTTTTAGTATTTTTTTCATAACCTTCTAATCGATATCAACTTGTTATCTTTTATTTTTGTTAACCATGATAAGGTTAGTCTCAAATTCACGACGGCTGTTCTCAACCATAGTCTGAAGTATAAAACCTGCAAAGAAGGACTGTATTGCAGCCACCATAGTAAAACCACATACTATAAGTGTCGGAAATCTAAGAACTAGACCCGTCTTAAAATACTCTACCAGAACCGGAACAAAGAACCCTATCGAAACTAAAGCCAGGATGATAGCTATGATTCCGAAATATGCCATAGGTTTGTAGTTTCTATAGAGTCTGACTATGGTTCTTAAAACCTTCATTCCATCAGAATAAGTGTTTAATTTTGACTCACTGCCTTCAGGTCTGTCTCTATACTCTATTATTTCATTTTCAACATACATATTCTTATCTATAGCATGTATGCTCATCTCAGTTTCTATCTCAAAGCCTTTGGAAAGTACCGGAAAAGTCTTCACAAACTGATAAGAGAATGCCCTGTAACCGGTCATTATATCTTTAATATCACTCTTGAAAAGCATATTTATGGAAGCTCGAACGATAGAATTGCCAAAATTGTGAAAAGGTCTCTTATTTTCTTCAAAGTAAGTTGATGACAACCTGTCACCGACCACCATATCTACATTCTTCTCGAGAACCTTCTGCGCCATAGCAGGTGCAAATTCAGCAGGATATGTATCATCTCCATCAGCCATGATATAACACTCTGCATCTATGTCGCGGAACATACGCCTGATAACATTTCCCTTTCCCTGCTGATACTCATATCTGACTACGGCTCCAGCCTTCCTGGCTATCTCGTCTGTTCCATCTGTGGAGTTGTTGTCATATACATATATGACAGCCTCAGGAAGAACCTTTCTGAAGTCTTCCACAACCTTTTTTATAGTTTTTGATTCATTGTAACATGGTATTAAAACCGCTATTCTGTCCATTGATTCATCCTATTCTTTTGAATTGATCTTATAATCAAGTATCACTTACTCTATTTCTAAAAGCCTAAATGTACTATCTTCAGGCACTACTTTATATAAACCGGCGTGCAGTACTCCATCCTGGGTATATGTTCCAAGGTTATCAGACAGATTTTCATTTACTGTCATAAAGAATATATAATCTTCAGATTCTCTGATTTCACTTATTACTGCATCTCTGACAGCATCATCATCGAGATTTGCTGTAAAATAGTTTGTCCCCCAAGGTATATCCCTATCGTTCAGATAATACTGCAAATGTGATTGAACATATCCATACCAACCGCTCTGAGGATCATAGATTACTTTGATTGAAGTATCTTCTTCTGTTTTCAGTCGGATATAATCCGCTTCCTCCTCATAAAGATTGCCATCTCTGATTGACTGAGGAATCATATACTGCATATTCGTTCCATTTAGCAATACCATCATAGCCATAACCAGTATCAAGAAGTTTACGTTTCTATTTAGAATACCTCCCTTATGGAAAGCACACATTAAGAATACTAAGACTACGACAAGTATCTCGCCAAGCAAATATCCGTCTATATATCTTGCGTAGCCTCTAAGTTCCTCCATCTCATCAGGCGTAAAACAGAATAAGAACATAACTGATAGCATAAAAGCGTAACCCACATGACCAACCAAAAATGACATTCCAAGAGATATTGCTTTTTCTTTTGAAAATTGTTCCTTGTAAAAATGTTTTATTATATAAATAAGAATAAACAAAAGAAAAAGCGCAGAAACAAATGAAATACTCACAAATCCAACATCTGATACATTTCTGCTAAAAAGAGCCTTTATCAGATTCCTGAATGTATCCGTTTTTAACGAATCACCTTTCCCGGAAACTGCTTCCAAATACATTCTCATATCAATCTTTGATATATCAAACTGTCCCCCTCCATCAGAACCACGAATATCACTGATATTCTGATTTTTCACAAACAAATTCCATGATATGTAAGATGAAGCTGATGTCAGTATACTGAAAACAGCAGTTAATGAACTGGTAATGTTCAGCTTTTTTGCAAGTCCACCATATAGTATATAAAAGAATATGGCAACCATAAGCAGTGCCACGCCAACCTGCTTGGTCATAACTACAGCAACTGCTGCAGCTATAAAGCTCACCTTTGAAAATGAGTCCTCGTATACTTTTTCTGTTACCACCAGCAAAAGTAAATATGCAAATATATAAGCCAACGGAATATCAGCAAGTAATGTATTGCCTATATGGGCATTATCAAAAGCACATGTAACACTCGCAATGAATGTTATCAATAAGACACTTCTGACAGCAGTTGTCGTCAAACTCTTTAACCCTATCAGCTTACCGTTGCTGTCAAAGGATTCTTTATCAGACAACGCTTCGATAATTGGACAGGCAAGCATGGACATGGTGAACATATGAAGTCCTGTTGTTGCTATCCCTTCAGAAAACTTTCCTGACAACTTACACCAGAGTACCTCTATCATACAGAGAAATGGTGGATAGTCCTTATGTATTATCTGCCTTGATGCTTCGACGGCATAGAAACGATCAAGTCTGAGCGACTCCTTAATCATCATTCCCCAATGCCAGAATTCGTCAAGGTCTGTGAGCGGACGATGATAATCATAGATAGTTATAACTAAAAACACAACTATCATGGCTATAAGTCCAGGAGTAATCACATAATCAATCGAAGCCTTGAGCCGCTGTTGACTAACATAGCGAAAAATAGCAATCAGAAACAGGAGAAGAGAAATCCCTACCAGTGCATATAAGCCTATACTGAATGTACTAAAAACATACTGAGATATGTACATTACAAGTGCCGATAAAATGAATGTAGCAGGAATAACTTCACCAAATTTCCTCTTAACCAGCAGACTAATTCCTGTGTTCATTATAATACAATATGCAATTGGAACAAATATTGCTCTTAGCATTATTAATCTGTTTTCTCCCAAAATAGAACTCTGTAGTTTTCAATTCCCTGTACTGTAAAGTATATCTCCACGGTAATATCATTTAAATCCGTCTCAGAGAAATCTGTTTCAGAACTCACCGTAAATATATTAGGATCTACATCATCTTCAATTATACTCATATCATAAAGACTCTTCTCTCCCGAAGACTTACGAGTTATAACAAGTTCTGCTTTCTCCAAACTATTAACATTGATACTTCGAATATATGATAACGAAACTGTAATCTTCCCATCTTCATTAGTTTCAGTTATATAATAACCTTCACTAACCTTATCTAAATCCTCAGTAGTAATATAAACATTACTGAGGTTCATCATAAACGATGAAGGTCTTCCCATCAGATCATCAAGTTCATCAGTTCCATACAACTCCAACAGAGTTTTTTTATCCGAATAAAGATTAGTACCCAACCCCAGTCGGTCTCCCTGAATACTAATTCCCATAGCTGCCAAAGTAGTCGGGAACAAATCCATGGTTGTATATTTTCTGTCATTTTGCATCATTCTTTCAGAATTCCCATTGATGATATTAACATAGGTTCGTCTTTGATACTCCCCACTTACTTTTGCACAGAAGTCCGTATCCATAGTTGTATGATCACCGGAGATTATTACTGTAGTATCTTCATAAAATGGTTGTTCTTGTATCCATTTCACAAAACTATATACTTGTCTGTCAGAACATGCAAAAACATTCGCATACCTATCATCTCCAAATTCATCCCTACACTGAGGGCAAATATAACCATCTTCGAAATGTGTATCAACCGTAAGAAGTGTCAGATTAAAAGGCTTCTCTCCTGAAGATAATCTATCAAGTTCTTCTTTTGCAAATTCAAATAGTTTCTCATCTTCATAGCCCCACCAAACATAGTAATCCTCAGGGATTTTATTATTCTTAATAGCCCAGTTATAGTCCAACAGTTTATAATTTCCATGTTGAGTATAGTACTTATCACGTCCGCCAAATTTAGCATCTGAACCAATCATTAATTCCTGGACATACCCTTCTTCTTCAAGTATGTCACCCAAAGCAGTAAGTCCCGGGAAGAAATCTTCTTGATCCTGCATACCATTACCACCTATTGATACTTGAAGTGGAACCCCTGCACTTTCGGCAAACATCCCCCCCATAGTCCAGTCTGTACCGGTAAGAGACTCTCCTCCTTCCAGCATTTCATCATCCCCTGAAAAATCCTCACCCTCAAAGGAGAGTTCAGTCATCATAGGTATTACATTTCTTTCAAATGCTCCGCCATGCGAAGCATCAGCATATGTCATTTCAAATGACTCAAGAAAAATGTATATAATGTTTCTCTTCTTCTCGGGAAACAGTATTTCAACACTTTTAGGATCAACATAGTTTTCCTTTATAAAGTCTTCTTCTATCCCCTTCGCAATTTTGTATTGGTGTTTGTAATAAGTAATTAGCCCCATCCTCGTCTCCAGAAGATATCCTGAAAAGCAGACCAAACCCATAGATCCCAGCAGGTAAAGTGAATAAACTATTATTGCTTTTGATCTTCTGTGCGCATACACTGCTACGATTACAGCAATAATCATTATCAGTACTGTCACAAAAAAGTATTTTAACAGATAGTGCTTAACAACTTCCGGATTTGCCCCATTAACCGACTGAGTCAAATGGTATATCAATTCACTGGCATTCATCTCTGCCCAGTTACGAATAATCCAGATAATCGTAGCTGTCACCAATCCTGATAGAAAAGTTAGTGCGAGTATTAGTATCTTAATTATTCTTTTTAAAATTATTTTCATAACGTTTCCTTGCTTATAGCGATACTCATACACAGTCAAATGTGTTATATTCCCTGAATAATAATCCAACACTAATCGGTATAGATACAATCACTGGATACACATATCTATATAAGACGACCGGTCCCAGGAATAATGTAGCTAAAAACAACAACAGAAAGACCATGACCATACATGCATCTGTTTTTTTAGCGTATAAAGAATACATGAATAAAAACAACAATCCCCAAACAGCGAATCCCGAACTAAACATAAATGAAATTATAGGAATTCTAAGGTATATATTGTCATAAGTCAGCTTTCTATAAAAGCGATCCAAATAACGGAATGGACCGATTGGCGTTCTGTTTATAGTAATCCAATTTTCTTCTCTTTGCTCGGTGTTGTCATATTCCCAATTAGGATGAATTATTCTATCATCATAACCTATTTCCGGATACCATAAAGATAAAGTAAGTCTTGCAAAAGCATCAAAATAAACAACCGGTTTTTTTCTGAGAACAGCTATATATAACTGTATAAACTCCTTGGGATTATTTTTAAACTGCCCTGTATTAAATGAATTCTTCATAGAATCAGATATTCCCGGATTATCCAAATAAGATGAATAATTTGGAATATACTCCTCTATCTTTTCTTTTTCATATTCTGACAATTCATTATCATCAAGCACATATGCTCTTGATATTTGAACAATCGGAACACTTAGCATTTCCTTAACAGAATCCGACTTAACTCCTCCCATTGCCTTTGTAATAGGTCCTGAATATACTACATACAAGAATAGAACAATAATAAGAGTCATAATTAACTCTTTTTTACGTACCAAAAGAAAGGTCAATACCAATCCTGCTATAACTACATATACTCCTTGATTTAACGCTATCGAGCAAAGGAAGGCTACACTGATCAATCCTAACACATTCCGTTTGTTTTCTTTAAGCTTCTTTTTGTTATTCAAAACAATGAATACAACAATCTGAAGAATCACAAACAGCGCTGCAAACAAAGTATTCTTAGTAGACGAAACAGCCATTATTGGATTCAAAGGAAACAAAGCGAAGAATAATAACGATAGCACTCTTATTATCCGTCTTGTCTTGATATAATACATAAAAGTGCATATGCTCGAAAAAGCAGCGGATGTAAGAAGCATTTGCGAAATAGAATATACCAACATTCCTGCTTCATAACTTCCAAGCAATCTCTGACCGATAGAAATGATACAAGCCCCAAGATAATACGAATGAATAATCGGATGATGAAGACTGAAAACAGCATTTTTATAATAGTTCACTTGATATACACTGTCATAGCCATATATGCCTGGAAAAGAGGCCAAAAGTGTAGGTAGCCATAATACAAAAATAAAAACCCATTGTATTATAAATAGTTTTTTCAAAGATAGTTTTTCTAAAGCATTCAACTTATCATTTTTTTCCTCTGATACAAGTCTGTCAAGCCAAGACATAATGAAAAATATAAAAGCGGAGAAAGGCACAGTGCACAATGCGATTAATACCCATGTGTATAGGTTTACTATATTTGAATTGGAGTAGCAAACAAAGTTTGCACCTAACACTGTAAAAAAACTGAACACGACTCCCGTTATTACAGCAAAAAGTGTTCTTCTCTTTTGATAGTTTTTATATACAAAACAGTACAAAAAAAACAGCGCAACAAACAAAAACAATGGCAACAGGCTATACACAAGCCTCTCTCCATTCGTTAGCGATAATACATATGTCATAGCGCATGCAGAAAAGGCACTTAATAACAGAATAATTACTATATGCTTTTTACTACTAGATATTCCTGTCATTCCAAGCTCTTTCATCATTAATCTCCATCAGAATTTAAGACTGGATTTTTACTGACTCCATTTAGTAATATACATAAAACTGAAATAACTGCAGAAAACGAAATAGAAAGATTTCTCCACGCTATAGTAATATGAACTGCAGAATGGTTGAGTAGTAACACATACCAAAAGAATGGGAATAATGCCACAATAAACAGTCCAAGTATTAAAAACCTTTTCTCTACTATGGAAGCTAAAGGATTCTCCCTATTTTTTAGGCATATTGCTAATATAGCAACCATCAATACTATCAACATAATAATCAGTACATACATCTGCGGTGTCTTATAAACATACTTTATATTCCTGATTATCCCTTCGAATCTACTGATGTTATCAATACCACCCTCCCCTGCATTGAGGTCATTGCCGGATCTATATAATAATTGATTTAAAGCATCTGTTACGGTATTTTCACCTGTAAGAATCATTGCAACAATCCATTTACTTCCCCACATAAATGCATATCCGATTCCCCAAATAGAGCTATACCTCAAAATAACAGATATAGTTCTTCTAACGTTTATGTATTCTGAACTCATTTTTAGTAACACAAACACTAACGGAAGTCCTAATGAAACCAGTGGGTAAGTAAGAAGATCAAAAAACGCACACATTATCCCACTTAACATAAAAATATATGAGTACTTGTTCTCTTCTATCAGTGTTAACGCTATTATTGATAGTATTGTAATATACAGAACATTTGAAAACTGAAAGGAGAGAACGCTTGTTATAGGATTAATAAAAACAACTGCACTTACTACAGGTAATATAGCTAAAGAAGCTTTTCTTGATAATATGAATATCAGCAAGGCTATTAACGAAAACAATATGATCATGTTAATCATACGAATTTCTTGAACATTAAAAAACAAAAGCAATGGTTTCAGAAAAACAAGATACCCATGCCAATACCTGGAATAATAGCCTGTATAAGTCTCATTATCAGTATCAAGGGTTACCAACACTCTTTCCATATGTGAACCTTGCGAAGCACTCAATTCACCGGGATTTAACATTGCCTTTCTAATAACACTCTCGCCACCATTATAGATTGCCCTATCCAGCATCACACTATCAGAAAATCCGTCGCTTACCGATGTAGGTCCACCCCATGAGGGATAATCGCCTTCTCGGATAAGCATATCTCTTGATTCCATAACATGATCAACGATTCTATGTTCGGGCAAGGAAGCTGTTATGATCATGATAATTGTTGCAAAAACTATACACGTTACTATAACTGCAAAATATTGAATTATTCGTCTTAGAACCTTTCTTATCATCAAAAGATATCCTTCTATCAATCCATCTTTTTTAATTCACGCCCACTAAAGTATGCTTTTGTTCCTCGCATAATCAGTTTTTTTATCAGCGTATAGATTTCAACTACAATAAGGGAGCAAAGGATAGTAATACCCATCTTATATAATTGTGTAACAAGAATAGATATTCCGGAATCTGTTCTCATTTCATCCAACTTAGACATTATTCCAAAATTCGTCAATGCAGATATTATTAACACATGAACAAAATATACACCCATGGAAAGGCTGCTCAAATGTCTGATAACTGATGATATTATACGTCCACTTATTAGTTTTTTTATTCCAAAGCAAAAAACAATAAGCGAATATGAAGTAAGGACCGCAAATGATGAAAACCAAAATATCAGATGATTGGATTTACCAATTGCTGCTAAGTGGTATTGCAATACAGTTCTGACTATATTGATACATAAGAAGCTGAATAATCCCAGTATTCCAATCAAAGCTTTATTCTCAAACATTGTTTTTCTACGGTATATCATATATCCAAAAAGGATTATGAAACATGCTCCGAATGTTCCCTGAAAAGGGCTCAGAGAAAAACCTATTAGTCCATTCAAAACTATATCGTTTGCAACGATAAGTATAGATAATACTATAAATAATGTTTTGAATGAATTATGTTCCTGATAATAATCAATAATTCTTTTCAATATCGGAAAAGCTAAGACTGCAACAACCATATAACAATATAAGTACCAAAAATGCCCTGTATATCCGATTACTGTTCGCCATCTGAGAAGTCCCTCTATAAGAAGATTAGTATAATCACTTATAGATCTCTTAAAACCGAAGAATATATCCTTCGTTCCTCCACTCAAAAAATCCCCCATATAGAACATTAAAGCTTCATAAACAAACATAGGGACAAGCACACGTTTGATAGATCTCTTAATAACCTTTTTATAATCTGAATCAAACAGAAAGAACCCCATAATCATCCAAAAGAAAGCGACTCCATCTCCTACAAAACAGGAAATAAGTACTCCTGTTGGTCTCAGCTTATCATAGTAGTAGAATCCCTGATTTACATGAACTCCAATCACAACAATTGCCGCTATAATTCTTAACAGTTCAACACTTACATCTCTTTTATCATTTTGAGAAAATTTCATATTCATATCACTCTCGCACCCATGTAAATGATTGAAATCTCGATTAATAAATATACAAAAAAACAAACATAACAGTTACATACAAAACGCACAATGCAAGTAACACCTTATCATGCAGTAAAACTTCAACTGGATCCCCATCAGAATCCCCTTCAATATCCATACTGTATTTTAAGGTGATAAGAAGTACAACAGGAACTGTCAGAACAAGCCTGTCAGTATTATAGAGCTTAACAGTATCATCGGCCATACTCCATAGTGCATAGAATACGTTGGCCAAAGATAAACACATAACCATGCTTTTATCCAAAAAGCCCATTGAATATGACTGCAAAACCTTCCTGGTTTCCCCATCAACGGATTGTTTAAGTTCATTTCTCCTTTTTCCCAATGCAAAATAAAATGATATTACAATAACTGTAAGATAAAGCCAGTTTGATATCTTTGTATCGGTTACTATTGCACCATATAGTATCCTGATAATAAAGCCTGAAACTAATATGGTTATATCAAGTATCGGTATGTTTTTAAGTCCAAAACTATACGCAACATTTAACAATAGATAAGATAACAACACTGTTGTTGACGATATTCTAAAAACAAAAGCATTAAAAACCATAGCGAGTATGAATAGTATTACTGCCATCACACAAGCATTTTTAACACTTATTTTTCCTGAAGCAATTGGTCGCCTGCACTTCGTGGGATGGATACTATCTTTGTTAACATCCTTTATATCATTAATAATATATACCACCGAGGAAATACAACAAAATGCGAAGAATGCAGCAACACAACTTAACAGTCTATCCCTTGAAAACATTTGTCCGCTACAAGCTAAAGCAGCAAAAACAAGTATATTTTTTATATAATGATGCACACGTATAAGCCGTATGTATGATTTAGCCATATACACCTCGCTTAATCTATATTCCATTTAGTTACTGTACCATTTATAACTCTGTAAGCTCTTTTTGAAATGTGAGCAATCGGATAATCTGACAATGAATCCGAATAGAATTCATCAACTTCATCTATATGACACTCTTTCTTGAGGCGATTCACTTTTTCTATACCTTTACAATTCAACGAACGAAAATGTCCGGTCTTTATATCGACTTTCGTAGCAATGACCCGCTCTATTCCCATGGAGCTACAGATAGGTCGTAGCAGAAATTCAGGCGAGGCAGAGATTATTATATCATCAGATTTTTTTTGTTTTAAATACCACTTATTAATCTTTCGTTTTTTGACAATCCAAAACCGTTTTACCATTAGATTGGCATCAATTCCTTGTAAAAAGCAAAAAAAGAATTCTTTAAATCTGGTTTTATCTATTTTTTTTAAAGTATATAGAATTCCACCATATAACTGCTTGGGTATAAATCTTACTAACGAAGGATTTGCTTTCAGAGAAAAAAGATAAAAATCAACTGAACTATCGCCTCTATATATAGTTCCGTCAAAATCATAAACATTCATAGGGATTCACTACCTGCCAACCTTCCATTTTACGTTATAATATGGTAATGTATACGCTTCCTCATCATCGCGTAAGGCATCATCTATTACGTAATCAATATGCTTATCATTCAAATTATAGTAAATGCCATCAAATCTTTCACTGTATACAGTAATTCCATCATCCAGTATCAAGCCATTCAACGAACTATTAATAGTCTTTGACTGATAATATGAATTTTTCAAGCAAACAAGCGGAATACAGCTATTCATTATTATGATGATTGACAGAACGAATCCAAATCTTCTAACAAATCTATTTCCACTTGAAACAGCAATAATCAATGCTATGATCGTCACAAAATAAATATACGGAGCATATCTCGCCCACCAGCTCTCCTTTATTACCAGAGAAAGTCCTATACACACAATTACATTTAACAATACCAAATAATACTTTCTGTCTCTTTTTGAAACTATAACATATACCAGTATTATTATGACAGATAGTACCAGAATACCACTAAAAAGGATGCCAAAGCCGGATATTCTGTTATCAACATTGCCTAGGTACTGCTTTTCATAATTCCAAAATACTGAAAATGGCATCTTAAGAATCGGTTTATGATCACTATTGATATTAATATTATCTAATCTTGAAAATAAAGATATCATCAGGTTTTTAACGCGATTTCCTCCAACAAATGGTGAATTTGACGTCATGATATCCATTTTATTCACACCGGTCAAAGGAAATGTCGGTGAACCATGTCTTATAGTATTGGTAATATATGTTGAATATCCCACAAAACACGTGGTAACTACTGCAAGAGCCGCAAACACAAAAAAGCCGGGTAAAACTCTCTTAAACCACATTTGACCGGCTCTATACTCTTTCCATGAATCAAAGAGGAAATATACTATACAG
This sequence comes from Lachnospiraceae bacterium YSB2008, assembly GCA_000687655.1. Lineage (GTDB taxonomy): Bacteria > Bacillota > Clostridia > Lachnospirales > Lachnospiraceae > Eubacterium_Q. Next base: position 269,474 of record JHWR01000001.1, read on the forward strand.
AACACACCTCCATATAATAGTCCAGTAAACTTAATGTTTCCACATATTATCATTGATCCAAATATCAAACTATATGATATCTTTTTGTCAAAGAGACTTTTTTCACTCAGCATAAGTAATGCTATTATCAACAATTCAAGCAAAGAGCAAAGAAGTCCATCTATGTAAAATGATAAACACTGTTGTACTGAAATCGGATTCAAAGCAAGGCACGCCGCAATAGAAATACGATATAAAAAGCCAATATTCTTTTTCTTAAAATAGTAGTACGAAACCGAAAAAACGCACAGCATTATCATCAAAGTGTACACCTTGCCGCACTCTATATTTCCGGTAACCAAATAAACACTTGCAGCAAAAAACCAAGATCCTTTACAGTAAACCTCACTCCAGAAATAGTTGCTCGGATCCTCTATTTCTGCACTTACATCATGCACCAGCTTTTCTTTGACGGGATTCCACCCATCCTTAAGTAGCCCGACCGCCAGTTTATGATATGCATTGCCATCCCAGGTAAGATCATAAAATTTACCCACAATAAAAGCTAATATAATGAAAACAAATACTGATAAAAGAATCTCGATAACAAATCTTTCATCCAGAGTTTCATTATAAAGCAGATACAGTGTTACTATCGCAAGTATAAAGGCAATCGGTAAGGTTATCCACGAAATATGTAATCCCAGAAAAAAACCACCACTTACAATAACAATGTCAAATGCCAGAGTATATAGTATAATCTGTCCAATATGAAATAGCATATCTGAAAATATGTTCTTTTTAATTACACTATTCATCATTCTATACCAAAACTTACGGAAGCATAATCCTAAACAGTTTAGTCTTCCTTAATACATATGTCACAAAACAGCAAATACAAATCACTACAAATGGCATACAGAGTCTATATACTATAGATCTTATCGGAAGGTTAAACAATCTTACAATAAAGTCTATAACAAACCAATGAAGCAAATACACAGAAAATGTATATTTATCCAGTATTTCAATCAATTTTCTAATTGGTTTGATATTATTCTTCTGACTTACTTGCTTTATGAAAACAAATATCCCGACAGAGTATATTAGAGCAGGTAAAGCAGTATATCCTTTAAAGAATTTAGATACCTCTCCCGCATTTACTGAATAGATATATGTTCCAAATAAATGAAGTAAGAACGCACCGATAGAAAAAGAATAAAGAACAATCCTATGTATTGTTTTTAATTCAATTTTACTGATCACATATCCTAATAGTATATATATTATATACCCTTGCCCACAGTCAAAAGATAAAACATTTGGTAAATACGCAAATCTTTCAAACTTGCAAACAAACGGTAACAAGTAATTAATTACAAAGCTTATTGAAATAGCATAAGTAAATAGCTTTAATTTCCTATCTTTCGGAATAGCCGCAACCAAAGGCATACATAAATACACACTGAATAACGGAATAAAAAACCAATAAACCGGAACATACTTATAAGTAATAATATCTCGTGGAAAGTTCAAAATGAACTCAGCATTTAGTTTTACGCCGCCAAGAATCAGGGCATATGCTGCACCTACTGTATTCCATATCAGAAAAGGAATAACCGTTTTATGTACTCTTCTGGCAAAAAAGGTTTTTGTGTCATATCTATCATAATAGTCCAACAACGTTGCACCTGAAATCATAAAGAACACCGGAACTGCGTAGTAAAACAACGCATCAATAATATTGGCTGTTTTCCAATATCTTTCGGAACTATATGTCCAAAAGCATTGATTTACATGCAAGAAAACTACTGCAATCATTGATACAACCGACGCTACACTTAAATATTCTTTTTTTGTTGTATTCTTATCCATGAATTCTTTTTCCGGTAAACTAGTATATCCTTATGTTCATAATTCTTTTTAATCACTCCAAAAGCAGTCAAAACAAATGGAGTGTAAACAATTGATAACAGCTGTGGATCCGTACATGAATGGAGTCCGACTATAACAAGAATCCATGTAAAAACAGCATCTTTTTTCCAAATACTGTCAATCATAAGAATCATATAAAGAACCATAATCAGCACAAGCATCACTATTCCATATCTGATAATTATGTTCCAGTATGAACAATCTACAAAAAGGTAATTATCTGTCCCTCTGTAACCCGCTGTTCTCCATTCAAAATCATGTCCAAACATATGAATACCATATTCAGAAATGGCATCGTTAGTAAGTTGCAGTCTCCTGGATAAAACTCTATTAAGTCCCTTCATCCACTCGACTTCTGAGTCATATTTTATTCCGAGATAGAGTGACACTCCCAGATATATAGGCCACGAAATGATTGCCATAGTTTTAACAAGCAGGTTATTATCTACATTATAATTACAAGTCTCTTTGATGAATTTGATTATGTATGCCACCACGATAAACAGCATTACTTCGTAGTATATAGCACGTGTATTTGTAACCTTATATAAAACATAATTTATAATTAGTGCCAATATAACAAGTAATAGGTTGCGGCGCTTGTTCCTCAGAGAATACGCCAGCATAAGCACAATTGACATAAAACAATTTGGCACTTTCGTAGGATAATCAAACCCCAGAAAACTTCTGCTTACAATTCCATCTTCTGTCATTCTATCTACATTTTCAAAGTATAATTCGTATTCACTGAAAGCTCCTACTAAATCAAGTATTATCACAAATGAAATATATGCTATCATAAAAATAGCTGCAATTAGGAAAACTCGTTCAAGATTAATATTTTCAGCCGCAACTATAAAAAGAGCTACCATAATTAATTCTCTTAATTTTCCGGCCGACAAAAGTGTAAGAAGAAAAATCGCAGAAACAATAATCATCAATATAGTGTTACTATATCTCTTATCTAATAGAATAACTGTTAGCAATAACGAAGTAATTGGTATAAAATAAAAATACCTAAAAAAAGGGGGGTCAATCCCCCCCACGTAGTATTGTGAGGAAACGTATAGTTCCCTAAAGATATAAATGATCAATGCTGCAAGATACAAAAAATCATTATTTTTTATCTTCTTATCAGATATCACTAATTCTTTCCTTTTATTCTCAGTCAACTAAAACTACACCAAGATTCTTTACTCTGGTGTTATCATACAGAACATATGCATCCTCCAAATCCCTCATAAGTGTTTTCCCATATTTGGAAAGCATTAATATAGCGTCACTTTTACCTACAAACTTTAAAGAATCAGCGCTGCCCTTTATATCATCAGAGAGAATAACAATAAGATCATTTTCGTTTTTCATTTTATCTATTATGCTATCATCTGATATTTGACCGGACATAAGAACAGCACTTTTTGTTTTTGAGTTTTGTAAAAACTTCTCAATATTCTCTTTAATGCCACCAATTTCAGAATACGCATCAATAGGCGAAATCATCAGTATCTTTCCAAAATCACTTTCCAGTGCTTTAGTCAACACTTTTTCTGTATCTATACCTGTAGTTTTTTTAGTATGTATTGTTCCAAAAGGTATAAAACCTACATATTCTATATCACGATAGGTTCTGACCGAGTCCTTACATATGTAAATTATAATTAACGCAACTAAAGTCAGCATTAATCCGATAAGTGCACCGGCTATAAGGTGTTTAAGAACACTCTTCTTGTTTATTACCTTCTTATTAACTACATTGGTCTCCGATGGCATGCTTGCCGGATCCAATATCCTTGCATCTTCTGCAAGTCCAAACTCTACAGCCTTATCCACGAAAATTGAAGCCACTTTTTCGGCAACATCATGAGCTCTCTTGGCATCAACATCAGTTACAACTATGTTCATAACATGAGCTCCCTGCATATTCTTGTTTACCATCCATGAAAGCTCTTCTCCATTCAGATTCTTCATATCATCATATGAATTCAAATCCAACTCATCGATAATCTGATCCATAGTAGCTTCGCTTACACACATAAGAAGTGCATCATTTGATAATTGAACAAGAATATTATTACTATCTACCTTCTCACCCGCCTTTAGATTTCCATAATTGAAATCTATGTAGACTCTTGCTCTGGACTCCACTGTTCCTGCCGGCCTATAGGCATCAGTAAAATTCGTGGACTGATTAAAATATGCATCCCTATTCTGTTTTACGATTGAATAAATAGTATTCGAGGAACCGCTATAAAACTTACCATTTTTATACCCATATGCTAAAAGAATTCCCGCAAAAACAAAAGCAACTATCAATACGATGAACAAATGCTCCCACACATACTTTATAAACTGCTTCGCATCAAAATATCTATTTTTATCACTCATGATAACCTTCCTCTTTACATACTACTTATAAACAACACTTTTATAAGACTTTATCCCCAGTAACCTAAATACCTTTATTCTCTTCCTTGTCGTAGCATAGAATTCTCGATAGTTTTGCTTAATCAATTGATCAAATCTATACAATTCTCTTGCATGTTCTTCGGTAGGCTCAAGGTTTAAGAACACCAGATATGTTTGACTTACCAGAGTTTTTATCTTTTCGTTATAAAGCTTTTTGATATTTATATCTGTTATGCACGTATTCCTTTTTAGAAGTTTAGTTGTCACGTGAACCAGATTCAGATAGTGTTTTCTGTAACTCGCCATACTCACACTTTGACCTGCCCTACCCATTCGATATGCATATACTTCTATAGGGCAAAAATGGACTGTCTTCACGTTTTCTACTGAAAGCATTACAAATTCTTCGTCTGTGTAAAAACAATTCTCTGAAATAGTAATCCTATCCTTTATCACGGACGTCTTAAAAGTACAATGATGCATTCCGAATCTTCCCGTTAAAAACTCATACTCTAAGTCAACGGTTCTACCAATGGGTGCATCTTCCTTTATCGAATGCAATTCAATCTCTTCAGAATCATCATAAAATACAATATATGGATTGTATACCATATCTGCATCTATTTCCTGTAATGCTCTTACAAATGCATCGATATTTGTGAAGTAATCATCACCATCCAATAGTTTAAAATACTTTCCATGAGAGTTTTTTAGACCGTAATTAACCGTGGAACCCCATCCACCATTTTCTTTATCGATCAATCTAAAAGTATCCGGATATTTATCCTGATATTCCTTGGCTATCTCCGGTGTACTATCAGTACTTCCATCATTAACAATCAACACTTCAAGAACATCCATGATTTCATTATTAACTAGTGAATCCAACGTCATACGAAGGAATTTTTCAACATTATATGCTGCTATAGAGACAGTAAGAATCTTATTCATAATAATAATCCTTATATACTTCGAAAGAATCAATCATATTGGAATACTTAAATACTACATAATCCTTAATATCATCATACGCTTTTATACTTGAAATACCATGCATATGTCTAACTTTAAGATTTGGAGTATATAGTAATATGTAGCCCTTCTTTCTGCATTTTTCTGATAATAATAATTCTTCAAAATAAAACTGTGTTTCGGGATAAAACAGTTTTTCATTATCTTGAATATAAAGATCGGTAAATATCAAAAATGATCCCGACAAGACCGGGTTGATTATATCCTTATTCTGCCTATTTAGCTTTTTGTTACCTGTAATGCATCTTATTGCACTAATAATAAAGGCAGGAAGATACTTTTTAATTGCATTCTTTCGAATCCGATTAGCTTCCCAACTGACACTTTCTTCAATATTACTTAATCTACCTCTTATATCAACCATATTCTGTTCAACCAAAGCAATATCAGGATACGTTTCATAAAGTGGTGATTGATGCTCAGCCACAGTCGGAGCATATATATCCGGGCCAATAACATGACAATCGTATGCTTTTCGTATGCATACAAGTCTCTTCAAAAAATCCTTCTGACGAACTACGATATCATTGTTTGATGCAATAATAAACTTCGGATTATAGTTTTTTGCTATCTCATAGGCTTTATTATTACCTCTGCTGAAGCCATCTTTTTCAGTATTGCAAAACACTTTTATGTTATTTTGTGTCTTGTAGTGTTCTCTCAAAACTTCATAACTACCATCAAATGATCCATTATCATATATCAATATCAAACACTTCTCAATGCCGTGAAGTTTAAGTATAGAATCTACACATTTCATAGTTTCCACATAGTTTTTATAATGTAGTATTATGAATGTGGCCAGTATCATTTGAAACTCCTTTTTATGTCTCTTAATCGTCTAAAACAATCATATTCGTTAAACAGTCTTTTTCCCTTAAACAGAAGCAATTGAGTCTTATCCAAATAACCTAAAGAATCATACAAATCCGATCCAAAAATCTCTTGAAATTCAAATCTTTCATATATATTGTTGATTACTCTGTTTTTATCAACGTCTTTTAATCCATTCAGTCCAGAGTATAGAAATAATCTGTGAATAGTCTTCATACTCTCAAAATAATAACCTACCATTTCCCGGTAAATATATGGATTCTTCATATCAACTGTTTCAAACAATCTGGAAAAAGTCTTTTCAAAACAATCAGCTATCTCAGGATTAGTTGCATTTGATACAGACTCCTCATTTTCATGATAAAAATACCAGAGCCTATTCACAAATAAGGTTTTCTTTGAACTCTCAATAACCTGTATATTCCATAACATATCCTCTCCAACCTTTAACCGTGTATCAAAAAGATTGGAAAGTGCCAACTCTCGACGAATAAGTCTGGATACGCACCCTCTTCCAACATATGTACCATCTTTAAAATGATATAATGCATTATAATTCAGGAGATGTGATTCAACTTTTTCCCTATTATGTACCTTTACAATCTTTCCTGATCCACCGGATAAATCAGGAATATCATTTCCCCTATATAGTTTTCCAATCAGAAATTCCGCATCATACCTACAAGCCAAGTCATATGCCTCGTCTATGTACCCATTCAACACTTCATCATCTGCATCAACAAATGCAATGTATTCTCCCTTTGCTTCATGAATCCCTCGATTTCTGGCATCAGATACACCTTTGTTTTCCTGACTGATCATTCTGACATTTTTATAATGGCTACAAATATCATCCAAAAAACCATCATATATCGATGAGCTCCCATCATTCACAAGAATTATCTCATGTTCAATGGTTGAAGATTCTTCTATACTGGAAATACACCTATCCAGTCTTTGCTCATTTCCATTATAAAAAGGTACAACAACTGAAACTTTTATCATAACACTCCATTTCAGATCAATATCTTACAACAGCCTTTTCATAAACCTTTGATAACAGTTTACTCGGACCTATCGAGTCAATAGAATCCGGAATACTTTTTTTCGTATCAAACATTAAGCTTTCTAACTCATTGTTTTGAGAAACATCCTTTATCACAAAACAGTCATTATAATATGTCTTAACAATATCATAAAAACTATCGTCGTGAATGGATTGAATCAAGCTTTCAATATCATCAAATACCTTTCCGCATCTATTCTCATTTACGAAATCCTCTATATTGCCACTTCCTTTTAATGTAACTATAAAGCATCCGGCCTCAACAGCTTCAAAGAGAGTGTAACAATACGTTTCCTGGCACTTTGACCATAAAAAAGCGACATCTATCTTGTTTCTTTTTAATTCGTCGGCCATGGGTATCAATCTACCATCTTTCATACCAACATAGACCTTATCAACTACACTACCTACTTGTTCATCTATCATCTTTCCAAAATAGTAATAGCTTACATGGTCCGACTTGCCTTTCTCTGTAAGCATTCGCCATTCTTCTATGCCCTTTATAGGGATTACATTTCCAAGGTAAGCCACTTTTAAAACTGAGCCAACAGACTTATTCTTTTTATAACTTGAATACGTTAAGTGAGGTCTTATTGTTGCTCTTTTGTTGAATCTTTCGTATATACTACACCATGCTCCCTTAATACTTTCTGATGGAAAGATTACTCTTTCTACAAGGCTGTCTACCTTATCAAAAAAACTATTAATTGTTGTAGCATACTCTTTACCTTTTTCCAGGTGAATACACCCTTCACATTTTACATCATCAGGCACATGTATGGTTTTATCATTCTCATTTATTGACTGTCCCTCATTATTTATATATGGGCAAACCATGTAATAATCATGAACTATAATATTTATAGGAAGCCCTATCCTTAATAATGAATCAGCTAAATCATCTGTATTCCAAAGTAACAAATGATTTATGCTAACACCTATATATTCAAGTTTTAGCTTATCCTGAATATATTTTAACGCCTCAGGTAGCTTCTCCTGCAAATATAAACCTATATACTTCCCATCAAGATGCATCCCAAGATAATTACCTTTAAAGCCAAGATACTTTTTCAAGTACTTGTTGATTGCCTTCACTGGAAACGCTTGCAAAACATGGATTCCCGTATCATTGTAAAGCTTTTGAATCTCAGCAATAAACTTTTCTGTACCTGCAAACGTTTTTCTATAATTTGAATGTGATAGTATTATTACACATTTAGACATAGTCTGTCCTTTTCTATAAAACTATACTATTTCGATATGTTCTTCCTGCCTTTCTGAAACAGGAGGAAGCTGCATATAATCTCCATATATTCTAGTCAAATACTTATCATACTTATTAGGAACAGATATCTCGATATCTTCAAAAACAAGCTTTTTTGCCTTTCCAAAATAGCCATTCGGTACAAACTCTCTGAATCCATATCTTCCTGAAATATCACCTACAAGTTTGCACTTTTTCCCTTTAGTACTTTTAAAAACACTATCGAATTTATACTGTTCTTCTTTTAGATTGAGAACCCTATTGATTCTGAATAATTTAGCTGCAGTTATAAGAATCCTCTCATAAAGCGGCCTGTCAACATTTTTCCTTAACCTGTCAATATTACAAAAACCGATGCGCATTTTATAATAATAGTACTTTAACTTATATATAAATTGAGCAAATCTATCATTGGGATATCCATCTATAGGAAAAACATCAATGCTCAAATAACTCACACTGTTTTCACCTAACCGTTGTTCTTTTACCCTGGTTTCCAGATCTCTGATTTTAAGCGGATAAAAATAAACATCCTCTTGGATAGAAAAATGCTCAACGTCGTATTTTTCAGAAAGATCATATCTAAACCGTTCAAGAAATCTATCATAATCTTTCCTGGGCATGGCAACATCCATATCATCATCCCATGGAATAAAGCCATCATGCCTTACTGCTCCAAGAAGAGTGCCTCCCACGGCGTAATACCTTAAATTATTACTCTCGCAAACTCTGATAAAGTCCTTTAAAATATCTAATTCCTTTATTTGAATTTCTCTAAGTTTACTATTGCTCATTATGCATCCTATACCGTTACTAAAAACTCTTCTCCGGTTTTTTTCCTATAAACTTTGCCTTCAAAAAGGTCATACCTTTATCTAATAGATTAATCTTCTCAGTATACATAAATGGTATTTCTTTGATTTCCTCTTTTTTTATTTTTCCTTCATGTATCTGATAAGTAAGCCATACATTAAACAACCTTTCGCTCACTCTGCCAGGAAAACGATTCTCAAAGTCTGTAAGGGCATCAGAATCATCCTCCAGCCTCTTCTCAAGTTCAAAAAGAATATCAAATATCCATCTGCAATATTCATCCATAAGATCATGCCGCATGATCATCATATTGAACATATATCCCCAGGTTCTATGGATTGCAATATCATATGATTCTTTATATTCAGGATACTTCTCAACCATTATATCACGTGCAGCATTTAATTCTTTTATTCTATGATTGTGCATATAATGCTGTTCGAGAGTCTCAATGTAATAGTGCCTCTTCTTTGGCACAAAAACCTTATACTTACTAAGGAGAGGTCTGATTTCTTTATAGTTCAGAACCCGTTCAGTTTTTTCTTTTACAATACTATATCGTGATCCTTGAAAATGTCTTCTGTAATGTACAAGTCCCAGATATTCAGAATCAAGATTCTTCCATGCCCAATAGAGTCCGGTCAATTCACAAAACTGAGCATTTTTATCAGAGATGTTTTCTCCTGTATTATCCTTTTGAAAACCAAAATCAAGAGGCATCCCCTCATCGTCAAACTTTCCTTCCGCTCCGACATGAAGCGGAATATACATCTTATCTTTTGGCATAGGATAAAGCTTATGGGTTGCAATAACAACCCATATTTTAGCTTTCCTTTTGTAGTTTTCATTTATGAAAATCTTGGACATATATCAGTATGCCTTTCAGGTTACAGTTAATTAATAAAACGACGGATAGTAAACAGTTTTCTGCTTGATACGATTGCTGCTCCAACTACAACTCCGTGTGCCGGATCAGCCGCATGTACCATCTGTCCATTTCCTATATAAAGGCCAACGTGTCCGGCCTCTGCCTGGTCAAATGTACCTCTGCATATAACATCACCAGGAAGAGCGTTCTCGATACCTATAACTTCTGTTCCCTGCTTCTGCTGTGCTGAAGAACTTGGTGATGCATATATTCCAAACTGTTTAAATACATAATAAGTGAATCCTGAACAGTCAAATCCTGTTTCTGGTGACTTTCCTGCGTGTACATATGGATAACCAACAAATTGAAGTGCGAAATTTACTACAGCCTCCCTGAGTGAACCGTTGTTGTTCATAGAAAGATTTTCCTTCATTTCCAGATAATCCTTCTTATCTCCTACCCAACTTATAGCCATTACATCATTGTGGAGATCATGTTTTGCAAAATACTCAATAGCCTTGAGATCATCAAATCTGGTAACCTTTCTTACTGCAGCGTTATTCTTGTAATAATAATTGAAATCATACACTGACATATATTCTACGTCCTTGTATATAGTTTCATAATTCTGCATCGTCTTGCATCCGGTTGCTTTTCTGCCTTCACGTTTTCCGTAATTGACATAGTGCATATAGTAACCTTTGAAGTTATCTTTAAATGCACGGCGAAGATCTACATATCTATATGCATATGAAGTAAGGTCAAAGTTAGGACTTGATACTCTTCCTTCCTTCATTCCATATGTAATCAGGTGGTTAAGTACTGCTGTATCATCAAGTGGATTAAACGCATTCTTAACATCAGGATTCTTCTGAGTATAATAGTAATAGTCATATACCGGAGAATAATCTACTCCATTCAGTTTTGTAACAGGATTCTTAATAGATGTTGTTCCTGTAGCTTTTCTTCCTTCCTTGCTACCATATTTGACATAATGGTTGTAGTAAGACTTAAGATCAGTTCTAAACGCTACACGTAAATCCTGATATGCGTATGCGTAAGAATAAACGTTAAAATTCTCTTTTGCCTGACGGCCTTCTTTCATGCCATAATTAACAAAGTGCTGGAGAATCTGAATATCATCCCCCTTGAATGCATTTTTAACATCACCATTGTGCTGAGTGTAATAATTGTAATCATATAAAGCCGAGTAATCTACACCATTCAATTTGGTAATTGCTCCAACAAGTTCCTTAACACCTGTTGTTTTTCTTCTGCCTTCCTTAAGACCATATCTAAGGTAATGAGTATAATAATCCGGAAGGTTAGATCCAAATGCATTTCTAAGATCTGCATATGCATTCTTATACGAAAAAACATCGAAGTCAGTTGAACCCATTCTACCTTCTCTGACACCATACGTTGCAAAATGTCTGAGTGTTGCGACATCATCCTCGCCAAACGCATTCCATATATCACCATATTTTGTAACATAGAAGTTGTAATCATATACCGGTGCATAATCCACACCATTGTATACAGTTGTAAACTCATCTTTTACTATATTATCATTCTTTTCAGCTGGATCTGAAACAACCGAAACCATCTCCTGATTAGTAGATACAGTTCCTGCAGCTATAGTTGCATTATCTGTATTCTCGACCTTGTTTGCAACTGGAGAATTCTCTTCTATAACTTCTTCATTTTCATACTTGTCCATGCTTTCTTCAACTACTACCTCTGCATCACCGGATGTTGCAGTTTCCGCAGCGTATGCTTTATTGCAAGGGACGAAAAGCCCCCCGGCAACAATGATTGAAAATAATAAAACCTTGCTTATTTTTCTCATATTCCCATCCTTTCTAACTGATTACTACTGCTCCTATAACCTCTGTACCAAATTCATTACAAAGTTCAACTTCTCTCATGATATGAGCGAACTTCGACTTATCTTTCTTCTCTACGAATACAACCATATCAGCTTCTGAAAGTTTTTGCATTGAATGCGCGTTGGATATAACTGATTCAGCCACATCAACCTTTATTTCTTTCGAGTCTGATTCAGCCTTCTCTTTTATTCTGTTTCTGAAGTCAACAGAAACTTCATCGCTTGAAGCTCCGATAAGGAGTATATTCTTTGCGTCTGCCTTCTTGGCACTGATTCCTATATTGGAGCCTATTACTTCAAGCTTATTGTCCACATCATCTGCACCTTTTCCAAATATCCAATCAAGGAGTTTATCTATTGGATTAGTTCTTTCATCAGATGATACATTAATCTCACCAATCACCATAAGATGTAATGCGTCTCTTATATCGTCAGCAGTATGAAGCTTTGATGAAATGATATACTTAATTGCATACCAGCACGCAACAAGGAAGATTCCTACTATAAGACCTAACGCCATGTACTTCTTGGACACGTGACCTTTGGTTACTGTCATTATAGCCTGATTCGAATCAGTGGAATCACCGACCGTTCCCTTTTCGTCGCTTTCTGAAAGGTCATCCGACGTTACATTCCCTTCTTCATCCAGAAGTTCCTCTATCTTCGAAGCTATAAGAGCTTCATAATACTTCTTTGAATCATCTGTAAACTTGCTTCCAATGTAATCCATATCATACTTCAAAGAATACATGTCATTATTTATGCTTCGCTGATATGAAAGGATATTATCACTCCTCTGAGTATAAGCACTACTTTCCAAGAAATATATGTCATGATCGTAGCCCTCTTTAATCTTTTCAGTTATATCATCCATATGATTCATGATGATATCTGTGATAGCACGACACATCTCATAATCCGTACCGTATACACTTACAGTCAGAGCTTTCTCACCTTCTACATCCACATACACAAGGTCAGGAACATCTATTTCTTCAACTCTGTCGCCCATAGCCTCATGAATTTCGTTGATTATTGGATCACTCAGTATCTCTGCTCTGTAAAGTGCCCTGAGACTGATCGGTTTGCTTAAGCTTGTCTCAACCTCACCATTTTTAGTTACACTTCCGTTCTCGTTATCAGCTTCATCAAATGATATAACATGTTTTTCAGAATGATCTTCTATAACATAGTAACTTGTGATAGTTGGAATACTTGTAGGATCCAGCTTCATAAATACTGAGTTTTCAGCATATTCTTTAAGTTTCATATACTTATTGAAATAAACTATATACTGATCAGCGGTCTGTTCAACTACAACAGCATTGCCTTCAGAAAGACTTGCTCTGAGATTTTCAAGTTCACTCTCTTTACTTGCCGGTTCAACCACCGATGCTTTTGATGACTTTATATAGCTGAACGCCCCTGCCACCACGGCTCCCAAGAGCATCCATATGATCATAACTCTCCATTTACAGAATACATGATATATGAGGTCGAGCAAATCAATCTCAATGTCCTCTTTATAGTCAGAGTAGTTCATATATTTTATCAATTCCTTGTTATCCATTCGTGGAAACCTCTCATTATTATAATAAGGCAAATTAGTCTTTCTAAAGCCCGCGGATAATAAGCTTTTTTCTACCGCGAGCAGGATACGGGAGTCGAACCCGCCTATCCAGCTTGGGAAGCTGGCGCCCTACCGATAGACTAATCCTGCATAATCTTTAATATTTTAACAGACCATGCAGGATTTATCAATAATTCAAAAGAATTTTTAAAGATTACTCACAGAATAAATACGACACTTTTTCCACCGTTCTGACACTATCTTAAATAATGGTTTCGTAATGAGGTCATATATGCAGGTTATTATGAACGAGATGACGTAAATGATTACGGTACATACAAGTATATGAATAAAGAGTATCCCTGGATTTTTCTTCACAAATTCAGTTATTTTACAGTATTCCAGCAGATTGATATGAATCAGATATGTTGGAAAGGATGCCAGCGCCAGCTTATTGATTATCTTGCCATCTTTAATCTTTATATTTCTGAAAAGAAGGAAGTATAATACTGCTTCGGATATGACCAGCGGATTCTCGTAATTAATGGCAACCGTACTTGTAATCGGTACATTCACAAATAGTCTTTCGAAATAAGCCCACATTACAAGAAGTATAGTATCAATCAGAAGAAACAGAAATATCTTCTCAGTCGATACTACTATACCATCTTCCTCTTTATCTCTAATATAACAACCGAGCAGATACATAAGTACGAAGATTACTATTGTATACCCCTGTTCTGATCCCCAGAGACCGATTGTGTTAAGTCCATTCATTGCAATGTTTCTTCGCAGACCTATGATATCAAGAAGTATAGGATAGACCGCAAAAAGGCTGATGAGAACGATCAAAAGTGTTTTTTTCTCCTTCATGGTAAGTTTATTCCATGACAGATTGATGTATGGTGAGATCATATAAAGCGATATATAAACAAATATAAACCAGTAACTTGGTGTCATATATTTGAATATGGTATCAAATGATATGCCCTGCCCTTTAGGTAACTCTTTGATCAGACAAAAAGTAAGTTCAATAATTCCAAGCTGTACTAGGAGCTTAATCGGTTTCAGGAGATCTCTCTTATACGAATCACACATGAAATAACCTGAGATCAATACATATAGATTCACAGCACATATGGCCATCATCTCCAGTGTCATCAAGATAAACTGATTCATGCTCTCATCTGCTACTGCACCAAATCCTCCGCCTATCCCTGCGTTGTTATAGTGAAGGATTATGACTCCACATGCAGCAAAGATACGAAGGAGTTCTATATTTGATTGTCTGGGTTTAGTACTGGATTGGGGAGTTTCAGTACCTTTTGTTATATTTTTGCTTTCAGTCATGTCGGCGTTTTATTCCTTATCATATTTGTTGCACATACTCCTTGAAGTAAATGCGCAATAATTGCATGTTGTAGATTCCCGTAATGTGCAATTCCGCTAATCAAACTCAAATGGACAATTTTTCACTCCACTCAGCTTCCTTGAAGCCGACAAGAACAGTATCTCCATTTATAACTATCGGGCGTTTTACGAGCATTCCATTTGTAGAAAGAATCTCCAGCTGTTCCTCCTCAGTCATGGATGGAATCCGGTCTTTAAGCTTCATATCTTTATAGAGCAGCCCACTGGTATTGAAGAATCTCTTAAGTGGAAGTCCGCTCTTTTCGTACCATTCTTTCAGTTCATCATAACTCGGATTATCCCCAGCGATATGGCGCTCTTCGTAATTGATATTATGCTCATCAAGCCACTTCTTAGCCTTCTGGCATGTTGTACATTTGGGATAACATATGAATAGCATATTAGGTTCTCCTCCTTTTACTGTTCTTAAGGCATAGGCTATCTACGTCATTTTCATTAATTAACCAATTTCAGGAACTTCTTATCATTCATCTGCTCGTTAGTAACATACTCCCCGTCTTTGAACAGAGCATAGTTTGTTATAGGTGTAGGGGCATTCTGTGCCTCAGCTTTACTCTCTATATGAATTGCCCTAAATGGAATACCATTCTCTTTTGCTGTCTGCTCCACAATCGGAACATACTTTGCATTAAATGGACATTGATTTGTGTAATACAGAACATATCCCTTCTCATCTATGTGAGGATGCTTGGCGCATTCCTTGAAACTTGGACTTTCAGCCTTCTTGTCAAAAGGTAAATACCAGAGCTGGATGCCATTATCTGCCTCATCAGCGACAGCGAACCCTTTGTACTTCAGGAATTTAGGATCCGCCAGGAATGGCTTTTTCTTTGCAGCACATAAAATGCAAAGCCCATTCTTTCCCTTCTTCTTGCTGTCTTCGATGCATGCTTCCAGCAGATCCGATGAATATCCATGTCCTTTGAAGGATCCGGACACCCACAGACAGTCAATGTACATATAACCATCCGCTTCTATCGGTACCCATGCATTTTCCGCAGGGATGTATTCGATAAAGCACTTGCCTCTCTCTACACTTTTGAGAAAGACAAGTCCTTCATCAAAGCGTTCAGTAAGCCATGCTTTCTTTGAAGACACCTGCACATCCTTGTTATTCGATATAGCACAGCAGATGTGTTCTTCTTCGATATTCTCTTTCGTTACACGGATATATTCCATTACCCCTAGCTCCTTTCAGTCATTTTGCTTTTCAAGCATTTTCTTTACAGCCTTGTCAAAATCTGAATCTATCGGTTGCGTCCTAT
The DNA here is from genome assembly GCA_000687655.1 of Lachnospiraceae bacterium YSB2008. Taxonomy (GTDB): domain Bacteria; phylum Bacillota; class Clostridia; order Lachnospirales; family Lachnospiraceae; genus Eubacterium_Q. The sequence continues at coordinate 285,825 of JHWR01000001.1, forward strand.
TGAATATCTCATATTCCGAACTTGCTTTTTCCAATGCCTGTTTATGAGTTATTTTACCATTATCCTTTAAAATCTTATATTGTCGAAATTCAAGAAATGCATTTACACTCTTTTCAAATTCCTCCATTGTAAATACATTTTCCCGTTCAATCAAATCCTCTATATAATCAAAGTAGCCCGTAACTGCTCGTTCCAATTGTCTGATTTGTTTCTCATCAAGATAATTCTTTGCAACAGAAACATCAGATTTCAGTATCCTTCCGTCAGGTGCATTCTTCCAAGTTGTGAGTCCCATATGTTCTTTACTATGATCTGCAGACTCATATACGATTTCTGCCGCTGTATGATTAGTAATTGCATAATGGAACTTGTTCTGAATTGTAGCATAGAAATGATATGCTATTTCCGAATCCTCAGTATAGTCAATACTGCATTCTGCGAAAATGTCTGTAATCTGTTGCCAGATACGGCGTTCGCTGGCACGGATTGAACGAACACGCTCCAAGAGTTCTCGAAAGTAGTCTTTACCAAAGGCGGTCTTACCTTGCTTGAGTCTTTCATCATCAAGTACAAAGCCCTTTGTCATAAACTCTTTTAAAACTTTAGTTGCCCATATACGAAACTGTGTAGCCTTCTTGGAATTAACACGATATCCAACAGAGATAATCGCATCAAGATTATAAAACATTGTCTCATTATTCTGCGTTTTCCCTGGAAGCGCCCCATGTACACTGGTTGTTGCAATTTTTGCAACAACCACTTTTTCATCTAACTCACCACTTTCAAATATTTTCTTTAGATGTCTGCTGATACCGGATTTATCAACTCCGAACAATTCCGCCATAGCCTTCTGAGTAATCCACAGGCTATCATCCATTATATATGCATCTACAGAAATATCCCCATCATCCGTATGATAAAGAACCATTTCCATCTGCTTATCAAATTCTTTCATAGACGATTTTCCTCCTTCCCTATCAGTTCTTCATATTTAAACTGATACGATATAAGTCTTGGAATATACTCCGGCGGTGTTCTTCTTCCTGCCTCCCAATCTTCCAATGTTCGAACAGGGATACCCGTATGTTCTGAAAACTCTTTACGTGACATCCCTGTACTCTCTCGTAATTCTTTTATAGTTCTTGCTATATCCATAATCTATCACCTCGCATTGCGTATTTTTATCAGTATATCATATTGATACAACATTCGCAATGCGTGAATCTGATTTTTGAGATTTTTATCTTTTAACTTCAACCTCTTTCAAGTAGCACAACCGTCTCGATTTGCGAACCATTGTCCAAACTTATTTTCATATACTTTGAAATGACTGGTAGTTTGAACTCTATCCTTATGAGTTTAAAACCTTTACTGATATCCTTCAAAGATACTCTCAACAACGAGATAACATGCGTACCTGGTAAGTCTGTAATCCTCAACCTTTCGAATCCCTTCCTTACCAATTTTTATCATTTTGCTGACGTCAGCGAAATAATCTGGAATATTTATTCCATTGTTATCGCACGAAGTTTTTTCTTTAATAAAAAGATTGACAATCCCATTCCAATATTATAACATACCAACCAGAGAAACGAAGTTTACTACCGTACAGTCTTATGACTCAAGCGGCGTGCTCGTTTCTTTTTTTACTGTCACAATGTCATACAAATACATTTTCCCATTCTCGTCACGTCTAACCAATATCCTAGCTCGAAAAATATTATATTTCTTTAATTCTCCAGATTCATCATATACAGGAATTCCAAATCTGGTTGTATATCGATACCAACCATACTTAGCTTTATTTCCATGTTTATTATTATAATCAGGATATTCTGTTTTATCAGTTGCTATTTCTACTAGATTTTCAATTGCAGTAATAGCATTAGCCTTTGCTTTTTCATTAGCACCTTTTACATCCTTTGTATCTCTTGAATGTGCAAATTCATCAGGGAAATCAGTACCAACATAGACCTTATCTGATGTTTCTAATATTTCAAAGCATTCTCCCACATATTGCTTAAGATAAGTTTCAATCTCGTTTCAAAAGCGCAGCAGTCTCCACATGTCCCGAATGACAAAACTGATCATAAACCGCTGCCTTTTTCATCTGGAAACCACGTTCTGTCAGATATGCAACATCTCTGGCAAGTGTTGCCGGGTCACATGATACGTACACCAGCCTGTCCGGCGCCATACTGCAGATAGTCTCAAGCAGTTTCTCATCACATCCTTTTCTCGGAGGGTCTACGATCACTACTTCGGCTCTGCTTCCATCATCGCCGTTTTCATATATCTCCGGCACAACCTCTTCTGCCTTTCCTACGAAAAATGTAGTGTTCTCTATTTCATTAAGCGCAGCATTGCTCCTTGCATCCTCTATAGCCTCAGGTACAATCTCAACGCCATATACCTCTTTTGCTTTGGACGCCACAGAAAGCGAAATGGTTCCTATGCCACAGTACATATCCCATACGGTCTCTGTACCATTCAGGCCGGCATATTCTATGGCCTTACTATATAATTCTCTTGTCATTGCAGGATTGACTTGATAGAAGGATTCCGCAGATATATGGAACTTTACGATTCTCTCAGTACCTGATGCATCTCTGGTTGTTATATAGTCTTCTATATAGTTACGTCCATACAGAATCTTGCTTTTCCTGCCTAAGATTCGATTTGTATTCTCATCATTTATACTTACTACAACAGATGCCAAGTCTATGTTTGTCCCATTCTGTCGGTGCAAATCTGTATCGGCATTCATTTCCCTGCCGGCATTAGAATTCATCTCATTTAACTCTTCCTGTGCATCATTATACTCATCCACCGCTTCCTGCATGATTTCTATGAATCTGTACTTCTCAGGTAGCTCCTTTCCGTTCACTACAACGCATATCATGAGTTCGCCTGTAGCGAACCCTATCCTCGTTATGACATGTCTCAGAAGCCCCTTCAGCTTCTTCTCATCATATATGCTGACGCGGCACTCCTCTATATACTTATACATAGCGGCTATGATGTACCTGTTCACTTCATGCCCTATGATACAGTCATCAGACGGAATTATAAAATGCGTCCTTCCGGCATAGAATCCGATAACCGGTTTTCCGTCCTTATCCCTGCCTATCGGAAATTGCATCTTATTTCGGAATCTGTATGGCTCTTTTGACGTTCCCCTCGCGGAATTACCATCGCCCTCCGTCATTCCGTGTGCCGGTTCCATTATACTTTCAATAAAGTCCTTATCCTGCTTTCCGATCCTTACCAGTGCATTAATAACCTTATCTCTCTTATATTTCAGCTGTGCCTCGTAATCCATATGCATGAGTGTGCATCCGCCACACCTTCTGGCGTTCTCACACTTAGGCTCCACTCTGTAAGAAGACGGTTCTATAATCTCTTCCAACCTTCCGTAGGCATAGTTCTTCTTCAGCTTTATAATCTTTGCACGGATCCTGTCACCCGGAAGAGCGTCCTTAACAAAGACAGCCATGCCATCAATATGACCCACGCCCTGTCCTGCATCAGCTATATCTTCAATTGTAATCTCGTATATCTCTTCTTTTCTCATGATATCCACCAAAAGTCAAAACGCGCCGCAAATGTTACAAGCCTCTAAAATGCAGGTTGCGCAGCAATCATATCAATTCATCGTCACATACAGAATTATTATAAATCCTGGAGAGTATTTAGTAAACCGCCATAAGTCCTTTTTCCCATAAGAAAAGCCCCGTGCGCACGCACAGGGCTTTATCTTAGTTTAACATTTCCCGACATCTCAAACACTTAGCTTAATATAGTCTCTGACTTCATCCTTGTCCATATCAAGCGATATGGCGAGCTCGCCATACAGATTTTCTTCTGCAATATGAAAATATTTCGAATCCGATGCCGTCGCCTTCTTACCTTCAGCCTGTCTTTCTTCAGTCCTGAAGTAGATAGTCTTGATTGTCTTAACTATCTCAGAAGGATCACATGTCAGAAGCGCTCTCTTATAATCATGATCAATCTTTCTCTCATCAAGAATATCAAGGGTTCCTATATTCTTGATTCCCTTTATGAATTCCTGCGCCTCTTCTTTTGTCATGACTTCCCGCATAACAACTCTGTCATTGTCGATCGGTGTGAGTATCGTACTGTCCCTTATATATATAGGCTTAAGCGTATAATACTCCCTGTCATCACTGTCATCCAGCGGTCCAACACTCATGACCTTACAAACTCCACTGTTACCATAAATGATGTAATCTCCGACACTAAACACGGCTCCCACTCTCCTTTTCTACCTGTGCCCGCCGCAGGGCAAAACATCCGATCTCCAATCTCCTCCACGCCCGGAAGTACATGGAACCAACCCCCAGACAAGTTCATTGTAACACCGAAATTAAGGTATTGTAAGCCGAAAATTAGTGTCTGAATCATTTTCGTGAGTTTACACAAATGAAACGTTTTCTGTTATGCAATTTTGCCTCTTATCTGGCGTTTCAAAGCTACCGCAATGTCACTCAGGATGAAGTCTCCTCCCCTAGGTTTCGGTTCGCGCACTGCCACCTCCCCTTCAACCTTCGCCGGGCTTCCCTTGATGACATATATCCTGTCAGATATCAGTATTGCTTCGTCCACGTCATGCGTTATGAAGAGTGCTGATATCTCAAGCTTATCAAATGTATCGAGGAACCATTCATGCATTTTTTCCCTTGTTATGGTATCCAGAGCAGAGAAAGGTTCATCCAGAAGCATTGCATCCTTGCCGCATAGATAAGTCCTAAGAAGTGCCGCTCTCTGCCTCATACCGCCTGACAGCTCCGAAGGATACTTATACTCATATCCTTCCAGTCCGAATTCTCGAAAATGTACCGCTGCCTTATCTCTGGCTTCACTCTTCTTCATTCCGCCTATTACAAGCGGGAGCGATACATTATCTATAACCTTCTTATGCGGAAGCAGCATATCCTTCTGGAGCATATAGCTGACATGACCGCTCGCACCGGTTACATCCTCACCATTCAGTAGCACCCGTCCCTCGTCAGGTTGAGTCAGTCCTGATATCACATTGAACAGCGTTGTCTTACCCACACCGCTGCCACCTATGATACTGACAATTTCACCTTTACGCAGCGTTATATCTATGCCGCCCAAAACCGTCTTACCATCGAAGCTCTTTATGATATTTTCTGTACGTAATATCTCGTTCAAATCGTCACCAATTAATATCAACAACCAAAAGAATTTTGCTTCTCTTTTTTTCTCATAACAATAACTATTTTAAATAATCATTACTGAATCCCGTACCTGCAGGTATCTCACCGCTGAGTTTGTTCTCATATAACCATGCATAAAACGCATCCCAACGTTCAGCATCAATATAGCCCCATGACTCAGCATCAGATATATATTCCTTTGCGATCCACTCCTGGCTCTTTGCCACAAGTTCTTTATCAAGCTCAGGAACCTCCTCACAGAGTATATCTGCTGCCTTTGACGGATCACTCGCAGCAAGCTCATATCCCTTCCTAGTTGCAGCAAGGAATGCCTTGGCAGTCTCAGGATCATCTTTAAGAAAGTCATTATTTGCTATGATTACCGGGCTATAATAATCAAATGCAGGATTTATATCCTTGAAGTAAATCATGTTGGTATCAAGCCCTGCAAGCTCAGTAGCAACACCTGCCCATGCATAATAAACCCATATAGCATCGATATTCTGCTGAAGTGCAGCAGCTTCGTCAGTAACTGTTTCAGGGATCATCTTAACCTTACTGAAATCACCACCATCTGCCTCAACTATATTCTTAAGCATCGCCTGTTCTACCGGAAGCTCCCACGTAGCATAATTCTTACCCTCAAGTCCCTTTGGAGATGTAATGCCATCCTCCTTGAGAGATATAATACCCGATGTATTGTGCTGTAATATCGCAGCAACAGCAGTAACCTTAATATCCCCACTTTCATATACAGGTGCAAGATAATCCTGGAAATCTATTCCGAACTCCGCATCTCCCGAAGCCACCATCATAGTTGCTCCATCCTCAGGCGGCTGTATTACGTTTACATGTAATCCGACCTCTTCATAGTAGCCCTCATGAAGTGCCACATATATTCCCGTATGGTTCGTATTCGGAGTCCAGTCAAGAACCAGAGTTATCTCTTTCTTCTCATAACCATCCCCGTCACGCTTCCCCTCTTCGGAAGTCACCTCCGTCTGAGATGCGCCACACCCAGCAACGCAAAGTCCAATTGCCATTGTGGTGATGATCGTCACAGTCTTTTTAATCATTTTAATGATTTGTTTATTAATCATAGAATTATCCTCTTCAAATTATTTTATTATGTATGATTATCATGGTTACAGATTAATTACTATGATCATATGCATGAAAAACCCTCTGAGGCCGTCGGTGCTTAACGAATAGACATGTTAATGTCTATGAGTTTAGCATCCGCTACGTGTCCGAAGCGGAGCCGAGAGGCGCGTTTTGAATGCATATGAATCCGAGTAATTAATCGTCACCCCTTTTATTCCACGGCATACAAACACTTTGTAGCACTTTTACAATCAACATCAGCACCAAACTGATAACGGAGACGAGCAGCACCACAGCAAACATCTTATCATAGCTGTACGCCTTCCTAACTCTCGTCATATAAACTCCGAGCCCCTTCAGTCCTCCGAGCCACTCAGCTATCACGGCTCCGACCACCGAGTATGAAACCGCAATCTTCAGTGCCGCAAAGAACTCACCTAAGGCATTCGGGAACTTCACATGCCAGAATATCTGCCAGTTCGAAGCCTTCATGCTCCGCATCAGCGTTATCATATCCTTATCTACCGACTGGAAGCCTTCCAGTAGTCCGACAGCCATAGGGAAGTATGTAACTAGCACAACAAGCACAACCTTCGGTGCGATTCCATACGAGAACCACAGTATCAGAAGCGGTGCTATCGCAACAGCCGGTATTGTCTGCGTTATAACAAGTATCGGATAAAGTCCATCCTTCACATACGGAAATGTATCCATAAGTGCTGCTGACAAAAATCCGAAAGCCACGCCTATCAGAAGTCCCAGTCCTGCCTCAATGAGAGTCGCTCCCGAATGGTACATAAGGAGCGGAAAGTCCGATATGAAAGCTTTGACTACATCAACCGGTGAAGGCAGCATATATCCAGGAACAAGCCCTGTCATACAGACAACCTGCCATATCAGCACCAGTCCCACCAGCACAAAAACCGGAGTCAGCTTACGTATTCTGTTTTCTTTCTTTGTCTTCTCTTTATTCATAGTCCAACTTACTATCAATAATAATCCGCTATAAAACGGCCAATCACAGAATAAAAAAGACAGAACGTAATGCACGGTCTGTCTCTTTCTCTCATTCCTTACGATGGCATTACCCATATCAAGTCTACGGTCGAAGTGACGACACTTCCTCTCAGCCGGCTCAATTACCAGCTCCCGGTTATATAGTTTTGATGCACTGATCAATCAGATACATCTAATATTAAGGCATATAGTTGATATAGATGTACTCAAGCTCGCCCTTTACAAACTCAAAGCTGTAGTAGCTGCTTCCGTAATACTTCTCTGAATCCCTCTTATACTTGATAGTATCTGTATAGTATGTAGCATCATCATCAGATACCCAGTGCTTATTCTCATCAGGCTCACCACATGCAGCAAGAAGCTCATCCATAGTGATGTCGGTTGGGAAGTCAAATGAAAGTATGTTCTGCTGTACATCCTGCTTTACAGGAAGATATATCTCGCAAAGGAAGCAATCTGACGTCTTCTTATTCTCAGAAGTATCGTTCATAACATAAACCTGAGCACTGTAATAGTCGCCCAGTTCAATCTTGAATCCCTGTGATATGTTATTTGCATTTATATTGTTACCTGCATTTGCGATATCATTATCGTTAAATGGAACGCCATCATCGATCATTGTCTGAAGTGTATCAGTACCAAGAGTGTACTTCTTTCCATTTACGAAGAAATGCATATCATCAAAGTTAACGAAGCTTCCTTCGAAGTTTCTGTCTGCTGCAGGAGCAGCTGTTGTAGCCTCTGTATCTGCCTCTGTAGGAGCTTCTGTAGCCTCTGTTGCAGCTACTGTTGTGTCCTCCTGAACTGCTGCTGTAGTAGCCTCAGTTGTAACTTCTGTTGTGTCTTCTACTCCACCAACAGTGCCGCCCTGTCCAGGAAGTCCGGGAATGTTACATCCTGTAGTTGAAGCAGCCATACCAAGTACAAGTGTAAGTGCTAAAATCTTCTTCTTCATCTTTTTCTCCTCTTATTTTAACATGCTTATATGGGTTTCTCCCATAATCAACATGTGCTAGTTTAACACATTTTTTTTAAATGTCAATCAAAACTACAGAGCTGCCTTGATGGCATTAAGAAGGTCATCAAACTCTTCAAATGCAGGGTACTGCGGATATTCTTTCTTGATTGCTTCAGTACTCTTGAAGAGAAAACCTGCCTTGCTGGCCTGTATCATACCAAGGTCATTGAAGCTGTCACCGCTGGCTATGGTATCGAAACCTATGCTCTGAAGAGCCTTTACTGTTGTAAGCTTTGACTTGTCACAGCGCATCCTGTAACCTACTATCTCACCGTCCGGTGCAACCTCGAGTGTATTGCAGAAAAGTGTCGGATATCCGAGCTTCTTCATAAGTGGAGCTGCAAACTGTGTAAATGTATCGCTCAGGACTATAACCTGTGTGATGCTTCTAAGTTCATCAAGAAACTCCTTGGCACCCGGAAGCGGATCTATAGTTGCTATTGTATCCTGTATCTCCTTAAGACCAAGTCCATGCTCCTTAAGGATTCCTATACGATACTTCATAAGTTTATCGTAATCCGGCTCATCTCTTGTAGTCTTTCTAAGCTCAGGAATTCCTGTTGCTTCTGAAAAAGCTATCCATATCTCAGGAACAAGAACTCCTTCCATATCAAGGCACACGATGTTTAATTCACTCATTACATTTCCTCCTGTAATATTTCATCCATCGAATTCACCACAGCCGTATTGCCTGCGGATTCATGTATATCATCACTCTGCATCAGTAGAAGTCGCATCACTCGGTGATGCTTTTCCTTTTGATGCTGTGCCGCCACCTGCTGCATTGAGTGTATCAGCAAGTGATGTATCTACAACAAATGTATCTGCACTGTAGAGATACAGCACATCTGTTATGTTATATGTCTTTATGATCGAATCTACGTCATCATAATAGTATCTCGGATCAACCAGAACTATATTCTCATAATAAGGTGTCAAAAACTGCACGAAGCTGTTCGCATAAGAATCCTTGAATATAAGAAGGTTCTTTCCTGTCTCAGCTGTCGTCTCGATTTCAACCGTCGGATGATTTCCGCCGAAGAATACCATATACTGATCCTTTTCATCCAGATATTCAGATCTGAATATGGAACGAAGTCTGAGCTGTGAATCCGGATAATAACAGTTATAGATTACATCCGTTCCCGTAGGCTCATAAACCGTTATCTGGTCTTCACTTCCGTGGTTACCACTTCTGCTTGCGAGTGTTCCCTGGAATGTCTCACTCACAACATGAGGAACATAAGTCACCTCACCAACGCTCACGCCGAGTGTACTTGCAGAATCCTGGAATACCGTAAGAGCTCCGAGGCTGGTCCAGTGGTGGTCAGTCCTGTAATAGAGTCCCTTTTCCTTCGTGGCACTGTTTGCACTCTTATATGCATTATTGAGAGCGTCCGCAGCATCTATGACATTGAAGCTGTCCAGAAGCTTGCCCTCTATACTCGCTATGTCCTTAATCTGATCTCTGACAGGAGCCTTTGCCGGAAGCATGTCAGGCATTATTGCAGCCGCATCCGGAACTATAAGAGCATACATCTTTATGTCCTTATACTTAGAAGCAAAACTGTTCATTGCTTCAACAGTATTCTTGACACTGTCCTCGTCAGGAGTCTTCGGTGCAGAAAGAAGATAACCCTTCTTGCCTATATAGATGCCGTCAAATTCTCTCTTGCCTGTCATATAGTCAAGATTGTACTTTGCAGTCATCCATACATCTCTTCCGAGGAACTGATCTGCATATGCCGTCTCAAAATCCTTGGCAAAGCTTCCACTCTTAACACCGTCCCATGTAAGCTTCGGTCTCTGTGCAAGCGGCCTGTTCTCATTGTCAGAGAAATCCTTCTGGCCCTTAAATGCATTCACGAGCAGAACTATCACAATCAGAATATAGACAATCCTTGTGACCCACGTATTGTGGAATCTTCGGTTTGCCGCGATACGCTTCTTAAGCTCACGCCTTTTCTGCTTTTGTTGTCTATCCATTTACATACCCTAGAACTGGAAATATAAGAATGTCTGGTAAGTAGCACTCACCATGTAAACTATAGTTATCAGGAACAATACTATATATATCGCTATGGATGCGAGACGATAGCCTCCATCCTGTTTAAATGCATATTTATCATGAAGCTTCTTCACATAAGGTCCGCAGAGTATGAAGCTTATCACGAGGAGCAACAGGTTCTGCTTAAGCAGGAACGTTGTTGTGCTGTTCCAGAAGCCGCCACCGCCCGCACCGAACATTTCCGCCATGTAGTGGAATGATCCTCCGAGGTTAGGTGTGAAGAAGAATATCCATCCGACAAATGCTATAAGCCCTGTCATAAGAACCTTCACTGCATCAGGAAGGAATTCGAGTCTCTTCTTTATAACGAACTTCTCAAGTATTACGAATATACCGTGATATATACCCCATGCCAGGAAGTTCAGAGTAGAACCATGCCAGAGTCCCGTCAGTATCCATACTATAGCCAGATTTCTGAACTGCATAACCGGTGCACATCTGTTACCACCGAGCGGAATATATACATAATCCCTGAACCATGCACCAAGAGATATATGCCATCTTCGCCAGAATTCTGACATATTCTTGGAGGTATAAGGATAATCGAAGTTCTTTTCAAACTTGAATCCGAACATCTGAGCCAGGCCTATGGCCATATCAGAATATCCGCTGAAATCGAAGTAAAGCTGGAGTGAATAGAATATCATTCCGAGCCATGCTGTAACGCTTGCCTTACTTTCAACCGCATATGCGGCAGCAAATGCACTACCCAGATTATCTGCGAGAAGAACCTTCTTATAAAGGCCTATCAGGAATAGATTCATTCCCTTGCTGATATTTGCCTTCTTGTATTCAAGGCTCATCATCTGCTTCTTGAAATCAGCATACTGAACTATAGGTCCTGATATAAGCTTAGGGAAAAATGTAACGTACATCGCTGTATCCAGCGGATTAGCAGACATCGGAACCTTTCCGTAGTATATATCAACTATGTAGGATATTTCTGAAAATGTGAAGAACGATATACCTATAGGAAGTGCAAGTCCTGCATACTTGAATACTGCAAGTACAAGAACATCAAATCCTATAGTCGTAAAGAGCATGATCTTCTTGGTAAAGAAGTTGCCTCTCTCCTCAGCCTTTGCTATCTCCATTCCTGTTGCGTAATGAAGTACGACTGAAAGAAGAAGCAGAAGAAGATTCTTCGGACTTCCCCATGCATAGAATATAAGCCCTGCCAGGAAGATAAGAAGCTGCTTCAGCTTCACTCCCGGTATATACATAAAGAGCAGGAGTACTACCGGCAGAAATATGAAAATGAAAACTAAACTACTGAATGTCAAGTCCGCTTCCTCCCGGTTATTTGAGTGCCTTTAGATACTCAGCCACAATCTCATCAGGATTATCAGCTGAAACCATCAGAAGGTAATTACCTTCTACATCTATCTTTGCTTTCTTAAGCATATCAACCTGATCCGGTGCATAGCCTTCGAAAACATTTATCTGTGAATTAACTCTGTCCTCCAGAGCCTTGCGTGCTGCTTCCTTCTGAGAAGGATCTGCAAGCTTAACAAGGATCAGTTCCTCTGATCCCATATTGGTTGAAGGATACAGCAGGTATACGCCTGCATATTCATTCGGGTCTATGCCATAAAGTCTCTTGACCATCTGGTTATCGCCCTCTATGACATTATCCATACTGAACTTAGCTGCTACTGCCTTACTTACATCACTGAAGGCAGCCGTACTCTCCTTCTCAAACTTGAATTCACTCGCAACAAAAACAACCATCAGTATGATGGCAACCACTTTGAGCGCAGTAAAGAGAGGCGCTGTACCTATATCAAATTTCTGATAATCGTTGCTCATGTGTTTTCTCATCCAAGTTTTTTAATCAAATCTGTATTTTATATCAATCGGAATACTCTACTCGTCAGTAGAGGCATCAGTTGCGGTTGCGAATTCATAAAGTCCGGCATTTACATCATAATAAACACCCATGATGTTCTTGCCCCAGTACTTATAAAATGGAGATTTGAGATGTATTCCATCACCTTCGTAGAGATCCTTATGCTCTGCAGCAATACTGTCATTATCTATATAAGGGACTCCCATCTCATTGCACATTTTCTTAAGTGCTGCATTGTATTCAGGTATATTACGGAACCTGGAATTCTTTGCAAATGCTATATCAGTAGCAGGAATCGCAGAATTCACATATATAGTAGCATTCGGAAGTGCTTCTCTGAGCTTCAGTATGACTTCCTTCATACCGTCAGCATATGCCTCTCCTGTCATCCAGTTTCCTATTACTTCATTTACACCGAAGCAAAGGAATACACATGAAGGATTGAGCGCCTTAAGTTCCGGTATCTGTTCTTCCACGTTATTGATAGTCCATCCTGCTTTCGCAAAAACTCTCTCAGGAGCGAGGAATTTATAGTATTCGAATCCAACACAGCGGCTGTCACCAATGAACGCATAATCCTCAAAGAGTGACCATACATCTGTGTCATCGGAAAGAAGTTCAGCCTTCTTCTGCTCCAGCTCAGCTCTGATAGCAGCCTTACGCCTCTCTTCCTTGATATTTGAGACTTCAGCTACATCCTGCTTCTCAAGTCCTTTTACATACTTGATGCCATCAGCCGTATTGGCAGCCTTCTTCTTGTCACTGCTGATTCCTGCGATTTTGACCACAACAATAACAAGCACCAGGAGTATAAGTGCTGCGATAACATATGTATATTTGTTACCTTTAATATTCATTCGTTGCTATACCTCTTAATTGAAGCATCGTTACAGTAGCATCCCCATGAGGAGCAATTGTTTGCGCCACAGAGAATGATACCATTATTCCCCGTTTGTTTCAACTTACTAATCATCGCCATCAGTAGTATCTTCGGTCTTTTCGGTATCGTCCTTTTTATCAGCGTCCGTCTTTGTCGACTTTCTGTCCCTCGTTATCTTCTCTTCCTTGAATGTATAATTCTCGAAAACATGTCCATAATAATCAGTCTTCATGAAGCCTGACATGAAATTAACCTTATTTCTGACAATAGTCTTCATTCTTTCGACATAGTCATCCGGAATCTCAACAGAATCATCAACAGGTGTAAATGTACCGCTTGCAGCGATATATGTACCCTTATCAGTCTTCCAGTCATAGCAGAGATTGAACATCAGAGGCTCAGCATTTGAAAGAACATCTCTACCAGGGAAGAGTCTCGAATCAAATTCTGTTCCGAAGAGGTTCGAAAGTGTAGGAAGAAGGTCTATAGATGATGCAGGTGCATCAACAACTATAGGATCCATCTTCTCGAGAGCACCTGACCATATGATGGCTCTGTTGTGATCTCTCTGAATATAGTTTTCTACATTGTATCCATAAAGTTCTGACAGATATGGCATATTTCCAAGACTTGCATCATAATCAAGTCCGTATGGGAAGTGATCCGCTGATACCACTATGACTGTATCATCTGCCATACCCTTCTTCTCCAGCTCTTTTACAAGCCATGTAAGGGCATTCTCAAGCTCGAGGTTACAAGCCTTATATGCCTTTATGGTATCTGAACAATTAAGGTTCTCAACCTTATCCCAGTTCTTCTTGGCCATATCATTGTTGTCTTTACCGTACAATGAATGTCCGCTGACTGACATATAGTAAATATTGAACGGCTCTTTGTTTGAGTATTCCTTGAAGGTTCCCTGAATCATCTCGAGATCACTCTCAGGCCATGTCTTCTTGACATATTCTTCCATTCCATTTCCGTATCCCATATAGCCGTCAGAATAACCGAAGCATACATGAGTCTTATGTCTGTCATAATACATGTAATCATTATTGTGATACATCTTTCCGTAGTATCCCATACGATCAAGCTGTGATCCCATAGTCATGTAATTATGATTCTTTATCATATCTGACATGGACTTACCGCCATCCATAGGAAGCATGCCCATGATATTCTCAAACTCACCACCTGTCGTACCTGCAGTTGCCTGTACGTAGTAATCATTGAACTGAATACCCTTATGAGAAAGTCTGTAAAGTGTAGGGGTCAGCTTCTCGTCTATGATATCTCCTGAGAAGGCCTCAGCAGTTATAAAGATAAGATTCTTACCCTTGAAAAGGCCTGTATATTCATTCTGCTTTGAAGGTGTAAGTGATGCAAGATATGTATCAAGATCCTTATTTGTTCCTGATGCAGATTCAGCAAGCTTCTCAAAATCAAGATCAAGAGCATTGTATGGGTAATTCTTAGGCTTTGTATCCTTCTTCTCCGCAGTCTTTGCGTCTCCGGCTGTTGCATTGGCATCGCCTGCTGTAGCACCTTCATCCGTGCCTGTATAATTCTCATCAGGATTGTAATCTGACTTCTCAAATCCTTCTGTTTCAAATGTAACCTTGTTTCCGAAGAAATGATTCCTGAGTTCAAGTCTGAATCCGGTCATGAGTCCGAAGTTACCTACTGCACCCTGGAATTCATATTCCTTCTTGTATATACGCCTTACATTTCCATTCAGAAGTATAAGTATCCATGTCACAAAGAAGAGTAATGCTATGACTATAACCGTACGTATACGTCTCTTGGTCTTAACCCTCTTTGCAGGATCCATATTCTTAAGTAAAAATGCATAAAGTAATCCCGGAAGGAGCAGAAGTATAAGATATGACATACCTCGTAGACTAAATACCATGACCATAACGTGGCCCATAAAGCCCGTCACAACGCCTCCGGCTCCGTTCAGTATCGTATTCAGGTCATACAGAACCTTGAACTGGAAATGTATGAAGAATTCCACTATAAACGGAATTGTATTCAGGAATATCAGAACTGTTTTTATTATCCTGTTCTGCTTTGGTTTAAGTATTGAATAAAGCAGGAAGCCTATAAGTCCCCATGCAAGTGAATAAAGGAGCATATAGACCAGAGACATCCCCCACGGAGTCTTCAAAGTATAAAGCTTGAATAAAACCTCATAATAGAATATTACGATACCAAGCGAATATCTTGATATAGTATTCCTTCTGTACTTTGGTTCCCAGCTTTTCTTATAATGCTTTAACTGTTTCCTTCCGAACTTTTTGATTGTTCTGCTGATACTTTCCCACGTAGTGAGACTTCTTTCTCTTGATTCCATAATCGTTCTTTTCCTTCACCTTCGAAAAGGCATACCCAGGAGGTATGCCCTTCGATACTATCTATACCAGATATTATAATCAACTCTTCCGTTGATACCCTTTATAGTTCCTGAACTTGAATACTGCCATATTTCATATGGGAGTCCATGCTTATCAAGTATATTTCTGTTCAGGTTGATATCTGTTGGATAATAAGCAAACCATCTAGGATACTGTGTAAGCTGTTCTGAATAGAATGGCCAGTAGTATCCGCCATAGTATCCAGGCTTATATCCGAGCTGCTTTACTCTCTCACAGAAAGCTTTGATTACATTTGTTCTCTGCTGAGCAGAGATGTTATTGTGTCTCGTTCCATTTCCATTTTCATCCTTCTGAGACTCAGAATCGATGAATATAGGAAGATCCACTTTACCACCATACTTCTTGATGAGTCCTACCGTAAACTCTGCTTCCTCCATAGCCTCTTCTTCATTTATAGCCTGTGTAAAGAAGTAAAGACCTATAGGAACTCCTGCCTTATTGGCATTGATGATATTGTTCATCAACTGAGTGTCTTCAACCAGTCTAAGTGAACCATAGCCTCTGAATCCGGCTCTAAGTATGGCAAAATCAACACCGTCAGCCTTAACTGCATTCCAGTCAATAACCCCCTGGTAATGAGAAACATCTATTCCGAACCAGGAAGTTATATTTCCGTTTTCATCTATATGATACTTACGTCCATTTATGGTTATATTTGAGCGCTCGTTGAAAAGTGCGATGTATCTGGTGTAAGTGCTCTTATCAGCTCCGGCTTTCGCATCACGGTTTTCCTTAAGTCCATACTTTACGAAATGCTCGAGTACTGCTTGATCATCATCTCCCAGCGCTTTTACAACGTCAGGATTGTGAGCCACATAATAGTTATAATCGTATATTGAACTAAGGTCTACACCACGGTATGTGGTTATAGGATCAACTATTTTAGTTGTTCCTGTAGCCTTACGACCTTCTTTCTTACCATACTGGATGTAATGCTTATAATACTTTGGAAGATCTTTTCCAAACGCCTGTCTTAAGTCTCTGTACTGATATCTGTATGACCTTACATCAAAGTTCTTTGATCCCTGGCGTCCTTCCTTCATTCCATAATTAACGAAATGGCGAAGTGCGAGGAAATCATTGTTAAAGCCGAAAGCTTTCTTGATATCAGAATACTTATTGAAGTAAAAATCCGCATTGAATACTGCACTGTAATCAGTATTGTCACCACGAAGCTTTGTTACTGACCCAACTCTTGTAGAAACTCCAGTTGTTTTTCTGCCTTCACGCTTTCCATAATTCACGTAATGCATATAGTAACTTGCATAGTCACCTTCAAATGCCTGTCTGAGATCAGCATATGCATTCATATATGAATTAACATCAAATGAACCGCTTGAAGTTCTTTTCTCCTTCATTCCATACTTAACGAAATGCTGGAGTGTCTTATCTTCGTCGCCATTGAAGGCTTTCTTTACATCGGCATTCTTGGAAAGATAGTAATCATAATTGTAAACTGCTGAATAATCTACACCATTTAACTTAGTTACAGCGCCCTTAAGCTTGGTAACGCCTGTAGATACTCTACCCTCTTTCTTGCCGTAATTCATGTAATGAATGTAATACTTAGCGTAGTCATAACCAAAAGCAGCCCTGAGGTCTCTGTAAGCGTTTCTGTATGATTTAAGATCAAATGCCTCCGATGCCCTTCTTCCTTCGTTCATTCCATATGTTATGAAATGACGAAGTGTCTTCTCCTGATCGCCGTTAAACGCCTTTTTTACATCAGGATTCTTAGCAATATAATAGTAATAATCATATACAGCTGAATAGTCTACGCCATCAAGAGATGAAAGTGCCGGAGCCGGAACAGTAGTTATCATCTTGCTGTCGGTATCCTTTATTGACGATGTAGCATTTGCTGGTTTTGCGTCAACCTCGTCTGCCTTTGTATCTGCAGTATTCCCTACATTTCCATCTACAACTGCATTTTTATCAACTTTTGCATTTTCATCTACAGCTGTCTCAATAACTGCATCTGTAGATGTGGCAATATCCTCTTCGGCATGTGCCGTGATGCTTCCGGTCCCCAGCATGAAAGCCATGACAGGAATCGAAGCCGTTATAAATACTGCCTTCGCAAGTTTTCTGTTAAACATCAGTTTCCTCCTACTGAACAACAATTCTGCTGTTAAACGCTTCATAAGCGTATTTCTTTCTTGGTATCAGGTGTTTATCAGCATGATTACCCGGCATCATTATTGTGCTGAAGAAGCTTTCGGTTGCCCTTTCAACACATTCCTGATCAGTTTCACCTTCATTTGGCTTGATGTTCTTGTAAGTATTGAAGTATGTTGTCTTCTTGGCATTTTCATAGCGCATGAAGAATGCAAGCTGTACATCTGCAGAATTCCATGCATAGTTATAATAATTTGCCTCTACCTTATTTGTTCCCGGATTATAGTGCAGAAGGTTATATGCTCTCTGACCTGTCCACTGTATTATACCCATACCTGGATAGTAGAGTTCATTGTACTTATAACCATTCTTGCTTATGGCAAGTCCCATATTTGCATAACATGGGAACAGATAGTTTATACAATACCCGTTAAGATCACTCAGAATAGTTGCCCTGTCAGGAAATCCTCCAACCCATTCTGCTTCTATGATATCAAATTTGAAATTTGTCTCAGCCTTCATACATCCCATGATTCCGGCTATAGCATAATCAGAGTATCCTTCAGCTCTGAGGTATTCCCATATAAGCTTCTCCGGCTGCGATACATTTACAGGAATGGCTATGAACTTTGTATCATTGCCCTTGGCATTTCTGCCTTCCTTTGCACCATACTTTATATAATGTGTATAGTAATTAATCATGGTCGTGCCAAAGGTTCTCTGAAGATCCAAGTATCTGTTGGCATATGAGAAAACATTGAACCACTCACTTGGACGTCTGTTTTCTTTCATACCATAGTTAACGAAGTGCTGAAGAAGCTTATCGTCACAGAATCCGAAAGCCTGTCTCAGATCGCCGTTATGCTGCAGGTAATAATTGCCGTCGTATATACAGCTGTAATCAACACCGTTATATACCGTTGCATAGCCTCTCAGATTACTTACGCCTGTAGCAATTCTTCCTTCACGTTTTCCGTAGTTTATATAGTGAATATAATACTTAGCATAATCATTTCCGAAAGCACGTCTGAGGTCCGGATAAGCATACGCATATGAAGTAAGACTGAATGTAGCGATAGTCGCTCTTCCTTCCTTCATACCATAGTTAACAAGATGCTTAAGTGCAGCGATATCATTATTCCAGCCAAATGCAGCCTTTACATCTGCATTCTTAGTGAAATAATAATCCGCATTGAATATATCGCTGTAATCAACACCGTTCATCTTTGTTACAGTACCGACTCTCTTGGTGCATCCGGTAGTTTTTCTACCTTCACGCTTACCGTAATTCAGGTAATGTATATAATACTTCGCCCAATCATCAAAGAATGCATTTCTGAGATCAGGGTACTGATTCCTGTATGAATCAAGTGAGAAGTTAGCACTTGCCTGACGACCTTCCTTCATACCATAAACCACGAAGTGTCTTATAGCCTTTTCTCTGTCTTCCTTACTGCCTGAACCAAAAGCCTTCTTAAGATCACCATACTTACCTATATAGTATCTATAATCATATATCGATGAGTAATCGACACCGTTATATTTGTTTATTGCATCCTTATCAACAGTATTTGTATTGGTATTTGTGTTCGTGTTTGTATTTGTGTTTGTTGACTTCTTCTTAAGTCCGTAATAGCTTACGATAGCTTCCGCATCAGCCTTTGCAAGAGCCTGAAGCTTAGCGTCAGTTGAAAGGAAGCTGTTATAATCACTCTCCGTAGTCAAATATGCATGCTTTATCATGATTGCCGGTAAACCTGCAAGCTTAGGGCGACTGAGCAGTCCCCACCACTCCATATTGGTTCCGTCATCATAAGTAGTATTCCGAGGTTTACTTACGAGAGCCCCATTATTAACAAGTCCAAGCTTTGCGAGTCTGTTTACTATCTCTTGTCCCAATTTTGATCCAATTGTATTAAAGTCAGCTCTAAGTCCAGTGTTTTGAATTATTACATAAGCACCAACTTCTGTTTTATTATCTCCATCACCAACACCTATAGAAATGAATATATCTGCACTATTATTCTTAGCATAATCTACTCTCTTCTGATTAGCTGCCACTTCATCAGAAGGATTGTAATCATACATAGAATACCTTGGAACATTAAGCACTACACAATCATATTCAGCAAGATAGTTTGAGAGATATTGACGAATTTTCCCATTTATCTCATTTTCCTGAACAGTCTTGCCACTGTATGTTTTAACAATACCTGTTTTGTATGAAGTCTTCTTTGTATCATCCTGTTCTGCATTAAGTGCTATAACATACTTTCCATTTGACTTGCCGAGATTTGACTCGCCATTTGGGCTGTACAGTGTTATATCATCAGCTATTGGCTGTTCGGTATACTCATCAGTTGGTATGGAAAGTGAATTGCTTGCTACATTCTCATCAGTAACAGACTCTGTCTCGTCACCTTCAACTATCCATGCGTCGGCCTCTATCTCAACTTCTCTGTCTACACCAAATGAAGCTGCACATTCATCATCACCGAAAGGTATGAACTGATAGTTTCCTGAAAGACCTGCTTCGAAGCTAACGACTATCTCATCCTCTGAAGCCACATCAACTGCAGAAGCATCGAGCACAGTCTCTTCACCTGTGATTGCATTCTTAACAACGAATGCATCCTCGAGAGCCGCTGCCTTTTCAGCTACAGAATCAGCAGCTGCATCAGAGTCAGTTGCATCCTCATCTGTTCCGAGCTTGATATATACAAACTGATCTTCTCCGGACTTGAGATTGTCGTATCCGACCACCATGTAGTCTATGGACGGCACAAATGCATCCTCGGATACCTCTCCATCCAAAGTATCTGTATCAGCCGGTACATTTGTCACATCCATAACATTTGTAAATGCTTCAGTGTTTGGTTCATTCTTTGCATCTGTTTCAGATGCTGCTGGTCTACTTTCTGCCTCGTCCTCTGCCGCAAAAATATCCGTGGTCGTTCTATTTACCGAAACGCCCAGAAGCATTGCAGCTGCTAGTCCCATTGCCAGGATTCGCTTAAGTTTTCGCATATCAGTACGCCTTTCTTCCTTCCTTGCTACCATACTTAATATAGTGCAGATAATAATTCTTCATGTCCGATCCGAACGCTTTCCTCAGATCGGCATATCTGTTTTTATATATATTTACATTGAAGGTCGACTTAGAAAGTCTTCCCTCTTTCATGCCATAATTTACAAAGTGCTTCAGAGTTGCCTCATCATCAAGTCCAAAGACTCTCTTGACATCGGCATTCTTAGAAACATAGTAATTATAGTCATAAACGAGGCTGTAGTTAGTACCGCCATAGCTCACAGCGCAGCCCTGCATAGTAGTAACGCCGGTCGCACGTCTGCCCTCTCGCTTACCGTAATTCATATAATGTGTATAGTACTTCGTAAGGTCATTCTTGAAGGCACGTCGGAGATCCGGGTATGCATAAGCATAAGAATATACGCTGAATGTGCTGCTTGCCTGTCGACCTTCCTTCATTCCGTAATTAATGAAATGCTTAAGAGCACTTATATCATCATTGGTTCCGAATGCATTGGCTATATCACCATTATGATTGAAATAGTAATCTGCATCGAATAAGCCACTGTAATCTACACCGTTATACTTCGTTACTGTACCGACTCTCTTGGTAGTTCCCGTAGCCTTCCTGCCTTCTCGTTTTCCATAATTGATATAATGGAGATAATACTTCTTGTTATCCTCGCCGAAGGCATTTCTTAGATCTACATATGCAAGCTTATATGAATAGTAATTAAAGGTTGACTTAGCCTGGCGCCCTTCCTTCATTCCGTAATTAACGAAATGCTTAAGAGCTGCCGCATCATTTGTTCCGAATGCTTTCCAGAGGTCACCATACTTTCCTACATAGTAGTTGTAATCATATACATCCTTATAATCAACACCGGCATATACCGTTGCATAGCTTGACTTTATGGTCTTATATGATTCTGTAGGGGTATTGTTGTTTCTGCTGGTATCGTTTTTTGTAAAAGCCTTGATTCTTGCACAGATTCCCATGCCTTTTCCGGTGACGGAACCACCGCCATCCAATGGGAACGTTGTCTCATATATATCTTCTACCTTGCCGCCTTCAATGAGATATGACTGACCGGCAGCAGTTGAACTGTGATAAGAATAGTACTGACTTGTTGAAGAGGCATCTATGTATATATCTACATGATCTCCATCAGCATCATCAGCATTAACATCCCAAAGTGTAAATACAACCGAGAATCTGTCTCCTTTATTCAGAGTAATAGTCTTTCCGAGATTAATCCTCTGAAGTCCTGCGTAATCCGTAGTTCCTGTTACAGGTGATGACAGCATCGCCGTTCCGGATTTAGGATTAGATGTTGAAGGATTCTTATATATCTGAAGCGAATACTTAACATGGTCATCTGCAAGTGCTATGGAAACTGCTGAAAGTTTTTCCGAAGCGGCTGCACTGGCTTTAAATACATTTGCTACAGAATCTCCATTGTCTATCGGATATGTATAACTGCCAAACCCACCATCATATTGATAATTGTTATCATACTGAGAAGTTGATTCAAATCTGTATGCTACAACATCATCCAAAGTACTGTCTTCATAGGATAACCAGAAGTAGCTGTTACTGCTGCCCCAGCTATTCTTAATAAGCCATGCGCCGTTGTTTTCAGGATGTAGCTTTCTATTCTTGTTATCATAATGATCAAAATTATCCTTATCATAATTATCATCCCACCCCACTATCATTACAGCATGATTTGCTGATGTTGAATAAGCTCGTGGTGTGTAATATGATACACCGTCCGATCCCATACACGACGATTGGAAATACAGTCCTGTTATGGCTGCTCCATATGTGAGAATAAGGTTTTTTACATAGTCAACATTAACTATAGAACCCGTCGGATGCGAGTTAATATCTGAAGGAACTATCCTTGTTTCTGCAAGGTGAGCCACGTCTTTACTGTATTCAAAGGATGCATCAAGATCCCTGTATGCCCAGCTGTAAGGTACAGTAGATTCATTCGTTACACCTACCCATGAAGCCAGTGCCATAGAAGCAAGCATCGGATTTCCACCATTTGATATGTAGTTTTTACCATTCGTACCAACTGTATTATAATCACCCTTGAGAAGCCCCAAAGGGTCAGTTGTTTTACCGCTGTTAAATGTAAAGTAGGCAAGCTGCATCTCCGAATAATCAGGTGTAGTTCTTGAAGCATTTCCTGTTGCAAGTCCCTGTTTAAGCATAGATGTTTCCGCCATACCTGTTGCCGTGAATGCCCAGCAGGTATTATATGCGCCCTGATCCTTTACGGACGTAATAATCCCAAGATTTCTGGAATCATAGCTGGTATAGGAATTACCAAGAACTCCAACTTCGTTAGGATCCGGAGCGTAAATACTGTTCTCATCAGTATCTTCGCCTACTTCATCATTTCCCGAACCCATTGCCGGCTCTGCATCCTGAGGTGTAGCATCTCCCGGTGACGCATTATCAGAGTCACCTTTGTCATCTGAAGCATCTGAACCAACATTACTGTCATCAGTATCAGCGTCGACTGTTCCGTCTGCAGTCTCACCATCAGCTTCTTCAATGAGATCCTGCATCTCGTCTGACAGAAGGTCATCCTCATGTGATTCTTTTGTATCGTAAGTAGTATTGGTATCTATCGAAATATATCCATCCGAACCGTAGCCTTTAACAGCATCATCCGGAATGTGGATACCCCCGCTGGCATAAGAAACCTCTTCCGCAGCATTGGACACACCAAGAGAACTGCCCTGCGCAGCCGCAGTCAGTATCATGCCTATAGAGAGAATTATTGCCAACCTTTTTCTCATATATTACCTCGCTCCTTTTCTTCCTTCTTTCTTACCGTACTTTATGTAATGCATATAGTAATCACTCATGTTATTACCAAATGCCCTACGTAAATCTCCGTATGTATTCTTGTAATAATTAACATTAAATGACTTGGATGCAACTCGTCCTTCCTTCATTCCGTAATTTACAAAATGCTTAAGTACTGCTACATCATCATTTCCAAACACCCTTCTGATATCCGGATTATTCTGAAGGTAGTAATTGAAGTCGTATACATCCTTATAATCAACTCCGCCTATCCTTGTAACATATCCAACCGGATTTGCTACGCCTGTAGTCTTATTTCTGCCTTCCTTGCTTCCGTAGTTGATATAGTGAATGTAATACTTCTCTATATCTCCTTCAAATGCAGCCCTGAGATCAGCATATGAATTCTTATATGAACGAACATCGAAGCTTGCCTTGCCCTGACGTCCTTCCTTCATTCCGTATGTCACAAAATGCTTAAGTACTGCCTGGTCATCAAGGTCAAAAGCCTTCTTGATGTCAGGATACTTCTTGATATAGAAATTGTAGTCGTAAACCTTGCTGTAATTCACTCCGTCAAGTGTTGTTGCATATCCACTTGCTGTACTGCATGCAGCACCGGACCTTCCTTCTTTCTTTCCATACTGGATAAAATGGAGATAATACTTAACAAGGTTATTCTTAAATGCATGTCTGAGGTCGCCATATCTGTATGCATAGCCTCTGACATTAAATGTAGCGATTCCCTGACGACCTTCCTTCATTCCGTAGTTTACGAAATGCTGGAGTGTCTTGATATCGTCGTTACCGAATGCCCTCTTTATATCTGCGTTATTATTAGAATAATAGTTGTAATCATATACAGCCGAATAATCTACACCATTCAGCTTCTTTACACTGCCGACAGGATTTGCTACGCCTGTAGCCTTACGTCCTTCCTTCTTACCATAATTGATATAATGCTTATAGTAAGATGCGAGATCTGTTCCAAATGCCTCACGAAGATCTACATTAGCATTTTTATATGACTTAACATCAAATGTAGATTTCGCCTGACGTCCTTCCTTCATACCATAGTTTACGAAGTGCTGAAGAACCTTGTATGGATCATTTCCAAGTGCATTCTTCACATCAGGATTATTCTTAACATAGTAATTAAAATCATAAACAGCTGAATAATCAACACCTTCATATACAGTTACAGGACCGTCTGTATACATTCCAGGATCAACAACAGCCTCCCCCTTGTGTCCACTGTATATAGCCGCTGCAGCTGCAACAAGTGTTGCATTATAATCTATAGCAACCTCATTACACTGATAATCATCAGCTGTATCTCTGTAACCACCGTTTGAAGGTCCGCCTACAAGAGCTCCAAGAAGAACATGCGCCTGCTTGGTTGTACCCTTAGGGCCGCCTGTATAGCCTGAAGCTGCTCTGTGGTGAGGATACTTAGAACTATTGGATGCAAATCCGACTACGTAGCACTGATTCTTAGGATTCTGACCGAGAAGATAGTTCATCTGACCCTCTGCCCAGCTTCTGTATGTCTTTGTGCCTGTAAGTTTATCGTACATAAGTGCTGTATACTGAAGTGAAGTATTGTATCTTGCTGAGCCCCACTCATTTACACACTTATACTTTCCGTCTAAAGTACTTCCGCCAATACTGTTCTGCATTGTCTTAAATGCCTGTGAATTTCCGTTATAATATGCAACGGCCGGTGCAACATTATCCCATCCAAGTGGCCAATAATAATTCTTTGCCTTTCCGTCTTTATAGTAACTGTTGAATTCATTCAGGTACTGTCTGTCACCTGTAACCTTGTAAAGCATTATAGCTGCAAGGCAGTAGTCATCTTCCCAGCCTGAAGAAGCATAAAAACTTCCTGCAGATTTGTTGGTTCCTTTATTTGTTCTCTTTGCATAATCAAAGAGCTTCTTAGCTGTATCGAGATACTTCTGTCCGCCAAAGTTCTTGTAGTGCATTGCAAGTGCTGCGGCTGAAAGGCTTACTATATCTGTTGATGGATCACTTGAGCTTGAGAAATAAGCTGTTCTGTTGCTCTGTGGCTGGTTTGAAGGATTTCCCCAATAACCGTGGTCATATCCGCCACCGCCCTGGCCTACCTGAACGCAGAAGCCATCAACTGATGTACCGTTTGCGTTTAAAACGGCACATTTTACAAAATAATCTGCAAAACGTGTTGTTATATTTCTGAGATGTCCTGTCTGACCTGCAGACTCGTAAGCATCCTTATTTGTATCGTAGCTCATGCCCAGAACGAATGCTGAATATGCAGCAGGAAGTCCGAACTTTACATGATCACCGGCATCATGATAACCGCCTGTGAGATCAACCTTTACTGTAACTCCGTCACTTCTTCTGTACTGATACCAGTCGTATGTATGGCAGTTACTTCTCCAGCCCTTCTGAAGACTGGCTGTTGATACGTCGCCTCCGCACATATTTGCATCGTAGAAATAAAGAGATTCCTGAAGAAGCTTTGCATAATTGTATGGAACTGCCGCCTCCACTTCATTCGCTCCGGTATTCTTAGCGTAATCTGTTATTCCTGTTACAGGTGCCATAAATGCAGTACCGACTGCAAGCATTCCTGCAAGTGCTGCTGATATGATTCTCTTTACACTACGTCTCATTCTGTTTTTCTCCTATTTTTATTTATATAGCTTCCGCGATACATCCAGACCCGTTCGCAGAATATTATGATTCAAAAACGCACTAAGAGAACGAAAGGACCTCTTTCGTTCTTGAAATTATACTTTTATCAACTAACATATACATAGTTAGAATTATTGTACCACAAAATATAGCTTATTTACCACTTATTTACTGAACTTTTTGTGAATAATCTCTCCCACACCGGCCACAGGATTCTTCAGCATCTTCCTGAGCTTTGCATTTGACTCTTCCAGATTTCTGATATGATCCTCTTTAAGTCGGAAGTCTTCTTCCAATCCGGCAAACGAAATATTCTTCTTTGCAAAATGCTTTGTTATCTGATACTTCCAGTCTTCTCCGTATATCTTTTGCTGGAACTTATCTTCAAGAGCGGCATACTTCTGCCTCTCATCATCAGTGATTCCAAGTCTTTCCAGAAGTTCATTCAGCGGGAGCTTCTTTTCAATCTCTGAATGATCCTGATAGAAATATAGGCATGCCCTGTATTTCAGATAATTTATAGGCATGACCTTATCATATATCCATTCATAGTCTATAAGATAAAGCTGACCATCGGCGTCTTCCTCAGACAAATCATCTTTAACATATATATAATTTGAGAATATAGAATCCACATTTGAAATCTTTGGATTTCCATCCTCATCCAGCATCTCAGCGCCAAAATCAAGAACTCGGTCTAATGCAGACTTTATAAGCCGGAAAGCATCATCCTTCGACTCCGTATCACGTATCTCTTCAGCGAGCTTCTTATCAAGGGCAATGCCTTCAAGATAAGGGAACCTTATAGTTTCATCATCTACGAGTTCATATGAAACAGGCTTTATAGCCTTATAAAGCTTACCCGCCCTGTCATAATTCTCGACTATTCTTTTTATATGAGTCTTTGCGTCTTCTCCGTCCGCCTTTTTATCGACATACATCTTATCGCCGACTCTTTTTATGTATGTATCTACTCTGTATTCAGGTGCGCGCTCTGTGTTAAATCTGGCGTAGAGAACTCCATCTGAAACTAACGCCTTGTTTTCAACTTCAGCAGCCTCAGAAACAGATTTCCTGAACACGAGCAGATAGGCATTTACAAAGCTTTCCCAGAGTCCTTCCCCTATGAGTTCCTGCATTGCTGCAGCCTCATCGAAGATTACATATCTGTCTTTCTCAAAGGATGGGGTAAAAGAAGCCGGATTGATATGCTTCTCCTCTATGAAATCCTTCCTGAATATCGCACGTGGGAGTCTGGCATCCGGATATGGGTAATATGTCTCAATAAGACTTAAGCCATAAGACTCCATTTCCTTTATATCCTTAAGAGATATAGTCGCTGAGTCCTTCCCGGTTATGCTTCCAAAGAATTCACCTGTCGATTCATTTGCAACTCCGGAATAATACTTGAGGGCAAACTTATTGTCAGCTGCAACTATCAGTGTGCCATTCTCGACCAGATGACTCACTGCGTTGCGTACAACTTCCATCACATCCAGAGGCACTTCCGGTATTATGACTATATTGTCATATTCACCCTCTATCTCACATTCCTCAGTAATAAAGAGAGTCTCCCCTGCAAGCTCATACCATGACAGAATATTCTTATGTATCATTTTCAATTCATCTGAATATATCATCGATACACCCCATTTTTGCAACGAATCAATCGACTTTTATTCCACCGTTACCACTGAATTCATATCATAATAACCAACTGTATCTTTCGAAGATACAACGGAAATCGAAGTCACATCATACAGTCTGTGATAAACCCTAAGCTCATACTCTTCAAATCTGGTGCAGCCCAGTGATATGAGATACTCACCACCCTGCAGATCTATCTTCTGCGTGAATGTTACCGTTTTTTCTTCTCCCGCCTTCAGCGGTCCGACGTCACACTTCTCCATCATGGTATTCGTACCGGTGACATCGATTCCTTTTATATTTCTGATTGTCAAAGCAACTATAGGTGCTTCAACATCCTGATTAGCATGAATCTTTACTTTGACAGTAAATGAACTGCCCTTCATGTATGTAGTAGTCTCCCTGCCCGTATCGTCAAGGAAAGTATAATCTGTTATCTCAACCTTCTTATCGCCGTAATCCTGAGTACCACCTTCGTCACGCTTCAGTTTTCCGTCTTCACTCTGTCCTACGAGAATCTGCTTATAGAGATCGATAGTATCCTTCGGTGTCCCGTCTGAAACAAGCTCACCCTTATTAAGAAGTATGGCTCTGTCGCAGTACTTCTCTATGCTTGAAAGATCGTGGCTTACGAAAAGAATAGTCTTTCCTGCATTTTTAAATTCTTCGAACTTCTGGTAGCACTTAGCCTGGAAGAATACATCCCCGACAGAAAGTGCTTCATCGACTATGAGTATCTCGGGATCGACATTGATTGCAACAGCAAATGCAAGGCGCACGAACATACCTGAGGAATATGTCTTAACAGGCTGATATACATATTCGCCTATATCAGCGAACTTCAGAATATCATCCAGCTTTTCATCAACTTCTTCCTTTGACATTCCTATCATGGTACCGTTCAGATATATATTCTCTATACCTGTGTACTCCTGATTGAAGCCTGCACCAAGTTCGAGCAACGCCGAAATCCTGCCGTTAACCTCTACCTCTCCTGAAGTCGGGCTAACAACTCCTGTTATGATTTTGAGGATAGTCGACTTACCGGCACCGTTAGTTCCTATGATGCCTATACACTCACC
Source organism: Lachnospiraceae bacterium YSB2008 (assembly GCA_000687655.1). GTDB lineage: Bacteria > Bacillota > Clostridia > Lachnospirales > Lachnospiraceae > Eubacterium_Q. Next base: position 314,787 of record JHWR01000001.1, read on the forward strand.
CTTTGCCACATCGAAGCTGACACCGTTAAGTGCATTATGCTTCTTATATTTGGACACAAAGCTAAGCCCTAGGGCGTCATAGATTCTGTCCATCTTAGAGCCATAGAGCTTATACATCTTATGTATGTTTTTTACTGAAATCGCATTTTCTGACATTATGTCTTTATCTCACTTTTATGCTGCAGGAATTTATATCCTTGCATTTATTAATATCCACGAAACCATTACATTTACAAAAGATCAGCGAAACTAGGCTTTGATCTCTTGTAAACTCTCGCTCCGAACATGAACAGAAGTATGGTCACCACCCAGAAGTAAAGAGTCCAGAGAGGTCTCGAATTCCAGAAGAAATTCTTGTAGAGAAGCGCATCTCTGTATCCTTCTGTTATGTAATAAAATGGATTGAGCTTAAATACCATATGAAGCTTCGGACTGAGCATGTCACTTGCGCTCCACATGATAGGCGTGATCCAGACACCTATCTGTATTACAAATATGTTGATGATCTGCTTCACATCTCTGGCAAATACAACCATGGATGAGAAGAGATATGAAAGTCCCAGTACAAGCACGAAGCTACAGAACATATAGTATACAATCTGGAGGTCATAAACATCCGGCATAAATCCGTAAAGTGCAAGTATTATGAGGGTTACCAGTGCAAAGAATATATGCACATAAAACGCCGATACTATCTTCACAAAAGGAAGTATGCTTATATTGAACACAACCTGCTTAACCAGATAACTGTAATCCGTAAATGCAGTCGCTCCTCCGGATAGAGAATCCGCTATGAAGAACCATGGCATGAGTCCTGCAACAAGGTAGATTACATATGGATACTCTCCTACCGTTCCTCGTCTGAGTCCTACCTGGAATACAAACCAGTAAACAAGCACAGTAACAACAGGCTGTATGAATGCCCATACAACGCCGAGGTAGGATCCTGCAAACTTCATCTTGAAGTCATTTCTTGCAAGAGACTGTGACAGCTTCCAGTTCTTTATTATGTTTTTAATAATGTCTATCGAACTTTTCATATTGTTAACGTTTCATCAATTGGCATGTCCAAATATGCCATGCCCTTTCATCATTACTTATTTGACTTATAATCACTTATTCCGCTCCATTTATGATCCTTATCAGAGATTATAAGGTCATCTTTTGTCATTCCTTCAGGCATAGGCCACTCAACTCCTATATCCGGATCAGACCAAAGAAGCCCTCCCTCATCATTCGGATGATAGAAATCTGTACACTTATAACAGAACTCAGCAGTCTCTGAAAGAACTATGAAACCATGTGCGAAGTTCTTTGGAATGAAGAACTGCTTCTTGTTCTCAGCAGAAAGCCTTACTCCGAACCACTTTCCGAAAGTCTCACTTCCTTCTCTGAGATCAACAGCCACATCAAACACTTCACCGGATACAACTCTTACCAGCTTATCCTGTGGGAAGTTTATCTGGAAATGGAGTCCTCTCAGAACGCCCTTCTTGGACATGGACTGATTGTCCTGTACGAAAACCTGATCAATCCCTGCCTCTTTAAAATCATTATAGTTATATGTCTCCATAAAGTAACCGCGCTCGTCACCAAACACAGTCGGAGTAATAACCTTTAAGCCTTCTATCTCACATGTTTCAACTGTAATCTTACCCATGATGTTATCCCTCTTTCTATAATGCCTTAATACGATTGATAGCTTCAACCGTATTCTCGTAGCTTCCGAAAGCTGTCAGTCTGAAGTATCCTTCACCGCTCGGTCCGAATCCTGAACCAGGAGTTCCGACTACATTTGCATTTTCAAGAAGGAAGTCGAAGAATTCCCATGAAGTCATGTTGTCAGGAGTCTTAAGCCAGATGTAAGGAGCGTTAACACCGCCGTATACACTGTAACCAGCTTCAGCAAGTCCATTCTTGATGTACGCTGCATTCTTCATGTAGTAAGCTATCTGCTCACCTGTCTGCTTCTGACCTTCTTCAGAGAATACTGCCTCACCGGCCTTCTGTATTATGTAAGGAGCACCGTTGAACTTGGTTCCGTGACGTCTTGCCCAGAGATCACGGAGCATTACTCCGTCATCAGTCTTTATCTCCTTTGGTACTACAGTATAACCAAGACGTGTTCCTGTGAAGCCTGCATTCTTTGAGAAACTTCTGATTTCGATAGCGCAGGTTCTTGCGCCTTCACACTCATAGATCGAATGAGGTACTCCCTCTTCACTTATATATGCTTCGTAAGCAGCATCATAAACTATAACTGCCTTGTGCTCATTTGCGTAATCAACCCACTCCTGCAGTCTTGCCTTTGTTATGGAAGCACCTGTAGGATTGTTAGGGAAGCAGAGATATATGAGGTCCGGAACCTCTGTAGGCAGACTTGCTACGAAGTCATTGTCTGCAGTACATGGCATGTATATAACATTGCTCCAGAGGCCTGTTGCCGCATCATATGTGCCAGTCCTTCCACCCATTACATTTGTATCAACATAAACAGGATAAACAGGATCACATACTGCAACCTTAGTATCTCTTGAAAAGATTTCCTGAATATTACCTGAGTCAGATTTTGCACCGTCGCTGATGAATATCTCATCTGCTTCTACCTGAGCTCCGAGTGGCTTAAATACCTTATCTCTTATAGTCTCGCGAAGGAATTCATATCCAAGATCAGGAGCATATCCCTTAAATGTATCGGCACTTGCCATCTCATCAACTGCGCTGTGAAGTGCATTTATAACTGCAGGGCAGAGTGGCTGCGTAACATCACCTATACCAAGTCTGATGATCTTCTTATCAGGATTTGCCTCTGTGAAAGCAGAAACCTTCTTTGCTATAGTTGAGAAGAGGTAACTTCCCGGAAGCTTCAAATAATCTTCATTTACTTTGAACATAACTATTCCTCCATGTAAATATATAATTAACTACTTTTTATTGTACGAGGTACAGGCATACGCCCAACACATTAGGTGCAAGCATAAGAGCCGCTATCAGAACATCCCTTACGTATGTCATAGGGCATCCCAAAACTGTTTTCCTCGTTATACTATCAAGTTTAGGCATTCTGTCAAGTAATACCCCTGCCGACCACCTTGTACATGCAAACAGTACAGGGAATACTGCAGGTAAGATGTACCTGGCCTGACAGCCATATACGGTCTCAACTCCGACCGGTGTGAACATTATATACATCGAGAACGCTGCCATAAATCCGACTACATAGTAAACAGCCAGCACGCCTAATCGATACCACCAAGGGAACTTGGCAGGTTCTTTCCTATTAACGGATATGAAAGCACATACCACAAGTACTATCGCGCCATACACTCCTATCTTCATGCTTCCCAAATATCCAAGCCTGTTGAACCAGGCAGTTCTTTCGTAAAATGGATTCAGATAAGTATTCAGGAACTTAACGATTACCATAATTCCATGTGCAGGATTAGCCATGAATTCACTGTACTGGCTCGCTGCATTTACACCTTCACCGCCTCTTGCATCTCCTGTACCAAGTCCCGGCATAAGCGTACTTATTAGCACCATCAGAACCGGAAGTATAAGTGTAAAGAGTATCAGGAGCTTATACAGCCAGTAGTGCTTCTTCTCCTTAAACTTGTACATAGGCATGAAAAACGCAACCATGAAAAGTGGAAAGTATATCGGCTTCGATACATTTGATATAAGGAGTATTATCGCTATCGCCAAAGCTTTTCTAAGAGTGAGAAATGATTCTGTATCCTGCTTTTCCCCGAAGAAGAGACTGAGCCCCAGCATCATGCACCCCAGGAGCCATATATCATAAGAATAGCTGGATGCAAGGAACATAACCTCCGGTATCGCTGCCATCATAAAGACAGTCATGCTTCCACTTTTCAGTGCCTTCATAGAAATGTAAGTAACTATGGCCAGAAACAGCACAGTTCCCCATCTTCCTAACATGAACTTTATGCTCCATGGAAGGTGAAAGAGTTTTCCAAGGAAGTAAGGTATCACAGACGTTATGTATGATATATTCTTAATCCTTATAACTTCCTGTATATTTCCGGCTCCCACATAGAAATGCTCTCTTTCCATGTCGCTTCTGAATTTTGCAATACCATTGCTCACATCATAATCAAATGCGTGGCTTCCGATAAGAGCTGATCTAGCTTCTATAATGTCATCCCACTCACCAAGACTTACCCTTCTCTCCAGGGCTGAAGAAATAAAAACTACCTTTTCATAATGATCCTGATCATCAAGATTAAGTCCCGACGTAGGTGGTGCCATAAAACTGAAAACAGTTCCTATAGTGAGTACGACAAGAGTACCCATAATCTCAATTCTTCTGATAAAAATATCTCTCATGAATATGATCATGTAGATAAATGTAACAGGAAGGAAGATTGCTCCGATAACCGGCATCCCGAAATCAATACCCATTATAGCAGTAAGGATAACTGCTATTATCATGGATACGATAAAGCAAACTACAAATCCTTCAAGGTGTTTCTGTATCTGCTTCCAATTATCACTTACAAAATGTAAAAATCTCTTTATACCTTCTGATATTTTTAAAGCAATAAACCTAAGCGGTTTTATAAATGTAAAGCAGAGGCCGGCCAACGGAGCCATAACGATTGCAGCAATTAATGCAAATATAAAGAGCTTACTTGAGTCATCCGGTATGGACACATAAACCATAGGCATTGAAAAGCTTTCGTCGATATATGCTCTGGCATGTATTTTGTCACGACTGAGTATTTCTTTAACGCCTTCATCTGCTCTTTCAATATTGAAGCGTATATATGCTCCTCTCTTTTCCCAGATACATCCTTCTGAAAAAACCGGCATATCATTCTCATCGAGAATTTCGCATCTAATAAGTTCATCTTTCTCCGCAGCGTTCTGAAATCTTATTATGATATTGTCGATAACACTGTCTTCGTAACCTGTCTTATCTATGAATATATCAAGATATGCATCTTCTTCAATGATGTCATAATAGCAATCAGTATCACGCGTTTCATGGGGTCGGACATTATATCCTGAAGAATCCAGCGTAATGTCGCCACTATACCATACGCCGGTCACTAAATGCTCATCTTTTCCAAAAAAGAAAGCCATAGAAACACCCGCAAGCAGGAATATCAAAGTCGTAATTATGAATAATATCAATCTATTTTTCTTTTGATTCATTTTCCCTTTTTAATCCTTACACCGGATCTGTCCTTCTCTTTTTTATCCTTAAGCATTCTCTCTTTTATAGCTATCTCCTCAGTCAGCTCATTAATCTTGTTATCGAGCTCCGAGATTTTAAGAGTAATTGAAAAACTGTAGATCAGTAGTATAAAGATCATGAAAAGATATATAAGATTTACCGGAGATATTACTCCCATGACTTTGGCCAACCATATAGCTATCCCCGGGAATATACTCAATATAAGAAGCAGGATGGCAAATACCAGCCAAAATATAGATACATCTATACGAAGCTTGGCTTTTCTTATCTTCCTGATTATGTAGAATATAGTCAAAAAAGAAAAGACTATAAGAAATATTCTTAGAATAAGTGACATGCTACCCCACCTTCTTTCTGAAAGCCTGAACAAGCAATATGGAAGTCATCATTTTAAACATATACGATATGGATTTAGAGATCGTAAGGTAGCTCTTTCCTGCCTCCCTCTCCTTCATCTCAACCTGTACCTCAGATACTTTAAAATCATTTCTTATCAGATATGATATAGTATCCGGTTCCGGTCCGTAGTTGATATCCTTTGAAAAGATTTCCATACATTTTCTGTTGTACATTCTCATACCGGATGTAGGATCTTTGATAGTCTTTCCTGTAGTAATCTTGATGGCCAGAGAAATCATACTGCTCCCAAGCATTCGAAGCGATGCCGGTTTCTTCTCAGTAGCGAATCTGGATCCTATTACTATGTCATAACCCATCTCAATCTCTTCATATATATCTGATATATAATCCGATATGTGCTGTCCATCAGCATCGAACTGAACAATGTAATCATAGCCTTTTCTGTAAGCGTACTTCATTCCTGCAATGAAACCACACTCCAGTCCCAGATTGACCGGGAAAGTCATGACATGATATCCTCTTTTTTTACACACAGCCAGAGTATTATCTTTAGAGCCATCATTTACTATGAGATAATCGTAGTAAGGATGATTTTCTCTCAGGTCGTCTACAACCTTTTCTATACTCTCGGCCTCATTGTAGGCCGGTATTAAAACCAATACTTTCTTCATATCTTCTTCTCTTCAAATCGTAATAAGAACTCTACCCAAGAATAATATCACATATCCTGTCTACATCACTCAGTTCAAGGTCTGCGTACATTGGAAGTGTAAGTACCTTCCTGCTCATAGAAAGAGCCACCGGAGTTTCTTCAGGATTGAACATATCCTTGTACGCTTCAAAACTGCTTGTAATCGGGTAAAAATACTTTCTTGCAACTATATCATTGCTTCCAAGTTCAGAATAAACATCATCCCTTGTCTTACCAAACTCATCATTGAAGATCACCGGGAAATATGCATAATTCGGAACAGTATCCTTTCCAACATAAGGAAGTTTAAGGCCGTTTCTGCCTTCCAGCCTTTCCATGTATCTCTCATATACAGCCCTTCTCTTGGCTATCTCATCATCTATATGTCGAAGGTTGCAGATTCCCATAGCTGCAGAGAATTCGTTCATCTTTGCATTTGCTCCGACACCCGGAACTGACTCTGCATCATGGATTCCAAAGTTCTTCAGTTCATAAAGCCTCTTTCCAAGCTTGTCATCCGAATATGCAACTGCTCCACCTTCTATGGTGTTGTATACCTTCGTCGCATGAAAACTGAATATTGATGCATCACCGTAGCTTCCGGCACCTCTGCCTTTATACTTAACACCAAATGTATGAGCTGCATCATATACAACCTTGAGTCCATGTCTTTTTGCTATATCATTTATCGCATCTGTATCACACATATTTCCATATACATGAACAGGAAGTATCGCAACCGTTTTGTCGGTAATAAGCTTTTCAATCTTTTCCGGATCGATAGTGAAATTATTCTCATCAATATCACAGAATACAGGTCTCAGTCCGTTTCGAACTATAGCATGTGTCGTAGAAGCAAATGTAAATGGAGTCGTTATCACCTCGCCGCTTAGTTCCATTGCCTGAAGAAGTAGCTCAAGTGCCATGTGACCGTTTGTGAAAAGCTCCAGCTTCTGAACATCAAGATACTCCTTGAGATTTCCTCTCAGAGTCTCATGCTTTGCTCCCATATTGGTGAGCCATCTTGATTCCCAGATGTCTTTTATTTCATTTATGTACTCTTCCATCTCCGGCATGGAAGGAGATGTGACAAAAATCTTTCCCATTAATTTCTCCCTACTTTATTCTTCTTTAATCCGAGTTTTTCAAGAACCCCGAGAAGATATGTGAAGCTGTCCATTTTAAATATCTTAGAGAGTGCTATGTATATCGCAGCTCCCGTTGGAATCATTATCAGAAGTTTGATCCATGATATGCTGATAGGCAGAAAATCAAGCAGCCATACGCATATCATCATAACGACAGACAGCATTACATTTGGCGCTATGTCCTTTAATTGTTCCAGATATCCATAGTCAAGAAGTCCCTCGTTTGGATATGCATTTATTACTGTACAGATAACATCTGTTATCATCATTGCATACGCCATGGCAAGCACTCCAAATCTTATGGATATAAGGAGGCCTGTAATACCGACAACCTTCTTCGCGATTTCAAGTTTAAGAAAGATATCGCTTCTGCCTATCGCGTTAATTGCATTAAGGTTTGCTGTATGTATTGGATACAGAGCATAACAGAAACAGAATATCCTTATATACGGAACCATAGGAAGCCATTTTGCTGTAAATATAAAATCAACCAGAGGATTTGCTACAGCTATGACACCGAGCATACATGGCAAAAGAACGTATGAACTTACCTTTATGGTCCGCCGCATCATATTCTTCACTGTTTCTCTGTCATTCTGTGCTTTTGACATTACAGGAAGGAGTACGCTGTTCATGGATGTGTTTATATTATACACAAGTATCTGTGGCATCTGCTTTCCTTTGTTATAAAAAGAAAGGTCACTCTTTGTGTATTTACGGCCAATGATGAGGTCCCTGAGATTGTCATACAGTGTATTGATAAGGGAAGATACCAGAAGCTTCCAGCCAAATGAAAAAAGCTTCTTAAGTCTTTCCATTGAGAACTGCTTCTTTGGTCTCCACTTCACTGTAAACCACAATATGGCTGTATCTATAATATTGTTACTAAGGTGCTGTAATATAACAGCCCATGCTCCAAAATGCATAACTGCCAAGGTTATTCCGATCACCGCTGATATACAGGTTCCGATGATGGTCGAGAAGAAAAACTTCTTAAATATAAGCTTTCTTGCCACATAGGCCTGCTGAATATTCTTGATTCCGGATACGATGACGGTAATGAAAAGGACTCTCATCATCGGAGTCAGATTCGGATCCTTATAAAAACCGGCAATCAATGGCGATACAAGAAACAGTATCCCATACAATAGAAAGCAGGTGACCAGATTGAAATAGAATACAGATGAGAAATCCAGTTCATCGGTATCCTTTTTCTGTATCAGTGCATTTGCCATACCACTGTCGACAAAAACCTGAGCAAGTGTCAGGAATATAGTTACAAGTGATACAACACCGAACTCTTCTACTGACAGAATTCTGGCAAGGACAACTGAAACTATGAAAGTTATGCCCTGAGCTGCTACTCTCTCCGCAAATCTCCAGCCAAAGTTCGAAAGCACTTTCGTATTATTTTTGTCAGCGTTCTCATTCATCATGATTCAAAAACTTTTGTCCAGTCCCTAACATCCTCTTCTGCTCTGTCTGCCTGTTCACGTATGTTTTTTTGCATCGCTTCTTCAGGAAGTACAAACAATTCTTCCGGTGTCTTATCCTTGATGTCGTTAATATTATACAGATAATACCCTCTGTCTCTGAAGTATTCCCACATAGGTGTATCGTCTCGAAGGAAAACCTTTCTTCCAAGGTTAAGCATTATGCAGATATTGCCAAGCGCCTGCTGGCGGTTATTATTGAATACTGCTATATCACAGCTTGCCAGAAACTTGATATAGTCCTGCCTCTCCATATAATCTGTTACAGGTAAAAAGCTTTCGCCGAGAATCTCTTCTCCCGCTTTCATAACTTCTTCCTTATAGTCGTCATCTCCATAAGAGAGAGGAACGACAACTTTAACTTTGATATCTCCAAAGCCATCTCTCTGCTTCATTTCATTTATCATATGAAATGCTTCTATATGCTGGTTTTCCGGATATGCTGCGTTTCCAACCAGCATTCGGTATTCGTCCTTCAGTTTTCCTATCTCATCCGGCTTCGGATAAAACTCACTGAAATTATCCTTCTTAAGAGGATCATTCGGTACACCCGCAACAAAATGGCGGTTCTTCCTTGCTTTGCAGAATATCTTACAGAACTGATCATAATCTTCTTCTATAAGATTGATAACACCTGTTCCGCTTTTCACAAGAGTCCTCATAATTGTTCTTGCCGCACTGAACTTCAGTCCCTTACCCTCACGGTAAAGATACATGTCCCCACCCCAAAACTGAATGAAAGTTTTCCTCCATATAGATGGTGGAAGATACTTCACATAGTTCTCAAATGGAAAGTTCCCGCTGATTATGACCTTATCAGCCGCAGCGAGCCTCTTAACTATTCTTGGATCAGTTTTCAGTTCACTGTATTCATCGATGAGTATGATATTCTTATACTCACCGACATCGTATCTGTCATCACTCTTCCTTACTATGAAGCTCTGTGTGTAGTCTTCAAGAAAATGATAATTCATAAAGCTTATATAGCTTTCTGTGAATTTATCATAAAATGGAAGGTGTATTATCTTAGGTTTACTCATATTTTCTGCTCATCTCAAGTTCTTTATAAGCTCTTACTCCCGGTGTTGCTCTGAGTATATCATCTTCAACATCTTTTCCTTCAGCCCATGCAACTATGGCCTTAGGAAGATTACATCCCGAAATATGACTGAATGGATATCCGCCTCCGAAACGGGCATTCATTTCAAGTATATATACCTGATCATCCTTCAGGAATACATCCACATCCATATTGCCTATATGCTTTGATATTTCCCCAAGACGGATCAGTTCACTCTTTATTCTACTGTCATCAACAATCTCAGCTATATCAGTCTCTCCTGATCTCATAGCAAGCTTCTTCCTGACAACGATTCCCCTTGTTTTTCCGTTAAGATCATTTATTACGTCCGCGCCGTATTCCTGACCTTTTATGCATTCCTGGTATATTACTCTCTCATCTGATGCTACAGCGTTTGACTCAAATTTGAGATAAGAACTCTCTATATCCCTGGCTATCCTTTTTGAATAAAACCTAAGCTCTTCTTCATCATGAGCCATTGCAACAGCTATAGAGCCCATTCCAAATCGTGCCTTAACTACCACCGGATACGAAATCTCACCACGTGACAGAGCATCAGCTGCATCTTCAAAATGTATGTAAGTCCTTGGTGCACCAAAAGAATGCTGTGTTAGGAATTGATATGTCATCCACTTATCATTACATACTGAAACAAAACTCTCATCTGATACTATAAGCTTCGTACCTATCTCTTCAAACTGTTCTTTTGCCTTTGCAAGTACTAAAAGATCAATATCAAAAAGTGAAAGCACTACATTTATATTATTCTTTTTACAATAATCAATCAGAAAAGGTATATATCCCTCATCATAGATCATCGGTGATATAACAGCTTTGTCAGCATAATTAAATGCCACTGTAAGGTCATCTGAATTGCAGACATGAACTTCGCCTGTTTCTCCGAGAACCTCTTTAAAATATTTAACCATGTATGCCCGTCTTCCGACTGATGTGAGCATAATATTCATTTCGTTTTCCTCACTTTTAATACTGTCTTTTACTTTGACACAGTTATAGTTATTATAGTATGTCTCAAGGCGCTGAGTCAAGCGGCAGAAAGCCACCCGAGGTCAGCTTCGAGGTATATGAATCATTGACATATACATGAAAAAATGATAAATTTTAACATGATAAAGCGTTAGAAATACTGTATGACTGAAATGTCATTCAGCAAATAAAACAGCTGCCTTAATGCGGCAGCAGATAGGAGAATACTATGTTTTGTAATAATTGTGGTACTTATGCACCTGATAACTCAGCAGTATGTCCAAATTGCGGGACCAGACTTATGTCAGGCCCTGCAGCAGGCGGAGCAGCTCCTCAGCCACAGCCACAGGCTGGATACCAGAACTACCAGCAGCCGGCTGTACAGCCTCAGCCACAGTATAATCAGTATCAGCAGGCACCTGATGTGATCGTAATCGATAAGTTTGCAAGCACAAGAAATCTTCATGATTACATCTTTGCTATCATGTGCTACGGCGGATTCATTCCGATCATCATGCTCGCACTTGCTGATCCTTTGGCATCAAAGTCTGAGTACCTTAAATTCCATATGAATCAAGCACTTGTTCTTTATCTTTTTGCACTTCTTTCAGTTGTCCCGATCGTTGGATGGCTCTGGTCAGTATTCGTAATAGTTTGCGAGATTATGGCTGTAATCTTTGCATTTAAGGGTCAGGCAAAGAGTGCTACATTCTTTGGTAAGATAAGAATTATTAAGTAACTGCTTACATACTAAGCTAAACCAAAAGGAGCTCGAACAATGAGCTCCTTTTTATGTATCTTTATGGGAAAGGTCTTGTAGCGCCTTTCAGATCATGAGGCTGTATCTTATGTATTATTCCCAGTTTATCAGTAACTCCGTCTCCTGGCCATGACTCAATAACTCTTCCATTACCGAGATACATAGCAACATGAGTAACAAGAGTTGTGTATCTACCCTTCTGATATACCAGGTCTCCCCTCTTTAAACCACTGTAGTCATTATTCTTTATAGATATATGCTGCATAGGGTGTTCTTCCCAGAGAACTCTTGAACAGTAGTCTGTATAAACATGTCTCTTTGGAGTTGCAGGGTACGGATCAAAGCCTGCTGCATATAAGCACTGCATCGTGAGTCCACTGCAGTCAACTCCACGTTTCTTAGGTTCAGCTGATGTATTTCCGGTATATCGATCACCGTAATAATCGTAAGCCCTTCTGATCATGGCTTCGATTCTCTCAGCACTTGAGTTAAGGTTTCCTGTATACATTGGGCTTATATAGAACCCCGGCATTTCAACCAGTGCAGGTGCATCTTTTCTGACCTCTACAATATTGCCTGTAGCATCATATCTATAGAAAAATGCCGCTTCATCATATGCCTTCCAGGCTTCAAGGTTGGAAGCATCTGCATAACCGGTTTTAAATGTAGGATCAAATTTAAGCCAGCCATTCTTATACTCAGGTTTATACAGGTATGACATTAAAGTCTTCTTACTGTTATATTCTGACTTATTGTAATCAGCCTTTGCTGTACGGCCTTCTTTGAGACCATATCTGGCAAAATGCGTAAGTGTTGCTACTTCATCACCCTTAAATGCCTTATAAATGTCCGGATATTTATTGATATAGTAGTAATAATCATAAATCTCGGAAAAATCAGCATATGCAAGCTTTTTAATAGGATTCTGAAGAGTCTTTACATTATTTGATACTCTTCCTTCCTTCTTGCCATACTTTATATAATGATTATAATACTTAGCCCAGTCCTTACCGAATGCAACTCTGAGATCCTGATATGCATTATAGTAAGACGCAACCTCGAAGCTTTCCTTACCCTGTCTGCCTTCCTTCATACCATATTTAATGAAATGATTAAGCGCACCTGCATCATCATAAGCAAAGACTCTCCGAAGATCGGCATACTTTCCTGTATAGTAGTTATAATCATAGACATCTTTATAATCAGTAGTTCCGTCTGAAGTCAGGCATCCAACCATTGTGTTAACGCCTGTAGTCTTCCTGGATTCCTTCTTACCATATTTTTCATAATGAGTAAGATATTTGCTCCAATCAGTTCCGAAGGCACGTCTGAGGTCCGCATATGCATTTACATATGATTTGATATCAAATGAATCGCTGGCCTGTCTCTTTTCATTTACACCATAAGAAATGAAATGCTTGAGAACATACTGGTCCGGTGCATTTTTCCGGGCAAAGGCATTTTTGACATCAGGATTATGATCTACGTAATAGTAATAGTCATAAACATCACTGTAATCTACACCGCCATATACCGTAGTAGGATTCTGAAGAGTATCTGTACCTACAGCCTTTCTTCCTTCTTTATTTCCATAATTTATAAAATGAAGGAAATACTTTACAGTATCATCTCCAAATACATTTCGGAGGTCCTGATATTTATTCATGTAAGAAGTGACATTGAAGCTTTCGGCTGCCTGCCTTTTCTCCTTCATTCCATATCTTACGAAATGCTGCAGTGTCAGTTCCTGATCACCATTAAATGCATTTCTGATATCAGCATAACGCTGAAGATAGAAATCATAATCATATACCGGTGCATAATCTACACCCTCATATACGGTTATTGCAGCTGTTTTACCAGTTTTATCATCATCTCCCGCGTTTGTACCCAGTTCAGATGCAGTATCCACTGCATTAACCGGTCCAGGTGCAGAATCAGGTTCTGTCAGAATGGCATCTTCTTTAGACTCCATAACTGCATCTGTCTCTGTAGCTTCAGCAGCATATGATATATTCTTAATTCCAAGAGTGCCAAACAAAGTGCATATTAAAATCGGAATTACTACTTTTGCAAGTCTCACGGCTGATGTCTCCTTCTCAAATAGAATTGGAAAACAAGGATAATTAGTTCATCCTGCGATAATTAATAGTTTTCCAAAGTCCTTTTGCTCCATATGGCTTCATAAATGCATCACGGTTAAGCTGCCATTTTTGCTCAGGGTCACAATAATAAGTATTACCATCCACAACAATCTCTACCCATGAGTGAGCCTCTTCACCGCCGTTTCTCTTCGGAATATGACCGGCAATCTGATGAGCGTCAGCGCCCAAAACTTTTGCAAATTCATAAAAGACACCTGCAAAAACGTAGCAATTGCCTTTCCTGTTTTCAAGACCATACTGAGCCAGTTTGCTGCTTCCCCAGCTTGCATCGAATTCATATTTTCCGTAATATGATATATTCTTTGCAGTCCATAAAAACGCTTTTTCAAGATTCCAGCCAATACTATCAAGAATTGCAGCAGCTTTTGGATTTCTCGCCCTTCCACGTGCTTTTATTCTTTCAATATCTTCCTTATCCAATATTTCATTAGCTTTTTCTTTAAGCGTAGCGTAGTCATCCGGATTATATTCAGACTTGGCGGTTCTTCCCTCGTTCAACCCATACTTGACAAAATGATTGAGTGTTGCGATATCATCTTCGCCAAATGCCTTCGCTACATCCGGATTCTTAGCTGTATAGAAGTAATAATCATAGACAGGTGAAAAGTCTACGCCTGATCTTACAGTCACAGGATTCTGCAGCACTGTTTCGCCTACTGACTTCCTGCCTTCGTTCTTTCCATAACTAATATAATGCTCGTAGTATTTCTTATTATCCTTATAGAAGGCAACTCGAAGATCCTGATAAGACCTCTTATAGGAATTCACGTCAAATGTTTCTTTACCCTGTCTGCCTTCATTCATTCCGTAATTGATAAAATGCTTTAAAGCTCCGGCATCATCATAAGCAAATATATTTCTAATATCACCATACTTGCCTATGTAATAATTATAATCATAAACATCTTTGTAATCCGTGGTTCCGTCAGTAGTCAGACAACCAACCATTTTATTAACGCCTGAAGCCTTCCTGGATTCCTTCTTACCATATTTTTCATAATGTGTAAGATATTTGCTCCAATCTGTTCCGAAGGCACGTCTTAAGTCCGCATATGCATTTACATATGACTTAATATCAAAATCATCCTTTGCTACTCTCTTTTCCTTCACACCATAGGTAAGGAAGTGATTAAGTACAGCTACATCCGGGGCATTTTTAGATGCAAAGGCATTCTTTACGTCCGGATTCTTTGAGGTGTAATAATCATAATTATATACATCCTTATAATCTACCCCACCACTTACAGTTACAGGATTCTGAAGAGTATTTACACCTGTTGCTCTTCTATGCTCTTTATTACCATAATTGATAAAGTGTATGAAATACTTTACCGTATCCTCACCAAATGCATTACGGAGATCCGCATACAGCTTGATATATGAAGAAACATTGAAATCCTCTGATGCCTGTCTCTTCTCCTTCATACCATATGTCACAAAATGCTGTAATGTCTTTTCCTGATCCCCATTGAAAGCTCTGGCAACATCAGGATTATGAGCAATATAATAATCATAATCATATACAGCACTGTAATCTACGCCATCAAGTTCTGTGAGAGCATCCGGTGTCTTTGTCGGTGTTTCCTGATTGTTCACCTGATTGTTTACTACGACAGGTTCCGAGTCGACATTCTCGTTTACACCTCCGGTGTAAGCAACCTGTTTTTCCTCCTTGATCACCGCGTCTGTTGCTGTCGCAGTTGAATCATCGGCTGCGTACGCTGTGTTACTGATACCACAGAGGCCTACAAACAGAGCGCCGACGGCAATTAAGGTTCTCAGTTTTTTTGATCCAGTCATGTAACGTCTCCTTTTAAAGTATTTTATGTACTACTTTTATTTTTCGTAACGCCCATACAATAAGGAACGATAATATGAACGTAATGACCACTATTCCTAAAACTAATATAAAAGCATTTCCATTTGTAATCTTGATTCCAGTACATTTATATATGTACCTAAGGAACACAAGATGAATGAGATATATTCCAAATGAACAGCTGTCGATAGTAAGAAGTATCTTGGATATAATGCTTTCTTTTGCATCTATGGATTTGAAGAGTCCAAATACTCCTGTTGAGAAAACTACCACAGGAAGAAACGAATAAGACCCAAGAAGCCCTGTAATACTCTCTATTTCAGTGCTCGGTTCATTTCCGATTGAAATACAGGAAAAAACTACTATTGCAGCTAATCCTGCCAGGAGCATAAGAATATAAATGAAAGCAGGAATCTTCCATCTTCCGCTGTCTATCATATGTCCTATAAAAAGATACGCAGGAAAGATCGATGACGTTGTAATATAAAACGCCGCTTCTGTACCTGATATCTTATTGATTATAGGAATAATACTTACGAAACAAACATATATGATTATAAGAACTGTAATTTCAGAATCAGAACTGTGCTTCGCAATCTTACTGAATGCGGGCATAAGCAGGTAAAGGCCCACTATCAGGTACAAATACCATAGATGTGCCCAGCTCGTCTTTGTATAGAATTTATATAATGGTTCAACAAAGAGCTTAATACTGAATGATTCTTTGTTCATCCAAAAATCCAGAAACCTGAAAAGAAAACAGCATATTATGAGGGCAATAAGAACTCTCGGAATATATCTTCTGAATACCTTCTTATAGTCAACAGACTTCTTTTCGTCAAGAAGGAGAGCTCCCGTTACCATAACAAAGCATGGAACCGCCCACATCATAAGGTAT
Source organism: Lachnospiraceae bacterium YSB2008 (assembly GCA_000687655.1). Lineage (GTDB taxonomy): Bacteria > Bacillota > Clostridia > Lachnospirales > Lachnospiraceae > Eubacterium_Q. The sequence continues at coordinate 331,410 of JHWR01000001.1, forward strand.
GGAATCATATTAATGATTATTCTGGCATTCCCGGTAAGTGTATCCTTGAACACCATTCCACACATTGTATATGCATGCAGAATCACTATGCAAAAACACGCAACAGCTCTGATGTATGATAAATAATTCTTACGTTCCATAAGTCAATTAATTGGTGAGTGCATCATCACCTATACAAGAATCATCTCCTCCGGATGAATCACCGCCACCGGAATTGTCTCCACCACCATTATCACTTGGAGCAGGTGCTTCCGTTGCAGGCGCCTGAGTAGTTGCCTGTGTGGTTGCTTCGGTCTTTGGAGCTTCTGTTGAAGCAGGCTTCTTGTCGCCGCCTGATGGCTTCTGAGTTGTTGCCTCTGTAGTCGCTTCTGTTGTTGCCTCAGTTGTTTTCTTTTCTGTTGTCTTCTTCTCTGTAGTAGCCTCAGTCTTCTTCTCTGTTGTTGCTTCTGTGGTCGCTTCAGTTGTAACCTCTGTAGTAACCTCAGTAGTCTCCTTATCGTCATCTCCACATGCTGTAAGCAGCGCAAGTGAAGAACATGCCAGAAATGCAGCTAAAACAAGTTTCTTCTTCATAAGAATCATCTCCTCATAATTTTTCTTTACAAAATCTTAATAATTCTAATTGATTTGGACATATTATGCAAGTTTTACTTAAGTCTTTCACACTATGTTTATAAATTAAACAGGACCGGATAAATATCCGATCCTGTGAATATACTTCGTAAAAATTTACTCTACTACATATGGAATAAGTGCAAGCTGTCTAGCTCTCTTAACTGCAACAGTAAGAGCTCTCTGATGCTTTGCGCATGTTCCTGTGATTCTTCTAGGAAGTATCTTACCTCTTTCAGAGATATATCTCTTTACAGTATTTACATCCTTGTAATCAATCACATCTACCTTACCTGCACAGAAAGCACAAACCTTCTTTCTTCTGCGGGCTGGTCTTCTTCTCATTGGTGCAGCATCTCTCTCTGCTTTTTTCTCGTAAGGCATATCTATCCTCCTAATATCGTACTAACCGATTCTACTTAAATGGAAGGTCGTTCTCTATACCCTCTGGAATGTTCATGAATCCGTCTGCACTTGCATCCTTAGGTGTTGAATCAAATCCGCCTGAAGGTGCTCCGAAGTTTCCACTCTGTTCAGCGTTCTTCTTGCTCTCTGCAAACTCTATCTCTTCTGCAACTACACGTACAGAAAATACTTTCTCGCCATTCTTGTTGGTATAGTTATCGTTCTCAATACGACCTACAACTACAACCTTTGTACCCTGCTTAAGGTACTTGTCTACAAATTCACCCTGTTTTCCGAAAGCTGTACAGTTAAAGAAATCTGTAGTTACATCATTTCCGTCCTGTGCTTTTCTTACGAATCTTCTATCAACTGCTATAGAAAATCTTGATATAGCAAACTGATCCCCGTTCTGTCCGGGTGAATATCTTACCTCTGGGTCTCTGGTAAGACGCCCCATCAAAATAACCTTGTTCATATTGACTCCTCCAGTCTTATATAGCTCTAAGCGTCCTGCTTAACGATGAGGAATCTGAGGACATTATCATAGATGCGCAGATGTCTCTCGATGAAATGAGGAGCATCTTCAGGTCCTTCAAAATGAATGAAGTAATAATAACCTTCGAACATGTCCTGAATCTCGTATGCGAGTCTCTGCTTACCTTTCTCATCGATATCGGTGATGGTACTGCCTGACTTTGTCACACGATTCTTTACTCTCTCGAGTGTAGCAGTTCTAATGTCATCATCAACCTTTGAGCTAAGTACTAACGCTAACTCATACTTGTTCATCTTTCTTACCTCCTTATGGTCTTGTGGCCTCCCACTCTGGAACGAATTCCTTTAGGGAAGCAAGGAATAGTATTTATAAAATACATCACAGACTGTTAGGATAACATATCCCAACAGTCTGTGCAAGGTTTTTTTCTTCAAATCGCGTATAAATCAATCTCTTCTGAACAGATCTCGTGTATATACCTTATCTTTCACATCATCAAGTATCTCATCATATCTGTTTGAGATTATACATCCGCTTATTGACTTAAATCTGTTCAGGTCATTTACAACTTCCGAACCATAAAACTCTGAACCATCTTGAAGTGTAGGCTCATATATAACAACGTTTATGCCCTTCTCTTTTATTCGTTTCATGATTCCCTGAATGGATGACTGTCTGAAATTGTCACTGTTGCTCTTCATAGTCAGTCTGTATACACCAACAACAGATGTATCATTTGACTTGGCAATCTCCATAACTCTGTCAGCTATAAAGTCTTTTCGGGTTCTGTTACTCTCAACTATAGCTTCTATAAGGTTCTCCGGTACATCCTTATAATTTGCCAGAAGCTGCTTTGTATCCTTTGGAAGGCAATAACCACCATAACCGAAGGATGGATTATTATAATAATCACCTACACGCGGATCAAGACAAACGCCCTTGATTATCGAGGCTGTATCAAGCCCCTTAATCTCAGCATAGGTATCCAGTTCATTGAAATATGATACTCTGAGCGCAAGGTATGTATTCACAAAAAGCTTGGTTGCTTCTGCCTCTGTTGAATTCATGAATAATACAGGGACATCTTCTTTTATAGCCCCTTCTTTCAGAACATTGGCAAATATCTCTGCTCTGCCCATGTTATCCGAATCCGTACCGACTATAATTCGATTCGGATAAAGATTATCATAAAGCGCTTTTGATTCTCTAAGAAATTCCGGACTGAATATGATATTATCCATATTCATCTTATGACGGATCTCTTCCGTATATCCTACAGGAACAGTTGACTTAATTACAACTGTCGGTCTGATCAGACAACTCATAGTTGCTTTCTTGATGATTGAAAGTACTTCCTCAACCGCAGAACAATCAAAGAAATTCGTATTTGAGTCATAGTTAGTAGGAGCCGCGATTATTATCAGCTCAGCATCTTTATATGCCTTTTCCCCGTCAAGTGTAGCCCGGAGAGAAAGACCTCTCTCCTCATGCTCCGACATATACTTTTCTATATATTCATCCTGGATAGGGGACTTCCATCCATTTATCATATCAACCTTTTCAGGTATGATATCTACGGCTGTCACGTCATTCTTCTGTGATAAAAGAACTGCCAGCGAAAGTCCAACATATCCGGTTCCCGCAACTGCTATATTCATGATAAGCCTCCTCTGTTCAGCCTATACATAAGTCTCCTGATTCCTATATAGAATAATATCAGGTTCTCGATTATAAAGTTTTCCGAGAATATATATCTTCCTCCGATAACCCTACGGCTTATCGGCATATCTGACGCCATGATTGCTTCCACAATCTTCGGATTGACATCCTGCGCCTCACCTTTCTTATAATCAGCTATAACAAGGTCATATATATGACGTCTTTCAATCTGATGTCTGAGAGACGGACATAGCTTCATTTCCGTATCCATAGCCATGAAGTTTCTTATGACACCGGTAATATGTTTGTCTCCTGCCCATATTCCGGTATCATTCTGCCTGTAATCAGCCATATTTACCGGAAGATAATAAACCTTACCAAACTGCAGGAAAAAGAAGGTTATAAGATTATCATTAAAAACATCCTTCATCAAATCATAAGGCACTTCTTTGATATACTCACTCCTGAAAAGAATGCTGTCAGTATGGAAATAAAGATCGTTCCAGTAATACTTTAACGAATACTTCCCCTCGTCCACCTTATCTGAAGGAATATGAACATTTCTCTTTACACTGTTCTTTGCTTTCTTCTTTCCTTCGCTCTTCTCATAGAACATATTCATCTGATGAGCCGCAGCAACACAGTCAGAATTAGCCTTATCCTCAAGTATTCCAACCTGAACTGCAAGCTTGTCAGGTGAAGTCCAGTAATCATCGCCGTCAAGGAAGATAAAGTACGGTGTATCCACTTCCTTCAAAAGAGCAAGCCTGTTTCTTGAAGCTCTAAATCCACCTACATATTTTACTTCCGGATTTCTGTCCTGAACTATGTATGAAATCCTTCCGGGATAATCCTTCTGCCATTCCCTGATTTTATCAAGAGTACCATCTTCTGAACCGTCATCACCTATGATAACCTTAAAATCAAAATCCGTACTCTGCATGAATATAGACTTAAGGCATTGATCCACATATTGTTCCTGATTATAAAATGTAACGAGTACCGATACTTTTGTTTCCATATACTATCACCGATTCTTTTTGTTCTTTCTGTCAATGCTTACATTCTGCATCTTTGTATATACAAAGAATGGCAGATATCTATAATATACCGCAAGTCTCTTTGCAGTGGAATAGTCTTTCCATCCGGCTTTTGCAACATAGAAATTGAGTCCTTCACGTTTCAGGAAGTTATATGCTTTCTGGAAAGGTCCAAATCTTTTATCTACCGGGAAGATATATTTATCATATATCTTGATAAGGTCCTGCATAAATGCGTAACCATAGTTTCCCTGACTGGAAACTCCACTCGCCTTGTAATAAACAAGTATCTTATCTATATAACCAAACTTTTCTCCCTTTGATGAAACATTCAGCCAGAACGAATAATCCTCTATAAGTCTGATATCTTCATCAAAGAGTCCGAATTTGTCAAAAACTTCTTTCTTAAGGAAACCTGCCGGTGCAGGGAGAAAGTTTCTGCTCATAAGTCTGTTATGAGTAGCTTTTGCATCATAAGACTTAAGAAGATCATAATCGGATTCACATGAAAGAAGTTCATGTACCTCCTTGCCTTCCATGGTAATACCGCACAGTCTTCCGAATATTATGAACTCATCATGCTTTTCGGCATATTCTACATACTCACTTATTGCTTCGGAACAGGCAAGCATATCCTCAGCAGCAAGAAGTTTAATGTATTCACCTGTAGAAAGTTTTATAGCACTGTTGATATTCTTTACCGTGCCTTGATTCTCAGGAAGGTGATTGATTATTACATTTGTGATATTCTCTTTCTTATGGCTTTCTATATAATTCTTTATCCGAGATTCATTTCTTGTGAAATTCTCGGATCCGTCATCGGAAATAATAATCTCTATATCAGGATAATCCTGCATAAAAATACTCTTCAGAGAATCATATATTCCCCTGATATTCTTATATGAAAGAACTATAATTGTAACTCTTCCCGACATATGTCTTCTCCAACACTAAAATCTAGTACTTCCCAAGGAACTGCTTCGTCCTCTCCTCCTTCGGATTCTCAAAGACATCCTTCGGAGTACCGTACTCGAGAACTACGCCGCTGTCCATGAATATAACCTTATCCGAAACATCCTTAGCGAACTGCATCTCGTGGGTTACTATGATCATGGTCATCTTCTTTTCGGCAAGTTCCTTGATAACCTTCAGAACTTCACCGGTAAGCTCAGGATCGAGAGCCGAAGTTGGCTCGTCGAAGCAGAGTATATCCGGCTTCATGGCAAGCGCTCTGGCTATAGCCACTCGCTGGCACTGTCCGCCCGAAAGCTGATGAGGATAGTTTTCCATACGGTCAGAGAGGCCCATCTGATCAAGAAGTCCCTCTGCCTCTTCCTTAATCTCTGCAAGTATCTTCTTTTTATTCTTCTTATACTCAGGTGTCTTCTTTGCCTGAAGCTCTCTGGCCAGCATTACATTTTGAAGTGCTGTATACTGTGGAAAGAGATTAAAGGACTGAAATACCATTCCGAAATGGAGTCTGTTCTTTCTCTTTGCTGCATCTGTAAGCAGAGCCTTGTCATCAGCGTCAAAAACTGTGTTTCCTCTGACCTTGATCACACCTTTATCAGCCTGCTCAAGGAAATTGATACAGCGAAGAAGAGTTGTCTTTCCGCTTCCCGAGGAACCAATTATTGAGAGCACTTCACTCTCTTCAAGTGTGAAACATATATCCTTCAATACTTCAGTGTTTTCGAAGGACTTACCTATGTGTTCTACTTCTAATATACTCATAGTCATCCTCCTATCTGAAGAACTCTAATTTCTTCTCTGCCTTGCCAAGTGCTATAGACAGAATACCGTTACATATAAGGTAATAAATACCCGTGAAGAAAAGAGGCCATATAGCACCTGATATGCCCTGTGATCCCTTCATGAATGCCTGTCCTGCCCAGATTACTTCCTGGAGCGCTATGATACGAGCAAGTGATGTATCCTTCACAAGTGTAAGGATTTCATTTGTCATAGGAGGAAGTATCCTCTTCACCATCTGAAGAAGCTTGACTTTGAAGAATATCTCGCTCTTTGTCATACCGAGCACAAAGCCTGCCTCATCCTGTCCGACAGGAATGCTTATCATACCGCCACGGAAAATCTCTGAGAAATAGCACGCATAATTGATTATGAATGCCACTGCAGATGCCGCAAATCTTCCCGGTTCATCACCGCCCCATATATTATTTCCGAGAACAAGTCCCGGGAAATAGAATATTATAAGAAGCTGTATCATGAGAGGAGTTCCTCTTATGATCCAGATGAACACTTTGAGTACTACTCTTATAGGAGCAAATTTTGACTGGGTTCCGAATGATATCAGAAGTCCCAGCGGAACCGCACCTATAAGCGTTATGAAAAAGAGTTTTAATGTCTGCAGGAATCCGACATTCAGTGCATGTACAACTATCGGAAGCTGTTCCATAAATTGCTGCATTTTATATTACCTTTATCTTCCATATAAACTACTAAAGCAGGCAGAGTAATCCCTGCCTGCCGATTCATTTCATAATACTACTGAGGTATGATTGCTGCCTGAACACCATACTTCTCAGCTGTTTTCTGCATAGAACCTTCTGCATAGCTCTTTGCGAAGAAGTCATTGATTTCTGCTTTAAGATCTGAGCCTTTGCGGAATCCAACGCCATAGTTTTCATCATTAAGACGTACTGTATAGGTAAGCTTGTCATAGCTTGTGCCTTCACCTACCATAGCTGCTGCCATGAGTGAATCGATGATTGCTGCATCAGATGTACCTGCTGCAACTTCCATAAGTGCATTTGCCTGGCTTGTTACTTCAGTATAATTGAAACCGTTTGCCTCAGCCTCTGCTGCACCGGCACTACCAACTTCAACTGCGAAGTTGAGGTCCTTAAGGCTTTCAATATTCTGATACTGATCAGCCTTATCAGCAGGAACTATAACTATCTGAGCATTGTTACAATATGGAAGTGAACAATCCATAGCACTTGTAACTTCTTCTGTAAGTGTCATACCGTTCCATACACAGTCAATCTTTCCTGTATTAAGCTCGAGGATCTTGTTATCCCACTCAATCTCAACGAACTCAGCCTTAACACCAAGGCTTTCAGCAAATGCATTTGCCATATCAGCATCAAAACCTATCCAGTTGCCGGCGTCATCCTTATAATCCATAGGCTCGAAGTCTGTGATACCTATAGTGATCACACCCTTCTCCTTTATGCTTTCCAGATCCGACTTGTCCTTTGACTCACCGCATCCAACTACTGAAAGGCACATAGTAAATGCAAGTGCAAGAGTAATAATCTTCTTAAACATCTTCTAATCCTCCTTAAAAATGTCCGTTATTCAACGTATGCGAGTATAGCAGAAAATGTATTGACCGTCAACTTGGCAGAAGTTACAATTGTAACAACATTTCGACAGATACTAAAATAGAAACTCTCCAGTTTCGTTATGCAATTAATATTTTCAGGAGGACGATTATGCCATATTATGATAAAAGCTCTGATGATGCTATGAAAGACGAAGAAGTTGATTTTAAAGATGTAATGAATATTATGAGCATGCTGGATGATTTTGCCGAATCAGAGACAGGACGTCTCAGACTCAAAGTGGCAGATGATCCGAATGCAAAGACTGCTTCCACATATCATCATGGAAGATGTGATGTCGGAAGCCCATGGGCTAAGGGAACTCCTTTTGACGAACTGTCGTGTACAGTTGAAACGCCTACTTCTTCCGAAAAATAACAAATGTTGAAGACATGGATGCGGCCAGCATTGCTGCCGCATTCTTTTTCTTTCTTTTCTTTTTGGCAGGTGCAGCCTGCACCTTCTCATGGAATTCATCCGAAAGCACGCTGAATTCGAGTGGTGTAACCGTTCTCGGTTCTACAAATTCCACTGCACGTGAATATTCAGTTGCGCTTCCATATTCTTCCATATTACTCTTTATCCTGTAATTCTACCATGCATCTGTCCGTCCTTTAGTCCGCGTATATGCCTGTATTTCATTTATCAGCATCTGCATCATGCACAACAACCTGCGGGAACGGTATCTCGATACCTGCTTTATCAAAAGCAATCTTAACTTCACGGTTCATGATACGTGGTGCATTGAAGAGATCCTTCTCGTGAATCCTTGCAGCTAGGCGGAATGTAACTCCGCTCTCAGCAAGCTGCTCAACACCGAGATTAGTCGGTTCCTCAAGGAAAACTTCAGGGTACTTCTCAAACATATCCTTGAATGAAGCCTTGAGAACTTCCTCTACATTTTCAATATCCTCATGATATGCAACTGAAACAAGTGTCGTTGCTATACTGGTTTCCTTCGAACGATTAAGTATATTCCTGATATCGGAATTGTTCATGATCTTATAATTGTCGCCGGGACCTTTGATAGTCGTCACACGGATTCCTATGGAAGTAACTGTTCCTCTGAAACCGTCAACCTCAATATAATCACCGACACTGAACTGATTCTCGAACACGAGGAATATTCCCGTAACAACGTCTTCAATAAGTGACTGTGCTCCGAAGCTGACTGCCAGAGTCAGAATTCCTACTCCTGCGATGAGTGCACTTATATCAATGCCGACTGCAGAGAGACACCAGATTACAGTGACTATCGGTGATATATATCTTATCAGGCTTCGAACAAGCGTCTGGGTACTGAGTCCCTTACCTGTCTTCGGCTTTATCTTTTCAATTATAAATGAAGCAAGATTTGTGAACAGCGCCATAATAATGATGACAGCTATCACACTGAAAAGAGAATTCCAGTTAAACTTCATCGAAGAACCGATGCTCTGAACATCACCAAACACCCTCTTCCACGTATCACTGAGGCTTGCCTTTACATCCTTAGGAAGAAATGGAATGAGCGCCGGATTGGTCACAAATATAAATATGATAAGTATTATGACCCACTTAATGATTGTTCCCGGTTTAGTTTTTTTGAATGGAAGCGGATTCTTGTTGTCCATTTTTATCCCTTCGTTCCTTCTGTTTCATTTCTATCCATAGCGCGCCAAAATAACTTATAATGAATAACAATAAATACAATTAATAATTATAACATATAACGTAAATAAAACAAAAGAGCATACTTCATAAATCGAAATATACTCATAAAAAAGATGCCCAGAGCCGGAATCGAACCAGCGACACGAGGATTTTCAGTCCTCTGCTCTACCAACTGAGCTATCTGGGCATGTTAGTTATTAATTTTAGTAGCGGGGACAGGATTTGAACCTGTGACCTTCGGGTTATGAGCCCGACGAGCTTCCGTACTGCTCCACCCCGCGTCATTGTAAGAATTCTGTAAATAAAAAAAGAATCCTAAAAAATGGGCGGAGGTGGATTCGAACCACCGAAGCAATTTGCAGCAGATTTACAGTCTGTCCCCTTTGGCCACTCGGGAATCCGCCCATACTTTAATATGAAATTAAAGTTAAAAGCCGATGATCGGACTCGAACCGATAACCTGCTGATTACAAATCAGCTGCTCTGCCAATTGAGCCACATCGGCTTGCAAAAATCTTTGCAAAATGGGGCCTACAGGGCTCGAACCTGTGACCCTCTGCTTGTAAGGCAGATGCTCTCCCAGCTGAGCTAAGACCCCAATTATTAAAAATATGCATCGACCCAGAACGGACTTGAACCGTCGACCTCCGCCGTGACAGGGCGGCGCTCTAACCAACTGAGCCACTGGGCCTGACTGTTAGATTAAATCATAGATTTAGTCTGTTGTCAAATAAAGGTTTTTATGAACCTTCAAAACTTCACACAAAACTCGGAATACATCTAATCAATTACTCAGATTCAGAAGAATCTTCTATCTTACTTGAATAAGCCCTCGACCTATTAGTACACCTCAGCTGAATGTGTCACCACACTTACACTCAGTGCCTATCAACCTCGTAGTCTTCAAGGGGTCTTACTTCCTTATAGGAATGGGATATCTTATCTTGAGGTTGGCTTCACGCTTAGATGCCTTCAGCGTTTATCCGTTCCAGACTTGGCTACTCTGCCATGGCGTTGGTCGCCAACAGATACACCAGCGGTCCGTCCATCCCGGTCCTCTCGTACTAAGGACAGCTCCTCTCAAATATCCTCCGCCCGCGCCGGATAGGGACCGAACTGTCTCACGACGTTCTGAACCCA
>JHWR01000002.1 GCA_000687655.1 Lachnospiraceae bacterium YSB2008
CTATCCGGCGCGGGCGGAGGATATTTGAGAGGAGCTGTCCTTAGTACGAGAGGACCGGGATGGACGGACCGCTGGTGTATCTGTTGGCGACCAACGCCATGGCAGAGTAGCCAAGTCTGGAACGGATAAACGCTGAAGGCATCTAAGCGTGAAGCCAACCTCAAGATAAGATATCCCATTCCTATAAGGAAGTAAGACCCCTTGAAGACTACGAGGTTGATAGGCACTGAGTGTAAGTGTGGTGACACATTCAGCTGAGGTGTACTAATAGGTCGAGGGCTTATTCAAGTAAGATAGAAGATTCTTCTGAATCTGAGTAATGATTAGATGTATTCCGAGTTTTGTGTGAAGTTTTGAAGGTTCATGAACCTTTATAGTGTAGGGGCTTGGTCAAATGGTATGATAGGGGTCTCCAAAACCTTTGGTGGGAGTTCGATTCTCTCAGCCCCTGCTCTTATATAAATAGAAATATAAAAAGAACAGTCTTCACTGTTCTTTTTTTGACGTTACAGTATATTCATTATTTATAAGCAGGATAATCAGTGGAATACATTTCCGCCTATATTTACTCCTTTTATTCCATGCTTTTCAGCATACCATGCTGATTTGAAATAGAAGTTTGGGACATTTCTCTTTCCATTTAAAACATCCTGTGCTGCCTGATAACATGCTGGTACAGGACCCTGTGCAAGTATAACTGCAAGTCGGCCGCTTCCTGCTGGAGAGAACTGATTCTTGGCATATATAACTCCCTCGATGGTGTTATCAAACCTAGGGTCGGCAACTCTGTTCATTACAACACTTCCTACAGCTATCATTCCCGGATAGCTTCTGCTTCCGGCTTCTGCCTGAATCAATGACGCCAGCAGTCTTAACTGCTGATCTGTGTGAGTATATGGACTTACACTATAGTATGTTGAACCGTCACCTGTATATGTTACATTACTCATTTCGCCATTATATGCTGTGTTCATCAGAGTTGTTCTTTCCTGGGCTTCAAGGTAGGATAATTCCTGCTGAAGCTTAGTTGCAACTTCGTTAGCATCCTCAGCCTTCTTTTCCGCGGCTTCTTTAAGCTTTATCAGATCATCTATTTTGACCTGCATGTTCATAATATAACTTTGATAAGTCTTATTCTGATCGTCCTTTTCCTGAATCAGTTCTTCAAGCTCTGATTTATTTAACTCAAGCTCGGATATCATATTCAGATACGAATCGACTCTGTTATTAATATTGTCTGTTACGCCGGTAATATACTCCGGTCTGTTCATCAGATCCTCAGGAGTTTCGGCATTCATTATAACCGCAATATAGTTATTTGATGAACCGGCTTCATACATCATTGCAAGAATCTTACCAAGAGAGTCTTTTTCTTTACCGATCTTTGATTCTTTATCAGAGATATCTTGATCTATAGCAGCTATATCAGCCTCAATTTCTTTAATTTCAGATTTTTGTGTTTCTATGAGCTCTGCAGTTTCAACTATGTTTTTATTAATTTCCTCGATCTGATCAGCAATGTCCTGAGCCGTATTCTTGCTTGCATCAGCAGTATCCTTTGCATTCTGAAGCTCATCACTTTTGTCAAAATAACCATCCGGATATGGATCAGTAGCTGATGCCAAAGGGTATATCCCAGGGTTCGGTAAAGTGGACACAGAAGAAAAGGGTATGAACGAACCCGGCAGTTCAGCGATTATCATACCCAATATCAGAGCATATGCGTAAACCCTATGTTTTTTTGTTTTGAATACTGTTTTTTTCATACCTGAGTATTGTAGCACATTTGTAAAGATTTTTGCAAAAAACCGTTATTTGTTATATTATTAAGTGTGTGGATTTTTCTGAAAAATGGAGGGGAAAAGAAATGGGTAGTAAAGACAAACGTAGTGTAGCACCAAATCCAAAAGCACTTTTACCTATAGCTGTTTTTTTGGTTTTATATCTTGGAAACGGTATCTTTTTTGAATATATCAGTCCGTCCGAAGGACGCATGGGATTCTATGTGGTCTCAGTAGTTCTTGCGTTTTCTATAGCACTTATTGTTGCGTTTCTCCAGAATAAAGACAGAAGTTTTGATGAGAAAATACATTCATGTGCAGAAGGAATAGGTGATGACAATATCGTCATAATGCTTTTCATTTTCCTTCTGGCCGGAGCCTTCAGTGGGATAGCGGGTGAGGCAGGAGGAGCATCCAGTACTGCAAATATGCTCTTAAATGTAATACCGGCAAGATTTGTTGTTCCTGGACTGTTTCTGATAGCCTGTCTTATTTCCATGGCTATGGGTACAAGCGTAGGAACTATATCAGTTATCGCTCCAATAGCGTGTGCTGTGGCTTCAAATGGAAAGCTCCCGGTTCCGCTTACAGTCGGAGTTGTAGTCGGAGGAGCGATGTTCGGTGATAACCTTTCATTTATATCAGATACGACTATAGCAGCCACAAAGACACAGGGCGTGCAGATGAAGGATAAGTTCAGAACGAATATAAGAGTTGCATTACCAGCTGCTTTGATCACACTTATTGCATTGTTTATCTATGCATTTACCAGTAAAGGAGCAGATGTTGGGACATTTGAGTTTAGTATAATTCAGGCACTTCCATATTTTATAGTCCTTGCTCTCTCTGTTATTGGTATAAATGTATTTATCGTTCTTATTACAGGTATAATTCTCTTTGTTGGCGCAGGTGTGATCACGGGTACGCTTACTTATTCGACATCACTTTCATCGATGGGTGACGGGATGGCCGGTATGTTTGAAACAATGATAGTAACTATACTGGTTGCTTCTATAGCAGCGCTTATGAAGGAAAATGGTGGTTTTGAGGCAATACTTTCATTTATAAGAAAGAAAGCAGATTCGAAGAGAGGCGGTATGTTCGGCGTTGCATTTCTTACTGCATTCATGGATATTGCAACAGCTAATAATACCGTAGCCATAGTTATAGCTGCACCTATTGCAAAAGACATTAGCAGAGAGTACGGAATAGAACCAAGAAAAACAGCATCTCTGCTGGATACCTGTTCGTGTATTGCACAGGGTATAATTCCTTATGGAGCACAGCTTCTGGTTGCAGCTAATATTGCTAAGGTTACAAGCTTTTCATTAATTCCATTTCTCATATATCCTTTTGTATTAATAGTATTTGTCATCATATCGATACTTAAGGAAGGCAACGGAAAAAAGACAGATTGATTGTCTGGAGGTAAACATCATGGCATTACGTATGAAAGAACCGTTAACTGAAGAAGAACAGAAGGAACTGAAGATTGCTCACTCAAGGAAGTATTTCTATGTTTCCTCCGAGGGAGATGGCGGTTATCTTGATGCATATAACAGGCTGAAAGCCAAGGGCGATGCAGGCAGAACCAGATACTTTGATAAGATAAAGTCAAGTGATCTCCGACGTAAGCAGATGAAAAAGGATCTCATGACGGATGTTCAGTTTATAGTCGGTTATTTACTTGTTTCATTTTTATATGTGGGTGCACTTAAATTTTTTGAAATATCAGGTACCACTAACGGATTTATCGGTGGTTTATATACAATGATGAATCTGTTCAAATATCCATTTCTGTTCATAGTTTTTCTTGTTATGTTCCCAATATCTTTAGGACGTTTCTGTAAGAGATTCATGAGATACGGCACAATGACTGAGATGGCACTATTCGAGAATTATCGTATTGAAAATGGAATTATCTCTCTTAAGGAAGAAAAAAGACGATGTGCCAAGGCTATAGAGGATTACGATTCATTTATAAAAGCACTTTACAGTGATGATACAAAGGATGTATATCCGGCAAGAAATTATCATAAAGAGTATACAGAGATGAGTGATACCCAGAGAGACGTAATCGACAGAATGGAGGCTCTGGCTGAATTTCCGGATTTCTATTCCAATTCACTGGATAATATGCGTGATCTCAGCAGCCCTGTATGGTTGTATGCCGGAGTTATATTTTTCATTGCCCTGATCGTTATTGCTGAGATAATAGTTTTAGTTTATTGATAGTTGACTGCATTTAGTATTACTAAGGAGTACAGATTTGAGTTTTGTAGAATTCAGAAATGTAGATAAGGTTTATCAGAGCGGAGATGTTAAGGTTGAAGCACTCCGTAACGTTTCATTTGACATTGAAAAAGGCGAGATCTGCGTCATAGTTGGTCAGTCAGGAGCCGGAAAAACTACGCTGCTCAACATTCTCGGTGGAATGGATCATCTGACAAGAGGCACAGTTATATTGGATGGAAATGAAGTGTCATCATATAACAAAAAACAGCTTGCAACATACAGAAGGCGAGACGTCGGCTTTGTCTTTCAGTTCTATAATCTGATACCAAATCTTACTGCCATTGAGAATATAGAGATAGCAACTCAGATTTCAAAGGATCCTCTGAATCCTGAAGAGGTTCTTGCGTCTGTCGGGCTGGCGGAAAGAAGAAATAATTTCCCTGCACAGCTTTCAGGCGGTGAGCAGCAGAGAGTAAGTATAGCCAGAGCGCTTGCCAAGAATCCGAAGCTGCTTCTTTGTGATGAACCTACAGGAGCACTTGATTATGAAACCGGAAAGGCAATACTGAAGCTTCTTCAGGATATGAGCAGGAGTCATGGCATGACAGTCATTATTATTACGCATAATTCTGCTCTGACTGCAATGGCTGACAGAATAATAAAAGTAAGAAGCGGACAGATTCATTCTGTTAAGATGAATGAGAATATAATACCTGTTGAAGATATTGAGTGGTAGGAAGTAAGTTTAGCTAAATATGAACAGTGCATATCGCAAAAACTTAATAAGGACAATAGCAAAATCTAAGGGAAGATATTTTGCTATTATGGCTATCATATTCCTTGGAGTAGGTTTTTTTGCCGGACTCAGGACTACTAAACCGAGTATGGTTGAAACAGCCAACAGATATTTCAGAAGCCAGAATCTATACGATTTCAGGCTTCTTTCAAGTATAGGATTTGATTCAGAAGACATCGAAAAGATTGAGAAGAGTGATCTTATTATAAATGCTGAGGGCTCTTATTATGAAGATTTTCTGTATAAGACAGATGCCGGAGAAGATGATGTAATAACAGCCAGAACCATGGGCGTAAATATCAATAAGCCTGTTGTGCTGTCCGGCCGTATGCCTGAAAAAGGTGATGAATGTATAGTGGACAGGAAGCTTTTCGGAAATGACTGTATAGGTAAGACCATAGAGGTCTCAGGAGCCAATAAAAAGGCTACTCTGGATACACTTAAGTATGACAGCTACAAAATAGTAGGAGTCTGTATATCTCCGATATATACCAGCTTTGAGAGGGGAACTACGTCTATAGGAAGAGGCAATATCAGCGGTTATATATATATAAACGAGGATGGATTTAAGTTTGATTATTATAAAGAAGCTTATGTTACATGTCAGGACGATCTGGATATTTATACCGATGAATATAATGATTTCATAGAAGATATCTCACCTAAGGTTGAAGACATGGTGACCGAAGTCGTTACTGAAAGATTCGATAATATCTCAGCAGTTGATATCATGGGTTCCCTGTTCGATTCATTTCTTTTAAATGGAGCGCTCGGAATGAGTGATTCCGGCATGACAGGAGACGGTCCGACTGTTTATGTCACAGACAGAAATATGAATATTGGTTATCAGGGCTATGAAAATGATACGAATATAGTCCGCGATGTAGCCAAGGTATTTCCTGTATTCTTTTTTCTTATCGCGGCTCTTGTATGTTCCACGACTATGACAAGGATGATAGACGATGAGAGAGGTCAGATCGGTACATTCAGAGCCATAGGTTACTCCGATAATGAGATACTTGTAAAATACCTGGTATATTCAGGCTCTTCAGCGCTCATAGGCTGTGTAACCGGTTTCTTTATAGGTACCTGGATATTCCCATATATTATTGCTAAGACCTATGGCATGATGTATGACTTTGACAGCTATTCGGTTTTTATATTCAATGGGTTCCTATTTGTCATATGTATAATAGTTTCGCTCCTTTGCTCCATGGGTATGGCATATCTTGCATGTATGGGCGAACTGAGAGAGATGCCGGCGGTTCTTATAAGGCCTAAAGCTCCTTCAGCAGGAAAAAGAATATTCCTTGAATATATCACCCCGATATGGAGCAGGATGAAGTTCCTTCATAAGGTTACAGCCAGAAATGTATTTCGTTTCAAAAAGCGTATGTTCATGATGATAATAGGAATAGCCGGATGTATGGCCCTCGTCATGGCCGGGCTTGGTATAAGAGATTCAATTTCAAATCTTGCAGAATTCCAATATGACGAGATAGAGGTTTATGATCTGTCTGTTCTTATGAAAAACGAAATAGATGATGACGTGAGAAGTGATATATCAAAACGTATCAAGAAGAGCGGAGTAGAGGATTATGAGCTCATGGAGCTGTACAGAACATCTCTTGAAATGCATCTTGAGGATTCTGTAAAGACTATATATGTATGTGCAGGAGACGGCGAAGAAATAAGGAATTTTGTAAATCTGGAGAATGATGACCGCATTCCTGTACAATACCCTGAAACAGGATATGCTCTGGTTTCGGAAAAACTCTGCAGGATCACAGGAAAGAAAGTTGGGGATACGATTACTCTGACTGACAGTGATGATAATGAAGTAGAAATAACAATAGGAGGAACTTTCAGAAACTTTGTTTATTACTATATCTATATAACTCCAGAAACTTATGAGAGATGCTGGGGAGAGTCCTATGAGCCGAATTCACTTTATATAGATTTATATGAAAATGAAGCGATGACGGATGAAGAAAAGGATTCCATATACTCAGTAGGGGCGGAACTGTCTTCTTCTAAGAATGTTCTTTCTGTATCAATAGTTCCCGAGGTAAGAAAGAGGGTTATAGATATGATGCACAGCCTGAATGCGGTTGTATTCCTTGTTATCGGATGTGCGGCATTACTTGCATTCGTTGTCCTTTTCAATCTCTCGAATATAAATATCACTGAAAGAGTGAGAGAGATAGCTACAATAAAAGTCCTCGGCTTCTATCCGGGAGAAACGGGTGCTTACGTAATGAGAGAAAGTCTTGTGCTTTCAATCATGGGAATTGTTGTCGGGATTCCGCTTGGTATAGTTTTCCTTCGCTTCGTAATATCACAGATAAAGGTAGATGTCATATCATTTGAAGCGAGACTTCTTCCTCTGAGCTACGTCATGTCTGTTATCCTGGTGCTTCTCTTCACAGTCACTGTCGATCTCATGATGCGCCCGAAGCTCGAGCATATTGATATGGCCGAATCACTGAAATCTGCCGAATAAAAAACTGCCACACATATATGTGTGGCAGTCGTAGTATTACACAATCTTAGTGATAGTGATCATCATCATAATCGTCATCATAGTCGCCGTGTTCAGTCATGAACTCTCGTCCTGTGATACGCTTTCTCTGACGTTCTTCTTCAACAAGCCCGGAGAGCTGTTCCTTAACTTCACTTGAGTGCTTGATATTCTTCATTTCAAAGCACTTCAGAGACTTGTCTGAACTATCTACGGTAATAGTACCGGTTCCTATAATTCTCTGCCAGAAGGTTCTCTTAAGTGATACATCAAGAATCCTGTATAATCTTACTTCATCTTCACGTAGTGTAAATACACCAGACTTAATGAACAGCCTTTCGCTGTCACAGCTGTAAGTTGTGAAAGTCCAAGGTAATCCTAACCAGTTTCTCTTTTTTTGTTTAAATAGTATCTCTCCCATAATACCCTCCTGAAAGTTATTATTCGTTAGTCTTTTCCTGGTTCATGTTCTTGCGTGCAGCCGCAAGCATGAGCTTAATTCTGTTTATCTGATTTACTTCGGCAGCTCCCGGATCGAAGTCGATAGGAGTGATGTTAGAATCAGGATATACAGAACGGAGCTTCTTGATAACACCTTTACCTATGATGTGGTTAGGCAGACAGGCAAATGGCTGTGCACAGACTATATTTGGTGTGCCGCTCTTGATGAGCTCGACCATCTCACCTGTAAGGAACCAGCCCTCGCCCGTTTCATTTCCTATGGAAACTATCGGACGGGCATAGTCAGCTATAACCTTGATAGGAGTAGGAGGCTCGAACCTCTTACTCTTCTTAAGAGCTTCAGTCATAGGCTTTCTCATATGTTCAAGAAGATTTATTCCTGCATTTGATATTACCATAGATTTCTTGGATTTTCCAAGGAATTCGTATTTGTAATTTGAATTATAGAAGCTGTACATAAGGAAATCGAGTAGATCCGGCATTACAGCCTCAGCACCTTCAGCTTCAAGAAGGTCAACCAGGTGATTGTTTGCAGAAGGCAGGAACTTAACAAGTATCTCGCCTACAATTCCGACTTTTGGTTTCTTTTTGGTTTCATCGATAGGCAGTTCATCGAATGCCTTTACGATATCATTCACTATATATTTGAAATTGTGTGATCCACGCTCGATATCTCTTATACAGATCTTTTCCCACTTCTTATGGAGCTTATCAGCAGAACCCTTAACCTTTTCGTATGGTCTGGTATGGTACAGAACTCTCATGAACAGATCTCCGTAGAGAACAGCGTGGAGAGAGCACTTAAGACCTTTTGGATTAATCTTGAAACCTGAGTTCTTCTCAAGACCCTGAGCACTTATGGAAAGAACAGGAATCTGAGGATATCCGGCGTTTGCAAGAGCTCTTCTTATGAATCCGATATAGTTTGTAGCACGGCATCCGCCACCTGTCTGAGTTATGGCTACAGCCAGCTTGTCTATATCATAATTACCCGACTCAATGGCACTCATGAGCTGTCCAACGACTATAATTGATGGATAGCAGGCATCATTATTAACATACTTAAGTCCTGTATCGATAGTAGCCTTCTCAGCATCAGGAAGCATCTCGAAGTTGACCTTCATATGTCTGAGACCTGCCTGAAGCAGTGAGAAATGTATCGGTGACATCTGTGGGCAGAGAACGGTATAGTCCTTCTGCATTGCTTTAGTGAATTCAACTCTTTCAATATTTGTTGTAGAAGAAATAGGAGTGAAGTTTTTCTTTCTCCTTACATTTACAGCTGAGAGGAGTGAACGGATTCTTATCCTTGCAGCACCGAGGTTACTTACCTCATCTATCTTAAGAACTGTGTATATTTTATTTGATTTTGAAAGAATGTCATTTACACAGTCGGTTGTAACAGCATCAAGACCGCATCCGAAAGAGAAGAGCTGTATGAGCTCAAGGTCATCTCTGGTCTTTACAAGGCTTGCTGCCTTATAGAGTCTGGAATGATACATCCACTGGTCTGATACTATAAGTGGTCTTTCAACCTTACCAAGGTGTGATATGGAATCCTCAGAGAGTACTGCAACTCCGTAGGAATTGATGAGCTCAGGTATACCATGATTGATTTCAGGATCTACATGATATGGACGTCCGGCAAGTACTATACCGACTTTTCCTGTTTCCTCAAGGTACTTGAGAGTTTCTTCACCCTTCTTTCTGACATCAGCCTTTACATTTTCTGCTTCTGCATATGCCATATTTACGGCATGGCTGATCTCTTCCATAGTTACGTCTGTATATTTGGAGAATTCTCTGAACATTCTTTCCTTAAGTGCTTTCGGATTATCGAGAGCAAGGAAAGGTCGGATATAAGTAATATCGTTCTTTTCAATCTCCTCCATGTTATTCTTTATATTCTCAGAGTATGAGGTGACTATAGGACAGTTGTAATGATTGTTTGCATCAGGTGTCTCATTCATCTCATATGGTATACATGGATAGAATATAGTCTTAAGCCCGCTCTTAATAAGCCACATAACATGTCCGTGACTCATCTTTGCAGGATAACACTCAGTATCACTTGGTATTGATTCTATTCCGAGAGCATATATAGCCTTGGATGACTTAGGAGAGAGTATGACTCTGTATCCGAGCTCTGAAAGGAATGTATGCCAGAAAGGATAATTCTCATACATATTAAGAACTCTTGGAACGCCGATCTCTCCACGCTTTGCCTTTTCCTTTGGAAGAGGCTCGTAGCCGAATACACGCTCAAACTTGTAATCGTAAAGGTTAGGAACGTTATCAGCATTTTTCTTCTTGCCGAGACCCTTTTCACAACGGTTACCTGTGATGAATTTTCTTCCGCCTGAGAAATTGTTGATAGTAAGGAGACAGTTGTTTGTACAGCCCTTACATCTTGTCATTGTAGTTGTAAATGTAAGTGTCTCAACCTCTGAAAGCGGAAGAGTTGATGTCTTAAATCCATCCTTATAATTATCTCTTGCTATAAGAGCGGCACCGAAGGCACCCATGATGCCTGCGATATCAGGTCTTATGGAAGTTCTTCCTGAAACAAGCTCGAAAGCTCGAAGAACAGCATCATTATAAAATGTACCGCCCTGTACGACTATCTGGTTACCGAGCTGTTTTGGATCTGTAAGCTTTATAACCTTGAGCAGTGCATTTTTAATAACTGAATAAGCAAGACCTGCAGAGATGTCCTCAACTGAAGCACCTTCCTTCTGGGCCTGCTTAACCTTGGAATTCATGAAAACAGTACATCTTGAACCAAGATCTATAGGGCTCTTTGCGAAGAGTGCGATCTTGGCAAAGTCCTTAACCTCGTAATCAAGGCTTCGTGCAAATGTTTCTATAAATGAACCGCACCCTGAGGAACACGATTCATTTAACATTACATTGTCAACGACACCGTTCTTTATCTTGATACATTTCATATCCTGACCGCCGATATCAAGTATGGTATCAACTTCAGGATTAAAGAATGCTGCAGCAGTGTAGTGAGCTATGGTCTCAACCTCGCCGTAGTCAAGTGAGAAGGCAGATTTGAGAAGTGCTTCACCGTAACCTGTGGAACAGCTTCCTGAAAGAACTGCTGTAGACGGAAGGAGAGAATATATCTCCTTGAGTGCCTTGATAGTTGTCTTTACAGGACTTCCGTTATTATTGCTGTAGAAATCATACAGAAGCTCGCCTCTTTCACCTACAAGTGCAAGCTTTGTGGTAGTTGAACCGGCATCTATTCCGAGGAAGACCTTACCCTCGTATGTTTTGAGATCAGCACGCTTAACATGATAAGAATACTGACGCTCATTGAATTCTTTGTAGCTCTCATCGTCAGAGAAGAGAGGATCAAGACGGTTTACCTCGACCTCTATCTTAAGTTCAGGAGTAAGCTTTTCAGCGAGCTCCATAAGATTTACAGTTTTGGTTTCGCTTGCGTGAAGAGCAGCACCCACAGCTGCGAAGAGATGTGAATGTGATGGTGATACTATATGCTCGTCATCAAGATTAAGAGTCCTGATGAAGCATTCTTTTAACTGGTCAAGGAAATGAAGAGGACCGCCAAGAAATGCAACGTGACCTCTTATAGGCTTACCACAGGCAAGACCTGAAATAGTCTGGTTTACAACTGCCTGGAATATGGACACGGCAAGATTTGGCTTGGTAGCACCCTCATTTATAAGAGGCTGTATATCGGTTTTAGCGAAAACACCGCATCTTGCAGCTATAGGATAGATTGTATCGTAATCTTTAGCATATTCGTTAAGACCCGCTGCATCAGTCATGAGAAGAGCAGCCATCTGGTCAATGAATGAGCCTGTACCGCCGGCACATACTGAATTCATACGCTGTTCAATACCGGACTTAGAGAAATATATGATTTTTGCATCCTCGCCACCAAGCTCTATGGCTACATCTGTTTCAGGAGCAGTGTCTTCAAGGGCTGTAGATACGCAGACTACCTCCTGCTCAAATGGAACGTCTATAACCTTTGCAAGCGCAAGTCCGCCTGATCCGGTTATATTCGGCGCAACTGTGCAGTCGCCGACCTCCTTGATGGCATTTTCAAGAAGCTCACGAAGAGTCTCCTTAATACGCGCAAAGTGTCTCTTGTATTCAGAAAAAAGAATGTTATGGTCTTCATCTACAACAGCAACTTTTACCGTTGTAGAACCTATGTCGATACCCAGTCTTTTCATAAAAATCAAACCTCCAAATTGTCAAAAAGACATTATATATAAAATAGGTAATCTTTTCAAGCTAAATAGACCATTGTTTACATTAAAGTTACATCATAGTTTGTGATTTTTTACTTTCGTTTCAGGGACATTTATATTATAATAATATGGATTTTGTACATTACTTAGTTAAAGAGGCATTTTGTTTTGAATAGTTTTAATAAAAACAACAGAAGAAGACGCGTGGACAGTCCATTTGTCCCCAATCTTTCTCTCGTTGTTATCATATGCATGATTATAGGATATGTGATCTGTTATACGAATCAGGATCTCTATCTTAAACTTACACTTTCACCCGGACGTATATTACTTGAGCATGAATACTGGAGACTTATAAGCTGGGTTATAACAGTTCCTTATCTGCTTTCGATGTGGAGCGCTATATTCCTTCCCATAGCACTTTATTTCTATTACAGGATAGGCATTACGCTGTCATATGTATGGGGAGAAAGGAATTTTAATCTTTTCATACTTGGCGGAGTATTCTTCATAGATCTCTTTGTTATGATAGTGGCCGTAGTCATGTATTTCGTGGCTCCGGAGTATCTTGCTTATGATGCAGTATATGCAATTCTCAGTCCTGCGGCTTCCTACATGCCGAACTGGTATATAATGCTCAGCATGTATCTTGCCATAGCATATGTTAATCCTGATATGAAGATACTTCTTTACTTCGTTATTCCTGTTAAGATTAAGTATATGGCATATATTGATATTGTATTTCTTGCAATATCATTCATATTCGGAAGTTATTATACAAAGGCTATCATATTTGCGGTTGCACTTAATTTCCTTCTGTTCCATCTCATACACCTGAAGCAGGGTAAAGTGAATCCGGGACAGCTGAAGAGAAGATATGAGTTCAGGAAGAGGATGAAGAATGCTCATATCAAGAAGGTATACGGCAATGAGAATGTGATTCCTGTTGATCAGAGATTCGTTGAGAATAATGCTGACGCGCCTAAACAGGGATTCCAAGGCGGTACTATAAAGAATACAAGGCATAGATGTGCGGTCTGCGGCCGTACAGAACTTGATGATCCGGAACTTGAATTCAGGTTCTGTTCAAAATGTAACGGTACATTTGAATATTGCAGCGACCATCTTTTTACACATCAGCATGTAAAATAAACAAACTATAGATTGGATAATGATAAATGAAACGTAAAGGCAAGATACTTCTTACTGATATAAAAGCAGACAAAAACAGAGCAGAAGCTATAAAGGCATATTTTGAGAATCTCAGCGATGCATTTATTACCTACTCAGTGAATAAGCTTTCTCTTAATTATTTTACTATGAAGGAGATGGCAGAAGATAAGGATCCTAAGGAAAGAGAAGAATTCTTTTCATATCTTGATACAATAGATGCTGAACTGAAGAAAGTTATTAGTCCTGACGGAGATGTCAGTTACAGCAAAGAGACCGATATAGACAGTATACTTAAGGTCAGGGATAGCATTACCGGTAAGATGAAGGTTCTTACTGCTTATACAGATGCTTTTCAGATATATGAATACATTTTAAATCGTAAAGAAGCAGCATTCTCGGAAGATAAGGAAACAGTTGACTGTTCAGATCTGGCTGAGAAAATGTATAACTTTGTATTTTCAGATAATGACAAGGTTGTGATCAATTCCAAGATTCAGAGCCTTGTAGCTGAACTTCCTGTAAGAATGACAAAGCAGAGATTCTTCGATATCATTTCTGCATCCCTTGATATATATAAGGGCAGCGAAAAGAAATCAGTTGACGATTTTTCAGAGACTCTCCGTTCAGCGGCAGGTTTCGTAAGACCTGAAGGTTTCGATACACTTTATCCGGGACTCGCGGCGGCTCTTAATGTTCTGAATGATATAGATTATAAGACTATCAATAAAGAGAATTTTGATAGGTTAAGAAGTGTTATAGATGAAGCGGCTGAAATCATTAATGAGAACGTTACTGATTTCATGATGCTTCAGGAAATCGTAAATGATACGCTGATACTTCTTTATAATATCAGACCGGAAATGGATAAGTCACTCTATCCGGAAAGTGTAAATGCATCCTGCAGGATCATAAGAGGAATAGCTGAAACAGATAATATTTATCAGGCCTCCGAGGGCTTTGATGAATACTTTGAGAAGCTCATGGGTGCTCAGGAGGAGGCTTATGAGAAGCTGTCTTTCCTTGTAGCAGGACTCTATGAGATTACTGAGGGATATATGCATGATCAGTCTGATGACGTTTATGATAAGGCTAAGCTTCTTGCGAAGAGTGATATGCTCACATCTAACAGTATATTTGCAGATATTGATGATATAGATATTTCACCGCTTAAGGTGGTTGCAGATACTGCTGATGCGGATTATATTAAGAGTGTGAAGGAAAGCCTTATGGCTGAATTTGACAAAGCTTTCGAAGGCATGGCTAAGCCGGTCAAGAGAAGCGTTATGGCAAAGATACTTTCACTCGTGCCGGTATTTTTCAATACCATGGATGAGATAAAAGACTATTTTGAATATGCACTCACAAGGTGTACTGATCAGGACGAGCTTATGTCCTGTAAACTGATCATTGAGGATATTATGGAGGGTTGATACCTCATGACTGTTAGAGATAATGTCCGCACCGATATAAGGAATAAGAGGGAATTAAAGAGTACTATTAAAAAGGTCAGAAAGGATCGTATCGTTCCATTTCTTTATCTTATAACTCTTCCTATACAGGGTGACGGCGTACTTGAGGTTTATAATTATAATATTCTTCTCCAGCCAACTCTGAAGAATCTGGCAGGGGAGATAACGGTAGTAGGGATGTCCAAGTCCAAGAAGGGTGCTATAGACCTTATCAGGGACATATATGAGGAAGCAGTAAAGGTTGATGAGAACCTTGATATCAGAAGCTTTCTCGGGTATTAGAAGGGTGATTATATGGCTATATTACTTACAGTACTTAAAGTCCTTCTTATAATCATCCTGTCTGTTCTGGGGCTTGCACTTCTACTTATACTTCTGGTTCTTTTCTGTCCTTTTGTTTATAAAGCAGAAGGTGAGATGTACAGCGATATGTCAGCGGGAGTATCTGTTGGCTGGCTTTTTGCTAAAGTGGTCGGTGATTATACTAAGGATAAAGGCTTTGTCATGAAGCTGAAAATCCTAGGCATTCCTGTATATCGCAGCGATAAAGAAGCAAAGCCTAAGAAGGAAAAGAAAAAGAAGAAAGCAGAAACAGTTCAGGAGATTGAGACTGATAAGGAAGAGGAATCAGCTCAGGAACTCATTCCGGATGATGAATATACTCCGGATTCAGACGCTGCAGAACTGACTGGATCGGAAGAAGAGGAGTACGAAGAAGTGTTCCCGCCGGAACCGAGCAGAAAAGAAAAACGGGCGGCTAAAAAGAAGGCAAAAAAAGAAAAAGCCGAAGAACAGGAAAAGAAAAGCTTCGGAGAAAAAGTAAATGACACTCTTGATAAGATAAATAAGAAGAAGGACTTCGTGCTTACCAAGAAGGATCATATAGAACAGTTCCTGGACAGACCGTATGTTCAGAAAACGATAGAAAGAGTCAAGAAGGCTCTTGTAAAGATTCTGAAGAGTATAATGCCGAAAAAGGGCAGGGCATATCTCCATATAGGATTTGATGATCCGGCAGATACAGGAGAACTTATCGGACTGGTCAGCCCATTCTGTTTTCTATATATGCACTGGCTTAATATAGAACCTGATTTCGAAAAAAAGGTTCTTGAGGGAGACCTGTTTATAAAAGGCAGAATATTTATCATCTCTATTGTAGCACCGGCAATTCGTATTGCTATAAGCAGAGATTTCTGGAAAACATATAAATTAGCTAAGAAAATATAGTTTTGGGGAGGAAGTAAGATAATGGCAGATAAGGATAAAAATCTTGGAGTAAGTGTTACCAAGACAGTTAATACTCTGTTCAGTGGCATGGATGGATTCCTTTCAGCTAAGACAGTTGTAGGAGAACCTATAAGGGTTAATGATACCACGCTCATTCCGCTTGTTGATGTAAGTTTTGGTGTGGGAGCAGGAGCTCTGGGGAAATCCAGAAGTGACAATGCCGGCGGCGGTATGGGAGGAAAGATGAGCCCTACAGCAGTTATGGTCATCAAAAATGGCTTTGTACAGATTCTTCCCGTCCATGATGACAGCTCACTTGCAAGCGTTATGAATAAGATTCCTGGACTTGTTGATAAAGTTACAGATGTAATTAAGTCAAAGAAGGATCCGGGTGTGGCTGCTGAAAAGAAGAAGATAGATGATGTAATAGATAATTTGGAGGTTGAGGAATTCTAGTTATGAGAAGTGGATCCGAGATAGCTATAAAGAGAAACTGCTTCGAAGATACCGTTATGCTGCTGGGGGATTTCAGTGTTGCAGGTCATGACATGCAATACTTTTTACGACTTTCTTATTATGGTTCTTCTAAGAAAAGATCGAATATAAGTGCATATTTTGCACTTCTTGATGATACTAAGCGTGAATTCATAGAGGCTGACAGTAATGGCGCCGCTGATACGGCTGTGATAGGAGATTCAAATCTTCTGATCAGAAAGAACAATCTTGAGATATCAGAGACCAATAAAGGACTCCGTCTTTATGTTGTGCTTGATTCAATGACTATTGACTTTGTTGTAAGCAGAGATACAGGCTCGATCAATGTCGGTGATCCCGGAGCTAAATTCGACAATGTAAGAGTCAGCTCTTATACATATCCATCCTGTTTTACATATGGTTCAGTAACATTGTCAAACTTTTATTATGAAGTAAAGGGAAGAGCACTTTATTTCAGATCCTTCCAGGAAAAGATTGACAAGACAACTATTCTTACAAGACATCTTGTAAAGAAAAATGAAGTTAATAAGAATAAGCTTTATCTCAGCAGGGGAGTATTTCATCTGTCAAACGATAATAATATTCTTTTTGTGACAGGAGATATTGGACCTAATTCGCACGAATGGAGTAAGATAATATTCCCGAATGGCTCTCTGGATACTACAGAGCTTCTTCCGATGAATCAGGACATGAAGAAGTTTTTTGATTACGCTGAGACGCAGACAGACGGAACAGTGTTCTACATCAATTCTACAGACGGAAGAGTCAAGCTTAAGTTCAAGGTTATGCCTCTTAAGCGCGAAGACCTTACGCAGGACAGTGAAGGCTATGTTCTTTATGAAAGATTCACCCGTATAGTAGGTACCTACGACGGGCAGAAGATAAAGGGCTATGGATATATATCCATTTCATAAAAAAAGCACAAGAAAAAACCGGTTCGATATGAACCGGTTTTTCTTATATCATAAATTAGTTCGCTCTTTCAACGCAGCCTGAACGAAGACATCTGGTACAAACATAAATTGACTTAGTTGTTCCATCAACGTTTGCTTTTACCTTCTTGATGTTAGGCTTCATGATTCTGTTTGATCTTCTATGAGAATGGCTCACATTGTTTCCAAAATGAACTGACTTATCACAATAAAAGCACTTTGCCATCTCAGCACCTCCTTACGAAATGTATTCTGTCAAATTCGCAACAGTGACATTCTATCAAAGACCTTTTTAAAAATCAAGCAGTTTTTTTAAAAATTTTGTAATTCTAATACGCTTTATTTTTAAAGGCAAAACGTTTATAATAAATACCGTATATGCCATAGACTTAAGTTTACTTTATTTTTATATGGAGGATGGGTTATGACCGGTAATATTGTGAATGAAAATGGAAAGATAATCATAGACAGTGAAGTTATTGCCCAATATGCGGGACATGCAGCACTGGACTGCTTTGGAATAGTCGGTATGGCCACAATAAGCATGACTGACGGACTGGCTAAGTTGCTTAAAGGAAACAGTATAGATCAGGGTATCAATGTAACTATAGATGAGCAGAATGATATCAGTATAGATTTTCATATCATCATTGCATACGGAGTAAATATAAAAACAGTCGTTGATAATCTTATCAAGACTGTTAAATATCAGGTTGAGGATTATACCAGTCTAAATGTAAAGACCATCAATGTCTTCGTTGAGGGTGTCAGAGTAATAGACTAGTCTTAGGAGGATTGTAAAGTTGTCATCTATTAAACTTATTGACCAAAAGATGTTTCGTGACGCATTTCTTGCGGGCGCATATAATCTCAGTAATAATAAAGAGATAATAAATGAATTGAATGTTTTTCCGGTTCCTGACGGAGATACCGGAACAAATATGACTCTTACTATAATGTCTGCTGCAGAGGAGGTAAAGAAACTTTCTTCTCCGAGCATAGACGATCTTGGAAAAGCTATCGCAAGCGGTTCTCTCAGAGGCGCCAGAGGTAATTCCGGTGTTATTCTGTCACAGCTCTTCAGAGGCTTCTGCAAGGATATCAAGGGCAAGAAGGATATTTCTGCACTTGATCTTGCCTCAGCATTCTCACGTGCTGTAGATACAGCATATAAGGCTGTTATGAAACCTAAGGAAGGAACTATACTTACTGTTGCAAAGGGTATGGCTCAGAAGGCCTTCGAGCTTGTTGAGGTTGAGGATGATGTCCTTATCTTCCTTGAGGAAGTTGTAAAATTCGGTGACAAGGTTCTTGCGAAGACGCCGGATCTTCTTCCTGTACTTAAAGAGGCTGGAGTTGTGGATTCCGGTGGACAGGGTCTTATGGAATTCATGCATGGTGTACTTACATCACTTAAGGGCGGCAGTGTTGAGCTTAAGGATGCTCCTGCTGAGAAGATTGAGTATCCCGGTCTTGACATAAAGAATATGAGAGGAAGCAGCAGAGAGGATATTTCCACTGCTGATATCAAATTCACATATTGTACAGAATTCATATGTAATCTCAGGGAACCGATATCGGATGCTGAGAAGGAAAAGTTCAGGGATTATCTCCTCAGTATCGGTGATTCTCTGGTATTTGTAAGTGATGATGAGATAATCAAGATACATGTTCATACCAATCATCCGGGTCAGGCTTTTGAAGCTGCTCTGGAGAGAGGCTTCCTTACAAACATGAAGATAGATAATATGAAGGAAGAGCATAGTGAAAGAGTTCTTCTTGAAATGGAAAAGGTTAAGAATGCCTCATTTGATATGAAGAAAGAGGAAGAAAAGCCTGCAGAACCTGAAGGTGAGAGAAAAGACTTCGGATTCATTGCAGTTGCTTCCGGTGAAGGCCTTTCTGACATTCTGAAGAGCTCCGGCGTTGATTATGTGATTTCCGGCGGGCAGACCATGAATCCAAGCACAGATGACTTCATAAATGCTGCAAATACTATTAATGCCGATACGGTTTATATACTTCCTAATAATAAGAATATCATCCTTGCTGCCAATCAGGCTGCAGGACTGATCAAAGATAAGAAGCTCATGGTTATCCCGACTACAACTATACCTCAGGGTATTTCTGCCATGCTCGCATTCTCATTTGATGCGGACAGTGATGCTAATTTCGAGGCTATGAGCGATGCCATAAATGATGTCAGATCGGGTTCTGTTACTTATGCCGTTCGTGATACATCTATTGACGGAAAGGAAATCAAAAAGGATGATATCATGGGACTCAGTGACAAGGGCATAGAGTCGGTTGGTAATGACATAAGCCGTGTTACTGTTGAACTTATAAAGGCAATGGCAGATGATGATGCAGAGCTTGTAACGATTTATTATGGTGAGGATGTTGGAAGAGATGCAGCAGAAAAGCTTGTGTCTTATATAGAAGAACTTGATCTTGGTGTTGATATAGAGCTTGCTGATGGTGGACAGCCTATATACTATTATCTTGTCTCTGTTGAATAGGAGAAAGTTATATGCAGCTTTCTGACAGCATAAGCACTGTAAAAGGAATAGGTGAAAAGACAGAGAAGCTTTTTCACAAGCTGGGCGTATATACCATAGAGGATCTTATCAGGACTTATCCTCGTACGTATATTGAATACACGGAGCCTGTTTCTGTTAACAGTATAAGACCCGGAGTAAGATGTGCGATAAGGGCTAAAGTCGTAACTAATATCGAGGTAAAGAAGCCGAGGAGGATGACCATAGTTTCATTCTCTGTCAGTGATGGCACCGGAAGTGTCAGAATTGTTTTCTTCAACAGTCCTTATATCAGAAGCGTTATACGCAAAGGGGATTCTTATGTGTTCGTAGGCACACCGAAGGTCAAAGGTAACTTCATCGTAATGGAGATGCCTGAATACTATGAGCTGAGAAAGTATACATCTCTCAAAAGTGTGATGCAGCCTGTATATCCGCTTACCGCAGGGCTTACCAGCAACACTATAAGGAAAGCTGTCAAGGAGGTTTCCTACCTCATCGAAGGTATGGACGACATACTTCCCAAAGATATATTAAATGAATATGGACTTATGCCAAGGGGACAGGCCTCTTTTAATGTACATTTTCCGAGGGACATGGAAGAACTGAAGAAAAGCATAAAGAGGCTTGCTTTTGATGAGTTCCTTTCATTTTTGTATGATATAAAGATATTAAGAGAGAACTGCATAAGAAAAGAAAATGCTCATCCGGTCGGAAAAGATGCTGCCGGAAAGCTGCAGGAGTTTATCGGCAGCCTTCCATTTGAACTTACAAAAGGACAAAAGGATGCGGTTTCGGATATCATAACTGACATGACAGGGCCTTACACAATGAACAGGCTTATACAGGGAGATGTTGGTTCCGGTAAGACAGTCGTGGCTGAGGCGGCTCTCTATGTTAATTATCTTGCCGGGTATCAGGGCGCCCTTATGGTTCCGACTGAAGTGCTTGCAGTTCAGCATTTCAAGGACCTTAGTAAAGTTTTCTCCGGAACCGGAATGAGAATATCGCTTCTGACAGGAAGCCTGAAGGATAAGGAAAAGAAGGATATAAAGAAGAAGCTTCTGGATGGTGAGATAGATATAGTCGTAGGAACGCATGCTCTGATCCAGGACAGTACAGACTGGAAGAATCTTGGACTTACAGTCATAGATGAGCAGCACAGGTTCGGTGTTAATCAGAGAAAGAAGCTTTCTATGAAGGGAAATGCACCGCATACCATTGTTATGAGCGCAACCCCAATACCCAGGACTCTTGCCATGATCATTTATGCGGATTTGGATGTATCCCTTATTTCTGAGATGCCTATGGGCAGGAAGAGGATAATGAACTGTGTTGTGGGGACTTCTTACAGACCGACAGCATATAAGTTCATCGGTGACGAGATAAAGAAGGGACATCAGACTTATATCATATGCCCTATGATAGAGGAAAATGAGAGCAGTGATATAGAAAATGTAATTGATTATTCCTATGGAATCAAAGACTGGTTCGGAAGTGAAGTGAGGATAGAATACCTTCACGGAAAGCTGTCTGAGGAAGATAAGATCAAAATCCTTGAAAGGTTTATGGATGGTTCGATAGACATACTTGTTTCTACTACAGTTATAGAGGTAGGTATCAATAATCCGAATGCAACAGTCATGATGATAGAAAATGCTGAGAGGTTCGGCCTGGCTCAGCTGCATCAGCTGAGAGGAAGAGTCGGAAGAGGCGACGCCCAGAGCTATGCAATATTTATAGATACAAAGGAATCAGAAGAGTCCAAAGAAAGGCTTTCTGTTCTTGAGAATTCAAATGACGGTTTCTTTATCGCTAAGGAGGATCTGAGACTCAGAGGACCGGGTGATTTCTTCGGTATAAGACAGAGCGGAGATATGCCGTTCAATATTGCAGATATTTATAATCATGCTGATATGCTGAAAATGGCTCAGGATATCATACTTAAATACAGTGACAGAATAAGCTTTAAAGATACAAAGCTTGCTGAAACTACTATATGATGGAGGTAATACTGATTTGGAAAAGAAGAATAAGATTCTTATGGGAGCTCTTGCGGTTGCCGTTATAATCATCGCACTTTTGCTCGGATACATCATTGGATCAAAGGGAAAGAAGGATGATACTGCAAAGCAGGATGTAACGACTGAGGCTTCGACAACTGATGAGAAGACTACGGAGAAAACTTCAGAGAAAGCTACAGAGAATGATTCTGAAGAGAAAACTACTGAAGCAGATAAGAAGGATACTACTGAAAAGGCTAAGACAGTAGAACAGTATGCCTGCTATGCAAAGATATCTGCCGGTGATTCCTGGGAGAATGAAGGAAAGACTGTTGTTCAATATAATGTAGATTTATTTAATAAGTCTAAGAGTAAGATATCTGACTGGGAGATTCAGGTGGATGGATTCCCGACAGATGCAAAGGTCGGAGATTCATGGAATGGTACGATCAAGCTGAAGGACGGAGTGCTTCATATTACTGCAGTTGATTATAATAAGGATATTGAGAGTAAGGGTTCTGTTACAGGAATAGGCTTCCAGGTTTACTTCAAGAATAAGGGGGACGCTTCTTCTGTATCAAAGAATCCTGATGTGTATGTAGGCGGTGAGCTTTATACGGAGGCTATGCCTGAAAAGGAGAAGCCGAAGGATGTTGAACCATCAGAACCTCCAAAGGTTGAGAAGGGCACTCCATTTGAAAATCATGGAAAGCTTTCCCTTAAGGGAACCGATATAGTAGATAAGAATGGTGAAAAATACCAGCTTAAGGGCATAAGCACACACGGACTTGCATGGTTCCCTGAGTATGTAAATAAGGATGCGTTCAAGACACTCCGTGATGACTGGGGAGCTAATATCATAAGGCTTGCAATGTACACAGCTGAGTCAGGCGGTTACTGTACAGACGGTAATCAGACCAATCTTAAGAAGCTTGTAGATGACGGTGTCAGCTATGCGACTGAGCTTGGAATGTATGTAATAATAGACTGGCATATACTCCACGATACCAATCCTCTTGATAATCAGGATGAAGCTGAGCTGTTCTTTGCAGAGATGTCTCAGAAGTATGCTGATTACGAGAATGTAATCTATGAGATATGTAATGAACCAAACGGCGGAACAGAGTGGAGTGATGTCAAGACCTACGCAGATGATATAATCCCTATCATCAGAAAGAATGATAAGGATGCACTCATTATAGTAGGAACACCTACCTGGTCACAGGATGTGGATATTGCTGCAAAGGATCCTGTTGATAATCCGGAAAATGTACTATATGCGATACATTTCTATGCAGCTACTCATAAGGATAATATAAGAAGTAAGCTTGAAACGGCTCATGATGCCGGACTTCCGATATTTGTATCAGAGTTCAGTATTTGTGAGGCATCAGGAAATGGAACGATAGATTATGATTCTGCAGATGAATGGTTTGATCTCATAAATAAGCTTAATCTTTCTTACTGCGGATGGAATCTTTCTAATAAGGATGAGGCATCAAGCCTTATCGATTCGGGTTGTGACAAGAAGAGCGGATGGTCAGAGGATGACCTTTCAGAGACAGGCCAGTGGCTCAGAAAGACCATTAAGAATTGACATCAGAGAAAAATGCTATAAAATATAACCTGTGTGTTTTTAGAGGAGACTGACAGACTATGAGAGTTGTAGCAGGGTCAAGAAGGAGCCTTCCGCTCAGAACGCTGGAAGGGGTAGATACAAGACCGACCTTAGACAGATATAAGGAAACTCTGTTTAATATCATAATGCCTTATGTTCCGGAGTCGAGATTTCTGGATCTTTTCAGTGGCAGCGGCTCCATAGCTATAGAAGCTCTTTCAAGAGGAGCTAGTCATGCAGTGCTTGTGGAGAACAGCAGGGCAGCGGCCGAGGTTATTAAATACAACGTACATTTTACCAAGTTCGATGACAGTGCTGATATAATCCAGAAGGATGCAGTTACTTATGTCAGGAATCTGCCAAAGGTTGATTTTGATATAATATACATAGATCCGCCTTATAATAAAGGGCTTGAAAAGGCTGTCATGCTTGAACTGAACCAAAAGCCATTTATATCAGAGGATGCTATAATCATAGTTGAATCTGCGCTGGAAGAGGACTTTTCGTATATAGAAGATACTAAGTTCGAAGTATATAAAGTTAAAGAGTATAAAACAAATAAACATGTATTTATAAGGATAAGATAATGATAACAGCAGTATATCCGGGCAGCTTTGATCCGGTAACTTTGGGACATTTTGACATAATCAAACGAGCATCATACCTTTTTGACCGGGTTGTTATAGGTGTGCTTAATAATTCTTCTAAAAAACAGGCATTGTTTTCTAAGGAGGAACGTGTTATCATGTTAGAGGAGACTGTCGCAGAGCTTCCTAATGTTTTCGTTAGAAGCTTTGATGGTCTTGTTGTGGATTTTGCCAGAGAGCAGGATGCTCATATCATAGTCAGGGGGCTCAGGGCCATGGGGGATTTTGATATCGAACTCCAGATGGCACAGAGTAATCATATAGTTGCACCCGATGTGGATACTTTGTTCTTATCTACGAGTGTTGAATACTCGTATCTTTCATCAAGCATGGTGAAGGAGTATGCATATTATGGTGCCAATGTGAAAGACTTTGTACCGGCAAATGTCCTTCCAAAGATAGAAGAAAAGATTCATCTTATGAAAGTAAACTAGGAGGAAAGTTAAGATGGGAAAAAAAGGCGTTGAGGAAATGATATCTGAAATTGGCATATTTATTGATAAGTGTAAATATCAGCCGTTTTCATCAAACAATATCATAGTTCCGAGAGATGAACTTGAAAGGATGCTTAACGAACTTAAGCTCAGACTTCCAAGTGAGTTTGAAAGATCTAAGAAGATCATGAGAAACAAAGAGTCCATACTTGCAGCAGCCAGAACCCGTTCAGATGCTATCATAAGTGAATCTGTAAATGAAGCAAACAGACTTGTTGAGGAGAACAGGATCACACAGCTTGCAAATGACAGAGCAGAAGAGATTCTTGAAAATGCAAGAAACGAAGCTGATCGTATTGTAAATGATGCTAATGCAGAGGCTACTGAGGTTAGACTTGGAGCTCTTAATTATACAAGAGATAAGGTTGAGGAGATGAGAGCGTTCCTTGCTGCATCACTTGAGGCAGACAGAGAGAATTATCGTAATCTCGTTGAAACACTTGAAGATCAGGTATTCTCACTTGAGAATAATATAGCAGATGTTGACAGCAGTATAGGATATATTACAGGCGAGCCTGTAGCAGCACCTGCTCCTTCAGCTCCATCAGCACCGGCAGCAGATGACGGATACGATGATGATTATGATGATGAAGATGATGATGTTGAAGAGTCATATGATGATGACGATGAAGAGGATGACTTCGACGAAGACGATGACTTCGATGATGACGATGATGATTTCCTTGACTGATTGAAATGAATATAAGAAAACCGGAGGTTATGCCTCCGGTTTTTTGTTGTATAAATTGAGGTGTTTATATTTTGTTTTATAATACGATTGACACGTTCGAAGAAAGCTCTTTAGGTTTTCGTACACCTGTTTCAATAAAGCAAAGAGAATTATATATGTCCGTAGCTTTCTTGTCATATTCCCAGGACAGGGATGCTGCATGAGATTCCGGATTATAGTCTGCTTTCTTATTGATTATTGGTATTTCAGAATTGTCCTGTATTGTTTTCAGGAGCGTTGATGATTCTTTTCTGAAGGAGAGAAGGTTTGCGTAGTGTGAATAACCTTCATTTGTTATCTCTCTAAAATCATCTTCTTTTATTCGAAGTATCATATTCATAAGAGCCCTTGCGCTTCTTGTATATGTAATATTCTTTGTCTTCAGAAGCTGCACTGCTTCCGAAAATGATGTCGGTACAGGAATGGACTTAAGACGGTTCATCATATCTTTAGACATTTCATGATATATAACATCATAATCGAGCTCGCTAAGGCGAAGATTAAGAAGACCGTCCAGAACTGAAGTTCCGGGAAGGGCATTCTTAAATAATTCCTGATCATATGACGGAACATGAGGAGCAATATCTTTATTATCATATATTAGAGTTCTGATTGCAGACGCGCTTAAGTATCCGTTCTTTTCATCAGTGTTATGATAACTGCCTTTTCTTATTATCGGACATATTCTGATGGATGAGTTTATTTTTTTGATTGCTGACATATATTCAAGTGCAAGTATATTGTTTGGAGAGGATATGATATCTTTTACTGAATCTCCAAGAATATCGGTCAGAGCCTTTTCTCTCGCAAGAGGATAAGAGTTGCCTTCCTTAATGTAATCCTGAAGAGAACTTTTATAGTCAGAAGGTTCATCTGTTATTATACTGCATATTTTTTCAAAGAGATTCATGTCCAGGGTTTCAACGCCGAAGGAAAGTGAATCAACACAGCCGAGACTGTTGAGTATGGATACGGCACCCATTGCAAAATCGCCTGCATTTGAAATTGAAAAAATAACAGGCAATTCAAAAACTGCATCAATGTCCAATGCGGCAGATCTTGCTCTGTTGTATTTATCATATATGGCAGGCTCGCCTCTTTGAACAAAGTTTCCGCTCATTATGGAAATGATATAGTCCGAGCCTGTTATTTCGCGAGTCTTTCTTACATGATAGGCATGACCGTTATGGTAAGGATTATATTCAGAGATTATTGAAGCTGTCTTCATAAGTGTTTTTCTCCGTAAATGTTATTCGATACATTTATAGAATATCATGAACCGGCCATAATGCCAAACCGAATTATAATCTGTGTTTACATGTTTAGTTGAAGTGATTATAATTATTTTGTGGAAAAGACATGGGGACGGAATTATGGGGATTATAGACATCATTACAAAAGATGTTATATCTGAAAATGAATCGAAGAGGGGTATGGTATCGCTCAGGATACTTTATATCGCTCTTTTTGTTGCGTTTTCCATCGATCTTGTTCTTGTCGGATTCTCTGCCATATTATCAAATCCATTCCGTATCGCTCTTTTTTATGTTCTGATTCTTGTTCTGTTCTGGCAGACTTACCATACAACAACAAGAATATCCATTGCTGCTTTTGTTCTGTTTCTTCTTTGTATGATTTTGTCCTTTATTCCTGTATTTGGCTGGAGTGCCGGAATGCAGAATTATTTTATAGTGATACTTATGCTTTCGTTTTTTGCAGTGCATGGTTCAACGCTGTTTAAGTTTCTGCTGGCCGGGCTTGTACTTTTTGCGAGAGCGTTGACTATTTTTCTTTTCGCAGGTACTAAACCGGAGACAGATATAGGACCTCTTACAGATAAATTTCTGCAGCTTACTAATATAACGGCGGTTTTCATTTCTATCATTATGATTTCTTATATTTTCAGCAGGGATGAGAATGCGGCTGAGAGCAAGCTTATGAGATTCAATGACAGACTTATGCATCAGGCAGTAACTGATCCTTTGACGGGTCTTTATAACAGAAGAAGAGCCAGAGAGTATATGGATACCCTGGTAAAGAATATGAATCATGATTCCATAAGCGTTGCAATAGGCGATATTGACTTCTTTAAGAAGGTAAATGATACTTATGGCCATGATGCAGGTGATGAGGTTCTGAAGTTCGTTGCAGAAACCTTCAAAGATTTATTCGCAGGAAAAGCTTTCATTTCCAGGTATGGCGGCGAAGAGTTTCTGATTGTATTTCCGGGGCTTAACGGTGATGAAGCATATATACTGCTGGAAGATATGAGAAAAGACATTCAAAACAGTACGGTTATATCCGGTGAAGAAGAGATTAGAGTTACCATGACCTTCGGACTTACTGAGTTTGATTTTAACAAAGATATAGATCATACCATCAAAGAGGCTGATGAGAAATTATATAAAGGAAAGAGCAGTGGAAGAAACTGCGTCATCTATTAA
Source organism: Lachnospiraceae bacterium YSB2008 (assembly GCA_000687655.1). GTDB lineage: Bacteria > Bacillota > Clostridia > Lachnospirales > Lachnospiraceae > Eubacterium_Q. The sequence goes on from JHWR01000002.1 coordinate 27,797, forward strand.
AATATGAAAGAAGGACTTCTTATCAAAGAGGGTCCTGCATGTAAGATGCAGGACTTTTCTTTTCTTAATGCAGATAGTAAAGAAAGAGTGTTTATGATATAATATGCAAGGTTTGTGATATATTACTTTTTAGGGGTATCATGTAAAAAGATAGTTGACTTTTTATTTCAGTTATATTAATATTAACGAGAAAAGCGAACATATGTTTGAAGGAGGATATTATGGCAAACGAAGATAAAATAAGAGCACTTGATGCGGCACTTTCACAGATAGAGAAGCAGTTCGGTAAGGGAGCTGTAATGAAGCTTGGTGATAAGAATGCATCACTCAATATAGAAGCAGTACCTACAGGATCCCTCAGCCTTGACCTGGCACTTGGTATAGGCGGAGTACCTAAGGGAAGAATTATAGAGATATACGGACCTGAGTCAAGTGGTAAGACAACAGTTGCACTTCATGTTGTTGCTGAAGTACAAAAGATGGGCGGTATAGCTGGTTTCATAGATGCAGAGCATGCGCTTGATCCTGTATATGCAAAGAATATCGGTGTTGATATTGATAACCTTTACATTTCACAGCCTGACAACGGTGAGCAGGCTCTTGAGATCACAGAAACCATGGTAAGATCAGGTGCTGTTGATGTAATCATAGTTGATTCAGTAGCTGCACTTGTACCTAAGGCTGAGATTGATGGAGATATGGGAGACAGTCATGTTGGTCTTCATGCCAGACTTATGTCACAGGCACTTCGTAAGCTTACAGCAGCTATCAGCAGAACAAACTGTGTTGTTATATTTATCAATCAGTTAAGAGAAAAAGTCGGAGTGATGTTCGGTAATCCGGAGACAACCACTGGTGGTCGTGCACTTAAGTTCTATGCATCCGTAAGACTTGATGTAAGACGTATAGAAACTCTTAAGGCTGCCGGAGAAGTAATAGGTAACAGGACAAGAGTTAAGGTTGTTAAGAATAAGGTTGCACCTCCATTCAGAGAGGCAGAGTTTGACATCATGTTCGGTAAGGGTATATCCCGTTCAGGAGATATTCTTGATCTGGCTGCTTCAAATGGAATCATAGTGAAGTCAGGTGCATGGTATTCATATCTCGGAGAGAAGATCGGACAGGGAAGAGAAAATGCAAAGCAGTATCTTGAACAGAATCCGGATGTCATGTCTGAGGTAGAAGCACTTGTCAGAGAAAAATATGCACCTGCAGATGAAGAGACAGGAGCAGAGAGTGAGGAATAAGAATGCCTTATATTGCAGTTAAGCATGTAGGCAATAGGTACAAGGTTTATTCCGATGATACATATATAGGACCTCTTTGTAAGAGCGATATTGTAAGGCTGTCTCTTGAAGAAGATCAGGAAGTATCGCAAGCTCTTATTGAAGAGATTAAAGATATCATGTACCGCAGAGCTTCAAACAGTTCCATGACTGTTCTTGGACAGAGAGAAGCATCTAAGGGAGATATCATATCAAAGCTCAAATTAAAAGAATATACGGATGAGACTATAGAGCATGTCATTGACATGCTCTATAAGTATAATTATCTGAATGACAGCAGATATATTGAAAGCTACATTCGTTCGAATATAGAAAAAAAGAGCAGGGCATGTATCAAGAGAGAACTCTCCATGAAGGATGTGGATACGTCTTATGTGGAAGTCTTACTGGATGAACTTTATGACGAAACAGGTATAGATAACGAAAGTATTATTAAAGAGACTATAGCCAAAAGGTTTGGAAATCTGGATCTTTCTGATGATAAAAACCTTCGCAGGGTAGTATCCTATATGGCAAGAAGAGGGTTCAAACCCGGAGAAGTAATGAAATATATAAGTGATTTATCTGATGCCTAAGTGGTTTACTTAATACTTGACATTGATTTAAAAAACGTATAATATCTATCTGTTGTACTATGCTTACAATAAATAACTAAATAAGGAGGTGCTCCTGTGCCAGTAACGATTATTGTGTGTGTACTAGTTGGTATCGTGGCTGCTGTCATAGGCTGGTTTGCCGGTATCGCTTATCGCAAGAATATTGCAGAAGCTAAGATCGGAAAAGCAGAAGACAAGGCTAAGAGTATTATAGATGACGCACTTAAGACTGCTGAAGATAAGAAGAGAGAAGTTCTTCTTAATGCAAAGGAGGAGGCCCTTAAAACCAAGAATGATATTGAAAAGGAAGTTAAGGACCGCCGAAATGAGATTCAGCGTATGGAGAAGAGAGTTCTGTCACGTGAGGAAAACCTTGATAAGAAGACTACAGCTCTTGAGAGAAGGGAACAGTCCCTCACTCATAAGGAAGAGAATCTTTCAAGGAAACAAGCCGAAGTTGATGAGCTTTCTGCAAAAAGGCTACAGGAACTGGAAAGAATATCCGGACTCACCTCTGAACAAGCAAAGGAATTTTTACTTAGGACTGTTGAAGAGGATGTAAAGCATGAAACAGCAGTCATGATCAAAGAACTTGAAACCAGAGCAAAAGAAGAAGCAGATAAAAAAGCTAAAAACTATGTAGTATCTGCAATCCAGAAATGCGCTGCAGATGTTGTATCAGAATCAACTATATCTCTGGTACAGCTTCCAAGCGACGAAATGAAAGGAAGAATCATAGGACGTGAGGGTAGAAATATCAGAACCCTCGAAACTCTTACAGGTGTCGATCTTATTATAGATGATACTCCGGAAGCAGTTGTCCTGTCATGCTTCGATCCTATAAGAAGAGAAGTTGCAAGAATTGCACTTGAGAAGCTTATAGTCGACGGCCGTATCCATCCTGCAAGAATTGAAGAGATGGTTGATAAGGCTAAGAAAGAAGTAGAGACTAAGATCAGAGAAGAAGGTGAAAATGCAGCACTTATGTGTGGTGTTCACGGACTTCATCCTGAACTTATTAAACTTCTTGGTCGTATGAAGTATAGAACCAGTTATGGACAGAATGTTCTTAAGCATTCAGTTGAAGTAGCTGAGTTGTGTGGCATCATTGCCGGTGAGATAGGTGAAGATGTCAAAATGGCTAAGAGAGCCGGTCTTTTGCATGATATTGGTAAATCTGTTGATCACGAATTAGAGGGATCACATGTTTCAATTGGTGTAGACTTATGCCGTAAGTATAAGGAATCAGGAATTGTTGTTAATTCCGTAGCATCACACCATGGTGATACTGATCCTGAGAGTCTTATAGCTTGTATAGTCCAGGCTGCTGATACAATTTCAGCTGCAAGACCTGGTGCAAGACGTGAGACACTCGAAACATATACTACTCGACTTACAAAGCTTGAAGATCTTGTAAATGACTTCAAGGGAGTAGATAAGACCTTTGCTATTCAGGCAGGACGTGAGATAAGGGTTATGGTTGTTCCAGAACTTGTAAATGATGCTGATATGGTTCTTCTGGCAAGGGATATTTCAAAGAAGATAGAAGACGAACTTGAGTATCCTGGACAGATTAAGGTAAATCTTATCAGAGAATCACGAGTAACTGATTATGCTAAATAATTAAGTTGATTTTAAGAGCTGTGCTAATAGCACGGCTCTTTTTTTCATAATAGAAAGGATACTTTGTTCAAACTATAAATATATGATATATTGTATCTAATATTTCATTAAGAGAGGATCATTTCATGGATAACATAAGATTTGACCGCATCAGGAGAGAATTAAAATACGAAGGTAACCGGCTTAAGTTTTACGAAGACACATATGAGATGCCTGATGGAAATAAAGCATATTATGATTATATTGAAAACAGGGACGGGGCAGCTGTTCTTCCGGTAGATTCGGATGGTAAGCTTCTGTTCGTAAAGCAATACAGACCGGCTCTTGATGGAGAAAGTATAGAGCTTCCTGCAGGTTCTCTGGAATATGAAGATGAAGATTTTATGTCATGCGCAGCAAGGGAAGCGGAAGAGGAAACCGGAATGATTCCGGGAAAGCTCATCTATGTTTCTGACGTATATCCGCTTACAGCTTTCGTTAAAGAAAAGACAAAGGTATATATAGGACTGGATCTGAAAAAAGGTGAAATTCACAGAGATGAAACTGAATTTATTAACGTAGTAAAACTGACGCTGGATGAGGCGTTGAATATGATAGAAACAGGAAAAATAACTGATTCAAAGACAATAATAGCTATTTTTGCTTACAATAATCTGATTATTTCAAAAAAATTATAAAAAAAATAATACTTGGATTATCCATATTTTGTAGACATAATTATTATTAGTTCATTATCTTGTGTAACCCCTGAAAAAGCTAGAAAAATCAATGGTTTTCATAAAATTTTTATATTGATTTTATGTAAATTTGAAATTATACTGTAACAGAAGCGAAATGATATTGAATGATTTTTGTAACAATTTCTAACTCGCCTAAGGGGAAATGTATGGATGAATTAGTACAAGGTTTTGCTGATTACCTTGAAAGTACAAAACATGCAAAAAGCAATACTTTGCAGTCATATAAAAGAGATCTGGTTAAGTTCGCTGATTATACAAAAACAAGCGGAATTAATTCTATTGATGATGTCAATGTGACATGTCTTAATTCGTATATTCTGTTTCTGGAGAAGCAGGGATTAAGCTCTGCAACTATATCCAGATCTATAGCTAGTCTCAGAGCCTTTTTTGAATATCTTCGTAATGAAGGCGTTGTTAAGAAGAATCCGGCCGATGCGCTTAAACCTCCAAAGGTTATAAAGAAGACACCGGAGATTCTTACTGTTGAAGAAGTAACTAACCTTCTCAGTCAGCCTTCTACTAAGAATAATAAGGGTGTCAGAGATAAGGCTATGTTGGAGCTTCTTTATGCAACAGGTATGAGAGTTTCAGAGCTGATATCTCTCAGGCTTTCTGATGTTCATCTTCAGTTTGATTATATAGAATGTACTGATAACGGAAAAACAAGAATCATACCTATAGAGCATCAGGCAAAGATGGCGCTCAGTAATTACATCTATAAAGTAAGACCGGTTCTTTGCGATGATTCTGAGTATCTGTTCTCAAATGTTAAGGGAGGACAGATGTCAAGACAGGGATTCTGGAAAATCATTAAAGGATATGCAAAGAAAGCCGGTATAGACAAGGATATAACACCACATATGATAAGACATTCATTTGCTTCTCATATGGTAAATAATGGTGCCGATATAAGAGCTGTTCAGGAGATGCTTGGACATTCGGATATTTCTTCAACACAGGTTTATCTGAAGAATAAAAAGAGCAGACTGAAAGAAGTATATGATATGGCTCATCCAAGAGCTAAGGCATAGGAATGACGAGGTAACATATGTCAGGATCAATGTTCGGAAAGCTTCTACGTGTTTCAACATGGGGTGAATCCCATGGGGCTGCTGTTGGTGCAGTGCTTGATGGATGCCCTGCGGGGATACCGATAGATGAAGAATACATTCAGAGCTTTCTAGATAGGCGCAAGCCGGGACAGTCGGAATTTACGACAGCAAGAAATGAATCAGATAAGGTTAGTATCATGTCGGGAGTATTTGAAGGTAAAACTACAGGTACTCCTATATCTTTGATTGTTTATAATAATGATCATCATTCATCTGATTACAGTAACATAAAGGATGTCTATAGACCGGGACATGCTGACTATACATTTGATGAAAAGTATGGATTCAGAGATTACAGAGGTGGCGGAAGGTCTTCGGGAAGAGAAACTATAGGAAGAGTTGCTGCCGGTGCGGTTGCAGCGAAAATGCTTTCAATGCTCGGTATTTCATTTACAACATACGTAAGCAGTATAGGTGAAATAACTGTAGATGAAACAAATCTTGATATAGACTTTATAGATAAAAATCCTCTTTATATGCCGGACAGAGAGGCGTATGAAAAGGCCGGCGCATATCTTAAAGAGCTTTCATCAAAGGGTGATTCATCGGGAGCTGAAGTATGCTGCAGAGTAAAAGGGGTTCCGGCCGGGATAGGCGAGCCTGTATTTGATAAACTTGATGCATGTATTGCCCAGGCTGTTATGTCCATAGGTGCTGTAAAGGCTGTGGAAATCGGTGACGGAAAGAGAGTATCTGGATATACAGGAAGCTTCAATAATGATAATTTCCAAAATATAGATGGAAATGTAATGAAGAAGACAAATCATTCGGGTGGCATACTCGGCGGCATAAGTGATGGAAGTGAGATAGTCATAAGAGCATCATTCAAACCTACTCCGTCCATTTACACGGAACAGGATACGGTTGATCGTGATGGTAATGACACAAAGCTCACAATAAAAGGACGACATGATCCTGTTATTGCTCCAAGAGCAGCTATAGTAGTTGAGACGATGACTGCACTGGTAATAGCTGATCTTATGATGCAGAATATGAGCAGTAACATAGATAATATAAAAAAGATATATGAATAGTTATATTTTTACTTGCAAGTAACAGACCTTTCTGTTATTATACACCAAGCTGTAACTGGGACAGGGGATTCTCCAACCCATATCTCGGTTTCAAGCGGTTCATTATTTAAGGAGGATTTTGCTATGATTACAGCAGAACAGAAGAAAGACATCATTGCTAAGTATGGCAAGGATGCAAACGACACAGGTTCACCAGAGGTTCAGGTTGCACTTCTTACAGCAAGAATCAACGACCTCAATGAGCATTTCAAGGCTCATCCACATGATTACCATTCAAGAAGAGGTCTTCTTAAGATGGTTGGTCAGAGAAGAAATATGCTTGCTTACATCAAGAGCAAGGATATCAATCGTTACAGAGAGCTTATTGAAAAGCTTGGACTTAGAAAGTAACAGACAAAGAAACGCAGTGGCCAATAAGGTTACTGCGTTTTTCTGTTAATTCTTTTGTTTATCAGTAAAACAATTCTAACCTGAGAGGATTACATTATGATCAAAGGAAGTACTAAAGTATTTGGTATATTTGGAAGACCTATAGAGCATACGCTTTCTCCCTTTATACATAACAGTCTTGCAGAATGTATAGGCGAAGACACAGTCTATACTGCTTTTCACGTGGGTGACAATCTTGAAAAGGCTGTGGAAGGTGCATTTGCAATGGGAGTAGATGGACTTAATATCACAGTTCCTTTCAAGGAAGATGTAATGAAAAGTCTGGTATCTCTGGATAAGACTGCAGAAACTATTGGTGCTGTGAATACTTTGGTTAAAACTCCGGATGGCTATAAGGGCTACAATACAGATGCATACGGAATAAAAAAGGCTTTGGAGGAGTATATTAAGATATCCGGACGCGACGCGGTAATTCTCGGTGCGGGCGGAGCTGCCAGGGCAGTTATCTATACATGTATGACTTCCGGATGCAATAGAGTATATATATTAAACAGGACTATAGAAAAAGCTCAGTCTCTTGCTGACGAAATGAATCGTAAGCTCGGCAGGGATGGTCAGGCTATAGCTGTAAAAGATGCAGACAGTATAGACAGTGATATGTATATTCTGATTCAGTGTACATCTCTTGGTCTTAAGGAAGGTGATTCTCTCCTGATCGAAGATGACAGTCTGTACGAAAGAGCAGCCTTTGGCTATGATCTGATTTATAATCCGGAAGAGACTCCGTTTACAAAAAAACTTGCTGAAGTTGGTGTATCCGATGATAACGGTCTATCCATGCTTCTTTTCCAGGCGGTAAAAAGTCATGAACTCTGGACGGGGAAAGAGATACCTGAAGAGGCTGTGAAGAAGGTTTATGCCAAACTGCGTAAAAAGGTGTACGGCAATAATATTGTCCTTACAGGTTTTATGGGTTCCGGAAAGACAAGCGTGGGAAAAGCGCTCGCAAGCCTTACAGGTAAGATGTTTATAGATATGGACGAGGCAATAGTCAGAGCGGCAGGAATGAGTATAAATGAAATATTCGAGAAGTATGGCGAAGAGTCATTCAGGAGACTGGAGCATGATATGCTTGTTGAGTATTCGTTAGATAAATATGATTCTATTATCTCCACAGGCGGAGGGATAGTAGTAAGAGAGGATAATATTCCTTATCTGAAGGAAATGGGAAAGGTATTCTATCTTGATGCTTCAGATGAGACTATTTACGAAAGAATCAAAGATGATAATGAAAGACCTCTCATGAGAGGCTGTGACAGGGATGAGGCTCTTAAGAGAATAGCGTCACTTAAAGCCAAGAGACTTTTTGAGTATGCAAAAGCACTTGATGTAAGGGTTGATACTGAAGGTAAAAATGCCTCTGAAATAGCTGAAATCATAGCTTCCTATATGTAAACTTTAACTTGATGAAAACTGCCGAATATGGTAGAATTTATAGGATTTTTAAGACTACCCGAGACTACTGAAATGCCCATCTTTTTTAGAAAATCAGTTTTTCTATTTAAAGAAAGGTGAGTGTTTCAGTCGTTTCGGTGTCTTAAATATAAAAAAATAATAAAAAAGGAGACATGGAAATGTACAAGAAATTTGAAATGGAGCTTGCCGGAAGAACTCTTCGCGTTGATGTTGACAGAGTTGCAAAGCAGGCTAACGGAGCAGTGCTTATTCACTATGGAGACACAGTTGTTCTTTCAACAGCTACAGCTTCTAAACAGCCAAGAGAGGGTATTGATTTCTTCCCTCTTTCAGTTGAGTACAATGAGAAGATGTATGCAGTAGGAAAGATACCTGGAGGATTCAATAAGAGAGAGGGTAAGGCATCTGAGAATGCTACACTTACCTGCCGTGTTATCGACAGACCTATGAGACCTCTTTTCCCAAAGGATTACAGAAATGATGTAACCCTTGAGAATCTTGTTATGTCAGTTGATCCTGAATGCTCACCTGAGCTTACAGCTATGATCGGTACAGCTATTGCAGTATCAATATCTGACATTCCATTTGACGGACCATGTGCAACTACACAGGTTGGTCTCGTTGACGGAGAATTCATATTCAATCCAAACTCAACACAGAATAAGGATTCAGACCTTAAGCTTACAGTTGCTTCTACAAGAGAGAAAGTAATCATGATCGAAGCAGGTGCAAATGAAGTGCCTGAGGATAAGATGCTTGAGGCTATTTTCGCTGCTCACAAGGTTAATCAGAAGGTTATCGAGTTCATCGATAAGATCGTAGCTGAGTGCGGAAAGACAAAGTCAGAATATGAGAGATATGCTGTTTCTGAAGAGCTTATGGCTGCCATCAAGGAAGCTGTTCCTCAGGAAGAGATGGAGAAGGCTGTATTCACAGATGACAAGATGGTAAGAGATGCTAATATCGACGAGATCAAGGCTATGCTTACTGAGAAGTTTGCTGATAATGAAGAGTACCTTGCTCAACTCGGTGATGCTCTTTATCAGTATCAGAAGAAGACAGTTCGTAAGATGATCCTCAAGGACAGAAAGCGTCCTGACGGTCGTGAGATCACACAGATCAGACCTCTTGCAGCTGAAGTAGATATCATTCCTAGAGTTCACGGTTCTGCTATGTTCACAAGAGGACAGACACAGATCTGCGATATCGTAACACTTGCTCCTCTTGCAGAGGCTCAGAAGGTGGATGGTCTTGATGTAAACGTTACATCAAAGAGATATATACATCACTACAATTTCCCATCATATTCAGTTGGTGAGACAAAGGTATCACGTGGTCCGGGACGTCGTGAGATAGGACATGGTGCACTTGCAGAAAGAGCGCTTCTTCCTGTAATTCCTTCAGAGGAAGAATTCCCATATGCAATCCGTGCCGTATCTGAGACATTTGAGTCAAACGGATCTACATCAATGGCTTCTACATGTGCTTCATGTATGTCACTTATGGCAGCAGGTGTTCCTATCAAGGCTCCTGTAGCAGGTATCTCATGTGGTCTTGTTACCGGTGATACAGATGATGAGTATGTAGTACTTACAGATATCCAGGGACTTGAGGACTTCTTCGGAGATATGGACTTCAAGGTAGCAGGTACAAAGAAGGGTATCACAGCTATTCAGATGGATATCAAGATTCATGGTCTTACAGATGATATAATCCGTGAAGCTATCGCAAGAACAAGACAGGCAAGAGAGTTCATCCTTGATGAAGTAATGCTTAAGTGCATACCTGCTCCAAGACCTGAGGTTAATGCATATGCTCCAAAGATTGAGCAGCTTAAGATTGATCCTGATAAGATAGGTGAAGTTATAGGTCAGAGAGGAAAGACAATTAACTCTATCATCGAAGAGACAGGCGTTAAGATCGATATCGATGATGAAGGTTTTGTATCAGTAAGCGGTACTGACAAGGAAGGCATCGCTAAGGCACTTGAGATTATTCATCTTATAGTTGACCCTATCGAGGTTGGTAAGGTTTACACAGGTAAGGTTGTAAGAATCATGCCATTCGGAGCTTTCGTAGAGATATCACCTAACAAGGACGGTATGATACACATTTCTAAGCTTGCTGATCACAGAGTTGAAAAGGTAGAAGATGTTGTTAATATCGGTGACACAGTAAATGTTAAAGTCCTTGATATCAGAGAAGGAAAGATAAGTCTTGCACTTAAAGAAATAGTAGAGTAATGCTTGACGGAGGGTTATCATATGCGTTTTGGTTTTTTTGATGAAACTCGTAAAGAATATGTTATAGAAAGACCTGATACACCGGCACCATGGGCCAATTATCTTGGCTCGCCGGAGTATGGCGCTATAATATCAAATAATGCCGGAGGATACAGCTTCGTTAAATCCGGTGCAAACGGCCGTATTATAAGATATGTTTTCAACAGCTTTGATCAGCCGGGAAGATATGTATATCTTAGAGATGATGAGACCGGAGAATACTGGTCAAATTCATGGATGCCTGTAGGCAAAGATCTTGAAAGCTTCAAGAGTGAATGCCGTCACGGTACCGCATATACAGTTATATCTTCAAAGTACAAAGATATAAGCACAAGCGTAAGCTATTATGTGCCACTTAATAAGACACATGAAGTATGGTGTGTTGAAGTTAAGAATGATTCCGACAGGGAGAGAAATCTTACTGTTACAGGTTATTCAGAATTTACAAATGAGAGCAACTATGAGCAGGATCAGATTAACCTTCAGTATACTCTCTTTATAACCAGAACGTATTTCCTTGGTAACCGTATCAAGCAGGTTATAAACGAAAATGTAAAGCAGGCTGTAAACGGAAGTACAGCTGCCTGCAGATTCTTCGGACTTGCAGGTGCAAAGGTTTCTTCCTACTGTGGTGATAAGGAGTCATTCCTCGGTAATTATCATAATTATGGTAATCCTGAAACAGTAGAAAAGGGCGACCTTGGAAATGCTCTGAATTACAATCTTAATTCATGTGGAGCTCTTGCTACTAAGATTAATCTTAAGCCGGGCGAAAAGAAAACATTTACATTTATACTTGGTCTTAAGAATGATGAGGAAGCTGAAAGTATCATAAGCTCATATGATATTCCTTCAGTTAAATGTACTGCTGAGATAGATGAACTTAAGAATTATTGGCATGGTAAACTCAGTAACTTCCAGGTTAAGACTCCAAGTCTTGCATTCAACGCAATGATCAATACATGGAATGCTTACCAGTGTTTCATGACCTTTATCTGGTCAAGGGCTGCTTCATTTACATATTGCGGTCTCAGAAATGGTTATGGATACAGAGATACAGTACAGGATATTCAGGGCGTTATACATCTTGCGCCTGAGATGGCTCTTGAGAAGATAAGATTCATGCTTTCTGCTCAGGTAAATAATGGTGCAGGTCTTCCGCTTGTTAAGTTCGATCATAATGCGGGTCATGAGGATACTCCTGATGATGAGTCTTATGTAAGAGCTACAGGTCATCCTGCATACAGAGCTGATGATGCGCTTTGGTTATTCCCAACAGTTTATAAATACATTTCCGAATCAGGTAATATTGAATTCCTTGATGAAGATATAGTATTTGCAAATGGAGACAATGCAAGTGTTTACGGACATCTCAAGAGAGCTATTGATTTCTCTATGAATCATCTTGGTATACATGGAATGCCTGCAGGACTTCATGCTGACTGGAATGACTGTCTCAGACTTGGCAAGGATGGTGAATCAACCTTCGTTGCATTCCAGTTATACTATGCAATGAATATCATTAAGAAGTTTGCTGAATATAAGAATGATAAGATTTATATAGCTTATATTGACGATATACAGAAGAAGCTCGGTGAGACACTTCAGAATCTCTGCTGGAATGAGGACAGATTCATAAGAGGATTTAAAGATGACGGTATGGTTATCGGTAAGAGAGATGACGTTGAAGCGTCAATGTGGCTCAATCCTCAGAGCTGGTCTGTAATCAGTGGTTTTGCAAGCAAGGATCAGGCAGAGAAGGCACTTGATTCTGTACATGATATTCTCAGTACAGAACATGGATGCATGCTTATGGCACCTGCTTATAAGGATCACGCATTTGATGGAGCGCTCATGCTTCTCTTTAATGCATCTACAAAAGAGAATGGTGGTATATTCTCACAGCCACAGGGATGGATAATACTTGCCGAAGCACTTATGGGTCATGGTAACAGAGCGTATGAATATTTCGTAAATTCAAGCCCTGCAGCTATGAATGATAAGGCAGAGGTCAGAAAACTTGAACCATATTCACATGGTCAGTTCACTGAAGGAAGTGACAGCCCATACTTCGGAAGAGCTCATGTTCACTGGCTTACAGGAACAGCATCTACAGTTATGGTAGGTTCCGTAGAAGGTATTCTCGGTATGAGACCTGATCTCACAGGACTGAAGCTTGCACCTGCAATTCCAAGTGAGTGGGAGAAGTATGAAGTAGAGAAGACTTTCCGTGGAAAGAAGCTTCATATGGTATTTGAGAATCCTGAGGGTAAAGAATCAGGTTTCACAAGTCTTTCTGTAAATGGAGAGGCTTTGGCTGACAACTATATACCATTTGATATTCTTAAAGATGAGAATGATATAGTTTATACATTTTAATATTAAATCCTCCGCGCATGGCAAAGGTTCGATGCGCGGGGGATGTTTTCCTGTATTAGTGGTTGCTGAGCAACCCACGCCCGGCGTAACATATTTCGCTGGAAAAATACTTATTTGTAATTGACGAGGTAATGGGATGGCATCATCCGGCAGCAAAAAAAAGAATAATTCTACCAAGAGCAAGCAGGTAGTACAGGACAATTCACTATCTCCGGAAACAAGGATGGAGATAGTTTTCTTCGTGCTTACTGCTTTCTGTATTTTCCTTCTTCTCAGCAGTTTTAAACTTTGTGGAGTAGTCGGTGATTATGTGTCAGGTTTCTTCTTTGGTATATTTGGAGCAATAACATATATACTTCCTATATATGTTATTCTTTCTGTGATCTTTCTTATGGCAAACGGAGGAAAAAGAAGAGTTGTTCAGAAAATAATCTGGTCAGGTGTTGCACTGATTGATGCTGATTTTATTCTTCAGTTGATAAATGGTGCAGAAGGCGTTTCTGCTAAGAGCATTTATCTTGATGGTTTTCATGATAAGGTCGGAGGCGGTCTTATTTTCGGTGGTATAGCATCTATACTTCACGCCTTTATAGGAACTGTTGGCCTTATTATAATTATTATTCTTCTCGTTTTTGTTGTCGTAATCGAGGTTACGGAGATTTCTATTCTGGATTTCTTCAAGAATATTAAGGATGCTGCAACAAGCAGAGCATCATATTATGATGACGAAGATGATGAATACGAAGATGGTGACGATGAGGGTTATCCGGAACAATCTGCCGGAAGAACAGAAAGGAAAGAACTGATTCCTGTAAATAAAGAGTCAAAAGGCAGGAGCATACTCAGTTCAATAAAAGTACTTCCAGATGAGGAGACTAAGCCTAAAAAGACTTCAGCGCCAAAGAATAAACGTGTAGATAATGAAGAGATGCATGAGGTGAAAAAAGAAACCGGATCACCTGAGATGCCATCTACAATGGGAGTGCGTAATTCAAAGAGAAAGAAACAGGAAGAGGAGGCTGCCAAGGAGGGTGTTATCACACTTCATGCTGAGAAGGACTATGATCCTATAGATGACAGCTTCCCTATCAGAGGAATCAGAAAACCTTCCAAAGAAGACGAAGTAGAGCTTTCACCGGAAGAAAATGATCCACTTGTTCCTGATTTTATAGAGAAGAGACAGAAGGCTGTTACCAAGAAAGAAGCAGAAGAAGCAACAACTCAGGTTGCCAAAGAAATATCCAAGGTTGGAGAGATTAAGAGACCTAAGAAGGAATACAAGCTTCCACCGGTATCACTTCTCAAGAAGAGCAAAAACTCAGGCGGCAGAAGCACTGAGGATGAGGTTCGTGCAACAGCAAAGAAGCTTAAGGATACTCTTGAAAGCTTCGGAGTAAATGTAAGTATCATGAACTGTAGTGTTGGACCTGCTGTTACAAGATATGAACTCCAGCCTGATATAGGTGTAAAAGTAGGAAAGATTACTGCTCTTGCTGATGACATTAAACTTGCACTTGCTGCGGCAGATATTCGTATAGAAGCTCCTATTCCTGGTAAAGCTGCGGTAGGAATTGAAGTCCCAAATAAAGAAAACAGTGTTGTTTCGTTCAGAGATCTTGTTGAATCTGAAGAATATAAGAATTCTTCGTCTCGCCTTACATTTGCAGTGGGTAAAGATATAGGCGGTAAAACAGTAGTTACAGATCTTGCTAAGATGCCACATCTCCTTGTTGCCGGCGCAACAGGTTCAGGTAAGTCGGTTTGTATAAATACGCTCATTATGAGTATTCTTTATAAGTCTACTCCTGATGAGGTAAGGCTTATCATGATCGATCCTAAGATGGTTGAGCTTACCAGCTATAATGGTATTCCGCATCTTCTGGTTCCGGTTGTTACAGATCCTAAGAAGGCAGCAGGAACTCTTAATTGGGCTGTTGCTGAGATGACGAAGAGATATCAGCTCTTCTCAAAATATAATGTAAAGAATCTGAAGGGCTTTAACAAGAAGGCCGAGAGCAATGATGATCCTGAGGGTTCACCTGATCTTGTAAAGCTTCCGCAGATAGTTGTTATCGTTGATGAGCTTGCTGACCTTATGATGGTTGCTCATGGTGAGGTTGAGGATGCGATAGTCAGACTTACTCAGCTTGCAAGAGCGGCAGGTATACATCTTGTAATAGCAACTCAGAGACCTTCTGTAGATGTCATTACAGGACTTATAAAGGCAAATGTACCGTCAAGAATTGCTTTTGCAGTTTCAAGTGGTGTTGATTCACGTACAATACTTGATATGAATGGTGCAGAGAAGCTTCTCGGAAAGGGTGATATGTTATTCTTCCCGACAGGTATTCCGAAGCCTGAAAGAGTACAGGGTGCACTTGTTGATGATGATGAGTGTCTGGCTGTTGTAAATTATATCAAGAAACAGAACGGTGAAAGCCAGTATGACGAGGAAGTGTCCAATTCCATAAATAATGCTTCAACATCTGTTGGTGGTGGTGCTTCTTCAGATGAAGATGAAAAATATGATGAATACTTCGAGGATGCAGGAAGACTTATAATTGAAAAGGATAAGGCTTCCATAGGAATGCTCCAGAGAATGTTCAGAATCGGCTTCAACAGGGCCGCAAGGATCATGGATCAGCTTGCTGATGCCGGAGTTGTAGGACCTGAGGAAGGAACAAAGCCAAGAAAGGTTCTTATGACTATGGATCAGTTTGATGAGTTCATGAGCCTTTAAATATAAAGAATAATATATATCGGAGGAAACTATGCTAACTGATATTGAGATAGCACAGAATGCCAAATTAAAGAACATAAAAGAAGTTGCAGGAAAGATAGGACTCAGTGAGGAAAACATTGAACTGTATGGAAATCATATGGCTAAGTTCACTGATGAGTATATCAACAGTGTGGCTGACAAGCCTGATGGAAAGCTCATACTTGTTACAGCTATCAATCCTACTCCTGCAGGTGAAGGTAAGACAACTGTCACCATTGGACTTGGTGATGCTCTTGCTAAACTTGGAAAGAAAAGCATTGTAGCTCTCAGAGAGCCTTCACTGGGACCATGTTTTGGAGTTAAAGGAGGAGCAGCCGGAGGTGGATATTCACAGGTAGTCCCTATGGAGAAGCTCAACCTTCATTTCACAGGTGACTTCCATGCTATAACTTCTGCAAACAATCTTCTTTGCGCGGTTCTTGACAATCATCTTCTTCAGGGTAATACTCTTGGAATTGATCCAAACAGGATTGTTATCAAGAGATGTCTGGATATGAATGACAGAGCTCTCAGAAATATTGTTATAGGTATGGGTAAGCGTATGGACGGAGTGGTAAGAGAAGACCATTTTGTTATCACGGTTGCTACTGAAGTTATGGCTATACTCTGTCTTTCTACCGATATATTTGACTTAAAGAAAAGACTGGGCAACATGATAGTTGCTTATACATATGCAAATGAACCTGTTAAGGCTGAAGCACTTGGCTGCGTAGGTGCTATGACAGCTCTTCTTAAGGATGCTATCAGACCTAATATTATACAGAGTCTGGAAGGTAATCCTGCTATAGTACATGGCGGTCCATTTGCAAATATTGCTCATGGATGTAATTCTGTGAGGGCAACACGCCTTGCACTTAAGTCAGCTGATTATGTTGTTACTGAGGCTGGATTCGGTGCCGATCTCGGGGCTGAGAAGTTCCTTGATATAAAGTGCAGACTCGCTGGGCTTAAGCCGGATGCATGTGTACTGGTTGCTACGGTAAGAGCACTTAAATACAATGGCGGAGTTAAGAAAGCAGACCTTAATGAAGAGAATCTGACAGCTCTGTCAGAAGGAATAGTTAATCTCGGTAAGCATATTGAGAATATCAAGAAGTTTGGTCTTCCTGTAGTTGTAACTCTCAACAGATTTGTTTCTGATACGGACAAGGAGATTGAGTTTGTAAGAGAGTTCTGTGAGAGCAAGGGTGCTATGCTTACAGTATCAGAAGTATGGGCTAAAGGTGGTGAAGGTGGAATACCTCTTGCTGAAGCTGTACTTAAGGTTCTTGAAACTGAGAAGTCAAACTATGCACCTATATATGATGCAGAGCTTCCTATAAAGGAAAAGATGCTCATTCTTTCAAAAGAGATATATGGTGCAGATGATGTTATATACAGTAAAGAAGCAGAAAATGCTATAGCAAAGATAGAAGATATGGGTTACGGAAACCTGCCTATATGTGTTGCAAAGACTCAGTATTCTCTTTCTGATGATCCGACTCTTCTCGGAAGACCGGAAGGATTCAAGATGAATATTCGTGAAGCATATGTATCTGCGGGTGCCGGATTTGTTGTTCTGATATCCGGAAGTATTATGACTATGCCGGGACTTCCAAAGAGTCCTGCGGCTGAACGTATAGATATTGATGATGATGGAAATATTACAGGGTTGTTCTAGTAAAGGAGGTACTTTGACTTGGCTGAGATTATAGATGGAAAGAAGATTTCGCAGGATATTAAGGATGAAGTAAAGGAGAAAGTGGCAGCTCTTCGTGAGAAGGGTATTGAAACTTCCCTTGCTGTTATATTAGTTGGAAATGATCCGGCATCTACTGTTTATGTAGGAAACAAGAAAAAGGCCTGTGAGTATACAGGTATCCGATCTCTTTCATACGAACTTCCTGAAGATACTACAGAAGAGTCACTTCTTCAGCTTATAGATAAGCTGAATGCTGATGATACTGTGAATGGTATACTGGTTCAGCTTCCGCTTCCCAAGCATATCGATGAGAGTAAAGTTATAAGAAGAATATCTCCTGATAAGGATGTTGACGGTTTTCATCCTGAATCCGTAGGACGTCTCAGTATAGGTGAGAAGGGCTTTGTTTCATGTACACCTGCCGGTATCATTGAGCTTCTTAAGAGAAGTAATACGGAGCTTTCAGGTGCTGAAGCAGTTGTTATCGGAAGAAGCAATATAGTTGGAAAGCCGATGGCAATTCTTCTTCTTAGAGAAAATGCTACAGTTACAGTTTGTCATTCTAAGACAAGAGATTTAAGGGAAGTATGCAAAAGAGCAGATGTTCTTGTTGTTGCTATAGGACAGCCTGAATTCATTGATAATACTTATATCAAGGAAGGCGCTACAGTTATAGATGTAGGAATCCACAGGAAGGGCGATGGCAAGAAGCTCTGTGGTGATGTTGATTATGAGAAGGCTTTTCCTGTTGCAGGAAAGATAACACCTGTTCCGGGCGGAGTTGGACCTATGACCATAGCTATGCTTATGTATAATTGCTACCAGGCAGCTCTGATGCAGAATGATCTTGTATAATAGAAAACTACGCGGCGCATGCTGTAAGCAACATGCTTTATTATATATTTGATTCTAAGGAAACGATATATGTTCAATGTTTTGATGATCTCTCTGGGTTGTGATAAGAACAGAGTAGACAGCGAAGAGATGTTAGCCCTGCTGTCAAAGCGGGGCTATAATATTACAAATGAAGAGGAAGAGGCAGATATTGCCATTGTAAATACATGCTGTTTTATAGGCGATGCACTCACTGAAAGTATAGATACTGTTTTAGATGTCTCTAGATTAAAGGCCGGAAGACTTAAATACATCATAGTTACCGGATGCATGGCTGAAAGATTTAAAGATGAGATAAAGACAGAACTTCCTGAAGTTGATGCATTTCTCGGAACATCATCTATAGATCACATTGCTGATGCTCTTGACAGGGTCACCAATGGTGAAACGGGTGTAATGTATTTTGATGATCTTGACAGACTTCCGATTGTTGAAGAAAAAAGACTTCTTACTGAAACTCCTTATATGGCATACCTAAAGATTGCCGAAGGCTGTGATAAGAGATGCACATATTGTGCGATTCCATACTTCAGGGGTCCTTACAGGAGCGTGCCTATGAATGTTCTTGTAAAGAGAGCTGAAGAGCTTGCTGAGAGCGGAGTAAAAGAACTTATTCTCGTCGCTCAGGAAACGACTTGTTATGGCATTGATCTTTATGGTGCCAAGTCACTTCATGAACTGATACGCAGATTGTCAGAAGTCGAGGGAATAAGCTGGATAAGGCTTATGTACTGTTATCCTGAGGAAATATATGATGAACTTATAGAAGAGATAGCCGAAAATAATAAAGTTCTTCATTATATAGATATGCCGCTTCAGCATACTGAAAGTGATATACTTCGTCGTATGGGCAGAAGGATAGATAAGGATAAGCTTTATGAGATAGTTTATAAGCTCAGGGAAAGAATTCCAGATATTGCCATAAGAACTACTCTTATAGCAGGATTCCCGGGTGAAACTAAGGAGGATCATGAGGCACTCCTTGATACAATTAATGAGCTTTCATTTGACAGACTTGGTGTATTTGCATACTCGAAAGAAGAAGGGACTCCGGCTGCTGATTTTCCTGATCAGATTGATGAGGATACAAAAGTATTCTACAGAGATGAAATCATGGAATTACAGCAGGACATTTCATTTGATATAAATAATACTTTTATAGGTAAAGACATAGATGTTATAATTGAGGGGTACATATCAGATGATGATATATATGTTGGCAGAAGCTACAGAGATGCGCCTGATGTTGATGGGCTTGTATTTGTAGAAGCTGACAGAGAATTCATATCAGGGGAGATAGTTAAGGTTCATGTTGAAGAAGCGGGACCTTATGATATGAAGGGAAGAGAGAAGATATAGGAGGTAAAGGGATGTATTACGACAATAATGTATGGGCTGCAAATGATGACAAAGGGGAAAAGATAGTTCTTCTTCCAAAGTATGCAAACAGACATGGTCTTGTTGCCGGTGCTACAGGAACAGGTAAGACAGTAACATTGAAGGTTCTTGCTGAGAGCTTCTCAGATATGGGAGTTCCTGTATTTCTTGCTGATGTTAAGGGTGATATTGCAGGTCTGGCAAATCCCGGTACTGACAGTGAAGATATGAAAAAAAGAATAGAGAGATTCGGCCTTTCAGAGGCAGGATTTTCATTTAATGGATATCCGGTTACTCTTTGGGATATTTATGGAAAGAAGGGTATACCTCTCAGGACAACCATTTCCGAGATGGGACCGTTACTTCTTTCACGTATTATGGAGTTAAATGATCTGCAGAGCGATATACTCTCGATCGTATTCAAAATAGCAGATGATAATAATCTTCTCCTTATAGATACAAAAGATCTTAAGGCTATGCTGAATCATGTATCTGATAACAGCAAGGAATATGAAGCTCAGTATGGAAAAATGAGTCCGGCTTCTATAGCTGCAATAATACGTGCACTTGTTGCGCTTGAGGTTGCAGGCGGTGATACTTTCTTCGGAGAGCCTGCTCTTAATCTTACAGACTGGCTTACATATGGTCCTGAAGGCAAAGGAATGATCAATATACTTGACAGCGAGAGCCTTATAAGTAACAGTAAGCTTTATTCGACATTCCTGCTGTGGCTGCTTTCAGAACTCTTCGAGAGACTTCCTGAGGTTGGTGATCTCGATAAACCTAAGATGATATTCTTCTTTGACGAGGCACATCTCCTTTTTAACGGAGCGTCTAAAGTCTTCCTTGAGAAGATAGAACAGGTTGTTAAGCTTATAAGATCAAAGGGAGTCGGTGTATACTTCTGTACACAGAATCCTCGTGATATACCTGACGGTGTACTCGCTCAGCTTGGAAACAAGATACAGCACGCACTTCATGCTTATACACCTTCTGATCAGAAGGCTGTTAAGGCGGCTGCTGATTCCTTCAGAGTTAATCCTGAGTTTGATACATATGAGACCATTATGAGTCTTGGAACAGGAGAAGCAGTTGTTTCATTCCTTGAAGATTCAGGTGTTCCGGGAATGGCCAGAAAGGCCTTTATACTTCCTCCTAGATCTTCTTTTGGAAGCATTGATGATGGAAAGAGAGACAGTATTATAAAAGGAAGTATGCTTTACAGTAAGTATTATGAATCAGTTGATCCGGATTCAGCTTATGAATTCTTCGAAAGACGTGGCATAGAGCTTGCTGAAGAAGCTGAAAGAGAAAGACAGGAACAGGAAGAGGCTAAGGAAAGAGAGAAGCAGGAAAAAGAAGAGGCTAAGGCTAAAGAAAAGCAGGAACGTGAAGAGGCACGAGCTGCTGAAAGAGCTGAGAGAGAAGCTGCAAGAGAAAAAGAAAGAAAAGAGAGAGAAGAGGCCAGAAAGAAAGCTGCTGAGGAAAGAAAGAAGAATCAGGCAATTAACTCAGTCGGTAATTCAGTAGCCGGAACTCTTGGACGTGAAGCCGGAAAAGCAGCCGGAGGAAAGTTCGGTAAGTTCGGAAAGACTCTTGGCGGAAATGTAGGCGCAAGCCTCGGAAGAGGACTCTTTGCAACCCTCTTTAAGAAATAAGACTTTATATAAACTAATGATATTGGAGATTAACCTAACATGAATTTACCAAATAAAATAACGATATTCAGAGTTGTACTCATTCCATTTTTCCTTTTGTTTCTTTTGATTCCTTCTATTCCTGGAAACAGATGGATCGCATTAGCTATATTTATAATAGCATCGCTTACTGATATGGTAGATGGAAAGATTGCAAGGAAGTATAATCTGATAACTGATTTCGGAAAATTCATGGATCCACTTGCAGATAAGCTTCTTGTATGTTCTGCAATGATAGCGCTTATAGAACTGGAAAGAATTCCTGCATGGGTAGTAATCATTATCATAGCCAGAGAATTTACTATAAGCGGATTCAGACTCATAGCATCTGATAATGGTGTTGTTATAGCCGCTTCGATGTGGGGAAAGGTTAAGACAACTGTTCAGATGATAATGGTAATTCTTCTTATTGCAGATCTGGGAAGTGTTTTTCCAAATGCAGCAGGTGTTATAACTATCATTGAATATGTTCTTATATATGCGGCAATGCTGCTTACGGTTATTTCTCTGATAGATTACATTGTTAAGAATAAAGAAGTTATAAAATCATATAAATAGTACGAATTTAAGCCGTATTTGGGATAAGTAAAATGTTCCAAAAACGGCTTTTAAAATTGGTTTTTTTTAAGGTTGAAATAAAGTAATAAGTGTACTAGAATATACTCGGTCTAAATTGGCTTTAGAGTAGCCTTTAAGGCTGCCTTTTATTTTCAAATTATTAACATGGAGGACTGAAAATGAGCGTAAATGCCGGTATGTCAGCAAGCGACAGAATCAATGCTTTGCTTGATGACGCAAGTTTCGTTGAAGTTGGTGCTTATATAACAGCAAGAAACACTGATTTCAATACTGATGCACTTGATACGCCCAAGGACGGTGTCATAACCGGATATGGACTTATCGGTGGAAGATTAGTTTATGTTTACAGCCAGGACAGAAGCGTTCTTTCCGGATCGATCGGAGAGATGCATGCTAAGAAAATAGCTAAGCTTTATGACATGGCTATGAAGATGGGAGCACCTGTTATTGGTCTTATAGACTGTGCAGGCCTCAGACTCAGAGAAGCAACAGATGCACTTAATGCATTCGGAAGACTTTACATGAAGCAGACTATGGCTTCAGGAGTTATTCCTCAGATTACTGCAATTCTGGGAACATGCGGTGGAGGAGTTGCTGTTATACCTTCACTCACTGACTTTACATTTATATCAGAAGATGGCGGAAAGCTTTTTGTTAACAGTCCTAATACACTGGATGGAAATTATGTTGAGAAAGAGGATACTTCTGCAGCAGGTTATATAAGTGAGAATACATCACTTGTTGATAAGGTTCTTAAAACTGATGCTGAAGTTTTAGCTGAAATCAGAAACTTCATAGAACTCATCCCTTCTAATTGTGATGAGGAAGGTTTCCTTGATTCTGAAGATGATCTCAACAGAACACTTCCGGGCATAGATTCAATGTCTGATGATGCAAGAGGAATAATCTCTTCAGTTGCTGATGATAATTATTTCTATGAAATAAAAGAGCATTATGCTCCTGAAATGGTTACAGGTTTCATCAGACTTAATGGATTCACAACAGGTGTTGTTGCTAACCAGATCAAAGATGGAAGTGATAAGCTTACTACAGGCGGAATGCAGAAGGCTGCTAAGTTCGTAAGCTTCTGTGATTCGTTTAATGTTCCTGTACTTACATTTACAAATGTAAAGGGATTTGCGGCTTCCATAGATGAAGAGAAGACTATATCAAGCAGTGCTGCAAAGCTTGTTCAGACATTTGCAAATGCAACTGTTCCTAAGGTAAATGTTATAACAGGCGAGGCTTATGGTACTGCATTTACTGCTATGAACTCAAAGTCAATCGGCGCTGATATAGTATACGCATGGCCAAAGGCTAAGGTTGGTATGATGGATGCAGAGATGGCTGCAAAGATCATATATGAAGAAGAGATAGACAGCAGCGAAGATAAGGTTAAGGCTATAGCAGAGTATAAGAATCAGTATGAGAACATACAGGGTTCTGCACTTTCAGCTGCTAAGCGCGGATATGTTGATGATATCATCGAACCTGATGCAACCAGAAAGAGAGTTGCTGCTGCTTTTGAGATGCTTTCTACAAAGATTGAGGAAAGACCTTTAAAAAAGCATACATCTATATAGAAAGGCGGTTATAGAGATGAAGAAAAAAATAATACTTCTCTTTATGATGTCTGTTCTTTTGCTAATGACTGCCTGCGGCGAGGAGAAGACTGCTACAAACTTCGAATATAATCAGGGAGTTATGGTAGCAATCAACCAGTCTCTTATAGATCAGTACAAGGATGTGAGTGACCTTGAGTATGATTATTATTCTACAGAAGGTACTGATGTTGAGAAGGCTGCTGTATCAGGCTTTAAGATGGCAGAGACAACTGACCATGTTGGATCATTTGTTGGATTTGATACTTCAAATGAAAATGTAAGGATAGTTGATGGCAATGATGGCCAGATACTCTGCACAACCAGATGCATATATAAGAACAGAAATGTAGATGTTACTGTTTATTATAAAGAGAACAAAGAATTCAATCTGCAGAAGTCACAGCTTTATGAGACTCTTGCTAATGAAGCTATTCAGGCCGGATATAATAACCTGGATCAGTATGTTGCTGAGAATTATGCTGATTATGGATTTTCAATAGATTCGGCTGACGCTTTCCTGGATGATGTTATCATGAACAATGGTAATATCACTCCATACAAGGCTGTTGATGTGGAAGTAAGTGCAGTATATTCGCGAGAAGAGCTTCTTAAAAAAGCCGGTATCAATACCGGAATCGGAATGATCACCGTATTCTCAGTGCTTATTTTCATAGCTTTCATTATCTACCTTCTTAAGTTTGTTCCAATGATGCTTGAAGGAAAGAAGAAAGAAGAGCCAAAGGCTGAGGTTAAGAAAGAAGTTAAAGTTGCTTCTGTACCGATTGCACCGGCTGCTGCCGAAGAAGAGCTTGATCCGGATAAGGATCATGAACTTATTGCAGTTATAACAGCTGCACTTTATGCATATTTAGGAAATGATAACGTAAGTACACCTGTCTGCACAGATAGCAATGACAGATTGGTTGTTCGTTCTATCAGAAGAGTCAGATAATATCAGGAGGAATAAAATTCATGAAAAACTATAGAATTACAGTTAATGGTACATCATATGACGTAGCTGTTGAAGAAGTATCAGGCGGCGCAGCACCTGCAGCAGCACCTGTTGCAGCACCTAAGGCAGCAGCTCCTGCACCTGCAGCTGCACCTGCACCAGCAGCTAAACCTGCAGCAAGCGGCAATGAAGGAAGCGTTAAGATTGCTGCTCCAATGCCAGGAAAGATTCTCAGTGTTAAGACTGAAGCAGGCAAGGAAGTTAAGAAGGGTGAAGTACTTCTTATACTTGAGGCTATGAAGATGGAAAATGAGATAGTTGCTTCTCAGGATGGAACAGTTGCATCTGTAAATGTATCTGTAGGCGATGCTGTTGAAGCCGGCGATACACTTGCAACACTTAACTAATACGTTCATTTCTTGCAGGAGGAAAAAAGATGCTTGAAGTACTTTCGAATCTGGCAAGTCAGACTGGTTTTGCAACACTTGACTGGAAGAACTACATAATGATATTGTTTGCATTTTTCTTTATGTATCTTGCAATTGCCAAGGGCTTTGAACCACTCTTACTTGTTCCAATATCCTTCGGTATGTTCCTGGTTAACATGTTCCCGGATATCATACAGGAAGGCGGACTTTTACATTATTTCTACAAACTTGATGAATGGAGTATTCTCCCTTCACTTATATTCATGGGCGTTGGTGCCATGACAGACTTTGGACCGCTTATAGCCAATCCGGCAAGTTTCCTGCTTGGAGCGGCAGCTCAGTTTGGTATATATGGTGCTTACTTTATGGCAATCTTTCTTGGATTCACAGGTAAAGAAGCAGCAGCTATATCTATCATAGGTGGCGCAGACGGTCCTACATCCATTTTCCTTGCAGGTAAGCTTGGAATGGGTGGAACACTCATGGGACCGATAGCGGTGGCAGCTTATTCATACATGTCACTCGTTCCGGTTATTCAGCCTCCTATCATGAAGGCACTCACAACTGAAAAAGAGAGGAAAATCAAGATGCCTCAGCTTCGTCCTGTTACTAAGCTTGAGAAGATTCTCTTCCCTATAGTTGTTACACTTGTTGTAGTTCTTATACTTCCAACTACAGCACCTCTCGTAGGTATGCTTATGCTTGGTAATCTTTTCAGAGAGTCAGGAGTTGTTAAGCAGCTTACAGAAACTGCTTCAAATGCAATGATGTACATAGTTGTTATTCTTCTTGGTACATCTGTTGGTGCAACAACCAGCGCAGAAGCATTTCTTAATGTCAGCACACTTAAGATAGTTCTTCTCGGACTTATCGCATTCTGTCTTGGTACAGCTACAGGCGTTGTTTTCGGAAAGATCATGTGTGTTGTAACAAAGGGCAAGGTTAATCCGCTCATCGGATCAGCAGGTGTATCTGCAGTTCCTATGGCAGCAAGAGTTTCACAGAAGGTTGGATCAGAGTATGATCCTACAAACTTCCTTCTTATGAATGCTATGGGTCCTAACGTTGCCGGAGTTATCGGTACAGCAGTTGCAGCAGGTTCATTCCTTGCTATATTTAACGTTCATTAACAGTTGGAGGTAATATAATGGCTGAAACAAACAGAAAAGTCGGGATTACCGAAACAGTCCTCCGTGATGCGCATCAGTCTCTGATAGCTACACGTATGACAACAGAGGATATGCTCCCGATAATAGATAAAATGGATCAGGTTGGATATCATTCAGTAGAGTGCTGGGGTGGTGCTACATTTGATGCATGTCTCAGATTCCTTAAGGAAGATCCATGGGAAAGACTTAGAAAGCTTAAGGATGGCTTCAAGAATACAAAGCTTCAGATGCTTTTCAGAGGTCAGAATATTCTTGGTTACAATCATTATTCTGATGATGTAGTTGAGTATTTCGTACAGAAGTCAATAGCAAACGGTATTGATATCATCCGTATATTCGACTGTCTTAATGACCTTCGTAACCTTGAGACAGCAGTTAAGGCTGCTAACAAGGAAGGCGGTCATGCACAGATAGCTCTTTCATATACTCTCGGTGATGCATATACTCTTGACTACTGGAAGAATATTGCTAAAGAAATAGAAGAGATGGGTGCTAATTCCATTTGTATTAAGGATATGGCAGGTCTTCTTGTTCCATACGAGGCTGAGAGACTTGTTAAGGCTCTCAAGGAAGGTACAAGTCTTCCTATACAGCTTCATACACATTACACATCAGGTGTTGCTGCTATGACATATCTTAAGGCTGTAGAAGCAGGATGTGATGTAATAGATACAGCAATGTCACCTATGGCTATGGGTACATCTCAGCCTGCAACTGAGGTTCTTGTTGAGACATTTAAGGGTACTCCTTATGATACAGGTCTTGATCAGACTCTTCTTGCTGAGATAGCTGATTACTTTGCACCTCTTCGTGAAAAGTATATAGAAAGCGGACTTATGAGCACAAAGGTTATGGGTGTTAATATCAAGACACTTCTTTATCAGGTACCTGGTGGAATGCTTTCAAACCTTGTTTCTCAGCTTAAAGAAGCAGGACAGGATGATAAGCTCAGAGACGTTCTTGAGGAAGTGCCAAGAGTTCGTAAGGACTTCGGCGAACCACCTCTTGTTACACCATCTTCACAGATAGTTGGTACTCAGGCAGTTCTCAACGTTCTTTACGGTAATGGCGGAGAAGGCCCTGAGAGATATAAGATGTTTACTCAGCAGTCCAAGGATCTGCTTTCAGGAAAGTATGGTCAGACAGTTAAGCCTTTCAATTCTGAGGTTCAGAAGAAGGCTATCGGCGATGTAGAGCCTATAACATGCAGACCTGCTGATAAGATAGCTCCACAGCTTCCGGAGATGGAGAAGGCTATAGAGCAGTACAAGCAGCAGGATGAGGATGTTCTGTCATATGCTCTGTTCCCGCAGGTTGCTACAGAATTCTTTAAGTACAGAGAAGCTCAGCAGAAGAAAGTTGATGTATCAGCTGCAGCTGATGGAGCTTATCCTGTATAATAAGACTGTTTTGAAATTATGATGATTGAGGAGTCAGATTATGATATCTGACTCCTTGTTATTAGATGGGCTTTTAAAATGAGAAAAATGATAATTATTGGCGGTGGAGCTGCAGGTATGATGACGGCGGCCCTCGCTGCTGACAGGTATAAAGTGACTCTATTCGAGAAAAATGAAAAGCTCGGTAAGAAGCTTTTTATTACCGGTAAAGGCAGATGTAATCTGACCAATAATTCCGGAGAAGAAGAGTTTCTAAGAAATGTAGTCACAAACAATAAATTCTTATACAGCGCCATAAATGCTTTCGGTCAGTCGGATGTCATGGAGTATTTTGAAAAGCTCGGACTCAGGCTTAAGACTGAGAGAGGAAACCGTGTTTTTCCGGTCAGTGATCATTCCAGTGATGTTATCAGGACTCTTGAACAGGAACTTAAGAGAAAGGGTGTTAACGTCTTTCTTAACAGGAAGGTTGATGAATTAAGAATTACTGATAAAGAAGAAAATGGAGAGATTATTCATCAGGTTACAGGAGTTGTTTCGGGTGGAAAAACCTATGATTCAGATGTAGTTGTTATAGCTACAGGAGGTATTTCATATCCTCAGACCGGTTCTGACGGCGATGGATTTAAATTTGCCAGAGGACTTGGCGTTGATGTAACTAAGCTTTATCCTGCCCTGGTTCCTGTCAGACTTAAGGATGATTTCTGCACGGAACTTATGGGACTTACTCTCAAAAACGTCCGCATTTCATTTTCTTATATGAAAAAGAATAAGAAGAAGGATATTTATACGGAACAGGGAGAGATGCTATTTACCCATTTTGGTATAAGCGGTCCGCTTGTATTGTCAGGCTCATCATATCTCCATAAGTTTAAGGATGATGAGATTCTCATATCACTTGATCTTAAACCTGCACTTTCAGAAGATAAGCTTGAACAGAGAATAATCCGGGATTTTGAGGCCTTTAAGACAAGAGAGCTTAAAAATGCTCTCGGGGAACTGCTTCCAAGAGCAATGATTCCATTTGTAATTAATAAAAGCGGTATAAATCCTGACAGACGTGTAAATGGACTGAGCAAAGAAGAGATAAAGAAGCTTGTCTATACATTTAAAAACTTTGATATGCAGTATGATGGCCTTATGGGTTATGATCAGGCAATTATAACCTCCGGTGGAATTTCTGTTAAGGAGATTGATCCAAGAACAATGGAACTGAAAAAAATTAGCGGAATCCGGGTCGCAGGTGAGGTAATTGACTGTGATGCACTGACTGGTGGTTTTAATCTGCAGATTGCATGGAGTACGGCATATCTGGCCTCCAGATGAATGAGTTATATTAAATTTGCTCAGAAGTTATGGATGATATATCCTTCTGTAATTGCTTGATAAATGTAATGCAATATAGTATTCTATTTGAGGAGATACGTTTTTAAATGATCATATTTTATTAATACTTATATGTTAGGGGTGTTCTAAATGAATGTAGCAATTGACGGACCGGCAGGTGCCGGAAAAAGTACGATAGCAAGACTTGTCGCAAAGGAGCTCGGTTTCATATACGTTGATACAGGAGCTATGTACAGAGCGATAGCTTTATATCTTCTGGATTCCAAAACTGATATCGAGGATATGAATGCTCTGAATGCGGCACTTAATAATATTAATATCAATATTCTTTATGATAATGGAGTTCAGCATGTATTCCTTAATCTTCAGGATGTTTCTGCTGAGATAAGAAGCGAAAAAGTAGGCAATATGGCCTCTAAGACCTCGGCTATTAAGGAAGTCAGAGATAAGCTTCTTTCACTTCAGAGAGATATTGCAGAGAAGAATGATGTCATCATGGATGGCCGAGATATAGGAACCAATATTCTTCCTAATGCAGAACTCAAGATTTATCTTACCGCTTCGGCTGATATAAGAGCCAAGAGAAGATATGATGAACTGAGAAATGCCGGTGAATGGCCTGATATCGATAAGATAAAGGCTGACATCATTAAACGTGATGAACAGGATATGAACAGAGAGATTGCTCCGCTTAAGCAGGCTGAAGATGCAGTTCTTATTGATTCATCTGATATGTCAATAAGCGAAGTAGTAGATAAGATAGTTGACCTTGTTAAAGCTATATAGGGATAGGAACCTATGGAAGTTATTGTTGCAGATAAAGCAGGATTTTGTTTCGGTGTAGAAAAGGCAGTTAATACTGCTTTTTCTTCTTGTAAGGAATATGCTGAAAAAGGAATTCCTGTTTATACATATGGTGACATTATACATAATGAGGAGGTTATCGAGAGACTTAAGTCTGCAGGTGCAATGAGGCTTGATGATATCGATGATCTTTCAGATAAAGAAAAAGCCGCAGTTATTATAAGATCTCATGGTGTGTCCAGAGAGGAAATGGACCGCATAAAGGCTACGGGAAGTATAGTAATAGATGCTACATGTCCCTTCGTTAGTCACATACATAAGATAGTGGATGAGAAGAGTAAAAACGGGACTGTTATCATCATTGGAAATCATAATCATCCGGAAGTAGAAGGTACAAAAGGGTGGTGTAACAGTGAGCCTTTTATAGTCTCAGATGAGAAAGATCTGGACTTGCTTCCGGAAATTTCTGATACCGAAATTACTGTGGTTGGACAGACTACATTTAGTCTTCAAAAATTTCAATATTTAGTTGAATTATTGCAAAAAAAATATTATAATATCAATGTTTGTAAAACTATTTGTAATGCGACCGAAGATCGTCAGCGCGAAACCGCCGAATTAGCCCGGAAGGTTGATGCGATGATAGTCATAGGAGGCAAAAGTAGTTCAAACACTCAAAAATTATATGATATAAGCAGATCAATATGTAAAAATACTTACTATATACAGACACTTGTTGACTTGGAGGGGACTTCGTTCGAATCCTTTGGTAGGGTAGGTATTACTGCTGGGGCATCTACCCCGAATTACATCATTAAGGAGGTTATTGAGCGAATGTCAGAGATGAGTTTTGAGGAAATGTTAAACAACGAGGAAGAGGTTCAGATCAGAACCGGCAGCAGAGTTGAAGGTACTGTTGTAAGTGTTAAGCCAGATGAGATTATCGTGGATATCCACTATAAGTCAGAGGGTGTTATTACAAGAAACGAGTACTCAAGCCAGCCAAACCTCGATCTCACCACAGTTGTTAATGTTGGTGACCCTATATCTGCAAAGGTTATCAAGACCAATGATGGAGAGGGACAGGTAGTTCTTTCTACCAGACGTATTGAAGCTGAGAAGGCTTATACAAAGCTTGAGGAAGCTTTCAATAACGAAGAAGTACTTTCAGGAAAGGTAGTTCAGGTTCTTTCCGGTGGACTTTCAGTTCAGGTAGACGCATGCAGAGTATTCATACCTGCAAGTCTTGTATCAGATAACTTTGAAAGAAATCTTGAGAAGTATCTTGATCAGGAAGTTGAGTTCAAGCTTATTGAGTGTGATATAGCCGGAAGAAAGAAGCGTATCATTGGTGACAGAAAGCAGGTTGTATCTAAGAAGAAGGCAGAGGCAGCTAAGGAACTCTTCGACAGAATCGAAGTTGGACAGGTTGTTGAAGGAACAGTTAAGAATGTTACTGATTTCGGTGCTTTCATAGATCTTGGCGGAGCAGACGGACTTCTCCATATATCAGAGATGTCATGGGGCAGAGTTGAGAGCCCTAAGAAGCTTTTCAAGGTTGGTGATACTGTAAAGTGCTTCATCAAGGATATCAATGGTGAGAAGATAGCTCTTTCACTTAAGTTCGAAGATGATAATCCATGGCTTAAGGCTGAGGAGAAATATGCTAAGGGTACTGTTGTTACAGGTAAGATTGCCCGCATGACTGACTTTGGTGCATTTGTAGTTCTTGAGCCTGGTATAGATGCTCTTCTTCATGTTTCTCAGATTTCAAACGAGAGAGTTGAGAAGCCAAGCGATAAGTTCAAGATAGGTGATGAGGTTACAGCTAAGGTTGTTGACTTCAAAGCATCTGAGAAGAAAATCAGCCTTTCAGTAAGAGCGCTTCTTCAGGAAGAAGAGACAGAAGCTGAAGAAGAAGCTGCTGAGGAAGTTCAGGAGGAAGCTCCTGTAGCTGAAGAAGCAACAGAAGAAGTAACTGAAGAAGTTGCAGAAGAGACAGCAACTGAGGAATAATATTTATGACTGGAACCTATGAGCTTTTCAAGAGAGAGTTTTTCAGATTATCAGGACTTGATCTTGACTCATACAATGAGAAGCAGATGAAAAGGCGTATAGAAGCCTTCATGATTCGTTCGGGTTACAGTGATTACACAGCATTTTCTAAAGGAATGAAACAGGACACTGACCTGTTTCATTCCTTTATTTCGTATCTTACTATTAATGTATCTCTCTTTTTCAGGAATCCTGATCAATGGAAAGTTTTCGAGAATAAGATAATTCCTATTCTTAAGAAAAAGAGAGACAAGGTACATATCTGGAGTGCTGCCTGTGCCAGGGGCGAAGAACCATATTCTCTCTCTATGTGTATGGCTAACAATTTTATGACTTCGAAATATGATATTCTTGCAACGGATTTTGACTCAGTTATACTTGAAAGAGCTAAGACCGGAGAGTATAAGGAAGATGAAGTTAAATCCATTCCCAAAGAGTATATGGAGAAATATGTAGTGGAAAGAGACGGCATGTACTATATGAGAGGCAGTATTACCGGAAGAATTACATTTAAAAAACATGATCTTCTTTCTAAAACATATCCGACTGGCTTTGATTTTATTGCATGCAGAAATGTAACTATATATTTTACTGACAAGGCGAAGGACGCTATATATAAGAAACTGAGTGCTTCACTCAATCCCGGAGGTATACTGTTTATCGGAAGTACTGAGCAGATAAAACATCCTGAGATTTATGGTTTTAAAAGGCTTGAATCCTTCTTTTATCAGAAAATGGAAGATAAATCTTAGAAATCGTATTATAAAATTCCTTGACAGTGTGCTTTTCTATGATATAATAACGTAGTGTTTATTCGTAGAAACGTTTGAAAGTAAGACACAGGAATCCACAACTGGAGGGAGGTTTGGGTAGTAGATGTCAAGCGTTGTTGTTAAAGAGAACGAGACTTTAGATTCTGCACTTCGTAGATTCAAGAGAAATTGCGCTAAGGCTGGAATTCAGCAGGAAATCCGCAAGAGAGAGCATTATGAGAAGCCATCTGTAAAGCGTAAGAAGAAGTCAGAAGCTGCTAGAAAGCGTAAATTCAAATAAATCATCAAAGAACCTTCTTTCGTTTAAGAAGGTTCTTTTTTACATGAAAGGAGTTTCACTTGGCTGAGAGAAGCTTTGTTCTGGATGACGCATGTCTCCAGTCAGTTTTTGGTGAATATGATGTTAATATAAAGAAGGTTGCCAAGACCTTCAATGTTGATTATGTTATCAGAGATGAGAAACTTGTCCTGTCCGGAGATGAAGCGAGTGTTGTACGTGCTTCAAGATGCATTGAAGATATGGAAGGATTAATTCACAGTGGAAAGGTTCTGAATGAACAGAGCGTGAATTACATCATCGGTCTTGCATCATCTGAAAATGACAGCAAGCTTTCCAATCTTGATAATAATGTCATTTGTTATAATATTCAGGGAAAGCCAATAGCTGCCAAGACTTTTGGTCAGCAGGCTTACGTGGATGCCATAGATAAGAAGATGATCGTCTTCGGTATCGGCCCTGCCGGAACAGGTAAGACGTATCTTGCTATGGCAAAAGCCATAACAGCATTTAAAAGAAATGAAGTGAACAGGATCATTCTTACCAGACCTGCAATCGAAGCCGGCGAAAAACTCGGTTTCTTACCGGGAGATCTTCAGAGCAAGGTTGATCCATACCTCAGACCACTTTATGATGCACTTCATGAGATCATGGGCGCTGAACAGTTCCAGAAGAATATGGAAAAAGGTCTTATAGAGGTTGCACCGCTCGCATATATGAGAGGCCGTACTCTGGACAATTCATTTATTGTTCTTGATGAGGCTCAGAATACAACGCCTGCTCAGATGAAGATGTTCCTGACGAGAATAGGTTTTGGTTCCAAGGCTATCATAACAGGTGACCGTTCCCAGAAAGATCTTCCGTCGGGAACTAAGTCGGGACTTGATCATGCGCTTCGAGTTCTTAAGAATATTGATGATATAGGTGTATGTACTCTTACAAGTAAGGATGTAGTAAGACATCCGCTTGTTCAGAAAATCGTAGAGGCATATGAAAACTATGATAAGCATGAGAAAAGGTCATCACAGCACAAAAAGTTGAAAGAATCATAGAATTATTGTATAATTTCGGAGATTATTATGACTATATATACTTCAGTAGAGAAGGAACTTCAGGTTCCTGATGAGTATCTGGAAATATCAAAGGACATAGCAGAATTCACTGTTTCATATCTTGAATGCCCTTATGAATGTGAAGTCGAGATTATATTCACTGATAATGAAGGCATACATGAACTGAACAGAGAACACAGGGGGATTGACAGACCTACCGATGTACTTTCATTTCCTATGCAGTATTATGAAAAACCTTGTGACTTCTCATATGCTGAAGCAAATCAAATGGACAGCTTTAACAGTGAAACAGGCGAGCTCCTTCTGGGAGATATAGTCATTTCAATAGACAAAGTTAAAAGTCAGGCCGAGGAGTATGGCCACAGTGAGAAGAGAGAGGTTGCCTTTCTTACAGCTCACAGTATGCTTCACCTCTTTGGGTATGACCATGAAACTGATGAAGAAAGATCTTCCATGGAGAGTCTTCAGGAAGAGATATTAAACAAGAAAGGATATACGAGAGATTATGTTTAAGAAAAGGTTGGTAGCTGTAACACTTAGTGCCTGTATCGTACTTGCATCACTTTCTGCTTGCGGCAAAAAAGAAGAGACTACTACTGAAAAACCGGACAGTATTTCTGAAAAGGTTTATGATATTAATACTGATTCCGATGCTATGATCGAAGATAATGATGAAGATACTGTTCTTATGAAGGACGGAAAGCTTCAGCATGATCTTACAGGTGAGTGGATAACACCTGAAGAAAATGAAAAGAGATATATTGCAGTCATGGTAAATAACATAGCTCAGGCTATGCCTCAGTCCGGTATAGAAGAAGCTGATGTTATATATGAGATGCTCGAAGAAGGCGGTATCACAAGACTTCTCTGCCTGTTCTCTGATTATGAGGATATTGAGCAGCTCGGACCTATAAGAAGTACAAGAGATTATTATCAGATCAAGGCTCTTGAGTATAATGCTATACTTACTCACTGGGGCGCATCTGTATATGCTGAGCAGTATTGGGAACAGCATCCAAGTGTAAGCCATCTTGATCTTAATGGTAAGGATAACCGTTCAGGATTCCGTGTAAGCAGACCTGGTTATGCTATTGAACATACAGCATATACAACAGGTGAGCTTATCAATAAGTCAATTGAAGCTGACGGATATGATTTCAAGAAACAGGAAAACTACAGAAGAATGTTCCTCTTTAACACAGAGGATACTGATCTTAAAGACGGTGTCAGCGCTAAGAAAGTTGAAACAAACTATAACGCTAACAGAACTCCTTGGTTTGAATATGATGAGTCAACAGGTCTTTATAACAGATTCCAGTATGGCAAGCCACAGATAGATGAAGTAACAGGAAATCAGATTGCATTTAAGAATGTCATCATACAGTTTGCTCCTCATAAGTCAAGAGATGACGGTGCAGGAAGTATAGATATCAGCTTCTCAGGTTCAGGTGAAGGCTTCTATGCTACTAATGGTCAGATCATTCCTATTAAGTGGGAAAAGGATGAAACATTTGGAGTAACTAAGTTTAAGACTGTTGATGGTGAAAAGCTTAAACTCAATCCTGGTAAGACATGGATAACAGTTTTCCCTGATACTCAGAAGAGTGATATTGTATATCAGTAAAGAATATGAACGAATACGATTTATGCATTATAGGAGCAGGAGCTTCCGGTCTTACGGCAGCCATAGAAGCGTCGAAGAGAGGACTCAGCACTATAATCATAGAAAAGAATAAGAAAATAGGACGTAAGCTATACGCAACAGGGAACGGCAGATGCAATATTGCAAATGCCGTTCTTCGTGCGGATAGCTTCTTTTTTAATTCATATGTAAATGAATTGATAGACGAAAATACATCAGATTATTTACGTGAATACTTTTTAAAACTCGGTGTACCATTCAGCGAGAAGGATGGCCTGTTTTATCCTTCTTCTTTCCAGGCTTCAACAGTTGTATGGGCTCTAAGGGATGCTGCTGTATCAACAGGTGTCAGCTTTGCTACGAACAATATGGTTTCAAAGATTGAAAAAGGTTCAGATGGTTCACATGTTGTTTCTTTTGATGATGATGGGGAATCGATTAAAGCTCGTAACCTGATTCTTGCTATGGGAAGTCCGGCTTCAAAGTCTGCCGGCGGAACAGATGCAGATGATATTTATAGATTGTTTAAAGCTTTCGGTATTTCATATAACGAGTTCAGGCCGGTTCTTACGCCGATTCCTTGTTCTGATATTCCTGAAGAACTTAACGGAGTGAGAGCTTATGCGAGAGCTGAAATATCTTATGAAGGTCAGGATAAAGAAAGAGTTATATCAGAGACCGGTGAGCTTCAGTTTCTGACAGGTTTTCTTTCGGGAATAATGATCTTCAATCTGTCATATTATGTTCGAAATGATATGAAGATTAATATAGATCTTATTCCGGACAGAACTTATGAAGAAATAATGGATTATATTGTAGCTGAGTATAGTGTACTGAACGGTAGAACTGATACAGCTATTCTGAATGGTTTTGTTAATGATAAGCTGGCTGCTTTCTTTGCCGAAAGTATGGAATATGATTCTAATGATATAAACGAGCGTAAGAACGCACTCGGTAAAGTATTTAAAGAGATTAAAAACTGGACAGTGACAGTCAGAAGTTCGGATGACTTCAGCAAGGCTCAGAGCTCTGCAGGAGGAATAGATCCGGAATTAATTGATTTAAAAACTATGAGACTGAATGCTGAGCCTTCTGTTGCTGTTACAGGAGAATGTGTTGATATAACAGGTAAATGTGGCGGATATAATCTTATGTGGGCATTTATGTCAGGTATAACAGCGGGGAGAAATATAGATTTATGATCAGACTCAACAATATAAAGCTTCCCATTAAACATGATAAAGATGATGTTCTCAAAAAGACTGTAAGTATTCTCGGGACTGACAGAATAGATATTCACAGAATAGTAAGAAGGTCTCTGGATTCCAGAAAGAAGCAGGACATACACTATGTATACAGTGTAGATATAAAAGTAAGTCCTGATGTTTCTGAGGAAAGTATACTGAAACGCTGTCGTAAGGATGCATCTCTAATTAATCCGGTGAACTATTCATTTCCCTACAAGGATGTAAAAGGAAAAATGAATTACAGACCTGTTATAATCGGTGCCGGACCTGCAGGATATTTTGCTGCACTTAAACTGGCTGAAGCCGGTGCAGAACCTCTTGTTATTGAAAGAGGAAGTGATGTTGAAAAAAGAAAGAATGATATAGAAAGATTTTGGAACGGTGGAAAGCTTTTACAGAATTCTAATGTATCATTTGGCGAAGGCGGTGCCGGAACATTTTCAGACGGAAAGCTGAATACCGGAAATAAGGATAAGGACGGTATCATAAAAGATGTTCTGATGACGTTCCATAAATACGGTGCTGATGAAGCTATTACTTATGATGCAAAACCTCATATAGGAACGGACGTTTTGATAAATGTAATGAAGAATATGAGAGAAAGAATCCTGTCTCTTGGAGGAGAAATCAGATTCGATACTCTAATGGAGTCCATAAGTGAAAGGAATTCGGCTGACAGACCTCTTTATGATCTACATCTTAGATACGCTTCCGGTGAAGAAAGTGTTGTTACTACGGATGCTGTAATCCTTGCAATAGGACACAGCGCCAGAGATACCTTCAAAATGCTTTATGATAGTGGATTCACTATGGAACGAAAACCTTTTGCTGTCGGACTTAGGATAGAGCATAAGAGGGAAACCATTGATAGAGGTCAGTACGGAGAGGATAGTATGAATCTTCTTCCTGCGGCTGATTATAAGATGACTTATCATGCAGAAAATGGAAGAAATGTATTTTCGTTCTGTATGTGCCCGGGTGGTTATGTAGTAGATGCCTCAACTGAAGATGGTGGTAAAACAGTAAATGGAATGAGCTACAGTGCGAGAGATGCTGTAAATTCCAACAGTGCAATAGTTGTAAATGTAATGCCTTCGGATTTCGGACCCGGAAATGAATTAGCGGGCATAGAGTTTCAGAGGGAACTGGAGAGACGTTTTTATGATGCCGGAGAAGGCAGTATACCCGTTCAGAGATATGGTGACTTCAAAGAAGGAAAAAAGACAGAAAAGCTTGGAACTGTAATACCGAATATCAAGGGAAAATACAGGCTTTCTGAATTAAAAAGTTGTTTACCTACTTATGTAGGAAATGCTATAATCGAAGGAGTGGACTTTTTTGGGTCTAAGCTTGCTGGATTCAGTGATGAGGATGCGATTCTTTCGGGTATAGAGAGCAGGACATCAAGTCCGGTCAGAATACTTCGTGACAATGAACATATGTCTGTTAAGAAAGGCATATTTCCGGCGGGCGAAGGGGCAGGTTATGCCGGCGGTATTACATCAAGTGCCGTAGATGGTATAAGATGTGCCGAATCATTAATGAAATATATTATCGGAGATACAAATGAACAATAGTGTAGGATACAGACAGTTACTTAAAGATAAGAACAGGATTGTAGTTAAGATAGGATCATCTTCATTGATCCACAAAGAAACAGGAGAGATTGATTTTCTTAAAGTAGAGAAGCTTGTAAGAATACTCAGTGACCTTAAAAACCAGGGAAAGGATGTAGTGCTTGTTTCTTCAGGTTCTATAACAGTTGGAGTAAAAGCGCTCGGGCTTAAAAAGAGGCCGGAACTGCTTCCTATGAAGCAGGCATGTGCAGCCCTCGGACAGGGTCAGCTGATGATGATCTATCAGAAGCTCTTCCTGGAGTATAATCATCTTTCTGCACAGGTACTCCTTACATTTGATGTTATCACATCAACTGAGAGAAGAATAAACGCTGAGAATACACTCAAGCAGCTTCTTGATCTGGATATAATCCCTGTAGTTAATGAAAATGATACAGTTGCTACTGACGAGATTGATTTCGGTGATAACGATACTCTGTCAGCTATTGTTTCAACACTTATAAATGCCGATCTTCTGATACTCATAACAGACATAGACGGCTTCTACACAGATGATCCAAGAACAAATCCTGATGCAGTAAGACTTTCTGTAATCGAAAAGATAGACAGTAATCTTAAAAGCATGGCAAAGGGAAGCGGATCAAATTACGGAACCGGAGGAATGGCAACAAAGATATCAGCAGCAAGGATAGTAACAAAGGCCGGAACTGATATGGTAATTATTGATTCATCGGATCTTCTCAATATTCCGAGACTTATGGAAGGTGAGGATATAGGAACTCTGTTCCTCTCCAATCCTAACAGTGATATAGATATAACAGATTATATAGTTAATAAGAAGTATATGAACAGATAATAACGGAGGACTATATGTACGATCTTGACAGCCTTCTTTTAAAGGCAAAGAATGCAAAACCTGTACTTGCGAGAATGGGCACTGATGAGAAGAACAGTACTCTGCTTAACGTTGCAGAAAAGCTTGTACGTTCAAAGGATGAAATCATTAAAGCTAACAAGATAGATCTGGCAAATGCCGAAGAAGCCGGAATGAGCAAGGCACTTCTTGACAGACTTAAGCTTACTGATGAAAGAATAGCAGGTATAGCTGATGGCGTAAGAGAAGTAGCTGCACTTCCTGATCCTATAGGTGAGGTTCTATCCATGTGGAAACGCCCGAATGGACTTACTATAGGCCAGAAACGTGTTCCTATGGGAGTCATCGGAATAATATATGAATCAAGACCTAATGTTACTGTCGATTCATTTGCACTTACATTTAAAGCAGGAAATGCATGTATACTTCGTGGTGGAAGTGACTGCATAAATTCCAATATAGCTATTGTCAAGGTAATAAAGGAAGCACTTTCCGAGTCCGGTGTTACACTTGATGCTATAAGCCTTGTTGAGGATACAGACAGAGAGATAGTTAATCAGCTTATGAAGGCTAATGGTTTCGTTGATGTGCTTATTCCAAGAGGCGGAGCAGGCCTAATTCAGAATGTCATTAATAATGCAACGGTTCCTGTTATCGAGACAGGTACGGGAAACTGCCATATATATGTAGATAAGACGGCTGATATCAATATGGCTGTAAGAATAATAAGAAATGCAAAGCTCCAGAGACTTGGCGTATGCAATGCATGTGAATCTCTTGTAATTCATAAAGATATTGCAGAGGATGCCATACCTATTATAGCTTCCGATCTTGCAAGTGATGAAGTTGAGATAAGAGGTGATGAGCAGGCTCAGGCATTATCACAGGTTGTAGTTCCTGCTACTGAAGAGGATTACGGAACAGAGTATCTTGCAAAGATTATTTCTGCTAAAGTCGTAAATGATATTGATGAAGCTATAGCACATATCAATAAGTATTCCACAGGCCATTCAGAGGCTATTATTACAAATGATTACAATTCGGCTCAGAAGTTCCTTGAAGAGGTTGACTCAGCAGCTGTTTATGTAAATGCATCTACAAGATTTACTGACGGATTTATGTTCGGCTTCGGAGCTGAGATAGGTATATCTACTCAGAAGCTTCATGCAAGAGGACCTATGGGTCTCAAGGCACTTACAACTACGAAATATATAATATATGGAAATGGACAGGTACGCGATTAATGGCAGATAGTAAAATGAAATTCACAGGCTCAAGAGATTATGTTGCATCAGAAGATCTTATGAAGGCAGTAGATGTGGCAATCGCGCTTGAGAAACCGCTTCTTATAAAGGGTGAACCGGGTACCGGTAAGACTATGCTTGCAGAAGCTATAAGTGAGAGCCTTGGAAAGAAACTTATCATATGGAATATCAAATCAACAACAAAGGCTCAGGACGGACTCTATGTATATGATACTATACAGAGACTGTATGACACCCAGTTCGGTGTTGAAGGTGTAGATGATATAGCTAAGTACATCAAGCTGGGTAAGCTCGGAGAGGCTTTCAGCAGTGATGAACAGGTAGTACTTCTTATAGATGAGATTGATAAGGCTGATCTTGAATTCCCGAATGACCTTCTCTGGGAGCTTGATAAAATGGAATTCTATATTCATGAGACAAGAGAACTTGTAAAGGCAAAGACCAGACCTATAGTTATTATCACATCAAATGCCGAGAAGGAACTTCCTGATGCATTTCTCCGTAGATGTATATTCCATTATATAGCTTTCCCTGAGAAAGAAGAGATGCAGGAAATAGTGGATGTTCATTTTGAGAATCTTGACGAAACTCTTCTCAAATACGCCATGGATACATTTTACTGGATAAGAAGTGTTAAGGGTGTAAGAAAGAAGCCTAGCACCAGTGAGCTTATAGACTGGCTCCAGGCGCTTATTATAGGGGCTCAGGATCCTGAGCTTATACAGAAAGAACTCCCTTACCTTGGAGTTCTGGTTAAGAAGGATGAAGATATAGAGGTAATAAAGAAAGAGAGAACATACTGATTTGTTTACTGAATTCTTCTATGTCCTTAAGGATAAGGGACTCAAGATATCCATGACTGAGTGGATAACCTTCATGGATGCTCTCGACAGAGATCTTGCACATTCAAGTCTTGAAGAGCTTTATTCACTTGGACGTATGATACTTGTTAAAACTGAATCAGATTTCGATAAGTATGATCTTGCATTTGCTGAATATTTTAAGAATATAAAGCATGATGATGATATACCTGAGAATATCAAGAAGTTTCTTGATAAAGAGGACATGGAGCAGTCTCAGCAGAACATTGATATGTATGCATATGAGACTAAGCGTGATGCCGAAGAGACCAAAAGACTTCTTCGTGAAAGAATAAATGAACAGCAGACTGAGCACAATGGCGGTAACTATTGGATAGGAACCAGCGGCGGTTCAGCCTTCGGTCACAGCGGAAGAAATAAGGGTGGTATCAGAATAGGCGGCAAGTCCGGTTTTCAGTCTGCATTTATGGTAAATGGAGAACGTCGATATCAGGATTTTCGTCATGACAAGACTCTTGATATAAGACAGTTTCAGATTGCATTCAGGAAGCTGAGACAGTATTCTGCAAGGCTTGATGTCCCTGAGACTGAGCTTGATCTGGACAAGACTATAGATTCTACCTGTAACAATGGTGGATATCTGAAGATAGAATATCAGAAGCCGAGAAAGAATACAGTCAAGCTGCTCCTTTTCTTTGATTGCGGCGGAACTATGTATCCTTTCATGGAGCTTTGTAATTCATTGTTCCAGGCGGTATATAAAGCAAATCATTTTAAAGATGTAAAGACATATTATTTCCATAACTGTATATACAGCAAGGTATATAAAACTGCTGAATGTGAGTATGGTGACTGGATAAGCCTTGAGGAGGTCTTCAGACTTACAGATAAGGATTATAAAGTCATAATAGTGGGGGATGCTCAGATGGCACCTGAAGAGCTGTTTGATGTAAACGGTAACTACAGGGGACCGAATGACGGCAGAAGCGGTTATGAGTGGAATAAGATGCTGAGTCAGAAGTATAAGAAGGTTATATGGCTCAATCCAAGAATGCATGGCGCCATGACTAAGCGTTATGCTTGGATGGAGGCAGAAGATACGCTTGCTCAGATATATAAAATGTTCCCTCTTACAGTTGATGGACTTAAAGAAGGTATAAAGCTGCTTATGG
This sequence comes from Lachnospiraceae bacterium YSB2008, assembly GCA_000687655.1. Lineage (GTDB taxonomy): Bacteria > Bacillota > Clostridia > Lachnospirales > Lachnospiraceae > Eubacterium_Q. The sequence continues at coordinate 70,205 of JHWR01000002.1, forward strand.
CTCCAAGATAGTTATACTTTTTTGGGAGGTGTGGTTTATGGAAGATTTTAGAGAAGTTATTCCTGAAAGTGTTGCTGCGGAGACTCCACAGAATGTGGAATTGAATCCGGAGAATAAAAAAGGCCTCGTACTTAGTGGCGGAGGTGCCAAGGGGGTATATCAGGCAGGAGCTCTACGCGTTCTTAAGGAAAAGGGTTACCTGGATGATATCGGTTATATTTCAGGTGTTTCCATAGGCGCCGTAAATGCCGTTCTTTATCTCATGGATGATATAGATGGTATGGACAGAGTATGGGATGATATGGATACTGAGAATATCATTTCCATAGACAATATTGAAATCGGTGAGAATGGTTTATATTTCTCCAGAGAAAAGATTACTAAGATACTTACTGATTTTGTTGATTTTAAGAAGATCAGTGAATCTGACATAAAGGTATATGCAGGAGTTTCACGTATTCTCGGACCGGATGCATTTCTGGCCGAATATATGACTCTGAATGGTAAGTCTGCTGATGAGATTAAAGCGATAGTAACCGCCTCTTCATCACTTCCTGTCATTTACGAACCTGTAATGATTAACGGGAATAAATATATGGATGGCGGTCCTACAGATAATGAGCCGATAAGACCTCTTTATGAAGCCGGAGTCAGGGATTTTATAGTAATAGGACTTACGGCAGGAAAGAAGTTTGATGCTTCCAAATATCCGGATGCTCATTTTGAGGTATTGTATCCTTCAACAGATCTTGGAGGACTGTTCAAGGGAACCCTTAATTTCTACGATGATTCAAAAAACTATGTCAGAAAACTCGGCATCAAGGATACAGAAAGATATATAAAGGTTTATATAGAAAAAGATGAAAGCTATATAGCGATGGAAGAAACACTTAAGAAGCTTGATCAGGAAGCAGTTCTGAGGGAAGCAAAGGCTGAGAATGTTTATAATCATTACCAGAGCAAGATTTCTTCTTCCTTGGATTATATAAGCAGCATAGAGGAGAAATATAAGGATTTCTGATATGACATTTTTATATATACTTCTTGTTCTTTTGGGACTCTTCATTCTTGTTATCTGTGAGAGCACAAGAGAGAATCTCACAGTCAGAAAGACCGAGTATGATATAGATACCGGAAAGAACAGAAATCTTAGATTTGCATTTATAGCTGACTATCATCAGACTATGGATGGCAGAACAAATGGAAAGATAAAATCCATTATAGAAAAGGAAAAACCGGACTTTATTATATCAGCCGGTGATATGATAGTAGGCAGCAGTATTCCGGAAAAGAAGCAGGTTGCGATAGATCTTTTGAATGAGCTGTCTTCCATTGCGAGAGTATTTATCTCAAATGGTAATCATGAGCAGCGTTATGCTTATAATGATCCGAATGGGTATGCTGATTTTCGAAAGAAGCTTTCTGACAGTGTTACCTGGCTTGATAATGAAACGTCAGATTTCTCTGAAGATATAAGAATATATGGTCTTGATATAGACTATAAGTATTATAAAAGGTTTGAAAAAGTGGAAATGAAGTCAGATTATCTTATTAATCTTTTCCATAAAAAACCTGAAAATGATAAGCTGAATATTATGATTGCCCATGATCCTGAATATATAGATGCATATGCTGATTTTGGACCTGATATCATTCTTTCGGGACATCTTCATGGCGGAATAGTGAGACTGCCTCTGCTTGGTGGAGTAATATCTCCAAGACTTAGGTTTTTTCCGAAATATGATTATGGATTCTACAAAGTTAAGAATTCTTCAATGATAGTTACAAATGGACTTGGTTCACACTCAATACCTCTGAGGCTGTTTAATACTCCTGAGGTAGTTATAATAAATGTAAGATAAGAGAGGTCAATGTTAAGTTGGGTAAGTTTGTAAAAGCATTTCTTATTACTCTGATTTCCATTATTGTTGTCGTGTATGCTGCATTTACAGTGCTGAATGTATATTTCTTTGCACCCGGCACAAATGTTAATGGAATAGATATGTCATTCAAATCTGTTGATAAGGCAGCAGAACTTCTGGATTTCAATGATTTTCAGACGGAAGTGCTCTTCAGGGATGGTTCGCTTACAATGCATGGAAAGGATGTTGGATTTGAAGCCAAGGTCGATACAGATCTTGAGAAGCTCAAAGCTTCCCAGAATCCATTTCTCTGGTTTGATTTCATAAATCGTGCTCCGGTTCAGTATGATTATGATATTACTGTAAATGACGAGCTTATTAGAAATGTTCTGGAAAGCAGTAAGTATCTAAATCCTGATAACATGGTACAGCCTGAAAATGCAACGGTTGTTGTTAAGGACAACGAAGCTTATGCTGAAGAAGGCAATGAAGGTAATGTTATAATTGAGGACTCTCTTGTAAACGGTTTATATGATTCTATTAAGAAAATGGAGCATTCTTACAGAGTGCCTGATTCCTGCTATAAGCAGCCTATGTATACAGCAGACAGCAAGGCTGTTCAGGACTGTGTCAAGGAAGTAAACGAGTATCTGAGTCTTGAAATTAATTACATATTCGGTGACTATGTATATGAACTCTCAAAAGATGATATATACAGCATGATAGATATATCATCCAATTACAAAGTAAATGTAAAGAAGGATGACGTTAAGAAGTTTATAGACGAATTTGCCAAGGAGCATAATACCTATGGCAATGATAAGAGGGAATTCAGAACCCACAGTGGCAGAAAAGCTATACTTAACGGATCAGGCTATGGATGGGAGTTGGATCCTGAGGTTGAGACAGAAGAGCTCTACAGGGTTATATCAAATAAGTACTCTATCGATCGTATTCCTTCATTTATTCATAAAGCATATACCTACAGTGCTACCGGCGATGACATAGGTGGCAGTTATGTAGAGGTAGATCTTGGCAACCAGCACGTATATGTTTATAAGGACGGTAAGTGTATCATTGATTGTGACTGTGTTTCAGGAAATATGGCAGCCGGCCATGGTACTCCTTCAGGAATCTATGCTGTAAGAGCAAAGCAGAGTCCGACTATACTTCGTGGTGATGATTATGAGTCTCCTGTAAGTTACTGGATGCCTTTCAATGGCGGTATAGGACTTCATGATGCTAACTGGAGAGGAAGATTCGGTGGTGAGATATATAAGACTAACGGCTCACATGGCTGCGTAAATCTTCCGCCTAGCATAGCAGGACAGATATACAGAAATGTAAGTATAGGAATGCCTGTAATATGTTACTGGAACAGTGATCTGCAGTAATCATTCATAAGGGGTAATATATATGACTTATGACGATATACTTGAGATATATAACAGCATAAAGGATCGCATTCCATTTCAACCAAGGGTCGGACTTGTTCTGGGTTCCGGACTTGGTGGATTTGCTGATGACTATGAGGTTGCAACGTCAATTCCTTACAGCGAGATAAAGGGTTTTCCTGTTTCTACTGTAGAGGGACATGACGGAAGATTCATATTTGCCAGAATACATGACGTTCCCGTTGTAATGATGAAGGGCAGAGTTCATCTCTATGAAGGGTATAAGACAGAAGAAGTTGTTCTTCCTATACGTATAATGAAGCTTATGGGTATAGAAAAGCTTATACTTACAAATGCTGCCGGTGGCATCAATCTCGACTTTTCACCGGGAACTCTTATGATTATAACTGATCATATTTCATCGTTTGTTCCATCACCTCTGATAGGAAAGAATATTCCTGAGTTTGAGACCAGATTCCCGGATATGTCAGCAGTATATGACAGAGAACTGACGGATTGCATAAGGAAATCAGGACGGGAGCTTGGTATAGAGCTTAAGGAAGGTGTGTATATTCAGACGACAGGCCCAAATTATGAGACTCCGGCTGAAATAGTCGCATACAGAACTCTTGGCGCAAGTGCTGTTGGTATGAGTACTGCCATCGAGGCTATGGTTGCAAATGCAATGGGCGTCAGGGTGTGTGGAATTTCCTGTATAACCAATATGGCTTCAGGAGTTACAACAAAGCCGCTTTCACATAAAGAGGTAGGCGAGGTTGCTGCAAGGACAGGAGATAATTTCAAAAAACTTGTAGACGGAATTATAGGAAATCTGTAGTTATACAGAGGTTATGCAATATTGACATTAGTAATCTTTATGGTAGAATATCTAGAGTGCTTATTATAGAGAAAGGGGAAACCATATGAAGAAGACAGTTCTTTCACTTTTAGTTGATAATACTTCCGGTGTACTGAGCCGTGTTTCAGGAATGTTCAGTAGAAGAGGATATAATATAGACAGTCTTTCAGTTGGTGAGACTGAAAATCCAAAGTATTCAAGAATGACTGTTGCAGTAACAGGAGATGACAGAGTTATCTCTCAGATCAAGAATCAGCTTAACAAGCTTGAGGATGTTGTTGAAGTTATCGAGCTTAAGGATGGAATAAGTGTTCATCGTGAGCTTGTACTTGTTAAGGTAAAATGTGACGCTGCCGAGAGACAGCAGATCATTGCTATTGTAGATGTTTTCAGAGCTAAAATAGTTGACGTATCACCTGAATCAGTGATGATAGAGCTTACAGGTAATACAAACAAGATAGAAGCATTTATAAGCCTTCTTTCAGATTTCACTATTGCTGAGTTCGTAAGAACAGGTCTTACAGGACTTATCAGAGGTTAGTTTTCAAAGTATCCATAAAACGGTACATTTATATTTTATTTTTAGGAGGAACTAAAAATGGCAACAGATGCAAAGATTTTTTATGAAAGTGATTGTGACCTTTCACTCCTTGACGGAAAGACAGTAGCTATTATCGGCTATGGCAGCCAGGGACATGCACATGCGCTTAACCTTAAGGAGTCAGGTGTTAATGTAATTATCGGACTTTATGAAGGTTCAAAGTCATGGAAGAGAGCTGAAGAGCAGGGATTTACAGTTTATACAGCTGCAGAAGCTACAAAGAAGGCAGACATCATCATGATTCTTATCAATGATGAACTTCAGGCTAAGCTTTACAAAGAAAGCATTGAGCCAAACCTTGAAGCAGGAAACATGCTTATGTTCGCTCATGGTTTCAATATTCATTTCAACCAGATCATCCCACCTAAGGATGTTGATGTAACTATGATAGCTCCTAAGGCTCCTGGTCACACAGTTAGATCTGAGTATCAGGCTGGTAAGGGTACACCTTGTCTTATCGCTGTTCATCAGGATGCAACAGGTCATGCTCAGGATCTTGCACTTGCTTATGGTGCTGGTATCGGTGGAGCAAGAGCAGGTCTTCTTGAGACAACATTCAGAACAGAGACAGAAACAGACCTTTTCGGTGAGCAGGCAGTTCTTTGCGGTGGTGTTTGTGCACTTATGCAGGCTGGTTTTGAAACACTTACAGAAGCTGGTTATGATCCAAGAAACGCATACTTTGAGTGTATCCATGAGATGAAGCTCATCGTTGATCTTATATATCAGAGTGGTTTCGCAGGAATGAGATATTCTATTTCAAATACTGCTGAGTACGGTGATTATATCACAGGACCTAAGATCATCACAGAAGATACAAAGAAGGCTATGAAGAAGGTTCTTTCTGATATCCAGGACGGTACATTCGCTAAGGACTTCCTTCTTGATATGTCATCAGCAGGCGGACAGGCTCACTTCAAGGCACTTCGTCAGAAGGCTTCTGAGCATCCTGCAGAGAAGGTCGGAGAAGACATCAGAAAGCTTTACAGCTGGAGCAATGAGGATAAGCTTATAAATAACTAATTATGGATCATCTTGAAGCACAATCCCTAATAAATGCATTTATAGATCACAAAATTCCTTCTGATAAACAGGAGGATTTTGTGATGCATATGAAGAATTGTCCGGAATGCCATAAAGAGCTTGAGATATACTATACTCTGCTTGTTGGTATGAGCCAGATAGATAATGGGGAAGAACTCTGTGCTGATTTTGATGCTGAATTAGATAGAAATCTTGAACGTATGAAAGGAAGATCAAGAGGCAGGAGAAGAGCCCTTGTATCTTCCTTTACTTTTATAATGCTGGCTATTGTCGCTCTTATGACAGCATTTTATCTAAGGAGTCTTTCAAAAGTCTATATATATGAGCAGGAGACTAAAGCCATTACCCAGGGAGATGATTATTTCTTCAGGGAGCTCGGCACATATATAGGCGTAAACGACAGACTTATTGAGGAAGTTGAGCTTATAGAATATAAAAATGATACTGACAGATTTTACCAGACTATTCATTATACAAACTGCCTTCTTGAGGCAAATGAAACGTTACTCCGTATCGGAGAGGAGATAGAGATTGAGCAGACTACTATTGATTGACGGAAACAGCATAATGAACAGAGGCTTTTTCGCGCTCCCTACCATGTCAAACAGTAAGGGTGTATATACTAATGCTGTACTTGGTTTCCTTAATATCTTTTTTAAGATATATGAAGAGGAGAAGCCTACTCATATAGCAGTTGCATTTGATGTACATCAGCCAACATTCAGACACAAAAAATATGCTGATTACAAGGCCGGAAGAAGAGCAATGCCGGATGAACTCCGCCCTCAGTTTCCTCTTATAAAAGAGGTTCTGGCTTCGATGAATATTGCATGTGTAGAACAGGGTGGTATTGAAGCTGATGATATTATCGGTACATTTTCAGTCAATGCTGAAAAAGAAGGTATGGATGTTACGGTAATATCCGGTGACAGGGACCTTCTTCAGCTTGTTTCCGATAAAATCGTGGTACGTATTCCGAAAACAAAGGCCGGAAAGACTGTTGTAGAGGATTACAGACCTCAGGATGTCATGGATACCTATGGAGTTACACCTCTTGAATTCATAGATGTTAAAGGACTTATGGGAGATTCCAGTGACAATATTCCGGGAGTTATGGGAATTGGTGAAAAAACTGCCGGAAAACTCATAAGTGAATATCATTCCATTGAAAATCTCTATAATAATATTGATGAAATGAAGGCTTCCAAGCTTAAGGATAAGCTGGTATCAGGTAAAGAGAGCGCTGAATTCTCAAAGTGGCTTGCAACTATTAAAACTGATTGTGATATTGAAAGAAGTATAGATTCCTTAGTTTGTTCAAAAGAAGATATTTTCAGTAAAGCTGCACATGATAAGCTTGCTGAGCTTGAACTGAAGAGCATTCTTAAGAGATTCACTTTTGAAGAAGCTGCCAAGGCTGAGATTGTTATAGATATAAGAAATGTGAGTTCTGTAACAGAACTGAAGAATATTATTCTTACTTCATACAACAAGGGGATCACGAATATCGGTCTTAATCCTGTTATATCCGATGGTGATCTTATTGCCGTTTCATGTTCTGTTGACGGTATCTGTTATATCATGAGCGGTATGGAAATAACGGAAAATGAACTTAAGGCATTCATAAATGAAATGATGGGGGCCGGAGTTACTGTTTCATTCCTTTCATTAAAGGAATACATTAACATGCTTAATCTTGAAGAGAGTAAGTCTCTCTTTGATGTAAGTGTGGCTGCATATCTTGTCAGATTCATGAAGAGTTATGAATATGATTCACTGGCAAATCTTTATCTTGATACGATAATTCCTGACGAAAAGACACTTATGGGAAAGAAGGAACTCACTGCTTTCTCCTGTTTAGATGATGACATCAGACGTCTTTTTGCGTATAAGGCATATGTTGCTGACAGGCTTTGTCCGATTCTCAGTGAAAAGCTTAAGGAAGACGGGCTGGAGGCACTATATACCGATATAGAATTCCCTATGATCTTCGTCCTTAATGACATGGAAACACTGGGGATTAGAATGGATACGGATGTTCTGACCTCGTATGGCGAATCCCTGAAACAGAGAATAAATGAGCTTGAGGAAGAAATATATCAGTTGGCCGGAGAGAAGTTTAATATCAATTCTCCTAAACAGCTTGGAGTAATTCTTTTCGAGAAACTTGAACTTAAATCAGGTAAAAAGACAAAGACCGGTTATTCTACGAATTACGATGTGCTTGTTAAGCTTAAGAATGATCATCCTATAATTGATAAGATTCTTGAATACAGAAGTCTGACCAAGCTGATGTCAACTTATGTTGAAGGGCTCGTAGATTCAGTGAAGTCTGATGGCAGAATACACAGTAAGTTCAACCAGACCATAACTGCGACCGGAAGGCTCAGCAGTACTGAGCCGAATCTTCAGAATATTCCTATGCGTACAGAGGAAGGCAGGGAGATAAGAAAAGCATTTAAACCAAAGAAAGGTTATACATTTGTTGATGCCGATTATTCACAGATAGAGCTCCGTGTAATGGCGCATCTTTCTAATGATGAAGCACTTATAGATGCCTTTAATCAGGGGGATGATATTCATGCCATAACAGCATCAAAGGTTTTCAATGTTCCGCTTGAAGATGTGGACAGTCTTCTCAGAAGAAGAGCGAAGGCAGTTAACTTTGGTATTATATACGGTATCAGTTCTTTCGGGCTGGGTGAAGATCTGGGGATATCCAGAAAAGAAGCATCCCAGTATATTGAGGACTATTTTGCAACCTATAAGGGTGTAAAGAGTTTTCTTGATAAAACGGTCGATGATGCTAAAAAACAAGGGTTTGTAAGAACGCTCTATGGAAGAAAAAGGGAAATACCTGAACTTAAGTCAGGAAATTTCATGCAGAGGCAGTTTGGCGAGCGTGTTGCCATGAATTCGCCTATTCAGGGAACTGCTGCGGATATTATAAAGATAGCTATGGTAAATATCAGAAGAGCACTTTCTGATGCAGGTCTTGAATCCAGGCTTATTCTACAGATTCATGATGAGCTTCTTATAGAAGCAAAGGATTCAGAAGTGGATGAAGTTAAAAGGCTTCTTAGGGATGCTATGGAGAATGCAGCAGAACTAAGGGTTCCACTTTATATCGATATGCATCAGGGTGAAAGTTTGTATGATGCAAAATAGTAAATGTAATGCAGGGTTATAATATGAAGATAATAGGTATTACCGGAAAAATCGGTGCAGGCAAAACTCTTATACTTGATCACCTGAGAGCACGAGGGGATTCTTTTGTTGTAGAAAGTGATGTTCTCGCAAAAGAGCTCTATAAGCCGGGACGTCGTGTATATACAGAAATATCAGATGCTTTTGGGGATGAGTATATTGAAACCACGACCAGTGAGATAGACAGAAAAAGGTTGGCAGCACTTGTTTTTTCAGATGAAAAAGAACTGGAAAAACTAAATGCTATAGTTCATCCTGCTGTAAAGAGCGAGATTCTTTATCTTATATCTGAAAAGGCAAAAATGGGCGTAAAGTATTTCTTTATTGAGGCTGCGCTTCTTATTCAGGATGGTTACAGAGAAATCTGTGATGAGATATGGTTTGTCAGGGCTGATGAAAGAATACGTATGAACCGACTTGTGAAGAGCAGAGGATATTCTGAGGATAAATGCAGAAGTATATTCACGTCGCAGCCTGACGATGAATACTATATTTCAAATTCTGACCGGGTTCTGGATAATACCGGAGAACCTATTGAAGTTCTGAATGAAATAGATTCTTTACTATAGTTCTTTATGAATCTTTCTATAATTGATGTCATCAGTATTACTGAAATTGGTTTCATCATTTATTGGTAATTTTATATATTATATGTTATCATATATCTTGGTGTGAGTTTCCGTTTTTAACGGGATATGTAGTTTCCTATAAAAATAAATCAGATAGGATGGGGTTATGTCTTCTGAATTTGGGGAAAAGTATACACATAGATATCTTATGATGCATAGGTTCCTTTATGCATTCTTTATATTCTTTATTCTTCTGCTGGTTATCAGCGGAGTGAATAGGTCTGTTTTTAATATACTTTATTTCATCCTGCTGGGTCTTGCATCCATTCTTGTTGATGAGTACATTTTCCGTAAAAATCTTGCAATTTCATCTAAAATATATGAGATTAAAGCATTTATTCAGCTTGCACTCTTTTCGTGTGGTTTCTTTAAGAGAACAGACTGTCTGCTTCTTTATGTCATAGTTTTTTCAGTTCAGATGCTGTTATATTTTGAATATATTGTATTTAACGATATTTTCTATGAAACTCAGCTTATGAACAAAAGACTTACAGGTATGATTCCTATCATGATAGGTCTTATTGCATATAACTGGGGGAACTTCAGTACTGAATGGATAATCATGTTCTTCGTTGCAGCTGTTACGCTTTTCGCGATTATGCTCATCATATCTGATTATTATGCCAAATCTCTGCTTGAGTATAACTATAAATATACAAGCCTTTATTTTACTACTGAAAAACTTGAAGAGGACAAAAACGAACTTCTTGAGTACCAGCATAAAGTAAAGACTGTAAACAACGAGCTTAATCTCCAGAGAGTTAATCTGGCTAAACTGAATACAGAGCTTGAGAATTCTGCAAATGAAATGCATGCCCTTATTGATGTCATGAAAGAGATTTCATCAACATTCGATATCAAAAACAGCATGGGCGTTCTTGTAAGCACTGTATTTGATGTAAAGAATGTAGATGTCGTTTCATTTTATATTGATAAAGGAATATTTAAGAATAAAGAAGCAGCTATCTGTACGAAGTCTGCAGGAGATGAAGACGTTGAGTTCTTCGAGAATATCATGACTGATATGTATGATATTCTTAAAGACGCGGGAATGCTTCAGCCTGTTGTTCTGGCAGGCCCTTCAGTTATGAGACATGAGTATTTTGAAAGCAAGCCATATACTGATGTGGTAATATTCCCTGCATATGAAAATGAAGATATATACGGTGTTCTTCTCTGTGCATCGAAAAAGGTTAACTTCTTCTATAATGGATATGCATTTTATGAATCTGCTCTTATTGACTTTTCTTCAGTTCTTAAGAGTACTAAGCTTTATCTCCAGATGGAGGATATGGCAAATATCGATTCACTTACAGGCCTTAACAACAGACTTAATTTTAACAAGACATTTCCTGTTATCTGCAAAGAGGCAGTTAATTCAAATCAGCCTCTGTCTGTTGCAATGATAGATGTGGATCATTTCAAGGATGTAAATGATACCTATGGACATCTTGCAGGTGATAAGATACTTCGTGAGGTGGGTGCTATTCTTCTGGAATATGCTAAAAAATATAAGGGCATAGCGGTAAGATACGGAGGAGAGGAATTCCTCATGATACTTCCTGGAAAAAGAGAAGAGGAATCATATAAAGCTCTTACAGAAGTACATGATAAAATAATGAATAATGCGATCGATCACTCCGGTAAGATCATCAGGATCAATACAAGCATAGGTCTTTCCATATATCCTGATACCTGTGACGATATCAATAAGATAGTTGATTCAGCTGATGAAACAATGTATTACAGCAAGAATCATGGAAGAGGCATGCTGCTTGTTGCCGGAAAAGAGATTGAATATGCAAGCAAATATTTAAACTTACGAGGTGAAGCATGAAAGTATTAGTAATCAACAGTGGTTCAACAACACTCAAATATCAGCTTATAGACAGTGAAACTGAAGAAGTCCTGGCTAAAGGCAATTGCGAGAGAATAGGTCAGGATCCTAAGTTCCCTACTCATAAAGAGGCGTTCTCATTTGTAATTGAGTGTCTTCTTAACGGTGTTATATCATCTCTTGATGAAATTGACGCAGTGGGACACAGAGTTGTGCATGGTGGAGAGTATTTCAGTCATTCAGTAGTTGTAGATGATGATGTTATCGAAAAGATTGATGAACTCTCAGATCTGGCACCGCTTCATAATCCTGCAAACCTTCTTGGAATTAAAGCATGTATGAATCTTATGCCGGGAGTTCCAAACGTTGCAGTATTTGATACAGCATTCCATCAGACCATGGAAGACAAGGCATATATCTATGGTATTCCTTATGAGTACTATGATAAATATAAGCTCAGAAAGTATGGTTTCCACGGTACAAGCCACAGCTTTGTTTCAAAGAGATCCATCGAGCTTCTTGGAAAGCCTGCTGAGGATACAAAGGTTATTGTTTGTCACCTTGGTGGCGGCGCAAGTATAAGTGCTGTAAAAGGCGGAAAGTCAGTTGATACTTCAATGGGACTTACACCTCTTGAAGGACTTATAATGGGAACAAGAAGCGGAAGTATAGATCCTGCTGTTGTTCAGTACATTGCTGATAAAGGTGATAAGTCTATAGATGATGTACTTACAATCCTTAATAAGAAATCAGGACTTTTCGGACTTTCAGGCGTTTCAGCTGACTTCAGGGATATTGAAGAAGGATATGTAAACGGTGATCCGAAGTGTACATTGGCTTTCAAGGCCTTCTGTTATCAGATAGTTAAGACAGTTGGTGGTTATATAGCTGCCATGAACGGCGTAGATATGATCAGCTTTACAGCAGGAATAGGTGAGCATGATTCACTTGTTCGTAAGGAGATTCTTTCATACTTCGGTTATCTTGGAATAACTCTTGATGAGGAAGCAAATGAGAAGAACGGAGAGATAATGATATCAACTCCTGATTCCAAAGTTAAGGTATATGTAATACCTACAAATGAAGAACTTGCAATATGTCGTGAGACAGTAGCTTTGGTTTAAATAAAGGCTATTAATTTTAGTGTTCATTTTTTAAAAAAAGTAGTTGACAATAAGGCTTGTCGTTTGTATAATCATCAAAGTGTTGATTTTCCGAGGAGGTGGAAAAAGTGTCGATTTGTCCAAAAGGTAAGATATCTAAAGCAAGAAGAGATAAAAGAAGAGCAAACTGGAAGATGACTGCACCAAATCTTGTTAAGTGCAGCAAGTGCGGCGAACTTATGATGCCTCACAGAGTTTGCAAGAACTGCGGAGCTTACAATAAGAAAGAGATCGTTGCAGTTGATTAATTAGAATTCTTTGAAAGACCTTGATTTTCAAGGTCTTTTTTCTTTGCTTATTAAGAGTTTTTGCCATGCTTTCTGCTTGTGTATAGAGATTCATTATGCTAAAATAAACTCTGATTGCGGCTAGAGAAAGTGAGGTTTAAAAACATGGATGAAAAAAGCTTGAATATAGCGATAGATACACTTGGTGGAGATAACGGATTTGTTACTGTAGTCAAGGGTGCAGTGACCGGAGTAAATGAGAATCCGGATGTTAAGGTTTTCCTCGCAGGACCTGAAAAAGAGCTTCGTTCAGAGCTTTCGCAATATGAATATGATAAAAACAGAATTGTTGTAGTTAATGCTACTGAAGAGATAACAACTCATGAGCATCCTGTTGAGGCGGTAAGAACCAAGAAAGATTCTTCAATGGTAGTTGCTCTTTCTCTCGTTAAAGACGGAACCTGTGATGCTTTTATTTCATCAGGAAATTCCGGAGCTATTCTTGCAGGTGGACAGTTTGTTGTTGGACGAGCAAAAGGAGTTAAGAGAACGCCTCTTGCCCATATGCTTCCTACAAGTAAGGAACCATGCCTGCTTCTTGACTGCGGCGCAAATGTAGATGTTAAACCGGAGGTTCTGGTTCAGTTTGCACAGATGGGATCACTCTACATGGAACATGTTGTAGGTAAAGATAAGCCTACCGTTGCTATAGTTAATATAGGTACTGAAGAAGAGAAGGGAAATGCGCTTGTCAAAGCTACCATACCTCTTCTTAAGGAATGTAAAGATATTAACTTCATTGGTTGTATAGAATCCAGAGAGATACCTAACGGAAAGGCTGATGTTGTAGTTGCAGAAGGATTTGTCGGAAATACTATAATCAAGCTTTATGAGGGACTTTCCAAGATGCTTCTCAAGGAGATCAAAGGTGCAATGATGAGCTCATTCAGCAGTAAGTTAGGAGCTGTACTCATCAAGAAATCTCTTAAGAACACTCTTTCCCGATTCAATGCTAGGAATGCCGGTGGCGCACCGCTTCTCGGCCTTAAAGGACTTGTAGTGAAGATACACGGTAATTCCAAAGAGGATGAAGTTATATCTGCTATAAGACAGTGTAAAGAATTTATAGATAAGGATGTTTCCGGAAAGATTATAGCCGGTTTAAATGATAAAGCAGAGGATGAATAATGGTTTACAGATCAAATGACTATACAGATCTTATGAATAAGATCGGCTATAAATTCAAAGATACTGAGTACCTTGACGTTGCATTTACCCATAAGTCTTATTCAAATGAATGTAAGATACCTGATATACATTCATATGAAAGATGTGAGTTTCTGGGGGATGCAATACTTGAATTTCTGACAAGCAGGGAACTCTATAAGAGATATCCTGATATGCCGGAAGGTGATCTGACCAAGCTCCGCGCCAGTCTGGTCTGTGAGATGTCGCTTTCAAAGATTTCCAGAGAACTTGGATTTGGAGCTTATCTCTACCTCAGCAAAGGCGAGGAACTTACAGGAGGAAGAGACAGGAATTCAATTCTGTGTGATCTTTTCGAGTCGGTATTGGGAGCTATATATCAGGATGGCGGCCTCAGGGCAGCAGCAAAGTTTGTCAATAAATTCCTTCTTTCCGACATTGATGGACACAGTGTGTTCTATGATGCAAAATCAACACTTCAGGAGTATTCGCAGAGAATGAATATTCCTTTGAAATATGAGCTTGTTAAGGAATCCGGACCGGATCATAACAAAACTTATACCGTATCGGTTGTTCTGGGGGGAACAAGATATGCAACGGCTGAAGGGCATACGATCAAGTCTGCTGAACAGCTCGCAGCGCATGATACTATTACAGAATTAAATGATAAGGATATAGATTAGTCGTATGTATTTAAAAAGTATAGAGGTTAACGGATTCAAATCATTCGCTAACAGAATGATATTCAGATTTGATAAAGGAATAACAGGAATTGTCGGACCTAACGGTTCCGGTAAGAGTAATGTAGCTGATGCTGTAAGATGGGTTCTTGGTGAACAGAGTGCTAAGAATCTTAGAGGTTCTAAGATGGAGGACGTAATATTCTCCGGTACAGAGAACAGAAAACCACAGGGTTCGGCATATGTTGCTATAACACTTGATAACAGTGATCATTCTCTTCCTATCGATTTTACTGAAGTAACAGTTGCAAGACGTGTATATCGTTCAGGTGAGAGTGAATATCTTATAAATGGAAATGTAAGTCGTCTTAAAGATGTAACAAGACTCTTCTTTGATACCGGTATAGGTAAAGAGGGATATTCCATTATCGGACAGGGTAAGATAGAGCAGATTCTGTCAGGTAAGCCTGATGACAGAAGAGAGCTTTTTGACGAAGCTGCAGGTATAGTTAAGTATAAAAAGAATAAACTTGCAACAGAAAAACAGCTCCAGGATGAGCATGTTAATCTTAATCGTATCAACGATATAATCCGTGGACTTGAAGAAAGAATAGAACCTCTTCAGAAACAGTCTGAGACTGCAAAGAAGTATCTAGCTCTTAAGGAAGAGCAGAAGAAGCTTGAGGTCGGTTCTTTCCTTCTTGAAATTGGAGATATCGACGATAAGATAGCTGCAAATCAGGAGAAATATAATATTGTTAATTCTGATAAGGAAAGACTCGAAAAGGAATTTGAAGAGACAAAGCAGCAGTACGAAGAGCTTGAGGAAACAAAGGCTACTCTTGGACGTACCATAGATGAGATAAGGGATCTTATCAACGCTCGTAATCTTGAAAATGAAAGAGCTGAAGGTAAGATCAATGTGTACAATGAAAGAATAGCTTCTGCTGATGCCAGCAAGCAGTCCATTGTACTTGAGATTGAAAGAGTTAAGAAGGAACAGAAAAGACTGTCTGATGAGCTTACTGAGAAATCTTCTCTTATGGACAATATAGATAAGAAGCTTTCTGATGAGAAGAAAAAAGAATCTAAGCTTAAGGATGAAGCTGACAAGATTGATTCAGAGCTTACCGGCACAGAGGAGAGTATAGAAAAAGCCAAGGGAGATATTATTGACTTCATTAATGAAGGCGGTGAAACCAGAGAGAAAGTGGCAAGATATGATGCCATGCTCGAGAATATCAACCTTCGTAAGACTGAGCTTAACTCTATAATGCTTCAGAATAAATCTGATGAGATCAAAGAAAAGAGTGAAAAGGAGAGACTGACACTCGGTCTTAATTCTGTTGAAGATAAGATAAGTGAATATAACAGAAAGCTTGATAAGAGTGAAGAGAATCTTCGTGAGAAGACAGATAAATATAACAGCGTAAAGCAGGATATCAATAAGCATAATCAGGATATCATAAGTCTTAAATCCAGATATGAATCACTCCGAAACCTTACTGAGAGATATGAGGGCTACGGCGTAAGTATCAAGAAGGTAATGGAGAAGAAGACCGAAAGAAAAGGTATAGTCGGCGTTGTTGCGGATATTATCAAGGTAGAAAAGAATTATGAGACTGCAGTAGAGACCGCTCTCGGCGGAAGTATTCAGAATATAGTCACACTTGATGATAAGACAGCTAAGGATATGATCATGTTCCTTAAAACAAACAAGCTCGGCCGCGCTACATTTCTTCCTGTATCTTCTGTTAAGCCGAGAGGTTATGTTGATTCGGATGTTCTTAAAGAGGCAGGGATCATAGGCGTTGCATCCAAGCTCGTTAAGAGCAAGAAAGAATATGACAATATTATAGAGAGTCTTCTTGGAAGAACTGTTGTTGCTGAAAATATCGATGTTGCTACAAAAGTAGCAAAAAAGTATGATCAGTCACTCCGAATAGTTACGCTTGAGGGCGAGCTTATAAGTCCCGGTGGTTCCATGACCGGTGGTGCCTTCAGAAATAAGAGTAATCTTCTTGGAAGAAACAGAGAACTGGAAGAGATTCAGAAGAATATAGCCGCTTCAACCGCAAGCTATCAGAAGGCAAAGGAAGAGGAAGCATCTCTTAAGATGAAGAGAGAGTCTCTTAAGGAAGAGATTGAGAGACTTAATGATGAGCTTCACAGACTCTCCATAGAGAAGAATACTGCGACTCTCGGACTTACCTCTGTTACTGAGAAACTTGAAACCATCAGCGCTTCATTTGCACGTATTAAAAAGGAAAATGAAGAGCTCGACATTCAGGTTGAGGATATATCTAAAAACAAGAACGATCTTTTCGATGATGAAAAGAGACAGAATAAAGCTATTGAGGACAGAAAGAAGCAGGTTGAGAAGCTCGAGAAAGAGCTTGACAAAAAGAGAGAGAAGAAAAGAAAGTCTGATGATGATCTTGCTAAGGCTATGCTTGAGAAGAATACTATCATTCAGGAAAGAACCTTCGCTGAAACAGATATAAATCGTATTAATTCAGAGATTGAAAGATATGGCAGAGAGCTTGATACTTATCAGGAAAGACTTGAAGGTCAGGATAAGGAAAATGAACAGCTTCTTGCAGATATTAAGGAAACCCGAAAGAATATCGACCTTAATAACAAGATAATTAAGGAAAGAACTGAGAAGCAGAAGGAACTCATGCAAAGACGTGATAAGCTTTCTGAAGAACATAAGGATTTCCTTAACAGAAGAGATAACCTTTCCAAAGAGATTAACGGACTTGATAAGTCATCCTTTACACTTGCAGCTTCAATAGAGAAGTTTAATGAAAAGAAGGATGAGCTTCTGAATTATATGTGGGAGGAGTATGAACTCACAAGAAGCAGTGCTGAGGCACTCGGTGTCGAGCCAAGTGGTGCTCTTTCTGATATGAAGAAGGAAATCACCAAGGTAAAGAATCAGGTCAAGGCTCTTGGTGATGTAAATGTCGGTTCTATAGAAGAATACAAAGAAGTATCTGAAAGGTTTGAATTCCTGAGTGGTCAGAGAGATGATATAGTTAAGTCAGAAGAGAATCTGAAGAATATCATCGCAGAGCTTGATAAAGCTATGAAAGAGACTTTCGCTGAGAAGTTTGCAGAAATTCAGGATATGTTCGGTAAGGTCTTCAGAGAACTCTTCGGAGGCGGTAAAGCAAGCCTGAGCCTTGTAGATGAAGAAGATCTGCTCGAATCAGGTATTATCATCAATGCACAGCCGCCTGGAAAGAAGCTTCAGAATATGATGCAGCTCTCCGGTGGTGAGAAGTCACTTACAGCTATAGCACTTCTTTTCGCAATTCAGAGTCTCAAGCCATCACCTTTCTGTCTCCTTGATGAGATCGAGGCTGCGCTTGATGATCCGAATGTAAAGAGATTTGCCAAGTATCTCGGAAGACTTACAAAGGATACACAGTTTATAGTTATTACTCACAGAAAGGGTACTATGGAGTGCGCTGATGTACTTTATGGAATCACAATGCAGGAGAAGGGTGTTTCTACCCAGGTATCTGTAAACATGATCGAAGAAGGCCTGGCAGGCTAAGAGTGTAAATATCCTATCATGAGAATGCATACAGAGGAGGATTAATATGGGATTTTGGGAGAAACTTAAAGACGGTCTTTCCAAGACAAGAGAAAGCATATCAAATGTTTTTAAAGCAACTGAAATAGATGATGACTTTTATGACAGACTTGAAGAAACTCTCATAATGTCGGATATGGGCTTTGAGACAACTGAGAAGGTAATATCTGATGTTAAGGATGAAGTAAAGAGACTTCATATCAAGGATGCAAATCAGTGTCGTGAGATAATCATCAATAATCTCAGGGATCAGATGAGCGTTGATGAGTCAGCTTATGATTTTGAGGACAAGAAATCAGTAGTTCTTGTTATAGGTGTAAATGGAGTCGGAAAGACTACATCTATAGGAAAGCTTGCGGCTCAGTATAAAGCAAGAGGCAAAAAGGTTCTTATAGCTGCTGCAGATACATTCCGTGCAGCTGCAATTGACCAGCTTAAGACATGGGCTGAAAGAGCAGAAGTAGATATAATAGCACAGGGTGAAGGAAGTGATCCTTCAGCAGTTGTTTTTGATGCGGTTTCCGCTGCAAAGGCAAGAAAGACTGATATTCTCCTTATTGATACAGCAGGAAGACTTCACAACAAGAAGAATCTTATGGATGAGCTCGGCAAGATGAGAAGAATCATCTCCAAGGAATATCCTGAGGTTAACGTCGAAACACTTATAGTTCTTGATGGTTCAACAGGTCAGAATGCTCTTCAGCAGGCAAGAGAATTCGGAAATGTAACCGAAATCAATGGTATTGTACTTACAAAGCTTGACGGAACAGCTAAGGGTGGTGTTGCTATTGCAATAGAATCTGAGCTTTCGGTTCCTGTTAAGTATATAGGTGTAGGTGAGAAGATCGGTGATCTTCAGAGATTTGATCCGGGTGAATATATTACAGCCCTCTTTGCTGATTTTACTATTGATTCAGATATGGATAAGCTTATAAATGCTGATATTGAAGAGATACCTAAGGATGATGATCTCTTTGATATTGATTAAGAAGGATAGAAAATGAAAGAAATAACTATAGAAAAATGTGAACAGGCCTATGAGATTGTCTCAAAGGTTGTTGCAAAGACCGGACTTGTTGAGTCCGAATACTTAAGTAACCAGACTGGTAATAAGGTATATCTTAAGCCTGAGAATATGCAGGTTACAGGAGCTTATAAGATAAGAGGTGCTTATTATAAAATAAGTCAGCTTTCTCCTGAAGAAAGAGCAAAGGGCCTTATTACAGCATCCGCCGGAAATCATGCGCAGGGAGTTGCATACGCTGCAAGGGAATACGGTGCAAAGGCTGTAATCGTAATGCCTGTTACAACGCCTCTCATAAAGGTAAATCGTACAAAGGCTTACGGAGCAGAGGTTATCCTGCACGGAAATGTATATGATGAATCCTGTGAGCATGCACTTAAGCTTGCTGAGGAAGAAGGCTATACATTTATACATCCTTTTGATGATGTGGATGTTGCAACCGGACAGAGTACAGTTGCAATGGAGATTATAAAGGAACTTCCATTTGTAGATACAATACTCGTACCTATTGGTGGCGGCGGACTTGCAACAGGTGTTTCTACACTTGCAAAGATGCTTAATCCTAAGATAAAGGTTATCGGTGTTGAACCTGCCGGTGCAAACTGTATGCAGGTTTCGCTTGAGAAGGGCGAGGTTACGACTCTTCCTTCTGTAAATACAATTGCTGACGGTACAGCGGTTAAAACTCCCGGTGAGAAGATATTCCCATATATAAGAGACAATATTGATGAAGTGATAACAGTTGATGACAGTGAGCTTATAGTTGCATTCCTTGATATCATTGAGAATCATAAGATGATTGTTGAGAACAGTGGACTTCTTACAGTTGCAGCTCTTAAGCACCTTAAGCCTGAAGGCAAGAAGGTTGTCAGCATTCTTTCAGGTGGAAACATGGATGTCATTACGCTTTCTTCAGTAGTTCAGCATGGACTTATTGCCAGAAGCCGTATATTCACTGTTTCAGTTCTTCTTCCGGATCTTCCGGGACAGCTTGTTAAGGTTTCAAGTCTTCTTGCTGAGAAGAATGCAAATATCATTGAGCTTGAGCACAATCAGTTCGTATCACTGAACAGAAATGCAGCCGTTGAGCTTATCATCACAATGGAAGTATTCGGACCTGAGCATAAAGAAGAGATTATGAAGGTTCTTGAAGAAAATGGCTACAGGCCGCTCGATAAGAGTCCTAAGGCAAAGCTCTAAAGTGAGGGTATGATTTGAAGCTGATGAATATAGCATCAGGAAGCAGTGGAAACTGTACATTTATAGGTACAGATGATACTTCGCTTCTGGTAGATGCAGGAATTAGTATGAAGAGGATTGAGGAAGGTCTCGCTACCATAGATATGTCGCTGAGAGATATTGACGGTATCTTCATTACCCATGAACATTCAGATCATATAAAGGGACTTAAAGCTGTTTCGAGGAAGTATGAGGTTCCTATATATCTCACAGAAGGAACAATGAACCAGCTTATGTATAATTCTCTTACTAGGGATATAGATACTGAGCTCTATTCGGTTATTGATTCATGCAGTTCATTTGATCTGAGAAGTATAAATGTAATGAGCCATGACATTTCTCATGATGCTGCAGAACCTGTCTGCTACAGCTTTTCGGATGGGGTAAGTAAGATTTCGGTTGCAACCGACCTTGGTACTTATGATGATGAACTGGTGAGCTTTCTGAAAGAATCAGATATGCTTCTTTTGGAAGCTAATCATGATATAAGAATGCTTGAAACAGGACCTTATCCTTATTACCTTAAGCGAAGGATACTCGGTAACAGAGGGCATCTTTCAAATGAGACCAGTGGAAGACTGCTGAGAGTGCTTCTTAATGATCATATTAAGGCAATAATCCTTGGGCATCTCTCAAAGGAGAATAATTTTCCTGAGCTTGCCTATGAGACTGTTAAGCTTGAGATTGCTGACAATCCATTTACGGATGATGTCAGGGATTTTAATCTGACAGTGGCAAAACGGGATGAAGCTGATGAGATGATATGTATTTGATATAGATAAGAATGATAAAACTATAATATAAGAGGATAAAAAATATGAACAGAACAATCATTACAGTTATTGGTAAGGATACCGTGGGTATCATAGCAAAGGTTTGTAATTATCTTGCAGGTAATAATATCAATATTCTTGATATTACTCAGACAACTATGCAGGGATATTTCAACATGATGATGCTTGTTGATACAACTGCAACAGTAAAGTCTCATGATGAGATGGCAGCTGAGCTGACAAGCCTTGGTCATGAGATCGGTGTTGAGATCAGGACCCAGAAGGAAGAAATCTTCAACATGATGCACAGAATATAAGGAGGTCCTTTCATGATTACTCTTAATGAAGTTCTGGAAACAAATGAGATGGTCCGCAAGATGAACCTGGATGTCAGGACCATCACCATGGGTATAAGCCTTCTTGACTGTATAGGTCAGGACCTTGCTTCTACCTGCGATAATATATACAAAAAGATTACAGATTCTGCAAAGGATCTTGTTTCTACAGGTAATGAGATCTCTAAAATGTATGGTATTCCTATTGTACATAAGAGAATCTCTGTTACTCCTATAGCTTTAGTAGGAGGTTCTGTATGTGAGTCTTCAGATGATTTTGTTGAGATAGCGAAGACTCTTGACAGAGCTGCAGAGACTGTCGGAGTAAATTTCATAGGCGGTTATTCAGCTCTTGTTTCCAAAGGCATGACAAAGGCTGACAAGCTTCTCATCGAGTCAATCCCTAAGGCTCTTGCGGAGACGAACCTTGTATGCAGCTCAGTGAACTGTGGTTCTACAAAGACCGGAATTGATATGGATGCTGTTAAGCTTATTGGTGAGAAGATTAAAGAGACAGCTGAACTTACAAAAGAGCACGATTCTATTGGTTGTGCCAAGTTTGTTGTATTCTGTAATGCTCCTGATGATAATCCATTTATGGCAGGCGCTTTCCATGGCGTAACTGAAGGCGACAGAGTTATTAATGTCGGCGTCAGCGGCCCGGGTGTTGTTAAGGCTGTTCTTACAGGAATGGAGAATGAGTCTTTTGAAGTTCTCTGTGAGACTATCAAAAAGACTGCTTTCAAGATTACAAGAGTAGGCCAGCTTGTTGCTAAAGAAGCTTCCAAGAGACTTGGCATTCCATTTGGTATAGTGGATCTTTCACTTGCTCCGACTCCTGCAGTTGGCGATTCGGTTGCTGATATTCTTTGTGAGATTGGTCTTGAATATGCAGGTGCACCGGGTACTACAGCAGCTCTTGCACTTCTTAATGATCAGGTTAAGAAGGGCGGTATCATGGCATCTTCATATGTCGGAGGTCTTTCCGGTGCATTTATTCCTGTCAGTGAGGATCAGGGAATGATTGATGCAGTGAAGGCTGATGCGCTCAGTATAGAGAAACTTGAAGCTATGACCTGTGTATGTTCTGTTGGTCTTGATATGATAGCTATTCCAGGCGACACTAAGGCAACTACCATATCAGGTATCATTGCAGACGAGATGGCTATCGGAATGATCAATCAGAAAACTACTGCAGTTCGTGTTATTCCTGTTGTTGGAAAGGATGTAGGAGATGAGGTTATGTTCGGCGGACTTCTCGGAAGCGCTCCGATCATGAAGGTTAATCCATACTCCTGCGATACATTTATAAACAGGGGAGGAAGAATTCCTGCACCTGTACACAGCTTTAAGAACTAGAAGTACTTTAAATATAGTGATTTATGGAGAAGATAAATGGAAAACTACGATTCGTCCATTTATGAAAAAATGTCTGTTGCGGTAGATCTCCTTACATTTACCATTGAAGACGGTCGTCTGAAACTTCTTGTTATCAGTAGGGATGAGGAACCATATAAAGGTAAGTATGCCCTTCCGGGAGTATTTGTCGGAATAGATGAGACTCTCGATAAGGCTGCAACCCGTGGTATAAAAGAAGAGACAGGCCTTAAGGACATATACTTCGAACAATTATATACCTTTGGAGAGGTAAACAGAGATCCGAGAATGAGGATTATATCAGTTTCCTATATGGCTCTTGTTCCTGTTGAAATGCTTAAGTTTAAAGCCGGTGAAAGAACCAGAAGCGCAGAACTTATAGATGTTGAAGATATAATCTCATCAAAGATTAAGCTGGCATTTGATCATAAGAAAATAGTTGAGTATGCCAGATGGCGGCTTGCTAACAAAGTTGAGTACACTGATATTGCATTTCACCTTGTAGATGAAAAGTTTACATTACCGGAGCTTCAGAAGGTATATGAGATTCTTCTCGGAAAGAATCTTTATAAGGCTAATTTTCGTAAGAAAGTAGCGCCGATGATAGAAGCTACAGAGTCATTTACATCTGGTGATGCTCATAGACCGAGCCGTTTATATATTCGTAAAAACGTTTTGTGAATGTTGGGATTCATATGGGAAATTTCGATATTTATTTTGACAAAGATAATAATATAAGAGACGAATTCAAGGATTGCCGTTGGCTCAGATATCTTACAGATACTGACAATATATATGTAAATGCAGAACGTGTGACCAGTATCAACAGTATTTCCGGAAGAGAACTCATTGAATATGTTATGAGGACTCTTGATATACTTGATGATATGGAACTGGATGCACACAGTAAGTTTATTATTAATGAAGTCCTGAATTGGTCAGAGGTTGCCAAAGGCGGCCTTGCTAAGGAGAGAAATGAATGGATATCAAAGGGTTATCCCCTTGATATCCATAATTTAGCTTCGGCTGAAATATATATGGATTATATTTCGGATAAAGGACTTAAGTCAGAAGATACGGAGCTTATTTATGCACTCATCAAAACACACGGGTTGATAGGACAGTGTATAAGAGGTGAGGTACCTGTAAGTCATAACAAAGAGCTGTTTGATATTGTAAATGAAAAGCTCAATGGAAATGATAGTAGTTCTTCCTTTGAATCATTATTGACTGCTCTGAATGAATGTATCATCAAAGCGGTTTCTTTGGATATATGGAAGGCTGTTGAAACGGATGTTAAGACATTGATCCACAGAATTTTAAGTGGTGATCTGTCTGAGTTCTCTGCAAAGTACAGACTTGAAAAGCTTTGTCCGAAAGAGATTGAGATTTTTGATGATTCATCTGATTTCTTTGAAAACAGGATATTCCCTGAATATGAGTTATGGTATTTTACATCAGCTTTATCTGATTTTGATATGGGACAGATCAGAAAGGTTTTTGATCTGATACTTCAGGATTTTGATTCGAAATGTTTTAAGAAATCCGATATATCTCACATTAATTTTAAACCGCTTGCCGATTCTCTTTATTATGATTATGAAAGCAAGAAGCATGTAAATGTATATAAAAAGAGAATAATCGAGAAGTATCTTCTGGATTCATCAGTTCAGAATGTTCAGATTGATATTAAGATTCAGAACAGGACTGCATATGTTGATTTCAGATTCTCAAAGGTCTGTGAGAAGCTTATTGATTTCTGCGTTGAAGCTGAACGTTCCGGGCTTCTTACATTTGAAAAAAGCATAGTTGTTCTGTATGACATGTTTGGTTTCAGGAAGGATGCATTTGACAGACTGAATAATGAAGCTAAGTATCTGTCTACTATGAATAATGTTGCAGGAAGTACAAAGGACAGTATCATAGAATATGCTGTAGGAAAGAAGATTGTTGATGTAGGTTCAGGTGGCGGAATACTCCTGGACAGGCTGGAATCCAGATATCCTGATAAAGAGATAATAGGCACTGATATTTCTCAGAATGTCATAGAGACTCTTGAACAGAAGAAAAGTAAGGAAGGCCATAAATGGACCGTTAAAATACAGAACTTTGCTGAGTCGGCTTTTGACGAGAAGGTGGACAGTATCATATTTTCTTCCATTTTACATGAGATATATTCTTATACAGAAGGAGAGAACGGTCGATTTGATATTGAGAGCGTAAAGAAAGCTCTTAAGTATGCATTTGACAGTCTGAATCCCGGTGGAAGAATCATTATAAGAGACGGAATTAAGACTGACAGCAATGATATAAGACGGATTGCTTTCAAGGATATAAGGGGACTTGATTTCTTCCATAATTATCAGAGGGATTTCAAAGGCCTGAAAGATATACCGGATGAAAAGAAGGTAATCAATGTAGATGAAGAAAACCTTGAAGTGACAGGAGATATTAACTTCATCAGAGAATTCATGTATACATATACATGGGGAAATGAAAGCTATCCACATGAGGTTCAGGAACAGTTTGGTTACTTTACTCTTAAGGAATATGTGGATTATCTGGAATCGCTCGGGGCAGATATCATTACAGCCAGAGAGTTTCTGGAACCGGGTTATCCCTCAAATCTTGAACAGTATCTGACTCTTTTGGATAAAGATGGAAATGAAGTTGCTTATCCCGAATCAAATTGCATAATAGTTTTAGAGAAGCGCTAAAAGCGGCGCTTCTCTTTTTATTGGTCTAATCCAAGTGAATTCTTTACGGCACTGAAATCTGAATAATAAGTAATACTGAATACTTTATTTGAATAAATATTAACGGTAAGGACAAGACAGGTGTTATTGTCAGGATTACAGTAGAAGTGCGATCTTGAAATTCCATTTTGAAGATCGGTTGTTGCTTCTAAAGTATAATCATATGGAAAATACATATGATTAACAGCTGATATTTCAGGCTGATTTATAGATACACCGTATAATTTGTATTCACGTCCTGTAATGTTAACACCAACCTTACGGTTGTTCATATAAACAATACTCATTTCACCATCCGTTCTGAGTGAGAATCCGGAATTATCTCCTGCTGAAGCAGTATTATACACAGAATCGTCTTCAAATATCGTATTTAAGGCTACTTCTATTTCTTCTTCGGAGAGATCTGCAATTAAAGCGATTTCAGTTCCCCCTGAATTAATGAAATGATCTATACCGGCATATATTCCCCAGCCTATTCCTGTAAGTATAGCTGCAGTTGTAACCCATCCTGCAATAGTCATTGCAAGCTTCAAAGTTTCATTACTGCTCCTGAGAAGTTCTTCAATTTCTTTCTTCGGAACTGCTATAGCTACGGCTACAAGAGAATACAAAACCAGAGCTAAGGTGTTATTTCCTTTAGTATAAATGAACTGGAGTATAGTTGAAGTTATAATGAATATAAGTGGGGCGAATCTGACAATATTAAGTATAACTTTACTGAATGTTTCATTTATGTTAGTTTTATTCAGCCAGCGTTTGAATATCTTAAAAACAATATTCTGAGCTGTGTTAAACAGAACAAATATAGCTAATGCTATAAGTATTTTAACGGCATATGAAAAATAGGTTACAGTGTCCGAATGAAGAAGCATTATCATATCGTGAACACGTACATTTTTAATGTGGGTAAGTTTCTCGATTACTGCTCTGGCAACGAGATAGATGGCAGAGAGCAGTATGATATACCTTACCATAGAAAAAACAAGTCTCGCTCCATTTTCAACCTGCTCGCCACAATCCTTCTGCAATATTATCCTTTTTGTGATTCTCTCAGATATTTCAATAACAATCATCGAAACAAAAGTGAATATTACTATCATCAGAAGCGCATCCGAAAATGTCGTGCGGCTATTCTGTGCAGATTCATATATAGAAATCCAAAAATCATCAATAGTATTCTGCATAATGTTTAATCCTTGTTTGAATAAATGATACTAGTAATAGATTAACTCCATATATTTATTATAAAAATGTCGGGAGTAGAATTCAAGTAAGAGGAATATTTCAATTATTAACCTACTTGACATAGTAGCAAAAGTATACTATTATACAGATAGTAGTAAAGAAATACTAACAAAGGAGGTTATGAGTATGGCTGTTATTTATAAAAAGTTTCAAACAAGTGAATACATTATTCTTGTAAAGAATGGAAGAGTTATCAAAGAAGGTAAAGGACTTACAGTACTTTGCGATAATATGCATACTAATATTCAGGTGGTTCCGACTATAGCATACGATGGTGCGTTTGGTTTTGAGGACGTGATTACTGCTGATTTTCAGAGTGTTTTTGTACAGGGCGTTCTTACTTATATGATAAGTGACTATACAAAGGCAGCAGATGCATTCGACTTTGGATACAGCAGAAATTACGAATTAAAGAAAACTGCTGTCATGGAACTGTTAACAAAGAGAATTAATAACGTAATCAAAGCCATTGTAATACGGGAAGTTGGTTCGAGAAAAATAAGAGATATTATAAGAATCTCTGATGAAATGTCTGCTATTATTTCTGAAGGGCTTCAAACAGACGGGGTGATTCAGAATCTTGGTATTAAAATACTTTCAGTGAACATACTCGGTATAATGCCTAAGCCTGAGACAAAGAAGGCTTTGGAAGCGGTTGCCAGAGAGGAAATCCTGAAAGAACAGGACGATGCAATCTATATGAGGCGAAACGCTGCTATCGATCAGGAAAGACTTATCAAAGAGAATGAGCTTAATACCGAGATTAAGATGGCAGATAAGGAAAAAGAACTTGTTGAGCTGAAAGCTGAAAATGACATGAAGAAGGCTGATATAGAGGCTTATGCAATAGAAAGAGTTATGAAGGCTTATGAAAATGTAGATGTTGCTCTTATTGAAGCACTTGCTCTTACGAAGATGGAACCCGGAACTATCATGGCCAAGGCTTTCATGGAGATGGGTGAAAATGCCGGAAAGATAGGAACACTAAATATGACTCCTGATCTTCTTGAAACTATAGTTGGTAAGTAATCTGATAACACAGTTATTTAATATTGTTTTTGGGTGGTTGTTATGACAAGAGGAATGAATAAGATAGTAATTGTTAAAAAGCGGACCCGTCTTGAAGATCTGAAAAGAAGATATAATACAGTTGAACAGGCAAGATTCTACGTTGAGCATCTTGGCGCCGATTTCTCTGATTATGAGGATGAACACAATGCTTATTATGCGTCTCTTGAGACTGTCAGGGCTGCAGCACAGAAATGTGCAAGAGTTCAGGAAATCGACAGAGATTACATCCCAAGTCTTATATTTGGAAAGGATGATATAGTAATTGCTGTCGGACAAGACGGGCTGGTTGCAAATGTAATGAAGTATCTTGATGGACAGCCTCTTATAGGAGTGAATCCTGATACAAAGAGATATGAGGGTAAGCTTCTCTGTTTTGAACCCGGAGATATGGATAACATCCTGAACAGGGTAATAAACAGGAGTTATTATGATAAAAGCATATCTATGGCTAAGGCGGCAACAAAGGATGGTCAGATACTATATGCGGTTAATGATATTTTTATCGGAATAAATAATCATACTTCTGCAAGATACAGTATCAGCTACAATAATATTACAGAAAATCAATCATCTTCAGGCGTAATTATTTCAACAGGCTTTGGAATGACTGGCTGGCACAGATCGATAATGGCAGAATTCTGCGGAATGGCAAAGGCTTTTAATCTTGGCGGATTTCAAATTCCCCAATATGCATGGGACAGCCGTGAGCTTATTTTCCATGTAAGAGAACCTTATCCAAGTATCCATACTAAAGCAGAACTGGTTTATGGAAGGATTGGAAGAGATGACAGTCTGAGTTTTGTATCAAATATGGGTGAAAATGGAGTGATATTCTCTGATGGTATCATAGATGATGCCATTGATTTTACTGCCGGTATGGAGGTAAAGGTGAGTCTTGCTGAAAGAGTAGGACGTCTTGTTGCAAGATAACTCAGTTTAATATATACTCATCTATATTCGGTGCGACGCAAGACGTAGCGGCACATTTTATGAAAAGAGGAATAATATGCCGGAGCTTTTTCTGTCAGATGAAATATTGATGGGTATAGAAAAACCATCAAGATATATAGGCCATGAGATAAATATGACCGTAAAGGATCCGAATGAAGTGGATATCAGATTTGCACTTTGCTTTCCGGATGTCTACGAGATAGGAATGTCATATCTCGGAATTCAGATACTCTATGATATGTTCAACAAAAGGGATGATACATATTGTGAGAGAGTTTATTCACCTTGGCCTGATCTCGATAAGAAGATGAGAGAGGAAGGGATTCCTCTCTTTACTCTTGAAACCCAGACACCAGTTATTGACTTTGATTTTCTTGGAATAACCATTCAGTATGAAATGTGTTATACCAATATACTTCAGGTTATAGACCTTTCGGGAATCCCACTTATTGCAACAGAGAGGACTAAAGAACATCCTATAATCATAGGTGGTGGACCATGTACCTATAATCCTGAACCTATAGCAGATTTCTTTGATATGTTTTATATTGGCGAGGGTGAGGTCAGCTATGATGCACTCTTTAATCTTTATAAAGAGTATAAATCAACTGAAATGACCAGAGAGGAATTCCTTAGACGTGCAGCATCAATAGAAGGAATATACGTTCCGTCACTCTATGAGGTCAGATATAATCCTGACGGTACTGTTGAATCATATAAGCCTTTATATGAAAATGTACCGACTAAAATAAAAAAGGTTATAGTTACAGATTTTGATAAAGTTTCATATCCAGAAAGACCGGTTATACCATATCTTCGAGCGACTCAGGACAGGGTAGTTCTTGAAGTTATGCGAGGATGTATAAGAGGCTGCCGATTCTGTCAGGCAGGAATGATATACAGGCCGACCAGACAAAAGTCTGTTGAAATGCTTAAAAAGTATGCTGATACATTGGTTGCGAATACAGGCTATGATGAGATCTCTCTAAGCTCTTTATCAACCAGTGATTATGAGGAATTACCTGAGCTTATCAATTATCTTATCGATACATTTAAGGAAAGACATATAAATATATCGCTTCCTTCTCTCAGAATAGATGCATTTTCACTTGATGTCATGAGCAAGGTTCAGGATATCAGGAAGGTCAGCCTTACATTTGCACCGGAAGCCGGTTCTCAGAGACTCAGGGATGTTATTAATAAAGGCCTTACGGAAGAGGTTATACTGGATGGCTCCAGACAGGCCTTTGAAGGCGGCTGGAATAAGGTAAAGCTTTATTTCATGATGGGACTTCCTACTGAAACTATGGAGGATGTAGAAGGAATAGCAGAGCTTTCTGAGAAGATTACTGAGCTTTATTTTGATACTGTGCCTAAAGAAAAACGTATCGGGTCAGTTCAGATAACCGCTTCAGCATCGTATTTTGTTCCGAAGCCTTTCACTCCGTTCCAGTGGGCGCCGATGCTGAGCCGCGATAAGTACCTTGAGCATGCATATCATGTAAAGGATACTATTAATAAGCAGCTTAACAAGAAGAGAATCAAGTTTGCATATCATGATGAAGATATTTCGATTATAGAGGCTGTATATGCGCGTGGAGACAGAAGACTGTCAAAGCTTATTCTTGATGTTTATAAGCGTGGACAGATATTTGATGCATGGACTGAATTCTTCGTTATGGATAACTATCTAAATGCATTTAATGACCTTGGAATAGACTATAAGTTCTATACTGAAAGAGAACGTTCAAGGGATGAAGTCTTTCCTTGGGATCATATAGATGCGGGGGTTAGCCGTGACTTCCTTCTTCGGGAATGGGAAAATGCATTGAACGGAAAAGTGACTCCGAACTGCCGTGCGCAGTGCAGTGGCTGCGGCAGTACATCGTTCAAATGTGGAGTATGTTTCGAAAGCAGGACTTGAACTTTAGACGATTATTGGTGAACGTATGAATATAAGAATAAAATATACAAAAACTGGGCCGCTCAGGTTTATCAGTCATCTGGATATGATGAGGTATTTTCAGAAGGCAATTAACAGAGCAGGGCTTGATATATCGTATTCGACGGGACTCAGTCCGCATCAGATCATATCTTTTGCGGCTCCTATGCCTCTTATGATGACTTCTGAAGGGGAATACCTTGACGCCACGTTTAATTCGGTTACCACTTCAAAAGAAATGATTGAGAGCTTCAACAGAGTTGCTTCTCCATATGCGGTTATAAAGGATATAGTAATCCTTCCGGATAAGGCTGTTAACTCTATGGCGGCGGTAAGTGCATCTGACTACAGGATTACATTTAAGAGTGATTCTGATAATGCTCTGAGCGAAGAGGATAAATCCCGTATTTTGTCATCAGCTGAAAAGCTTCTTGATAATGAAACAATAACTGTTATAAAGAAGACCAAGAAGAGTGAAGCTTTGGTTGACATAAAACCACTAATATTTAAGCTGATCGTTGAAGATAACAGTATATATATGCTTCTTGCCACAGGCAGCAGAGATAATCTGAAGCCTGAGCTGGTCATGGAAGCAATCATGAAGGATGCAGGGCTTGAGTATAACAGATTCTCGTATGATCTCCACAGACTTGAGACATATATGGATGACGGAAACGGAGGATATACTCCTCTTATTTGTGCCGGAAGCACATTCTGATCTACAGAATACGAAGTTGATTTATGAATGATTTTTGTATGTTAAATTGTATTTTTTTTTATGCGAATATTGACAATTAACATACGTAATTTTATAATAAATGTGTCTTTTTAAGAGACATTTTTTATAGTGATTATTGGATCACAGAGTTTTGTAACACTTGAAAGGGGAATCATTATATGGGTCTTTTTGGTTTTGGCGGCGGTAAGAGTACAGAGCTTCAGTGCCCATTCTGTAAAAGCAGGAATGTATCCACAGCTGAATCAGCAGGCGGCAGCGAGCAGAAGTATATTTGTTATAATTGTGGAAAATTCTTTACAATAAAGAAGTAATTGATTATGACTGTGAATTTGGTAATAACTGAATTTAGAGAAAAAATGATGGGCTTTGTGTATGAAGATATGACTCTTACATCAGCCCATCTTTTTTCTGATGAAAGCATAGTTGGAAATGTATATATAGCCAGAGTGGATCAGATTCTGAAAAACATTGACGCAGCTTTTCTTGATATAGGCGAGAAGGACAGTGTGTTCTACCAGATATCTGATAATAATGATAAGCTTATTCCTGTACATATTCAGAAAGAGGGCAGACTTTCTGTCGGAGATGATATCCTGGTAATGGTTTCAAAAGAAGCAACCGGTTCAAAGAAAGCAGTAGCAGTTTCTGAGATTTCCGTTAAGGGTGAGGATTTACTGATAAATAATTCCGGAACTATAGGAATCTCACATAAGATAAAAAATGAATCAATAAGGGACGGCCTTAAAGCATCGGTTGAAGAAGCTATCAAAGAAACTGAAATCCAGTCACAGGGAATGAAATTTGGAGCTCTGGTAAGGACATCTGCAGAATCAAAGAATCCGGAAGTAATCAAGAAGGAAACCATAAAAATATTATGTGAACTAGACTCTCTTATTTCCAGATCACGATTCATGAAACCGGGTACATGTATATATTCTCCCGGAAGTGATATGACCAGATTACTTGATGAAATCGGGAGGACTTATGAGAACGGTTCATTTAATATAATTACTGATATAGAAGATGTATACAATGAATTATCTTCAAAGGGTTATAAAAATATTGAGCTTTATAAGGATAGGCTGACATCTCTTTCAAATGTTTTTAATATAGAGAGATCACTGGATAAAGCTCTTGCAAGACGTGTAAGTTTTGCTTCAGGTGCTGAGCTTGTCATTGATAGGACAGAAGCTATGACTGTGATAGATGTTAATTCATCGAGAGCTGTTAAAGGTCGTGATTCTGAGGAGTTTATACTTAATCTGAATAAAAAAGCTGCAACAGCTGTGGCAAAGGAACTCAGGGTAAGAAACCTGTCAGGTATTATCATAGTTGATTTTATCAATATGAAAAATAAGGAAAACAGAAAGAACCTTATAACCCATCTTAAACATGAGCTCAGTCTGGACAGAGTAAAGTGTAATTTTGTTGATATAACGGGTCTCGGACTCGTCGAGATCACCAGGAAAAAGGTATATAGATCTTTATATGAGATAGTATAAAAAGTATTGGATATTATGTAAAAAAGTACTTGAAATATTATACACGCTATGATAATATCTTGTAGTTGTTAAAAAAAGATGGTCCGCTGTATCATTTTATGATAGTAAGAACGTCTATAATATTTTTATGGAGGTCTTTTGATATGAACAAGAGCGAAATCATTAAGAGCATTGAAGATGCTCAGCTTAGAGAGACTCCACTTCAGTTCAACGTTGGTGATACTGTAAGGGTTTCTGCTAAGATCAAGGAAGGTAACAGAGAAAGAATTCAGGTTTTCGAGGGTACTGTAATTAAGGTACAGGGAACCGGCGCAAGACAGACTTTCACAGTAAGAAAGAATTCAAACGGTGTTGGTGTTGAGAAGACATGGCCTGTTAATTCACCACTTGTTGAGAAGGTTGATGTTGTTAGACGTGGTAAAGTAAGACGTGCTAAACTTTATTATCTCCGCGACAGAGTTGGTAAGGCAGCAAAGGTTAAGGAAATCGTTAAATAATTCTTGCAAATCTGACTGGAGTACTTGTTGCTCCAGTCTTTTTGCATAATAGGAAAATATGAAGAACAGAAGAAATGTTGTTGAGATAAAATTTAATAAAGAGAAGGAAGCGAATGCCAAGAAGCCTTTTCTTACGAGGTTTATTAATTTCGTTCTGTTTATATTCCTTGCTGCAGTTCTTGGATATATATTTGTTACATTTTTCTATCAGACTCTTCAGATCAATGGTTCATCGATGGAGAAGACTCTCTCTGACGGAGATATGGTAATAGTCAGTAAGATCGAGTATAAGATCAAGAAGATAAAGCAGGGAGATATCATTGCCGTCCGTGAGAATAAGGGCGTTTATTATGATGTCAAAAGAGTTGCTGCAGTTCCGGGGGACACTGTCCAGATTATCGGTGGAAAGCTGATCGTAAATGGAAAGAAAGTCGATATGGACGTTTATTCCGAAGGCTTTGTATATGCCGGACTTGCAGATAAAGAGATAACCCTTAAGAATAAGGAATACTTTATCCTTGGGGACAACACTAAGAACAGTATAGATTCAAGGTATTCCAATATAGGTAATATTCAGGAAACAAATATAATAGGAAAGATAATCCTGAAAAGGGATGAAGAAAAAAAGTTTGTTAAAGTTGAGTAGTTTTGAAGGGGATTGAACCTGATGGCAAACGAGACAAAAGGATATGAAAATTCGAATATAAACTGGTATCCCGGTCATATGACGAGCGCACGCCGTATGATGGAGGAGAATATCAAACTTATAGATATAGTTATAGAAATACTTGATGCCCGTATTCCATATAGCAGTAGAAATCCGGATATAGATAACCTTGCTAAAAACAAGTTCAGGCTTGTTATTTTGAATAAGAAGGATATGGCTGATAATAAGGTTACTGAAAGCTGGATCAGGTATTATAAGGAAAAAGGCATAACCTGCCTTGCACTTGATGCCAGAAACAGATCTTCTGTCAGTAAGATAATGACTACAGTCAGTGAAGTCTGTAAGGAGAAGATAGAAAGAGACAGGAAGAAGGGCATACAGAACCGTCCTATCAAGGCTATGATAGTTGGTATACCGAATTCCGGTAAATCCACATTTATCAATTCATTTGCAGGAAAAACTTATGCAAAGACCGGTAATAAACCGGGCGTTACCAGAGGTAAGCAGTGGATAAGAGCCGGAAAGGGCATGGAGCTTCTTGATACTCCGGGAATACTCTGGCCTAAGTTTGAGGATCAGAAGGTGGGTATCAATCTGGCCATAACAGGAGCAATTAATGATAATATCCTGGATATGGGTGAGATTTCTTATTCACTTATCAAATATATGCAAAATAACTATTGCCAAGTGCTTACTGAAAGATATAAAATTAGTGATGGTATGGGCGCTGACGAGGCATTTTCAAGTATAGCTGAAGTAAGGAAATGCATGAAGAAAGGCGGAGAGCCGGATTATGACAGAGCAGCCCGTATTGTAATAGATGATTTCAGGAGCCTGAAGCTTGGAAATGTAAGTCTTGAGAGGCCTGAAGATATAGGGGAGTAGAAAGTTGAGTACTGAAAATAACGAGACAATTGAAAATGTAGTGAGTGAAGCGGCTGAAAACACCGCTGAGGCTGTCGAGAGCACGGCTGAAGCTGTTGAAAGCGCTGCTGAATCTGTAAATACAGCAGCTGAAAATGCTGAGGATGCGACTCCTTCAGTCGGAGATATACTGGCAGGTGAAGTTCCTGAGAATGATGATCTCTATAAAGAGATGAAGCGTAAAGCTAAGGAAGAGAAGAAAGCTCTTAAGGAAAAGCTGAAGGAAGAGAAAAGAGCAGCCAAGGAAGAGAAGAAGGAAGCCAAAGAGAAGAAAGGCAGCAAGGCTGATAATCCTGATGATATTAATATAGTAAAGGATCTTATCTCTATATTCATTTACATGCTGGTTGTTGTTGTACTCTGTCTTCTTATCATTACATTTGTAGGTCAGAGAACAACTGTTAACGGCGATTCCATGAATCCGACCCTTGAGAATGGTGACAATCTCTGGATTGACAAGCTTAAGTACAAATACAGTGATCCTCAGCGTTATGACATAGTTGTATTTCCTCAGCAGGATGTCTTTTATATTAAACGAGTTGTAGGCCTTCCGGGTGAAAATGTAAGGATAGATGAACTTGGAAACTTATATATAAACGGAAAGATTCTTAATGACAAATATACTGTAACAAAGATGACCAGTGCAGGGGATGCCGGTGGCGAAGAAGGCATTACGCTTGGCCCTGATGAGTATTTCGTTCTTGGTGATAACCGTAATAACAGTCACGACAGCCGTGATCAGAGCATAGTTGGTAACCTTACTAAGAAAAGAATTACCGGAAAGGCTGTTTTCCGACTTACACCGTTCGATAAATTCGGTGGATTATATAAAGATAAGAATGAACAATAAGACTATAGGCGGTTGAACAGACCGCCTATTTTTGTTATTATTCTTATGGAGAGGGGGTATTATTATGGCGCTTAAAATGAAGGATGATAATTCATCAGATAAGAACAGATTTGCAGATTTTGATCCGGCGATAGATGATATGGGGTATGCCGGTCAGTATAATGCAGTCAGATCAACTGCAACTACTGTAAAAAAAGAAGATACATCCGTTTCAAAGGCAAAGAAACCTTCTTTTAATTCATCAAGACTTCTGATTCTGGTTACTGAGATTTTATTGTATATCGCATATGGAGTTTTATTCTATATGATCTTCAAAACTGTACGTGACGGTCTTAGTAATCCTATGGAACTTGTAACAAGTCTTATTCCTGTGATTGCAGTAG
Source organism: Lachnospiraceae bacterium YSB2008 (assembly GCA_000687655.1). Classification (GTDB taxonomy): domain Bacteria; phylum Bacillota; class Clostridia; order Lachnospirales; family Lachnospiraceae; genus Eubacterium_Q. The sequence goes on from JHWR01000002.1 coordinate 106,793, forward strand.
TTATGGTTGTTTTGATACTGGATATGGCATGTGTTTTTAAGACAAATGGATTCGATGCCAAGCTTCTTTTGACAGGTATTATCCTGCCACCGTTTTATCTCATGTACAGGGATAAATTGATTCATGAAAAATCCGGTTTCGGTGCAGTTGTTGCCATTCTTTTTATTGCAGCTGCGTTATATATTGGAATCTCAGCTTATTCAGGTGGTTCCAGATATGGTAATCTTTCTGCCATAAAGGATTCCAAGACAAGAAAAGCTGCTATAGAGCTTATGAAAGCTGATGCCAATAATGGGAATGATTACAGATTTTATTTTATCGGCAGAAAAAGCTTTACCCCTGATAATGCGAAGGTTTATGAAAAGGGAGGAATGAAGTTTATAGATCTTTATGGTGTGAATCATATTATTTTTAATCAGAATGAGGATGGTGCATATGAGACTGGTTATTCGGATTCCAGAGCGATGTATTCGTTTTTGATTGAAGGAAAAGGCCAATATAAACTTATCGGTATAACTTTGGGCGGTAAAAGAATGACTAATACTCAAATGGAAAAACATTGGGAACTTCTTACAGGAGAATTGTTGCCATAATTGAGGAATATGAAAAATGAATGTTACTGAAGCTAAGAATAAACTTAACAATATCCTTGAAATGCCGATAATGGCATATGAGCTTAAGAAGATTCTTCTTATGGAGCTTATAGAGAATACAAAGGATGATATAAGAAAAGGTGTAAGGGATGTTGCACTTAAGGCTGAGAAGGCTATAAATGATATAGATTCAGAGCTTACACGAATAGATAAGATGATGTCCTTTGAACGTAAGTATGAGGATATGGAATATATATGCGGAGTAGATGAAGTTGGAAGAGGACCTTTGGCAGGCCCTATAGTATCTGCTGCAGTTGTACTTCCTAAGGATTTTAAGATTCCATATATAAATGATTCGAAGAAGCTTACACCTAAGAAAAGAGAAGAACTCTATGATGTTATCATAGAAAATGCCGTATCGTATGGAATAGGTTCAAGGTCCGAAAGGGCTATAGATGAATTCGGTATTCAGCCTTCCAACTACGATGCCATGAAGGAAGCTATAGGCAGGCTGACGGTTAAGCCGGATGTTCTTCTGGTAGATGCTGTTCGTATACCTGATATAGGCATCAAAGAGGTGTCGATTATCAAAGGTGATTCGCTGTCCATTTCCATAGCCGCTGCAAGTATAGTTGCCAAGGTTACGAGGGACAGACTTATGACGGCATACAGTGCACTCTATCCGGAATACGATTTTGACAGCAATATGGGTTATGGCTCGGCTAAGCATCTTGAGGCACTCAGAACTATAGGACCGTGCGAGATTCACAGACAATCCTTTATCCAAGGGATACTGCACGGCGAGCATGATTGATTCAGTGAAACTTGTTCCATGATATATGCATAAGGAGTATTAGATATCAATACAAGGATTGTAGGAAAAGAATATGAGAATCTGGCTGCTGATTATCTCCGCAGTCAGGGCTATATCATAATAGACACGAATTACCGTGTGAGGCAGGCAGAGATTGATATCATTGCAATCGACGATGATACATATGTTTTTGTGGAAGTTAAGTACAGGCAGAGTGGGACGGCCGGAACATCTCTGGAGGCTGTGACTCCTTCCAAACAGAAAAAGATTTCAGCTGCGGCTCTTTTCTATATGAATCAGAAACAGCTGAGCATTTATAAAACTAATATCAGATTTGATGTTATCGGTATTGACGGAGATGCTGTTACCCATATTAAGAATGCATTTTCTTATATCCGGTAAAGGTATGACATGAAAGAACATCTTATAGTAAATGTAAAGAAGGGCAGTCCGGCAGATCTGGCCGGAATCAAAAAAGGCGACAGGCTTATCAGTTTAAATGATAAGCCTATTTCTGATATATTTGATTATGATTTCATCGCTACAGATACTTCACTTGATGTTCTTATAAAGACGAAGGATGATGCTGAGAAGAGGATTCACATCGAGAAGGAGGAGGATGAGGATCTTGGACTTCTTTTCCCTGAATCACTCATGGATAATTATAAGTCCTGCTACAATAACTGTATATTCTGCTTCATAGATCAGAATCCACCGGGCATGAGGGAAACTATATATTTTAAGGATGATGACTCACGCCTTTCATTTCTTCAGGGAAACTATATAACCATGACGAATATGAAAGAAGAAGAGATAGACCGTATCATAGAATATAAGCTTGCACCTATAAATGTATCGGTTCATACCACTAATCCTGAGCTCAGGTGTTCCATGCTCCACAATAGATTCGCCGGAGACATCATGAGACGTCTCCAGAGGCTCTGTGAGGCTGAGATACCTATGAATGGTCAGATTGTCCTGTGTAAGGGTGTAAACGACGGAAAAGAGCTTGTACGTTCTCTCACAGACCTTCTTACATTTGCGCCTGTAATGAGCAGTGTGAGCGTTGTTCCTGTAGGGCTTACGAGATACAGGGATGGACTCTGCCAGCTTGAAAAATTTACCAAAGAGGATGCAGAAGAAGTTATAGGTATAATCGAAGATATTCAGAAGAAGGCCTATGAAAAGTTTGGTATCCATTTTGCTCATGCTAGTGATGAATGGTATATAACTGCCGGTATTCCTGTTCCTGAAGAAGAAAGATACGATGGTTATATTCAGCTTGAGAACGGTGTCGGAATGACAAGACTCCTTATGGAGGATTTTACATCGGCTATCGATACTGTTCTTGACTTCAAATATGATAAAAAACGTCATAAACCGAGATTTTTCCTTGGAAAAGAGGAGAAGCTTTACGATGATCTTCTGAGAAAGAACCGTGGAAGGGCTGTCAGTACATTTACAGGTCTTCTTGCAAAAGATACAGGGCTCTATGTAAAGAAGGAAATGAAACGTTTCCGCCCTGATATCAGGTTTGAAACCTATGCTATAACCAATTCCTTCTTTGGACCTGATATTACTGTTACCGGGCTTCTGACGGGAAGGGATATAGTGAATGCTCTTAAGGATAAAGAACTCGGAGATGCGCTTCTGATACCTTCAAACTGCCTTAAGGCTGATGAGGATATCTTCCTTGATGATATGACTCTGGAGGAGCTAGGTAGCGCTTTACAAGTAAATACGATTATTGTAAAATCATATGGCATGGATTACCTTAAAAGTATAGTAGGAGTGTAGTTATGGCTAGACCGATTGTTGCGATAGTTGGCAGACCGAATGTTGGAAAGTCAACTCTTTTTAATGCCCTGGCAGGAGAAAGAATCGCTATAGTAAAAGATACCCCGGGAGTAACCAGGGATAGAATATATGCAGATGTTGAGTGGCTTACGCATAAGTTTACCATCATAGATACCGGTGGTATAGAGCCTGCATCTCAGGATGTTATACTACGTCAGATGCGCGAGCAGGCCGAAATTGCCGTGGAAACAGCTGATGTAATAATGTTTATGACCGACGTCAGAGAAGGACTTACAGCGGCTGATAAAGAGATTTCAGAGATGCTCCGTCGTTCACGTAAGCCGGTTGTTCTTGTCGTAAATAAGGTTGATAATTTCGATAAGTTCTATGCAGATACTTACGAATTCTACAACCTCGGAATAGGAGATCCGAATCCTATATCTGCGACTGAAAAGCTCGGAATGGGAGATATGCTTGAAAATGTAGTGGCTCATTTCCCTGAGCAGTCAGGTGAAGAGGAAGAGGATGAAAGACCAAGAGTGGCTGTTATAGGTAAGCCGAATGTCGGAAAGTCTTCAATAATCAACAGACTTCTTGGCGAGGACAGGCTTATAGTTTCTGATATAGCCGGAACTACAAGAGATGCCATAGATACGACTGTAAAGAGAAACGGCAAGGAATATGTCTTCATAGATACTGCCGGACTCCGTCGTAAGAGCAAGATCAAGGAAGAGATTGAAAGATTCAGTATCATCCGTACAGTTTCAGCTGTTGAACGCTGTGATGTTGCTGTTCTTGTTATAGATGCTGAGGAAGGCGTAACTGAGCAGGATGCCAAGATTGCCGGAATAGCACATGAACGTGGCAAGGGTATGATAATTGCGGTCAATAAATGGGATCTCATTGAAAAAGATGACAAGACCATGAACCGCTTCAAGGATGATATTAAGGATATCCTTTCATTTATGCCTTATGCAGAATTTCTTTTTATATCCGCAAAGACAGGACAGAGACTGGTTAAACTTTATGATCTGATAGATGTAGTTATAAGCTACCATGCCATGAGAGTTCAGACAGGTGTTCTGAATGAGATACTTGCAGAAGCAACTGCAATGGTTGAACCGCCTCAGGATAAGGGAAAGAGACTCAGACTTTATTATATGACACAGGTCAGTGTTAAGCCGCCTACCTTTGTTATATTTGTAAATAATAAGGAACTTGCACACTTTTCTTACATAAGATATCTGGAGAATAAGCTGAGAGAAGCATTCAGATTCACAGGTACTCCTATTAAGATCATAATAAGAGAAAGGAAAGAGAAGCAGTGACGATTTTTCTTCGTATAATGTGCCTTGCTGTAGGTTATGCATTCGGCCTTATTGAGACCGGAGTTCTCTATGGTAAGATTAAAGGCGTTGATCTTAGAAAATACGGAAGCGGAAATGCAGGAACCACAAATGCACTCAGGGTTCTTGGCCCTAAGGCCGGACTCGTTGTATTTATAGGTGATTTCTGTAAATCATTCCTTCCGTGTCTTATAGCTAATCTTGTATTTAGACATTTTTATCCGAACACATATCTTCTGTTTGTAATCTATCTTGGATTCGGCGCTGTGCTCGGACATATATTCCCGTTCTACCTTAAGTTTAAAGGTGGTAAGGGTATTGCAACGACAGGTGGTGCTATAGTCGGACTTCTGAATCCGTGGATGATCATTATTCTTCTGGCAGTATTTGTTGCAACTCTCGCAATAACCAAATACATGTCAGTTGCATCCATAACACTTATGTCGGGTATTGCAATAATGTATGCGATACTTCTGTTTATGGGTAAGCTTTGTTTTGATATGTCGGTTTCTGCCGAAAAGGCAATGGGTATAGAGAGTCTTATAATAATTATCTTTATAGCCGGAATTGCAATATATAAGCATAAAGCAAATATAATCCGACTTAAGAATCATGAAGAAAATCGCTTTACATTTAAGAAATCCGTAAAGACAGATGAAGACAAATAATATATAGATTGAGTGTCTTGGAGGAAAGAATATGAATATAGGAATACTTGGTGCAGGAAGCTGGGGTATAGCCCTTGCAAGACTTCTTTCATTAAACGGTAATGAGATAACTGTATGGTCTATAGATCCTGAAGAAATAGCAATGCTGAATGAATACTGTGAGCATAAAACCAAGCTCCCGGGAGTTATTCTCAGCGGCGCAACAACTTTCACAACAGATCTTGAACTTGCCATAAAGGGCAAAGATCTTCTTGTTATGGCTGTTCCATCACCGTTTGTAAGGTCTACAGCAAAGATTGCTGCACCATACATTGAAGACGGTCAGATAATCGTAAATGTTGCGAAGGGTATAGAGGAAGAAACCCTCATGAGACTCAGTCAGGTTATAGAGGAGGAAATCCCTAATGCCAAGGTGGCTGTTCTGTCAGGACCGAGCCATGCTGAAGAAGTAGGAAAATCCATGCCTACGACAGTTGTTGTCGGTGCACATGATGAGGAACTTGCAAAGCTCGTTCAGGATACATTCATGAATGATTTCTTCAGAGTATATACAAGTCCTGATATGGTCGGTATAGAGCTTGGTGGTGCACTTAAAAATGTAATAGCTCTTGCTGCAGGTATCGCAGACGGACTTGGATGTGGTGATAACACAAAAGCTGCTCTTATAACAAGAGGAATACATGAGATTAAAAATCTCGGAACAAAAATGGGTGGAAATCCGGAAACCTTCTCAGGACTTTCAGGCATCGGTGATCTTATAGTTACATGTGCATCCGTTCACAGCCGTAACAGAAAAGCCGGTTTCCTTATCGGACAGGGCAAGACATACAGTGAAGCTATGGATGAAGTTAAGATGATCGTTGAAGGAGTATATTCAGCTAAGGCTGCAAGAGCGCTTGCAGAGAAGTATGATGTCAGCATGCCTATAGTAGAAGCTGTAAACAGAGTCCTTTTTGAAGATTATCCTGCAAAGAAAGCTCTTAATAAGCTTCTTACCAGAGATAAGAAGGACGAAATAGCTGATATAAGCTGGGACGACTAAATTAATTTGTTAGACTGGATAACCTGAAATGAGTGTAGTAGATGTAAAACTGGAGAAGTTTGAAGGACCTCTGGACCTTCTGCTTCACCTGATAGATAAGAACAAATTCAATATATTTGATATCCCTATAGTGGCGATAACAGAACAGTATATGGAGTATCTTGATAAGCTGACCAGAGAAGGCGTAGATAAGCTTTCAGACTTTCTCGTAATGGCAGCAACTCTTATAAGCATCAAGGCAAAGATGCTCCTTCCTGAGCCTGTTGAAGAGGACTCAGATGAAGAGGATCCAAGAGCTGAGCTCGTAAGAGCACTTCTTGAATATAAAATGTATAAATATGCATCTCTTGAGCTTCGTGATATGGAGCTTGATGCAGAAAAGACTTTGTATAAAGGGGAAACAATTCCTGAAGAGATCAAGAGCTTTAAGGAAGAGATAGATCCTGCAGATGTTATAGGTGATACAACCATCGTACTTCTGAATGAAATCTTCATGCAGATCATGAAGCGTGAAAATGATAAGATAGATCCTGTAAGAAGTAAGTTTGGAAATATCACGAAAGAAGAGATAAAAGTAGAAGATAAGATGGTCGAAATAAGGAACAGTCTCAAGGGACTGAAGAGCATCAATTTCCGTACTCTTCTTGAGAAGGAGCGTGGCAAGCTGAATATCATAGTATCCTTTCTTGCCGTACTCGAGCTCATCAAAAGTGGCGCTATCTCCGTAAGACAAGACGAATTATTTGGGGATATTGTCTTAGATTCTCTGGAATAATGTTTGGTTATTGTTCTTGATACCTATTAGTAAGAATACAATAAAAAAGCCCGATTATATATGCAGTTCAAAACCCTTGGAGAACGTTGGTGCTTAACGAATAGATACGAAGTATCTATGAGTTTAGCATCCGCTACGTGCGGAATGGAGCGAGAGCGCGTTTTGAACGTATATATAATCGGGCTTTATATATTATGATACTAATTCCTAGGTCTCAACAACAATACCGGCTTCTTCTTCAGCTTGTTTTTGGAAATCCATAATCTTGTCGGCGGAGATTTCCGGAAGGTCGCTCATGGATGATATTCCAAATGATCGAAGGAAATCTTCAGTTGTACCGAAGAGGATAGGACGTCCGGGTGCATCCAGTCGGCCTACCTCCTCAATAAGATGATATTCTACAAGTTTATTGACTGCGTGAGTACAGGATACTCCACGTATGGTCTCAATCTGCTGTCTTGTTATAGGCTGCTTATAAGCAACTATTGACAGAGTCTCAAGGAGCACGTCAGTGAGAGAGTGCTTCTTAGGAATATTAACAAGTTTTGATAATTCTTCGAAGTATTCTGACTTCGTACAGAGCTGGTATTTTCCATCCAGTTCTACAAGCCGTATGCCTCGCATACTGCTTTCTTCATAAGAATCCATAAGATGCTTACAAAGTTTAATAACTTCTTTCTTTTCCATGTCGAGTGCAGTAGCTATACGCTCAGGTTCGAGTGCTTCACCTACTGCAAAGAGCAGTGCTTCAATTGCTGCAACGCTGTTTTTTGATGTCTTTTCCATTTTTGATACTACCTTGTTTACATAATATTTTTATTGTATACCATTGACAGATTTTCAATATTTAGAATCAAAATCTTCAATAGGCATAGGTTTCGCGAAGTAATAACCCTGGAACAATTTACAACCCATATTAACAAGAGTATTGTATTGTTCCTCGGTTTCAACACCTTCAGTAAGAGATATCAGTCCTAGACCTTCTGAAAGGTTGATGATATTTTCCATGATCGTAAGATCTTTTTCACGATCATTGGACGTCTGAAGGAATTTCATATCTATCTTAAGTACATCTACCGGAATATCTTTAAGCATGCTGAGAGAAGAGTAGCCGCTTCCGAAATCATCCATTTCAACTATGAAACCTTCTTTCTTGAATGATTCCAATATACGTATCATAAGATCAGTATTATTCACCATTACGGTTTCTGTTATTTCTATTCGCAGACGTGACGGGTCAAGTTTAAACTCTTTTACAAGTTTTTTGAACTCAGATACAACATCCATGAAGTAGAAGTCTTTAGTTGAGATATTCACGGAAATGAAACGATCTTTTCCTTCTTCTACCCAGCGGGAGAGTATCTCACAGGCACATCTCCACATATATCTATCAAGTTTAACTATCATTCCATTATCTTCAAATAAAGAAATGAAAGAGCTTGGCGGAAGGAATCCTTCTTTAGGATGATTCCACCTTGCAAGTGCTTCGGCGCCTATTATATTACCTGATGGATCTGCAATCGGCTGAAGATAAGGTATTATCTGCCTTTCATTTATAGCGTTATCTAGTTCTGATGAAAGGTTCTGATTCCAAAGAATCTGTGACTTCATTGTTTCATCATAGAATGCTATATGAGTACCGAATTCTTCTTTGATAGATGAAAGTGAGATATGAGCTCTGTCAAACATAACAGACACATCCATGTCGTGATCAGTGACTTCATATACTCCGAGATGCACGAGAAGTGGATGGTCGATATCATCTTTCTTTATTCTGAAGTTGGCAAGCTCTGATTCTATAAGATCAGGATCGAAGAAATCATGCGCAGCAAGCATACCGAAAGTATCACCTACAAGACGTCCATAAACTGTCTTTTCTGATGAATGGAATCTTATTCTGTCAGCAATATATTTAATTGCGTAATCACCGAATTCGGTGCCGAATATGTCATTTACTATTTTGAAATTTCTTACGTCTATATATATTATAGCGTAGCGTTGGTCTCTGTTATTTTGTAAGGTTTCAGCTATCTGTTTATAGAGATATTCACGCGTGTAGAGACCTGTAAGACGATCGTGAGTGGCTTCATACATTTCTTTCTTTATACGAAGTTTTTCTTCAGTGATATCATCTATTCTGAAATAAGCACCTGCATATTTGCCGTTTCTGTCAATAAGATCACGATTCTCAAGCTCATAGAATTTTGTATCATTTCCGAAACCTGTTGTACGTTGAGCACTCCAGTTTCCATGATTTCGAACAACGTCACCAAAGCGTTCAACCATAAGCTTCGGTACATTTTCAAGATTTCCGTCATGAATGTCAAAAAGCTCATAACCTTTATTATTTGCCCAGATTATTCTGTCGTTAGGATCAAATACATAAAGAGCTTCAGGCATATCTGATATTACATCGGTCATCATTCTGTCAAGAAGTCGCAGAGGTCTGTAGTAAAGCGAGAAGTAGAAAACAAGTATGGTAAATGTTGCAATACCGACCATGGAACGGTCAACAGGAGTTCTTGAAAAAATGTAATATGTCTGCCATATTGTTACTACAATAAGAGATATCAGAATTATTGAATACTTTTCTCTGTAAATTCGGGATATTTTTATGATAATAATAGTAAATATCATAAATACACAGAGAACCGTGCCATAATCAACAATTCTGTGGAAAACCTGTCCTATGTGAGGAACAAGCTTATAATATGCGTATCCGTCAACTACAGTTTTTTCAAGACTGAAGGCATGACCAAAGAAGTTATTGAGTAACAGCTGCACTGTGTCAATAAAAAGTAAAATGAAAAGAAAGAACGGAGGCTTGTGTCGTTCAATAGATCCTTTACAGTAATTAATAGTAAAGTTGATCAAGGCATACATGATAATATTCATGCCAATGAAATAGAAGTAATAACCTATGGTCGATATATAAATATCATCAGATAGAGTAATGAGCAGATTGCCTATTACGGGCGGAATAGCAGCAGCATTAAGAAATGCAACGGATTTACCGATAGCTTTATGAGAATGGCGTGCAATAACAGAACATGTAATAAGAGCGATTATTACAAGTATGAAAATTACAGCAATTGAAATTCTCATTACATTTCCCCTCAATTAGAATTGATTAAAAATATGCATTTATAATCAGAGTAATTATATCACAAAACCATTATTTTTACGAGAAAAACAAGGAATATGTGCTAATTGGTAGCATATGTGGTATTATATGATCATAAGGAGAGGTTTTTTAACTAAATAATGTATGATTCGTTATAAAAAGGGGGTCAGGATTATGGGGAACAGGATAATAACTATAGGTAGACAATTTGGAAGCAATGGAAGGCTTATAGGCCGGAAAGTGGCAGAAAAGATGGGTGTTACCTGCTACGATAAACAGCTTATTAAGGAGGCTGCAAAAGAATCCGGACTTTGGGAGGATCTTCTGGAAAATCTTGACGAGAAGCCTACCAACAGTTTTCTTTATTCAGTAGTAATGGATCCATATTCATTTGCTTATTCAATTGATAATTCAAGCTATGGAATGAATCTGAATCAGAAGGCCTTCATGGCTACATACAATACTATAAGAAAGATTGCTGAAGAGAATTCCTGCGTGTTCATCGGCAGGTGTGCTGATTATGTTCTGAGGGATTTTGATGATGTATTAAATGTATTTATATATGCGCCTCTGGATGTTCGTATAAAGAATGTATGTGACAGATACACGGATTTAAATGAGAAGAAGGCGAAAGAACAGATTACTAAAGAAGATAAGGCCAGAGCATCGTATTATAACTTCTATACTTCAAATAAATGGGGACATATAGAGAGTTATGATCTTTGCATAAATACAGCAAAGATTGATGTTGATGCTGCGGCTGATATGATTATAGATACCTATGGAAAGAATTAATGAAGCTTCTGAATCAATATCTTAGAGAACAATTTGGCTGTAAAGTTTATAAGATTGCCATAAATGGAGGGTTCACCTGTCCCAATCGTGATGGAACCATAGATACACGTGGTTGTATATTCTGTTCCGGATATGGGTCAGGTGACTTTGCTGAAGATGCTTCAAAGTCTGTATTTGAACAGATAGAGGATGGTAAGAAAAGAGTTGAGGCAAAGATGCCTTCAAAAGGCAAAAATGGTAAAGAAAACGGTAAATATATAGCTTATTTCCAGGCTTTTACCAATACATATGGACCTGTAGAACGTCTCAGAACGCTGTATATGGACGCTGTAAGCCATCCTGATGTGGTCTGCATATCAATAGCAACCAGGCCGGATTGCCTCGGAAAAGGCGTTTTATCGCTTCTCAGTGAGATAAATAAGATTAAGCCGGTTTGGGTAGAACTCGGACTTCAGACAATTCATGAGAAATCTGCTGAATATATACGCAGAGGTTATGATTTAAGTGTATATGATAAAGCTGTTAAAGACTTAAATAATATTGGAATCGAAACTATAACTCATGTGATACTGGGACTTCCGGGCGAAAGAAGAGAAGATATGCTCGAGACGGTCAGATATGTTGCAGAAAGTGGTTCAAAAGGAATAAAACTGCAATTGCTTCATGTTATAGAAGGAACGGATCTTGCAAAAGATTTTCGTGCAGGGAATTTTAAATGTATGTCAATGGACGAATACGTTGATCTGATATATGAATGCGTAAAGATTTTACCTGATGATATGGTCATACACAGAATGACCGGTGACGGAGCCAGAAAAACTTTGATAGCACCTTTATGGAGTTTAGATAAAAAACGAGTTTTGAATGCAATCAATCATAGAATATCGGTTTTGAATAATCCCAAATTAGTTAGTGACAACGGAAAAGAATAGTAGTATAATTCGTCTCAGAATAAATCCAATTATTCGTGAAACCGTAGTTTTGCGAAAATAACAATGCTTTATATAGTCGAGAGTAGTACTCTCGACTACTATATGTAGTTTTTATGAAAGGACCCGGTTATGGCCGATAATACTTCTTACAGCAAACAGAATGCAAAAAACCAGATCATCAGATTGAAAAGTATAACTGATGAACTCCCCGGCTTTGTTAAAATATATTTTCGTGGTATTGAACCAAATACTCAGCCAAGGACCCGCGTTGGTTATGCTTATGATATAAAATATTTCTTCGAATTTTTACATGATAATAACCCTTCTCTTAATGCAAAAAATATAAAGGATATTTCTCTTGCTGATATTAACTCACTTACAGCCCTTGATATTGAGGAATACATGGATTATCTGTCATATTATGTTCGTGACGGCCGTGAATATACAAACGATGCACGTTCTAAAAAACGTAAATTATGCGCGCTCAGAGGCCTTTTTAAGTACCTTTATATACATGATATGATTGACCAGAATGTCACTGAAAAGGTTGCAACTCCTAAAATCAAGGATAAAGCCATTGTACGTATGGAATCCGATGAAGTTGCTGATTTTCTTGACAATGTTGAATTTGGAAATAGTCTGACAATTAAACAGCAGTCTTATCATGAGCGTGATAAAAAAAGGGATCTTGCCATGATGACCCTTATGTTATCTACAGGAATTCGTGTATCTGAATGCGTCGGACTTAATATAAACGATGTAGATTTTAATAATTCAAGGATAAAAGTCACAAGAAAAGGTGGAAATGAAGCTTATGTATTCTTTTCTGACGAAGCGACTGATTATCTGAAGGATTATATTGAAGAAAGAAAGAAAATCGTGACTAAAGAGGGACATGAAGAGGCACTCTTCCTCTCCTCTCACAGGAAACGTATAAGTGTTCGTTCAGTTGAAAATATGGTAAAGAAATATGCCCGTGGATCAACTCCTCTTAAGCATATTACACCGCATAAGCTTAGAAGTACCTACGGAACTGCCCTGTATCAGGAAACGGGTGATATCTACCTTGTAGCCGATGTTCTGGGCCACAGTGACGTAAATACCACCCGTAAGCATTATGCTGACATGGATGAGAACAAGAAACGTAAAGCCAGGAATCTTGTGTCTCTCCGTGAAGATTAAGCATTATATATTATTATTCTAAGTAAAATTAGACCGGAATTACTTTAACTTCCAGGCTATATCTTTAATAAAGAGTTCGTCTTCAAGCTTATCAGGAGTTGTATCTTTTGTGATATGGACGAACTCTATATCCATCATACGTGCCCAGTCACGCATCATTTCTGCTGATACATCATAGCTGAGAACTGTGTGATGAGCCCCGCCGGCTGTTATCCAGCACTCAACGCCTGTAGTAAGATCCGGCATAGCCTGCCACATAACACGTGCTACAGGGAGATTTGGCATTGGCATTATAGGCTTAACACATTTGATGTCCTGAACTATAAGACGAAGTCTTCCGCCCATATCTATCAGAGATGCAACTATAGCATCACCGGCCTTGCCTTCAAATACCAGTCTGGCAGGGTCTTTTTCATTCATTCCGATTCCCAGATGATGTGTTTCTATACGTGGTTTTCCGGCAGCCAAAGAAGGACAAACCTCAAGCATATGAGCACCGAGAGAATACTCTTCACCTTCTACCAGATGATAGGTATAATCCTCCATGAATCCGGACGATCCATTTCCACCTTCACCCATTGCTTTCATAATAGCTGTCATGGCACTGACCTTCCAGTCACCTTCACCGCCGTATCCATAGCCAAGAGACATAAGATGCTGGGATGCAAGTCCCGGAAGCTGTTCCATACCATAAAGATCCTGGAATGTATTGCTGAAAGCTTTGCAACCCACACTGTCCATCATCTTTTTCATGGCTATTTCTTCTTTTGCCTGATAACGAATTGCAGCCGTATTATCTGTAGCAATATCATATTTAGATTCGTATTCAGCTACGAGAGCATCTATTTCAGCTTCAGTAACAAGATTCATTTCCTTAACGAGATCCCCGACAGCCCAGGTATTTACCTGCCATCCGAGTTTTGTCTGTACTTCAACCTTATCGCCTTCGGTAACAGCAACTTCACGCATATTGTCGCCGAAACGCATAACCTTCATATCTTTTGAAACTGCAACACCATAAGCAGCCTTCATCCAGTCAGCAAGTCTCGTATGAACTTTTGCATCTTTCCAGTAGCCTGCAATTATTTTTCTAGGTTTGCGAAGTCTTGCGCCGATAAATCCATGTTCTCTGTCACCATGAGCTGCCTGATTAAGATTCATGAAGTCCATATCAATCTCTTCGTTAGGAATCTCACGATTGTACTGAGTTGCAAAATGGCACCATGGTTTCTGAAGGTCTCTGATTCCGTCTATCCACATTTTGGAAGGCGAAAATGTATGGCACCAGGTAACGATACCGATACATTTATCATCATAATTTGCTTCTTTAACTGTGTCAGTTATTTCTTTTGGAGTCTTGGCAGTGACTTTATATATAAGTGGAAATGGAAGGACACGGCTTAATTCCTCGGCCATTTCTTTTGCTCTTTCTTCTACAGTCTCAAGAACTTCAGGACCGTATAAAAACTGACTTCCTACAATAAACCAGAATTCTTTATTTCCCATAATAACCCCCATATTGTTTAAAAGTTTACAGTATCAGGAGCGGCTGTAAATGAACTGAAGGTTGCGGTTGCATTCTTAATATAGAATACTTCAGTATTTCCATCATCCTCATTATACATTGCTCTGAGATCAGGATATGCATCAAGCATAGATGCTCTCGCTTCTCTTCTGTCATCTGCAACAAGTTCTCCGGCAACTCTTAACCATCTTCCGTCCTTGAAAGCACATATTTCAGCCTTAGGATTCTCATGAAGCTGCTTGGAAACATTCTTAACCTTTCCTGTCTGAATATAGAGTTTGTCCTCAAACAGATTAATAGTTCCGAAAGGCCTTACACGTGGCTGATCCCCTTCAACTGTTGCAAGATAATAAACACCTGCTTCTTTCAAAAAATTCAATACCTTTTCCATGTTTACCCCTCCTGTTTTATGTTTAATAAAAAATGTAAGTTCATAGTTTATATTATACAAATGAAATGAAACCACGTTTGGTCATTTCATGTATAAATCTCGACAAAGGAAAACCTACAACATTATTATAATCGCCTTCAATGGATTTGACCAGTCTGACTCCAAAACCCTGAATACCATATGAACCTGCCTTATCGAAAGGTTCTCCCGTAGCTATATAGTCCAGGACCTCAGATTCTGAAAAGTCATACATATTAACGGTAGTTTTCTCGTAGAAGCTGAAGCTGTCGGATATAGAATCAGCACCGGCTTTTATCAGTACACACATAACTCCTGTATAAACAGCATGAGATTTTCCGGAAAGATTCATCAGAGTCTTAAGTGCATCGTTTGAATCTTCAGGCTTTCCGAGTATATCATTTCCGAGAGCAACTATCGTATCAGCGGCAACTATAACCGTATCCCTATTGCATTTGCCAATGAATCGTTCAGTCACTTCATTACATTTTATTGAAGCCAGGCTGATCACGTAACGTGAAGGTTCATCTATGTCACAGTTTTCGTCAGCGTTACTCTTATTTACATCAAAAGAAAGACCTGCCTGTGTCAGCAGATCTCTTCTTCTGGGAGATTCCGATGCGAGTATAATATGTACATTCTGTTTCATGTTATAGAATTCCTATTTATAAGATTGCTTACAGTGTCATAAGCACAGCTCTGCATGGTGATCCATCAGCTTTTCCGAGATTAAGAGGTGCAGCATTCAAAAAATACACACCATCTTCTACAGCTGAAAGCCGGATTCCTTCAAGAAGGACTACTTCAGAACCGAGCATTATCATATGAACAGCTTCAGGTGCGTCCTCAGGACCTACAGTCTGCGATTCATTTCCGAAAAGGAATATTTCATTATCTACGAATACTCTCGCAGCTTCTTCGGTCATGACAGCCTTGCCTTTTACAAGAATTCTTCTGTAGGACTCACGACCTTCTAACCATGATGCTTCATCAGCTCTTTTGGCAGCACTGATGATATCTTCAGCATCTTCAGCAGTTATAGCACCTTCATGTGACGAAACGTATGCATAACCGATGAACTTATGAAGACTGATCTCATCAATTTTCTTCCCATCATTTATAAAATGATAAGGAGCATCAACGTGAGTGCCGTTATGAGCGCACATTTTGATGCCTGTAAGATTACACACGTCACCTTTACGTTTATCCAGCATTCTGATCCTTTCAGGAGAAGGATCGCCGGGAAAAACCGTACAATTAAAAACTTCCTGAGAAATGTCGTATATCTTCATAATAACCCTCCCAATGCTGTGACTTCCCCAAATCACATCCGATACAAAGACTACAGTATTTCAAGCACTCTCAGCACGTATTCCCATGTTCTTTTAACGCTCTCAGCATCCATTGATTCATTAGGAGTATGAATGTCTTTCATATCCGGACCTATAGATACAGCATCAAGCCCAGGGATTTTACTTGCGAAAAGACCACATTCTACACCGGCGTGTATAGATTCTACGATAGGATACTGATCATAAAGCTCCGTATAAGCTTCTACCATTGTGTCTCTGAGCTTTGATTCAGGCTTATACTCCCATGCCGGATATTCACCATTTACAGTTACGATTCCGTCAAATACATTTGTAAGAGCCTTGATACGGTCGATAAGCTCTGTTTTGCGGGAATTAACAGAACTTCTTACTGAGTATGACATACATACATCTCCATCTTTTGTTTCGAGTATTCCAAGATTAAGAGATGTTTCAACAAGTCCCGGTATTTCGAAGCTCATACTCTGAATTCCATTTGGAAATGTATAGAGCGCGGATATTACTCTGTCAGTTGAATCTGCATTCATTACTTTGCTGGAAACCATGCTTCCGCCAAGGTCTATATATTCTATACTGAGATTAATGTCAGGATCAGTGAGTCTGAACTCGTTCGAAAGCTTGGCCTGGATTTCCTTGACTGAAAAAGCAAGACCTGTCTTGTCCTTTATATACATATAAGCTACAGCAGATCTTGGAATTGCATTGTCTTTGAGTCCACCCTTCAGACTGACTAACCTGAGTGAATTATCAGCCCTTTTAAGACTGTAAAGAACTCTGCCGAGGGTAACACAGGCATTAGCTCTGCCTTTATCTATCTCCTGTCCAGAATGGCCTCCAAGAAGGCCTGACACAGTCAGCCTTACCAGATGCTTATCCATATCCTCATTAATTTCAGTGTCAAATGGAATGTGAGCCGTTACCGTTGCACCCCCTGCGCAGCTTGCAAGAATATGGCCTTCATCTTCTGAATCAAGATTGATCATGTATTTTCCCTGGAGTTTTGACATATCAAGAGCGGCTGCACCGAGCATTCCTATCTCTTCATCTACAGTAAATACACATTCAAGAGCAGGATGAGAAATATCCTCTGAATCAAGAATAGCCATCATATAAGCAACAGCAATTCCATCATCTCCACCGAGAGTAGTGCCTTCTGCACTTATGATACTTCCTTCAAGCTTAAGATTAAGACCATCTTCTTCGAAATTGATATCGCACCAGTCTTCTTTCTCACATACCATATCTATATGACCCTGGAGAATGACACCGGGGCTGTTCTCACGGCCCGGAGAAGCTGATTTCCATATGATTACATTATTCTTATTATCCTGATAATAACGCAGTCCTCTTCTCTCTGCAAATAGACAGATATAATCACTTATTCTTTTAGTGTCTCTTGAACCATGCGGAATTGAAGCTATCTGTTCAAAATAGTAGAAAACCTTCTTTGGTTCCAATCCTTCTAATACTGACATAGGTAATCTCCTCTATTAATTAATCGTTTAAAGATAATAATTTTAGTATTCTCATAAAGTGTTCAGGAAGCTCTGCATGGAATTCAACATATTCGCCGGTTGTTGGATGTATAAAACCCAGAACTCCTGCATGTAAAAGCTGTCCGTTCAGATTATAAGGACATTTCTTTGGTCCATAAACCGGATCTCCAAGAATAGGATGCTTGATAGAGGCCATATGAACTCTAATCTGGTGTGTACGTCCTGTTTCAAGCCTGCATTCTATAAGCGAGAAATCATCCTTAAGCTTATCAATAACTTTATAATGCGTTACGGCACGTCTTCCTGATGGATCAACCGCCATTTTCTTTCTGTCGTTCTTAGAGCGTCCTATAGGTTTATCTATTGTGCCTTCAGGATTATTTGGAAAACTTCCATAACATATTGCAGTATAAACTCTTGTTATACTGTGCACACTGAACTGTTCTGAAAGCTTATTATGCGCATTGTCATTCTTGCATACAACAAGAAGACCGCTTGTATCCATATCAATTCTATGGACTATACCGGGACGCATAACACCATTGACTCCAGAAAGATCCTTACAATGATACATAAGGGCATTTACAAGAGTACCGGTCATATGACCGTTTGCAGGGTGTACAACCATTCCCTGAGGCTTATTTACAACTATTATATCACTATCTTCATATACTATATCAAGCGGAATATCTTCGGGAACAACGTCAAGGATATCAGGCTCAGGTATAACAATATCAAGTTTGTCACCTGCTTTAAGCTTATAATTTGACTTTGTTTTAGCACCATTAACAGTTATGTTCTGTTTATCAATAAGATTCTGAATGAAAGAACGTGACATTTCCGGATAAACCAAAGAAAGATACTTGTCTATTCTCTCACCACAAGTATCTTCTTCTATTACTATCGAGTCAAACGACTCTTCTGCTTCTGTTTTTACCCCGATTTCTTCGATCATATCATTATTGTTAACATAATATATTTATTGACAACTAAGCTTCATTTTCATCAGTTTCATTTTCAACAGTATCATTTTTATCACTATCATTTGATTCATTTTTATCAATATACTTACCATCAGAGTAAACAGCTTCTCCAAGAAGTACATCAAAATCTTTATTCTTATACTTGAAGATAAAAAGAAGAATCAACAGGAACAGTGTTACGGTAACACATATATCTGCAAAATTAAAAATTGGAAAATCTATAAGCTTGAAGTATAAAAAATCAACTACATATTTAAGTCTTATTCTGTCGATGAGATTTCCGATTGCTCCGCCGAATACGACTACAAGACAGATTCGTAATATCTTATATCTGTCAGAGCAAAGCAGATTCTTATATCCATATATTATTAATATAAAGATTATAAGTGAAAGGATTATGAGTAATGTGGTATGTGAACTGAGCATTCCCCATGCAGAGCCGGTGTTTTTTATATACTCAAGTCCGAATACATCGCCAATTAGAGGCTTGTACTCTCCTATACTCATATTTTTTACAACTGCATATTTAGTTATCTGATCTACTATTACAAGTATTGCCGCGAGTATAACCGCAGCGGTTATGTTCTTCTTTTTGTTCATATTTTTAAGTTCTAAGTAAAATAGCATCCTATATATCGGATGCTATTTATAATTCCTAATAATCTGTTGATATTGGTTTCGTAGGTTTGATCTTGTCGTCATCCTTCATGGTCATTTTAGTTGGCTTGATAGGTGAATTGAAAAGATCGTCAAGGTCTGACATATCTGCAAAAGGATCTATTCCTTCACCGCCAAGAGTTGAACCATAAACGTTAGAAGCATTACTTCTTTTATCTTCTCTTGATGCACCCATAGTATCAGAGCTTCCGAGTCCTATAGGGTCACCCTGGAATGCCTGGCCCTGATTATTGTTATTACCCGAATTGGATGCAAACTTAGGATCTATCATCGCATTTGGATCAATATCATTAATCTCAAGGAATCTGTACATCTGTGCTACAATCTCAGCAAAACCACTTTTGTATTCAGCATATTTTGTTTCAAGTTCCTTGATCTTATTTGTTACATCATCAAGTTCAACATAGGCCTGGCTGACAATTTCATTTGCCCTTGCCTTGGCTTCCATGATCATTGTATTTGCTTCTCTTTCAGCATTTGATCTGGCAACTTCAGTGTTCTTCTCCGCAAGCATAAGCTTCTTCTGAAGATCCTCTTCCATTATCTTATAATGCTGATTTTCATCAGTGAGAGTAATGACCTTCGCCTTAAGATCAGCATTTGTCTTATACTGTTCCTGATAGCTTGCTACAACTTCATCAAAGAAAGAATTAACATCGTTCTTATCGTAACCAATGCCGCCTTTAAACTTTTTCTGTTTAACATCAACTGGCGTTAACATATACTAAAAATCCCCCTTAATACCTCCCAAGCTGAGGAGACAGACTTGTTTCTATCTCTTCACGAAGGTCACCGGAAACCTCAATATTGTCCGGTGCTGCAATAAATATATTTGAAGATATTGCTTTAAGCTCACCGTTAATACCATAGCAGGCACCACCGATGAAATCGATAATTCTCTGTGCAGGATCAATTTCAAGCCCCTCTAAATTGATCACTATAGTCTTACCTGTCTTGAGGAAATCTGCAACAGTCTGAGCATCATCAAATTCCTGTGGTTTAATAACATAAACTTCACTTGATGGTCTGTATGAGGATTTCTTCTCTACAGGTACCGGTGCCATTGACATCACATTGCTGCTTGTTCTGTATGACGGCTGTGGTGCCGGAGCAGGTGAATAAGCAGGTCGTCTGCTTTCTCTTTCTCTATCCCTGTCTCTGTCCTTCTGGAAAGGAGTGTGCTGAGTAGGTGTACTTCTCTCTCTGTATACACGTGGCTCTTTTTCTGGGAGAGGTCTTGAATAGCTTGGTCTTTCTTCGCTTGGAGCAGGAGCTTTTTTATTTCTTCTTCCAAATGAAGGAAGGACGTCATCAATTTCGTCATCTTCATCGTCATCGAATATATCGTCATCATATTCTTCATCATCGTATTCGTCATCATCCTGAATCCTGAAACGGTCAAGAAAACTCTTGAAATTAGGCATCTTCTTTCTCCTTACACATTATAATTTCTCGCACCAAAAATTGCAGTTCCGACTCTTACCATAGTAGAGCCTTCTTCAACTGCAACGATGTAATCATTTGTCATTCCCATTGACAAAATATCCATGTCAACATTATCTATGTTTTTCGATTTTATGTCAAGTAATAATTCCTTCATAGCCTTGAAAACAGGACGGTTTTCTTCGGGATCCGGAACGAAAGGAGCTATAGTCATAAGACCTTTGATCTTAACATGTGGAAGCTTACTGATTTCTCTGACAAGAGCTTCAGTTTCATCACTGCTGAGTCCGAATTTTGTTTCTTCTTCAGCCATGTTTACTTCAATAAGTACATCTGTAACAAAATCTCTCTTGGCTGATTCTTTTTCTATGGCTTCTGCCAGATGAAGTGAATCTACAGAATGTATGAGCACTGCCTTTCCAACAGTTATTTTAACCTTATTGGTCTGAAGGTGACCGATAAGATGAAAATGTACCGGTTTACTTACATTTTCAATCTTCTCTTTCATCTCCTGCGGTTTATTTTCGCCAAATTCCATCACACCGTATGAAGCAAGTTCTTCTATGTCACTGAGCGGTTTTGTCTTGCTTACAGCGATAAGAGTAACTTCTTTAGGATCTCTTCCACTTCTTTCACATGCTTTTACTATATTTGCTTCAACTTCTCGATAATTCTCTATCAGCAATTCTAAAACCTTCTTCCTAATAAACTATCTGATTCTCTGTTACTTTATCAGCATTCATTACAATCTTGTCGAACTCGCGGAGTCCCTTCTCTTTCTCGACTATGACAAATTCTTCACCATCCTTAAGGATGTTTATCATATTGAAATCAGCGACACCCTGATTAACTATATAAACACCTTCAATATTGCCTGTCTGAACAAGCGAAACTCCAATGGTATCTTTGTCATCCGTACTTACGAGGGTATCTGTTTCTTCGAGATCCTCAGGATCAACATAATAGACATCGTCAACCACCTTATATACCTTGATATCTCTGTTGACTGTCTGTATATTTCCGGATTCATCTCTCGACTGAACCTTTAATGAATATGAACCATTTGCATCAATTATAAACTTCTTATCAACAGTATATACCTCTTTGACAGCTATAGATGTCTTTGGTACCTTCAAACCTTCAAATCGGTCAAGAATTATCTCAACATTAAGAAATCTGTCATTGATGAACTCAATCATATATTTGTTGAGATTCATTATAAGATAATTCTTATTCTCTCTTTTCTCAATTGTGTAGTTGGATACATACATTTCGTCACTTCCATTAAGTGTAAATGTAATGTATTCGAGATCCTTGATCCTGTCTTTTGTTGAATCATCAATCTGACATACAACTGACCAGTTTTCATCTGTAACAATCTTAAATACCGGGCTGTCAGAACTTAAAATATCACCGGTCTTCAGAGATATTTTTTCATAATCGGATTTGTCGAAAGATTTGTCATTTATCGTTGATACGGTGGTATTCTCGTAACCATCTGTTGAATATATGATTATTCCACTGTCACTTGTTGAAATCTCTTCCAGTGTGGCTTTTACGGTTGACGTTTCATTTTCAATTGTATCATTGAGAA
This sequence comes from Lachnospiraceae bacterium YSB2008, assembly GCA_000687655.1. Lineage (GTDB taxonomy): Bacteria > Bacillota > Clostridia > Lachnospirales > Lachnospiraceae > Eubacterium_Q. Next base: position 129,320 of record JHWR01000002.1, read on the forward strand.
TATCACTTCCTATCTCAAAGACCTTATCTTCTATATTACTCTTAAAGTTGTAGACTTCGAAGAATTCTTCGTTCTTATACTGAGTCTTATACTGAGATATAAGATTTCTTATGGAAGCATAATCTTCATCTGAAAGCTCTTTTGAATTTTCTCCGGAAATGGAGATTGAATTGATGATGTCTCCGGTTTCATCTATGGCACAGACGCCATATCCACTGCCGACCTTTTCACCCTCACGGGCAAAATAACAGACATATCCTGACTTATGAGTCCTTATGACGCTTTCTTTTCTGAGAGCAACGCCGACTGCTATAGAATTGTTGTTGATATCGCTTTCACGTACCTCATATATGGAAATTGTTTCCTTGCTCATGGAAATGAAGGCACTTATAGCGACGTATATAAAGATAACGACAAACAGAACTACAGCATAGTTTATCCTTATAACATTATTGAACTGTATAACGTTAGACTTTCTGCCCTTACGTTTTTTTCTTCTTCTATTTGCCACTCTTCTAACCTTCTGGGTTAAATATTATTTTGCATAATTTAGCATTTTTATTGCAAGTGAATATAGCTCATCCGAAGTGTTACATCCAAGTATGACGATTGTATATTCCTTGTCACCGATAGTTGTTATCATATTGATACAGTATTTTGCCTTATCAGTTGTTCCGGTCTTCCAGACTTCTATCTTTGCATTTCCTGAAACACTGAATTCACCGTTAGTAAGTCTGTTTGTAGGCTCTATTTCATCTGTAGCAGCGAGGCCTGATACATCTGAATAGTTATAAATGTAAGTATCATAGGAATCAATCTCATGAAGAAGCTCATATTTATTGGCTTCGTTTATGATGAGATACAGATCGTATGCACTTACGTAGTGTTCAGGCTCATGTATACCGTGAGGATTAACAAAATGACAGCTTGTACATCCAAGCTCCTTTGCTTTCTCATTCATCATATTAACGAATTCAGCTTCTGAGCCTCCAAAGGTCTCTGCAAGAATAACTGCATAATCATTGTAGGATCTCAGCATAAGTCCGAAAAGAAGATTCCTTACGGATATGGAACATCCTTTAACAAGAGGACTCTTCATAACACCTGTATGATTACCGAAGGTAGGTGTTGACTGAATAGTAACAACAGAATCAAGAGAAAGCTTTCCTTCTGCGAGCTTTTCATTTACAAGTATGAATGTCATGAGCTTTGTTATACTTGCAGGATATGATCTCTTGAATGCGTTATGTGCTATTACTACTTCTCTGTCTGTATTATTGATCATAACAGCAGCAAATGTTTCGCTGTCGACAGTTTCGTTTGATATTTCCATATCCTTTGGGATACACGCAAAAGTTGACTGGAATCCCGTAAGCGGTTTAGCAGGGAGTTCAGTCACCGTAAGATCCTTTGTGTTATTTCCAAAAGTATAATTCTTGTCAAAGTCAACGTATCTTTTCTTCGCTAAAAATATAAGAAGAAAGCATACTGCTACTATGAATACAAAATATAAAACAATACCCGATTTTTTCATTTTAACAACCTTAGTGTTTATATAGATTGCGCCAGTCAAGATCTCCTCTTTCGAGAGACTTGATCATAAGCTCTGCAGAAGCCAGATTGGTAGCTATAGGAATATTATGAATATCACAAATAGTAAATATGTTGTAATATGCATTATCCTGACTTCTTGGAATCATAGGATCATGCAGGAATATAACTATATCTATCTGATTACTCTCTATCTGGGTTGCTATCTGTTGTATGCCTCCGAGATGACCGGTCAGATATTTATGAACCATAAGACCGGATGCATTCTCAACAAGGCGTCCTGTAGTATCAGTGGCATATATATTATGCTTGATAAGTATGCCCTTGTATGCAATACAAAGATTCTGCATGAGCTTTTTCTTGGAATCATGCGCTATAAGAACAATATTCATTTCGTAACCCCCATCAGTACTTTTTTACCTGTTTACTAACGTTAAGTATGATCCCCATGCCAAGCGAAATACTCATGAGCGATGAAAGACCATAGCTCACGAACGGCAATGGTATACCTGTATTCGGAAGAACAGCCGTTGCTACCCCAATATTTATGAACGACTGATATCCGATAAGACACGCCATACCAGACGCAAGAAGCATCCCCAAACTGTCTCTTGCATGCCTGGCTATACGTATACATTGTAACACTATAAGAAGTATTAATGCAATGATTATTACACTTCCGCGGAAGCCTAATTCCTCTCCTATTACAGAAAAAATGAAGTCAGTTCTCTGCTCTGAAACAAGCCTTGCTTCAGTAACCGTCATTCCCTCTTTATCCTTGCTGAATGCCTTTCCATTCAGCGCCCCCGAGCCTATGGCCATAACCGAATTGGACTGCTGCTCATCAACGTATTCCGAAGGGTAAAGGAAAGACATGATACGGTCTACCTGATGGTCATACAGAAGCTTCTGATCAGGCTGCTGAACATACCACAGGAATATACTCAGTATTGGAACCAAAAGCAGAACAACTGAAAGAATAAACTTGTAGCTTATGCCGGATATGTAGAACATTGTTGCCAGTACGAAAACTATTGTAAGTGTGGTTGAAAGGTCCGGCTGCAGGAATATCAGAGCACATGGTATTCCGAGAAAAACAGCGAATTTAACTATTGTAAAGAAGCGGTTGATTCTTTCTGCTTCTATCTCATCTGCAAGAAATGTGGCGATAAAGACAATGAGTATGATCTTTGAAAGCTCAGAAGGCTGAATAGTGAGTGATTCACTTATCTGGAACCATCTTTTTGCACCGCCGACTGATTTACCGCCTATAAGAACTGCAAGCAGAATTACGATATTGAAGATGTACAATGCTGTATGGAAATTACAGATAATATGATAATCAATAAATGAAACAATTATCATGATTATCAGTCCTGCTATAACACCGACCATCTGCTTGGTACTGTAATCAGGATCGGCAAAATTGATTACATATATACCAATAAACATAAGGGCAGCTACCATTGCAAACAATATGAAGTTGTAATTCTTAATATTAAGCTTGCTGAGCATTTTTATCCTCTGATATTAATCGGATACCTGATTGGTTCCGCTGATGGTTGCATGTGCAAGAGCCTTCTTGTCAAACATATATGCATATACAAAACCGGTAACCTCTGCTGCATTTGCAGAGTTGTATCCATTTTGGATAACCGTTGTAACAGAGACCTCCGGGTTCTGATAAGGTGCATATGATACAAACAGACCATGAGCAGGATTGTTTGCACCTTCCTGTGCAGTTCCGGTCTTACCGGCAACATCAACTGAAAGACTGTTAAGGAAACGATTAGCTTTCAGATCGTCCGTGACAACAAGGCGCATTCCGTTATGTACTGTATTCCAGATCGATGGATCCAGTTCTATAGTTGAATACACACTGCCCTCGTTTTCTTTTACAACATTTCCGGTATAATCCATGGTCCTGTCAATAAGCGTCAGATTATAACAGGTTCCATTGTTTGAAATTGCAGTAACGTACTTTGACAGCTGAGTCGCAGTATAGTTGTGAGTACTCTGTCCGATAGCTGAAAGAACGGCATCACTGTCAGATATATGAGGAGATATCTCTTCTATCTCAACACCTGATTTATCGCCGAGTCCGAACATTTCCGCGTATTTTCTTATAACATTCATACCCTGTGAATCAACATATTCACCGGATTTTGTTGCCAGTCTGAAACCGACTTCATAGTAGAAATAGTTACAGGATATATCTATGGCACGTTCTATACCTATAGTTCCGTGAGTTGCTTTATTGTGTGAATAAATCCAGCACTTAGGTTTTGAGAAACCTTTTTCAAAGACACCAAGGTCGGTAATCTGAGTATCAAGATTTATGACACCTTCAGAAACCCCGGCTATGGTTGAAATAAGCTTAAAGGTCGATCCAGGAGCTGTACGAGTCATGGTTGCTCTGTTATACATAGGGCTGGTCTTGTCATTTAACAGCATATTATAATATTCTGTATCAATAGAGTTGGTCAGCTTGTTGTTATCATAACTTGGATAGCTTACCATTGCTCTGACCTTACCTGTATGTACATCCGTAACTACTATGGATCCTGAACAAGGCTTAAGAGCAAGCATTGCCGGGGTAATATCAAGACTCTTGATCTTCTTGATTATAAATGTATAGCTGCTGTATGCGCCATTTAAGTAATTAGTGTACTCTGTATCACCATCACCATTCAGAACACCCTGAGCATAAAGCAGATTGATAACATCATAGCCGGACATGGTTTTGTCGAGTATCATGGCTCTAATAACCTGCTTGTCAAATTCAGTGTCTTCTTTAAGCGTATCACATATATAATCGATAAGAATTTTATATGATTCATCAGAATCATAATATGCATCACTCTCATCAACTCCGCTTATATCTATGGCCTCGATGCTTATGAGATACTTGAAGAGTTCCTTCATGGTAATATTTCCATATACAGAATATCTCTTGAAGTATTCTCCTTCCTGATCGAATAATGATGGATCATAGATTCCGTTCTTATTGAGCATCTCAAATATGTATTCAAAGTATTCTCTCATAATTGCCGAATGCTCTGATATTTCTACCGGCTCAGTTGTAAAATCAGTCCTGAGACTTGCCAGAGCATTATTCTTACTTTCTACATATCTGGAGTGAATATCCTTTTCCAGATCACTCGCGCCAGGTTCGGTCATCTTTTCAAGAGACAGATAATTATTATTAAAGAATGAACAGTAAACTTCCGTAACCGGAATTGCTTCACTCTGATCCTTTATAGTAACCTCAGCAAAATCAACTATTCTTTCAGACAGAATTGTAGCAAGCTCCTGTTCAAGAATATCGTAGCAATACTTCTGAAGGTCACTGTCTATCGTAAGATATATATCATTTCCGGCAACAGATGTAGTCTCACTAAGAGTTTCTATAACTTTTCCGAGGTTATCTACGTATACAACCTCTTCTCCGTCTGTACCATGAAGTTCAGGCTCGAAAACCTGCTCAATGCCGGCTTTTCCAACTACGTCACCATTCTTATAGGTTCTGTCGGTCTGTGTTTCATTAAAATTCTGAATATCAGCCTGGGATGCTTCGCCGACATAGCCGATAATATGTGCAAAATACTTTGCATCGTTATAAACACGCTTGGATGTGACTTCTATGTCCATACCGAGCAGAGAATCTTTATGCTCGATTATCGCATTTTTACTCTTCTCAGATATCCCTTCTGCTATTACAACTGATACATACTGCTGATATCTGTTCAGCCAGAGCTCATATCTGCAGGCCAGAATCTCCATGGCTTCTTCATCAGAGAATTCGTTAGTGATACCGAAATTACTGTTCTTTTCATCTCCGAATCTGAGGTAATCAACTACTTCCTTGGCAGTACTGTTCTTCTGTTCTTCAGTAAGCTCATCATAAGAAGACTTTCCATATACGTCCTTAAGGAAGTTTTTGAGCGAAGTTCCTGAGACTTTATATGAGTAGACTCCTCTTTTCAGCTCAACTGGAAAGGTTATCGTAATATTGTCATTATTCTTTTTTAGTATTTCTATGGTATTGTGGATGATACGATTGCGCAGTTCATTTGTAGTAATGCCCATATTTCTGGCAGTTTCCCTTATGGAGGCATCACTCGCAAATGTAAGATTATAAGATATCTGATTATACGCCAAAAGATTACCGTTAACGTCATAGATTTTGCCCCTAATGGCATTTACGGTAATCGTTTTCTCCGTCTTAACATCAAGTGTATCAACATAACTGTCTCCTTCAACTATCTGCAGGTTGAAGAGCCTGGTTATGAGTACGGAGAACATTATAATCAGAATAAGAGTAACCGGAAAGAATCGGCTGCTCAGATATTCTAAAAGAAGGTCTTTTAAAAATATAAAAAATTCTTTGATAGTTCTCATAATATGTCTTTCTCGAGCTTGTTCTTAAGCTTTTTATTTATCAGTACATAGAATCTGTAGATGATTATTGATACAACAACTGTATACATCATCTGAGGGAATATGATACTGAAAAGGTATTCTTTAAAGTCAAATCTTTTATTAAGCAGAAATACGAATACATATATAGCGGTTTCAAAAACAAATTCATCAAATGTAACGATAACAACAGGGAGGAATATATCTTCCATAAGATAATTTCTGTGGAAGAATCCATTTACATATCCAATGATCATGTAAAGCAGCATATATGGCCCAAGCAGCTCTCCATAGAAAACATCACACAAAAAACCGCTGAAGAAACCTATGAGCATTCCTTCCTTTCTGCCGCGCATGATACCGAATGACATAGTAAGTATCAGGAGCAGATTAGGACTTACACCTCTTGTGCTGTGAAATGAAAATATAGAATACTGAAGCAGAAACGATATCAGTATTAATATGGCAAGTGTTATTACTCTCTTCATAATCAGTAATTAACTTCCCTTTTCCTATCTAGTATAACAACTACATCATCAATATCACTGAAATCTGACGCAGGGATAAGATGTGCTGATTTAGTCAGGTTATTGGTGTCCATTGATATATCCTTGACATATCCTATGGTTATTCCGAAGAAATATCTGTCAGAAACATTTGATGTTACGACTCTGTCGCCTTCTTCTATATCGGCATCCTTATCTATGTTTGTAATAGTCAGATAACCGGAATCAATATTTGACAGGCTTCCGTTAACAGTTGAAAGAACGTTGTTTCCACCGATCTCTGCAATTATATTTGAGTTATCATCTATAATTGCTCTGACCTTTGCATAGTTATCATAAGACTCAACAACTATACCTATAAGCCCTTTATCCGACAGAACGTTACAGTCTTCGTAAACACCGTCATTAAGTCCTTTGTTGATATAGAACTCACTGAACCATTGCGATGAATTTGATGAGAAAACTCTCGCTACTGTCATATTGTAGTCCGGATAAAGTTCATTAAGATCATAAAGACTTCTGAGTTCAGAAAGCTCAGAGAGCTCAGATTCATTTCTCTCTATCTCATTCTGATATCTGCTGACTTCTTTTTTAAGCTCTTCATTTTCGGCTTTGAGTTTTTCAACATCATCAAAAACCTGCATACGGTTTTCAATCCATTCGCCTATAGTATTAACACCACGCTGCATCGGAGTAATAAAGTTTCCGGTTATGCTGCGTATGCCTCTCATCATTCCCGGCCTTATTGTAGACATTACAATAAGAGCTATACATACTGCTGACAGAAACAGCAGAAGGTATTTGGGACTTATATCCTTCTTTCTGTTAAATCTTTTCATCTATATCAATCCTTCTTCGGAAAAACTGTAATACTTCTTATCTCCGATTATTATATGATCAAGGAGCTTTATACCAAGCTCCTCTCCCAGTTTTCTGATTCTTTCGGTAATAACAATATCCTTATCACTGGGACTCGGATTGCCACTGGGATGATTATGTAAAAGTATCAGACTTACAGCATCATTCTTTAAAGCATCAAGGAAAAGTTCTCTTGGTAATAAAAGAGATGCATTTACGGTACCTGTTGAAAGCTCTTTCCATTTGATAATGGCATTCTGTGAATTGAGATATAACAGGAACACGCTCTCCACTGTCCTGTAGCGACACTCCTCCATAAAATAGTCGGCTACTGTTGACGGTGAACCAAATGTGATATTTGGTTTGAAGCTCTCTCTGGACATTCGCTTCGATATTTCTGTTATAGCAAGTATCTGACAAGCTTTGACCTTTCCGACACCTTTAACCTTTGTCAGTTCTGATACTGACATATAGTTCAGTCCGGGAAGACCCTTTATTGTCGGATGTGCATTTAATACTGTCTGAGCAAGCTCAATGGCGGATACATCTTTGGTACCGCTTCTGAGCAAAAGCGCAAGGAGTTCTGCATCACTTAGTGAACCGATTCCGAACTCCAATGTCTTTTCGTATGGCCTCTCTGAAGCTGCCATATCTTTGATTCTGTTATTAGTCATATAAGCTCCTTTCTTTGTCTCTTTGGGGCAAAAAAGAAAAGCTCATAGATAATCTATTTTACCATACAAGTAGCTCTTTATCTACCATTTTCTGAATGGACATCATTATACCGAACTTGGCATGAGGGTAGGTAAGACCACCCTGAAAATATACTGCAAACGGCTCTCTCAGAGGTGCATCAGCTGAGAGTTCTATGGAAGCTCCGGATACAAAAGCTCCGGCGGCCATGACTACTTCGTCATCATATCCAGGCATAGCCCATGGCTCCGGTGTAACGAAGCTGTCGACAGGTGCAGCGGCCTGTATTCCTTCGCAGAAAGCAAGAACCTTCTCTCTGCTTCCGAGAACAACTGACTGTATTATATCCTGCCTTGCTTCAGAGCTCTTTGGAATTGCATTAAAACCTAGTTTTTCATAGCATGCAGCGGCAAAAATGGCTCCTTTCAGAGCAGCGGCTGTGACTGTAGGAGCAAGGAAAAGGCCCTGCGTAAAATCTCTGGTTTCTGAAAGTGATGCGCCCACTTCTTTTCCAAGTCCCGGTGTTGTAAGCCTTGCAGCACATTTAGCTATACATTCTTTCGTTCCGCATATATATCCTCCAAGTTTTGCAAGTCCTCCGCCCGGATTCTTAATAAGGGATCCTACAACCATATCAGCGCCTACATCAGATGGTTCAATAGTATCTACAAATTCACCATAGCAGTTATCAACCATTATAATAATATCAGGACGTATGCTCTTTATGAAGCTTATAACATCTCCTATTGCTTCTACAGAAAGACTGATTCTGGTATCGTAACCTTTTGAACGCTGAATCTCTATAAGCTTTGTATTTGGCTTAATATGAGCCTTGATACCTTCTTTATCAAAGCTTCCGTCAGGAAGGAGTGCAACTTCATCATATGTTATTCCAAACTCAGCAAGAGAACCCAGTTCTTCTCTTATTCCTATAACCCCCTGTAATGTGTCATAAACACTTCCCGCAACTGAAAGCATCTCATCTCCGGGACGAAGAATGCCTGAAAGTGCAACAGTCAGAGCATGCGTACCGCAGGTGATCTGCTGACGTACAAGAGCGTCCTCTGTATGGAATACCTTGGCGTAAACACTTTCCAAAGTGTCTCTGCCGGCATCGTTATAACCGTAGCCTGTAGAACCATACAGATGATTCTCAGCAAGCTTTGCGTCCTGCATAGCTTTCAGAACCTTGATCTGATTATATTCCGCTCTCTTATCTATACCAAGAAAACGCTCCTTTAAACCGGCTTCGATTTCCTCGCAGAAATCGTATACTTTCTCGGATATTCCGAGTGATTTGTAGTATTCTCTAATTTCCATTTTATACCTCATATTGTGACGATTGATACTATATAACAATATACCCTCGAAAACGCGCTCCCGCTCCGTTCCGCACGTAGCAGTACTAAACTCGTGTTAAAACACTCGTTAAGTACTGACGTGCTCCAAGGGTTTTCTCGGGTACATGTTAATTGTATCAATCTGTTATTAATAGTTAATAAAATATAGATTACAGATTAATACACAAATCATATGCACGAAAAACCCTCTGAGGCCGTCGGTGCTTAACGAATAGACACTTTTTAAGTGGCTATGAGTTTAGCTAACATTTTATTGATTACCGCTTCGTCGTCCGTAAGCTCATCCTTGTTAATCCAGATTACGTCGGGATTTCTGCGGAACCATGTAAGCTGGCGTTTGGCGAAATGACGTGTATCCTGTTTGATCTCTGATTTCGCAAGTTCGATATTTTCAGGAGTTATAGTGAAATCGGAATCAATCAAAGGCAGAAGCTCTTTATATCCGATGCCCTGCATGGATATATGTGATTCATTCAGACCCTGTTTTTTGAGTGCAATGACTTCATCGACGAGTCCTTCGTCAAACATTATATCCACTCGCATGTCTATACGTTCATAGAGTCTTGCTCTGTTCATGGTAAGAACGAAGTATCGTACATCGTAAGGTGATTCTTTGGCTTTCTCGACAGCATTATGCTCTGATATCGGTTTTCCGTTCTTATGATAGAAATCAAGAGCCCTTATTACACGTTTGATATTATTCTTATGGATGATATCAGTTGATGCCGGATCTACTTCTCTCAGTTTTTCATACAGTCTGTCAGGACCGTTTTCTTCTTTTGAAATCTCCCATAAAGAATCAGCATAACCGTCATCCTCTTCCTCGTTAAATGAAGTGTCATAAACAACTGAATCAATATAGAATCCGGTTCCACCGGCAAGTATAGGTACATTTCCACGTGCTGTAATGTCTTCTATACATTTCTTTGCAATAGATTGGAATTCTGTTACATTGAAAGGATGAAAAGGTGAAAAACAATCTATAAGGTGGTGCGGAACGCCATCCATTTCTGATTCTTTTATCTTTGCGGTACCGATATTCATTCCTTTATATACCTGCATAGAGTCAGCGGAGATTATCTCCCCGCTGATCTTCTTTGCAAGTTTTATGGATATGTCTGTTTTTCCCACTGCCGTCGGACCGGCTAGAACTATAAGTGGTGTCATCTTAAACTATCCTCTTAAATTTTTTATCGATTTCTGCTTTGCTGAATTTGATCAGTGTCGGTCTGCCATGAGGACAGGTGTAAGGATTCTCAAGTGTCATAAGTTCATCTATCAATGCCTGTACTTCAACAAACGATATATGCTGATTACCTTTTACGGCAGCTTTGCAGCCCATGGTTGCAATCTTATGTACAAATATATCTTCCGTTACTCCGGATACGTCACTTGCGAGATATGCTGCAAACTCAAGGAATACATCTCTTCCCTCAAGACCAACAAGATTCACAGGGACAGCCGACAGTCTTACTTCGTTGTCACCGAAGTCTGATATTTCAAATCCGGACTTCTCAAAGTATTCCATATTTGATATACATGCGGCTTTTTCTTCAGGACTGAGTGAAATCACCATAGGTGGATACAGATTCTGAGATACTATATTTCTTTCTTTAAATTCTTTCATGAATCTCTCGTAATTGACCTTTTCATGAGCGGCATGCTGATCCATGAGATATAGATCATCCAAATACTCAGTGATCCAGTAAGTATTGAAGGCAAGTCCTATAATCTTATGCTTTGGAAGGGCTTCTTTTGAGAGATAGTTGTCATCTGTAAGCTCCTGCTGTTTGCCTGCAGTAAACTGAGGCTCCATGGCCGGCGCGGAAATTGAATTCACGTCAGACTCTGAGTTTACTTTGGACTGATCTGAATTCTCAGTTTGAGTTTCATCCAGTTTCTTTCTGAATTCAGGCGGAAGCATGGCATTCAGTATTGTAAATGAATCCATGTCCGTTTTTTTCAATGCATCCTTTTCTTCAATACTGAATTGCTTTACATGATTACTGTATGAATTAACTTGATTATTCTGATTTGACTGATTATATGTGTTTTTAGCGGTTTCTTCTACTCGAGAAGTGTTGTCGTTGCTATTTTTGGTATACTCAAATTGAGACACCACAGGTCTTTCGTAGTCTGATTTAACCGGTTTGTCTTTAGCAGGTGTTGACGGTTTATCATATGTAGCCGTAAATTCAGGAATATGTTCTTTTTCTTTCAGAGCGTCACTCACTGCATGATACACAGCACTGAACAGTCCCTTTTCGTCCTCGTATTTGAATTCCTGCTTGGAAGGATGAACATTTACATCACACTTCTTTCCCGGAAGACTGATATTAAGAACAGTAAACGGGAATTTATGCTGCATTATAAATGTTTTATATGCTTCTTCTATGGCTCTGAATACAATTCCGGAGCTTATATAGCGTCCGTTAACAAAGTAAGTCTCGAAGCTTCGGTTACCTTTGCAGACGAAAGGCTTTCCGACATAACCTTTTATACTTATTTCACCATCTGTGTAGTCAACTTCAAGAAGATTCTTAGTAATATCTTTACCGTAAATGGAATAGATTACATCTTTAAGCTTTCCATTTCCTGATGTATCAAGAACAGTTTTATCGTTACTGATGAGTTTAAAGGATATATCAGGACTTGAAAGGGCAAATCTGGTCATAATGTCATTTATATATGAGCCCTCAGTCATACCGGTTTTAAGGAACTTAAGTCTCGGTGTGGTATTAAAGAATATGTTTCTTGAGATTATTGTTGTTCCGTTTGGAGCTCCAGTCTCAGACAGTTCTATCTCTTTGCCACCATGTACTATGTATTTGATTCCCGTAGAGCTGTCAGCAGTTTTTGTAATGATTTCAGTTTCAGTTACCGCGGATATGGTTGAGAGTGCTTCGCCTCGGAATCCGAGTGTTGCTATTCCGCTTAGCTCGTCAGCTGTTGTAAGCTTGCTCGTGGCATGTCTTTCACAGGCAAGACGTATCTCGTCGCCCGGTATTCCACATCCATTGTCAGTTACGCGGATGTATTCCTTGCCGCCATCCCTGATTTCTACAGTAATTCTTGTTGCTCCTGCATCGATAGAGTTCTCTACAAGCTCTTTTACAATGCTTTTTGGACGTTCAACTACTTCGCCTGCAGCAATCTTATCTATTACATTTTGGTCCAGTACTTTGATCATGAAAGTCTTTCCTTTAGTTCTTCAAGATATAACATAGCTTTGATCGGTGTCATTGAGTTAAGATCCAGGCTTCTCAGCTCCGCTGATATATTCAGCTCTTCAGGGCTTGCAAAGAATGAGAGTTGTTCTTCTTTACTCTCTTTACTGCTTTCCTTTTTAAATGAAGAGATATTCTTTGTGTTTCCTGTCAGGTCTTCTTTCTCAAGTATCTGAGATATTTCATTTGCCCTGTTGATTACAGCAGAAGGAACTCCGGCAAGCTTTGCTACTTCTATACCATATGAACCATCAGAACCGCCTTTTACTATCTTACGAAGGAAAACTATAGAATTCTTATCCTGCTTAATAGCTATACTGTAATTATTCACAGAGGATATTCTGTCTTCAAGTTCTGTAAGCTCGTGATAATGAGTTGCAAAAAGTGTTTTTGCACCTATGGTGTCACTGTCAGCTATATACTCAACCACAGCCCATGCTATAGCAAGACCGTCAAAGGTTGATGTACCTCTTCCAATCTCATCAAGAATTATAAGGCTGTTTCTTGTGGCATTTCTGAGAATGCTTGCAACCTCACTCATCTCAACCATGAAGGTAGACTGACCGCTTGCAAGATCATCACTCGCTCCGACTCTTGTGAAGATACGGTCGGATATAGATATATTAGCGGATGCAGCAGGAACAAAAGAGCCTATCTGAGCCATAAGTGCAATAAGAGCAGTCTGTCTCATATAGGTTGATTTACCTGCCATATTCGGTCCGGTAATGATTGAAATCCTGTTAAGTGAGGGGTCGAGGAACGTATCATTCGGTATAAAACTATCCTTGAGTGTAAGTTCAATAACCGGATGTCGGCCGTCCTTTATATCAATGATTCCTTCATTATTGATTGAAGGCCTTACATATTTGTTTTTAACAGCAACGTATGACAGCGATGCCAGTGCATCTGCAAGAGCTATGAAATAAGCAGTTTTTTGAACTCTTTTAATCTCAGCGGCCACTTTATCTCTAAGCTGCTGGTAAAGCTCATATTCCAGAGCATAGAGCTTATCTTCTGCACCAAGTATCTCACCTGCAAGATTGTTAAGCTCTTCTGTCGTAAATCTCTCTGCATTTGTCAGAGTCTGCTTACGAATGAAATAATCAGGAACCTTATCAAGAAATGAATTGGTTACTTCAAGATAATATCCAAATACTTTATTATATTTAATACGGAGATTCTTGATACCTGTCTTTTCTTTTTCGTTTTCCTCTATATTGAAAAGAAGTGTCTTTGCATTATTCTTTGTATATCTTAATGTATCAACAGCCTCACTGTATCCCTCTCGGAATATTCCGCCCTCTTTTACAGTCAGAGGTGCATCAGGTGAAATAGAAGCCTCCAGAAGCTCATAAAGATCTGTAAGAGGGTCAAATAAATCGCTCATCTCTTTGAATATATCACCGGTAAGCTCACCAAATATATTCTTAATGTATGGAAGGTACTGCAGCGATGTCTTGAATGCCAGCATATCTCTTGGATTGGCAGTTTTTATGGTGATCCTTGTCATGAGCCTTTCAAGGTCATATACAGAATTGAGATACTCTCTCATTTCATCTCTGCATATAAGATTATCATTAAGGCTCTCGATAGCATCCAGACGCTTATTTATACGGTCTTCTTTGAGAAGAGGCTGCTCTACGAATTCTCGAAGCATTCTGGCGCCCATTGCAGTCTTGGTCTTGTCGAGTACCCACAGAAGAGAACCCATCTTCTTCTTTTCACGCATGGTTTCAGTCAGCTCGAGATTACGTCTGGTAGAAGAATCGACTATCATATACTCATTTCTGAAATATATATGAAGGTCGTTGATCTGCTCAAGAGCATCCATCTGAGTGTCGGTAAGATACTCAATAAGTGCGCCTGAAGCTATGGCAGCATCATCCATATCTTTAAGGCCGAGGCCTTCTATTGAACCCACCTTAAATACTCTCTTTAATCTTTCAACTGAAGAAAGATAATCAAAATAGTGCTTTGGAGCCGGATTCATAGTTATTCCAAGCTTTTCTTTTACAGTCACAAGATTAATACCTGATATCTCGAAACTGTCCTGATATATTATCTCACTTGGTTCAAATTTATATATTTCATCAATGACTGATGATGCTTCATTTACAGCTGTTGTAAGGAATTTTCCCGTTGAAATATCAGAAACAGCTATACCGAATGAAGAACCTGAATATGATATGCACATTATGTAATTGTTTCTGCCATCTTCCAGATTCTCAGCGTTTGTTATAGTACCGGGAGTAACTATCTTTATAACTTTTCTTTCAACAAGACCTTTTGCAAGCTTTGGGTCCTCGACCTGTTCACATATAGCAACCTTATGACCGTTATCCACAAGTCTTCTGATATAGGTATCAGCTGCATGGTAAGGTATTCCGCACATAGGAGCGCGCTCTTCCAATCCGCAGTCCTTTCCTGTCAGAGTAAGCTCAAGTTCTTTTGATATTTCAAGTGCATCATCAAAGAAAAGCTCATAAAAGTCACCGAGTCTGTAGAATATAACACAGTCACTGTATTCAGATTTAACACTTAAATAATGCTCCATCATAGGAGACAGTTTATTTGCCACTTTACACCTCTTCTGTCAGCTCACCCAGGTAGTAGAAACCTTTATGAACACTTAGTTTGACCGGAACTATCTCTCCGATCAGAGATTTATCACCTTTAAAATGTACCGTTGTGCTGTATTCAGTCTTTCCGGTAAGATATCCCTCCATGTCCTTATCTTCTTCTTCGACAAGTACAGGAAGGGTGAGGTCCTTAAATCTGCTGACCCTTTCCTTTGTAGTCCTGTTTACAGCATCTAACAATCTATCAAAACGAGTCTTAATTACGTCGTCATCAATCTGATCATCATATCCGGCTGCAGGAGTACCGGTTCTCTTGGAATATATGAAGGTAAATGCCTGATCATATCCGGCCATTTCGACAAGGCTGAGAGTATCTTCGAAATCGGCATCTGTTTCGCCTGGAAAACCTACTATGATATCAGTTGTTATTGATACATCAGGAATCCTGTCCTTAAGCTTATTAAGGAGTTCTATGTAGGATTCTCTCGTGTATTTTCGGTTCATACGTCGAAGGATTTCATTTGAGCCGGACTGAACCGGTAGATGTATGCTTCGACATACATTTTTATTCTTAGAAATTACATCAATAAGTTTATCTGAAAGATCCTTCGGATGACTTGTCATAAATCTGACACGCTCAAATTCAGGAATCTTACATATATCATCCAGTAGTTCAGGGAAGCTGTAATCAGGATTGTTCTTAATAATATCGCTTTCTGCAAGGAAGTTAGTACCGTAGGAATTTACATTCTGACCGAGAAGCATTATCTCCTTAACGCCATCGGCTGCAAGCCTTCTTGCTTCTTCAAGTATATCCTCCGGAGTTCTGCTTCGTTCACGTCCTCTTACGTAAGGGACTATGCAGTACGTACAGAAATTGTTGCATCCATACATTATGTTCAGACCGGATTTGAATTCATATTTTCTCTTAGATGGGAGATTCTCTACATTTTCAACAGCTTCTTTTTCAATTTCAATAACCTGTTTTCCCGTAGATATCCTTTTGAATATGATTTCTGCAACTTTATGGAAGTTAAATGTACCGAATACGAGATCTACATATTTATACTTAGTCTTGATATTCTCTATAACTGTAGGCTCCTGCATCATGCATCCGCATATACCTATCATCATATCAGGAGATGTGAGCCTTCTCTTCTTTAAAGTGCCGAGATGACCGTACAGCTTAAGATTGGCATTTTCCCTTATAGTACAGGTATTAAAGATTATGAGGTCCGCTGTATTGCTGTCAGCCTTTTTATAACCTATGTTTTCAAGAATACCTTCAAGCTTCTCTGAATCATGAAAATTCATCTGACATCCGAAGGTTTCTATCGAATATGTAAGATTTCTGCCGCTTTTGGCTTTGTATTCTTCAATATAGAGTTTTAGTTTATTTATATAGAACTGCTGCCTGTCTATGCCACCTGAAGGTGCTTCTTCTGAAAGGTAGAATTCATCATTTAATCTAAAGCTTTCCATTTACATCCTCATTTATAGTTCTTCAGCTTCATCAAGCCAGATTCTTGCAGATGCATCGCTTGGCATACGAAGATCTCCTCTTGGTGAAAGTGATACACTTCCGACCTTAACCCCGTCAGGCATACAGCTTCTCTTATACTGCTGTGAGAAGAATCTTCTAAAGAACATTTTCATCCATTTTTTAATAGTTTCATCGTTATAATCATTCTTGAATGCTTTCTTTGCAAGATGATATATCTTTGTAGGTGTATAGCCATAACGCATCATATAAAACAGGAAGAAATCATGAAGCTCATAAGGGCCTACTGCCTCTTCTGTCTTCTGTACTATGTTTCCGTTTTCGTCCGGAGGAAGAAGCTCAGGACTTATAGGCGTATCAAGTATGTCCAGAAGTATATCGTTACATTCAGGGAATATATCATTCTGAACAACACTGTCTATCATCCATCTTACAAGTGTCTTAGGTATGCTTCCGTTGACACCATACATAGACATATGGTCACCGTTATATGTACACCAGCCAAGTGCAAGCTCTGAAAGGTCTCCGGTTCCTACTACAAGTCCATTAACCATGTTGGAGTAATCCATAAGCAGTTGTGTACGCTCTCTGGCCTGAGTGTTCTCATAAGTGGTGTCCTTTTCGTCAAGACTGTGACCCATAGCCTTAAGATGAAGCTCACAAGCCTCTTTAATGTCTATGGTTATAACTTCTCCACCAAGCTTCTCTATAAGTCTTGTGGCATTATTCTTTGTTCTCTCTGTTGTACCGAATGCCGGCATGGTAAGACATACAAGGTCTGACATAGGACGTCCAAGTTTTTTTGTAGCCATTGCAGATACAAGAAGTGCAAGTGTTGAGTCCATACCACCGGATACACCAATTACTGCCTTACAATTAGTGATTTCGAGACGCTTAGCAAGTGCATTTACCTGCATATCAAATATTGATTCACATCTCTTCAGTCTCTTATTTACAGATGCAGGAATGAAAGGAAGCTTGCTTATAGGCAGATAAGATCCGTCCGAACCCGGTATTTCATTTCCTGAAAGACAAACGCTCCTTACATTTGCAATTATATCTTTGTAAAGCACTGCTGTATCTGAAAATGTCTTATTTGTAAGACGGTCATGCTTTATCTTTCCAAGATCTATATCAGCGATCATAATATAATCATTAGCTATGAAGTCTTTATTCTCGTTTATAAGCGCTCCGTTTTCTGCTATTATGCTGTGGCCGCTGAATATAAGATCCTGAGTGGATTCATTCTTTCCTGCAGAAACATATACATAATCAGCTATACATGAAGCAGAAACCTGTTTAACAAGACTCTTTCTGTAGTCTCTCTTTGCTATAGTCTCATTTGATGCTGAGAGGTTAAGTATTATCTCTGCTCCGGCGAGTGACATCCAGGTGCTTGGCGGAACAGGCGCCCAAAGGTCTTCACATATCTCGACACCTATGGTTATATCGTTGCCAATTTTGTATATGATATTATTTCCTATAGGAACTTCATAATCAGTGTCAACTGTAATACCTACCTCTGAGAGGAATACCATATCAGTATCAAGTTCATCTGCACTGCTGAACCATCTCTTCTCATAGAATTCGTTATGTTCAGGAATCATGGTTTTAACAGTAATTCCAAGTACAGCACCTTTCCAGATAATGAATGCAGCGTCATAGAGGCTGTCCTGATATCTTACAGGGGCTCCGACAGCGATAAGTCTTTCAATGCTTTCAGAATACTCAAGAAGGTCTTCTATTGCTTCATTTGATGCTTTGATAAGGCTGTCCTGGAAGAAAAGGTCCTGACATGTATATCCTGTAATTGAAAGCTCTGGGAATACAACAATACCCGGAGAAATCTCATCAAGCTCTGACAGCTTATCCTTGATCTTTCCGACATTATAAACTGTATCAGCAACCTTAACATCAGGTACTACTGCTGCAACTCTGTAAAAATCATACATATTATTCACCATCCCTTTCATTTAGATCTAACTGAAGTCCCTCCAAGTAGGGAACAAGTATTCCGCCTTTAGGTTTCAGAAAATAGTCATCATCAAGCTCCTGGTATTTGAAGTTCTTTGGATGACCCTCGGCAATTCTGTCGACATATGTTTTTAATTCTTTGTATGGCATGTAATACAGGTCATTTCTGGCCGTAAAGAGAATCACGAGAAATGAAATGCCACCCTGTTTCTCGAAGTCTGTCATGAATTTATACTGATGATCATGTATATTCTGCATCGAGAAGGTATCTGTACTGCATTCCTTGGCATCAAAGCATATCGGTATCCCCTGACATACACCTATATAATCAACCGTAGAATCCTTTTCAAAGAAAGCTTCTTCTATCCTTCTGGTCTCAGGATTAAACTTGGTAGGAGTAATCGGCGTAGGAATCTTTTGTACCAGAGCGAGATTTTTATCTCTGTAATATTCATTTGTTGCATTAATGAGTTCCTCCAGAGTTGATCCTCTGAGGCCTCTTGAATTCCATGTAGGCAAGATTAACTCCTTTGCTCTATATAAAACCTTTGCAATCTATTGAACTATGAAAAAGTATTCCGGCAGAGTTGCCGTAAAAGTCTTTTTGGATAAAACTTCATATAGCTCATATTCATCTTCGTCAAGTATGCTTCTGATACCTTCAGCGGCAGGGAATGCAGTTTCATAAGAATGAAGCATCATGTGCGACATTTTTCTGCCACCGCCGTTATACCTTCTGTCGCCGGCTACCGGGAAGCCCAGATGCTCTGAAACTGCTCTTATCTGATGTGACTTTCCTGTTATGAGCTTAACCCTGACAAGTGTATATCCATTTTCGGATCTGACAGGATAAAACTCTGTCTCCACCATGTTGTAATCATCTTTGTTATGAACAGAATCATATTCTGCTTTACTTATTACAACAGAAGTATTCGTCGTACTATTTTTACTTATATATGATATATCCTTTATATCAGATTCCATTTCACCTGATACAATGGTCATATAGTATTTATCAATAAGTCTTGATTTAATAAGCTTTGTGAGAACCCTTGAACCTCGAAGTGTTACACCGGCCAGTATTATACCGGATGTATTTCTGTCAAGCCTGTTAGCTACAGACGGCTTATACACTTTTAAGCTCTCATTTGTGACGAGATTTCTATCGATAGCATATTTCCTTATCATTTCATTTAATGAAATGTCATCTGAAGAAGCTTTCTGTGACAGAATTCCGGACGGTTTATCAATTATAATGAAATTATCATCAACAAATATAATACGGTTGGAAATGTCCATGACATCAGTAGCATCTAATTTGGAATCATCAACGTCCGAAGTGAATTTACTGATTGTTTCGTCCGACATAAAAAGCTTAATGATATCGCCCTCATGGAGTACCTCATCACCGCTTGCCTTTTTGCCGTTAAGAACAATATTCTTCTTACGCAGCATTTTATATATAAAACTCTGAGGAGCTTTTTTGAAATACTTAAAAAGGTATTTCTTCAGCTTTTCGTCGGAGTATTGTTCACTTACTTTGATTTCAGTCACGGGCATCTCCATCTATACGCCGAGTGCTTCAAGCATCTCCTGCATATCTGTTTCAGGTTTATCGTTTTCCAAGTTGTTGATATTATTTATAAATGTATCGATATCGTTACAGAATTCAACATTCAGTTCGTTTAAATCAAAAACTTTTCTGATGGTCTCTTTATAATACTTCTCATCATTTATGGCTTTTTCCGTAAAGATCAAGGTATTTTCACTGTTAATGAAAACGACGGGAAGATATATGATCTTTTCTCCGTTCGAAACAGTTATATCAAAGATGAGTTTTTCTGAAATACCTGCCTCTTTCAGTTTGTTATAATTATCACGTTTTATCGAACTATAATTAAATACTATTCCAAGTCCTATTAGTCGTTCAGCAAGTGGTATGGCCATTATGCATGCAACGATAGTAAATACGGATCTTCTGGAACCGTATATCATGATTCCTGTAACAACAAGTCCGATAATAACAACGATACATATTATAGCATGTATTATATGCAGTTTTTTATACTCATTCAGATGTCCATGACATCCTTTATCAATTTTCTGTTTCATGACAATTCACATGGCATGCCTTTAGGCAAATTGTATTTTGTGACTATATGGCAAATTACATCATGCGCCATCCGGCAAGGTATTTATTCTTAAGAACACTATCCTTGGCTTTTGCAAAGCCAAGAGGATATCCGTCAACTGTTACAAGTACAAGCCCATTCTCTGAGTTTCCCTCTATAGTTTCTCCCTTCAGATACTTGATAACTCTAATATCATCAGCAGGAAGATTAAGAGTATTCTTATACTCCCCTTTTCCTATATACATTGCAAGAGACTGAGATGGTTCAAATCGGTTCTTCTTCAGTTCACCCATAAAGAGTCCTTTACGGAGAATTCTGAGACCGGAAATATCAGGGATACTGTCATTTATATAGTAAAGCCTGTCTTTTTCTATGATCAGTCTGCTTCTGTCAAATGAAAGTCCTGATTCATCAAGAAATTCAAGTACATATGGATCTTTGATCATTCCATTTATACGGTAATCCATACAGTTATCAACTGAGGCACTTCTGTCTCCACGGCTTTTAATAAGCGAAACAAAATGCCCCTCGCCCTTTACTCTGTGAGGGAAAAGATGCATGGTTTTGGAAAGATCAGAGTTTCCTGTCTCGCCATTTTCAGGGATTCCCGGGACAAATCCATTGTAATAAGGTATCTCATCTATATATAGATCACTGTCAAGAGAAAGAAGGAATTCAACCATTCTCTCATCCTCGTATGGATTATAGGTACAGGTAGAATATACTATAGAACCGCCGGGACGGAGCATTTTTACAGCATCTCGGAGTATTGTAGTCTGAAGAGATGTGAATAACTCTATACCGTTCTTCTCCCATGCAGTTATCATGGAATTGCTCTTTCGGAACATTCCTTCACCTGAACATGGAGCATCTATAAGAATCTTGTCAAAGTATCCTTCGAAGAAACCAGCCAGTTTATTACTGTTTTCTGTCGTTATTACTGAATTTCCAATGCCAAACAGTTCTATATTCTTAAGCAGGGCTTTTGCTCTTGAAGCGCTTATATCATTTGAAATAAGAACACCTGAATTACGAAGCTTTGCGCCAAGTTCTGTAGATTTGCCGCCCGGAGCTGCACAGAGATCAAGCACTCTGTCACCTTCCTCAATAGGCATTACAGTTGCAGGAAGTGTTGCACTGGGTTCCTGAAGATAATATAAACCCGCATAATAATAAGGATGTTTAGCGGGATTTACGTCATCATCATAATAAAAAGCATTCGGGCACCATGGGACAGGCTCCAAATGAAAAGGAGACAAAGCCAGAAAATCTTCCGGAGTTATCTTAAGAGTATTAACCCTTAAGCAGTGATTCATGGGTTCATTCATACAGGAAATGAAACGTTCAGCTTCATCCCTGCCATAAAATGATATCATGTTTTCTGTAAAACTCTCAGGAAGCATTTACGGCTGTCTCCTTGATAATCAGTTTCCTTCTTCAGGCGTAGTGCCATTTGATAATGTTGTATCTATATTTACTCGGGTATATAAGAAATCATATTCTTTCTGATATTCTTCCACATCAGGGTATGCTTCTTTAAGTGCCTGTGCATTGCTGAGTGCAGAATTAAAATCAAGAATCTTTTCATAATACACTACATCATTGAAAAGAAGCTTGTCCCTGTACTCATCATCAGCATTAAGTCCGCTGTCAATATATGCCTTGGCAAGCTCTATCTCACCGGTTTCGAGGTAATAAGTTGATATCTGATAAGCAAGATATGAATTAAGCTGATTGTCTTTAAGATATATCTCATAAGACTCAAGCATTTTCTTGTTATCACCCATCATCTCATAACAGGTACCAAGATACAGAGCAGCTACCGAATCGCCTCTGTCGACCTCACTCTTAAGAGTCTCTATGGCAGTATCATAATTACCATCCTCTACATCCAGCATCGCATCGGAGATATTCATATAAGGCTCAGCTTTTTTTACATCTGATTCATCACCGAAATACTGTATATAGTGATAAGCTTCCTTCGCTTCGGTAAATCTTCCGAGGCGCATATAAGTATCACCAAGATAGAAATACGTATCAATATCCATTTTCCTTGAGAACCACTGACCCTTTTCTATTGATTCAGTGAAGGATTTTGCTGCATCTTCATACTTGCCCTGATTGAAAGCCTCAATACCTTCTTCACGTCTGTCCTTTTTGGCAGATATCATGTTGAACATGATATATACCATTATTATAAGTATAACAAATGTAGCGATAAGGACCTTAGTTATGGTAAGAAGTACCTGTTCACGGGTCTGCTTTTTAGCATGTTCTTTTCTGCTGACATAACGTCTTCTGGCTTCGTTCTTAAGAAGTTCTTCTCTCTCACTGAGAGACATATCTTCGAAGTCCAGATCGTCATCATAATCATTTCTGAATTCGTTATCCGACATAAAACTAAACCTTTGCCTTATAAAGATTATTTGAAACTATATAATCATATACATTTTCAGGTATAAGACCTTCCGGCTTCATTCCCTCACTCAGCATTTTTCTGATAGCGGAGGAAGAGATATCCATGGAAGGCATAGAAAGAAGCCTTATATCAGAATAAGAATAAACTTTCTTATATTCTTCTATAAGCTTCATTGATTCTTCTATTCCGGTTTCACCTCTTATAACTGAAAGGAAGATAGTTTCTTTGAACAGTTCATCGATACATTTCCATGTGCCCAGATTATAGAGACTGTCCCCACCTATTATAAAATAAAATTCGGAATCTTTATAGAGTTTTTTTAATTCCCTGATAGTATTTATGGTATATGTTATCCCGCCCATTCTAAGCTCGATATCATCTATTTCCATATACGGATATGGGCTGATGGCAAGTCTTACCATTTCCAGACGCTGTTCATCTGTTATACCTGTGTGATCATCCTTATAATAGGTATGAGCATTGGGAATAAAGAGTATTTTGTCCAGCTTGAATTCCTCATAGGCTGTACTGCCCATCATGATATGGGCGTTATGTATGGGATTAAATGAGCCTCCCATAAGGCCTATCTTAGTCATGCTTTCTTCTTTCTGCCCTGTTCGGACGGAAGTATGATCTTTGGTTTATCTTTATTTCTTTTATAAAGTACTATCTTTCTGCCGATAACCTGAACTACCTCAGAACGGGTTCTCTCACCGAGCATTTCAGCTATAGCAGCAGGCTCATCATCTGCATTCTTAAGCACATTTATCTTTATAAGCTCTCTTTTGGCAAGAGCTTCTTCTGCTGATTTGCAGAAATCAGGTGTAACTCCTGATTTTCCAAGTGAAAGAATTGTATCCATAGGCTGAGCCAATCCTTTCAGATATGATCTGTCTTTACTGGTCATATATTTATCTCCTTAAACTATCGCCTTAGTCATGATAGAATTCAAATTCATGACCATAAAGCTTAACAGTGTCACCATCTTCTATTCCAAGATCTTCTAGCTGCTTAATAATACCGTTCTTTTTCATGAAATCAATGAAGAACAGGAAGCCCTTCTCGTCCTCAAGATTGGTATATCCAAGCATTTTTTCGATACGAGGACCTTCAACAACATAGGTATTCTCACGTTTTTCGTGTTTGTATACTTCAAATGGAAGGTTCTCGTTCGGATCACGCTCATCTATGATTGTTTCAGAATTAAATGTAATCTTTTCGCTTGGAGCATCCTTAAGAAGACGCTCAACAGCGATAAGCAGTTCATTTACGCCCTTACCTGTTGCAGCAGATATAGGATAAACCTCAATACCGAGAGGGTCAAAATGATCATGCATGATCTCCATAAGAACTTCTATGTCTTCATCAGTGATAGTATCAAGCTTATTTAGAGCAATAAGCATAGGACGTTCACTCAGTTCTTCACTGTATTCACGAAGTTCCTGATTGATCTTCTCTATATCCTCAATTGGATCTCTTCCTTCTACTCCGGCACCGTCAACCACATGTACAAGAACTCTGGTTCTTTCTATATGACGAAGGAAATCAAGCCCGAGACCTACTCCTTCACTCGCACCTTCAATGATACCAGGAATATCAGCTATAACGAAACTTCTGCCTTCACCAAGAGAAACCACTCCGAGATTAGGGACAAGAGTTGTAAAATGATAGTCCGCAATCTTCGGTTTAGCGTTTGTTACTCTGGAAATAAGAGTAGACTTACCTACATTTGGAAAACCAACAAGGCCTACATCAGCTATCATTTTAAGCTCAAGAGTTACATACTTCTCTATAGCAGCCTGTCCGGGCTGAGCATACTTAGGAGCCTGCATCGTACTTGTAACGTAATGCTGGTTACCGTTTCCGCCTCTTCCACCTGTAAGAAGTGTATATGGCTCTTCTCTTTCAGCCATATCAACTATAACCTTTCCTGTTTCAAAGTCTCTGATAACAGTTCCCGGCGGAACCTTAAGAACTATATCCTTGCCGTTCTTACCGTGACAATTTCTCTTTGCACCGTTTTCTCCGTCTTCTGCCTTATATTTTCTTATATTTCTGAAGTCAATAAGCGTATTTATACCTTTATCGACAACAACTATGACATCTCCGCCTTTTCCGCCGTCGCCGCCGTCCGGTCCTCCGTTCGGAACATAGAGTTCTCTACGAAATGAAACATGACCATCGCCGCCTTTGCCGGATCTGACAAGAATCTTCGCTCTGTCTGCAAACATAGCATATCCTTTCTAATAGCAAAAAAGGGAGCCTTTTACAAAGCTCCCTTTAATCACAAATTAAGCTACCGGATGAACAGAAACCTGCTTTCTGTCTCTTCCAAGTCTCTCAAATCTAACAACTCCATCTGTTAATGCGAATAGCGTATCATCGCCGCCACGTCCAACATTAAGTCCTGGATGGATCTTTGTTCCACGCTGTCTATATAATATGTTGCCTGCCTTAACGAACTGACCGTCTGCACGCTTAGCGCCAAGTCTCTTAGACTCAGAATCACGTCCGTTTTTAGTAGAACCAACACCCTTCTTATGAGCAAAGAACTGTAAATTCATCTTCATAACGCGTTACACCTCCTTGAAGAATATCCGAATATGTTCATTTCCATATTGTTCGTAAATGTCACACAAGCCTATGCGCAAAGCCTTGATAAGTAATTCGCTTTCCTTACTTGCAGGTGTCTTAAGCTTGAACTTGATAGAACCTGCTTCGTCGATTTTCTTCGTATAATAATCATTTGTAAGCTGTTCAATTGAATTGATGGTATTGATTACCAGCGCAGAAACTGCACTGCAGACTATATCCTTACCTTCAATATCATATCCGGCATGACCTGATACGGAGAATCCGAAATATTTCTTATCTTTAATATAGAAAGCTGCTTTTATCATATTTTGCACCGCTTATGCATTATGCATTGATTGCTTCGATCTTTACTTCTGTATAAGGCTGTCTGTGACCATTCTTCTTATGATATCCGGTCTTACGCTTATACTTGTAAACTATAACCTTCTTAGCCTTAGCAGTTCTGATAACAGAAGCTTCAACTGATGCAGACTTAACTGCGTCACCACAGAGAAGATCATCATCCTTACCGATTACGATAACATTATCGAAGGTAACTTTGCTTCCGTCTTCTGCTCCGAGCTTCTCAACCTTAATGATGTCTCCCTCAGCTACTTTGTACTGCTTACCGCCTGTTGCTATAATTGCGTACATCTGGGTTTCCTCCTATTCATCATTACTCGCTAGTTACGGCGGTGCTAATGCACACTTAAAAAGCCCCACTACGCGGCACACTCAGCTATATTATCATCTAACATACATTATGTCAAATGAATTCTGAACTTTTTTTATTAATAACTAATAATATCTTCGGGCAATACCGTTTTTCTGATAATAAGTATCTTTATCTCTATACATAGCCATATCGGCTTCCTGAATCAGTTTTTCAACAGTCATTTCAGGATGGTCAACATATAGAGCATATCCCATAGCAAGTTGAAGCTCTTTAACTATTTTTCCGTGCCATTTTCCAGCTTCTTTTGTAAGCTTAGTAATAGCTTTATTTGCTTGTTCGCGATTCATTTCGGAAATAACTATAAACTCATCACCACCAGTTCTATAGCATACACCATTTGATGAAAAGATAGAAGAAATGCAATCGGCAGCACCACATATCAGTTCATCTCCGGCCTCGTGTCCTAAAGTATCATTTGTCTTCTTCAGACCGTTTATATCTATAGAAAAGACAGCAAGTTTTTTCGGAATAGATTTTTCAGCGTTCAACTTTTTGAGTGCTCTATCATAGGCATATCGACTGGATACTCCTGTAAGCGTATCTGTTGTGATTAATACAACCTGTCTTTCAATCTTATCGTCAGTTGCCAGTTGGGAGTATTCAACATAATGGATAAAAAGCATTGAAAGTCCTAAAACAAGTGATATATAGGCTGTACGTATTTCTCCACCAAATATCTCCTGCATAAGTATTCCTGATATTACAAGAAACAGAATAGCTACAAGTGATTTTCGGTTAATTCTGCGAAAATGTTTTCCATAAACTGCAAATTCTGTGATAACAAGTAGTATCAGTATTAAATATAATATGATGTATACAATGTATAGTTTTGCATGTGTGTAATGATTATTCGAATCGATTACAATCATCCAGCCTGTAAAGACAGCTATAAGTTGAAATAAAGTATTTATAATTAATACTAAACAAATAAGTTTCCTCAAGATACTCTTTGTTCTGAGCTGCACAGCTAAAGCACCACCAGCGATGGGGGTCAGAATATAGTCTGCACATTTTACTAAACGTAATGCCCATACAGGTATCGAAGTATTTCTGCTGAATTGGATACCCAACCACTCTGAGATTGCTGATAAGGCGACTATTGAATAAGTAATAAGTAAAAGTGTTTTATCTTTTTTAGAAAAACGCCCATTTTCAAAAACCAGAATGGATAGAACTCCGAGCGATAGCAAGGATAAAATAATAATAGATGTATAATAGCTAATCATAATATTCTCCTATTATATACTATGAAAGCTGCTTCTTAACCTCTTCAACTCCGGCCTTAAGAGCTTCTTCAATTTTGGATGCATCCTTACCACCGGCCTGAGCCATGTTAGGACGTCCACCGCCGCCGCCACCTACTATAGGTGCGATAGTCTTAATGATATTTCCTGCATGAACACCTGTAGCTACAGCGTCATCGGAAGCCATAACAACAAGACTTACCTTTTCACCATTATCTGAAGCCATAATAACTACAGCTTTACCAAGCTTAACCTTATAATCATCACCGAGATTTCTGAGAGCATTTGGATCTACACCCTGAACTGCCATAGGAAGTACCTTGACATCTCCTATCTCTACAATAGCGTTCTCAGCGCTGCCTGCAGCAGCCTTTGCCATCTTATCTTTAAGCTTCTGATTTTCAGAAGTCAGAGTCTTGATCTCCTGAAGCATGCTTTCTATCTTATCTGCAAGCTTGGAAGGCTCAGTCTTTGCTGTCTCAGCAGCCTTAAGAAGTGTCTGCTCAAGCTCTGCATAATAACCGATAGCTCCTTCAGATGTAAGAGCCTCAATACGTCTTACCCCTGCAGCAATACCTGATTCTGAAACAATTTTAAATGTACCGATATCTGATGTTGTCTTTACATGAGTACCACCGCAAAGCTCTATAGAGAAGTCGCCCATGCTGACTACTCTTACAGTCTCACCATACTTTTCTCCGAAGAGAGCCATGGCACCTGTCTTCTTTGCGTCTTCTATAGACATTTCCTTTGTTACAACAGGAAGCTTCTCAGCTATCTCTTTATTAACTATTTCTTCAACCTTCTTTATTTCATCAGCAGTCATAGCCTGGCCGTGTGAGAAGTCAAATCTTAGTCTGTCAGGACCTACATATGAACCCTTCTGCTCTACATGATCGCCGAGAACTATCTTAAGTGCTTTCTGGAGAAGGTGTGTTGCAGAATGGTTATTACATATTGCAGATCTTCTTCCTTCTTCAACCTTAAGAGAAGCATTATCACCGACTTTGATGGTTCCGTTCTTTACAAAACCTGTATGTGCTGTATTACCATTCTTAAGCTTTACAGTGTCTTCTACTACGAACAATCCGGTTGCAGTCTCGATAGTACCCATATCAGCTATCTGACCACCCATGGTTGCATAGAAAGGAGTCTTTTCTGTTATAACAGTACCCTTTGCTCCTTCAGCAAGAGTATTAACTGAGTTCTCTGTATCAGCAAGAGCTGCTATTACACTGTCCTCACTGAGTCTGTCATATCCATCGAACTCAGTAGTAATATCAAGATCCTTGAAATAATCTACATCTGTATTAAGAGTTGCCTTAAAGCTCTTATTCTCTCTGGCTTTCTCTTTTGCTTTTTCCATAGCACTGTCGAAACCTGCCTCATCAACAGAAAGACCTTCTTCTTCAGCCATTTCAACAGTAAGCTCAATAGGGAATCCAAATGTATCGTAAAGATAGAATGCAGAATCACCGTCGATTACAGTCTGTCCAGCAGCCTTTTTCTCAGCAAGTATCTTATTGAATTCCTTCATTCCATTTTCAAGAGTACTCTCAAATCTTGAGATTTCTTTTGAAAGCTCATTTAAAACGAATTCTCTGTTCTGAACAAGATTTGGATAGCTTTCACCATATACATCATCAATAAAGATCTTTGCTATTGAAAGGAAATTATCTTTATTGAGACCTAAGTTACGGCAATGCTTTATTGCTCTTCTTATAAGACGACGAAGAACATATCCTGCGCCTACATTTGAAGGAACAAGCTTAGCAGGATCACCTATAAGCATAACGCTTGTACGTATATGATCAGAAAGCACACGCATAGACTTGGTCTTCTTCTCGTCCTCGTTATACTTTGCGCCGGTTTCTTTTTCTATATATGCAATAACAGATGTGAAGAGATCTGTCTGATATACATCCTTTGTACCATTCAGGAATGCAAGGATTCTTTCAAGACCCCAACCTGTATCAACATTCTTTTGCTTGAGCGGAGTAAGATGTCCGTCCTTATGCTTCTCATACTGCATAAATACATCATTACCAAGCTCTGTATACTTTCCGCAGTCACATCCAGGACCACAATCAGGGCCGCAGTCAGGAACATCAGCTATATAGAACATCTCGCTGTCTGGACCGCATGGACCGTATTCAAGTCCCCACCAGTTATCTGATGCAGGAAGATAATAGATATTCTCAGGCTTAAAACCTGATGCTATACGGCACTGTGCACCTTCCTCATCACGAGGTGCGTTTTCATCTCCTGCAAAAACAGTTGATGCAAGATGATCTCTGTCAAAACCAAAAACTTCAGTAAGAAGTTCATAGCTCCATTTACATCTGTCCTCTTTAAAATAATCTCCGAGACTCCAGCTTCCCATCATTTCGAAAAATGTAACGTGGCTCTTATCTCCTACTGAATCAATATCATTTGTACGTACACAACCCTGTACATTGCAGAGTCTTGTTCCAAGAGGATGCTTCTCACCAAGAAGATATGGCATAAGCGGCTGCATGCCTGCTACATTGAAAAGAACACCTGTTGATCCGTCTGATACAAGAGATACAGCGCCAACATCTACGTGTCCTCTCTCCTTGTAGAAGTTCTTCCAAACCTCTCTTAATTCTTTTGAAGTAAACTGCTTCATAATTAATAATTCCTCCTGAAACTCTATTTGCTCTGTTCTGCCTCTGTTTTGGCATCCTTGTTCTTTCTGTATGCTTTACCGGCTATGAAGCCTATAACAGCAACAGCAAGAAGTATAACATATTTAATTGCATATGTAGCAAATTCAGCTAATACTGCACTCATTTCATTTCTCCTATTCGCGGTCAGCAAGTTCTTTGATGATATCATCCCAGGTCATACTGCGTTCAGCCATAAGAACCATCATATGATAAAGAAGATCTGATATTTCATACTTCATCTCATCAGGATCAGGATTCTTGGCAGCGATAACAACTTCAGTAGCCTCTTCACCGAACTTCTTGAGAATCTTATCTATACCTTTATCAAACAGATAGTTTGTATATGAACCTTCCTTAGGATTCTTCTTTCTGTCCATTATGACGTTATATACGTCTTTGAAAACAGTAAGCGGATTAGTATCGTTATACTCTTTTGTTACCAAAGGAGTAAAGAAACAGGAAGTATTTCCTGTATGACAGGCAGGTCCGATCTGTGAAACCTTAGCAAGAAGTGTATCCTTATCACAGTCAATAGATATACTCTTTACAAATTGGAAATGTCCCGAAGTCTCTCCCTTTGTCCAGAGCTTTTCTCTGCTTCTTGAATAATAAGTCATACGACCTGTTTCGATTGTCTTTTTATAAGACTCTTCATTCATATAAGCCATCATAAGAACCATTCCGGTCTTATAATCCTGAACTATACATGGAACAAGTCCTTTATCATCCTTCTTGAACTCTGAAAAATCCATAGTACTGTCATAGAGATTGACATTTACATTTTTCTTTTTACATGACTGCTTAATCTGCATTACATCATGCTGTTCAAGGTTATATAAGCTGATAGACTCAGCATTTGTCTCGCTGAGGAGCTCTGCTATCTCATTTCCATCAGTTGAATAGCTTGATACAACCGTCGGAAGCTTAACCGTATTTCTGATTTCTTTAACTATATCTGCATAGTCCGGGAATGAATTATGATGAAGTATAAGAAGTTCACCACAGCCGGCTTCCTTAAGCTTAAGACCATATTCTACAGGATTCTCAACTTCAGTAAGATCAATAGTAACAATGATCCTTTCAGAACCGAATCTGTCAGCAGCTTCAGTAACTATTGAAATATCATTTCTCGGTGCTGAATTCATGCAGACCTTGGAAGCTCCTGCATAAAGAAGCTTCTTTACATCCTCAAGACGTCTTACACCACCACAGGCTATGAGCGGTATGTCTATCTCTGTGGTAATCTCTTTTATAATAGGAATGTTCTTATCGATGCTTTCTCTTGTAGCTGTGCTGTCGAAAAATGCTATTTCATCAGCTCCTGCATCATTATAGAATTTTGCTTCCGCAACAGGATTTTCCATGGTTACGCATGGAATGATCTTGGTATATTCCATATACTTATCTCACTTTCAAAAACAATCAATCTATACGAGTTTCTTTGTTCTAACCTGATTTTACTTTACAGAGTACCTTTTGTTGAAAGTATCTCACCGTCAATTCTTGGATCTACGCTCACTGCCTGTGACAGAGCGTTTGCAAATGCCTTAAACGCAGCCTCGATGATATGATGATTGTTAGAACCATCCAGCTGCTTAAGGTGGAGATTCATCTCTCCGGCATATGACGCTGCATAGAAGAATTCTTTGGTCATCTCTGTATCAAAATCGCCAACCTTAGGAGTTGTAAGCTTAAGATCATAATTCAGATATGGTCTTCCGGACAGATCAACAGCAGAAAGTATCAAGGACTCGTCCATAGGCATAATAAATGATGCATATCTTCTGATTCCGGCTTTGTCACCAACTGCATCCTTAATAGCCTTACCGAGAACAATGCCGACATCTTCTATTGTATGATGTGTATCGACATAGAGATCGCCTTCGCATTTAACAGTAAGATCAAATCTTCCGTGCTTGGCAAAGCTTATAAGCATATGGTCAAAGAAGCCTATTCCAGTACTTACTTCGGATTTACCTGTACCATCAAGGTTCAGAGTGATGCTTATATCCGTTTCGCCGGTTTTTCTGTTCACAGTAGCTATTCTGTTTACCATATCTAATCTCCTTTTTTAATTCTAATGACCAAACAATACTTTAGTCTTCGTTAAACCTAACATACATAGAATTTGCATGAGCTGTAAGTCCCTCAGCATTTGCAAAGGTCATAACATCCTGATAAACGTCTCGAAGTGCAGACTCAGAATAGCTTATGATACTTGATTTCTTGATGAAGTCATCAACGCCCAGAGGCGAGAAGAACTTAGCCGTTCCATTTGTAGGAAGAACGTGGTTCGGACCTGCAAAGTAGTCTCCAAGTGGCTCGGATGAATATTCACCAAGGAACATCGCTCCTGCATTCTTAACCTTTGTCATAGTATCATAAGGATTCTTTGTTACTATCTCAAGATGCTCAGGAGCTATCTCATTAACAACGTCAATTCCGTCATCAAGGCTGTCTGTAACTATTATGAATCCAAAATTATCGAGA
This sequence comes from Lachnospiraceae bacterium YSB2008, assembly GCA_000687655.1. Taxonomy (GTDB): domain Bacteria; phylum Bacillota; class Clostridia; order Lachnospirales; family Lachnospiraceae; genus Eubacterium_Q. Next base: position 162,274 of record JHWR01000002.1, read on the forward strand.
GATTTCTGAATGATCTCTTTTCTGCTGAGCTTAGCTGTAAATGTATCGACCCATGTTGATACTTCTTCAGCAAGCTTCTCACTGTCAGTAACAAGTACTGCACTGGCAAGTTCATCGTGCTCTGCCTGTGAAAGAAGGTCTGCAGCTACAAATCTTGGTGTTGCTGTCTCATCAGCAAGTACAAGTATCTCGCTTGGGCCTGCAACTGAATCTATGCTTACATGACCAAATACAAGTCTTTTTGCAAGAGCTACGAATATATTACCGGGTCCTACTATCTTATCTACCTTTGGAATACTCTCTGTACCGAATGCCATGGCAGCTATAGCCTGTGCGCCTCCCACTTTATATACTTCAGTTACTCCTGCTTCATTAGCAGCTACAAGAGTCGTAGGATAAACCTTACCCTCGCTGTTACATGGAGTACACATAATGATATGTGGAACGCCTGCTACTGCAGCAGGTGCTACATTCATAAGAACTGTTGAAGGATAAGCAGCCTTTCCGCCCGGTACATATACGCCGGCGTATTCAATAGGACTGATCTTCTGTCCAAGCATGGTTCCGTTTGGCTTGGTATCTATCCAGCTGTTACGCTTCTGAAGCATATGGTATTCACGGATGTTTTTGAGAGATCTTCTGATAACTCTTATAAGCTCTTCATCAACAAGCTTATAAGCTTCTTCAATCTCTTCTTTAGTAACTCTGATGTTATCTGCATTTATTGATGCTTTATCAAACTTAAGAGTGTAATCAAATACAGCCTTGTCTCCATTTTCTTTAACATTGGCAAGGATTTCTTTGACTGTAGCCTCATAAGGACCGTAATCATCAGTAGTCCTTTTCAGAAGCGTTTTCATTATGTCCTTCTTGGAATTTGCTTCAAGCTTAACGATTCTCAAATCATTCACCTCATTAACTATATAACTTTATTTAAATCCTTAAGTATACGACTGATTCTCTCGTGCTCAATACGAAGAGAAACTCTGTTAACTATGACTCTCGCTGAAAGATCTGTAACAGTTTCAAGAACGTGCAATCCATTTTCCTTAAGTGTTGCACCGGTTTCTACTATATCAACAATTACATCAGAAAGCCCTACTATAGGAGCAAGTTCAACAGAACCGTTGAGCTTTATGATTTCAACTGACTGATGCTTAACATTATCAAAGTATTCTTTAGCGATATGTGGATACTTGCTGGCAACTCGTATGATGTCATTTCCTTTAAGAAGCTCTGCAGCTGATTCCGGTCCGCATACACACATTCTGCATTTTCCAAATCCAAGATCCATAACTTCATGAATCTTACGGGATTCTTCAAGTATTGTATCTCTTCCGACAACGCCTATATCAGCAGCTCCATACTCAACATATGTAGGTACATCGCTGGCTTTGGCCAGGAAGAACTTTAACTTCAGCTCTTCATTCACGAATATGAGCTTACGAGTACTCTTATCCTTAATCTCCTCACAGGTTATACCTATCTCTTCAAGAAGATCTATGGTCTTATATGCAAGCCTTCCCTTTGCAAGAGCAAATGTGAGGTACCTTGTTTCGGTGTTTGTGTTTTCCATTACTGCACACCTCCTGCAAAGATATTCTGTAATTCATCTATACTTATCTTCTTCATACTGTCTTTATATAAATAGACGTCATTCCTGTCAAAGAATACAAGTAATTCTATTCTGAAATTATCTATATATTCCTGATATTCGTTTATGTCATGCCTTGATGACTTTCTGATCACAGATACCGGATAACCGTTCTTCCTTGCAAATGAAGCGAACTTAACTGCCTTTTCCTGAGCATCACTCATATATAAGCAGAGAACTCCCTTCGGAGATACTTCCGGAAGCTTCTTCTGTGTAGAAAGAGCCAGGAAGAGTTCATCAATAAAGAGAGTAAATCCTATAGCAGGTGCATCTTTACCGAATTCTGAAAGAAGCGTATTGTATCTTCCGCCCTTAACTATAGCGTCGCCGGTTCCATAGGTATATGCTCTGAATATGATTCCTGTATAGTATTCATAGCCGTTAAGCATACCAAGATCGAAGCCTATATAATCTTCATATCCATAGTAAGACAGAGCCTTAAGTACTTTACGAAGACGTTCAATGGCTTCCATTGATTTAACATTTGATGTAAACTCTGAAGCTTTATCAAGAATCTCAACACCGCCAAAAAGCTTGGAGAAATCCATAAATGCAGACTTTACATTTTCAGGTATATCAAGAGATTCTGCATATTCGGTAAGACCGAAGAAATTCCTCATCTCTATGTATTCGCGGAGCTTATACTCTTCTTCCTTAGAAAGACCTGCTTCTTCAACAAGTCCTTTGAAATACTGAACCTCACCAATCTCAATCTTGAAATCAGTAAGGCCTGCAGCCTTCATTGAATCAATAACGAGCGAAAGTATCTCAGCTTCTCCGCCTGAAGTATCATCATTTATAAGCTCACAGCCGGCTTCCTTAATCTCATTTGACTTACCCTGGTGGAGCGGTACATTTTTAAATGCATTTCCTATATAGCAAAGACGTATAGGAAGCTCCTCTTTCTCAAAGTATTTGGTAACACATCTTGCTACACTCGGTGTAAAGTCAGGACGAAGAACAAGTGTATTGTTGTTCCTGTCGAAAAACTTATACATAGTGTTGCTTGGAGCAGAGCCGATGCTCTTATTAAATATATTGAAATATTCAAATGTAGGAGTTTCTATATCCCGAAAATTGTAGCTATGGAAAACGTCATGAATGGCATCAAGAATAATGCTCTTTCTTATCATTTCATCTCCATAAATATCTCTTATACCATCCGGGGTATGAACAAGTGCTTCCTTCATCTTTTATACCTTTCTAACCTAGTGACATAGCTTATAACAGTATAATTCTTTTTCATGTTTCTTTCAAGAAAATTGTTTTGCAAACATATGTTTGATTTATAGACTCTTATATGTTATTATTTCAATATGTATTTATAAATGTAAAGTGAGTATTTTTAGATGCCTGTGATACGGGTAACTAAAATTCTATAGATATACAATTAGTGGAGATAAGCATGAACAAAGGACTTACAAAAAAGCAGGAAGAAATCCTTGTATATATAAGAGACTGTATCAGAGAAAAGGGATATCCACCAGCTGTCAGGGAAATATGTAATGCAGTTGGACTCAGTTCTACTTCTTCTGTCCATTCTCAGCTTAGAAACTTAGAGGAAAAGGGTTATATCAAAAGAAACCCTACCAAGAACCGTTCTATAGAGATAATAAATGAAGAATACAGGACAAACTATCCGGAGATTGCCAGTCTTCCTATAGTTGGCACAGTTACAGCAGGACAGCCTATACTCGCTGTTGAGAATATCACCGGTTACTTCCCTATTTCACCTGATTATCTTACAAATAACCAGACATTTATGCTCACTGTTCGTGGTGAAAGCATGATAAATGCTCATATTATGGATGGCGATATTCTTATAGTTGAAAAAAGAGATACTGCAGTTAATGGAGAGATAGTTGTTGCACTCATCGATGACTCTGCTACTGTCAAAAGATTCTATAAAGAAAAAGACCATATAAGACTGCAGCCTGAGAATGATTTCATGGATCCGATCATCGTAAATGATGTTCGCATCATTGGCCGAGTTATAGGTCTTTTCAGAACTATGAAAAGATAACGTCCATATATATGGCTTTCTTATCTTCTTTTGTTGTAACAAATCTATATCTAACCCTGTCTCCTTCATTGTATCTTACATACATGGAGGAGTATTCATATTCCATGGCCTGTGAGAATGCCTTGAATTCCTGACTGGCCACTTCTACAGAAAACTTCTTAAGGGTTATATCCACTATATAATTATTGAAACTGACATTTATGCTGTACTTTGCTATTTTCTTATTATCCTTTAGCAAAGTATTCATTTTGTCATATATATCCTGGCTCACAAAAAGCTGAACCTTGGACAGATAATCATTTATGACTCTGAACATTAGGTTTCTCCTTTAATATATCTGCTTATCCGGCATGGAATCATGAATAGCTTTTATCTTATCGAAATTATCAATGAAAAGCTCTACGACCTCCGGATCAAAATCTTTGCCACTGCAGCGGACTATTTCTTTATAAGCATCATCAAGAGACCAGCCCTTCTTATAGAGTCTCTCTGCAGTAAGTGCATCAAATACATCACATACGGCAATCATTCTGGAAATGAAAGCAATCTCCTCGCCCTTCATACCGAGATAACCGGTTCCGTCCCATTTCTCATGATGCTCTTTGGCCATGATACGTGCCAGATGAAGTATTTCTCCCGGACATTTCTCAAGAAGTGCATCACCATAGAGGACATGATTCTTCATGATCTGATATTCCTCATCAGTGAGTCTGGTAGGTTTGTCCAGTATTTCCTCACTTATCATAAGCTTACCTATATCATGAGCCATAGCTGCAGTTGCAAGCTTATCTGAATAATCATCATCAAATCCGGCCGCCTTAGCCATTACTCTCATATATTCAGATACTCTCTTGATATGCTCACCTGTAAGCTTTGATTTGTTCTCACTTATCTCAGAAAGAGCAAATATAAGGCCCTTTTCATTGTTAACCATGGTAATGGCAGTATCTATATTCTTATTAATATAATTACTGTTGGTATTTACAACAAAATAAGTAATGATGGACAATACCGAAACGATTATTATATTCGGAATAGCCATTTCCAGATATGCATCACCTGTGAAAAGATTCTTACTGTACATCAGATGCTCGGAAAAATGATTCTGTATAAATGAACTGATCAATATTCCAAGTGATGTAAGCATCGCTGTATAGAGTACAAAGGTCCTGTTAAAGTAAAGTGCTGAAATAAGAAGCGGGAAAAGAATAAGTGCAAATGCATATCTCTGAAAGTCAGTTATCATTATGGTCATAATGGCAACTGCAGCGAATATGATGAAATGCTTTGTATATATCTTCTCAGTCTTCTTGAATCCATTTACTACTATAGTCGGAAACATTGCAATCACAAAAGATATACCCAGTATTATTGACAGTCTGGGTATATTAATATGAAGCACCAAGGCAAAATATAGATAATATATTAAAAGAAAATAAGAAAAGATTCGGAGACATCTTGCTGATACTATATTGATGTCCGCTGTAAACTTTTCCATAAGCTGTTCTTTATTCATGAACCGCTTCTCCCGATACAAAAATTAGTTTTTTCTTTCGTAAGCAACTGAATCACGCCAGGTATGATCAAGATCATAGAACTCTCTCATCTCTTCGGTGAAAATATGAACTATAACATCATCATAATCAAGTAATATCCAACCACCGTCTGCTCTGCCTTCTCTGTTCTTCAGGGTGACACCGGCTTCATAAAGCTTCTCCTGAACATTATCAGAAAGTGCTTCAATCTGATTTCTGCTGCTGCCGCTCGCTATAACGAAGAAATCGCATATTGTGGTCTTGCCTGAAACATCCAGCATATTAATATTTGATGCTTTCTTGTCATTTAATGCATCTTCAATGATATCTACTTTATTCTTTGCTTCCATTTGATCAACCTTTATCTTTCTTACTCTTTTCATGACAGTAATACTTATATGTGGTTTCTGTCATAACATCAATAACTTCAGATTTGCCATCCAGGAAATCTAGAGTATTCTTCAGAATATGCATAACAGCTTTATCTATATCCTGGTAAGCTTCCTTACGTATTTCAGGAAGTTCAAATATCATTTTCCTGTTCGGTTCTATGTAATCGGCAACGAATATTATCTTTTCCAGAAGTGTCATTGCCGGCTTACCTGTTGTATGGTAAGCAATAGCCGACAGTATCTCTTCATCCTTAATCCCGAATTTCTCTTTTGCATAATAAGCACCGAGCTTACCATGAAGAAGATCAGGGTTGGCTTTTTCAGAAGAATTGATAGGTATACCGAGCTTCTTAGCCTTCTTCAGTTTTTCGTCTGTCGGTATACATTTAGCACAATCATGCAACAGTCCTGCAATCCTTGCTCTCTTTACATCTTCTCCATAAAGAAATGCAAGGTTGGCAGCTGTGTATTCCACTCCGATCGAGTGGATATATCTTTTGTCATTAAGCTTCTGCTTAAGCTTACGACACATTTCATCTCTATCCATTACTTAGTTACCCAGATAATACTTTCTTGCAAAATTCCATGAGTCTTTACACATGGTTGTGAGATCTTTCTCAGCCACCCAGCCGAGCTCTTCCTTAGCCTTGGCAGGATCAGCATAGCACACAGCTATATCACCTGAACGTCTTGGCTTGATCTCATATGGAATCTTTATATCATTTGCTTTTTCAAATGCTTTTACAATATCAAGAACACTGTATCCGGTTCCTGTTCCAAGATTATATATGTTTACTCCACTGCCCTTAACTGTTTTTGACAGTGCATTAACATGACCTTTTGCAAGGTCAACAACGTGGATGTAATCTCTGACACCGGTTCCGTCATGAGTATCATAATCATTTCCGAAAACACCTAGACAAGGCAGCTTTCCAACGGCAACCTGCATGATATATGGCATAAGGTTATTAGGTATACCATTTGGAACCTCACCGAGAAGTCCGCTCTCATGCGCTCCTATAGGATTGAAATATCTAAGAAGTACAACATTCATATCAGGATCGGCATTAGCAACGTCCGTAAGAATATTCTCAAGCATAAGCTTTGTTGCACCGTATGGATTTGTTGTAGAAAGAGGGAAATCCTCTAAGATTGGAACAGTCTTAGGAGAACCATAAACTGTAGCAGATGATGAGAATATAATGCTATTCACATTATACTCTTTCATAAGCTTAACCAGATTAATAGTTCCGGCTACATTATTCTCATAATAAAGAAGTGGTTTTGCGACAGATTCGCCGACTGCTTTCAGACCTGCAAAATGAATAACAGCATCAAATGTATCGGACTCGAAAGGAGCTCTCATGGAATCCATATCTAATAGATCCGCCTTGAAGAATCTCGGTCTTTTACCGGTTATCTTTTCTATACTGTCAACTACTTCTTCTTTAGAGTTATAAAGATTATCAAATATAACTACTTCATGTCCTGCATTCAGAAGTTCAACAACTGTATGAGAACCTATATATCCTGTGCCGCCGGTAACAAGAACCTTCATATGTATTCCTCCGATTTGACGATTGTTATAATTTGTGATATATTAACGTGGCTGACAAAATCAGCTGAGAAGCCGGCATGTCGGAACTGGCAGACGAGGCAGACTCAAAATCTGTTGGTGGCAACACCGTGTGGGTTCAAGTCCCACTGCCGGCAAGATTTTTAATAAATACTAGGATTAGTTTTTACTATTCCCACACCGCTGATTTTAGCATAGTTTTGGTGCTAATTCAACCAATAGAAAAGCCTGTCGCACAATCGCGACAGGCTTTTCTATTGGTTAGATAAAAAATCAATTATTCGATAATTACGGATTTGTAGTTTCAGACTTTGAATCTACAACCCATGTAGAACCATCAAAATGCATTGTTACAGTAGTCTTACCATCCTGAGAATCAAATGTAACAGTTGTAATCTCGGCAATTGTAAATTTACCATGAGCATCACTATCATCTTCAAATGAAACTGTAAGTGCTGTAACATTTGTAGGTGTAACAATATCATTAACATACTTTAAAGCATTGCCGGTAGCGTCAGTCGAAAAATCAGCTAATGGAGTACCATCTTTCTTAGCATACTGCTCTGTTTCATATCCCTGAGCTGCAACTAATATTGCATGTCCCTCTTCAGCAAACTGTCCTTCTTTTGCCTTATCAATATATCCAAGAAGTGCAGGAACAAGAATTGCTGCAAGGATTGCAAGGATAACAAGTACAACGATAAGCTCAACGAGTGTAAAACCCTTATTATTACTCTTCTTCATAAGTCTATCCTCCTTAAAACTTATTTTGCTTGATATGAAACATACCAAACAATTCTCTCATGAATTAGATGGTATAATTTTACCAAGTAATTTTAAAATTTGCAAGCTTTTATATGCAGATTGTATGAAATTCACGTGATTTTATCAATTTTTTCACATTCTTATCACAATCAGTCATAATATGCTACCTTAACCAGTTCCTCAGAAGTCGTAAGGCCCTGTTCTATAAGCTCAAGACAGCTCTCTTTAAGTGTGAGCATTCCAAGCTCATTACGAGCATAAGTCTTAATATCCTCAGCGGAATCTTCGTCAGAGATCATTTTACGTACTTCCTTTGTTATTGGAAGTATCTCATGAATAGAGATTCGTCCTCTATAGCCGGTTCCGTTACATTTCTTACAACCGACCTTATGCATGATACGAGGAAGTGGCCTTCCTGCAATACGAAGCTCCTCTGCTGTTGGTTCGCCCCACTGACCGCAGTCCGGACAAACCTTTCTTACAAGTCTCTGGGCTATGATTCCAACAAGAGAATTTGCAAGCATATATGGCTCGATACCCATATCTATAAGACGTGTAACCGATGATGCGGCATCATTAGTATGAAGTGTTGAAAGTACTAAGTGTCCTGTTATAGCCGCTCTGACAGATATTGAAGCTGTCTCAGAATCTCGAGTCTCACCAAGCATGATGATATCCGGATCTTGACGGAGCAATGCTCTCAGACCTATCTCAAAAGTAAGTCCTGCAGTATTATTAACCTGCATCTGATTCAGCTTAGGAAGGTTCTTCTCAACAGGATCTTCTATTGTAGAAATATTAACTGCTCTCTGAGATAATTCAGAAAGTATCATATAAAGCGTTGTAGATTTACCAGAACCTGTTGGGCCTGTTACATAAACGATACCGTTTGGTGAACGGAGCATATCACTTACTATCTGATAGTTTCTCTCATTCATACCGAAGGTTCCGCTGTGATCTATAGTTGCAGCTGATGCAAGCAGTCGAAGTACAGCCTTCTCACCGAAAACAGTTGGTATAACAGAAACTCTGACATTTATTGGAGTACCTTCAACTGTTGTTTTGAAATGTCCGTCCTGCGGTATACGTCTCTCGGCAATATCAAGATCACCTATAATCTTGACACGGGCAATAAGAGAATTGTGGATATTCTTCGGAAGCGTCATGAAATCAACTATTACACCGTCCATACGCATACGAACTGACGTATGTTTTTCAAATGGCTCTATATGAATATCCGATACATTTGAATTATATGCTCTTACTACAAGGGAATTAAGAAGATTGATGATAGGTGTATCATCATCAGCATCTTCAACATTTACCTCTATAATATCATCCTCTGCGAAAGATGACTTGGCAGCTTTGTCAGCAGCCTTCTTTGCAGCAACCTCAGAATAATAATACTGTATAGCATTATCAAGCGGCTGCTTCTCAGTAAGCTCAATTTTAAGATCAGCACCGGTAACCTGACGTATATCCTCAAGTCCATAGAAATTAAGAGGGTCATTTGTCAAAAGATGAAGGATTCCGTCTTCAATCTTGTATGCCATCATACCATACTTTTCAGCAAGTGGCTGTGGTATAGTTTCAACAGCATTTATGTCTACGGCCAGATCGGAGATATTGACAACATCGTATTGAAGTCTTCTACCCAGAGCCTCGAGCATCTGTTTCTCAGTGATGATATTCATTTCTATAAGAGCACCACCTAGACGTACGCCTTCGTGAGTCTTTGTATACTCAAGAGCTGCGCTTATGTCATCTTCGGTTACATAGCCGAATTCCTTAAGTACATCTCCAATTCGTATGTTTTTGTTTGATCTCATCTCCATATCATCGGTCCCCTATTATAATCATTCCTCAGCAGCATCTGTTTCTGTTGCTACATCCGATGTATCACACATGTATATTTCCAGTTTCACAGTCAGAGATTTCTTTGTGATGATTTTAACTGAATCATCAGTTCCGGTGGAATCTTCTTCAGGATTATTCTTAGCCAGCTGACGGTAAGTTCCCCATGAGTATCCCACTATAAGTATTCTCTTATCACTGTTAATAATATCATTAATGAAGTTATTCAGATTACTTGTATTACCACCAACAGTCATGGTAACAGGTACTGCATATATCTGGGTGTTTGGTCTGTAAGCGCCCGGTTCTTCGCCGAACACCTCGTCATTGATATCTTCAGCTGTTTTTTTCTTTTTACTTGTAGTATCAGATGAGTCATCTTTTTCATCTGAAAGCCCCAGATCCTCCAGGTCCTTTTCAACATCATCTTCTTCATCATCGCCTGAGTCTTTATAATTTGCCATCATATCAAGCTGCGTATGGTATAATTCTGAATACTGGTAGGCAAATCTTTCAGCTGGATTCTTCGGCATACTGAAATTAAGTTCATAGATATCAAGTCCATTGTCAGTTGCCATTTCTGTCATCATTCTGTCAACCTGGGAGCTTGTGAGGATCTGATAGAATTCATCCTTCATTTGGGCTATCTCATCCTCATATTCATCAGCCTGAATCTGTATAGCACCGACATTTATAAGCTTAATTTCATTAATTTCTTTGGTTTCTTCTTCTTTTTCCAGCTTCTCATCGAGTTCTTTGCAGGCTTTGATCTGCGGAAGTATTCCCCAATATCCTATGGCGACTATTATTACGCCGATAAACATTCCGACGAGGAGCTTCTTGTCTTTCATTGACATAGTACTTTTCATGATACTCCTCCTCCTATTCTTCTCTTCCTACTGATTCAGCAAGCGTGCATGTAACATGAATATCATAAAGCTTGTCAGATTCATCGTAGGTATATCCGGTATGGTCAACATTCATGAATATCGATTCAAGAAGTAATTTGTCTATAAATTTGTATATATCTTTTACGTTATCAGCTTTAGCGGAAAATGTAACTCTGCCTTCTTCCGCATCAAAGCTCAGAATCTCTATCTTAGCATATCCACTGGCTGTTGACTCTATGGTATCTATAACCATATCGTTACAGACAGGATAAGAGTCCAGTGTCTCAACAACAGTATTAATAGAATTATACTTTGCAAGCATGGAGTCACGCTTTTTTACGGCGGTATCATATTCTGAGCTTGTAAATATAACAGAAGGGCTCTTATTATATTCTTTAGCCTTTTTATATTTATTCTGTTTTACAATTCTGATGCCTAAAGAAACTCCAAATCCAGCCAGCATAACAAGAAGAGTTGCAACGATTGCGATGATTGCTTTCTTAAGGAAAGGATCTATCTCTGTTTCAGCATCCTTTTTGACTGAAAAATTGGTAAGGAAATTGCTTTCAGCGCCTTGATCGAAAAGACCACTGACAGCAAAAAGAGCTTTCTGAGATTCGTGAAGGAGCACAGGAAATGTGCTGAGGCCTGTATTTACCAGTTCGGCATTTGCATCAACGCCGTGGTCTCTTATAACCTGATTATATATATTCAGATCATTTGCATTTGTACCTGCAACAAATATCCTTTCGACCTTTGACTGTATTTTTTCAGCGTTCATAAACTGTTCAAGCTGATTCAGTGAACGAGCAAGATCATCCATATATCCAGGTGTACCGGGTTCATTGAAACAACGAACTGAATTGTAATAACTGAAAGTTCCGTCAACAAACAATACATTTGATACAAGATTACCGTTTATTATCTGAAGGATAAAAGTCTTTGAAAGCTTTGTCAGAGTCATCTGAGCATATCCGATGATACTTCCCTCACCTGATATGATACCCCTGAGAGTGATTCCGATTTCTGTGAAAATGTTCAAGAATTCGTTCAACTGCTCCTTCGGAGCCATTTCTGCGTACAGAAGCTTAACCTTGGTCTTCTTATCAACTCCTATAGGAGTATAAGCTATAGTATTCTCTTCTGATTCACGCTGAAGGTCAGAGAATTCACGAAGGATGAATTCATTAGTTTTCTTGGCATTCATGCTCGGAATCTCAAGCTTCTTTCCGGCTATCTTATTGCTGTTCACAATAAGGAAAACATCCTTCTTAGGAAGGTTGTTGCTCTCCCAGAATTGCTTCATGTGACCGCCAAGAGCATCGGCATCCATGATTATTCCGTTGATGATACTGCCCTCAGGTGCAATGGTGGTATAAACCTGTTTAAGTGTACCGGTTTTACCTCTTGTACCGACAGCTATCTGCACTATCTGATTTGAGAAATATACGCTTACGCTCATACTCTTCTTCCTTCTACTGAAACTTTGCTTTCTTTAACCTCTATGTTTGCTATAAAAATACTAAATTCTATTATTATTTAGTCTGTCCTGCTATGGACTGATATGAACTATATATAGGCTGGATTACAGCTATCATTATGAATCCGACAACAACTGCCATAACAACTATCATTACAGGTTCAACCATGGCAACCAGCTTTTCTACTGCTATCTCACTGTCATAGTCCATCTGGTCCGCTATGGATATGAGCATTGAGTCAAGAGCACCGGTTTCTTCTCCGACACTGACAGAAGAAGGTAGTTTCTTTACAAAGCCATCTATACCTGCAAGTCCGTCTGACAGAGTCTTTCCGGAACGTATCTCTGCTATCATATCGTCGAACTGACTTTCTATATACGAATTACCTATGGTTGTCTTTGCTATCTGGAGACAGGTAACTATAGGAATACCTGCTGAATACATACTTGCCAGCGTTCTGGAGAATCTGGCTGTATATACAATTTTTCTCAGTCCGCCAATCTTAGGTATACGCAGTTCCATCTTATCAAGCTGAAGCTTAACCGGTGGTAAGGAAACAAGGAATTTATACAGCATGAATAGTATTACACAGATGAATATCAGTATATACCATTTTTTAGATACAAAACCACTTATAGCCATAAGTATTCTGGTTGTTATAGGAAGTGAATCCATTTGAGCGAAAAGCGAATCAAACTGAGGAAGAACAAATCCCATAAGAACGATAACTACTATAACTATCAAAACTCCGAGAATCTTTGGATATGTTGTAGAACTCTTTATCTTCTGCTGAAGTCTGTATTCCTTGCTGTAATATTCTGCCATATTTGCTGCAGTCTGATCCATATTTCCACTTGCTTCAGAGCTTCGGATCATATTTACAAAGAGTGCAGGAAATACTCCACCCTGCTCTTCCATAGCATCTGAAAGTGGTATACCTGAACGAACCAGACGAAGTATATCATTATATATCGCTCTTTCACTTTCTTTGATAGATTCATCATCTGCAATAATTCTAAGCGCACGAACAAGAGTAACACCTGCCCCAAGAAGCTTGCTGAGATTTCTTGCAAAGTCTGCAATTCTGTCATACTTAAGCTTTCTATGTGCGGTTTTACCCTTGACCTGTTCTTTTGCTTCTATAAGAAGCATTCCATCGTTTTTTAGTTTACTATGGAGCTCCGCTTCGTCATTAGCTTTTAATTCACCGGTAATAATCTTACCATCTGAATTCTGAGCTCTGTACCTATAGCTTACTGCCATATTCTGACTCCATTCCCCACATTTTTACGGAACACAAAACAGTTATTATAATTTTACCTATTATTATAAATTATGTCAACTGCTTATATTTTCCGTTATATTATTATTGTACAAGTACAATATTATTCACTTTTACCCACAAATTTATCATATATAATGCATGACGCCGCTGTTAGAATGCTCAGAAGAATAAACACTAATAAAGCCCATATATTTATACCAAGTAACAGTGTGACTGCTACAGCGAAGGCGCCTCCAAGTACTTCTATCACCGTATATCTTGCAGATATCTTCTCTCCGCAGTATCTGCATCTGCCCTTAAGACTGACCCAGGATATAATAGGAATAAGATCCTTTGCCATCAGAGTGTGTTTGCACGAGGTACACATTGACTTTCCAAGTGTAAACTGAAGTTTTCTGGGAAGTCGGTATATGATCACATTTAAGAATGAGAATATACTGGCACCTATAGTAAAGAATATCAGTTCAATGAATATCCTTGCTATTATGATTGTTATACTAAGAAATATATAATGCCGACTCACTTAATCCTCCGGTTCACCTTTGAAGGAGTAAATCCTCAATATATAATCAACGTCCCATGCTTCTTCATATCCATTACTCAGATAATAGACTGTGTATCGTCCGCGTTTGAATGTCATTCCGGTAAGCTCGTGTTTAGACTTATTATATGAGGTTATGGCATAAGTTCCGTCTGATACATATATCTTCTCGGCCTTCTCCTTAACACCCTCAGCTATACCATTTTTCTTTTTTGGATCATATATACATTTGCCCTCACCATACATTTCTATATCTGCAGACTGAAGAGCCATACGGACATTTTTGGCATCACGAAGAGCAGCCTTTGCATCTATCTTAACTTTAAAGACTGCAAAAACTGCCGTACATATGATGAGTATAGCGATAATTATAAGTATTACCTTTATTAACTTGCCTATCCTGAAAGCGGATTTTTCCTGTACCATACCTTTTTCCCTGTTCCCCACACCAGTGAATTAGTCTTCGTAATTATACATACGTACAAATCTGTAAAAATAATATTCTCCGTATCTTGAACTGTCTAATTTTAAAAATATGATTATTACATCATCATCGTAAGTGCCTGACGGATTCACACCATAATCTGAAGCGGCAGTAAAATCTGCAAGATGACTGCCTCTTACAAAATTCAGCTCTTTTACCTCAAAACCGTTATATACACTCTTATCGAATCTCCAGGTCGTTTCACCGAGACTTCCTATAGGATAATAATATATTTTAATCTCATCTTTCTGAGAATCCGGTTCACCTGCTTTTTCTGAATAGATCTTTACGTGTGTATCAGTTTTGTCATACAGATCTATTACGTTACCGACATCTGCTTCTGTATCACTGTCAAACCCGGCAAGGATTTTCAGATTATTATCTGAGTTCTTTTCATACTTGGATCCATCTATCTCAGATTCGAGCTTCTGAAGGATAATATCTGAAACCTGCCTGGAATATGTTTCACCCTTTATATTATAGAATAAATTGGTGATAGTTCCAATAAATGCAGACGCAGCAACAAGAAAGATAGCCAGAAGTGCAAAACTGACGATCATTTCAGTAAGTGTAAAGCCTGAATTATTCTTATGAAGTTTTTTCTTAAGAATACTTATCATTCAGTATCATCCTTTTCATGTACAAACTGCATAGCTTTTGGAGCTATTATATTCTCATCCTTTATCAGGCTGTCTGATTCATCATATGTAAATCCATATGCATTGATATCAGTTACCCAAAGTGCATTGTCAGTATTTCCATCAGCGGTATCAGCAGGAACTATATAGAAAAGCGGTCCCTGTTTTCCTTCACTAAGAGTAAGATCTGTTTTGAATTTTGTTTTCTTAATCTTACTGTAGCTGCCTTTACTGTACAGCTCCTGATTGAAATCAGCGAGGACATTTCCTGTATCTACTGACCTCATACGAAGCTCAGAGGAAAAGCTGACCATCTTAAAGAGAGCCGCCAATACTATCATAAGAACCAGAAAAGCGACGAGGGTTTCTATCATCGTAGAACCTTTATTGTTCAATTTTAAAACTTTAATTTTCTTCATATAGCCTCAACTTCTTGATTCAAATTTCCAGATCCATTTCATTTTCTGATCATCTTCTGTGACTGGATAGAACGCTCCTGAACTGTCGGTATTATACAGAGGATTCTTACTATAGCTTTTTGCGCTCTTAAAAAGCTTGTTCTGTTCATTTTTATCAGTTGTATCAGAAGTCAGATACTCTCTCATCGTAAGTGAATACTCATTTACTACGGTATACGACTGACCTGCAGTTTCACAGGTGATTTCTATAAACAGTCTGCTGTCCTTTTTCTGTTCATCTGTAAGAGTTTTAGGTGTCAGAGCTGCAATATCATCCTTACTCATGTTCTCATAGATATCTTCGGAAAGCATCCAGTATATACACAACTCAACCTTTCCGGGATATCCGTCAAGATTTGCTTTTGAATCAGCACTCGGATCCTCTGCTTTAAGAGAATCATTGAACTGTTTAATATAATTGGTATTAACCTTCATTTCATAGTATTTAAAAGCGTTATCCTTATTATGACCGTCAATAGCCGGATCATAGAATGTCCAGTCATCACGGAATATATGAAACCTTAGATATCTCCAGAGATCACTGTTCTGACATGCTTCTGAATCTGTAAGCTCTGTATCCAAAGCCTGGCTCAGAGTGTTTGCAGCCTCTGCACATCTCCTCGCAGGAATCTTCTTATTCTGAGAAGAATAAAGAGTATAAGACACCAGTACAAGCGAAAAAATGAATATCATAAGGATAGCTATGATGATTATAGCAACCATCAGAGCAGAGCCTTTGTTATTGCCATATAAGATTTTAGTTTTCTTATTCTTCATAGTCTATCCTTATAAAGTGAATGAGCTAGTTTACAAAATCAGAATTCGGGTAATTAGTTACATCTTCTGCAAATGTCTGAATAAACCAATCATCGTAAGCATCATACTTTTGCTGAGGTGTCTTATTTTCGAATGTCGGACCAGATACACTGTTCGTCATCAGTTTGACAAGAGCCCCATCGTTATCTCTCTTGTACATACCGTATCTCTTATATACAAGGTTATACTTGCCATCGGTTCCTTCAAGTATTACAAGCTGCTTTGACCAACGATCAATTGTAGAATATCTTACTTTTTCATTTGCAGTATCATGATTGCATGATATGTAAGCAGCATCTATCGAAGCTGTATCAAGTGCTGCAGATGTCATATCAGATGTTGATACTTTATTTGCTTCGTCAACAATCATATACTCGTTTCGGCCGGTATCAGTATATTTACCCCAGGTAAATGCACTGTACCAGAACTCTTCATTGCCAACACTTTCCTGGTACTCTGCGTAAATCTGAATCTTAACAGGTTTTATTCTGTTACCGTTATTATCTCTTATACTAATCTCGTCATAACAGAGAACATCCTGGTTGTGATAGCCAATATCCGTATCCGGCTCAGCAGTATCATCAAAATTGGCCATTTTATTTATAGCTCGATCATAATAAACTCTCTGCTCTTCATTATTATCATCAAGATAGGTAAATGAAACGGTATATTTAAAACCATACTGTGAGTACAGACGCAGCCAGTATATCCTGAAGAAGTCCATATCAAGTCCACCGGAAGGTGAAGCAATCTGAATATTATTGACATATTTTCTTGTTTCATCAGAATCATTAGTGAGACGTATTTTCTTAAATCCGGTCTCATCAACATTCAGTGTATATGTACCTGCTTCTTCATCATGAGTTACTTCAGTAGCTGACGGCTTTGAAAGTGCAGGCTTAAGATTATTATCATTTGAACTGAAATATATATCTCCGGTACTTTGATTACCTGATCCATTATCAAGATCCGCCTGCTTTACATTTCCATATATATAGAAATTCCTTACAAGATTTGTAAAGTCCAGAGGTTCTTTTGATTTTAACGGAGCAACAGGGTCATCCTCATTTACTGACAATCCCAGTCCGCTTGCTTCAAGGTTCTTTGTGATATTTCCTACCGCTCCGGCTGCGATACCATAGCTGCCGGAAGCGCCTTCAATCTTGCCATAATTACGACAAAGGATTACAACATCTGAACCGCTTGAACCTGCTACTATTCCAGCAGCCTTTTCACCCTTTATACTTCCGAGATTTACACAATCGCTTATCTCAGCCTCTCCGGCATTTATACCGGCAAGGGCACCGACATAAATATCATCGTATTTAAAATCAGTTTTATTAATACAATTCTGTATGGTTCCTGCATTAACCTCAGTAAGTCCGCCAAGATATGTTGCATATTCAGAACTGTAATCCGTCGATGTGTTTGCGCAGTTATCAAGAACAGTTCCTTTAGGAACTCGTCCTATAACTCCACCCAGATATGAATATTTATCTGATGGATTCAGAGCGTCATTTGAAGATACTCCGCTTCCAACGCCTACGTAACCGGTTGTTTTGATTTTTGCGTCATTTGTGAAGCTGGTTATAGTAAGCTTTGTTCCCTCAGGTATATACCCAAAGAATCCACCTGCGAAAAGCTTCGCAGTTACAGGAGTAGTATTCACAAGGGTAAAATTAAAGGTGAAGGTATTAGTATTCGTTAAGAATACTACCTCATTATTTGTATCTCTGTTAACTATCCTATTAAAAGCTGTCTTAGCATCTACGTATTTTTTATTTGTTGAATCCCAGAGAGATTCGGCCAAATTAAATAACGTTCCGTCAGCGTTTCCACTACTATCCAGACTGTTAAACGGCTTTCTGCTACTGATTCCGACAGAATAAAGCCCTGCGATACCACCTCCGAAGATATCAGCATTAACGGTATTATTTGATAATGGTGTTTTGACATTTGTCCAGTCTAACTCTTTCTGGCTATTATCATATGCACCGAAATATCCACCTGCGAAATATTTACCGTTTATATCAACTCCGGAGAATACAACATTTCCATTAGCAGGTGCAACATGAGGCTTCCAATCAAGATCGACACCTGCAATACCACCGACATATGCAATTCCGTTAACGGATACCCTGTCCGTTCCGCTCATCTTCAGATTGACAGCTATACCGGAACCTATTGACGCACCGCTGGAAGTATAAATAGTTCCTGTAAAACCACCTACTCCATACCTTCCGTATACAACATACGGTCTGCTTATTGCATCAGTATTTCTGTTTTCTTTATCAAAATTAAACTTAGCACGTATAACGCCTGCAATTCCGCCTACGCTGTCTCTTCCGATGACAACCATTCCATCAAGAACCTTGCTCGGATTATTCTTTGTCGAAGGATAGAAATTAAATGCATTTGTGTATCCCTCATCACTTATCATGCCGACTCCACCGCCGACATAATCCTGGCCGAATACTATAGCATTTATGTTGGAATTTGGCTTTTTTTGATTTATTGCCAGTCTGTTAATATAACCAAACTTAAGAACACAGCCTTCTATTCCACCCACGAGACTTCCACCGAAAGCAGATTTATTAACAACTCCGGTTATATATTCTGTAGTGAGGTTATCAAAGCCTGATATATCTGCACTCGTAAAGCCTATAAGTGAGAGATTATACTTCTTGGTATTGTCACTCTGGATATTGTCGCAGCCATCAAGCGGAGTATGGCTCGCACCGGCTATACCACCTATCATACTGCTTCCTGCTTTAGTATTTTTGATACCTGCCTGAGTATCGCTTGATTTTTCAAATATAGCATTGAGATCCTTATCATTCTTTAAACCAAGAACTATACCCTTGTTACACAGTTTTGTAGCAAGATACTTTCTGGATGTTTTGTTTGGATCTACAGAAACATCAGAATATTTACTTGACAGTACTGATGGCTGGCTTGCATCATTCTGAGCAGGATTCTTGAAACTGAAGGTGGAATAATTTCCTGTCTCATGAACACCTCCTACACCGAATCCACCGGCTATTCCACCGACAAATCTATATCCGATAACCAGATTATTATTGACTGAATTATAAGTCCTTCCCTTATCACTTCCATACTTGCTTTCATCGGAGCATCCGATAAGACCACCGACATAGTTTCCACCCATTACAAGCGGTATCTTATCATTTGAAGTGAAGTCTGTCTCATCATCATCGCCATTACCGCAATCGATGATATATGTAAGTCTCGCATATCCTATAAGACCGCCGACATAGCAGTCCTTCATATTATTAACGCCTGCAAAGTCCGAATTTCTCATGTCCTCTATCTCTGACTTGGTATAGAAGACCTCACTCTTACAATTACTTACCTTTATCAGTGTATATGTTCCGGAATAGAATCCATTTGACATATAATTCTGGATAGCATTTATATCATCATCTATAGGGAAGCCGTCCATTGTTAATCCGGCTATACCACCTATAAATGCACAATGTATAAATTTGTCATTGCTTACATTTACACCATCCAGCTGATTATGTGATGCTTCATCATATATCAGAGGATCTCCTGTTACGTGACCCTTATTAATACAATCCTCTATCGAGATAGACTTTGCTCTGTAAACCTTGCTCATGGCAAGAGACTTTCCTGTCTCGGATACAGAATATCCATCCTTATAATATTCTTTTCTTATGGTTCCGTATGAATCAGGACTAGGTGTTCCGTTAGCAGCATCATCGCCTGTATAATGTACATATGCACGTCCAACGATACCTCCAACATTCTCGTAGCCAGTTACAGTACCCTCATTACATAATTCAGCGAGGGTAACTTCATCAGCTTCGTTCACACTGAATGACTGACGTCCGATAATTCCTCCGACATCAGTTCTTCCATTTATATGAGTCTTCCTGTTAATAGTATCATTATCTGCTGCACTGTCCAGGATTGTAAGACCGGATATTGTTCCTATATTATTACCGGCAAATCCACCTGACATACATGTATATACTATATTCTTGTTATTTCCAAGAACCTGCATACCTTCTACAACATGCTTATCAAGAGTTATATTGGATATGGTTCCGAGATTCTCTGCAAAGAGTCCGAGCGGAAGCTGACCCTTACGAGCTATGGTATTTGTGCCTGTAAAGTCAAAGCTGTTCAGCGCCCGATTCTTAGCATCCGAATAATCACTTGCTACTGATCCTGTAATCGAAGGATCAAAGAATACGCAATCATAAACTCCATAGATGATATTCGCTGCTATGGATATTCTGAGATTATTTATATGATAGCTATTAAGACCGTTTGAGGAACCATCGTCAGCATATGTATCCGCCTCTGAATACTCCTGTGTGAATATATCTTTCTTATCAAGACATCTGAAGCCAGGGAACGGATATACAGAGGTATCCGTATGGTCATCGGCAGTAAGTGACTCGGTTGCCGGATTAAGTCCATCATAATCAATGCCTGAATGTGCTTTATAAGCACTTACTGAAGCATCATAAGAATTAAGGAAATAGTTAACGTCACTCTCTCCTTTTCCTATCATGTCATTCCAGTCTATATTTGAAATAAGCTTAAATGTATTAGAAATCCCAGTATTCTTCTTATAATCAGATTCGTATCTGATATTATAGAAATGTCTAGGGTTATCTATCTCGAGTGTTCGAATTGAATTAGATCCATTAGGAGTAAAACTTGCAAATGTAGTGCATTCGCCATAGAATCCATTATCATTTCTGCAGGAATCATCAGTATGTTCAACATATCCATCCGGATTCTCTCCGCTTTCCCCGATATATCTTTCACTATAGGTTCCTTCATCAGCGACTCCGCTTGAATCCTTATGTGTCAGCTTACCATAGATATAATGTACATCTGAAGCTTCTCCGGTAAGAAGTCCGAATCTGTAGAAACTGTATGTATTCTTAAATCTGTCTTCATAATCAGCATGCTTACCATCAGTGTTGGATGAATCGAGAAGAGCCCTGTTATAGACATATGTTCCAGCCTGAACATCTGCAGCATCAAGTATTATATGAAGTTTTCTGTCAGATGAAAGATACACAGGAAGTCTGAATTCTACATCTTCCTGACCTGCATAAGCACCTGCCGTGTCAGCAAAACTAATGCTGACAGTTGTTGGATTTTTAGACGCAGCTGAAAGGTCGGTAGGGAACGCAGTACTGTCATATTCCAAAGAAAAACTCATAACAGATGGATCAACAGAATTCTTCCCATCAAAGATTTCAAACTCAAGAGTGTCTCCATTTTTCAGAGAGTTGGAAGATGGATTTCTAAGGCTTACTATCATCTCAAGGAGCATATCATTCTTTATTTCAAGCCTGAGATCCGTTTCATTTTCAATTATTCCCTTCAACTTCTCGTAGAGCTTATCTGAACTGTAATAGCCCACCATATTGTCTCTTCGGATCTGAATTCTTCTGTCATTTATCTGTACATTATTTCCGGAATTAGAATTTGCATATATAAATGAATCAGCCCTGTCTGAGTAGCAGACAGAAAATACCTGTCCGGCCTCCGGAGAGAATTCAAGTACTATAGACCCATTAAGTACGGATGTATCAGTTACATATGGAGCTATCAGGTCAAAAAGGAGCTCTGCGCCTTTACCTACCGGTTCTGAACCGGATGATGGATTATTTCTCTTCTGCATATAGAGATCATAATCTCCGTTGTTAGCCATAAGACGTATTATAGTAGCTCTCTGGCTGTTTACATTATTATTTGTAAGATATGTATCCCATATCTCATTCCAAACATAATATTTCTTACTTCCGCCACTCTCTGAGCTATATGCTATCTTCGTAAGCGCTGTATTGTTTTTAGCAGTTGCAAGAACATAGTCAGGGTTATAATTGTTGCCACTCATAAGAGGTCTTACAACCTTATTCGTAAGCGCTCCACTTGAATCAAGCTCTGTAAGCTGATTCTGAGCAACGAAGAATAAATCCTCAGCAACAGTCTCTTCATGATTAAAACGAGCCCAGTCCTGCCAGCCAAGTCCACCGGCTATAACAGTTCCGAAAAGTATAGCCATAAGTGCAAGCACGACAACAAGCTCCACTAAAGTGAAGCCGCTGTTGTTATTACTGCATTTATTACAGAAATTATTAAGTTTTCTGTCTTTTGATACTATCATATATCTTCCTCAGTTTATGGACCGTACTGTTCTTTCATTTCATTGTAGAAATCAGGATCATCATCTATATAGTTGAAGAATCCGCCGCTTATACATGTTACAACTTTACCCTGCATGTTACTATTCTTTTGATAAACATATTTATCCAAATCTTCTTTATGAACAGGCTGGAAATGCTGTGTGCTGTTTTTGACAAAACCTTCAGATGGTCTTGTAACCATATTAGAATCATTAGTACCACCATCATTATATGATGGAGTACCATAAAGGTATGACCACCAGAAGTTTATTGAAGCCGTTGCGTTTGAACAGTTCCATGGTTCGTTAGCAAATATAGCAACTCCTAATCCATCACCTACCGAAGCATTTCCTTCAGTATTCTCTAATCCGATATAACTAAAAGCCTCAGCTTCATTATTCAGTGTTCCAGGAGTGAAATATGTAAAATCAAGGAAATGAATTTTATAACAGCGATTGAACCAATAGCTTATATTTGTAAGCGAACTACAATCACCGTAAATGGTTGCATCGAAGCTTTCAAGATTATAGCAGTTCTTAAACATATTGCTGACGTTAGTTAATTCATCATCAAATAAGAACTTTGTTTCACCATTATTTCTTACTGTTAAAGTCTCTAATGCATAACAGTTTTCAAACATGGACTGAGTTGTTGTTACATTGCTAGTATCAAGCATACTTACATCAAGTGTTTCTAATGATCTGCAGTCCTTACACATTAGATACAATGTCGTTAAGGATTCAGTGGTCGCACCTTCAAAGCTGAGAGATGTAAGCGCTGTAGCGCCACTAAACATTTCCTGCATACTAGTAACACTGGACAGATCACAGCCGTCAAAGCTGACACTTGTAAGATGCGTGCGAGCTTTAAACATTTGAGACATGCTTTCAAGACTGTTAATACTGCTGCCATCAAAGCTGACATTTGTAAGATTTGTGCAGTTATTAAATATTCCCTGCATAGTAGTAACACTGGACAAATCACAGCCGGAAATACTGACACTTGTAAGATTCGTACGGCCATTAAACAATGAAGCCATGCTTCCAAGACTGTTAATACTGCAATCGTCAATGCTTACACTTGCAAGATTTGTGCAGTTATTAAACTCTTGCTGAATATTATTAAGGTTATTAAAGTTGCACCCAGTAATACTTATACTTGAAAGATTTGTACAGTTATTATACATTTCTTTCATACTTACTACAGTGTTCATATTGCAGTCGATAAAGCTGACTTCGGAAAGACTAGTACAGTTAATAAACATTTGATACATGTTAGTAGGCTTTCCATTCATAACACAACCAGTAATATTCACTTTAGTAAGATTTTGACATTCTTTGAAAACCGTATTGGCATTCGTAAGAGAATTCATGGTTTTACCAGTAATATTAACAGATTTGACTTCTGGGCATAACCAAAACATATTTTGCATGGTTTCTACAGAACCAAAATCCCAATCATTGAGATCAAGATCAGCAGTGTGGAAATTGCTCTTCTCAAACATGGAACTCATGTTTGTACATGTTGAAGTGTTCCAGTCTCCAAGATGTGCATTGGAAAGATTTACATTGGTCATACCCATAAACAGGTGTTTGAAATTACCCTTCAACTCAGGGTGTTCCTCTCTTGAGAACCAGAAACCATGATAATTTCCACTAGAATCTTTAACGTTAAATCCATATGCCGGTACATTGTATACCTGATCATCACCGTCCCAAAGAATAAAAACCTTTACCAGTGTTCCCGAAAGCGAACCATTACTGAATGGAATGTTCATAATCTGTGTTTTGCAATGTCCAGAACACTTTTCACATTTATGCTTTTCTTTGTCAGAATCTTCATAATCCTTTATAAGGTCAGATCCTGTCTTGGATTTATATACACTAAATATACTGGAAGCACCGCCTTTATTAAAAAGTAATAATGCATCATCATAATTAACTCTAGAGAATTCAACAAAGTGATTATCTCTTGTCCCTTCATTAACGGAACTATTCATACAGGCTATTTGTCCTGCAAAACAATTATTTTTTAAATTACTATTGCCCCATTCAATAAACCTAGTTCTCGATCCAGGATCAATAATAGCCGTAAATTCAAGAACACAACCCGGTGTAGTAATCTGACGTATAAACTGCTGTACATAAGCTTTAATAGGTGTTATACCCCTATCGACAAACTTATTACTCTTAGATTCGGTAACAGCAACATCATTTATCTTGGTCAGTTTCCAGCCGCTGTGTCTGTAACCGCTGGCAGGTACTATCTCGTTATTCTTATATAAATCAAATTCATCGGTAAGCTTGCCTGTAAGCTCTAAAAGGCTGACAGTAATATCAAGCTCCGTAGCGCTGTTCTTCTTAAATGATGCATGTTCACCGGAAAGAAGCTTGACATCCTTTGTGCACTTCATGATTCCGGTAAATACATATGATTCAGCTGTATCATGATCTACAGGATTATCCTTATCTGCATCTGACCAGAAAACGCGGCTCCAGAGTTCCTGGATAGAATTATAAGATTTCAACTCATTACCACTCTGTTCATAGCCTGACTTACTCCCCTGACTAAGAGCCCAACCTAAGAATTCATAGCCATATTCGGGCTCTTCGCCTTCTTCAATATCTTTATCCAGATAATTAACGTCATTTTCATAGTCAGTCCATTCACAAGCAGGCTTTGGATTTCCGTCTTCATCAACGATATCATCGTTACCGGTAAGGCTTATTGTTTCATCAAAGTCGCCAAGATACTTTCTGAAAGTTATCTTTCTTTCCGCTATATTTGCAGACTTATCTCCAAACCACAGCGTATTCGGATTGAATGCCTTAAATGTAATGGTTCTCTCTTCATAAGGAAGATATGCTGCTGCTGTCAATTCGGTTACAGGATTTTCTGCTGCAAATATTCTTGTAACAAGATCCGTACTTTCAAGTGTGATTTTATTTTTCGTATCATTTATAAACCAATTTCCGGTAAACTCGAAAGGATCATCTATATTCAGAGTATATGTTTTTTCACTTTCATCTATAAATGAGATGCTGCCCTCTGAGATAGTCCAAGGTACGGTTACATTATTCTTGTTATCCATACGAACTACAACTGTAATGTCATCAAAAGAACTCTCTCCTGTTGCAAAAGAAACACCTTTTTCAAACCTCTTGAAGCCGTGAAGTGTCACTTTTTTTTCAATGAATTCATCATCATCGTCTCTCTGCTCCCAGTCAGCAGTATTAATGTTATATATACCCGTAGCAGAATCCGACATTACCGGCCACATATATATAACATTGTCACTATAGCCGGCATTCAACTTTGAATATGCAGAATCCGCCTTATCAAGCTCTTCGTTAAGAGCATCCATATCATCATAAACTTCCCATTCGGATCCGTTATAGAATACGACGTAATCGCCTTCACTTTTCGGAACAGTATATAAAGCATAAGCAACTGTATAACTGGATATTTTATCTATAGTTGCTGTAGTGGAACCGGCACCGCTACCTGCTACAAGCTTATTGACAGTCCACATTTTGAACTTGCTGTACTTACCACTGGCATCATAACTATCATCGGAATCAACACCGTCTACACCTGAAGTCTTCCAGGCTTTATATCTTCTGGCTTCACTGAGTATGTTACCTGAGTCATTGTAAACTTCTGTCAAAGCAGTCTGTGATGCCTTAAGTGCTGCTTCAGCATCAAGCTTATAGCTCTTTTTCTTTGAATGATCAATGAATCCTAAGAGCGCAGGAACTGATATAGCAGCAAGGACTGCTATAACAACAAGCACGACAATAAGCTCCACTAACGTGAATCCTTTATCAGAATTCCTATTGGAGCTTTCTTTAACTGATACTGTATAATTCTTCCCTACTTTCCCGATTTTAATCATAAGTACGTCCTCCTTATGTTTATTCGGTATTCCCGTAGGTAATATTGCCTTAAGAATTGACATAATTCTATCACATATGACGATTTTTCGCAATATTATGCCTATTCCTTCACAAGATATTCATATTGATAATAAAAAAAGGAGCAAATATTGATATGCTCCCTTATATACATATTCTGTTTTTGATATTTTAATTCTCAGATATCGTGAGTGCGGCGGCAATTAAAGCCAGATACTCAGTCTCCCAGACAGCCCCATAGCTGAGTAGCCATACTGCTATCATAAGGATTATAAGTGAACATATTCTGAAAGTAATATTGGATGTAAGTATCTTGTTTTTGTTAACCTTTTCAGTTCCGCCGGTTCCCCAGTTATCAAACACAGCAGGTACAACTACCCTTGCGACTGCAGCTCCAAGAAGATATACAAATCCGGTCAATATGGACATAGTCGAAAGATAAACAGCAACTATGACTGATATAACAATACAGCCGATCAGTTCATCTCTCTTTTTGTTTTCGGATGGATATTTCCTGTATAAAGTTTTGAAAAGAATCGTAAGACAGGCCGTCAGAAGTATCAGTAGATAATACACAATACTCTGACTTCTGGTTTGAATAATTCTGAGAGCCAGTATGCCAAGCACAACAAATGAAATGTGTAACAGAACATACAAAGCAATAGGAATGATTATTCCGTTCCCGGAATCTTCCGTCTGTTTTATCTCTTTATCATCCGTCTGAATTTCTTCGTCATCATCCAGCACTATTTCAAGTACATTATTATCGGCTTCATAATATTCCGGGTCATCTACTTCTGCCTCTACAGGCGTTTCATCGTCTGATTCTATTGCATCAATGGGCATTACATTTACATATGTGTTATACCATCTTAATACAAGGATAAGGGTTGCAACCAGCATAACGGCATAAGTTACAGGAATAAAACCTCTAACGAAAATGTTTAGAAATACGATAAGAATGAAAGTTCCGGAGAAGTATACTGCAATATCCATGAACGGTGATAATTCAATGTTTCCGTTCTGGAGAAGATTTCTGTCAATAAAAAACGCAATCAGTATGCAGACAAGTATTATAAAGCCACTCAAAAAAGCATGGCCTCTTTCTGTAGTATACCCTAAGGCATTAAATGCCATGTCACCCATCTCGTAAGCTGTTAATAGAGTGATAACTGCACTGAGTATAAAGATTAAAGGGTTAATACCTTCTTTTTTCATTCCTGTGGCCTCTGGTATCAGTCAATCTTCTTTGCTATAACGACATATCTTCCGTTCTCAACATGATAAGCACAGGTAGAAAGCGAAAGAAGCTTATCGCCATAATGAACAGATCCGACAGAATCATAAGGTGTCATTCTCTGGACCTGATCCACGAATATCGTGAAATCCTGTTCTGTTTCTGCATTAATGAAATCATAGAACACGAATCCCTTATAGTTCTTTTCATATATCTGGGTTTTGAATGCGGCAATGACTTCATAAGTACCTTTTTCATATATAGTATCAAAATAAATGTACTTATGCTCCTGGAAGAATTTCTCGTCTTCGTATTTCTGAAGGCTTCCGAACATTGTTCCGCTCTTCATGTGATGTCCGTAAATTATCGTGTTATCACTGAATTCCTTAAGATCATTTCTCTCATCGATAAAGAGAGTTCCTGATATACTGTAATTACCATCGAAGTCACGTCTTAAATAGTGCTCAGGATCCTCAGGCGTAAACATGACAGGATAATCTATAGGAGTATCAGGTATTCTGAGCCATCCTGCAAGATCCTTATTCTTCTTATAGAGTTCACTGTATCTGGCAAGTATCATCTCACCATCAACTTCAACATATTTAGGCTTCTGATTAAGAGGATTACCATTCTCGTCAACCTCCGAATCGCCGGGAGTTGCCGGTTCCATATCATCTTCAACAATCAGATCTGCAAGTTCACTGAAACTCTGCTCTGATTTATTAATCGTGTAATAATAATGAATAAGGTATCCACCTGAACCTAAGAATATGAGTATAAAAACTACAAGTAAAACGTCAAGAAGCCTGCTTGTTTTAGTTTTTTTAGATGTATTTTTTTTGTTTAAGTCTTTCCTTTTCATTCCGAATCCTTATTAATACTTTTTATTTCCCCAGAGATTAGCCTTCCTGAGGGCCATGTATTCCGAATACGCCTGTTCAAGTATCTGCTGTTCATTTGGAAATTTAAGCAGATGATATGCTTCATGATATTTGTAATAGCCTGAGTCACAGAAGTATTCTTCTTTTTGTGGCTTACTGTAATAACTATCAGACATCATAAGATACCAATGTACATCTTTATCTACAGTGTCGTATGAAGTGTTGAAGGTGTAGTTTGTCTTACCTATGTACTTAATGATATGCGCACTGACGCCGGTCTCTTCTTTTACTTCACGGAGAGCCGTATCATTATACTCTTCACCTTCTTCAACAGTGCCTTTAGGAAGCACCCATCCTTCATACCTGTTCTTATAATTCTTATAAAGAAGTAGTATCTTTCCTCTGAATATTACCACACCCCCACAACTAACTGCTTCGATCAAAGTTAATTCCTCCTTCTTGGGTGCGCAAATGCATCAAAACTTAGGAAAATTTTAACACGTAAGGGAGGTCATTTCAAGGTTTCTATCTATAATACTCATCAAAGATCCTTTTTGCGACGTAAGCTCCGGAAAGCTGATTGACATTAGAATCTTCAACTACGACGCTGACAACTATATCAGGGTTATCAGGATTGGAAAAGCCTACAAACCATGAATTACAATTACCTTCGTTATCATATTCTGCTGTACCTGTCTTTCCCGCAACTTTATATGAAGTATAAGCAAACTGACTGGCTGCTGTACCATATTCGCAAACCTTCTTCATGTATTCAGTAAGCATTTTTGATTCATCTGTTGTAATTATCTGCTTATACGACGACGAACCAAATTTGGTTATCATTGCACCGTCAGCATTTTCTATATGATCAACTATATATGGCTTCATAACAAGTCCACCGTTTGCTATACCGGACATGATCAGTGCATTATGAAGTGGCGTTATCTTAGTATTTCCCTGACCGATAACCGTCTGAGGAACCTCTCCATCACTGCTCTCACCTGTAAGCACAAATGATGACTTATTATAACCTGAATTCCAAGGAAGCTCCTGATTGAACATAAGTTCCTCTGCAAGTGAATGCAGAGAATCCTTATCCAGGGTAGTTCCCATATTACAGAAACTCGTATTACATGAAAATGCCAGAGAATGCTCTATATCAACATTTCCATGAACGCCTCCATGGGCACAATGAATCTTTACATCATTGTATATGCCTTCGCCCTTACATTCATAGGAATAATCATCTATTCGGCCGTTATTCTCTCTGTAATACTCAAGAAGGGTAATAAGTTTAAATGTAGAGCCCGGCGCATAGAGTCCCTGAGTCGCACGGTTAACCATAACAGTACTCTTCTCGCCTTCTTCAGTATGAATCTCGGCCCATACATTATCCATATCATTCGGATCAAAGCCTGGATTGGAAACCATAGCAAGTATCTTGCCTGTACTTGGTTCCATAACTATTACAGCACCGTTCTTTCCACCCATAGCATCACTTGCAGCCTGCTGTAGCTTATAATTAAGCGTAGAAACAACTGTATCTCCCTCATTCTTCTCACCTGTCAGATCATGTTTAACCTTTGAGAAGATGTTTTTATGAGACCTCAGCATGTAGAAGTTCATAGAAAGCTCTATACCGCTTCGTCCATATGAGTTATAACCGACTGAATGGCAGAATAAGCTTCCGTAAGGATACTTTCTCGTTTCATTTCCTGCATCATCAGTCAGAGTTTCTGCAATAACTACATCATCACTGGTGACTATTTTGCCTCTGGTGATATATGCAGCATAAGCATCCTGCCTTCTGTTGCCGGAGTTAGCTATGACAGTGTCGGCATCATGATATATGTAATAGATTATGTAGATGAAAAGTGAAAGGAAAAGTATGACCGTAACATAGGTCATGAAGATTATAGGACGGTTCTTAAGGCTGTTCCTCGAATTCCCCGTATCTCTCTTCAAATTCTTCCTCTCTCTCCTCTGATCTCTCTCGTTCTCTCTCAATTCTTATTCCCTCTTTCCATACAAGTATGAATACATACTGAATGACAGATAAAAGTATAAGTGTACTGTAAAGACTGGAAACACCACTGCTTATAAGCGGCAATGTAATTCCGGTTGAAGGTATGAATTTAGTCACACCTCCTATATTCAGGAATACCTGGAATATGAAGCATATACCTATTCCATATGTCAGATACTTATAGAAAGTATCCTTACATTTCATAGCAATATTCTGAATAGATATGAAAACGCTAAGATATATCAGGATTATGGCAAGTCCGAAAACCACGCCAAGTTCTTCACATATTGCAGCAAAAACAAAATCTGATTCAGCAACAGGTATAAGATTTGGCATTCCATGTCCGAGTCCTGTTCCGATGAAGCCACCTGTACCTATGGCAAACAGAGCTTCAGAAACCTGATAACCACCGGTATCTCTGTATTTGAAAGGATCCTTCCATGCTTCTACTCTGACCATAATGTGTCGGAACAAAGTATCCTTAAAGAGCAGATATCCACCGGCCACGGCAAGTACCAGCAGTCCAATACCCAGTACAACAAATATCGGCCTTCCCGTAGCCAGATAAACCATCATGATATAACAGATATAGAATATTAGCACTGCACCGAAATCATTTTCAGCCACAAGTATGATCATAAAAAGTCCGGCAACCAATGCATTTACAAAGAAATCCCTAAGTCTCTCGGCCTTCAGTATTCCCGCAGCAACAAAGAAAAGGAAAAGGATTTTTACAAACTCCATAGGCTGCAGGGTAAAGCCGGCAATCTTAATCCAGTTGCTTGCACCGTATTTGGTAACACCCAGTCCCGGTATGAACACAGTAAGAAGGAACAAAATTCCGGATATGCTGAAGAAAAGTGACATTTCTCTTATCTTCTTCATCTTACTGAGTATAAATGGAACGAGCATCGTTAAAAAGACACCTACAGAACCGAGTACAAACTGCCTTACAGCCGTCGTATACTTAAGCCTTGTAAGAATGACGTACCCTATAAGCATCAGAAATACCATATTGTTAGTCAGAAGCCTCGAAGAATGCTTATATATCTTATACATGAGTATCTCATAGAGAACTGCAACAGAAAGCTCAGCCAGATACAGCACAAGAATCTTCGTCTCTTTAGTATTGATAAAGAGAGTCATATAACATATGGCATGAATGAAGAACATATATATAATCTGTTTAATTATTATATTCCTTCTCTTGTTGTCGCTCTTTGCTGTAAAGTATGTGAAGCATTTAAGCGTATAAAGAGCCATAAAGAAAAGAATCAGATATTTGGATACTTCTGAAAAAATCTTAAGCATTACATTTCCTTATATAATATTCCAAAACATCAGTTACTTCGTGGTAGGTCTCATTAGTAAAATGGATAAGTATATCATCGAAGTCAGTCGCGTATTTATCCTGTGAAAGCCTTACAGCGGTCTCATCCAGTAATATATTGTAACATAAAGCATCATCCTGCTTTATAAAACAATCTTTAATATTTCCTTTGATTTTATTTGCAGAAAGCATAAGAACCGTACGTCCGTACACTTTAAGTATAGCATTTCCTTCTTTATAGGGTCTGAGCTCAGTTAGTTTATCAACAGCCAATTCCTCTGACAGAACATATCTTATGTCAGATTGAAGAAGTTCCTCATACATTAGTGATGCATAGTCATTATAAACATATAAAGAAGGGGCAAGTATAACTTTAAGAAGCGGCGTTCTCCCAGAACGGAGCTTCGAAACTGTTTCTGCAAGAGCATCATGATTTCTGATATATATTCCGTTTATTATTCCATTATTATAGAATTCTTCCAGTTTTTTGAAAAAGTTCGCAAACTCCGGATTGTCATTTCTAAAAATGTATGGCGTGGCCATATAGATATTACTGCACTTAAGTGACTTTAAAGTGACAGCGTCATCTATAAATGAATGGTCAAGTATCAGCCTGTCGGGAGTGATACCTCTGTCCGTAATGGCTTTAAGCTGATCTTCCTCTTCAATCAGAACGCTCAGCTTTGTGCCGTCCTTTTCAATATGATCACGTCGGTCAGTCTTTACTTCATCGGAATTATTATTAACTTTATCACTTGATAACAAAACAGTATTTGAAATGTGCTCAGCGGCATTTCTTTTATAAGCGGCGCTGATACTTTCACTTAGTTTTTCAGCCGCTTCTCTTCTGAGGCTGATAAGCTCGCTCATATTTATGAACGGATCACCGGTTATATCAAATTCCATTTTATCAAGGTAAAATGGAGTGCTCCCCAGCTTAGCAACCTTTTCACGGAGTATGGAAGTATCGGTAGTTCCTTTATTACTCTTCTCGAGAGGCTTTAAACTTTCAGAAACAGCTGAAACTGTACCTGTGGTAAGTGTAAGGGAAAGACTTCCACGGGTTTCTGCTTTCAGATATGCATTTACAGGAATTCTTCTATTGCTATCAATCAGTTCTTTTTTAATGTCTTCCAGAAGCTTAACACATCTGGTTCTATAGATTTTATCACCTGTTTTAAGCCTCTTTGTTTCAGGTGCATTAAGAATATCAGTCTGACCTGATGCAATATCCTTGCCTGAAGTAAGCTTGACAGGCTCCTTAAGACGGATTTCCATATCATCTCTTCTGTAAATATCCTTTACAGCTTTGACCTCTATGGTTCCTTTTCCGACCCTTGTAATATCAGCCACATGAACACCTGCACGTCCGGGATAATTCATGTCTATCAGTGATGGATCATCGTGGCAGGAATAATAACCATTACTGAAACCACCACGATTGAATACATCCATAAGACGACTTTTATACTTCAGAGCTTTATCCATAGAGAAATGTCCTGAACAATAATCATCTGAAAGAGTCTTATAAGCATCAACAGCAGATGCAACATAGTATTCATTTTTCATTCTGCCTTCAATTTTGAAGGAATCTATTCCGGCATCTATAAGCTTTGGTATTTCAGTAACAGTACACATATCCTTCATGGAAAGCGAATAGCCGGCATCATATTTCATACGGCATGGCTGTGCACACCTGCCTCTGTTTCCACTTCTTCCACCACGGAAACTGCTGAGCAGACATCTGCCGCTGTAACAGAAGCACATTGCGCCATGAACAAAGCATTCAACTTCTATATCTACATTTTCTTTAATCTCTTTTATCTCAGGAACAGTCAGTTCCCTGGCCGGCACTACTCTTGTGGCGCCCATGTTCCTAAGCATTTCGGCGCCCTTAAAGGAACAGATATTCATCTGAGTACTGGCATGAATAGGAAGATCAGGGAATTCGTCCTTTATAACATAAAAAGCACCCATATCCTGAACTATGACAGCGTCTAGTCCTTCAAGATACAGGGGCTTAAGAAAGCTTACGAGAGAATCCGTCTCATCATTCATATATAATGTATTGACGGTAAGATAGACCTTTACACCTCTTACATGAGCATACTCAAGAGCAGTAATGATCTCTTCCTGCGTAAAATTGGTAGCATATGCCCTTGCACCAAAAGCTTTTCCGGACAGATATACAGCATCACAGCCTGCATTGACAGCTGCGTAAAAGACATCTATGGAACCACATGGTGCGAGTATTTCAGGCATTTTAAGCATTTATTTTCTATCCTTCTCAGCTTCTAACTGAACTATTTTCTTCTGGAGCTGATTGATCTGATCTTTATATTCTTCAACAAGCTTAAGTGCAGCTTCATGCTTGATCTGAGATTCTATAACTTCATGGCGAAGATCATATAACTGCTGTTCTTTTTCAGAATCATCTTTAGCAACCTGATCTGCTCTTGATTTAGCTTTGAAGTAGTCATCAGCAATATTAATTGAAAGCAGCATATTCTGGTATTCAGAATTCATTCTTCTGTACTGTTCAGAAGTTCTGCATTCAGATATCTTTCCATTTATGTATGAAGCAATATTCTGAAGATACTCCTCACCCTCAAAACCACTGAGCGTATAAACTTTTCCATTAATAACAACAGATATATCAGTTTTCTGTGCCATCTTTATAACTCCTCTTTTATTCAGATTTTTTCTCTATATTGAAATGCCGGTAGGTAAGATCAGTAACCACGCGTCCTTTCGGAGTTCTGGAAATGAATCCATTCTTAATCAGATATGGTTCATATACATCTTCGATAGTACCTGAATCCTCACCTATGGAAGCAGCAAGATTATCAAGTCCTACAGGACCGCCTCCGAATCTGTCAATTATAGTGAAAATAATATTTCTGTCAGTTTCATCAAGTCCTGCACTGTCAACATTGAGTCTGTCAAGCGCGCTGCTTGAAACATTATAATCAATTTTGCCCTGATGTTCAACCTCTGCAAAGTCTCTGACTCTTTTTAAGAGCCTGTTTGCAAGTCTCGGGGTTCCTCTGGAACGACGAGCTATCTCATAAGCGCCTTCATCATCTATGGCAATACCAAGAACCTTGGCTGATCTGACTATAACCTGCATAAGCTCGCCGACATTATAGAATTCTAATCTGTCAACGACCCCAAATCTGTCTCTGAGAGGGGCAGACAGCATACCTGCTCTTGTTGTAGCACCGATAAGAGTAAAATGAGGAAGGTCCAATCTTATGGATCTGGCGCCCTGTCCTTTTCCCATAATAATGTCTATTGCAAAATCCTCCATAGCAGGATACAGAACTTCCTCAACCTGTTTATTAAGTCTGTGTATCTCATCTATGAATAACACATCATTTTCAGACAGATTATTCAATATGGCAGCAAGCTCGCCCGGTTTCTCTATAGCAGGACCCGAGGTTATCTTGATATTAACTCCCATCTCTTCTGCTACAATTCCGGCAAGGGTTGTCTTTCCAAGTCCGGGAGGTCCATAAAGAAGAATGTGATCCAGACTCTCTCTTCTGCCTTTTGCTGCTTCTATGAAGATTTTAAGATTGTTCTTAACTCTGTCCTGACCTATATACTCCTTAAGGCTCTTTGGCCTGAGTGAAGCCTCAAGTTTAACCTCATCAGGAGTAACGTCAGTACTAATAATTCTTTTCATTATCAATTACCTATATATTCTTGAGTGCTGCCTTAAGTATCTCTTCAGCAGTCATGGCATCTCTTCCTTCAACCTTTCTGACAGCCTTGGCTGCATCACTGCTGTTAATTCCAAGAGAAGTCATAGCAAGTATAGCATCTTTTATATTATCTGATGAATCTGATACATGTACGCCGTTTGAACCATCAGAAATATACATATCTTCAAGATTTATCTTATCTTTAAGCTCGAGAATCACTCTTTCAGCCGATTTCTTTCCAACTCCGTTGGCTGCAGAAATAGCCTTGGCATCACCGGACATTATAGCTGTTACAAGCTCATCTGTCTTAAGTTCAGATAATATGGCAAGAGCTGATTTGGTTCCGATACCGCTTACGCTTATAAGCTTTTTGAACATATCTATATCAGCTTCTTCAACAAAGCCTATAAGACTTATATCATCTTCTTTGACAGCCATATAAGTATATATCTTTACATCCTCTCCTATTGGAGGAAGTTCACCTATAGCATTTAATGAAGTATATATGAGAAAACCCATTCCGGAATTCTCTACAACTATACTGTCAGGATATATTGCTGCAAGTTCACCTTTGATATACGAAAACATAAACACGCCTCACAAAAAAATTGGGTGCCACTATAATAGCAGCACCCGATAGAAATCTTTTTATAAGAATTCGAAATCTCCTTCGCCTTCTTCTTCACCATCACCGATCATGACTCTGTCAGGCTTTCTGTTGTCTTCTATCTCGCCAACGAATACCTCATCGTCATCACCAATAACTGTTGAAGCTTCTTCATCAGCCTTCTGGAAGAATTTTGATGTAGCAGAAGCATTGTTATCTGAAGCAGCATCACCAGCTGCATCTGCGCCGGCAGCTTCGGCCTCAAAGAGCTTCACTCTTAAATCTGCGAGTTCCTTATCTGCATTAGCTTTATCAAGCTTAAGCTTCTCATTCTCGTTATAAAGGCTCTCATATGCACGGTATACAGTATCTACAAAGGTTTCAACCTCGCTCTTATTGTAACCGAACAGAGACTTCTTAAAAGACTGATCTTTAATATCACTAGGCTTTATCATGCTGTCATACCCTCCAAACATAATTATCAAAAGATATTATACCACATTTTTACATACTTTCAATGCCTAAATTTCGCTAAAATTCAACGTTTCTTTTAGTAACTATCTAGCGTGAGTCTGATTAGTGAGCTCTATAGATGCACCGTTTAATGTTATATAAGGCTGATCCGAACTGTCTGTAGGCTCAGCAAGATAAAGGCATAAAAAACGGTTTCATAGTAACGAATTTCTATGAAACCGATCGTTTTTAGTGGAGCTGGCGGGAATCGAACCCGCGTCCAAAAACATTTCCATCCCGGTATCTCCTATCACAGTCAGTGGTCAGAATTCCAGATAATATAAGTCCACTAACAAACTTACAAAACCGGTAGCTTCATGAATCCAACTCTGTCTCAAAGCTTTGACAGAGAAGTTCTCCACCTAGTCGGTGCCAGTTCTAAAGGCGGCGGAAAACCTAAAGACTGACAGCTGCCATATTAGGCAGCGTATGCTAAATTATCTTCAGCGTTTATTTTTTTCCATGTTTTAACGTGGTCACGGTCCACGGATAGCTGCCGAAACTTCCTTGTCCCTGTCGAAACCAGTACAACCCCCTGGGTTTACTGATATGCCTTACGGCATTATTACAGCTTATTCTGCTGCATCATTTGTTGTTGCATCAGTATCAGAAGCATCTGTAGTAGAATATCCCTGATAAAAATCAGAATAATGACCTACATAATACTTATCAAACCATGAATCAAAGCCGTCACTCGGAATAGTGGCATTACGCTTCAATTCTTCCTGATGCTTATTATATGCAAATCTTCCTACAGGAACACCTATAGCGCCACCTGCGAGAAGACATACAAGACATACACCTACGCCTTTTTTAATCTTATTGATCTTTATAGTCTTGGCTCTGTTTTTCTTTTCTTCTTTATACTTGTCTACTTTTTTCTGACTCATTTATATACACCTCTTTAAGATATAACCTAATGTATTTTAATGCAAAAGTCCAAATAAAACAAGCATATTTTCACTTCCATCTCAGCATATGATATATAACAGATTTGTAATAAGCCGCCTTGGCTGTCTCACTTCCGAGTATGGAATCATCCAGCCTCATATAGAGCGCCCTGTCTCTTGGCTTTGCTCTGTATGCAGCTAGTTCACAATCCTTTGGTTTTCTTACAAAAAATCCTGATTCTTCTGCATAACCGCTTCTTGAATCGGTAAAGTAAAATCTCAGAGTATCAATCAATATAGGAATCTCCAGCGAAGCTTTATCTCCTTCGGCTGTTAACCTGATACCTTCATATTCACTCTCAATCTTTACAGGAAGACTTGAACTGAGAGTCGCATCAATCTTAAGCTTGAGCTCTTCATTTCCTTCTATACTGTAAGAAAGTGCCTCATGACATCCTTCAGACAGAGCCTTTATTGCAAAAATGGAAGTCAGGTGATACATCCCCTCCATATCGTCTCTGTTATGCTGTATAAAAAGCTGTTTCAGGCCGTCCACCCTTTCATGCAGTCCATTTTCTTCATATCCATTCTCTGCATAACGTCTCATTGAGAGGTAATTCATATAAACTGCAATCATCTGGCCGCCATCGTACATATCTATACGGTTAATACCAAGATACTTTTCTACAGTCTTCTGCTTTATATTAGGCAGTCCAAGTGCTTTCTTAAATGGACGAACCTGCTTTAAAAGATCAACGCTCTTTACAAGATGGAAATTATTGACTATTGCCTCGCCGTTTCTTCTGTTAAGCTCATCTATCCTTCCGGAAACAAACGGAATATCGAAGCCATCGCCGTTAAAATGCATGAGAATCTTGTAATTCTTTATAAAATCCATGAAATAATACAGGATTTCAGATTCAGATATCCCATCATCATTAAATAGCAGGGTTATATGATAATCACCGTCTTTATAGTAATTCAATCCGATAAGATATATAAATGAATTGTTCTTGGAAAGCCCTGTCGTCTCAA
This sequence comes from Lachnospiraceae bacterium YSB2008, assembly GCA_000687655.1. Taxonomy (GTDB): domain Bacteria; phylum Bacillota; class Clostridia; order Lachnospirales; family Lachnospiraceae; genus Eubacterium_Q. Next base: position 201,003 of record JHWR01000002.1, read on the forward strand.
TATCAAACATAAGGACTTCTTCTCTCTTATAGAAATCCTCGAGTCTGAAATTCTTTTCAATTACATATCTGTCCAGTATTTCATCTATAATCTTCATATTATTTAAGATTTCTGACCTTGAAATCCCTTTCTGCTTCGCGTTTCATGTCTTTATTGGCAATATCCTGTCTCTTATCATACAGCTTCTTACCTTTGGCAAGAGCTATCTCTATCTTGACCAGGCTGTCTTTAAAATAGACCTTTATCGGTACAACTGTGTAGCCCTTCTCCTTGGTTCTTCCTATGAGTTTATTGATCTCATGTTTATGAAGCAGGAGTTTTCTCTTTCTGAGAGGGTCTTTGTTGAAGATATTCCCTTTTTCGTAAGGGTTTATATGCATCTTCTGTATATATACCTCGCCATTTTCAATGCTTATATAAGCTTCTTTAATACTGCACTGTCCAAGTCGGAGAGACTTAACCTCTGTTCCGGCCAGGGAAAGCCCAGCCTCGAAGCTCTCTACAATGAAATAATCATGAAAGGCCTTCTTATTATTCGCAATAAGCTTAATACCTTTATCTTTAGCCATCGTTTTCCTCTTTTTCAACGAATTCAAAATCTATGATACGTTCAATCTTATCAGCATTAACAACTCGTATATCCACTTTATCACCGAGTGTATACTTCTTGCCGCTTCTCTTGCCTATCATAGAGAATTCTCTCTCATTATATTCATAATAGTCATCTGTCATATCAGCCACACTTATAGTTCCCTCGACTGTATTCTCAAGCTCAACGAAAATGAACTGATTTGTGAAGCCGGAAACAACACCCGGGAATTCCTCACCGATATGAAGTGACATATATTCTATCTCTTTAAGCCTTGTCACATCTCTTTCAGCCTCTTCAGCTCTTCTCTCTTTCATTGAGTTATCAGCCGCAACGTCTGTAAGAATCTTGTAATAGTGGCTTATTCTCTTATTATCAAGTCTTCCGTTCAGGTTATCCTTGATAATCCTGTGAATCTGAAGATCAGGATATCTTCTGATAGGTGAAGTGAAATGACAATAATACTTGCAGGCCAGGCCAAAATGTCCCAGGCATTCAGTGCTGTACCTTGCCTGCTGCATGCTTCGGAGCGTTATATGGCTTATAAGCGCCTCATACGGAGCACCGCTTATCTCATCAAGAAGCTTCTGATACTCCTTAGGATGCATCTTGTCACGGCTCACTTTGAAATGGAGCCCGAAATTATTGATTAGACTTGATAGTTTTTCTACCTTTTCCGGTGTAGGAGTCTCATGAACTCTGTATTCAAAAGGCAGTTCCTGCCAGAAGAAATCCTCTGCAACCGTTTCATTTGCTATAAGCATGAAATCTTCTATGATCTTAGTGGCACAGTTTCTGTCATAATGCTTGATTGCAACAGGCTTATGATCCTCATCTACTATAATCTTGGTCTCTGCTATGTCAAAATCAATAGAACCTCTTCTCCTTCTCACTTCCCTGAGCTTCTGAGACAGTTCCAGACAGGTTCTGAAGAAAGGAACCAGATAATCATATCTTTCAAATGGAGCGTCGGGCTTTTCCTCAAGAATAGCCGCCACATCTGTGTAATTCATCCTTTCATTTACATTTATGATACCTTCACATATCTCATGAGACAGAACTTTTCCGTCATCATCTATATCCATAAGGCAAGATAATGTAAGCCTGTCCACATCATGATTGAGCGAACAGATTCCATTTGAAAGCTTATGCGGTATCATAGGAATTACGCTGTCTATAAGATAGCACGATGTTCCTCTGTTAAGAGCCTCTTTGTCAAGCGGCGAGCCTTCTTTAACATAATGCGAAACATCTGCTATATGAACTCCGAGGTGATAAACGCCGTCATAGCTCAGTGTTATGGCATCATCGAGATCCTTTGCATCCTCACCGTCTATTGTGACAGTCAGAAGATCACGAAAGTCCCTTCTGCCGGAAGCTTCCTCGAAAGACACTTCCTCAGGTATACTGCTAAGAGCTTCTTCAACCTCTTCCGGAAATGCATCGGGTATATTATAGCTTCTTACAACAGTGAGAATATCAGAAGAAGGATCATCAATATGACCGATAACCTCTGTGATTTCACCCTCAGGATTCTTCTTATCATCACCGTAATCTTTGATGTCGGCAATAACTATGCTTCCCTGAACGGCACCATTTCTTTTGGCGGCCGGAATAAAGATATCTTTGGATATCTTCTTATTGTTAGGAAGTACAAATCCGAAGCCTTTACTTTCCTGATATATACCAATAACACTGGTGAAGCCTCGTTCTATGATCTTAGTAACGACAGCCTCCTGTCTTTCACCTCTGCTCTGACCAAGAACATTTATAAGGACTGTATCACCATTAAGGGCACCTTCAGTATCCTTTTCATGTACAAAGTAATCATCCTCTTCGCCTTCTACCCTGACAAAGCCGTATCCCTTCTTAGTACCAAGGAAAAGTCCCATCTTTACGTTATCAGGAGTAAGCATATAACGATTGTTCTTGGATTTTACTATTTTAAATTCTTCTTCAAGCTCATTAAGAACATTAAGAAGCTCAGATTCATCTTCTTTACCCACCTGAAGTATATACATAAGTTCCTTAAACTTCATAGGTGTGTAGCTTTTCTCACTGAAAAGCTGAAGAATCATGGCTTTACGCTCGTCCCTGAGAGCATCATTCATATAATCATTCCCCATACATTCACCTTCTTATAATATTTAATCAAATCATAGTGTGCCGCCTGTGGCCCACACCGCCCCAAACACAGTTTTTGTAAAAAAAAAGGTGCTTCATGTTAATGAAGCACCGTAATAATCAAAGTATTATATCCACTTAGAACTAAGCAGTATTGCCACTACGAAGAAAAGAACAACAAGGGCAGCTGTAATCTTTGCAAGCATTGCATCTCTTGAACGTCCTTTATTCTTACTCCAATAGGAATCAGTACTTCCTGTAAGTGTACTTGATATATTATTATCCTTACCTTCCTGAGAAAGGACAAGGATTATAAGTGCTATACATATAACAATAAATACAATTGTGAGAGCTGTTTTCACTTAATCTGCCTCCTTTTCTTCAAAAATCATACCGTGCTATATTATCATAAAGAAATATAAGTATCAAGTAGTTTTTTACGGTTTTTCAGAAAATTATAGCAAATATAAGTTGAAATGAATTTAATTATCTATTAGTATATACCAAGTGTCCGTAATAGACAAAAGAATCTTGGAAGATTAAGGAATACATATGAACCAGCCTGTAAGAAAAACAACTCCAAAAGGAATATTCATGCTTCTTCTCACAGCCCTTATATGGGGATCATCCTTTGTGGCTCAAAGTCTTGGGATGGAAAAGATAGAAGCTTATACATTTAATGGAATTAGAACCCTTATCGGGGCGCTCTTCCTTCTTCCTTTGGTAATACTTAGAAGAAATGCCAAAAAGAAACGTCTGATCATGTCAGGATTATCATCTGAAAATGTAAAGGCAAAAATGAAAACCTCAAAAAGGCAGATAAAGTACAGTATAGTTATAAGCCTCGTGTTCTTTCTTGCCTGCAACTTTCAGCAATTTGCTTTCTACTATTCTACAGCTGGTAAAATTGCATTCATAACAGCCCTGTATATGTTCTTCGTACCACTCTTCGGTTCATTTCTTGGAAAGAAAGTCCGAATTCTCACTTGGATATCCATTATTATTGGATTTGTAGGGCTTTTCCTTCTTTGCATAAACCCTGAAGACATGACAGATATAAATCTTGGAGATATACTGGCCACCATATGTGCCATATTCTATTCATTTCATATTCTTATTATAGAAAGAATGTCTGATATGACAGAAAAAGAACATGAGCCTATAGACGGGGTTGAGATTTCATTCACCCAGTTCCTGATTTCAGGAACGCTTACTATAATACTCATGTTCATATTCGAAAATCCGGATATTCATAATATAATTGCGGCCGGGAAGCCAATACTCTATGCCGGAATTATGAGCTGCGGAGTTGCTTATACTCTCCAGATAGTCGGTCAGAAGTATACCGAAGCAACCGTTGCTTCTCTTCTGATGTGTATGGAATCAGTTTTCGCAGTTATCGCGGCAGCTATAGTATTAAATGAAAAGATGACCTTCCAGGAAATCTTTGGCTGTGTGATAATGTTTACAGCAATAATCTTATCACAGATTGCTGAATGTCAGAGCGTTTCCTGAAGTCTTTTTACTTATATACATTGCTTCATCTGCATCGGAATATAGCTCCGCAATCTTCTATTATAACAAAAAACAGCCGCCATACAAGCTGTATGGCGGCCGTTGATTTAGCATAACATTATTCCTTGATATCAGATGTACAATGTGGACACTTGATAGCTTTGATATCGATCTCGCTCTGGCAGAAAGGACATTTCTTTGTAAGAGGTTCTGCCTCTTCTTCCTTCTTCTTTCCGATAGTCATGAGCTTATTCATAGCCTTGAGCATCGCGAAAAGGATTATAGCAACGATAAGGAAATTAACTACTGCTGAAATAAAGTCACCCCAAAGTATTGCATTTCCTTCAGGTCCCGGAAGTGGTATCTTGCCACCGAACTCGGTTCCACCGAGGATGCTGATAAGAGGTGTGATGAAATCATCTGTAAATGCAGTTACGATTGCTGTAAATGCTCCACCGATGATAACACCGATTGCCATGTCCATTACGTTGCCCTTAAGAGCAAATTCCTTGAATTCCTTCAAAAACTTCTTCATAAAGAAACCTCCCTACTTTTTGTTCTTTTACCCCAATTAGGTCTACATAAAACCAATAAGAATTATAACACAAGAAAATGTATTGTTCCATATTTTTTATGCAGATATCAAAGAAAATCTTTAATGCTCAGATATCAGAACACATTAAATCTGTCTTTCTGAGAATATGATGTATGTAAAAGTTCTTCCGCTTTCTCAGAACCAGGTTCCCCAAGGAAATCCTTGTAAAGCTGCTGAATCTGAGGGTTATCAGATGAAACTCTGAGAGGCATTGCAAGATCCTCATCATAGAGTGCTTTCATACGAAGCTCCTTGTAGCCATATCCAAGCCTTCCATTTTTCTTGGAAGCAGGGATAATGGACTGGCCACCACCATTGATACATCCACCCGGACATCCCATGATTTCTATAAATGTATATGGTGATTCTCCGGCTTTTACAGCCTCAAGAAGCGGTTTTGCTGCAGTCATGCTTGAAGCTATTGCTATCTTAAGAGTCTTTCCTCCTACTTCAACCTCAGCTTCTTTAACTCCATCCATTCCTCGGCATGCCATGAAATCAACTTCTTCAAGAACCTTACCGTCCAGCTTCTGCTTAACTGTACGAAGTGCAGCCTCCATAACACCACCGGTTGCTCCGAAGATAACTCCGGCTCCTGTATAATCACCAAGAAGATCAGGATCGAATTTCTCATCAGGAAGCTCTTCCCAATCTATACCGAAGCATTTGATGAGTCTTGCGCACTCTCTGGTTGTAAGAACAGCATCTACATCAACATATTCGCCGGTTTTGCATTCAGGTCTCTTAATCTCTGACTTCTTAGCTATACAAGGCATAATTGAAACAACATAAATATCCTTAGGATCTATATTATTCTTCTCAGCCCAATATGTCTTAACTATTGCACCAAACATCATATGAGGTGACTTAGCTGAACTAAGATGAGGAAGAAGCTCAGGATACTGATACTCTATATATCTTATCCATCCAGGTGAGCATGAGGTGAACATCGGAAGAACTCCACCGTTCTCAATCCTCTTAAGAAGCTCAGTACCCTCTTCCATTATCGTAAGGTCAGCACCGAAGTTTGTATCATAAACCCTGTCAAAACCGCATGCTCTGAGGGCTGCTGCCATTTTACCGGTAACATTTGTACCTATAGGCATTCCGAACTCCTCGCCAAGCGAAGCTCTTACCGCAGGAGCAGTCTGAACTATCACAGTTTTATTCGGATTGTTCAATGCATCTATAACATAATGAATGTCTTCTTTTTCTGTAAGTGCTCCGACAGGACAGTTGATAACGCACTGACCGCACTGCATACAGTTAACATCATTGAAACCTTTATCAAAAACAGGCCCCACCTTTGTATTAAAGCCTCTGTTCTGAAGGCCGAGAATACCAAGTCCCTGAACTTTCTTACATGTATCTATACATCTGCCGCAGAGAACGCACTTGCTGGTATCTCTTACGATTCCCGGACTTGCATCTTCAAATGTAGGCTTTGTATGCTCACCCTCGAACTTATTCTCTCTTACTCCGAGTTCTTCGCAGAGAGTCTGGAGCTCACAGTTCTGATTTCTCTTGCATGAGAGACAGTTCTTATTGTGATTTGACATGATAAGCTCTACGGAATTCTTCCTACCCTTAAGAGCTCTCTCTGAATTTGTGAAGACTTCCATGCCTTCTGCTACAGGAGTCGTACAAGCCGAAAGGAGTGCCCTTCCGTTTTTGACCTCAACAAGGCAGACTCTGCAGGCACCTGATTTGGTTATATCTTTCAGATAACAGAGTGTAGGAATATGGATTCCGTTAGCGCGGGCAGCTTCAAGTATGGTCTGTCCTGCTTCAGCCTGTATATCTCTTCCGTTAATCTTAAGATTTACTGTTGCCATATTCTCACCTCCTTATCTTCTTTCTACTGCGCCAAAGCGGCATGCTGATATACATGTACCGCACTTGATACATTTCTCAAAATTAATAACATAAGGCTCCTTGCCCGGAACACCTGTAATACAGTTAACAGGACAGTTCCTTGCACAAAGTGAACACTTCTTACATTTTTCAGGATTGATCCTGTATTCAAGAAGCTTCTTGCAGACACCTGCTGGACACTTCCTGTGAAGTATATGAGCCTCATATTCCTCACGGAAATTCTTTAAGGTTGAAAGGATAGGATTCGGTGCTGTCTGACCAAGTCCGCAGAGTGCGGTATCCTTAATCTCATAGCAGAGCTGTTCCATCTCATCCAGCATCTCAAGAGTACCTTCACCCTCTGTGATCTTGGTTAGCATCTCGAGAAGTCTCTTGGTGCCGACACGGCATGGGGTACATTTACCACAGGATTCATCACAAATGAATTCCATATAGAACTTAGCCACGTCAACCATACAGTTATCTTCGTCAAGAACTATCATACCTCCTGAACCCATCATGGAACCTGCAGCAATCAGGTTCTCATAATCGATAGGTGTATCAAGCTCGTTCTCTGTAAGGCATCCGCCTGAAGGACCACCTGTCTGAACAGCCTTGAATTTCTTGCCATTCGGACAACCGCCGCCTATATCATAGATGATCTCGCGAAGAGTTGTTCCCATAGGAATTTCAACAAGTCCGGTATTTACGATATTTCCACCAAGAGCAAACACCTTGGTACCCTTTGATTTATCAGTTCCTATACCTGAATACCATTCAGCGCCTTTATTGATGATCTGCGCTACATTTGCAAGTGTTTCAACGTTATTTATAGATGTAGGCTTGCCCCATACACCGGCAACTGCAGGGAATGGAGGCTTAGGTGTAGGCATTCCTCTCTTACCTTCTATTGAAGCTATAAGAGCAGTCTCTTCACCACAGACAAATGCGCCGGCACCGAGTCTTATCTCTATGTCAAAATCAAAGCCTGAATCAAATATATTTTTTCCAAGAAGACCAAGCTCTTTAGCCTGATCAATAGCTATACGTAAACGGCCGACAGCTATAGGATACTCAGCACGGATATAAACATAGCCCTGATGAGCACCAACTGCATAAGCCATGATAGTCATACCCTCTATAATGGCATGTGGATCACCTTCCAGAATGGAACGATCCATGAAAGCACCCGGATCACCTTCATCAGCATTACATATAACATACTTCTCATCACCCGGCTGATCCTTCTCAAACTGCCACTTAAGGCCGGTAGGGAATCCTGCGCCACCACGTCCTCTGAGACCTGAAGCCTTCATAACATCAATAACTTCCTGTGGTGTCATACTGGTAAGAACCTTGCCAAGTGCAGAATATCCATCTACAGCAATGTATTCATGCACATCTTCAGGATTAAGCTTACCGCAGTTCCTGAGTGCTATACGCTCCTGCTTCTCATAGAACTTAATCTTATTGATATCCTTGATAAGCTCCTTGGTTTCAGGATTGATATCCGTAAGCTGGAGTTCTTCAATAACCTCGCCGCCGATAAGGTGATCAGTAACTATTCTCTCTGCATCATCCGGAGTAACATGGCTGTAGAAAACCTCATCCGGATAAACAGCTATTATAGGTCCCTTCTGGCAAAGACCGAAGCAACCGGTCTTTATTACATTTACATTATCCTTAAGTCCGTACTTTTCACAGGCTTCTTCCAATGCCTTTCCTATGGCTGGCGAACTGGATGCTGTACATCCTGTTCCGGCACAGTAAAGAACATTGTAATGAACCGAAGACTTCTTCTCTTCTCTGGCAAGTACGTATTCTTCATCTTTTTCACGAAGTGCAACCTTGTAAAGGTAAGCTTCGCGTAAGTCCTGTAATTCTTTAATACTCTTCATGACAGCCCCCTTTACATATTTCCGTGTTTCTTTTCTTCTTCAATAATAAGCTTAAGAGCCTTAAGCATCTTATTATCCTTTGTAGCATCACCTATAACACTTCCATCAAGAACGGCTACAGGAGCAAGACCACAGGCGCCAAGACACCTTGTTGCATCCAGTGAGAACATTCCGTCAGGACTCGTTCCATTTACAGGTGCTCCTGTAAGCTCGGTAGCCTGATCAATAAGCTTCTGACCGCCTTTTACGTAGCATGCAGTACCAAGGCAGACATTTATTACATGTTTGCCCTTCGGTTCTGTAGTAAACTGTGCATAGAACATTACTACCCCATATACCTCAGCTACACTTGTATCTGTAGCATCGGCTATTTTTTCCATAGCTTCAAATGGAATGTACCCGAGTTCTTCCTGTACGTCATGAAGCATGACGATGACCGGACCGGGTTCATTTTTATGTCTCTCAACTATATTGTCTATAGTAGAAAGAGCAGCCGGATTAAGCCTTTCCATCATATACCTCCTCTGTTGATAAATATTCTCAAAAACTTCTAAAATTATATCAAATCTGACCACTGTTTTGCAACAAAAAAGAAGCCGGAGAAAAGCTCTCCGACTTCCTTTATAAAGCCATATAAATTCAGCATTTTAGTAGCAAACGATCTTGCCGAAATCTTCCTTAAGTGAAGCACCGCCAACAAGTCCGCCATCGATATCAGGCTGTGCAAAAAGCTCTGCTGCATTACCTGCATTTACAGATCCACCGTACTGTATACGAACTGCTTCAGCTGTAGCTGCATCATACATCTCAGCTATGCACTCTCTGATGCCCTTGCAAACTTCCTCAGCCTGCTCTGTAGTAGCTGTCTTACCTGTTCCAATAGCCCAGATTGGTTCATAAGCTATAACAAGGTTCTTAACATCATCAGCTGCTACTCCGTAAAGGTCAGACTTGATCTGGAATCTGATCCAGTCCATGGTAACTCCCATCTCTCTCTGCTCAAGTGACTCACCACAGCAAAGGATTGGTGTGATACCTGCTTCGATAGCCTTCTTAACCTTCTTGTTAAGGAATTCATCAGTCTCATTAAAGTACTCACGACGCTCTGAATGTCCAATGATTACATACTTTACACCTGCATCAACAAGCATTGGTGCAGAAATTTCACCGGTGTATGCGCCCTTATCCTCGATATAGAAGTTCTCAGCTCCAACTGCTACGTTTGAGCCCTTAACTGCCTCTACTACAGGAACTATGTCTATAGCAGGAACACAGTAAACAACATCTACATCATCATTCTTTACAAGATCCTTTAAGGTATCTACAAGCTTAACTGCCTCACTTGGAGTCATGTTCATCTTCCAGTTACCTGCAATAATCTTACGTCTAGCCATATTTTTATATCTCCTTATTTATCATTTGCTGCTGCTACGCCAGGAAGCTCCTTGCCCTCAAGGAATTCAAGTGAAGCACCACCACCTGTTGAAATGTGGCTCATCTTATCACCGAATCCAAGCTGGTTACAAGCTGCTGCAGAATCACCACCACCGATGATTGTTGTAGCATCTGTCTCTGCAAGTGCCTGAGCAACTGCGATAGTACCTGCTGCAAGTGTAGGATTCTCAAATACACCCATAGGTCCGTTCCAAACAACTGTCTTAGCTGTCTTAGCAGCCTCTGCGAAGAGTGCCCTTGTCTCCTCACCTATATCAAGGCCTTCCATATCTGCAGGAATTGCATCTGAAGGAACTGTCTTAACTTCGATTGGTCCATCGATAGGATCAGGGAATCCTGCTGCGATAACTGTATCTACAGGAAGAAGAAGCTTCTTGCCGAGCTTCTCAGCCTTCTCTATCATTTCCTTACAATAATCAAGCTTAGAATCATCAACGAGTGAAAGACCAACTTCCTTGCCCTGAGCCTTAAGGAATGTATAAGCCATACCACCACCGATGATAAGTGTATCACACTTCTCAAGAAGGTTAGAAATAACATTAAGCTTATCAGCAACCTTAGCACCACCAAGGATAGCTACGAAAGGACGTACAGGATTTTCAACTGCATTTCCGAGGAAATCGATTTCCTTCTGCATAAGATATCCAACAACTGCTGTGTCAACAAACTGAGTAACACCAACATTTGAGCAGTGAGCTCTGTGAGCTGTACCGAATGCATCATTTACAAATACATCACAGATAGAAGCAAGATCCTTTGAGAATGCTTCACCGTTCTTTGTCTCCTCAGCACGGAATCTTGTATTCTCAAGAAGGATAACATCTCCATCCTGCATAGCATTAACAGCTTCAACAACGTTAGGACCTACTACTTCAGGATTAGGAACGAATTTAACTTCCTGTCCGAGAAGCTCTGAAAGACGTACAGCAACAGGTGCGAGAGTCTTTGTAAGCTTGTCCTCTTCTGTCTTAACCTTTCCAAGGTGTGAGCAAAGTATAATCTTTCCACCATCAGCTATAAGCTTTTTGATAGTAGGAAGTGCAGCAACCAGACGGTTCTCGTCTGTAATCTTGCCTTCTTTTAAAGGTACATTAAAGTCGCAGCGGCAAAGCACGCGCTGTCCCTTTACATTGATATCGTCTACGGATTTCTTGTTCAGTGACATAATCTTCCTCCTGCATTAATTTAGAATAATTCATAAAATAAGGGTCCGGTCCATAAAAGACCGGACCCTCGTTAGGTTTTAATATGTTTCGAGGTCGCGAAGCTTATTAGTCATTAAGTGTGCTATCAAGCTCTGCGAAGTACTTAATGGTTCTAACCATCTGGCTTGTGTATGAATTCTCATTGTCATACCATGAAACAACCTGAACTTCAAACAGATCGTCAGCAATCTTGCTAACCATTGTCTGTGTAGCATCGAAGAGTGAACCAAATCTCATACCGATAACGTCTGAAGAAACGATAGGCTCCTCATTGTAACCGAATGACTCTGATGCAGCTGCCTTCATAGCAGCATTGATACCATCAACTGTAACGTCTGCCTTCTTAACAACAGCTGTAAGGATTGTTGTTGAACCTGTTGGTACAGGAACTCTCTGTGCAGAACCGATGAGCTTTCCGTTAAGCTCTGGGATAACAAGGCCGATAGCCTTTGCAGCACCAGTTGAGTTAGGAACGATGTTAGCAGCGCCGGCACGTGCTCTTCTAAGATCACCCTTTCTGTGTGGTCCGTCAAGGATCATCTGGTCACCAGTGTAAGCATGAATTGTGCTCATGATACCACTCTGGATTGGAGCATAATCATTAAGTGCCTTAGCCATAGGAGCGAGGCAGTTTGTTGTACATGAAGCAGCTGATATAATCTTATCCTCAGCTGTAAGTGTCTTCTCATTAACTGAGAAAACGATAGTCTTAAGATCATTTCCTGCTGGAGCTGAAATAACAACCTTCTTAGCACCTGCATCGATATGAGCCTGTGACTTATCCTTTGAGCAGTAGAAACCTGTACACTCAAGAACAACATCTACACCGATCTCTCCCCAAGGAAGCTCTGCAGCATTTGCCTTAGCATAGATCTGAAGTGTCTTACCATCAACTGTAATTGTATTAGCCTCATCATCAGCTGTAACTGTATGTGCAGCCTCACCGATCTTTCCGCAGTATCCACCCTGTGCAGTGTCATACTTAAGAAGATGAGCAAGCATTGAAGGCTTTGTAAGATCGTTGATTGCAACGACCTCATATCCTTCTGCGCCAAACATCTGTCTGAATGCAAGACGACCGATACGTCCGAAACCATTAATTGCTACCTTAACTGCCATGTTTAATTCCTCCTAAACATATATATTTTTTTAATGCTTTGCAGCAAGTATTTGAGATAATTCTCACGTAGAATAATAATACATATTTTGAATTACTTTTTCAAGAGTAAATTTAAGCTACTTCATTTCCAGAATAGCCGACTTACACTCCTTAATGATGATTGTCTTTTCTGTCAGTGACATATCCGTACTGTTCTCAGCATTCTTCATTATTTCCTCAATGCCCGCCTTATCTTTATTTACAAAGCAGTCATTGATGGAATTAATCTCATTCATGATAGAAGCCTTGATACGATTCGACTTATTATCCTCTTCTATAAGCTTGGTCTCAGGCTTCTTTTCGAAGTAACGTCTCCATACATCAACATTTCCTGCATGGAGCATGGAATCTGTAAAGTAATAACCGAATTCCATAATCTTATCTATAGTACTTCCTGTACCGGCTGAAAGCTCACGTTTCATACGGCGAACCTTGGACTTTGCAAGTGAGGTTCCCTTCATGAAAACAGCATAATCATCGAATTCAGATGGATCATCAAAGAAAAGATATGTCCATATACCTTCTAATATATACCTTTTCTCTTTATGTGTCTTGACATATTCCATGGCAAATCTTGTAAATGTAACGAAAACATCACTATGATCTTCCCTTATGCTTCTCTCATCTCTTGAAGTATAATACTTACTTCCTTCTCCACTGAAGAAATCATACAGAATCGGATTGTTCTCCTTCAGATCTTCCATGGTCCTGTGATCCTTGATACATACTATATCATCGAGTTCAACTTTCTCTATACCTTCGCCCTGGTATTCCCTGGTAAGTACAGATTTACCTGATCCCGAATATCCTATAACAAAGCAGAGATTAACATCACCTGAATCAAAAGCATCCTTATTATAATAAAGATCAGGTTCGGAAACCACGAAGCTCTCACTAATAAGTGTAGGAGTCCCTTCATGAAGTGTCATTTTTTCACGAAGACCTGTTTCTTCAGAAAGAGTCTCTTTCATCATTTCAAACATCGTAGGAACATTATATCCAAACATTTCTACAGAATAATTGTCAGAATATCTCTTATTCTTTTTAGGAAGCATCAAATATTTGGAAAAAGCTTTACAAAGCTCTTCCCTGGTAGATATTTCGTCACTTATAAACACAAGTTCTGTTTTGTCCATGTCAAAACCCCACTGGTTTTAAATAAAGTAATAAAATCAATCCTTGTCAGACTCAAGGAACTTATAGCAGAATGCTGCAAGCGCTCCGCCAATAAGAGGTGCTACTATAAATACCCATACAACCTTAAGTGGATCAGCATTACCATTGATAGCAGCTACTATAGCAGGTCCGAGGCTTCTTGCAGGATTAACGCTTGTACCTGTAAGTCCAATGCCGATAATATGAATTCCAACAAGTGTAAGCCCTATAATGAGGCCTCCAAATGAACCGTGGGACTGATTCTTTGAAGTAACGCCTAAGATAAGCAGAACAAACAGGAATGTAAGAACTATCTCAACTATAAGTCCTGCAGCTACACTGCCATTTACTCCACCAAGGCCGTTTGTTCCAAAACCGCCGGTCTTATCCTCTACTCCGCCGAGTGAGAATATAGCAGCCAGAAGTCCTGAGCCAGCAAGAGCACCGAGAACCTGAGCAACCACATATCCGCAGAAATCAGCCGGTGTCATACCACCACTCAGAAGAACCCCAAGTGAAACAGCAGGATTAACATGTCCGCCGGAGATGTTACCTACACCATATGCAAGTGCAACTATTGCGAGTCCAAATGCAAATGCAGTCAGAATATAACCACATCCATTAACGGATTCACAGCCTACCAGCATCGCTGTTCCACAGCCGATAAAAACAAGTGTAAATGTACCGATAAATTCAGCAATGTACTTCTTCATTTGAAAACCTCCTCCTTATAACTAAACAACCCCATATGATTAATAAACTACATATATAAATATAACACCTAGCATATAAATTGTCATTATTGTAATGCACTGAGAAGATCTGTTTTTTATAATAAAAACCCCGGCAGCCGAAACTGCCGGGATTTTAACATATTGGTGGGTATCATATTAAATTAAGGCCTATACTGTTCGCCTATAGGTGTAACTCTGGCATTGGTAAAACCAAGCTGATCGTAGAAATACTTGGCTGTTGCCGCGTCCTTCTCGTGACCGTGTGTTCTTTCTGTATTTGAAGCACTCGCGCCCATGCTGAGAGTTTCATCTTCATCCATATAAACATCCAGCTGATAAGTATTCCAGCTTCTCTTTGACTGTACTCTGAGATTATTCTTAAATACGTATTCATCTATACCGGATCTGCGAACAAAATCACCATCACCCGGCTGTGGAAACCATCTGTTTTTGTCATTTTCATTTTCCTCAAGTTTTCTTTCGGTCTCAGGACTGACATGAACCAGTCCGAATTTAATCATAGCAAGTGCTGTACTCTGATCAGAACATCTTATTTCGTCTCTGTCCACGTATACCCAGCCTCTTTCGAAAACTTCCGATTCGCCTGTTTCAGGGTCTTTATATTCAACAAATCTTCCCTGAAAATCGCTTGGATAATCATAACACGCCAAAGCATTTTTAATAAGGCTCGCATTATAAACATCCTTAGACATTCTGGCCTGCTCCATATACTTCATTATGGACAAGCTGATAGCTACAGTAAGTATCATCATAATAGCTATGATGATTATCAGCTCAACAAGCGAAAAACCTTTGTTATTACTTTCTTTTTCACATTTGACCATTTTCATTCCCCCCTGGGTTAAACCCACTAATCAAATATACGTGATTTACAAAAAGTTTTTACAACGTTCAAATTCTGTTCATATTTCGTTCACATTATATCCCTAATCATTCATAATTACAATCGACGTAATAGACATAATTTAATAATTTTTTGTTCATATTTTGTTCATATTGTACAAAAGAACGAAATGTGATATACTCTATCTGTATGTTTTTAAAATTCAAGGGGGATTTATCATGCAGGTATTATCAACTCTATTCTCCAACATCCAGTTTCTTGATATTAAACAAGTGATAATGTGGGTAATTGGAGGCATTCTTATTTTCTTGGCAATAAAAAGAAAGATGGAACCTACTCTTCTGCTTCCTATTGGTTTTGGTGCCATACTTGTTAACCTTCCTATGTCAGGAGCAATAACACAGGTGGTTGGCGATATTGTTCAGGAAGGACCTATATCAATTCTTTTTGAAAGCGGTATAGCAAATGAACTGTTCCCGCTCCTTCTTTTCGTAGGAATCGGTGCCATGATTGATTTCGGACCACTTCTTTCCAATCCAAAGCTCATGGTATTTGGTGCCGCCGCTCAGTTTGGAATTTTCTTCACTCTGAGCCTTGCATCTCTCTTCGGTTTTGAACTCAGAGACGCTGCATCAATCGCTATCATCGGAGCCGCTGACGGTCCCACATCCATTTTCGTAGCTAATTATTTCGGAACCAAGTATATAGGCGCCATAATAGTAGCTGCATATTCTTATATGGCTCTCGTACCTATAGTACAGCCTCCTATAATTAAACTTCTGACAACAAAGAAAGAACGTCAGATAAAAATGGATTATAAGCCGGGAAATGTATCGAAAACCACAAGGATCATCTTCCCTATATTTGTTACTATACTCACAGGTATAATAGCTCCAAACGCTGTTGCACTGATCGGTTTCCTTATGTTCGGTAATCTTATAAGAGAATGCGGCGTTCTCGATTCACTGTCTTCTACTGCACAGCATGAGCTGGCCAACCTTGTAACACTCTTCCTCGGAATAACTATTGCAGAGAAGATGCAGGCAGATGCATTTCTGAATCCACAGACACTTCTTATACTGGGGCTTGGTCTGGTAGCATTCATCTTTGACACTGCCGGCGGTGTATTATTTGCAAAGTTGATAAATCTGTTTACAAAGAAAAAGATAAATCCTATGATAGGTGCTGCAGGAATATCTGCATTCCCGATGTCTGCAAGAGTTGTTCATAAACTCGGACTCGAGGAAGACAGTTCGAACTTCCTTCTTACTCATACAATAGGAATTAATGTATCAGGTCAGATAGCTTCCGTTATTGCCGGAGGCCTTATCCTTAACCTGATTTCACGATAGGAGGTCTCACAATGAAGATAGATATAAATGCATTTTTAGACTCTCTCCCTATTATGGGTGTGGGATTACTCGGAATATTCATCGTAACTGCTGTTCTGATTGTCGGTATATACATATTAAAAGCACTTACTCCAAATGACGCCGAAGAGAAAGCAGCAAAAGAATCATCAGATGCAAAAGAACAAAAAGCCATTAATTATGACGTTAAAAAAGAATCTCAAGTGGACATTCTGAACCCCCACGAAAAACAGGATTTCCTTGAAAAAGACAACCATTTCGATATTTCTCAGGATTTATAAGAATAAAAACCGCAGCTCCTATTATGGAACTGCGGTTTTTCATTTAGAATCACTTTAGCCTTTTTCTATTTGCTTACAAATCTGTTCTTGATAAACTTCTCTACTTCTCCTTTATCGTTTATCAATCCCTGTTCTTTCATATATGCCAACTCAGCATCAGCCAGTTTCCGTGCAAAGTTTTCTGACATACCTGTATTTTCAATAATATACTTCATCATATCAGCATCATTTACAACAGCCTGATCTGCCGGTGCATTCTCATCTTCAGCCTTTGTATTAATTCCTGTAAGATCAAAATACTGATCCTGAACATCAACAAATCTGACTGCATTTTCAATACTGCAGCCTGTTTTATCAGATATAGCTTTTGCAAGCTCAGTCAGTTCCAAATGCTTCATACTATCTCCCCCTTACACTCATGAATATTATTTATAACAGTAATAATATTCTTAATATCATCTATATCCTCCTGAATCTTTTCCATTTCTTCAGGATAAGATACTTCTTTCGTCATATTCTTAGGATCAAATGCATCGTTTCCAGGTTCATTAAATCCTACAACCACTCTATTTTCCATTACATTCATAGCGATACTTCCATATTTACCCGAAAGCATCATAAGTCTTTCCATGAACACAGGTGTTATAAGATAAAAAGCATCATAGTCACTGCTTGAATAAACATCAAAACGATTATTGAATTCTATACTCTCAAATTCTATCTTATCTTTATTATTTGTAAAACCAAAAAAGGTATCATCAGCCCTGTATTTAAATGAATCGCTGTAAACTCTTACTGAAGCAGCAAGTCTGAAAGGAAAATCAAAGGTCATCATCCTGCCGTTGAAATATGTAGTTGTATGTGAAGATTTTCCGGAAGAATGATACTCAACAGTTACATCTGAAACTTCAAAATGAACTCCCATGTATGAAGCTTTGATATAATCCTCAGATTTAAATCTGTTCCCCATCTTTGTTATACCAAAATTCTTTACATCATTCTCGGTAAACCCATAGGTTGAAAGATAGGTTGCATCTTCAAAGTTCTTTTTTATAGGTTCTTCAACAAATATTTCTTTGTATAATACTTTATATTCATTTCTTATGCCGGAAATCCTAATACCACATAGAATGATAACAGCGAAAACTAAAACAAACAGAAATTCACTGATTCGACTGTATTGAAAGATCATTATCATGGCAAAGGTTATAACAGCAACTCCGATAAAACACGCATATATATTAATCAGACGGCTTTTTTGTTCCAGCCTGTCTACTGAATTGTATAGACCATTAAATTTTGAATTATCACTCATCACATTTCCTTTTTTAAAAATCAATCATCAATAGGTATACAGAAAGCATATCTAAGTGAATGTAAACTTACGTAGTCAACTCCATCCTTCTGATTTACAACGCTGTCTATTTCCTGAGAGTAAAGCATAAAATCATTTCCAATCAAAATATCCGAATGATTTCTTGGGATTTCAGTAGATGGTT
Source organism: Lachnospiraceae bacterium YSB2008 (assembly GCA_000687655.1). Taxonomy (GTDB): domain Bacteria; phylum Bacillota; class Clostridia; order Lachnospirales; family Lachnospiraceae; genus Eubacterium_Q. Next base: position 219,301 of record JHWR01000002.1, read on the forward strand.
TGAATAATGAAAAGGCATTTGTGAGAATATCATATAAATAATTCCCTCCATCATCCGGTGCCGGAACAGTCACCTGCACAATATCAAGTGAACCATTTTCAGGTTTTCCGGTTATATCAAGATAAAGGTGCTTTCCATCCTTTGTCTTATACAATGCATGATATAAATATGCTGTATTTTCCAGCTTAGGTTCAAAAGGATTCTGATCATATCCTGCCACGATACCCTGAAGCAATGCGCCATCAAAGCTATCTATATATTCCGTAAAAAGGCTTTCCGTCATATCTTTCTGCAAGCCACTTGCATCTTCAGAATTATACTTAACAGAGAATAATCTTCTGCCATCCTCAGTATTATTCTCTTCTGAGAAGAACTCCTCATGCAGATATTTGTCTACATCAGTATAAACTCTTCGAGAATTATCAATAACTTCTGCCTGTTCATCTTCTGACAAAGAAACAAAGAGATACACATCACGGGTTTCGTCTTTATCTGCACTCTTTCCATTTATAAGTATATCTAAATGAACATAACCGGATGTATCTCCAACATAAACTTCCTTTTTATCATCTGAAAGTTTTGCAGTAGGGACATTAGTGTCAAGAATTTCAAGGCTGAGCTTGTCATACATCTTTTCATTTGTTTCAACCATCTCTGATACACTGTATGACTGGCCTCCCGGAACATCAAATCCGAGACAAGGCAGAGAAACCTTCATGGATTTGACCACATGCAGGCATATACCGGCAAGACATCCAACTACCACAACAACTATAATCCCGATTATAAGCTTTACATTCTTTCCCATAATTAAATACCTCGAATTATGATAAAAACAAATACTACTCTGTAATAACTCTTTTCACCTTAAGTCCCTCAAACCCAAGGGAACAGTTATAGATCAAAATCCCATGTAGCTATTTTCTTAAATACATCATCTTCATCTTTAATACTGAATGTCATACGTAAGATCTCTTTTTTGTTTGGATCCTGATAATCTCTTGTAATATAAACATATATCGACTCATCTTTTGTTTTATTCGTAAAGGCTAACCTGTTTATAAACTTATGAGTCCTGATGAAATCCAGATCAATCATATTCTTATTGATATGAGCATCGGCACAGGTATATTTAATCAATGCATTACTTGTAATATTAGAATTATTGAAAATATCGTCCAGATAATCGTCAATCTCATCTTCCTTCATATCATAAGGAAGCGCCGCAAAGCAATCCTCTGCCTCCTCAAGAATCTGACCATTACCTTTGTCATAAATAGAAGTATATTTAATCGGCAACATCAGAGATTCGCTAAACTCGCTCTCTATAGCCTTTATACCCAGTCCATCTGCATATTTTCTTGCAGCTGTTTCAGAAGCCAATTCAAGCAATCTGTCTGAGTACATCTCATCAGATCCGCTGACATATACATATGAATAAGTCTCCCCATCAATAGTATACGAGCCATAGTATACATCGCTGAGTCCATAATTATTATAATCATAATTCAGCATAGGATCTGAATATGTTGCAGTCGGTTCATGATTTTTAAACCATTCACTGACAACAGTATCACCTTTTTTCTCAAGATATTCCTCCTCTTCCTCTGTATAATAATGAGGAATGCAGGCAGTAAGCGAGAACAATAAAGTATATATTAAAATGAATGATAGTTTCCTTTTGATACTATTTTTCATTCATATAATTCCTTTCAGGATGAATAATTATTAATAAACAATCAAATTAATAAATCATTAAATTACAATATCATCCGGATCTGTGACATTCTCTGGTTCCACATATTCAGGGAATTTGAAGCCACCGGGACTTGTAGTGTCATATCTGAACACCTCTCGCATTCTCGCATAATATGCACAATATGTATATCCATGGTCATCATAACGCCATGCATAGCCCCACTCGTTTCCGGAAAACGATGTCATACAGTCAGGATTAGCTGCACAGAATGCATTTATCTGTCCCTGTGATATGCCATTTCCAATACAGCAGAACCTTTCAAGCTTCATATCATTTGCCGGAGTGATATCACGAATACCTGTGTGGCTTATGTTAAGACACTCTATCGATTTGTTTTCCGAAACTTGTGAAAGATCATTAACCTTTAAACAGTTATTAAGCTCAAGCCATTTAAGATTCGGGCAGTCCATAAGAGGTGAGATATCATTTACACTCGAACCTGCAAGAATTATACATTCCAGATCCGGCATATTAGATACAAAGGATATGTCAGTAAGTGCCTCGTCATGGCCCAGATCCATATAAACTGTTTCATTACAGTATTTAAGAGGTTCTGTCATAGAATCATCTACACCGTGAGTCATACGTATAACTGTATCGTCGGTAAGTGCCGACTGATTTCCTACATGAATCCTCCAAACTACCTTTGTATCAGGAAATTCATCTCTGATTCCCGCCAGAATCTCATTGTCAATTCCGCAGTCATCCAGAAGAAAATACTCACATTTTTTCAGAACAGATAAAGCCTGGCGAAGCTCATCAGCACCATGATTTCCAATATCAGCCTTATGATACTTTATCACGGTATCCTGAAGAGAAACCTTCCTGTCAAACAATATAAATCTGTAAATGAATTTTACAGACGGAGCTGCATCAATGAGCTTCTGAACATCTTCAATCATAAAGTATGATGTATTATTTGAAGTCATAAGGTTGACTTTCTCAAGTGATGGCATCTGAGTTATAGCATCGATTATTTCATCTACATCATCTGAAGAACAATGTGAAAGATCCAAAGATGTTACATCCAGATCATATTCTTCGCCATTAATAGTTGCTGAAGTCGGAGTAGGTTCTTCAGTCGTAGGCTCCTCGGTTGTTACCTCTTCAGTTGTCACAACTTCTGTAGTCGTTACGGAAGCCTGTGGACCAAAAGCACATCCACCGGTAACTAAAACCAGCCCGAAAGCACATAATGTCATCAATTTTCGATTTTTTTCATTTTTGGCCATACAGAATTCTCCTTAAAATGGTGTTAATTCAACTTTTAATGGTGTTGGAGCGGAATCAACTATAGGAAATGAATTCTCTTTTGAATCATATTGCATATAGTCCGTTTTTGTCTGTGATCCATACCATGAATCCATTTTAATGATATTTCCTGCACATAGGTAAAAATAATACCCATCCCCGGCTCTGAATGAACGCGTAGGTCCAAAGTCTCTATGATAAATAATAAGATCAGTGAATTTTGTTGCAGGAGAATCGTCTATGATACCGATTAAAAGCTCCTCTCCACCGTCTCCATCAAGATCAACAAGCAGATATCCGAATTTATTATTAGGATTTTTCATCTCTTCACAAACATTGAAATCAGCTTCTTCATTTTTCCATCCATCACTAAAGCCAAGTTTGTAATAGTTTATATTTCCTGTGTACCATTCTTTAGGAACATACGAGCCGCATCCTGTTAACAAAAAGGCAAAAGTCAGTAACAGCACACATATTTTGCTAATCTTTTTCATAGTAAACTCCTTTCATTTTCAACTATTAATATTATACATTTTTCCGATGAATAAATCCATAATCTAAGTATTTTTACTCCATTTCATTATCAGATTAACTATTATTACAATTTGTTGCTATTTTGTTATTATTTATGGTGTATACTACATATATAAAAATACTAAAAAGGAGATTAAAACCATGCCAAAACCAAGCTATATACAGAATACAAATTACTTCGGTTTATCCGTTGATAAGGATGTAGCTGAGCAGATTAAGGATCAGAACATCTCAGAATACCTTCGTTTTGAAGAAATGGGCAATCAGGTAGTAATCCAGGCCAAGCTCCCGGAAGTTGGTATGTCCAATGGTGAAGTATACGATATAAGATACAATATGAATCTTATTGCAAAAGGTATGGCTAATTATATCCTGGACGAAAACGGAAATATAGATATTAACAAAGCAAGTGAACTCTCAAATTTCATTACTGATTTCTATTCCGAAGCAACATCAAGTCCATTCGTAAAATTTAACAAAGAAAAGGCAACTGAAGAGTTAATAAATAAACTTGGTATCCCGGACGAAAAAAGAGAAAACTTCAAAAAATTTATAAAAGCAAACGGAGTCCCTGCTAATAATGGAGATTCTTTACTTATGAGTTCCACTACCGGTCCTTTCGGAATGATGGCTTCAGAATTAATTGGTACCATTCTCCAGTACCAGAAATATCTGAATGATCCGAAGCATCCGGAAGCAACCGAATTCTTAAGAAAACACAAAACTCAGTATGAAAACACACTTCTGACTTATAAAGAAATGGCAAATATGGATCCGGAAAAAGAAACTCGTATTCTTTACCCTATGGATTGTTTCGCATTTTCCACACAAATGCAGGCATTCTGTGATCAGAATAATGAATTTCTTAAATCCGTCAAAATGAAAACAATTGACGGAAAGAAAAACCAGATTCTTTTCAATATGAAAGAAAATGGAATGGATGAAGCCAATGGAATGATTGTTCCTTTCAAAGAGCATTACTTCTTCTCGCTTCCTGTAAAAGTAAACGGAAAGAATTATACTTTATCATTAGAAAACACCGCTCCAGAGTCCGGAAAAATGTTCCACTGTCCTGCGGTAGGTCGAACAGGTGTTGGTCTTTTCGGAAATAAAGAACACGTAGTGCAGTATCATACTGAAAAGAATAAAGCAAGAAAGATCAAAAATCTTAATACATTCAAAAAAATCAAATCCTATGTTGCAAAAGCTCCATTTCCAACTGTAGAAATGCCTAAAATGGATTATAACTTGTATATTCAGAACCGTTGTGGAGCAAATTTCATGAATGACCCGGATAAAATGGTCAAAAATCTTTCTAACGTTTTATCTGCATATACACTTGAAAATGTCAAAGTGCCTTTTAATGAAAAAAAGATTATAGCAAATGGTGATTACATACGGGATCTATATGCACTTGATGAGTTGAAAAGAAGACCGGAATATCTTCAGCAGATTACACAGAACCCTGATAACTGCATAAAAGCAGGTCATATGCTCAGAAACGAAATATATGGTATCCCTAAGAATAACAGAGATTCTTACATTTCAGATATGAAGAAACTCCTCGAAAACATGATGGATCCTGAAGGTCGTAGCAAAAAATACAACAAACTCTATGAAGCAGTTAAAAATGCTGCTGAATTAAATCTTGAATCAATGACTCCTACTGAACAGAGTAATGCTATCCGTCTTGCAAATATAGAAATATATGACTCTGCCAGAATATACACAGATGGAAAAGAATCTACCAGAGTTCATAAGGATGGACAGGCACGTTTCGAGAATTCACTTGATGCTCTTGCAGTTGTAGCTAAGTACAATAAAGGATTTAAAGTACAGACCAACAGAATCATAAAAAAGATAAACGATGTCCGTGTTGGTAAGAATAATACTTCAGGAAAGGGTTATATTGATCCTGAAACATTCGTAGAAACACACGGTGCTAAAAATGCAAAGAAAAAGAATGACGCACGAATAGCTGAAAACAACAAAAAAGCTAAGAAAACTAACGCAAAGCAGATAAAAGCTAAATAATTATTTCAGAATAAATATCAAAGGGGAGCGGTTTTAATAACCACTCCCCTATTCTTTCGCAACTTATTCTGATTTCACCTCTTCTGTTTTTTCTATCTTTCTAAAGATTCCGGCTAAAATAGCTCCGGATATATTATGCCAGACTGAAAATATAGCACCGGGAACCGTTGCCATAGACATGTCCGGAAATGCACTTGTTGCAAGTGATGTGGCAAGCCCTGAATTCTGCATCCCAATCTCAATTGAAACAGCTTTCTTTCTTGGCATGTCCATCTTAAACAGAACACCTATAAGATAACCGCACAGATACCCCAAAAGGTTGTGCAGAATAACTATAACAAAAACTATCAAGCCGGTAGATATTATCTTCTCACTATTATGAGATACAACCGACGCGACAATAAAACATATTGCAACCACAGACACTGTAGGAAGTGATGTTTTGATCTTTTGAGTATATTTATTAAACAATGTATTAATAAGCAATCCAAGTCCAATAGGAATCAAAACGACCTGAATAATAGATAAAAACATTGATTTAACATCAACACTTACAGATGTTCTGAGGTAAAAGTATGTCAATAATGGAGTTAATAAAGGTGCAAGCAGAGTGTTTATGCTCGTCATACCTACTGAAAGTGCTGTATCTCCTTTTGACAAAAATGTAATGACGTTACTAGAGGTTCCCCCAGGACAGGTACCAACAAGAACCACACCGACAAGGAGTTCAGCATTAAGTCCAAAAATCTTACCAAGTGCAAAAGCAAGAAGCGGCATAATTATAAACTGTGCAAGGCATCCCACGATAACATCTCGCGGATGTGAAAAAACAACTCCGAAATCAGCCCCTTTCATAGTCAGGCCCATTCCAAACATGACGACCATTAGCAGATAATTGATCCACCCTGTCTGAATCCATAAACATGATTTGGGCAAAAACAAAGCCAAAGCTGTAACAGCCAGGACTATCCATGCCATGTATTTTTCAATAAAATCACTGATTCTTCTCATTTTAAGTACTCTTTATTGTCATTTACGCCCTGACTCCCGGCTGTCTGTTCTGATTTACATTTTCCGGTTTCTTAGGTTCTATCTTAATCCTTGGAATCTGAGAGAATTTTGTCTAAGGACATTCTTCTGAGCATCTGTACGGTAATTCTCCGAAATCCAATTATACACAAAAGTGCAACACTATACTATGGTCACATCTATAAGTTCATCATTTTCAGAGTATACCAGCTTAAGTGAAAAGTAATCGTCGCGTTCCTCAAGAAGTTTAAAGAAGATTTTATCACCTTCCCATATAGGAAGATTATACACTTCCGATTTGGGTATCCACTCAAGTACTCCTTCATCGCAGACGGTAAGATCACCTTCGAACGATGATGATGTATAAAGATGCATATATTCGACTATTCTTTCCTCAGGAGTGTCAGCATTTCCATATATAAATGTAACTATACCTCTCGGTTTATAATCAATTAAAGTAAGGCCGGTTTCTTCCATGACTTCTCTCTTTAGACATTCATCAGGGCTTTCACCATACTCAAAATGACCTCCAACACCGATATATTTATCTTTATTAATATCGTTCTCTTTCTTTACCCGGTGCATCATAAGGTAACAATCGTCTTTTTCAATATAACAAAGTGTTGTAAGTTCAGGATATTTCATCATTCAACTCCGATTTTATCATTAATTATTTCTATATCTTTTTTCAAGTTTTTATATTCAAGAGTAAACATTATAATATGTGTAACTGTATATCCCAGAAGTGAACCAATAAGTGCCTGAGGATATCTTTGAAGCTGCCACAAAAGTATTGTGATAACGAGGCATACCGCCGCTGTTACAACATAATAAATGATACTCTGAACCAAAAAACCGATTCTCGGAATATCAAAGATAAATGTCATCATGGCGAAAGTTGCACCGATTATCCCGTACAACATGATGTTTGAATATACCGCAATAGCTGTTGTAGGGAATAGTTTCAGAAACTCCGGTGAAATCGAACAGAAATCTTTTACTCCTGAAGCACTGACGATCACATCTATAAGACAGTTGATAATTGCTCCCGCAAATGACGATATGGCAAAGCTTATAGCTCCTTTTTTCAAAATATCTTTCAGCATCTGTTATCCTCTGTAAATGATTATTGTTTTCCCTTCAGCAGTAACTGCTTGATTTTCGATACATTTCTTCGTGAAGTATAGGTTTCATATCCATTCTTCATTACAACCTTTATTGTTCCTGAAAGGCTCATATCAAGGCTCTTTATCTTCTTATAATTCACAATCTCTGACTTTGATATCCTGACAAAGTTAAGACTGCCGAATTCTTCTTCCAATTCATAGAGTTTCTTTTGGATAGTATATTTCTTATCCTTATCCATGGCTATAACTCGCTGTCCTTCCGAATAAAACGAATACACTTCCATTGGACTGATCATACATTTATTTCCCACTTCATCAGTAGCGGAAATAGACGAATCGAAGAATGTATGGAGACTTCCCATCACATTCTTCACTTCGTCATTCATTTCATCATTACAAACATGGATTTCTATATCTTTATATTGTTCCTTAATCTCAGACCTGATTTTCAAAGAATCGTTCCTGCCTTGTATATTATATTTGAACACCTAATACTTATTACTAACAACCAAGTATAAGTATAGATTAATAAATAAACCATAGCAAGAATGATTTATCTCTGTTATTTATCAGTTTTCATCTGTCTGCTGAATACTAACACACCTATAATTGTCATTATCAGAGCCGAGGACAATGTCACAATAAGAGGAACCCAGAATCTTTCAAATGAATCACTGAAATCTAAGCTTATACTGGTTCTTGCAATCCTTGTACAATAAATGAAAGGAAGGCATTTGCAAACCTTATAGATTCCTCCTCCAACTCCTTCTGCATCAAAGAATACACCACCAAGAAATGTTCCTGCTGATACAATTACAGAACATATACCTGGTGCAGATTTCTCATTTAGAAGAGATCCAAAAATAAGTCCGATAGCTATAAACATCATAGCGGAAGGAAGTGTCATAATAACAGCCAAAGCAAGTCCGGCGATATTGAGATCATAGCCTACAATCTTAGCTATGATTATTGCTGATATAAATGTAACGACTGACTGAATAACACTTACCAGCAACATAGGAAGTATATATCCAAGTGTGAAATCTCTGCCCTTCATCGGTGAAGAAAAAAGTCTCATAAGAAATGAGCTGCTCCTGTCATTTGTTACCTGTATTGCTGTGAACAGCATGATAAAGGTCTGTCCGAATATAATCACACCACCGGCAAGATTATCAATCCTGAATATGGTCATTCCTGCTTCTTTAGGAATACTTTCATTAACAACCGACATTACGATCAGCATCACTATAGGAAAAGCGATACAGAATATATATCCAAGTACATCTCTTGAAAGCTCTATAAAATTTCTTTTAGCAAATACTAGTGTTCTCATTTTGTTTCTCCTTCTGCTACTGATACAAATACATTTTCCAGACCTTTCTGACCGGTCTTGGCTTCAAGACTTGCAAGATCACCTATCATCACTATCTTTCCATCTATCATTATTGCTATCCTGTCAGCTAATGCTTCGGCTTCTTCCATGTAATGCGTTGTAAGTATTATGGTCTTATCTTTTTTAAGTCTTTCTATCTCTTTCCAAAGCTCTCTCCTTGCAAGAACATCCAGGCCTAACGTTGGCTCATCCAGGAATATCACTTTAGGATTTCCGATTATGGCCATTGCAATTGAAAGTCTTCTCTGCCAACCGCCGGAAAGCTTACCGCTTTTTGTATTTCTTACCTCGTCAAGTTTAAAGCTTGTTATAACATCGTTTACGTGCTCTATACGGTCATTTTTACTGAATTTCCTTGAATCCAGATATATATCAGCCATAAACTTAAGATTCTCTTCAACCGTAAGGTTCTTTGCTATCGCTGTATCCTGAGTAGAAACGCCGACCAATTCTTTTACCTTATCTGAATCCTTAAATACATCATAACCACCTATCTCAGCCATTCCTCCCGTAGGTTTTGATAGACAGGATAACATCTTTATTGTTGTAGTCTTTCCTGCTCCGTTCACTCCAAGGAGTGCAAGCATCTCACCTTCCTTAACTTCAAAGCTGATTCCTTTTACAGCTTCTTTATTACCATATTTCTTTGAGAGGTTTTCTATTTTGATCATTTTTTTCCCTTTCTCGTAATCTGATTTAATTCCTACATAAGTAGTAACCTCAACTGTTGCTCGGACTATATCAATTAAGAAAACAAAATGAAATAGTTTTGACATGAACGGCATTTGTGGATATATGAACGGTAGAAGAATCTTTCAAACATGAAAGATTGTAGAAATAAACTGGTAAGAATTATATGCTAGACTGCCTAATATAAACATTAAGTAAAGGCAGGGAAATATCATGTCAAAGATAAGTAAAAAAACAATAAAGAGGCTTGCTTCCCGGACAATAAAAGCCAATAAAGGTAAACATTTAGTAATGATGACTTCTATCATTCTTACAACAGTACTCTTCTCTTCACTTTTCACAATAGTTGGAAGCATGTTAAGTGAATTCAGACAGTCATCAATGGGAGAATATAATTACCTGGATCCGATTGCAATGCTTGTATGCGCAGGCGCAATTATAGTATTTATGCTATCCGGCTATCTTATCATCTATAATGTTTTCGATCTTAATCTTATAGCTGATATGAAAGAATATGGGCTCCTTAAAACCATAGGAACCTCCGGAAAACAGATACGTTACATGGTTAAGCAGAGAACAAATCGTATATGTTTCATAGCTATACCTATCGGTCTTATAATCGGCTGCGGAATAGGCGGATATCTTCTTCCTATGATTGGTAAATTTATAAATACTGTCGGCCCGGACAAAGGACATGTTCATATGAGCATTTGGATAATCCTCTTTACTGTCGCTTTCTCCTATCTTACAGTAGCCATAAGCTCAAAAAAGCCGTGCAGAAAGGCGTCAAAGATATCTCCGATAGAAGCTGCACGCTTTACAGGAATAATCAGGAAAAATGGAAAGCCAAAAAGGAGAACTCTTGTTATTGTGCTTTCTCTCACACTCTCACTTGTTATGCTTAACAGCGCAAATACGCTCATAAACAGCTTCAGTTTAGATAATTACGCTGACGACTATATAACCGCTGACTTTTGTATTCAGGATGAGCTTCTTGATAATGCAGGCGCACCGGACAAAAATATAAATGCTGTAGACAGTTCCTTTATTGCAGAACTGAAGAAACATGACGGTGTTGAACGTATCGGCAACTTATATCTTACTCTGGGTGAGCATGAGTTTTCTCCAGAAGTATGGGAAAGCATAGAAAGAAACTTCTACTCCGACGAGATAGTAAGGATGCAGATTGAGAGCTTTTATACAGATGAAGGATATTCAGTTAACGATTATATGCATGAAATACATAATAAACGAACCATAGATGGGAATACTTATGGTATGGGTGAGCTTGTCGTAGATAAGCTGGAGGATGTACAAACCATAGATGGAACTACAAAAATAGACTGGAATAAGTTTAATTCCGGTAACTACATTCTTGCCGAAAGATGGCAATTTGCGAGTGATGGTTTTATTAATATCGTTAATCCCGGAGATAAGATTGAAATAGAAGGTCGTGAATATACAGTATATGCATTGGTAGATATTCCTATGTTAATCGAGTATCCGGTATACTATCCTATAGAATGCAATTTCATCCTTTCTGAAGATGAATATCTGTCGGTTTACGGCGAATGCAGTCCAATGCGTACACTCGTTGATGTTCAAGATGATAAAGAAACAGATTTTGAAAAATGGATTGCATCCTATACAAGCCAAACAAACCTCAGTTACACTTCAAGACAGACTGTAATAAATGACAATAAATCCTTTGGACAGCTTTTTGCAATATCCGGCGTTATTATTGCTGTTATCCTTGGAATAATCGGTATAATGAATTTCGGGAATACTATGATTGCCACCATTATCGCCAGAAGCCGTGAACTTGCCATACTCGAGGCCGTAGGCATGACTGTAAAACAGCAAAAAAAGAGCCTTAGAAAAGACGGCATGCGATACTTCGTCTACACTTCTGTACTAACAATACTCCTTTCGAGCATTATAAATGTAACGGCCGTGAAGACTTTCGTGAATAATCTTCCTATGTTTTCATGGCACTTCAGCCTCACAGCACTTATAATATGTCTGCCTCTGATGTTAATAGTAATTCTCATAATTCCAGCGGCAGCATACAGAAGGCTCAGCAGAATAAGTGTGGTAGACAGGCTCAGAGCGGAGTAAACAATACTGAAAAAAAAGAACAGAGACCATATAAGTCTCTGTTCCTTATCTATCAATTCTACTGAGGAATCATTATTCCACCAAAATATTCAGGTATACCCTTGCTGTCGTTAAGAATAAATCCCCTAGGCTTAAGAGTAATATATTTTCCATCTGCTTTTTTAGCACGGTAGGTAATAGAATATAGAACCGGTGTTCCTTCTAAAACAGATGCAGCAGCCTCTACATATTTATCTACATCTTCAGGATGTATATATTTCTTCCATACATCTTCTACTTTATACATATAATCCGTCGGAAGACCGAAATCATCTATTGCAGAAAGTGACCATCTGGAAAAATCATATTTAAGGTCAGTCAGGAATATATATCCATCCCCGGCAACGGTATGCAAAGCCCCATATAATCTGTCCAGCTTTCGAATCCTTTCATCAGGGATCTTCTGATCGATTATTTCATGCTTCCTGATTTCTTCCATAATGCTTCCGGACTTCAATTCAGTTTTATTTGCATACATACGGCCATCAGCCCTGTCGTATACCTCCTGAAAACTTCTGTCTAATTTAGGATTGTATTTTGCCATACCATATGCAACTACAGGGCCTGTTCGGAGACGTCCGTTGGTTTCTGATTCTTTCTTCAGAATATCAAGTAAGAATTCACGGTTTTTGAAATCATTACCTGTCAGTATAACGGCAAACTCATCTCCTCCAACTCTGTATACCGAGCTATCCTCAATAACTCCGCATATCATGTGGCTAGCTTTTTGTATAGCTTCATCTCCAAAGCTGTGCCCTCTGGTATCATTTATACGCTTCAGATCATTTATATCACACATGATAACAGCAAACTCCGGTTCGGAATCTTCGCTTTTTATCATCTCATCTATTTCGTCAACAATTTCAGTAAAGGCATTTTTATTCTTTATTCCGGTTAATTCATCAAGCCTCATCAGACGTTCAGCAGATTGAAGAAACATTTCCTGTTCTTCCCTTTCAACAAACTCGGCTTCTATATTTTTAATACAGCCCAGTATATGCTTCCTGTCATCGCATAAAACACTGAAATGACAAACATGCATTATCTTTCCATCCAGAACAAATCTAAATACAACCAGACTGGAATTGTTTTCAGACAGTTTTTTCAATAGTTTTTCACTGTCAATAAGACTCAATACGTAATCAAGGTCATCAGGGTGAACAGTTCTTTTTGCCTGTTCGGACAAAAATGAAAAGAAATCACTTCCCTGTTCCGGAAGGTTCAAGCCTGATAACATCTCAGAATGAAAAAACTCAATAAAGTTTCCAGATTCAGTATCTACGTAATACAAACTATCAAACTGCTTCGCTAAAGTATGTGCAACCAAGTCAAATGCTAAATTATCTAGATTCATATTATGCCCCCTTTCAGTCTGATTATGTCATTTCCATTTATACCCCTTTCAGGATGTATTACATCTTAAATAATTATATCATTGTCAGACAATTATTCCCATCATTTTTTTACCATCTGCTCGTTACAATCCAGAATATAAGATTGAACAGCATCACCAGAAGAGGAACGCTGAAAACAATCAGTCCCAGAATAATCATCTTAGGAATAGATACAGGTCTCTTGCAGTTACCGCGCTGTTTATGACCACTGCATACTACGTTATAAGACTTGCCTTTATATCTCATGGCTGTGAGCCAGACCGGAACAAGAATATATCTGAATTTCACGTTGCTGTATTCCGTCGAAAGCTGAAGATTTCTGTAAGTATCCGCACGCTCGTTATTGCAGGCTGCACTCTCAAGTGTTCTGCGCTGATTAGCCTTCGCAAGCCCCCACGCCTCGTCGATTCCTATAGTATATTTCTCGGCAGCGAAGCCCTGAAGTGCATCCGGCGTATAGGGAACAATGTCCTCAGGCCCAAACTGAATGACAGAATTCAGAAGCTTGTCCCCATAAAAGCGCCTGCTTCCGCATGTCTTTATATCATTAAATGATTTATTTAATATACCCGATTTCTGCCTCCATTTTGTTCTTGAACTATCACCGGTCTCTTCCGTATAACCGAAATCACCGAAATAGGTCGAAACAGTATCGGCATCAAATGTCCAGAAAGGAATATACACACCTACCAGATTACCGAGAACCTTTCCGGTCCTGAAATCCTCCGGAGACCATAGTGCCCACTTATTCCATTTGTAGAAGAATTTTTGAACATCTTCTTTTGAAAAGGAAAATGGAATGATACCCATAGGAGTCAACCCATAGTTATTATCTTCAACCGGAAGAACACTGTTGGATCCGCAGTATGGGCATGACATGGAAATCTGATTTGGATCATAGAGTGTAACTGCACCACATTGACTACAGCTCACCGCCCTTCTTATCAGCTGCCATTCATTTCCGGAATCCCTGACAGCAGACTCAAAATCAACCTCATCCACTATTGCCTGCTCTTCAGGTCTGTGAAGTTGCTTCGTAAACCCACACGAATCACACATCAGACCGAAACTGGCCGGATCATATCTCATCTCACCGCCACAACAGATACATTTCATACATTTACCCCCATAATCTTAACTCTCTGCGGGTTTATTTGGCCTGCTCTCCAAGCCATTCATCAAGGATTGATATAATCTCTTTCTTCTTATCTTTCGGCATATTCTTGATGCAGGAAGAGTGTGGTTTCGACGGATGAACGAATATCTTAATGTTGTCGCTCTCCTTCACCGGCATAGCAACACCATACCATGGATCAGTAGATCCATATATCATAAGATGCTTTGCGTTGGTTGTGTCCATGGAGGCAACTAGATTATCGTGTAAAGTACCGTCATATTTAAATGCACTCTTTTCCTCAGGTGTAAACACCATGTTCTGCATAAATTCAGCTTCCATATCCTCTGTAACAGATAATCTGTCTGAAAGCCCTTCTTTATCAAGAGCCTCTCTCAGATATGAGAAGTTATAATGATACTGACCATATTCAGTAGCTGCATTAACATAGAATGGCCATGGCAGATAATTGGTGCTCCAGTCGCGAGGATCCTGTACTTTAAGAAGCAGCTTGTATACAGCATCTGCCTTCTTCTTCCTCTCTTTGTCAGAACCATCAGGCATATCAAGGACCTTCTTAATCATTTTAAAATCTTTACCCGACTGCCAGAACTGCACAGCAAACTCCAGCACATTCATGTCATAAAGGCGTTCGGGTGTAGCATAATCCACATATTTTGTTGCAGCCATATTGACTTTTTTCTCATACCTCGGCTTAAGATCATTCTTATACCTCATGGCTTCAACCTGAAAGGCCAGGACCATATCTCTGTATTCCTTTGCCTGATCTTCACCATAGGCTTCATTACCTATTGTATTGTACACATTGTCATAGAAACGTTCATCATCCAGGCCATCCGAACAAGGTGCAACATAAGCCAGATAAACCAGCATATCATCCGGATAATAATAACTGTATACATTTGTCTCAAGACCGCCTCGGCTTGTTCCGATAGATAACCATTTATCCCCAAGCACAGACTTGAGAGTCGTGTAAATGTGATGATAATCAGCTGCAGTATTCTCAGACGTGAAATAAGTCCAGTATTTCACGTCATCATTGGTCATGTCATCAGGTCTTGACTTGCCGCAGAAACGATGCTCAACATGGATATAATTACCATTGTAGAGTTTAGCCGACTCGGGTGCGCCTTCAAAAGAAAGCATACCCGGAATCATATTATCCATAAGTCCATAGCCATCTGTTTCGAGAACACTTACTTTTGAATTCTTACGAACATTAACAATAACTCTTTGAGGGAATTTTCCCGCAGACGGATTATTCCAATCCAACGGCTGCTGATATGTGACTACGTATTTTTCAGATATAAAAGAAAATGGAACGTGCCATATTTCTTTAACGTCACTTACGCCATCCATGGCTGAAAGCTCCGTGATTCTCGTCTTATTTCTCTTAAATCCAAGATTGTAAAAAATAATGAAGAGTATCACAATTACTCCAAAAATAATGAGGAGACGAATCACTTTGCTTTTCTTCTTCTCTTTAGTTTTCTGCTTATTTTCTTCCGGTTCCATTAAAAACTCCCTTCCTGATTCTCATCTCCATTCATTGGCTCGCCAACAATACCGTCGGCTTCAACCACTTCATCATTAGTTTTCTTACCCTTCTTTACTTTTTTCACCCTCTCCTTCTTCTTGAACTTGAATACTAGCATCGAAAGCAGAACCGGTACGATGAGATGGATCAGGAACAAAACGAAATAAAAGACTTCAGCATCTGAATAAAGAAGCTGCGTATAAGCAGTGTCCGCTGTGACCCTCGGTGCAACTATAATTGCTATTATAAATTCTATTCCGGCAAAGAATTCAGTTTCTTTAAAGAATACCGCAGCGCCATATGCAAGAACTAAATATACTATTGCCGGTATGATAGGAAATGCGAAAATGTACAGTGTAAAAAGTGCTGCGCCATAACACGTGATGCTTGCCAGGCAGTCAATACCGATACGGAGTGCAAGCATCCCTATCTGCTCCGATGTACTGTGGGCAGCGAAGCAAAGCCCGAGCAGCAGTGCAACAATCAGCATCAGGACATGGCAGCATATAAGTATCAGTGAACCGGCGAAGAACTTGGACAGCACGCCTGCCGCTCTGTTCTTCCCCTTCTCCTCGACCATAACAATCGAAGTACGCGTGAACTTCCTGCAATAAACGCTTATGATCAGCGCGAGACCCGGCAGCCAGCTGAATATATTATAAATATAGTCATACATACCGAAGAAATAGGTCTCATCATTCCAATAATCAACCTTCGTATATATCGTTACCGCCAGCGCCCCGAGATAAGTCAGGATGATCATCACTATGAATCTTTTCTTTTTAATTATATTTTTTATATCTTCTCTAAGTAATTCCATAGTCATCACCCCTACCAGATCTTGATTCTATATTCAGGCGCGATATACATGCCGTCGCCCGGGCCTATATCATATTCTTCATAAAACTCCTCATACTGCATCAGAACATAATTTATTCTAAGATATGCCAGAGGATGAGGATCTGTCTTGATTCTATCCATGGCATCTCGCTTAGACTCGAGCCTCTGCCAATGGACCGCATACTCCCTGAAGAATGTGTCATAATCAAAATCATCATAATCCTTCGCGAGCAGCAGGCATACTCTGCCGCCCTCTATATCAGCGATTGCTTCGCCTGTAATATCATTGGATGCTTCGTAATAACCCGATCCATCAAATGTTTCAAATGAGGAAAGCTGACTTCTGATTCTGCCTGACATGACGTTCCAGTTCTTAAGATCATCCGCACTGATAAAATCAACGAGATTTCCATTAGCATCATAATGAATTCCATGACTGTCAAATGCATGAGACAGTTCATGACCCAATATGGTTCCTATGAATGCAAGCTTCTTCTCAAATGGATCATCTATTGAATAAGCAGGCTCTTCGAGTATTCCTATATCGATAAAAATAGAATTCATTGGTGGATAATAATATGAATTAACATTCGTAGTTGAAGTATCTGAATTATATATATCCCATACAACCTTACCTTCGGCAATTTCAGTCATATCACCTATATGCTCATATTTGAACTTGTTCAGCACACAGAGCGCATCAAGATATGATCCGCCCTCTTCCGAAGAAACCAGTTCTATTCCTGAATAATCTGCCGTATTCGAAGGCTTCATAACAAACTCATTGATCTTATCAAGCTTTTCTGCAACCGCCTTCTTGCCCTCGTCCGAGAGCGTTTCATTTTCATTTATTTCTATCTTATATTTTTCCTTAAGCATATGAATGATATTCAGCATATCATCACATACATCCTGATCATAATAATAATCTATGTACGCCTGATCCATAGCGCCGCCAAGGAAGGATTCCTTCAGAATCTCATAGAAATACCATTCAGGATCCTTGTCATGTCTCTCCTCGAAAGGATTGGTCTTATCCATAGCAGTATTTCTGAGCACATCAAATGAATCGCTGTCAAGATACCTGATAGCTTTTTCACAAAGACGCAGCTTGAAATATGACTTGATGTCCTCAACATTATTCTCAGTATAAATAGTTTCAAGCTCATCAAGATATACGAGTGCGCCTGAGTAATTCTTGGAATCAGTGATAGAATAATGATCCAGCATTTCTCCGAGAGGATATGCACCGGCCTTCTCTATCATTTCGTCTCTTGTATGAACTCCTACATAATCCCAGGTTTCGTTAAATGCCAGATGAATGAGCTCCGACTCAAAGCGGAAGCCCTGGCTGATAGTCTTATCTATGTCGTCCTTTGTATATCCGCATCGGTCAAGAAGATACTCAACCTGGCTTTCCTTAGTCTGTTTCTTCTTGAAAGCATCTTCTGTCATATCCAGATAGTATTCTGTCTTTTCGAGAGTAGGTTCCGGCGTCTCGACCATGAGAGTAAAGGCATCATCTATACCTTCATCATTAACATAGTCAAGCTCGACAAGTGATAAAGCAAATGGATTGCTGTCGTTATCGATCATATAAGCCGATACGTCAGCAAGAGAATTGATATCATCGATACATTTTAAATACTTTTTGAGTGGCTCTACGCCAAGTGAATTTCGATAATCGACATCATAAAGATCGTCCGCAATACGGACAAGTTCGATATTTTTATTCTGAACGGACTCATCATTTATAAGAGCTCTTTTGTTGGCATCTACTTTCCTGGAAACGTCACCAAAAGGTCCTATAGTATAACTGAAATCTCGCTCCTGTTTCGTGGACCATTCGTGATTCACGTATGCCGCGAAATCGTCCTTTGGATCGGCATCTGCAGTCTCATCAATAGTCTCGAAAATATTCGAGTTCGTCCATTGATATGTAAAACCTTCAACTGTAGAAACATCATCGCAACCGACAGTGCCGAGTAACATAGCTGTTGCAACGGCAACTGACATAACCCTCTTAAATACCTTCACGCTGTGTAACCTCCACATTATTTTCTTACAAACCTGAATACGCCTGACTTCTCTTCAGGATCGTGGTTTGTGATATAGTCCATATATTTATCAGTCACGTAATCGCTGTTTCCTGAAGCACTTATGTCGTGAAGTATTTCAACTGCTTCTTCTCTACGTCCTTCTCCGAACATACTGATTGCTTCGCTGAGCATTACGCTGTTATTATGTCGTTTTTCTCTTTCTTCATCAGGAAGGCAGTCAAGAACTTCATAGACTTCCTTAACCTCATTCACTCCTGCAACCTGAACAAACCCAAGATATCTTAAATCCAGAGCATCCGGCTGTGTAAGCTTCTCAACCGTATCTTTAGATACAAGCACAGCTGTTTTATATTGTTTTGTAAGGCTCTCAAATCTTGATGATAGATTGACAGTATCAGAAATAACCGTACCGGAAAGGCGTTCTTCCTCTCCAACAATACCAATCTGTGCCATACCGGTATGTATACCAATTCCGATATTAATCTCATCTACACCTATTTTAGCAGCTGTAGAAGAATCCAGAACAATAGCTTTATATATGTCTATTCCACTCCTCAGAGCATCATCTGCCGTTTCAAACAGTGCCATGATGGCATCACCGATATATTTATCAATAAAGCCATTATTCTTTCGTATTATAGGACCGGCAATACCATAAATAACATTAACAAATTCAAAGTTTTCCTTCGTCGTCATCTTTTCTGATATAAGAGAAAATGCTCGTATATCAAGGAAAAGCACTGTAAGCTCTCGACTGTCTGAATCCCCAAGCTGAAGATCGATAAATTCTTCTTTTCCAAGCAGAGTTCTGAACTGCTCGGGAACAAACTTATAGTAGAACTTCTCTGTTCTGTCCTTCTCATCAAAGAGCCTCTCCAGATTCTGTCCCATTGAGTTTACTTCATTACAGATATCTCCCATCTCGTCCTTTGACTTATATTCAATCCTTGCGCTAAGATCACCCTCTGAGATTCTTTTAACAACTCCTGTAGCTTTCTTTATCATCCTTCTGATATAAAGCGACATAAGCATATTGGTGGCTGCAAAAAAGATAATCACCATACATACATAGAATATCATCTTAAGCCATAGTATCCCTCTATATTCATAAAAGGAGTCATTTGTTGTTGTCACCTTAAGATAAATATTCCCGGAAGAGTTTTTGTCATCTATAAGAGCATAGGCAGATATACTGCTGTACTTAGCTTTTGAGGATAACATATCGTTTATATCCTCAGAGAAATATATACCCTCTTCTCCATACATATCCTTATATGTAAAGTCATCTTCTTCAGTAAAAAGAGGCATGCAGGATTTATTCTCATCCGCCAGAATTCCTGCTCTTGTAATATCTGTTCGTTGTATAATGGAGAATATATAATCTTCACTCCATTTTTCCTTGTGACCGGTACTGATCTCAGACAATTTATTCTGAAGCTTATGATAATCTTTTCCTGTTAACTCATTTGCAACAATGAGATTAGAAAAGTCATAGCCATCCAATTCATTAGCTCCAAAATGAGTTATAATACTAAGCTCATTTCTAATACTCTGATTATTATGCTCTAAGGTTGTATTATAAATATTTACACCTATAACAATCGCTATTACAGTAAATATAGGAACAGTAACCATTATCTGCTTATAAAAAATGGTCTTTCTTCTTATAATAAGATTTATAATAATCCCAAATATAGATATGTTATAAACGAAATAAGGTATATAAAGCAGAAATATCAGATAATGATCATCTATCTTAAGAAGAGTGTCTCTCGCAGTTATTTTCCCATCCTTATAAGTAATCAGCCCATCGGAAAGACATATCGCAAGTACTGATTTACCATTCTCATCTGTATAGGAGTCTATAAAGCTTATATACTTATTCTCAAATCCTTGTTCATCACCTAAATCAAGTACTTCTTCAGCCGTTCCCTCATTAATCTTGTATATCTTTTCCGGCTTATTCTTATCAAAAACGAACAGCTCATTATCAATTAAAACTGCATCAGTAAAGTAAGGTGATTTCTCTGTATCAAAATGATACACAACCTCTTTCACCGGTTCATTAAACTTTGTCTTATATACGTTGCCATCACTTCTGACAAATAGAAAAGAGTCATCAATCGGAATTACACTTACCGTAAATGTACCATTTTCGTCTGAAGAATAATCCTGACTTATCTCAACCTTTCCGGTATTTGTATCTATCCGATAGAGTTTTGTATTATCTTTATATATAAAACCAAACGTTATATATCCTTCATAATAATGAAGCCGGCTGATTCCGGATTCCAACTGACTCTCAGTTTCGTCGTACTCTATATCACATATCTTATCTATGTATTTATACTCATTACTAAGCTTAACAATGCTTTCCTTTGTAAATGATTTGTCTGTTCTGTCTTTATAATATGTCCTTACAGCATATATATCTCCCTGATCAGTTATTACCAGGTTGGATGGTGAAAACTTATCTTTATTATCCGCATCTGCAAAGATATCATTGGTAAATGCATAGTTCTTTTCTTTTGTTTCTATATCAAATACTGCCGTATATCCGTAATATCCAATATCCGATATGGCTGCGATTGTTCCTTTTTCATTAACAGAGAAAGCCTGAACATCCTTAAACCCAGTATCTTTAATTGGATCCTTATTTTCATCAGTAACTCCATTAATACGGATCGTTATATAATTATCAGTCTGAGTGACAGTAACAATAATTAATGAAACCGTGAGTAATATCAGATACCATCTGATTTTTCCGAATAAGGCATATAGAATTTTCTTTAAGAACATTAGTATCTTTTTCATAAGTGTTTATTATTCTATAACAATTAATGCTGTTCTTCGGCAGGCCGTAACAATTCTCATAACTGCCGAATACATAACTCCAATGCCAAAAATAATGCCGGTAATATTCAACTGCTTAATGAATACTATGCAAAGAAACGCCATAGTTATATCTATAATGCCATGAACCAGCTTCAACTTCCAGTTGGGTGATCCTGTTCTCTTTGTCTCAAGTGTTCTTAAAACTCTGACAACTCCTGAGAAGCCATGTATTCCAATCAGATACATAAGCACATAATAATGCGGAACGCTTGTAAGTGAACCTGTCAACACGCCAAAATCAAACCAGATAACACCCATAAAGAGTGACTCTCTTCCACCAACCATATATCGAGCCATAGTGAAATAATACCAGATAGAGCCAATTCCTATCGCTACAAACCAAAAAGCCAGAATAATAACAATAAGAGGATAGCTTTCCTTTGGATAAAACATCATAACAAACGCTCCCAAAATCATAATGAGCGCAATTGCTATCTCTTTAATTCGCTGCAATTTAGTCATTCGTTATCTCCTGCACAAAGCCAGCCAGCTTATTACCTGACTGGTATATCCTGTCGCATACCAATCCCTTATGAGCTATGGCACCGTCTATAAATAAGCCATAGAATGTGCCTGACTTTTCCTCGTTCGAGGCATCCACATATTCCTTCTTATACTTGTTCACATCAAAGTCTTCTATCGTTTCTCCTGATAAATCCTCACCAAATGCTTTCCAGTCAGAGGACGCTGAAAGCTGGCGTTTTCTTAGGATACTATCAATTCTTTCCTCGTAATCCTTTATGGCATCGAAGTCATAAACCTCTGTCTCAAAGCTCTCGTTCTCTCCACGGATAAACTTCATAGCATATATCATCTGACAAAATGCGTTTCTGTATTCTGAAGGATTGTCCTTTATCATTACCCTGTAATCATCCCATGCCGGAAGATACATATACTTGATAAATGAATAATCAGGAAGATGTCCCGCCCTTCCATGTCCAAGATTCATGATGGTTTTTTCATTTCTCTGATACAGGCTGTTAGTATATATGCTTTTATCCAGATCATCCGGTGAGGAAAGGCTATGCTGAAACTTTATCTTACGCTTATGTTCTCCCTTCTCATCGGAAATCAACTCATAGAATTCGTCATTTGTATTATTAATGACAAGCGACGGTGTTCCGGCGAAATTTCTGTGTGCCCAGGTATCAGCCATGACATGCATGGCAATACCGACCGACTGAAGAGGTTTCCCTTTTGCAAGCTCAACTATATCCTTGACAAGAGTACCGTTAGGCCCACATATAAGACGATACTTATCCATATATTTTTTAGGACGCCATTTATCTTTTACAGCATATAGATCTTTTGGAAGGAAATGAAACGAAGCCCATATTCTCGTGATATCCTGAAGCCCTACCATATCCGTTCTGGCATCCATCATCTCCATCTGAAGCTGTGTAGTAGCAGCCTTGACAGGAGCCTTAATTCCTGTAAGAAATGTTGCTGAACAAAGATCAACAAACTGAGCAGAATAACAAATATCGAGGCATTCCGAATGAGAATATCCGGCCAGAAATGCAGCGCAATATGTTGCATAATAATGAAAATCTTCCTGCATACGCTACACCTCCTCTTCCACCGACTCTTGCTTAATTAGCTTATCAATCATTAAGGCAGAATAAAAGAGATCAATCAGAATAAAAATAATTGATAAATCAACCATTATTGAAGCTATAAATGTAAGATTTATAGTGGTTGCACCCTTCACAATGCCAATGGGATATGCAGCAAGCCCTATAATATTGATAAGCGCAACAATAGAAGTATATATATAAAACCTTTTTCTGTTCTCCTGGCTTTTCCCGAATCTAACTGCGTTTTTTCCTACCATAAAATGAACAATCATTATAATAGCAAACAAAAATGCAAGAGAAGCTGTTGTAAATACAACAGCAAATAACCTGTTCACGCCATTTTGCACTGTTTCATCAATTATACGACTAAACTTTATATCACCCATGGAAAGCTCCATCAAAAGCTTCACCACAGTCCATATACCAAAAATTATATAGCCTCGTCCGCCTATAGCAAGATTATTCTTATAACGTCTCAGTTTAATCTCTGTTTCAGAATTCATCTGATTATCATTCTCCTATTGCATCTTTCAACATACCCTGCTGAAGCTCGCGGGCAAAAGCATCTATGGTCTCCCGGTCAAGATGCTCGACCACACGCACCGGGTAATTGTTAGGCACCATATCCTTGCCGTATTCCATTTCGATTGTATTCGGACGAAACTCGAAGTCACCGCCACCGGCGTTACGGATTGCACCACTCGGGTAGAACTTTCCTTCATAATACGTGGTTATATCCTCAGTCTCGGAAAGTATCACATAGAAAGGTCTGTCAAATGTATCGAAAGCCTTTCCAAGTCTATAGCTCTCATCAACTCCTATGATAGCATACATTTTTCCATCAACATATAGAATCTTGCACTCAACGTAGCAGTCGGCAAAATACGGATAATTCTGTACAGGCTGAGACACAGATGTGTGTGCTTCGTAACGGGCAAGCGGTGCATACTGCATCGTACCGCCCTCTTCCGGAAGAACCAGAATGGAATTGTAAATGTAAGCAGGATACTTATCGGTCCCATTAGTCGGGAGAATCACATTATAGTCGACGTTGTCAGCAAAATCCTCTTTCGTAAGAGGCATCATCGAAGCCTCGGAATAATAATACTTTGCCCATTTCCCGCCGGTGTCGCCGGTGAACCTTCCGTTTAATTTACTCATTAGATCTTCGTCTTTTTCGTCGAAGAAAAGTCCACGTGAAGCTAAATCATCACGAAAATCCGAAGGAGTCTTATACTCCGATTCATTTACCTTGTAAGCGTCCTTACCGGAATTGTATTTGGTATCATAGAGCTTGTTACCTATCATATTTCCGAAGAAACCAAATGCTATAAAGAGAGGTATCGGAATCGCTACGATAAATAGCATAAGAATCTTTAAGCCCATCGGCGTCAAAGCCATCATCTCCGGTCGGAACTTTACCAGGATGCGTATCGGATTAACAACACAAACCAGAATACCGATTACTCCGAACAATGCCATCCTGCCGTATAGAAGAATGACAGCTGCTCCAAGCCCTTCCCAGCCCTTGATTCTGTCTACCAGAAGTACAGAGATAACGATAACGAGAACATAAAGAAGAATGGCTCCTAGGATGAAGCCATATTCTGTTATGATATTCTTTTTTAATACTACATCTATATCTTTAAACATAAATCCCCCCTGGGAAGGTAAATGCTGAGTTACGGTAAAACAAATTCCTGACTGTTGCCGGAATTATGGTCAAGGTATCTTTCTAATCCCGTATTGACAAAAGGATTTGTATCAGGGGATCTCTTAATGTTAGTCAAAATATATGCTAAGACAATTATATCATCACGTGATGCCATAAATGATTTTCCGATTCCATAAGGCACGAGGTACTGCAGATCTGCACCATGACCATTAACGGATGCATTAATGTACATTTTCTCAACTGGCACATCACCGTCATAGAATGGAGTGCCGAAGTGACCATTCTCTGCGAAGAGATATGAGAAACCTTTAATCTGAGGATATTCCTGGAACTGTGCATTGTATTCGTAACCGTAGCAAGTGAATACAACCGTCATATCACCAGTCGGACATGTAAACATATCGGGCAGATATTCGCCAAAACTCCAAGATTCAGGGTTAATATTATCCGGCCACCAACCTAAATCAACTGCCATATGGCTGAGCTTGAATACTTCCAGTCCGGCATCGTTGGTTGTAATATAATCGTCAATATTAACGTCCATTGTTAACTGGATATCGCCATAAACTGTATATGTATGGGAACCGCTCTGCTGAACGAGCTCAGTCGTAGTCTCGTCGTGCCAGTAGCCGTCGTCGATAGGGTTATCGGGGTCTTTAGGCTCACGATCATTCTCACCGTCTACTGTGCTATACTCAGTTGTCGTCTGAGTAGTTGATGCCTGCTGCGGAGACGTTTTTTCACAAGCTGTAAGTAAGAGCAGCATGCAGCAAGCCATAATCATAATACTCTTTGTTATTATCCTTTTATTCATCCTTAACATCCTTCTTATACACCTATTTCTTATAATTCTTATAAATCGAGTATTTGCTTAAGCGCTAGAGCCAGACCGTCATGATCATTATCTGTCTCGGTAATAACATCTGCAGCAGCTTTGACTTCTTCCATTCCATTTATCATGGCAATTCCTGTTCCGGCCGCCTTGATCATCGAAAGGTCATTTCCGGCATCCCCTGCTGCAATTGAATTCTCACGTGGTATACCGAGAATCTCACAAAGCTTTATAAGTGCTGCTCCTTTGCCGGATTCCTTCGGAATGAGTTCCAGATAATAATCACTCGAATACATCAACGAAAGCTCATCACCGAAAGCCTTTTCAGCCGCCTCTTTGAATCTTTCCTGTTTCTCATGATCATGAAGCTCTATACAAATAACCTTGCAAGGCGGAACACTGAGATGACTCATAAAATCAGGCCCTGTCAAAAGAGGTGTTTTTATAACCCTCTTATAAAATGCAGTACACTCATTTTCTTCCCTGGCAATAATATGGGAATCATTGTATGTTTGAACATGTATATCATACTCGCGTGCGAGTTCGAATATCTCAGCAACACGTTCCTGTCTAATACCTGTCCTGAATACAGTCTCGTTATTATCTATATCAAAGATCTGACCGCCGTTATATGCTATGGCATATGAGCCTGGAAGATTTAATCCAAGCTCTTTATAAACGAGTCTTGTACTGTTTATATCACGTCCTGAACATAAAGCAAATATATTGCCCCTGTCAGAATATTTTTTCAAAATGTCTTTGGTATAAGGGGAAACTATCTTGTCTGAAGTTAGAAGTGTATCGTCAAGATCAGTAAGGAATAAATATCTTTCCAAATGAATATCCTCCGAATAATATACAGTTATCAAATAGCTGTACTATTTAGAGTCTATTTTATCATTGTTTTGAAAACAATGACAATAATTATTCATAGTAAGAATTAATCAGCTCTCTCACTCCCTTTTTTTTCTACTTTTTCATATTATATCTTTAATACCTGAAGAAAAGAACGATAGTTTCAAAAAAAAGGAGCTCGTGACCGGCACGAACTCCTAAACTTACTGATTAAAACTTAGTGTAATAATGTTATATCCATCTACACCACCTTTAGTCACCTGATAGCTACTTATACCACTATATTCAAAGATAAAGCTCATGGAGTCTTCATCTATATTTGCATTAGTAACTGCGCATTCGATGGTATCAAGATTTCCGTTGGATAACTGACTTCCAACATAATCATGGAAGTCGGATTCGCTTTGGAAGAACAGATTATTCATAGAGTAATAGTTAGCATCATTAGATGAACATACCTCTGTTTCAGCTTTATCCCATTCGTGATTATTACTGAGAATGGTGTCATCCACATTGAAATAAGTATGTTCCAACACTTCTTCGTCTGCTATAGGATCATCCCATGTAACGTCGAGGTTGTACCAAACACCGTCAATCTTAACCTGATTCCACATATGTCCATCTACAGCTTTTCCATCATTATTAATGATTTTACCATCGTTTCCTGATCCATCCGGATTACTTGTGTCAGCTGCATTGTTGTTATTAGTATGACCGACAACAAGTTTGGCTTCTATACCACAGCATTTTAACAGGAGTGCTGCAGTACGGGCATAGCCTTCACATACAGCCTTGTTATTTATCAGAACTCCATATGAATTAAATTCGGAGCCATCATTTGCATCACTGATTCCATATGTACAATTATTAACGATATAGTCATGAATAACGAGTTCTTTTTCGTAGTCAGACATTGAATCCTTAATACTGGATTTGATGAAAGATTCACAAGCTTCCTTGATCTTAATAGCATTTTCTCTATCTGAAGGAATCTCTTTTCCCTCTGTTATAGCCTCGTATACCCAGTATTCATCAGTCTTTTTGAAATCATAGTTAATTCCGACATAGTAGTCTGAAATCTCAGGTCCATCACCTTCCTTAGTCGTTGATGTTGAATAAGAAAAAACTGTTGCTCTACCAAGAAATGGATCGATACTTCGACCAATTCTCTTTATATCATCTTCACTGAATTTTCCGGGAACACTCATATATATATTATCAGTTTCATCAGCTATAATGGCAGCTTCAAGTCTATTATAGATATCTTCTTCAGTATAAACTGTATCCTTTTGAAGTTCTTCCATAACAGATGCTTCCTGACTATCCAGTTCTTCCTGTCTTTTACGTTCGGAACGCTTTCCAGCGAAATAGAGAAAAACAAATAACAGGATAAATCCCACAAACACAATATAGAATTGTACTTTCTTTCTATTCATATTCATTTCAGAATCCCATATATATAATCCAGCGCATCTTCTCTCATGAGACTTCCAGTGGTTGAAGTTGCATTCACACCGGGAGGACAATCAGTAGCTATACATTTGATATGAACTATCTCTTCTGTCTGAGCATCAATAACCAGAACAAGAGTTGTAACAGATACACGGTCAAGCCCGCCAGCATAATACTTCTCCTCTCTGCGGGAGAAATAATCCTTATACATGACTATATATTTCCAGTCATCAACAGAATCAGCGAAGCAGTCGGAATAATTCTTCCATGGTTCAGCTTGATTATCCCAGTTTACCTGTGTGTTGCCCCAACTTACTGATATAGGGAAGAAGGCCGGATAGTTCTCAGCCTTTGTGGCATCTGCCTCCGCATAAACATTTGCATGAACGTCAAATCTGGGTCCTGCAAGGACCACTCCACCTTCAGAAGCTTTCCAGGCCGATGTAAGTGCGCTACCCTTTACACTATCATTAAAGATTGGTTCAAGCGTCGCATTATCAAAGGAGAAATCTGCATCAGCAGAACTCGCAATTACACCTTCATTTTGAAGCTTCTGAATCGCTCTGTCATATACAGTCTCGACTCTTTTTCTGCATATTTCACACAGTCCCGCCTCACTCGCCGGAAGTACTGTACTATCACTCGCAGGAACGTCAGACTCATATTTATTAAATACATAGTCTTTCAGCCCGATATTGATAGTCTCCAGGCCGTTTTCATCCTGAGAAAGTGCCTTCACACTTTCATAATTATACTTCGTACCACCGGGATACTTATATGCTATATCAGTCGGAATATCTTTAGATCCCTGCGCAAAATAGATATATGTAACTCTCGCATGATATCCGTCAACGCCCGAAATCGGTTCCACCTTCACCGCACAAGCTCTGCATAATGAATTATCATTAGTCGTATCATAACTCAGATCCATAGAGAACTTTGCCAGAGTGCCGTACTCACTATCTCTGGTTGGAAATGTATCCTCCTGCATCAGAAAGCACAAACCTACTCCCTTCACAGAACCATAGTACTCATCATTTGTATCATCAAGCTCCGGGATTCGAACCAATTTCTCAGGAATCAGATGACGTCCTTCTATCTCGATAGAAATACCAGTAGGGTTAGACGTATCCACCTTCGATGTTGAGCTGTCTGAAGCATCAGGCGAACCAATCTTTCCGCAACCCGTCATCGAAAGCAATAACACAAGTAGCACAAACAAGGACCTGGAGATGTATCCGCTCATACGTTTACTCGTACTTCTACTATTACATATATCTGTGTTTCTTTCCATATATCTATTCTTCCTTTGAATTTAAAACTCCAACATTATTGTATCACAACCTATTATATATCCGTTATAATCATTTACTCTCATATTCATTTCTAAAAAAGTGTCTCTATATATATAAGATCAAAAAATGTATAAAGCAATAGTGATGAAGCAAAAATTATTAAAGACTTAATATCTTCATTCATCCAACATTCTTTCGGATTACGTGGATTAATCTTTATTTCATAATTATAACCTTTAGAATATTTGCAATGCTTACTATAAATACGAGAGAACATATATATTTGACCATTATACTCGTATTTAAAATCAACATCATACTCAGTTATATATTCTGTTTTACCAGTTTTAGAATCTTCGTGTCTTCTCTCGCTTTCTGTTACTGAATCTACCTCAGCTGATGTTTTTTCCGTACATACAAATAATTTCTTGATATAACCGATTACAAAATATAATGATACAACCTGTAAAAATAGTAATATTATTCCCACTATAATACGACCAATAATCATAAGATTAATTCTCCCTTACATTAAATATTTAAATCACTTTCTCTTTTTACTAACGGAAAGAAAAATATAGTACAAATACTGCAACTATTATGATAAATGCCCCTATAGTAAGGTATTTATAGTTGTTGACTTCACCAGGGTTATCGGAATTAACAGTAAGTAACATTTGGTCGCCCTTTTCATAATGTGTGCTTGACCAGCTTGATACGTAGTTATATTTTTGTCCCCTAACCTCGTATTCATACGTTGCTCTATACCTATATTGATCTTCATCCTTATCATATTTTTTAGACACACTCGTTACAACAGCCGTAACCTCCATATCATATTCATTGTTTACTGTGAACTGACGTTTTATATAATGGATACCTGCAGCAGTAAGAGCAATTGCTACCAGAACTCCAAAAAATATTCGTACCTTATCACTCTCGGTATAAACACGACGATATTTTTTCTTTTCATTTTTCCCATGTTTCTTCTTAACATTAGCCGTATCATTTTCCGGCATAGCTTTTTTCTCCTTCTCTTTTTTTAAACTATTGAATATCCTTCAGACGCCAACACGCTCAACGCCCGATCAAAGTTTTCTTCTTTCACAAGAATATAATCTGTTATGTTACAAATTAAAAATAGGGCCTTTTGTGTCTAAAATCAAGACAAATCATATTTTAATTCCGTCTGCAAATTTCGCAAATCAACAATATTTATATTTTTTAATTTTTTGCAAAATGAAGAAGAGCAGCTATCTTCTGATAACTGCTCTATGTAACGTTTATTATTAAAGTTTGAAAAATGTCGACAAATTTGAATTTATATAAGAGTATAACCTCTGAACCCGCGCACGGAATAGTACGAATCCGCCCCGTTATGAAATGTGAAAACCATTCCGTAACGTCGTTCGCAGAACAATGCACCGCCCTTGTCGCGAATATCATCCGGCGTAGTGATCCAACTTGACGTTTTCAAATCAAATTCCCCGAGACTTTGCAGTCGGCGATAGAGTTCCTCCGTCATAATCAAAACGCCGATTTCTTTTGCTTTCCCTTCGGCGCTGCCTGACGGCGGGTTTTTAGCACGCCCCTGTAATGCCTTTTCGTCATAGCACAGGCTTCTGCGCCCAGAAGGGGACTCCTTTGCGCAGTCGCAGAAAATTAGTTTTCCCGTCTTTTCGTCATAGCCGATGGTATCCGGTTCTCCGCCGCTCTCCTCCATCCTTCTCAAAACGTCCATGGAGCCTGGATGCTCAAGCAAACGTTTCTCCACGTCAAGCCAACTCAGTTCCATATGAAGATTCATATTATCCTGAAACCTCGCTTTTAATATTTCTAACATGTTTTCCCCTCCAATCCCCCGATTTGACATGCTTCAAGCAAGCGACTTTAGTCTTCCTTCATTGCACCTCTGATCCTGCTAAGAGATTCCGGTGTGATACCAAGATAAGTTGCTATATGTCGTTGAGGTACCCTCTCACTGAGATTAGGATATAGCTTTTTAAAATGTATGTATCTTTCGGTTGCATTTTCTACAAGGAAGCCGTTCTCCCTGTATATTTTATATCTCATAGCGCTTTCTAAAAGATAAATCCAAATATCTTTAAACGAATCATTTTCTTTAATCATCTTTTTTATAGCCGCCGTCTCGCAGATCATGATGGTTGTTTCTTCTAGCGTTTCCCACATACAGTTTCTTTCTGTATATCCAAAAAAGCCCTCATCCATAAACATGACACCTTCCGGCGCAAAACCTCTTGTAATATCATTTCCGTCATTATCTATGTAATATGCACGTGCCAGCCCTGACAGGATAAGCCCTGCGTAGGTTGTGTCATCTCCAATAGAGGCAAGTATCTCCCCTTTCTTTACCACTCTGAAACTGGCAAGACTCACGATATCGCCGACCAGTTCTTCACTTACATCTATTTTATATTCTTCTGCAAATATCATCAGTTGTTTTACAAAATAATCTTTATCCATAGAAATGCCTCCTTAATGGCTGCCCATAACAATGATGTATATAATACTAATTAAATTCACTCCACCATGTATAATCATAGGAACTATCATATGTTTTCTTTTCTGATAACCAAAGATGCATACAAGTCCAAGCACAAAGGAATATCCGAAATTATACCAGTCAAGTAACCCAAAGAGCATATTAAAGAGTATAAGTGAAGCCATATCTCCAAATACCGACCCACAAAAATTCTTTGAGAAGCCCCTGTAATATATTTCCTTGCAAATTCCACTCACAAAGACCAGTGCGATTACATAAAGAATAGTAATTCCTACTCCCATCTTTTCATCATCTACAAAAGCAAGCTCTGTGCGGCCTTTATATATAGGCAAAGAAAGAAGACTTAACAGGCTGGCTGCAAACGCGAGTATCACACCCCAAAGAATATCACCGCCAAGAGTCTCTCTTTCGTATATTTCCTTTTTGAGACTGATACCATTCGCCTTATAAAGAAGCATCGCACTTGGAAAAAGGACAAGGTTTGCAAATATAAATGTAAAAGCAAATATCCATCTATTAGCCTGTACATAACTAGCTATATCAAGCAGATTCATTCCCGGCTTATAGAACCTAAGCGCATTTACCATTTCAAAAGTGGCAATAAAAAGTGTCAACACAGTGGTAATTGTTAATGCCTTTCCGGCATTCTTGATATCATTTTCTTTCATGATGTCACCTCCTGAAAGAAACAATACCATTACTTTATACTATTCGCATTGACATATGTTAAGATTCAAACATTCCAAGATAACAAGCCATGGCTCGTAGTACATTATGCTGGAAGATAATCCGAGATATCTTCCAACCGCTAAATTCACCCCTGGTTTTGTTGAACGATTCAGTGTTACAACTTATATGTTCATCACTGAGTTAAGGAAGTTCGAATCTATCGCTGACATCCTCATATCTCATAATATCAGTATTAGCGAATGGATTCTTATCAGGAATTCTTTCTACGTTAGACAGCATATAAGCTAAAACAATAATATCGTCTCTCGATGCCATTACGGTGTCCATGCCGGCAATTAAATATGTTATTTCATCATAGTGCTTCTGGAAGTTAACAACAACATAATCACCCTTGTCGGTCACAACATCGATATCATCAATAGTATTCTCATCCTCACGACCAAGGAGATAATTTATAGCGTATATCTGCGGATATTTGTAGCCAGGCGCATCACCCCAGGAATCATTTCCGTAGAGCCTTATTCCTACTGTCTTGTCCCCAGTCTTATATGTGTAGAAAAATGCAGGTCCGTCTCCGAAAGATTCAAGGTCCTGATCTTCAGGAAGCCATCCTAAGCTCTGGGCTAATCTATCATACTTGAAGAATTCCTGTCCTGAACTGTTAGTACCGATCCAATCCTCGATATTAACTTTCATTGAAAGCTGTATGTCACCATAAACAGTATATGTATACAATCCGGTTGTTGTATTTTTAGTAGTAGGTTCTTCGGTAGAGTCAGGCGCTTCCGTTGTATCTGTGTCTTCTTCATCGTGCCACTGACCGTCATCAACATCCAAATCAGGGTCTTTGACTTCACGGTCATTTTTACCTACTTCAGTGGTGTAGCTGGTAGTTGTCTGCACATTCTGTTGTGAAGCTTTGTTGCATGCAGACAAAGAAATGATCATACATACTGTTAATAATATAGATAGTGTCTTCTTCATAAAACCTCCAAAGATATAATGACTGCTCATCGCTATTCTGCTACATTTTCTTTCTTAGATGTAGCAGCTACTATTATACAAACCAGCAATGCCAAAACCACTATACCGGTATGTATAAACGCAAATGCTTTTATTTGGGCATCTTCATTAGTAATCACTCCGATTAACGCCACCAAAAAGATAATTGTTTGGAGAATTGCCGGTATAAACGCAGCTTTTCGAGCCGGCGTCCAAATCATTATAATCACTGCCACTGCAAGTACACATACCAAAACTGTCGCAAGGTAGTCTGTGTCAAAAATCACGGCAGTATCAAGGAAATTATCGACGAAGTAATCTGCTGTATGATTGTTGTATACAGTTTCCCAACTTCCAACTATACAACATGGAATAATAATTATCTGAAGTATAGTTACTATTATTTTAAATATTAACCCCTTTTTCATAGCTGCTATCTCCTTTAATAGATCGGTAGTGTCAAGTTTACTACCCTTTTTTTGTTAAAAAACCTTTATTTATTGGGAGTTCAAAATAAAATGAGCATTGACCTCCCTTTTTGGTATAATATCAGCGACCAAACATCCATCATACGAAGGAGACAATGCTCGTGAACATTATACTATATCTTATCGAAATAATAAATTTTTTATATCAGCAAAATTGCTGGCTGATAAGTTTTATCTGTAGATATATACCCTTAAAGCAATGGGCTTTTGATGATGCCCATTCCCCAAAATATCAAAAGTTTAAAGTGGACGAGCTCCCCATTATTATTGATCCTCTTCCAAAACTAGATTGGAAAAAAATCATTGCGGATTATCCTGCCTCTCATGATGGCAAAGTCTTAAAACCCATCAAGCGAAGGAAAGAACCTAGCTTTTCTAAAAACTGTACATGCCCCAGATGCAGTGCCCCTTTTGAATACCTTTACCAAAACAATGGTAAAGCTGGTCAGATTCTTTGCAAAGTATGTGATACCACTTTTTCCGAAGGCTCCAAAAACGCTTTTTCAACTCTGCATCTTAAATGCCCTCACTGCTCACATGCTCTAGTACAAAAAAAACAACGCAAACACTTTGTAATCCATAAATGCATTAATCCCAAGTGCCCTTATTATCTCCATAATCTGAAGAAAGTAGATAAGGCCGATCTCGATGACCTTAATGGCAAGAATAAATACAAGCTTCATTATATCTACCGTGAATTTATGGTAGATTTCTTTAATTTTGACATTACCACCCTGCCCAAGAATGCGTCATCTCTAAAATCTACCAAACACAACGCTTACATAATGTCACTCTGCCTCACTTATAGAGTCAATCTCGGTCTATCCCTGAGAAAAACCGTTGAAGCATTAAAGGACATTCATGGCATTTCTATTTCGCACCAAATGGTCGCAAATTACTGCAAGACCGCCGCTTTATGTGTAAAACCCTTTATAGATACTTATCCTTACGAAAAAGGATCATCATATACTGCTGATGAGACTTATATCAAAGTCCGCGGAGTTAAAGGGTTTATCTGGTTCATCATGGACACAGTCTCTCGTGTAATCGTCGGGTATCAGGTCTCAGATAATCGAGGTGTTGGTCCTTGTATTATGGCTATGAGGATGGCATTTCAACATCTTAAAGAACTCCCTGAAAAATTTCTTTTTGTAGCTGACGCCTATAGCGCTTATCCTCTTGCAGCTCAGCAGTTCCTCATTAAATACGGCGAAAGATTTAAATTCAACATAACTCAGGTTGTAGGACTTACAAACGATGACGCTGTATCCACAGAATTCCGTCCGTATAAGCAGATAATAGAGAGGCTCAATCGAACCTATAAGGCTTCATATCGTCCCACAAATGGTTTTGATAATTACGATGGTGCTAACTATGATCTTTCCCTTTGGGTCGCTTATTATAACTTCCTTCGTCCGCATAAAATCCATAATTATAAACGAACATTGGTAGAAGATGACATCATCAAAAATGGTGAAAACATGCCAGGAAAATGGCAGCTGATGATCTTCCTTGGTCAGCAAACAATTCTTAAAATGCAATCCGAAGTCGCTGTATAAAACGGAGCGGAACCGTTGTCAAGGGAACCGTGGAATACCGGAGCAGCTTTTGCTGCGAGGATATGCCGCGAAAGTCCCTTGACATAAGGTTCACGGATTATCCTATCTATAGGGAAAGGTGCTATGCGCCTTTCCCTGCTTCCGGCGAGGACGGGCGCGGGCAGAGCCCGCAAGAGAGGTCGAGGGACGAGTCCCTTGCGGGTTCTTAGGGCAGAGCCCTAAGCCCTCGGAGAGCTTTCAGTATATTTTTCTACAGTTTTCAAGGTTCATATGAGCCTTTATTCTTGGCTCATTTTTTTCATAGGTCACTTGACACTACCAATAGATCATTTAATAAGCATTTAATCATTCATGTGGAATTTCCAACATATCAAGCAGTCTTACAAAAGTATCCTGCCCGTCAAGGCAGGTATCCGTAAGCCACCCCTTCTCATTTCGCCACTCGGTAAGCCCTCTGTAATAAAAGTTCTTCTTTGCATCCTCAATAATAAACGGTATCACATTGTGGTGAAGACATTCCTTCAAAGCGACAAGCCTTCCAACACGACCATTACCATCCTGGAATGGATGGATATACTCGAACTCCGCATGGAACGATATGATATCTTCGATCGTGATATTTTCCTTAACATTATATTCATCGATCAGAGCTTTCATGTGCCTATGCACGTCAGACGGTTTTGATGTTTCTCTGCCGCCCACAACATTAGCACGCTTTTTATAATCACCTACCGCAAACCATCCAAGAGTTGAATCCTTGGTATCATGCATTAAGATATAATGCAGATGCTTAATGATATCTTCTGTAAGCTCATCCTCAGCGATATCGATCACATAGTCGATTGCCCTAAAATGATGAACCGTTTCCAGAACATCATCCACCGGTATCCCGTCATTCACATCAAGTGTATTTGTTTCAAAGATCCGTCTTGTCTGATCCTCTGATAACTTGCTTCCCTCGATATGATTTGAGTTGTATGTCATCCTGACCTGAAGCTCGTGATAAAGACCACCGGAAAGCTTCAATTCTTTTTCTTCACGAAGTACCTGAAGGATTCTGTTATCGGAAAGCTCCCTCATGATCACATCAGGTGATTCAACAAGATAATCGGCAATCTTCTTTATGCTCCGCTTGGAAAGCTTCTCACCTTTGGCTATCTTCGCGATCGTCCGTGTAGACAGACCAAGTTCTCTAGATAATTCTGTCTTTCCTATTCCCTTTTCCTTAAGTGCTTTTTCAAGCCCCTCATAAGAGATCATATCCGGCTCACCTCCCAAAATCTTTACTTATTTTATCATGTCGCGTCTATAAAGTAAAGATTTTGGAAGTTTCTATGCAAAAAAGTAAAGTTAGACAATTTTTAGACAGAAGCAACCAAGGGACTTATCTTCAGGTTTTCTTTACCA
This sequence comes from Lachnospiraceae bacterium YSB2008, assembly GCA_000687655.1. Lineage (GTDB taxonomy): Bacteria > Bacillota > Clostridia > Lachnospirales > Lachnospiraceae > Eubacterium_Q. The sequence goes on from JHWR01000002.1 coordinate 256,492, forward strand.
TGTTCTAGTCCTGAAGACTCTGTATTTCTTTGATCAGTGCATCCTGCTTCTTTGTCTCTGAAAATACTCTATAGTAATAAAATCCAGCTAGAAAGATGTATGGTATCGTGAATGAACGGAAGAATTCAAACCATCCCTTGGGGGTTATTGGAGAAATAAATATACTAAGCAGCAGAAGCATGCCTCCTATAAGGGCACAGGCGATAAGGTACTGCGCCACAATCATAAACAGGGGGCTGAAGTTATCAAATAGTTTATGCAGGAAGAGGACAAATGTTGCAATAGTGCAGGTTGCGAACATAACCAGTACATTTATGTTATTAGTTTCGGTCCCGGCTAAAATATTTACTATAGCTCCAAGTACTGATACAAATGTATATACACAGCAGAGTTCCAAAAGAAACCCCTTCACTTTGCCCATACGGTCATTCTTTTTATTCGAAGCATATGTATCAAATGATTTATCACTCATTATCCCATCCTCCTCATTCTCTGAAGGTATTCCTTAAAACTCTTGTTGTAGCTTCTGTTGATGCAGATTCTGTCGCCGTTATCGAAGGAAGCATATACCTTCATGTTGGCATCCGGTTTTAACTGCTTAATCTTATAAATGTTAATAAGATTGGACTTTGATACTCTGACAAAGCCATAATTCCATAGCATTTCTTCGCAATTAGAAAGAGTATTCATGATTCGGAATACACCATCCTTTGTATATGCAAAGAGCTTTCTGTCTACATGATCAAGGTAGTAGATTTCCTTTACATCAAGGATAATCTCCTCGCCATCATCTATCTCTTCATCAGCGGGGCGACCGCTTAGAGTAGGTCGCTCAGACTTGACTGTATCTATCAGTTGCCTGATAACCGGGCGCATATTGGCAAAATGTATATCAACCTTTTCTTCTTTTATATTCTTATCTTCATACAGATTCAGCTTCATTTTTGTTCCTGTTCAACTTACATTGTAGATTTCAAAAAATACTATTTTATATTTCCATTTAGGAATTCTTCAACGCTATCCATATACTCTTCCGGGTAGTCGATAATTCCTTCAATGTGTGCACTGTCGAAGTGTACAATCTGCTTATTATCACAAGCTATGTTATTATAAACCATTTCAACCTGATTAGGAAGACACACTTCGTCTCTATCTGAACATATAACAAGCGTAGGTATATTGTCATTTGCTACAACTTTTATAGTATCACCATCATCATAGTTCATCTTGTTTACTACGTTCATATAAAACTTGCTTGTACCGGTAAGGTACTGAGCCATAAAGCTTTCTGTATCACCGTCCCCGAACATCTCTTTAAGAACAAGCTCCATTCCCGGAACCGGACTATCACATATAACTGCATCAGCAGCGTTTACATTACCGGGTTTGACATTTGAAGCATAGATAGCTGCTGTCTGAGCTCCCATAGACTGACCATGTACATATACAGTTTTCTTACCTAGTGTTTCTCTCGCATATTCAACTATGGCGCGTACATCAAGCTGCTCATTTATACCAAATGTAACTCTATCGTCAGCGTTTTTACCACAGCCTCTCTGATCAATAGCTATTACATCGTAGCCTCTCTTAAGATATCCTTCAGCAAGCGGTGCTGCACAGGCTCTGTCACCACCTGCACCGTGAACCAGGATAACTATTTTGTCGCTGTCAGTGCTATAGTATGTAGCAGGAACTGTGTTTCCATCCTCTGCATTAGCAGTGATTTCTGTTCCCTTATATGTATCTTCAAAAGCTTTGTAGTCATAATCCCAAAGTTCCATCTGTTTTATACTATTATCGTGTGTGTTTTTACCTTCATTCTGGTGAAGTATCTTATCTGCTATGAATCCTCCAAAAGCAAATGAGCCAACAGCTGTAAGTACAAGAAATGCGCTCACTGTTATAATAATTCCCTTTTTTAATCTGTTCTTCTTCATGATTTTGTCTCCTTCATTTGTTTGATGAGGCTACTTTATCAGAAGAAGGAGAGTCACGTACGAAAATCTGCACAAGTTGCATATTGTGATGTCCAAGTTGCAAAGATATAAATTAATATGAAAAAGAGCTGATTCAGATTTTCTCTAAATCCCAGCTCTCTCAAAATAATAGGGTTTGCGATAACTCAAAAGTCCGCAAACCCTAGTAAATACGTAATCGGCGTGACAAGATTCGAACTTGCGACCTCTGCGTCCCGAATTTCAACTCATATTCAATTTCTATTTCCCCATATTTTTCTAAAACTAAATAACCGTGTTAATCCGCCACTTTTTGACGATGACCAAAAAACAAACTAACACAGATTAAAATGCTTTATAACTAATTTTACGGAAAAATGTTAGAAAAAATGTTAGAAAAAGCAACCAAGGGACTACTATACACTTTTTTAGGGGAAATATTATGATTAGAAAGATTAAGTTCAAATATTTTTACGGAAAGGAAGCTGATCAATACTCATTTTTAAGAGTTCCAAAGCTCCTCTTTTCAGATAAGCTCTTTAGGAAGCTTTCAACCGATTCAAAACTACTCTACAGCCTTATGCTTGATCGTATGTCTCTTTCCATTAAAAACGGATGGAAAGATGAACTCGACCGGACATATATCATATATACCATTGACCAGATGGCCGAAGATCTGGGATGCAGCAGGGATAAAGCTATAAAAGCAGCTGCTGAGCTTGATTCCAAGAAAGGAATTGGATTGATAGAGAGGATAAGACATGGTCAGGGAAGGCCTGATACTATATATGTTATGAACTTTGTTGTTAATGAGAATACCGATAATATCAAAGATACTACTACTCCACCATCCGATGATGATGGTTCCATTTCTCTGCCTGAAGAAGATGTTGAAATTATCCCGGGAACCAGCATTTTAGCAGAAGTCGAAGAATCCGAATTCAAGAAGTCGGAAATTTCGACTTCTAGAAATCAGAAAAATCGACTTCTAGAGGTTGGAAATTCCGACTCTAATAATACTGAATATATTAATACTAATAATAATGATACTTATCCTATCAATCTATCATCTCAAAAAGAAGTATGTAATGAACAACAGTACCTGGAATACTATGAGCAATACAAGAACTATTTCAAAAGCATTATAGACTACGAAGCTCTCTGTCAAAGCTATAATTCTACCGATATTAGACTGGTTGATACTATTATTGAGCTCATGACGGAAGTAGCTACCAGCTCAAAAGAGACGTTTGTCATATCCGGATCCACCATTCCTAAGGCTATGGTCATGTCCAGATTTGAGCAATATGACATGAATACCATTCAATACGTTGTCAGCTGTATGAATGAAAACAGCTCCGATGTACGGAACATCAAGAGCTATCTTCTTGCTACGCTTTATAATGCCCCGCTGATGATGTACACATACTATCAGCAGCAGGTGAATTATGATCTTTATGGCGGAGGGATGGTTAATCATGCTACAAATGGTACGGGTTACTAGTTATTTGATGGGAAACCGGAATCATAAATGCCCCTGACATTAATCTTCAGAGATTTCCCAATGTCCACTATATCCACTTCCAATATATTGAACATTTGTAAATTGCAAGATAAAAATGTACAAAAAGTGGAAAATAAAAATGTACAATTATCTTAGCTCAGTTCATCATCCTGGCCTTCAAGAAGTGCTCGCTTCTCTTTAAGCCGATATGACGGACCTTTTATCGAAATAACAGATGAATGATGCAGCAATCGGTCAAGGATTGCATTTGCCAATGTTGGAGAACCAAATATTTCTCCCCATTTTGAAAAAGGCATATTCGTTGTTATGATTGTGCAGTGTTTTTCGTACCTTCTGGCAATTAGCTGAAAGAATAGATTTGCTGCATCCTGATCAATAGGCATATATCCTATTTCATCAATGATCAGTATTTTGTATCTTGCAAAAAACTTCATTCTTGATTCAAGTCTGTTTTCCAATAAAGACTTCTTTAGTTGATTTATCAGACTTTCAAATGATACAAAGTAAGTTGAATATCTGTTACGGGCACATTCAATGCCTATGGATGTTGCCAGATGAGTTTTTCCGACTCCACTGGATCCTACAAACAAGATATTTTCTGTTCTTTCAATAAAACCAAGAGAAGTAAATTCAACCAGTTGCTTCTTATTGATACCTGGTTGAAATGTAAAATCAAAATCATCCATTGTTTTTATGAATGGAAAGTTAGCTACTTTCACACAGGCATTAATAGCTCTTAGTTTATTGTTTTCTTGCTCTATCTTGATAAGTTCAAGAAGAGCATCACTAAAAGATTTATCACCGTTATTTACGGCTTCAATGTAGAAATCTAAATGGTCTTGCATCTTACGAATACCTAAATCTTCCAGACCATCTATGATTTTTGTATAACTAGGCATAGATCCTCCTTCACAGGAAGTCATCCATTTGCCTTAAATTAACTTCAGCTAATTCAGATACTGCATCGTTATCTTTTATGTAGTGTGATAGCAGTTCTGTGTAGTGCTCTTTATTATAATTAAACATTTTTGATGAGAGATTATGTACCGCAATCTGTTCCGTGTTATAATAAATGAACAGCTTACCGGATATTTGTTTTATATAAACATTTTTTCCTATATATGCTGGTGGAACGGAATACTTGCTGTTTTGGTACGTAATCATAGAATCCTTCTGTACTTTGATTTTGCGGTCGTGGCTCAGATAAGATTCGATGACTTTTTGATTCGGAAGGGACTGCAGGTATTCCTTTTCTTTTTGGAAAAGTAACAATGGCGGAACATTTGTCGCCTGGTTCACCTGAGTATTTACCTTCTTATTTATCTTTTCAAGTATAGCGATTAATTCATCTTCAGTTTCGAATTCACCTTCATAAGGTAGCAACCAATCAAGAAACTTATTGATTGCTTCAACTTTACCTTTTGTAAATGGATGTCTAGGCTTGGCAAGT
>JHWR01000003.1 GCA_000687655.1 Lachnospiraceae bacterium YSB2008
ATCCACCTCATCTATAATGAATTCATAAACAGCTCTGACATTTGAACCTTTAATGGCAAGCTTCTTAGTAATGAGCTGTTTGTATTTATCAAGTTTACTTGGCTTAGAATGATGCTTAGGTTTACCATCGTATCCGTCATAATACTTTTTGACGGTTCGCCAATCTAGATCATATATCCGAGCCAGCTCAGCAAAGTTAGGCTTAACATTGCTCAATTTAAGTATTTTTAGCTGAGTGATAAGTTTCTGTTCCATGGTTTATACCTCCACGGAAAAGGATATCACTCTTAGTGGAAACCTACATTTTTATTTTCCACTTTTACGACATTTTTATAGTATCATTTACATCTTTCTTTAAACGAGGTTAGGGATGTCATAAACGGTCATTTGGTTATAGGAGATCAGAAGGAGATTCAGGAGGTAAAGAATGCTTACGCAGCTTACGAAAAAATCTCTGAGATTGATCCTTCAAGCGCAAAACAATTGAAAGAGATCCATGGGATAATGACGCATCTGACTGTTGAAGAATCAGGTGTTTTCCGCAAAGGTGATGAGGGAGTATTCTCCGGAGATAAGTGCATATTTGTTGCTCCCCCACCAAACATGGTATCTGAACTTATGAAAGATTTGCTTTCATGGGTGAAAAAATACGAAGGGAAAGTACACCCTCTTATAATGGCGTCGGTATTTCATTATGAGTTTGTGTTTATACATCCATTTGCTGATGGAAACGGGCGTATGGCAAGACTTTGGCATACGGTTTTGCTATATCGTTGGAGAAGTGTATTTGAATATATTCCATTAGAAAGCCAAATAGAGCGATTTCAGGAACAATATTATGATGCAATTGCCAAGTGTAATACGTCAGGTAATTCCAACATCTTTATTGAATTTATGCTTGATATGATCGACCAGGTTTTAGATGACGTCATATTACAGGTTAATAAAGCAAATGCTGAAACCAGTGAATATGTGAAAAAGATGCTTGATCTGATGGAATATGATATCCCGTACACATCAAATGATATTATGGGCAGACTTGGACTAAAGTCTAAAGAAACACTTCGAAAGAACTATATTAATCCTGCGATTGAATTAGGAATGATACGTATGACAATACCTGATAAACCTAATAGCAAAAATCAAAGATATGTTAAAGTGTAAGATTTTGTACCGGAAGATAATCGCATCATCCCGGCATTTTCATCACCATGTTTATCATCTGACCATAATCTCATTTAGACACTTATTCCAGGCACGAAAAATTGTTTCGTGCCCTTCTTTTGTTGGATGTGAGCCATCAAGCGTCTCGTAATATAATCCCAGTTTACTGACATCCGCTAAATAACAGCAATTATTATAACTCAATTGTCTTATAACATTATTATAGCTTTCTAAAGAATACCCTGCGAATTCTTCAGGATAAACCCAATCCTCTTTTCCCCTCATCTTAGATCTCATTAATGTACCGCATATTATCATGGATTGAGGATACTTCTTGGTAAGTGATTTCAATAAATAATCATAGGCAATCTCGAAACAGCCCCATTCATTTTGGGGAGCACAATCTGCTCTAGTTACCGGAATTCCATTTCCAAAATCATTAGTTCCAATGTATATCAGAATGATATTTGGAATATAGTTACCCTTTTTAAGATTATTCAAGCGTATTTCAGAGGTAGCACTCGGAAAATCTGCTCCTGTAACCCGACTGCCGGAGTATGAATCATTGACACAGAGGTAGGCATTTAATGATTGATTTACCTTAGCCCACCACGTGTCATACACACTACTTAATCCGTTAACGCTCTGCAAATATTCATCATAAAACACTGCATATCCTTCAGGATTGAATCCTTTGAAAGTACTGACTGAATCACCAAGTATTGAGACGAGGGGTCTGTTTAAATATGTTTGTGAACTCATAACAATTCCCTTTCTTTGGAGAAAGTGTATTTCCCTAAAGAATACCCTGCGAATTCTTCAGGATAAACCCAATCTCCTTATTCCAGGCATGAAAAATTCCTGTAAAACTCCCGGAAATTATACTGATTCTCCGTCCTGTCAAGTACAGCAAAATCAATTCTTCTGAACAGGTCTTTCTCAACATACCCGTTATAATTGATTTCTTTAAGCGCCTTATAAAACAAATCCGAAATTACACGTGCATCATTTCCAAATGCACCGCATCCCCAAGCTCCGAGCACAAGGTTTTTATATCCTAGATATGCAACACACTTCAACATGTCCATGATTCGGTTATATACCATAGTTTCATATTCTTCTTCACTCATTCCTTCTTTACCAAACGACACCATAGGCGCTGCAAAGGTAAGCACCGACACAATAACTGTGTCATCCAAATACTCCCCGTTCTCATCTCTTATAATCTCAACTTGTGGAGTAATCATCAACGCATCAGATCCCATATATGTATGCAGGCTCTCATTATATTCATAGTATTTATCAGCTGCCCAGCTCTCCAGAGAAAGAAGAAGAGAACTTTTACGGCAAAGGTCTTCTTCCTGAGCCCTTGCACCATTTCTGACACCACCACCCGGATGAACCGGATTCGCAAGATTAAGAACAAGAATGCCCTGACCGTCCTTCGCATAAAAGCCATCAGATACAGCCCTCTTCCTTGCAAGTGTAAATGAATCTATATTCTCACAGCCATGTATACAACTTCTGCCCATCACAAACGTAGGATTAAAATCACTAATATTCGCGTTCCTTTTTACATCCTCAGGCAAATAAACCTGAATCTCTCTCATCTCTTCCCTTGAAAGCTTCAAATGTATTCTTTTTCCATTCTTCTCATACCAGCCTTGCTCAAGTATCCGCAGGGTATCATGAAGCATGTTGATGTCTGCCATTCTATCTCTCATTTATTATTCCCTTCCTAGGCATGTATCATATACGAAAGTGGTAGCCTTGTTTTACACTACAGTACCATAAATTATAATGCCTGCGGCCGAAAGCAACTCTTAAAGTTTTCTTTATATAGTCCGCAGGCATATCCACACTCAGGACAAACATCATAGCTATTACCTATTACTCTAATACATCCCAAGCAGATTCTATTATTTGAGTTGTCGCCACTGTACATTTATGTTCCCCCTCAATTCATCAATGATGTAATAATTAAATAATTACTCCATACAAAATTAGTCTACTTATGAATATTATATCACAGTTTAATACTCACTTGAATACTCGAGCAGTAAATAAGCAACTAGGCGTCACTAATAAGCAACCAGCTCAAGCATGATACGTTTACATACAGTTAAATAACCTCTTTGTGATTCTTATAGCTCTGGATTTAGGTGATAACATAGAGTTATTGGTGCCTGATCAGACAAAAAGACCCAGCTATTATTTGGAAAAGTCTGAAAATATAACGAAACGAGTCATTTACTTTTATATACATAAACAACGAAAAAGAAACCCAATGCTCAATAAACGAACCTGGGTTTTCTTTCCCTCGTAAATACGAATAATTAACACTACATAATAAATAAATAGTATGAATTCTGCGAATCTTTAGCCAGAAATATCATTGTATCATTTTTTGACTTAGTATCTCCGTTAATGTTACTTTTGAAGTAAACCTTTTCAACTGACATTTCTCTTAACTCATTACAAATATCATTCCTAAACTGTGGCATCGAAACCGTTGATGGTTCAACTCCCTCTCCACAGATTTTAGTTATTTCACTAATAAAGTCTTCTTTTTTACTGTTGTCTAACGATAACTTTATGAAATGCCACTTGTTATTTTGAATCACACCCTCTGCATCAGTCAAATAATCTCGAATTGTGATTCCCATAACATTTTCTACATACTCTATAACTTCTTCGTAATTCATTTTTGTATCATCCCCATCTTCATCTTCTTTAAAAACAGTAGTGTTTGTGTCTACATCAACCGATTGCTCCTTTGCACAAGAGGAGAATACTACTCCTGCAATTATAAACAATAATACTATTCTTGCAATTATTTGTTTGGACATCTTTTCCTCCAATTATTAAGACGATCTACCATATTTTCAAGAGTCATAGATATCGTGCCAACACTTGTTACAGTTGTATGACCATCTCTTTGCTGATATATATGCCAGCCTTCTGGATCAGTTCTATCATTCCCATAATAATTAGACCACCAATTAAAATCATGTTCATACTGTCTTCCATCTCTCGATATGTACGAACCGTCGCCTTGTCTCATAGAAACAAATCCGTCACTGGCTATTACCGGAGCACCCTCTACTTTCCTACTGAAATTAGCTGCTGGATTCTCAATCGGATTATCAATATGACCTGAATTACATCCGTACAAAACAAGTTGATCCATTTTCTTGTTTTCCAGCCTAGCAATATCTTCTGCAGTAAATCTATCATTACTACTATTATATGCTAATGACTGAGGGTCTGCGTGAGTGTTAATAACAACTGTATCTATATCTACAGTATGCCCATCTACAGTTCCCATGCTATTCCACCCATCAGTAAGCTCCTGATTATTGCTAACAGGAACCAAATGTACTTCATCAATACTACAATTATATTGTTTAGCTAAGACTTCTCTATCTGCTTTTGCCTCATCCTCCCATTCAGGAAGATAAAAATAGTAACAATCATTTCCGGAAGGATCCATATATATCATCGGATTATTATAACAATATGTATATAGATTTATACTACTTGAAACTGTTTTATGAATAAACCTTTCATCGTCCTTCTGTAAAAACCTTCCCAATTCAGGTGCATACTCTCTTGCATTAGTATGTAAGCTTTTTTGCCTATTATCAATTAAGAGCCCTATAAACCCAAATGGCTGAATAGCACTTTCGCCTGATAGATTATTTCCAAATTCATCATAATAATTGCTTTCTTTTAGATCTCCATTATTTGATAAATAATTGATAACACTTCCATGACCATTGCAATGGTAATAACTATTACCCTCTTTGTATATTTCAGCAGTTAATGCACCATCGTATACGTAGTCTTTTAAGCCAAATTCTTTTTCGATACCCATTAAGCCATTATACTCTTTTATTGGATTATAGATATATTTTGTCAAACCAGTTTCTGTTTGTTTTTCCTTACGTAATCCCAATCCGTCATATATATATTTGATCGAATCGCCATCTTCAAAAGACACCTCCGCAAGCTTTCCATCCGAACCATATCGATAGTGTTGCTCACCTTCTTTGCCTGTTCTAGAAATCATTCTACCATCGTTGTCGTAATTCCAAACAACTCTTTCATTTGTTTCTGTGCCTTTAATATCCTGAAGTATCAGCTGATTAAGCTTATTATACTCATATTCAATATTAAGACCGTCCATTTCACAGGATACTCTGTTTCCAAATGGATCATAACCATACTTTCTTACATATTTACCATTTTCTTTTACCCCTGTTATCCTTCCATCAGAATCATAATCATATACTACGTTTATCATTTCTTGCTTTCTTGGATATTCCATTGAGTATCCAGCAACATTTCCAACCTTGTCGTAGGAAACTTCCTCGCTTGATATTATGCCAAGATTATCATAATAAGTAGTTTTTTCAAGTTTATTATCATTTCTATATTCATATGTAATTCTACTATTATTCCCTATTCTTTTATCTAATAATCTTCCGCGAGAATCATAAGTATAGTCTATGTTTATATCCGCGCCGTCTATAGATGAAAGCTGTCCTTTGTCATTATAATGATAAGCAACTCTATTACCATCAGGATATATAATTGATTTATTTCGTCCAAAACTATCCCATTCATATTTAAGCTCTTTACCTGCGTAATCTTTGAATGAAATCATTTTCCCACTATCATCATACTGAATAAATGAACGACCATTCCAGTCTTCATATTGAATCATCTGATTGTAATCATCATAAGAAAAATGAACAGTCCTTCCATCTCCATAAATGATATTTGATACAAGATTATAGGTCTCATATTCATATTGTTTCTTATCTCCATTAGCGTCAACATGGAGGACTAATCTTCCAGACTTGTCATACGCATATTCATTTGTATTCCCATTTGCATCAATTAATCTTGATATATCACCTCTTAGATTTCGTATAATCTCTGTTTTACGTTCCTCCATGCCTGATGCTGACTGTACTATCCCAATAATATTATCCATGGAATCATACTTATAACTGGTTATAAGATTGGATGGAGAAACAACTCTTTCCAACATTCCTTTTTTATCATAAGAATATTCCGTTCTGTTCCCATTCCCATCAATTCTGGCATTAACCTTATTGAGCGCTCCATACTCATAACCCACCATCCTGCCGTTAGAATCATACATTTTGGTGATTCGATTTAATTTATCATATTCATACTTTATCGAATAGTCTTCTTCCTTCTTCTCAATAATATTACCTGCTGCATCATAGAAGAATTGTAGCGATTTACCAGATGGATATTCCACCTTTTCTAGCTTTCCGTTTGGATAATATGAGTATTTAGTCTCCCTACCATCGCCTTCAGTGATGTTTTCAAGTCTTCTTCTATTATCATATTTAAAATGACGTTCATTTCCATTTTTATCTACACGAAGAACGCACTGACCTGCCTTATCATATTCATACTTACACTCTTTTCCATTAGAATAAGTAAGCATTATAATATTTCCTGTGTCATCTCTATCTACTTTCTTTATTACGCCATTTTCTATTACTTCTGATACTCTTCCACAAATATCATAGGTGTATTCATAAGAGGAAATACCATTTTCTTTATAGATAACATTTCCCAAATCATTATATTTTATTATAGTCTTTCTTCCTTCAGGATCGACACTTTGAATTAATCTATTAAACCCATCATATTGGTTTTCTACCTTACCTCCATTTGGAAGTGCTATCTCGGTAATATTGTACATACTATCGTACTTATACTCTGTGGAATTACCCGCCTTATCTATATGTTTTTTAACTAAACCACACTCATTGTATTGCCAGCTTTCCACACCACCATCGAAATCTACAGCCCTCACTCTATTACCAAGTTTATCATACTGAATCTGTCTCACATATCCGGCAGGATTCTGAATCTCTATAACTCTATCCTTCAAATCATATTTGTAAATTGTTGTATTATTATTTGGATCTGACTCTTCTATCATACGACCCGCTTCATCATATTTGTAAGTCCAACTATTACCACATTCATCAGTTTTCTTTTTTAATCTTCCGTATTCATTATATTCATATTCTTCTGTACTTCCATCTGGATTAGTTACTTTAGTCACCTTTCTATTCTCATACTCAAAATATGTTACATTACCCAATTCATCCGTGTAACTAATCATATCTCCATCTTCATTATAGTTTTTAAATATTACTTCCCCATTTTTCCCTTTTATAGAGACTGGAAGGTTATCCATATCATATGTGAGTTCTATCCTCTTCCCAAGAGGGTCAATATATGCCGTCAAATTACCACGATCATCATATTCTCTTCTATATTCAGCACCCACTTCATTTCTAAATAGAATTCTTCTTCTATTATCATTATATTCGTATGATTCTATACCTTTTTCCGTAATAATCTCGGTAGACAGTTTTTTTTCATTATGCCTATATACAGTCTTTAAGCCATTTCGTTCAATTACCTCTACTTCATTATCTTTATATGTATAGACTAAGGAAGCACCATCTGCCATAGTCTGTTTAGTTACTCTATCTAAAGAATCATATTCATTTATTATTGTAGTATAACCCAGTGCATTTATTGTTTTTATTAATCTTCCTTCTGAATCATACTCATAATTTACTTCTGCTCCATCAACTCCAACTACTTTTGTAAGCAGCATACCATTATAATAAAACTCTACTTTCCTTCCAAAATTATCTTCAACTCTATTTACATGATCTACTTCATCATAATTAAGAGTGATACTACGACCAGTATTATCAAAAGCCTTTTTCAATCTATCATTTTCGTAAGTAAAGTCTAGTTTTCCACCATTAGAAGCTACAATTGAAAATAGTTTTTTATGAGAATCAAAGAAATATGTTTCACCATCAGTAATATGACATACATATCCTTCTCCCTTAACAATATAATCTAATGTGCCGGCATGGCTATAAAATATCTCATCATCTCCCTTGACAAATCTTTCTCTCCATTTATCGCCCAAACACAAATCTAAAGTATCTCCATCTCCCTCTAAAGATACTTCATAAGTATGTGACCATCCTATGCCAAGAATACCGTTTGTCCTAAACATAGCGTTGTAATGTCTTTCGAAGCCAAGGTTAAGAAGTCCCGAAAACATTATATCTGTTACTGATTCAACATAATTCCCTGTAACAGTATTGACCGGGTCACCGGCATAATCGCTATTTCCATCACCAGAACCTCCCGGTAATATCCCTACCTCTTGGAGCCATCCTATCACCTTACTAATAAGATTTCCTAAAATTGCCAATAAAGAACCCCATAGTCCACTCTCTTCTGCTTTTTCAATTCCATTAATCCCCTGGAGTTCTCTATAAGCCTTTTTCTCTGCCTCTTCATAAATGCTTACAATATCCGAAAGCGCACTTGATAATGTCTTTAAGTTAATCGACTCTCCTGAAAGACGATCTTTTATACTATTCATCCTATTCTGCAATGCCGCATTAAAAGCACCTGATCTTGAGAAAGTCGAAATAATACGATTAGCTTCAGACACTAAATCTTCTACAGTCCCTGAACAATTTGATAAACTTCTAATATCTCTTTTTACCTGATTGATATCTAATTCCGTTTTGCTCATTTTTTACCCCTTTCGCAATATATATCTATGTTAGTTTCCCCCATGTAACCACTCAACTAACCAGTCTTCAAAATCATAATTACTGTTTCCTACATATATTGAACTGTCGCTCACTATATGATAATTGTTATTTATATTTAAACCCGAACGCCCACTAGCAGGATCTACCTCACTATAATCACCGGATGGTAAATCCTCCACCAATCGAAGGTTCAACTCCTCAACTTCCGTAAATGCATTCAGTAGTTTTTCTGCCTTATCACTATGCTTTAAAATTTGTTCCTCAGCACGATATAGCTCTTCTTTTATTTCACATATCCGATTAAAAAAAATAGAGTTATCTCCAAGTTTTAGCAGGATATTGTTTAACTCACTACTAAAATCTATTAGTTTATCATATTCGACGGCATACTTACTCTTTAGTAATGCCATTTCGTCTGTATCAAAATAGAAACTATTCATCTGATAATCCTTTTTATCAACGTAAGTAATGAATAGGGGCACAGAAATCCGTACCCCTTATTCACCATAGATTAGCCTTAATTAAAAATATTCTCGGTAGATAATTCTTCAACCATTGCTTTCTGTCTGCTCTCTGCATCGTCATATTTTGATGCTACTTCATTAAGATTAGCCACATGTTTAGCAAGAAGATCAAGGGAAGCTTCAATAGATGCAACAAGTGATGTAAACTTTGAATAATACTCCTGTCCGGATGGACTGTTCCATGCATCCTGGAGCTGATTGATTTTAGCCTGCATATCTGAAAGATATGTACTCATAAACGTCCTCTGACTATCTATTTCTGATGCCTTTGTTCTAACCTCTTCTGGTGTAACCTTAAGTATAAGTGCCATAATTGTAATCTCCTTTTCTCTATATTCAAAATCTTATATCTATCTCTGTACTATAGTTGTTGCTTCTTCTTCTGCAGCTATATAATTACTTGCTGCTGTCTTGATAGCCGTTGCATATTCAGACATTACTGTAGAAAGCTGATTAAACTTTGTCCTGTCCTCACCAAAACGTGCATTAAATGCATTATTTGCATCACCATCCCACATTACATCCATTTCTGCTGATAATTCATAAATCTTATTAACAGCCTGACCCCACTCATCAATTTTCTCTTCTACTCCATTTGCTAAAGTAATCATTGTTTCCGGTGTTACTAATGTTTGTGCCATAATTATCCTCTCCTTTTCTTTAATTATTTTGATTATGGTTCTATATTTAACTAGTAAAAACTAGTTGTTTACTTTTTGTGTCAATTCTTTTTCCAGTCTCTTCATCTCTGTTGTATAGTTCTTTATAGATGTATAAAGCGAATCAAGCTGATCTGCAATCTTCCTTAACCGTACAGATGTATCTTCTACTTCCGCCGCATAATTTGTAGATGACTTCCCTTGCCAAGCCACTCCAACATTATCAGCTATACCTGTTACAGCAGTAGCACTTTCTCTTACTCTTCCAGCAAGGCTTTGCGTTTTTATCGCAGCACTTTCCAACAAGTCAAAATCTATATCTATCATCATCATAGCAACTATCTCCTATTAAAAAATATTATCTGTCGACAACGAATCAACAATCCCGGTATTGGATTCTTCATTTTCACTGTAGATTCCTATAACCTGTGACAATGTAGTTTTAGCAGTATTAACACTCTCTTTCACGTCGTCAATTCTTTTCATAGTTTCTATATTTCTTGTTTTAAACTCTTCACTAGCATTTCCGACCCAATAAGTATCAGCATAGTCATTTATTCTCTTCAAAGTCTTACTTATACCTGATAAATCCGTACAGATTGCCAATAACTGAGATTCTTTTGATCTGAGAACTTCAAGATCATACATAAAAGTCTCTGTTACTCCCATCATTCCCTCCTTATCTCAATATCTGTGTACTTAACAGATTTACACGATTTTGAACTTCCGTCTCACCATTACTATAATACTGTGAAACTTTTCTTAACTTATCTATTGTTTCTGTTAATCTGTCTATAACAAACTTAATATCTCTAGCATCTACATCTACAGTACTTGTATAACCTGTTCCTGCTATACTCTGCCAGGACCCTTCAATCTCCTGCTTAAACTTCTCTATATTCTTAGAATCTGTTTCAAGCTTTTCCTTCTCATTGCTTAGCTTTGTAATCATTCTTGACAACTCAGCTACATCCCACCGATATACTCCGGATCTCATTTAACCATCTCCTTCCTGTCTCTCACTGTGTTCATACTACAACATATTAATTTAATTATTTTCCAAACTGATAAAATGCATTATTTTTTCTATAAAATGCATTTTTATACCAAAATCAGTTTGTCTCCGCCCATTATTCCTGACTGGCTGACCGTATATTCTTTATTAAGAATATCCCCTGAAGTAGATACAACAAGAATAAGGTTTTCCTTTGACTTCTCATCATAAAGCCCATCGTTGTTTTCATATATCATGATATCTTCAGCCAGCTTTTTAATGACATCCTTTATAAGCCCCTTTTTAGGAAGCCAGAACTCATATTTCTTTATGGTTGCAACACTTATAATTTCAACTAAAACATCATTCATATCAGTTTCCTCACCGATCAGGTTTTCTTTTCATCTCAGATCAAAAGATCCGTTCCATAATCCTCAACGACCTCTTCAATCCCTTTGTATGGAATCATTTTTACTATCGCCGTATTACGCACATCTTCTTCAAGTACAACAGTTATACTTCCGACCGCTGCAATTACATGGTCCTTTCCACATATATATTCCGCGGCAGCTATTTCATTCACCAACGCCACAAACATCTTATCTACTGAAATGTCTGTATTATTGACTCTGTATATAAGATTCTTTGATATAAGACTCTCCTCTGCTGCTTCAAACTCATCCTGTTTTAGTTCTGCAACATCAAAGAGCTCACATTTGAAATCCGTATGTCCCGTGAGATAAAACAATGTCTTTAATTCACTTTTTGTAAAAATGTATTTAATCATATTTCTCCGGTCTGTATATACTCTTCAACATCCTTCTTATAACCACGAGAAATGTATGCCACTGCGCCATCTCTGAATGACAGCCACATTTCCTTGAAATCAATATTCTTGACATTATTCATGTTAACCAGAAAGCTTTTATGCGTTCTAAGAAAATAATCCGGAAGAAAAGTTTTAATATTATCAAAACTGTCGTAATACTCATATTCCTGATTTGCTGTCCTGAGTATCATCTTCTTGTTTGCCGCTTCAAAATAGTCAATGTTTGATATATCCACACTGTATATACGACTCTTTATCTTAAATCTGAAGCAGGCTGATTCTCCGGTTATGCTTTCGTATTCTTCGCACACACTCTTAATTATCCGCGTTACCTCATCTCTTTCAGCCGGTAAAAGCAGATAACCGGATGGCCTCATATTCGTTGAAATGGTATCAAGAATTTTCTTCATATTATCTGCCATGAGTATCAGATAACTTCCTTTAGCTGACTGCTGAAGTCTTTCTATCATTAAATCGGTTATCTCACTGCAATCAAGGAAATATACTGCAGATAATTCATAATCATTTACCTTCTCTATCAGTTCATCACTGCTGGAAAAGTTATAAATCTCGCTGTCATAGTTTTTATTGATGTAATACTCCGCACACCCATTAACTATCTTTACACGATCCTTTTCATTTTCCTCACAGATAAATACATCTATCATTTTTTATTCTCCGGTACATACACCTTGACTGCTTTGTTCTCAAGAATTGTGAAGCCTACATTATCAGGCTGCTTCTTGACCTGCTGATTAAGCGGGAGGTCGAAGGTAAACAGTTTTTGTGAATTCAGGAGTCCGCCCATACAGATTCCGGTCTTATATTCAAACATAGTCTTAACTAGTTTCTGACTAAGTGTTCTGACAGGCATCTCACCGGCTACGCCATTAATAAACTGTATTCCGAGTTTTGACCCCTGCTTTGCAAACAGTTCAAAGATTGGGAATATCCTTTCCTCATTATCCTCGTCATATGTGATTTCCACACATTCAACCAGGTCATCAATAACGATGATTTTTCTTCCAAACTCTTCTACTATCTGCTTTGTTATGTTCTCTGCTCCGGAAGCTACGAGTTCCTTTCTTCTGTCACTTCTCTTTTTAAACTCGTCTCTCAGCATGATCAGAAGCTTATGCAATCCTTCGTAGCCTTCATAAACAGAAACATTATCGCCCTCTGCAAGAGATGCCATGCTCACATCATTGTTGACAAGGATTATATCTGTATTCAGTCTTTCGGCTGCGGTCATGATATTGCTGAGCACATTAAATACCTGTAGTCTGCTGGTTCCCCATACTGTATAACAATATGTGTTTTCATCATTTATACTGAGAATCTCTATCTTTTCAATGTCGTAACCAACAGGTATCTCTCCGCTCTCAATAATCTCATATGCCTGATTATCAAGAATCTCCTCGTATGTGCTATCCTGAGGAAGAATAGGAATTCTCTTTGCCTTACCACCTGTGTAGTTACTCCTGTACATTGCGAAGTAACTCTTAAGATATGCATTTCTGTCAGCTTCTGTATATCCTTCAGCAGGAAGTGCTGTCTGGAATTCAAGGACTTCATCAAGCATAACAAGTCCTCGTCCCGGCATAGACGAAGGTATAAATCCCGGTGTCCTGCCCAATATATCCAGATAATCAGCCTTCTCTACAAGTCTGAGCGGTATCATACATGTGAAGTTCTGTCTCAGCTTGTAGCGAATATCTGATGCTCTGTTAGCTGTTACGATAAACTGAATACCATATCTGCTGCCATCTCTTGTCAGCTTCAGTATCGCCTCTTCCTGATTCTGATACTCAGCCAGGAGGTCATAAATGTTATCAATAACAAATACCATGCAAGGAAGAGCCTTGTCCGGATTCGCCTCATTGTACTCTATGTATCCACCTATTCCACTCTTCTGAAAAAGTGCAGTTCTTCTTGCAATCTCATCAAATGCAAACTGAAGAGTACGGGCAACTCCCTCTGCCTCTTCAGGGTAGAATACATCACCAACGTGTGGAAGCTCACTAAATGACTTAAGTGTCCTACTTGAAAAGTCAAGTATGTAGAACTGAACCTGCTCAGCAGAATAATACATAACAAGCGACATAATGATGGTCTTGATCATTGTTGTCTTTCCGCTGCTGTTGATACCTACAATAAGCATATTCGCTATAGTATTGAGGTCTATCACAAGAGGTTTAATATTCTGTTTTTCAGGTTCATCTACAAGACCTATAACTGCATTTAGACCGTATGTATAATCAATGTAATAATTACTAAAGATGTCATTTAAGAAAATCTTATCTGAAAGAGCTGGAAGCCATAACGGTCTTGTCTTTGCATAACCATATTTCTCACACATTTCTGTGATATATCTAATACTTGCCTCGAGCTGGGATTCTTTAGGCCCTTCATCTTCACCTTTATTCTTGGACTGTTTTACAATGAGTGAATGACCATCTATTCCTATCATATCCAAAGTATCTGCAGTACTGCTTTCATCTAGCTTAGGATTATACTCAGCTCCGGAATATCCCGACTGGAACATTTCAAATATCTCATCATTTCCTATCTGCAGATATGCCCGTCCAGTCTGAGTAAGATATGCAGCTTCAGGTCTTTTCAGCATTCCCTGACTATCCTGCTTATCCTGAACTCTAAGACAAATCTTAAATCTTGAGTTACTCCATATTTCATCATCAACAACACCGGCAGGCTTCTGTGTAGCCAGTATGAGGTGAATACCAAGACTTCGTCCTACACGTGCTGTTGAAACAAGTTCCTTGATGAATTCAGGCTGTTCTTTTTTCAGTTCGGCAAACTCGTCCGAAATGATTATGAGATGCGGGAGTGGTTCCTCCGCCTTGTGTTCACGATAAAGCCTCATATAAAGATCTATATGATTGACTTTGTATTTGTTGAACATAGCCTGTCTTCTCTTAATCTCACTTCGAATTGATATAAGAGCTCTTCGCATCTGGTTCGGATCAACTGATTCTCCATCTTCATTGTCTCCTGTACCAAGGTTTGTTATGGCACCTGCTACATGCGGAAGTCCGAGGAATACATTTGCCATTCCACCACCCTTATAGTCGATGAGGATAAATGCAACTTCATCCGGTGAATAATTCATAATAAGAGAGAGTATAAATGTCTGTATCGTCTCACTTTTACCGGAACCGGTTGTACCTGCAACCAGTCCGTGAGGTCCATATTTTTTCTCATGAATATCAAGATAAAGCGGTTTTCCTCCGGCCTGTACACCTACGAATGAAGGAAGACCCTCGTAAGAACGATTCTGCTTATAATTCTTGATAAGATCCCATTCTTCGATCCTCTTGATACCTATCATGTCAAAGTATTCAATGCTGTCAGGAATCTGTCCCTCTAACATTTCGCTTACACTGTATCCGCTCATGTATCTTGCAAAGTTTTCTGCTTCTGTAATGGAAATATCATCAAATCTGATATCTCTTGTGACATCATAAGCTTCATTAAGTATGTATATTCCGTTATAATTAGAGCTTCTTTCTACTATGAGATTACACTCGTTCGGCAGATAATTGACGGTTCCGTAAAGAAGAACAAATGTAAAGCCATAATCAACTCCCGACGTAAGATATTTATAGATCGCTTCATTTTCGAAGAAGGATTTATTAGTACAAAATACTATGTATCTGTCATTAAACTTAACCTTGTCGCTCTCTTCCCTTAACTTCTCATCACGAAGACGGAGCTCATTTGTAAGTGCATAGATAGTATTCTGTATTGAAGAATTGTCATTCCCAACGAATCTGTTCTTCTTATCATTACTGAATACATGAGGAAGCCATCTAACCCACTCAAGATCAAAGTGGTCATCAAAAAGGAATGACATCTTTACATCGGTATAAGAATGCAGTGCCGCAATCTGAATGACCATATTACGTGTAAGTGCATCTATATCCTTATAGTTACCTATAACACCAATAATCTTATGTTCCGCCAGATTAAGAGTCTTTACAGTATCCGGAACATATTCATATTTCTGTGATACCTGCTGAGGAAGCTCAGTTAAAGAATCCTGCTCAACGGAGAACTTCTGCTTTGGTGCCTTAACGGTTACAGGTGACTTTATATATCCCTCACCAAGTCTTATAGTAAGAAAATCTTCGTGGTTAATATTTCTGTCCCACAAGGTAATGTTATTGGCAGGGATGGTCCTTGCAAGCTCGGTAGAACTCTTGTACTTTTTCTGAAGAACAGCCCTGTTATGCTCCATCTTACCGTTAAGGTACTCATCGTTCTGACTTATATAAATTGAATAAGCATTTACTCTGTTGGTTTCATTTTCCGCGCGTGACTTCTTATCATATCTGGTTCGAAGGACTGACCACATAACTCCAAGAAGTGCAAACATTACAACCGATACGAGCATTCCGACATACATTCCGCCGCCACGTCCGCTGCTTCTTTGAACAAGTGAATTCACAAGCACTGTCATAAGTATAGGGAGCGGCATAGTCATTGCAGGTCCGAGTGTAAGCCAAAGCGGAGTCTTTCTATCCTTTTCCTTCTGAGGCGGTGCTTCTATCTCTACCTCTGATTCGTCGAGCGGCTCTATAAATCGAGGAGCTCTCGAGAACACACTTACATCCTTATACACTCTTGTATCAGCTGCTTTATCAGCATCAAACGGCTTTAAATGAATATCTATATCTTCAACTCGGTTTATCGCAATGAACTGGCCGAGGAAGATAATCTTATACCCAACTATATATAATGAATCGCCGACTTTAAGATTCTCACGTCCGGTTATTCTTTTTGAGTTAAGAAATGTACCATTCCTACTCATGTCATCTATAACCCAGCCGCTTTGCAGCTTCGTAAGAACAGCATGAGCATGACTGATAAAGGACTGCCTTATACATATGGATGAATTAGGAGCCGAACCTATAGTAATGGCCCCAAGTCCTGAGATATCATACTTCTCATAGCTGGTCATTCCATCACTTATAAGGTGGGCTACACAGGTAAGTCTCTTCCCTGAAGAACGGACCTTTATATTGAACATAACTCCATTCTTTATAGGAACCCTGTCCTGAACCATATGATCTATACTAAGACGCATATACTCATTTGTTTTGATAAACCACTCGCCATCCCATACTTCATATGAAAAGATGAGATCCGGAACTGCAAGTTCATCCTGAAGGTCTATCGTTCCCTGTCTGTTATCTTCACCGGGAAGCATATACTCAAGTATTTGATTCTCTTCATTTATATATAAAATATACTTATTCATCCTACTGCAGTTCTCCTAACTGATTCATGATAGGGTCAACCGTCCCCTCGTTATATGCTGTACTATATGAAGGCATGCCCTTTGCCTGCTCATAGTACATAGAAGCTGTACTGTTTAGCCTTTCCTGCCCTGACGATTTGTACTCCACGCAGGCAAGCCACATATTGATTCTGTAATCCGTATAAATGAATTCCGAACCGTTTAGAAGTTCTCTTGCTTTATCATACATTTCGAGATATGTATAAACCCTTGCAAGCCCAAGCACATCGTCTACTTCGACAGCATCGGACTCCATAACCTTTTCACCATAAACAAGCGCCTGGTTATAATAGCTGTTTACAGTGAGTTCATCTTCCTCACTCTCAACTTCCTTTCCGGCCTCATAAATACATGCATTAAGAAGAAGTCTGTTAAGCCGTGTCATGTCATTTCCGGAAAGATTTACGCCTCTGAAAGACTCAATAAACTGGGTGAAATCTCCCAGTTCCTGGGAAGCTTTGCTACCAACCATAGCAGCTCTTATGATTAGTTCCCCCGTCGCTCCATTTCCTGATTCAGCAAGTCTTGTGCTTTCATCTAATGCATCCTGATATGCTTTTTTTGCATATGAAAGCTCGGCTTGCATTAGTGCCATGTCTACATCTTCAATATCCGTTTCTCTTGCATTATCCAGATAATACTGAGCGTTCGAATAATCTCCGATTCTGGAATGGCATATAGACAATTCTCTATAAGCTTTTCCACATGACTTATCACTCTTAATGGCTGTTTCATAGCAGCCGATCGCACTTTCATAGTTCTCTTCCAGATAATATGTATAGCCCTTTATATAATTGAGCTCTGCTTCCTGATTATTCTTCTTTTTCAGTATCTTTTCGTAGTCTCCGTTATTCAGAAGACTGTTATCTATTTCCTGCCTTAGTTCATCAGGATCATAATCCGAAGAATTGTATTCATTTACTACTTCGTTATAATCTGCAGAATACTGTCTCTCGAGCTTTTCTCTTTTGTGCGTAAAAAATGAAACGCCCCCCGCCACAAGACCTAAAGTAATAAGCACGCCCGAGGCAGCCAGAATAATATTTCTAATCTGCTTTTTCTTATACTCATCAGTAGTTTTCTCGATTGCCCTGTGCATCTCGTGAGCAGACTGGAATCTGTTATTCGGCCGCTGATTCATTGCAATCTTTATGACATCAATGAGACTGGTTCTATAGAACTCGTACATCGGGCTGTAATCTACAATCGCGTCCTTTGAAAACTGAGGCTTTATGAGTGACATCACATGATAGAATGTAGCTCCAAGACTGTAGATATCTGTCTTTTGATCAATTGGGACCGGATATCCCATAGAATTCGCTATCTGTTCAGGTGATGAATAAGCCGGTGTGATACCGGAAACAGAACCTGATCCATCTGACATAGAAATATTGAAATCAATAAGACAAACATCCATATCAGAGTTTATTATTATGTTTGATGGTTTTATATCACTATGGATAATCTGGGGGTGATGATTATGAAGATATTCCAGCACTTCCGTTAGCTGTAGAAGCCATTTAATAACCAGCTCCTCCGGAACTCTGAAACTGTTATGAATATAATAAGAAAGGTCATTGCCTTCTATATAATCCAGGACAGTATAGACATTTGCCCCGTCCTGAAAGAAATCATATACCTGAGGTAGATATTTATGATGAAGACCTTTCAGCATATCAACCTCTTTACGAGTATCAATTCTGCCTACTACGCCTTCTTTTATTTTCTTTAATATTACGTATTTCTGAAGTCTGTGATGAATAGCAAGATATATAACTCCTGCCCCGCCTTCTCCTATTTCATCAACTATTTCATATGTATTTTCAAGAATCTGTCCCTTTGTATATGTAATCCCCACAACTATAGTTTCCCCAAACATTTATTTTTATAAAGCGGAGTCCCATATCTCTATGTAACTCCGCTTTAAGTTTAAAAATTACTGCTCTTCTTTTCTTCTCTTAGCTACTACGAAGAAGATGATTCCACCAACTGCAAGTGCGCCGATTATTACGAATATCCACCAGAAATTCTTAACTGCGCCTTCAATCGCTCTCTCTGCTGCATTCTGTGCAACTGAGAATGTGATTCCATCATCGTCTTTCGATTCATTTCCTGCAAGGTCATATACTTTAATCTTAACAGTATGTGAACCCTTACCAAACTCAACCGGAATGCTATTATTCATCTCGTCAAGCTCTTTACCTTCGTATGTAGACTTAGTACCGTCGATATCAACAACAGCCTTTGCTACTCCAATGTTATCATGAAGCTCAATTGCGCCTGATACCTTATCCTGATCTTCATAGTTCTGTTCATTTTCAATTCCGTTTACTATGTATTCAGGAGCTGTTCTGTCTATAACGAATGTTACAGGAACTTCCTTAGACTCATTATCTGCAACATTTCCTTCTGAATCCTTTGTACTTACAACTATGTTGTACTCTCCTTCAGATTCAAACAGACTCTTTTCAAATCTATATGTACTTACATTCCAATGATCGTCACCAGCCTTTGTATCTACTTTGTAACCTTCATTTTCCTTAAGCACTTCAGTATCTTCGCCTACTGTGAAGTAAACTGTTGATTCATCAATCTTTGCAAGGTTATGCGCTGCTATTACGATATCATCATCACCTTCAAGGTTTGTGTACTTCTTATCTACAAGTGCAGCTGTATAATCATCGAGTGTAAAGTATGAACCGAATCTGTTAACCATGAAGCCGATTGTCTTTTCGCTACTTCTACCTGAAAGATCAGTAGCAACTACTTTTAATAAGTAATAGTCATCATTTGCCTCATCATTCTTGAAGTTGCTATATACAAATCTCTCACCATTAGCGATGGTTGATGCTGTATATGATCCCTCAATTCCCTTACCTGTAGATGAATTTCTTGAAGTTGCAAGTGTAATCTTTGTACCAGTGTTGTCGTAATATCTGTCAGTTACTTCAATTGATGGATTTACTGTTCCTGAATAGAGCGCATCCTCTTCAACATTTGCGATAGTAATTTCAGGATCAGTTAAATCTACTGTAAACTCATCAGATATAGATGCCTCTTCATGGTTTCCGGCCTTATCAACACCAGTAATAGTGAGTGTATAATCATTCTCTTCGTTAAATGGAATGTTAGCACTGTAACTATCACCACCATTGTTAGAGAATCCTGCACTAACCTGACTTCCGTTTACTGTAATCGTAATACCCTGAGCCTCAAAATTATGCTCAACTACAGTAAGTGTTCCGGTACGCTCAGCGTTATAATATTTACCATTCTGAACATTATTATTGTTATAAGTAAGAGTAAGCTTTGGAGCTGTCTTATCTACTGTAAATATCTTTCCTTCCTGCTTACCATTATATGTACTGCTGTTTCCGGCTTTATCTACTGCATCAACTACGATATAGTAGTCCCCATCTTCATCAAATGAAACCTTATTAGCTGCCTCAAGATTTGATACTGTCTTATATACAGCCTCATTTCTATAGATAGTAATCTTTGATGAAGCCCCATCAAGGTTTAATTCATCAATTTTGATATCTGATGAAACACTTGTATTGTTAAATTCTTCACTACTGCTATAGCTTACTGTTAATACAGGATCCTTTGTATCAACAATGAACTTACTTGATGTATCCTCTATCTCGTTTCCGGCATTATCAGTTGCTACTACTTTAATCTGGTATGCACCATCAGTTGTGAAGTCTTTATTTATTGTTTGTTCATCTGTAGTAATATTTCCACTAGGATATGAAACATCAAACTTAGTACCTATATTTGGAATGTCATTTACAGAATCTGCTGCAACGTTTGTTAAACGGATTTTGTTAAGTCCAGAAATGTTATCAATGGCAACAATTTTAACTCTTGCCACGTCTGAAGCATTATAATATGCAACATTATTAAATATCTTCTTTGCATTTGGAGTTGAAACTGTAATATCTGCAGCCAAACTATCCGAAATAGCACCTACCCAGCCATTTTCAGAATCCTTTGCCAGTTCCTTCTGAAGTACATTACCTGCATAGTCTGTTAACTTAATTGCTATTTTTCCTCTGTAGTTTGGATTAACATAGAATACAAATACACTAGCATATTTGTCTGATTTCTCAGTATTTTCATACTTAATATTACTGCTTTCACCATACTTATCTACTTCGTCTGCAGTAACAACAATTCCGCTCTTACTAGCATCTGAATCAAATGGCTTAAGTCCGGAGATAACATCTTTTGTTTCTATTGTTACCTTAACCCTGCTATCAAATACCTGATAGTTATTGTAATTCTTTGTTTCCTGCCCTTTAGGAGTTGTCTTCTCAATTCTTATGCCGTTTGTACTTGGCTTAGTATTATCAAACGTAAAGCTCTTTTTAAATGGTTCACTCTGATTACCAGCCTTATCTGTAACGGTCAAAGAAATCGTATAGGTACCCTCTTTGTCAAGTACATAGTCGGTTTTATTAAAAATGCCCTCATCTACAGTTTCTAGGTCGTTCTTTATATTTTTTGCTACATCTTCCTTTTCTTCTCCACTTTCCCCTATATATTTTACAGTTGCATCTATCGTTTTTAAATTTGTATCATTTATATCATTAATAGACACAAGCCCTTTTCCTTCAGGAACATCAGTGGAATTAATGAAATTCTTATCTAATAAATCATTATAGGTTATCGTAGGCTTTGTGTTATCAATGATAAAAGTGAACTCCTTAGAATCAGTATTAAGACCTGCCTCTTCATCTTCTGCATGGCACTTAATTACATATTCTCCATCTTTGGTGGCATTGGTTACATTTGTATATGTAACCTTATACTGAGCAGCACCAGAATTATCTGTTTCTTCTAGAACCTCTACAGTATAATCAGTTCCCTTTGTTAATCTTATACCTTCACTACCCTCTAATGTTATACTTTCGGCTAATCCTTCGTCTCCATGAACTATAAAAGAAATAGTATCTCCCGAGTTTACATAGTACTCTGTATTTTCTCCATTTCCCACTTTCTTAACATTATCATCCGGGTCTGCATCATCTACATTTAAAGCGACGATTTTACCAACCTTTATTCTTTCATCTTTCGTATTGCCTACTTTATCAACCAAATGACAAATAATGTAAGCATTTTCATCAAAAATTGGTCCTCCCAATGATATATTTCCTTTGCCATCACTTAACGGACCTGTTGTTGAGGTTTTCTTATCTTTCACATACAAAATATATTCTGATTTCTCATCTACTCCTGCATAATCATCTATCAAATTATAGTTGATTGTTTTTTTCAGAGATGATTTTTCTGCAAATTTATCAGGCGTAGATTCGAAATCACCAACTACGTATGATATCTCGCTAAACTCTGGAGGAGTAGTATCTAATATTATAGTTATACTTCCTTTTCCATATTCTGCATTTCCAAGTGACCTTACCTCTAAAACATTTGCGCCTTTCTCCTCAACTTTTCCTATTACAAAATGATCGTTTGGAATATCCTTCCAACTATCGTCAGAAGCCCACTTATATTGAGTGTACTCTGTATTTTCAAAAGAAAATTTAACTTCTGAAGGATGGTTTATTACATACTTTGATCCTTCTATTGAACAATATTTAAAGTCATTATAATTATCATCAGGTATAAAACTGTCTTGATCTATTTTTTTCAGTACTTCACTAATATCATTGACTTTTACTATAACTACTTTAGAAGCTAATTTATATTCACCAATACTATATGCTACAGTAAATGACTGTCCATTAGTGAAATCATCCTCGCTAGTTAATATAAACTTTCCACCAGTCACCTCATATTTTTCGTAATCATAGCTTCCTCGTGTAACTCGAAGTGAAGGAGAAACATATGAAGGTAACGATTTTATATTATAGTCATATTTTACGCATGGATATATTTGTCCTGCACCAGTACCTTCACCAAGGAAACCTTCTAACACTTTTGTTCCGTCAATTATTCCCACTTTAATCTCGATATCACTATTAAGATTTCCTAATATATATTTTGACGTACCATCATCCTCATTAAATGATGCTTTGCTAGAATCTGTTACTGGTGAATCATTAATCTCAGAGATTAACTGGTCTTTTTCTGAAATAAGTGCCACTTTTCCATACGAAGTAACATCTTTCTTTAAAATAAAGTACTCACCATCTTCTCCGGCTAAAACTTGACCAGCCTCAGAGCATAAATCTACTTTGTCACTATCACCTGATATTACAACATGATAATAATTTTTATTATTCACTGTATAACTTTCACTAGTTAAAACATCAGCACTTGCGCTATCTGATACTAGTTCAACAGTTAAAATGTCACCAATATCTAATGGAACGCTATTCAGTGTATAAGAAGCAGTTGGGGCAGCAAACCTTGCCACTTCACTATCATTTTTTTTAATAACAAAATTTCCACTTAAATCATTTAATGATCCATTATTATTAGTTGCAGAGCTTGCAATTGTAATTGTTGGGTTCGAATTAGTATCAGTTCCCCATGTTGCTACAAAGTCACCAGCTTTCCATGACAACGTAATCTGATTATCATGTCCATTAATCTCTGTATCACCGTCAAAATACTTTACGGTTATTACTCTTCCTACTTTTCCAGTATCATCATAACTAAGTTCAGCAGATGTACTTTCGTCAGCAAATGACACTTCACCTATTTTATCTGAACCTTTATATGCTATTGCTTTAGTTGCGTAGTCTTTTAAATAAACACTATTACCCGAAGTACTAATTGTTATTTTTTTACTATCACTGTTGCAGTTTGTCGTAATATCCCATTCCGGAAGATCGAAATTCTTGGAATCACTAACCCAACTGAGACCATTCTCAAGTACCTCTGGTTCTCCGCCTTCTTCTGCCGACGCTTTATACAAAGTAAATGTAAATGTAACACCTTCACGTATCCTGTCAGGAATTGAAAACGAAGAAATATTTCCTTCTGTGTTATATACAGTCTTTCCATTATAATCCACTTTTGCGCTAACTACTGCAGATGTATTAACGCTGTCAGGATATACAACATTTAGATTAGAGCCACTCCAAGATGCTGTAACACTGTCTGCTGCTTTAGAGCGTATCGAGCTAAGACTCTGTGGCAGTACCAAAAGAACAACCAGCATGATAGCCAGTATTCTTCTGTAAAACCTTTTGTTTACATTCTTCATAATCTCTCTCCTCCGTTCACTTATTCGGGCTATGCCCGGATGAGCGTAAAAATAATAGTTTTCTCTTTATCTTTAGATGATATCTTCATCTGTATGTACCAGCATTATCTCCCTTGAAAGATGAAATCTGAAATCCTGTGGAGATACTCTTTGGTATATCTCGCTTCCGGAAAGAAGTGAAGTCTCCTGTTCGGATATATCGTTCGAAAGAACGGTTGTTCCGATTGATTCCTCCGGAGAATTGCTGAGAAGTGTCGTCTCGCTTCTTGGATCTGCATAAGCAGCTGTTCTGTCTATCTGTGTGACAGGAACACTTCCTTCTCTAATATTCAGCTTACCGGAAGCTGAGTACATTTCCTGCCTCTGTTTTCTTCTTGGAGGTTCACTAACCTTCGATGATTTCTTGAGATTAGTAAGCTGGCTTGTGTATGCTGCATTATCGTCAAGCTGTTTAATCTCTTTCTTCCTTGATATTCCTGTTATTTTCATAAACACATTCGGAATATTCAGGATGAAGAATAACGCTATAGCTACAAGTAGAAAACATATAGCAGCAATCAGACATATAAGGAATACTGTGTGATAAGTCTGAAGGTTCTTTTCAACCTCAATGGCTGTTATTGCAAGCATCATTCTGGTTCACCTCCTGACCCATCATCTGTATCTGTCTCCGGAAGATTCTGAACCCCACCATTCTTATTTGAGACTGCGTCTATCTTGCTTCTCGTAATAGGAATCTGGTTTTTAACGCTGTTATAAATTGCTTCATAACTCTTATCCGTAGCTACAAACTTCGATGTATTATTAATCTGGCTTTCGATATTGTTAACCATCTGATACAGCTTATCCGTACTTACAACTCCATAAAATCCATTCATGTTGTTGTTGTCGGAAATGATTCCAAGAATTTTTTGGTAAGCATAAAGCTGAGCCGCCTTCGTGCTGAATGTATCACTGTCAGATGCTTTACTGTATATCGTCTCTATATTATTCCAGAACTGCGCATAATCCACATTGTTGTCAAATTTGTTCGAAGTTCCGGAGCTGTATTCGGTCAAACTTAGGAGTAATTGAGCTGTCTGGTAGTCTTTATTATTTGTTATCTCACCATCCTGATATTCCTTAACTCTTTCAAGCCAAGGCTTAGCGGTGTTACCACCATTTTCTACTCCTGTCCATATATCAAGTCCGAATCTGTAACAGAACTGGTAATAATCATATAGATTACTGCCTTCCAGATCATCAAGCCTTGTTCCGTCTGTATTGTTACTAGGCTTTGTTACCATATTGTTTACCTTTCCGTATTCGGCAAAGGAAAGCGATCCCTGTTCAGACTCATTTTCATAAAAATCATTTGTATATTTGTCGAGAATCAGATTATAAGCCTCTGCTTTTGTTGCATCGAGATCAAGTGCATGTTCTATATTCTCAACAAATTCCTCCTCTGAGGCTGCTGCCTCAGCAAGTTTATAGTATGTCTCATAGTTTTGAGACGCATATTTCGTTTCTTTATGGTGTGTTATTCCCGCAGCAGCGAAAAGCGCGACTGAAAGTCCAAGTGTCGATGCAAATGAAACGAATTTTCGTTTGTTTTTCTTTATTTCACCTTCATCCAGATCCTTGTAATGCTCAAGTGCATACATGAGTTCACTACAGGATTGGTATCTCGCCGCCGGATTTCTCTGTGTACATTTAATAATTATCTGCTCAAGTCCGGAAGAAAGATGTGGATTCCACTGTCTTATCGGATACATCTCATATGGCGGCTTTGCCGGGTTGTGCCCTGTAACAAGATGGTAGATTGTAGCTCCCAGATTATATATATCCGTCCTGGCATCAGTCTGACCATGTCCACCAAACTGCTCAGGAGCTGCATATCCTTGAGTACCAAGACAGGTTGTATCCTCAATCATCGACTTATTCTTATATTCTCTGGCGGTACCAAAATCGATAAGCGTTACGTCCCCGTTGGATTTAAGCATAACGTTTGAAGGCTTCATATCTCTGTATATGATAGGAGGCTTTCTGCTGTGCAGATATCCAAGCACATCACATAGCTGCTTCGCCCACTGAATTACATATTCCTGAGGCTGCGCACCATTCTCTTTAATAACACTACTGAGAGATTTACCCTCTATATAGTCCATTACTATAAGAAATGTATCATCTGTATCGATTACATCTACGATGCTCGGCAGGTTCGGATGATTCAGTCTTTTAAGCATATCAGTCTCAACTATGAGTCCCTGCTTTACGACCTCGTAATTCTTTGTTCCATCCTTACGGACCTCTTTTATGGCCCAAGGTTTGTTAGCCGCTTCGTTAATGGCAAGGTAAACGACACTCATTCCACCTTTGCCGATCTGATTCAGTATTTTGTATTTTCCATCTATAACTGAGCCTATCTCCAGCATAGTCTCTTCCTTCCGTATCCCGATGAATTGTTATCAGTCATCGGGGCACTTAACAAGTCTTTATTAATCCAACTGTAATGTTGTCTAATTCGTTACGATATTTGTTTAAATCAACGAGATATTTAGAATACTCTGTCATTGCATTTTCATTTACAAGAAGATTTGGATTCAGATATTGTAAGAATTCCGCTTCTGTAATAAGATGAACAAATCCATCGCAACAAAGTAAAAATATCTCATTCCCGGTAACAAGCCCAGAAAAATAATCAGGGTATATATCTTCAGATGCACCAACGCACTGTAAGAGAACGCTCCTTTGATTACTCACAAGAGCCTCCTCTTTAGTCATTCTTCCTGCATCTATCTCTCTTTGAATGTACGTATGATCCTTTGTAATCTGCCTGATCTCATTTGGCAGAATATGGTAGATTCTTGAATCCCCCACATTTACTATGTAGTATTTGCCTTTATATATAAGGATTCCCGAAAGTGTTGTTCCGAGTCTTATACCATTTTTTCTACCATAATTCTGGATAAGATCATTTTGTGTATTAATAATCTGATTCCAGTCACGCCTAAGGCCTGCTTCACTGAAGCCTTCTGCGACAAGATTCACGAAACGATTGTCAAACCATTCTTTGAATCCTTTTATAAGCGTGGATGAGGCGAGTTCGCCCTTGGCGAACCCACCCATTCCATCACATACAACTCCAAATGCAATTTTGCCAAATGCAGAATCTGCAGTTTCAAGTAAGAGAGAATCCTGATTAGTTTTCTTTCTAAGTCCTACGTCTGTATAAGACGAAAGCATAAAGTCCATTCAGGTTATTCCTCCCTAGCCAAGCTTAAACTGGAACTCCTCGTCAGAAAACTTAATTCTGTCGTTATTGTTAAGCATCACCTTCTGTGATGCCGGTAAAGCTTCGCCATTCAGATATGTATAGTTAGTTGAGTTATTATCTTTAATGAAGTAATTACCATCTTCAAATGTAATGATTGCATGTACTCGGCTTACTGAATTATTGGTTATGCAATAATCAACTTTACTTCTCTCTTTACCAATCTTGAATTCACGTTTACCGATTGTGATCTTCTCACCTGTCTTAGTCTTAACAAGTACTGCCATAATCTGGTTTGTCTCGCTAAGAAGAGTTGTCTCGCCTGATCCTTCGTTAAGAAGTACTGTCTCACCAGCTCCTTCTCCCATCTGTGGAATAGTAGGTGGTGCTGGATAAGCGTTCTGCTGTGGAGCACGTCTTGCCGGTTCTACCGGTGGTGCTACAGGAGGCTGTGGTGCTACAGGTTCCGGTGCATATCCAAGAGCAGGTCTAGGAGGAGTCATTGCTGCAAGGCCACCACCCATTCCACCATATGGTGGCAATGTCTGCTCTTCCTTAGCCTTCTTCTTTGATTTTGAAACAAGAACAATTATAAGAACGATTATAAGTATCACTACTGCTGCGATGATAGCAATGATTACTATAAGCATTGTATTTGACTTTTCTACAAGATTACTTCTCGCATCCTTTAAGTCAGTCAGTGCCTTATCAACTTCCTCCTGTGTTGCATCTGCTTTATCATTAACAGATTTTGCTGTTTCAAGCGCAAGTTCAAAATCTGCAAATGAATCAGCATCATAATCTGCTGCCACTTCTCCTTCTGCTGAAGAAATCTCTGCGGCAAGTCCGGTCTTATCAACAGTTACCTTCTCCTCGAGATTGCCTATAGCAGTTTCAAGTCCTTCTCTGGCTGATTTATAATCATCATCAGTTGCTGCATCGTTGTTAAGAGCAGTGTTAGCTATTCTAAGTGCATCCTGAAGTGCTGCAAAACTCTCTTCTGTGTAATCACTTGCTGCATATGAATTAGCATTAGAAACAAGATTTCTGAGAAGAACTTCTTCAGTTTCACCAGCCGGATTGTCCGGTTCTGTTGTCGACTCCGTAGTTGTTGATGGTGCTCCTTCGGAAGCATCAATAAATTCAACATTAAGTACCTTTAGTACGTCCGCTACTTCATTAATATTAAGTGCGTAATAATATGTATTGGAATTATCCTCTGTAAAGCCCTTAACAACACCTACAACATTTCCGTTTGCATCGATAAGTGGTCCACCGGAATTACCTTCAGCTGTTACTGCTGAATGCTGTATAAAATCATATCCGTTAAGAGAAACCTTTTTTGAAATTGAACCCTTTGTTATAGTTACATCCTCTGATGTAAATACAGAAAAGTCTTCAAGGTATGTAACGATTCCCGGGAATCCAAGTGCAAATACATCTGAAGTCTCTTCTATGTTCTGTGTTTTAAGAGGAAGTGTCTTTCTTTCTGATATAGGCTGGTCAAGTTTAAGAATTGCAAAGTCCATATCATCGGGAGCACTTTCATTTAAAATTGAAGCTCCTACATAAACAGTACCTTTAACTATAACTCTTATGCTTGTATCAAGCTGACTGGTCTGAGCAATTCCAAATGCATCCTTAACCCATGCTACATACTCATCCTCAAGTCTGACTACGTGATCACACGTGATCATGATGTCACCTGTTGTTGCTTCTGTTCCAATAAGGAATCCTGTTCCTGACTGAAGTACATATGCATTTCCTGTGGCAGGATCTGTATATACGACTTCTATCTGGAATATCGCATCTCTGGCTGCCTGTGCTGCCTGGTTTGCTTCTCCCTCTGCACTGGCTGTTATGGAAAAACTCATAACGAGCACAAGTGCAAGAGCAAGAGCAAGCCTCATTTTTTTCAATACTCTCTTCATGTGATTACCCTCCACATTTTCATTTGATGTTGCCATTATAAGTCTTTATGAAGGCTACAACCTTTGAACTGACAAAATGCATTTTTTTTGTAATAAAATGCATTTCGATTCATTTCAGGTTCAAAATGTCAACATACTTGTAATAAATTGTAGCTCACATGAGTATTATATGTCAATTTATTGTTCATATTTTGTATACTATTACTATAAAAATTCACATTTACTTAAATATGTAAACCCTTTACCTTGTGTAAGTTGACAGAAAAGGCCGGTTAGCTTTATTTTGCTAACCGGCCTGTATTTCTATCATAACAATTGCCATACACTAATCCTTAAGGCATCCTATCGGTACCACATACACTCCATCCTTTCTTCTATACGCAAATGGAGCAACCCCACACAATACCATTAAGAAGCTTGGCTCATGCATTTTATCTGTATCTATTTTCTCTTTTAACTTCAGAAGATTACTTGCACCTTCTTCTATTAGCTTATCCCCTCCTAGTTTAATCTCAATGAGACCATATTTACCATTTCTCAGGTGGACAACTGCATCACACTCCAAGCCGCTCTTGTCACGGTAATGATACACGTTTCCATCTATGGCATCAGCAAAAACTCTGAGATCCCTGACACACATATTCTCGAACAAAAGTCCCGCCGTTGATAGATCATTTATCAGGTCATTCGGACCAATACCCATTGCAGCAGTTGCTATAGATGGATCCACAAAATATCTGGTATCGGTTGTCCTAATAGCAGTCTTTGATCTCAGATTAGGATTCCACGCATGAGTATCTTCTATCACATATATTTTTTTCAAAGCAGAAATGTAGTTTCTTAATGTATTTTCACTAAATGAATCGTTTTCATCTGTACGAACGTCCCTTAATAGCGCTGTAATTGTGGTTTCCGTAGAAACCCCTCTGGCATAAGCTTTTAAAACACGTTTAGCCCTTTCCGGATCACGATATATATCATCTACTCTTGAAATATCTGATTCGACAACAGACTCATAGTAATCAACAGCTTGAGATAGAGCTATCTTTTCTTTTTGCCCTACTGCTTTAGGCCACCCGCCCCTGCATATCAGATAAGTTATATCATTTAAGGTATGACTGCAATTTCCGCTGACCTGCAGGTTATCTGAAAAAAGTGACCCTAACGATACATTTCCATTAGAATCCCCTGATTCAAATAAGCTCATCGGCCGCATTAAAAGTGATGCTATTCTTCCAATTCCTGTATGTGAGATTTCAGAAATATCCGGTGGGACAGCCGATCCGGTCAAGATAAACTGCCCAAACTCATTTCTTTTATCCACCTCAAACCTTACTGCATCCCACAACTTAGGCGCTAATTGCCACTCATCTATCAAATGCGGAACATCCCCCTGAAGAAGTTGTGACGGATCAACCTCCGCCAGTTCCAGATACTGTCTTTTTCTTGCCGGATCCTCAATATATATTACAGATTTTGATATCCTCTCCGCTGTAGTTGTTTTGCCACACCACTTGGCTCCCTTTACTAGTACCGCACCTTTTGCTTCAAGCTTATCACTTAAAACTCTGTCACATATTCTATTATAATATTTGTCTACCATAACATCCTCCAAGCCAAAAACCACGTTTCTCATATGAATTATACTTCCTGTTGATGAGTTTGGCAAGTTTTCGTTGATGACTTTGGCAAGTTTTCATTGATGACTTTGGCAAGTTTTCATTGATCACTTTGGCAAGTTTTCATTGATCACTTTGGCATCTCGAATCAGTCCTCGTATGAGTATAGTATTTTATATTACTATATATTTGTATGCTATATTGGTATATGTTAAAATAATCTACGTACTAAAAAATCGTCCTAGATTCACATATATCAATTATCTATTCAAGGACTTGGCATTTTTCTATTCGTCGTTTTGACGTTTGAAAGCATATATGAAGTCGCCGACACGTCCGCGAACCATCTTGAGCTTTGCGAATAAAGGATTAAAGGACAGCATAAGAAGCTTTCTCTTATCCTTCTTTTCCATAGCATCTATATATTTCTCAAGAAATGCATCTGCTTTTTCAAAAGCATCTCTGTCAGGCCAGGACGCGATCACCTGGACATCCGATGCAGCTTCAGTATTCTCTGCTTGATCACCATTCCATCCGGTCAGACTGTGCGTGCGGTTCATGTATGCCATATACATCCTCACAACTCTGAGTGCATCTCTGCCCTCCTTAAGACGATACTCGCCTGAAAGCTCATCTCCGTCCAGTCCAAGTCCGACTGCGTTATCCGGGTGAATTCTGTATTTTACCAGACTCTTATTGTAGAAATAGAAGCCATTCATTCCGGCACCGATAAGTGCGATCTGCCAGTCATGTGGTATCTCCTCTGAAAGGCTTCTGATAATTTCCTTTCTGATATTTCCACGAAATGCCATACATGCTCCCTGACATATATTATGGAACATAATCTCAGTTGGTGTTATCTCCGTAAGAGACTTTTCTGAAACCTTCTTATGATAGAGGTTGTTGTTTGACCATCCGGATCTTGGCTTTTCAAATAAAGCCGGATAATTCTTCCTGCCTTCTTCTATATCAGCTTCCGGAAGAAGCGCATAATCTTCAGCCGTTCTTCCATCTCTGTCCATAATAGTAAATGAACAGCCCAGGACTTTTATTGCCTGCCTCTTTTCCATAAGTCTGGTCATTACCTTAATCTTGTCCGGTTCCCAGACATCATCCTGATCGGAAAGAAAGATTATATCACCTGTTGCGGCATCTATAGCTCTTTTAAAATTCGCAGAAAAACCAAGATTCTCACTATTCCTTATAAGTCTGAACTCTACATGCTTTCCGTGAGTATTTGCATCAGAATAATCGTCGGAGTCAAATCCTTCACCTTCGAAAGCATCTCTGTATTCCTCGAGAATCTCATAAGTTCCGTCCGTCGATGCATCATCTGAAACAACAATCTCATCCGGACAAACCTCACCACCCAGTATCGAGTCAAGCTGTTCCCTTATATACTTTTCACCATTATATGTAGCCATCGCTACTGTAATTCTCATGATTTAATCCTCTTTCATTTCCTGGTAAAAACTCTGATTTTTTATAGATAAACAGCTTGATGCCACTGCAAATGGCATCAAGCGTCGTTTTAGCTATATATAAAACATCTGTCCAATTGAACGTACCATATCACTCTTAAGTATACGATATTTAACCAGCGTGCGTACCCTCTGAATCTTCGGCTTGTCACGCATCAGAAGGAAATCATCCAAAAGCTTTCTGGATTTATCCGGCAGCTCATCTCCGAATCTTTCCTGCAGAAGTTCCATCGCGTCATATGCATCATTTTTTGCATTTCTCGTTGCAGGATCAAGAAGCTTAAGAAGTCTGTACTGGAAGCTCTTTACATCCTTGGCGCCGACTTCATTTCCGGAATGCTGTCTGTAGAGCATAAGCTTTTTAGGGAAGTGAACGACCTTACCTATAGCACTTGTGTAAAGAGCAATCCACCAGTCATGCATATCCATACGTTCATCATATTCTCCGAACATATCCGCAGCCTTACGGTTGATGATCATAGTGCAGCCTGTGACATAGTTCTGAACTATAAGTCTGTTAAAAGTCGTATAATGCTTAGCCACTTCGAGGTTCTTTTCATTTACATCGAGAGGATTCAGATTCTCGTCCACAACCTCATAATCTGAGAACACTACCAGCGGAAGAGTATTATCATACTTCTTTTCAGCCGCCTTCATGGCTCCGAGCATAAGTCTGACCTTGTCCTTGTCCCATACATCATCCTGATCACAGAACATAACATAGTCTCCCTTGGAAAGGCTGAGCAGAAATGCAAAGTTTCTTCCCGGGTCACCAAAAGAAACCTCATCCTCGATAAAAACTATCTTTGATCTGAAGCTGTCTCTGTATTCCTTAATGACGTTGACGGTTCCATCATTGGAACCGTCGTCATGTATTATTATTCTTATGTCTTTATAAGTCTGCGAAAGCAGAGAGTCAAGCTGCTCTCGGAGGTACTTTTCGCCGTTATATGTTGCCAATAAAATATCAACCACTGATACTTATCTCCATTTATTAAACCAGTCTCACAGAGTAATTCACTAACTATGAGGCTTAATTTCCAACAATCGAGAATGCATCTGTTGAGCTTGCATCCTCAGGCATTACAAGGAACTCTTTACTAACTACAGTATTGAGAGTATTGATAAGCGAATCATATGAATAGCTTCCGTCATAACCACGGCATCCATGATTTGCTGCCATCTCAGGAGTATAATCCTTGAGCCAGTAAACTCTTGAATTCTTTGAACCATAATCATAGTAAGTTACATTCGGAATAAGCTTCGGATCCTCAATTGTTATTGTCCAAGGATCATCGCCCTCTCTGTAGCAATGGAACTTACAATCAATAGTAAGACCAACAAGGTTATTCGGATGCTGCTGTGTTGATACGAAGTTACCGAGTGAATATGCACAGAATACCTTTCTGCCATCCTGAGCTGTAATCCACTCAGCAGTCTGAACTACGTGAGGATGTGTACCTATGATGATATCAGCACCCCAGTTTGCAAGCTTCTGAGCCATATCCAGCTGCATTTCTGAAGGAGTATGACTGTATTCAACTCCCCAGTGAGCACTTACGATAACCATATCAGCCACATGTCTTGCATGATACAGCTGCTTTTTGATAAGTTCTTCCTCGTCAAATGTAATGACTCTGGTCTCAGACGCTTCAGGAGTCGGTATTCCGTTTGTTCCATAGGTATATCCAAGACAAGCTATTTTAATGCCGTCATATTCATATACAGGTATATATTCAAGATCATCCTTGTTCCAAAGACCGAAAGCGACAAGGTCATCCGGCATCTGATTATTCCAGAAATCCATTGTTGCAGAAAGACCTGCTGCACCACAGTCATAGGTATGATTGGTAGACAGATTGAAGAGCCTTACATTTGCATCATAAAGTGCCTGACCGCACTGTCCCGGAGTTGAGAAAGTAGGATAACCCGAAGGTGTAATCTCCGTATTTACTATCGTCTCCTGATTGATGAAGTTAATGTCATGAGCTTTCCAGAAGTCAGCAACATTCTCATAAACGTATGTGAAATCATAAGTTCCATCATTACTTCTGGCTGCAGCAGACTTAAATATACCCGAATGTATAAGGTCATCACCGCTTGCCGTGAAGGTTATGTCCTTCTCTTCAATAGGAACTTCTGTAGTTATCTCTTCTTCCTGACCTTTTTCAGCGAGATAATTATCCACTCTGCCCGCAATGCTGTCTGTATCCGTTGCATCACTTACAGTATGTGCATCCGGATATCTGACATCCTCGTTGGAAGCAGTCTCCTTACCGCCACAACCTGAGATTGTAAGTATCATAGCCAGCGAAAGTGCTATGATCCTGACATTCTTTCTCTTCAATATTTTTCTGCCTTTTCCAAACATTTGAAATCTCCATCGTCCGTTTTTTAGTTAGATATATAATTCACAGCCTCCAGCGCTGCAACGGCTCCGTCTCCGGCTGCAGTCACAAGCTGTCTGACCTTCTTGGTCCTTCCATCACCCGCCGCGTATATTCCGGGTGTTCCTGTATGAGTATCTTCACCGGCTTCTATATATCCGGCATCATCAAGCGTTACCACATCTGCAAAGTCCTCATTCTGAGGCATCTGTCCTATGGCAATAAAAAGTCCGGATACTTCTATCTCCTGTTTTTCACCGGTATTCTTATCCGTAACCTCA
Organism: Lachnospiraceae bacterium YSB2008; assembly: GCA_000687655.1. GTDB lineage: Bacteria > Bacillota > Clostridia > Lachnospirales > Lachnospiraceae > Eubacterium_Q. Next base: position 35,272 of record JHWR01000003.1, read on the forward strand.
ACCCCGGTCAGTACACTGAACTTATCTTTCTCTTCAGCAATCAGCTTCGTTACATTTGCATTAAGGATAAATGTAACGTTCTCCTTCTGCCTCAGCGCCTCCAGAGTTTTAGGCTCACCACGGAAGCCCTCGCGTCTGTGAATTATGTAAACCTTATTGCAATAGTTCGTCAGGAACATTGCATCCTCCAGAGCGGTGTTTCCGCCGCCGTTTACTGCAACATCCTTGCCCTTAAAGAACGCTCCGTCACAGGTAGCACAATAAGAAACGCCGTGACCGATCAAAGCTTTCTCGTTTTCAAATCCCAGCGGTCTGTTAACAGCTCCGGTCGCAAGTATAACTGCGCCTGCTTCGTAAATCTCGCCTGAAGCACCGGTAATACAGAAATCTTTTTCTGCCCTCTTCTCTATTTTAACCGCCTTGTCAAATATGACCTCAGCACCAAGCTCTGTTGCCTGTTCATAGAGCCCCATTGCAAAATCAAATCCTGAAGTCTTTTTGATTCCGGGATAATTCATGATATCCGGTGTATTCACTATCTGTCCACCGAAAGTATTTGCCTCAAGAACTGCAGCAGTCTTTCCGGCTCTCTCAACATATATTGCCGCCGAAAGCCCAGCAGGTCCGGCTCCTAATATAATTACATCTTTTTTCATTGCAACCCCCGAACTACCCATATGGGATTACGCACTATACTCCAAGGAAACTCTTAAGCTTATCAGCAGGCACAAAACCTACACTTCTGTCAGCCTCTTCACCATTCTTAAAAAGAATAAGACATGGGATACTGCTGATACCGTACTTTATAGCAAGTCTTTCCGCAGAGTCAACATCTATTCCTACAAATTTAACACTGTCAACCTCTTCAGAAACCTTCTCTACAACAGGAGAAAGCATCTTACAAGGTCCGCACCATCCTGCCCAGAAATCAACCAGAACAGGCTTTTCGCTCTGTAATACTTCTGCTTCGAAAGCATCTTCGTTTATCTGTAAAACTGCCATATTGTTACCTCCTAACTCTTGATGATCTCTATGAGTTCATCCTTTGGTACCGGTTTTGAGAAGTAGAAGCCCTGGAGATACTCTACTCCCAGCTTCTGCAGCATTTCAACATGCTCCTTCGTTTCAACACCTTCTACTACTATCTTTCTGTTCATGCTTCTGATCATATTGATACTGTTCTCAAGTACTATACGACCGAATTCTGTTTTTTCCGCTGCCCAGAGTATGCTCTTATCTATCTTGACTATATCGAAGTCAAGTGAGAAGCTGCTCTGCATATTCGAGTATCCGGTTCCGTAATCATCCATTGAGAAATGGAATCCGGCTTTCTTGAGATCGGCCATAGCCTTACTGAGTATATCATAATCATCCGGCTCAACCGACTCAGTTATCTCAAAGTTAACAAGCTCCTTCTTAAGACCATAGCTTTCTACAACGCCTAAAACTCTTGCAGCAAAATCCTTCTTGATACACTGAAGAACCGAGAGATTAACATTTATACATTCCATGCCATATCTCTGCGGAACTCCTGACTGAAGGAATTCACATACGTCCTTCAGAACAAATTCACTTATCTCATCTATGATACCTATCTGCTCAGCAACAGGAATGAATTCATCCGGCGGTACATTTCCAAGCACACTGTCTTTGAGACGGAGCAAAGCTTCTGCTCCATAAAGCCTGAAATCATCGGCGTGATATGTAGGCTGGTAATATACCTCGAATTCTTCGTCCTTAAGTCCTCTTATGAGTGCCTTCTCTACTTCCATCTTTCTGAGTGCAAATGAAAGGTCCTCGCCGTAAAGCAGCTTTCTGTTATAGATTCTCGGAACACTGCTGTCAGCAACGAAGAGTACTTCAGATGCCTCAACCAGCTCCTTCGGGAATTCTGCTATAGCCACTGTTACATCAAGAATAACCTTTGATCTTCCGATAAGCCATTCATGATCAAAACGGCTGAGTATGCTCTCAGATATCTCTTTAGCTGTCTGCTTTACAGACAGTCTTCGAAGAAGGTATTCCATCCTCTTTCTTGAACCGTCTTCCGACTTTTCCTGCATCAGTATTACAAACTGACCAGGCGAGGTTGCATATATACAGGTCCTTGGAACCAGAGTCTTGAGGAATACACCCATGATTTCTGTACAGCCGTCCATATTTGTTGAACCTGTTCTCTTGAGTGCTGTATCAAGATCATTTACTTTAACGAATATTGCCTTGGTAGGAATATGCAGCGTTCTTATATTATTAAGATCCATAACCAGAGCTTTACGGTTATAGATTCCTGTATCCTGATTTACGAATTCGTCTTCACCTTCCAGAGCAAGAAGAAGTCCGAGCATTGCAAGTCCTTCAGCAAAGAGCTCGCTCCTTATTGAAGGAATAAACATCTGAATGAGTATTCCTATAACAACTATGGTGAGGAAATACAGCAGCGCAATCTTCTTCTTTGTAGTTATAGCCTTCCAGCTTCTGAGGAGGTGGATGACAGAAACAACTATATATACTGCCGATGCAACATAGATGAAAGCCTCTCCCCAGCCTCTGTGGAAAACTCTGGCTTCATCATAATAGAAAACAAAGTTTGTAAACGGCTGAATCACCGTAAGTGCAAACATTATTACAAACAGCAGTGAATCTCTGAAAAACTCACGGTCTTTCCTCTTTCTTATAAGACTGGTTACGCATATCTCATAATAGTAGAAGCAAGGGGCCAATGCGGAATGCACCAGGAAATAAACCGTATCACAGGTTCTCATAATAAAGAAAGCCTGATCATCCACATGAATAAACGGACGCACTATTTCCAGTAGGATTTCAAGTGACGAGCTTATTATGATAATTCCGAGCATGGCAATATACGCTACATTCTGGTACCTGTCGGTACGTTTCAGAATCAGCGTATAAACAAGACACGTCATAGAAAGAAGAAGTGCCGCGATATATAAAGCTATATTTGATCCATTTATGACTGGCATATTATGCCCTCTCTCAAGTATTTACATTACTCTTTATTATACCCCAAAACCTTCCATATCTGCAATCTGAAACTGATATGACCGCTCTCCTCTGAACCACGACTCTTCAAGGGTTCCCGAGACATGGAAGACAGATGGCTCACCGAGTTCTCTGTACTTCTTTGCTATGTTGAAGCCCAAAAATGTAACGCCCTCAGAAATGAACTTAATATGAGCGTTCTGTCCGAGATAATTCACAGTTGCAGGGTCTATATTGCAGACACGGTGGAATATCGGTTTCGGATTACCTTCACCGTAAGGAGCGAACCTCTTCTGTTCCTCCATTAAGGCATCGAGCGAATTCTCAACAAGTTCCAGATCATACTCTATCTCAGGAATCCTGTCCCAAGGATACTCTCCTTCAATCTGATCCTCGCAGGCCTTACGGAATGCATCTTTAAACTCTGCAAAATTCTCTTCTTTTATCGATAACCCGGCTGCACCTGCATGCCCACCGTACTTGTAACAGAGATTCTGTATGCTGTCGAGGACATTCTTTACATGAATCTCAGGAATGGATCTTGCAGAACCCTTAAGGATCCCGTCATCCTTTGAATCAGTAAGACAGATAACCGGGCATCTGTATTCCTCACAAAGCCTGCCTGCTATGAGACCGACTACACCTTCACCTATACCCGGCTGATATACAACTATAGGTTTCTGAATATCAGCTTCCGAAACCTCTTCTCCACCCATGAGCTGTTTTCTTATCTCATCCATGGCAAGTCTTACAAGCTCTTTCCTTCTGTTATTGTTATTCACAACTCTCTCGGCTGTAGGAAGAAGCTCCGGATTCCTTTTTCCCATAGTAAGCAGTCTTACGACCATCTCAGAGCCATCGTCATGAAGCCTTCCCGGCGCATTGAAGAGGGGTGCCAGAGTAAATCCATAGTCAACTTCATTTATATGGTCGCCCAGTCTCGTCAGAGCAAGAAGCGCCGAAAGGCCGGGTAAGACTGTCTCGTCTGTCTGTTCATTTATCGCCAGAAGCCCTTCACTGACAAGCTTCCTGTTTGCGCCATATAAAGGCATAACATCTGCAACCGTTGCAATAGATGCAAGCACAAGGAGGGTTCTGAGTTCCTTATCCGGATTCAGTCCTCTTGCAATACGATAAGCTATGCCTGCGCCGCAGTAATCCTCAAATCCGGAATTCTCAGGATTGACATGTGGATCAAGTATGATATCCGCTTCAGGAAGAACCTTGTTACCATCCTCACCTATTGCAGCAAGATGATGGTCCGTAATTATTACCGTAAGTCCCTTTTCCTTCGCTTTCTTTATAGCATCGATGGCCGCAATACCGTTATCAACAGTAATGAGAAGCCCGTCATCTATACTGTCTATGATTCTTTCATTTATACCATAGCCTTCGGAGAATCTGTGCGGGATCCTGAGTTTTGGCTGAGTTCCTCTCAGCATAATACCTGCAGCCATGATAGTCGTCGCACTTATTCCATCGCAGTCATAATCTCCGACTATAGTAATATTCTTTTTATTACCATCCTCACTGTCGAGGAAGCTGTTGATAAGACTGATCGTTTCATCCAGGTTTTCTATATAAGGTTCTCCCTTTTCTTCCATAAACTCCTCGAAGCTTACAGGAAAATTCTTCTCAACATTCTGTCTTACGACTTCCTCTATACTGTTGCAGGTCCCGATTTTACGCATAATGTCTCCTTTAGATTAACAGGCTTTGTACTCCTTGTTTTAACCAATGGGGACGGTTCTCTTCGGTCGTGCTATCGCATCCTACCAAGAACCGTCCCCATCGGCTGCCAACCATGTCGGTCAGCTATTTAGATCAGTCTATTAATTTGATCCTTTTCTGCCTTCTTTTTTACCGTAATTTATGTAATGAATATAATACTTCTGATTATCGTTTCCAAATGCTTTCCTAAGATCAGCATACTTATTCTTATAAATTGTCACATTGAAGTTTGCCTTTCCCTGACGGCCTTCCCTCATTCCGTAATTTACGAAATGCTGAAGTGTCTTAACATCATCATTTCCGAAAGCCTTCTTTATATCAGCGTACTTATTCTGGTAATAATTAAAATCATAAACCGCACTGTAGTCAACTCCGTTCAACTTGGTGACTGCTCCCTGAACCGTTGCTACTCCGGTTGCAATTCTGCCTTCACGTTTTCCGTAATTCATATAATGAGTGTAGTACTTCTTAAGATCATTTCCGAAAGCTGCTCGGAGATCCGGATACTTATTCTTATATGACCAAACGTCAAATGAAGCGCTCGCGCGACGTCCTTCCTTCATTCCGTAATTTACAAAATGCTGAAGTGTCTTAACGTCATCATTTCCAAAAGCCTTTTTAATATCAGAATTCTTCTGCTGATAGTAATTGAAGTTATAAACTGCACTGTAGTCAACTCCGTTAAGCTTCGTAACTGCTCCCTGAAGTGTCGTAACTCCTGTCGCTGTTCTGCCTTCCTTCTTGCCGTACTGTGCGTAATGCTCATAGTACTTTCTGAGGTCATTTCCGAAAGCACTTCGGAGATCTGCATACTTATTCTTATATGACTGAACATCAAATGAAGCGCTCGCACGCCTGCCTTCCTTCATTCCGTAATTAAGGAAATGCTCAAATGCTTTTGTCTTATCTGTTCCGAATGCCTTCTTAACATCAGCATTTTTTGAAAGATAATAATCAGCATCGAATACCGCGCTGTAATCAATTCCGTTTCTGACATATGCTCCCGGTCTCACCTTAGCCTGAAGTACTCTGTCACCAAAGTCCTGAGTCCAGTATAATCCGTAACCGCTGCTTGTCTTAACGCATCCAATACCTATAGCCCTATAGCCCGAATCAAGAATATTGGCTCTATGTCCGGAAGAATTCATCCATGCATTTACTACGGATGCAGGTGTCTGATATCCTGCCGCTATATTCTCACCACGTGCTGATAATCCCGATGGGAAAGCAGTAAAACAGCTTGTGCCATTCGGTCTTGTATGACTAAAATATGTTGTTAACTCTGCCGAACGTCCGACAGCCGTATCATAAAGCTTGGCATCCATCGTGAGAGGCGCGATTCCCTGCTTTGCTCTCTCCTGATTAATAAGATCAAGAACCTGCCATGCAAAATTCTCATCTACTGTACCGGCATAGGTTTTTCCGCCGAACGTTACATTTCCAAGTACTGTTCCGCCTATAGGTGATTCTTTGATAGGTGCTGCCGCATATACAGACCCCACAGGCGCAAATGAAAGGACCGCTACCAGAACGAGTGCAAGAAACGCACTTTTTATTCTTTTCCCGCTACTTAACATATAAAACCCCCTGTTTCTATATAGTAATTAATTGCCAAAACCAACTAACATAATGATACTATGAAACTCCCCATTTGCATAGTTCAAATGAGGAGTTTGCCTTACAAAAATCAATGTATTATTATAGTAAAATTGCTACATAAGCGGTCTCTGTCGTAACATGTCCCAGGTCTGTCGCACCGGCATCCAGAAGCGACCTTCCGACAGCATATCTCATAAGGTCAGACCCACCGTAAATGCACTGTGATTTGGCATATACTTTGACACCTGATGCGACCATATCTTTTATTCCCTGAAGGATGCTCGTTCTACCGGAACCGGCCTCTTCCGTGTCTGGAACTCCGCCTGCCCCGAAGGTCTCAAGGATTACAGCATCGTATCCCGAGTAGGCTTTCAGAAGCTCTGCATCAAATCCGGGATAGAGTCGCACGATTCCAACCTTCTTTGGAGAGTCCTCGTTCTTTGTATCATCTGAGAAATGTATCGCTCCCGCCTCCAGATCTTTCAGATAATCTCTGATCCATGTCATACGGGGATTATCGTCTCCGTGAGGTATTTCTATCATTGCATCCTTACCGGTCGAATCAACCTTAACCGTCCATAGAGCATCCATCAGTTTACCTGCGAAGTATATATGTACCGAAGCTTTACGTTCCATCCTCTCGGAACGCTTCATTTCCAGGCATAGGTCATACAGCTTATCAAGACTGCCCGCCAGATTATCCTCAGCATCAGAGTCTTCATATCCGAGAGGTATCATTGCCCCCGTTATGATGACCGGCTTATCTATATCTCTCAGAAGAAGTGCCAGCGCCGCGCCTGTGAAGCTCATAGTATCTGTACCATGAGTCACAAGGAATCCGTCGTAAGCATTCTGATACGACTTAATATAATCCGCCAGATCATACCATTCCTTCGGTCCGATATTTGTAGAATCCAGGTTCATGACTTCGTGAATATCATAAGTAATATCCGAAGCCAGTCCCCTGTCATTCCCCTCGGCCAGAATCTTCTTTATTAGTTTATCCAGACCATCAGTTCCTGCAGGACGAAGATTACCTCTTTCATCCCGGAGGGAAACTATAGTTCCACCCGTTGCTAAAACTCCGATTCTCATATTCTAGTACTCTTCATTCTCTCCCTGATTACGTGATACGAATACCATGCTTGCTATAAGCAGTCCTCCGAAGAGAAGTGTTCCGACAACATATATTATAGATACAAGTGGTGACATTTTTACTCCTTTTCCAAAACCAAATTCTTCTTAGTTTTTCATTTACTGAGGAAGATCATCCAGATCCTCGCCGTTAGTTTCTATAACCTTCTTATACCAGTAGAAAGAATCCTTTCTGTAACGCTTCATATCGAGCAGATCGAATTCTTCTCTGTTTACATATATGAATCCATATCTCTTAACCATGCCTTCATGGGTTGAGATAAGATCTATAGCTGACCAAGGACAATATCCAAGAATCTCACAGCCCTCATCTGCCGCAATCTTCATCTGCTCTATATGCTTTCTAAGGTACTCTATTCTGTAACCATCATGAACCTTGCCATCTTCGGTAAGCTTGTCATAAGCTCCGAGTCCATTTTCTGTTATAAGCATCGGAAGTCTGTAACGGCTGTATATTTCTCTGAATGTAGCACGGAAGCCTTCCGGGTCAACCTCCCATCCGAACTGGGTATGCTGAAGATTAGGGTTGGCAAAGTATCTGTATACTCCCGGCTCAACCATTCCGCTCTGCTGATCAGCCTTACCGGTTTCTGTCTCAGTATCACCGTCATCCCATTCAACCGTTGCAGTATTATAATAATTAAATGCAATGTAATCCGGATGACCTTCCTTCATGATGTCCATGTCGCCTTCTTCCATCTCAGGAATGGCATCATGCTCTTCAAGGAACTTCCATACAAGATTGTTGTACTCTCCATTTACAGCCAGATCCAGATAAAGCCAGTTTCTTATGGCGTTGAAGTTCTGAGCCGCAAGCACATCCTTCGGCTTACAGCTTGCAGGATATACAAGAGAAATGTTCGGAGCAGGTGCTATCATAGCTCCCGGACACATATCATGACACATCTTATATACCTTTGCCTGCGCAAGAAGCATGTGGTGATTCTCCTGGTAGAGCTTCTTTAATACATTGTCAACTCCGTCAAGGTTGCTTGTTCCTATAGCAGTTCCAACAAGTGTCAGCATGTTCTGTTCATTTATAGTCAGCCAGTACTTAACTCTGCTTCCGTAATTCTCGAAAAGAATCTTTGCAAAATTAACGAATTCGTCCACACTCTCTCTTCTTGACCATCCACCCTTCTTATCAAGAGCAGCAGGAAGATCAAAATGGAACATGGTAACGAGCGGTTCTATGCCATACTTAAGACACTCATCTATAACATTACTGTAGAAATCTATGCCTTCCTGATTGATACGACCTGTTCCTTCAGGAAGTATCCTGGTCCACGCAATGCTGAAGCGGAATGTCTTGAATCCCATCTCTGCCATAAGAGCAATATCTTCTTTATAATGGTGATAGAAATCTGCACAGACATCCAGCGGACTTGTTCCTTCCGGAACAGTCTTTACATCCTGAACGCTCGGTCCTTTACCATGTGAAAGGTTTGCGCCTTCTACCTGATATGCACTGGTTGAAGCTCCCCAGAGGAATCCCTCCTGAAGCCCGTGATGCTTTGTTATTTTCATTTGTTCATACCCCCTAATCTATTACCTGATTGAAAGTTCCGCCACCTGCCCGCGCAGGCACATCAGTGCCTAATCTTGATCCAAATGTTCACGCTGCAGAAGATTGAACAGCGCCCCATAAAGATTTGAATCATTCATGTATTTACAAGTATCAATTCTTATATGGTCAAAAATCTTATCCGGTTTCATGAGAATCTTTACATACTTTCTGATTCCCTCGATAAACCTCGGTTCGTGGCTTATACCGCCGCCTATAAGAATAACCTCCGGATCTACCAGAAGATATATGTTTATACATTTCTTGGCTATGCTGAAATACATGTCCTCGAGAGTATCGATAGCTGTCTCGTCACCCTCGTCGGCCATCTTATAGATCATCTCACCGGTCACTTCCTTGTATGGAATCCCCTTCTTCTTTGCAAACCAATAGCACATGGAAACCGTACTGTGAGATGCTGCCCAGTGGAAATACACCTTTTCCAGGTAATCAGTAAGGCCCTCGTTAGGATCTCTTTCTTCAGGTGACTTAACATTCTTCAGATCTTCACGAGTCATATTCTCAATCATATAGGAAACCTCTCCTGCGAGAAGATGCTTTCCATGTATGACCTTTCTGTTCCTTACGACTGCTCCGCCAATACCCGTACCAAACACAAGCACTGCACAATCCTTTACATCCTTTGCATTTCCGAGCCAGACTTCGGCAAGAGCGGCACATTTTGCGTCATTCTCAAGAGCAACCGGAAGATTGTCACATCTCTTCGACAGAATCTCTCCAAGCGGAACCTTATCCATATATGGAAATGCACCGCCACCGTATACTATTCCGCGTTTAACATCAATCTGTCCGGGAAGTGATATGGCTATGCCCTCCGGAGACATATCCTTCTTTTCTTCGTAAATATTAACAAGATTATCTATAAAATCTTCACTCGTTGCACCGCTGTATGAAGGAACAGATCTTTTCCCCTTCTCAACAATCTCACCCTCTATCGTGATAAGCGCATATTTTACAGATGATCCTCCTATATCAAAAACCAGATACATAACCTTCTCCTCGCTTAATCATCCGTTTCCGTGGCATTATATGAAATACCGCTATACTTGAATTCGTCGACAGTCATGGTAAGTCCTTCAGTATATCCATCAAAATTATCAGGATCTTTTGCCTTTTCCTTCATGGTTGCTTCGAATTCATAAGACCCTTTGGTAAAACAAATCGTAGCTGTTCCATCTTCGCCGCTTGAACAACCGGTTATCTCGAAGCCATCATCTGACATCTGCTGACCCGTCTTACCTTTGTATGTATCCAGTTCAGCCTGGTCCGGTATTCCTGCTGTAAGATCTATTATCTCATCAACAGCCACATCCTTCAGAATATCCTGGATTTCCTTGTCAGTTTCAGAATCATCTCTGTTCGGATCATTCACAGCATCTCTGTACACAGCTTCTATCTTACTGTATACTTCATCACCGGTTTTACCTATAACCTTATATGCACGGTCGTCATAATGAACAACATAAACTATTTTTTCATTGCTGGATGAATAGAATGCCTGGTCATCACCTACAGCAAAAACATCTGCAAATGTTTTGAAGTCCGGAAGATTCTGAGTCTCCTTAGCTGTGCCCGTTGTATCAGTCGTATCTCCTTTTTTGCCGCAGGCACCCATACAGACAGCCGCACCCAGAATAAGTGCTGCAGTAATCATCTTTTTAGCAAGTCTCTTTTTCATTTATTATCCCCTCCTCACTAAGTTTTTGCTTAACTATGTGGATTATTATTATGTACGCCGTAACAAGAAATGCATCCGCGAAAACCCATGCCAGCGGACTGGCAAGACAGGCTGCAATGTATCCGTATTTCGGTACAAGCACAAAACCTGCCAAAGCTCTCGCTATCATCTCCAGGACGCCTGCAAGTATCGCAAGTATCGAGTAACCCATACCCTGAATCATGAATCTGACTACATTTACAAGTACCAGCAAAAAATAGAACATCGAATTGTACTTTAAATAAGTATATGTGTTATGTACCAGAAGCGGACTCGGATCTTTGATAAATATTAGAGCCACATTTTTTCCAAATATAAGCAGGAACAGAAATGCAAGCAGTGCATAAGCAAATCCGATAGCAACGCACCATCTGAGTCCGGCGTTGATCCTGTCAGGTTTTTTTGCACCCATATTCTGCCCGCCATAAGTTGCCGCCGTGGATCCAAGTGCATCAAACGGACAGCAGAAAAACATAGTCACTTTCAAAGCTGTGGCGGACGAAGCCACATATACACTTCCGAGTACATTTACTGCTGATTGAAGTATAACACTACCTATAGCTGTTATGGAATACTGAAGCCCCATCGGAACTCCTATATACAGAAGCCTCCCGACATAAGCCATATCAAGTCTGCCTTCGTCATTTTTAATCCTTAAAATCTCGAATTTATGCCGCATATATAATACGCACAGCACGCCTGATATGAGCTGCGAAATAACCGTCGCCAGTGCAGGGCCGGCTATCCCGAGTGGCATCACCATAACTATATCAAGTATAACATTTATTACCGAAGAAAGCAGTAAGAAATATACCGGAGTCCGGCTGTCTCCCAGGCTCCTGAGGACCCCTGAGGAAAGGTTATACAACAAGGTTACCGGGATGCCCAGGAAGATTATTGAAAGATAAATATTTGACTCTTCAATAATATCCGACGGAGTCCTGAGAAGAGTAAGAATATTTCGACATTCCAGGAAAACTATAACCGTTATGACAATAGCAAAAATAGCCAACGTATATATACTGTTGGCTACAAATTTGCGCATGGAAACATAATCCTTAGCTCCAAACTTCTGTGCAACAGGTATGGCAAAGCCTGAACAGAGCCCCATACAGAAGCCTATAACCATAAATGTAACGCTTCCCGTTGCTCCTACCGCCGCAAGGCTGTTCTCGCCAAGGTATCTTCCGATTATGATCGTGTCGACCAAACTATAAAATTGTTGAAACAGATAGCCCGCCAGAGTGGGAAGCATGAACATAAGAACATGCTTCAGCGGCGAGCCAACTGTCATATCTACTATCTTCTTTTCTGACATTAGATACTTCTCTTAATTATTTCTTTTCTTCGAGATCGAGTCCCTCTTCAATCTTCTCTACAACCGGAATATCCTTATTTCCGATAACTTTCTTCATAACAAAGAGAGTTCCGATCATAAGAACAATACCGATAGGAAGTACTATATATGCCTTCGGGATGAATCCGGAAATAACATACGTCACGGCACTGACACACGCAACCGTAAGTGCGTATGGAAGCTGTGTTGAAACGTGTGCAACGTGATCACACTGTGCACCTGCAGATGCCATGATAGTTGTATCAGATATAGGTGAGCAGTGATCGCCGCATACAGCACCTGCCATACAAGCAGACACACATACAACTCCGAGAGGATTTGTAAGCGGGAATACGCTGAGTGTTATAGGTATAAGTATACCGAATGTTCCCCAAGATGTTCCTGTTGCAAATGAAAGGAAGCATGCGATAAGGAATATTATAGCCGGAAGCAATGACTGGAAGTTAGCTGCCCTGTTCATAACGAAGTCAGCAACGAACTCCTTAGCTCCGAGTGAATCTGTCATAGCCTTAAGTGTCCAGGCAAGTGTAAGTATGAGTATTGCAGGAACCATAGCCTTAAAGCCTTCAGGGAGACAATCCATAAGATCCTTGAAAGTTAAGCTTCTTCTGAGAAGGAAATAAATGATCGTAACAACAAGTGTAACTGCCGATCCGAGCATGAGTCCTACAGATGCGTCTGCATTTGAAAATGCATTAACAAAGCTTTCGCCTTCGAAGAATCCACCTGAATAGATCATTCCGATTACACAGGCAACAATAAGTACTATTATTGGAAGTACAAGGTCTATAACCTTACCCTTCTCATTGGTCTTTTCATTTGCGGCATCAGATGCCTTCTTAAGACCATTGAAGATATCGCCGTTCTTTGCTGCATCCTCATGGCGTGCCATAGGGCCGAAATCCATGTTTGAAACAGCAAGGAAGAGCATCATTACTATTGTAAGGAGTGCATAGAAGTTGTATGGGATTGCCCTAATGAAAAGGTGCAATCCATTTCCTTCCTCAACGAAACCTGAAACGGCTGCTGCCCATGATGAAACAGGAGCTATGATACATACAGGCGCTGCAGTAGCATCTATAAGATATGCAAGCTTGGCACGTGAGATGTTGTGCTTGTCAGTAACAGGTCTCATAACGCTGCCGACTGTGAGGCAGTTGAAATAGTCATCTATGAATATAAGTACACCGAGAGCAATTGTCGCAAGCTGAGCGCCTATACGAGTCTTTATGTGAGTACTTGCCCAACGTCCGAACGCCGCGGATCCACCCGCCTTATTCATAATGGCAACCATAGTTCCGAGTATTACAAGGAATACCAGGATTCCGACATTGTATGCATCTGCGAGTGAAGCAACTATACCGTCGTTAAATACATGTGTAAGTGTTCCCTCAAAACTGAACTTTGAGTACAGGAGTCCGCCCACAACTATTCCTATGAAAAGCGATGAGTATACTTCCTTGGTTATGAGCGCCAGTGCTATAGCTATGATAGGTGGTACCAGTGCCCAGAATGAATGGTAGAAAGGATTTCCTGCCATAGGATCGATACCGTCTTCGCCTGCCGCAAAAACCGCAGTTGTACATACGGATGCAAGCATAAGAACAAGTGCCATGATCCTGATTAATTTCTTCTTGTTCATAAATATCCTCCTAGGATTATATTATAGTGAATTCTATTCACCGAATTCCTTCAGGCCGTCTGAGACCTCATACTTGTATGATTCACGATTTGCAGTAACCAGATCATCATACATCTTTGTTCCTTCAATATAGCCACGGGTATCATACCAGCCGTCACTGAAATCTGAACTTCCTACAATACCTTCACATGAAGAAACCATATATTCGTCATCCGGAAGCATTACAACACCGTTATATCTTACCGGATAGTAAACTGTTGTTGTATCAAACTCGCCCTCAGAATGAGAAACAGTTGCCGCGAATACAAGGTAATAAACATTATTCTGTGCGAAATCTGTTCCCAGATCCTTAGCTACAAGGAGGTATTCGCCCTTGAATGAAATCTCACCCACGGAAACCTCTTCTTCATAATCAGATGCTATATAGCTCTTGATTCTGTCTAATGCATCTGCTTTAAGAGTTTCTTTATAGTCATCTGCAATATCAGCGATTGACTCTATATGTTCATATGCCTCATATCTCTCAAATCCATCAGCACACTCAGCATCATAATTCTCTCTGTTGCTTTCAACTATATCAATGTAAGCATTAATAGGATTAACATATCCTCTTGTTGAATACTTTCCATCTACATATGAGTTTCCGAGTATTCCTGTTGACTCACTGTAATTCACACCTTCGTCATTCTTAAGAATATCTGTAAATCCTACAGGGAAGTATACTGTTCCGGCCGTAAATCTGTTGTCTGAACTGGAAACCCTGCCCCTGTAAATAATATAGATAATGTTATATGCGTTTCCGTAAGCATCTTCTTTTCTTGTAAGATAAGCATAACCTGCATACTCGAGATCGCCTACGGATGCACTGTCATCATTTGCAAAGTTTGCGAGTATTGTATCCTCTGCATCTCCTTTAATCTTATTTATAAAATCATCCGGAAGATCGATATATGATGCAACGTATTCATCAAGTCCGGATACCTCATAGTCCTTCTCTGTCTCTGCCGGAATCTTTCCTAACCTCTCAGCATATGAACCCATATCATCACTTGGGATAGTAACTGTAACTGTATCCCCATTTGAAAGACCGTTCATAGTCTCACAGTGGAAATCATATGAATTAAGGTCTGAACCTTTATAATCAAGTACTACTCTTCCGTCAGGAGCGATTCCTTCAAACGATACATCAAGATCAGCAAATGCATCAAATGTACCGACTTCCTCAAGGCCTTCAACTTTGTATTCCTTATCCTTGAACTTTACCTTACCCTTGACGTACTTCTTGATGTAATCTTCGTCAACGTTCCATCTATATTCAATCGTATCACCATTGGAGAGGTTATCAGACGCAACAAGTTCAACTGATACTGCATCCTTAATATACGCTACAGGTGATGTAACCTTATACAGGATTCCCAGCTCTTTCTTCGCTTTTCTGGTAAACTTAAGTCTCTTGCCATATTTCTGTTCTACAGCAACCCAGTCTACATATACATTAGCCTCGCCATAACCTTCGTAACCGCTTGTCTCTACAACTACAAACTTGTTGAGGTTTACAGTTCTTCTTGAACTGAAGATTGCTATGCATGAAATGCAAAGTATCAAAACGAGTGCAGCTGCGCCTATTATTCCGGCGATCATATACTTCTTCGGAATCGGCTGCTTCGGAGCTGCCGCCTGCTGGCTGTAACCGGTGTTCTGAGCCGGCTGCTGGCTGTAGTTTGCATTCTGCTGGCTGTAGTTTGCATTCTGCTGGCTGTAGTTTGCATTCTGCTGACTGTAATCTGCATTCTGCTGACTGTAATCTGCAGTCTGGCCCGTTGCCTGCTGATTGTAATCCACGGTCTGGCCTGTTGCCTGCTGATTGTAATAGGCAGTCTGATCGTATCCCTGCTGCTGACTGTTATCAGTAGTTGGAGCTGCCACCGGCTGCTGACTGTAATTAGTTGCTTCCGGAGTCTCGCTGGATATTAATGAAAAACCACAATAACCGCAGAATTTTGCATCGTCCGGATTCTGCTGACCGCATTTTGGACAAAACATATACTCACCCTCCTACACCAAAGATTAGTCTTGCATAACGTAATAACTATAATGGATTTTAGGTCAGTTTTCAATGATTTTAGGACAGTTTTCAATATTTTCTTGACATAGATAAGCTTGTTTGCTATGATTCTTTAGTGCCGCATTTTGGTACGGGACAAATGTTCAGCTGGAGATGTACTCAAGAGGCTGAAGAGGCGCCCCTGCTAAGGGTGTAGGTCGGGTGACCGGCGCGAGGGTTCAAATCCCTCCATCTCCGATAATTTAATATTCCTCGATAGCTCAATGGTAGAGCACGCGGCTGTTAACCGCGGGGTTGTAGGTTCGAGCCCTACTCGGGGAGCTATGGCGCCATGGCCAAGTGGTAAGGCAAAGGTCTGCAACACCTCTATCACCAGTTCAAATCTGGTTGGCGCCTCTAAAAAGAACCTGCTTTTTCAAGCAGGTTCTTTCTTCATGTATATTAAGCGGTCGATTACTTACTCTTTTCAATCAGATCTTCAATCGTACATCCCATAACTTTTGATAAACTGTATAACGTTTCTGCACTTGCCTTGTTAATATCTTTTCGGCGTTGTTCATACATCTGAATAGATCGAAGACTTACTCCTGCCCGTCTTGACAGTTCCGCCTGTGAACATCCGTATGCCGTACGTATACGTTTCAAGTTAGTATCCTTGAAATAGCCTCTGGTTCTTTCCTCTGCTATATCGACAAACTTAGTGATATCAGCTTCGTGCAGGGTGTGATACATCTTCTGCAGATCATCAAAAGACAATGCCTTGAAAATGTCACTGTATCTTCTTGACGAATACCATTGATAATACGCAACAGCCCAACCAATCCAGTATTCCACGGAACGTTCAAACCGCTCCTTCGGATCTGATTCTATTCGTCTGCCAGTGGTTTCGAAAATAACTTCCCAGGCTATCTCGATTCCACTTTTCCCGGCAATCACAGCCGGTTCTCCATTTTCCATTCGACGACTGACGGAACTGGAAACAAAGAGTTGTACAAAATCATTTCCGGATATCTTACAGGTATTCACCGCATAATCGAATGCATCGCCCAGCACCGATTGAGCACTATTCAGATATGTTTCTCGGTATGCGTGAATCATCATTCTTGATACCTCCTCTTATAATATCCTGAATGAATAGCCCATCAGTTTCTTCTTCCAAAATCCCCATATAGGTCCTGTTAGCATCTTCGTCCCTGGTTTTGCGAAGAATATAATACTTGGCTCTATCAGCTTGTTCAAATCCTTCATACTTAATCTTAGAGAACGCAAACTTTGATTTAATAACAATCTGTTCTCCCAGCTTTCCAAGATGCATAGCTCGTGCCAACTGCTCCACCGTTATTCCGTTATTAACAAATGCCTCCGCGTAATCAAAGTAGGAATCATCCGCCCTATAACCGACAATCAGATCGAACGCATTTACATTAATGCTGAAGTTATCAATCAAATACTGTTTTGCTCTTCTTGCCACCGGTGTATTAATAGAGAATAAGCGATGCTCCACAAGAACTGCAATCCAGTTAAGGATTGTATAATCCGGAGTGTTGAGGTATAAAATATTCAGATGTTCAGTATCAAGTGTGTACCTGTTAGAAAAACCATCACTCAGCGATGATACTGCCCATTCTTTTGCAAGTTCGTTGCTTTCGGTACAATAGAAGCCTAATCCAAAATCATTATTCTTTCTCCCTTCTCCAAAAACAGGAACTTCCACAATCTGCTTTGATCCATGATATATTGTTAGCTTCTTTTCCATTTCCACGATTTACACCTCCCTCCTATTGTTAATATCATTATATCACCACAGTGATAGTTTTCCAAGTAAAAAAGGGAAACCTTTTAAAGGCTTCCCTTTCCTGTGTATAGGATTATAAAAACTATTTACTTATCCCTGTTCCGACGATTCCGTTTACCTCGTCCTTAGATATGATCCAGTCAACAGAGATATGATTATCACCATAATAAAGTTCAAAGAACATAACTGAACTCTCTACAGGTGCGCCGTCTGCAGCTTCGAATCCACCATACTCGATACGATCAGGTTCGCCAAGTCCGAACTTTGCTTTAACAAATTCCTTGACGGTTTTTTCGCCCTGGTCCTTATACTCCTGTGCTTCTTCCCAGGAATACTCCTCACAGTCTGCGTATACTGATCTGCCTCCTCTTGATAATATAAGGATTCCATCTTCGTTCTTCGGAAGCTGAAGCTCATAGAATTTGGCGTTAGGAGCATCGCTTTCTGACCAATTCACGCTGTAACCGTCCCATTCCTCTCCAAATGTAGAGAGCTCTGACAGATTTGCTCCACGAATCTCACAGTTCCAGGTGTCATCAACTTCTTCACCATAGAACTGATATATAAGCTTCCTGGATTCTTCTTTTATTATCGCCTCATCTTCTGATGAAACATCGACAGTGATTCGGTCATATGCATCTTCTTCTGCTTCATTGTTTTCAGCATCATCAGACGCTTCGGTCTTCTCTGCTTCCTGTTCAATGGTGTAAATATACTTTGCTTCGTAATCAATGTACTGAAGTAACTGCTCGTCTGAGAGCTCTCCATCCGGAATGTGAAGCTTGTTATCCTCTTCAACGAATGCTATCATACCCTCTTTCAGTTCACTGAGATTCTTAAGGAATGGCATACTCTCCTGCGGGAACACTCCATTTTTATAATAATCTACTTCCAGTTTAACGAGTCTTTCAACTTCAGTCTTTGTAAATGATCTTGTCATTGACTCGTCACCGACGTCGTACGTGTCATTTGCTAATTTATCATTATAATCTGCCTGTTCCTCCTGCGGCATGTTCTCAACACGGTTTCTGTAGCTGACAAATGCTGCATTGGCTGTGACACCGCTTGCAAATGAAATGATAGCCATACAAAGAGCCATAATTACATTTGAATATCTGAATCTTATATCTGATGTCCTTTTTCCTTTCTTAACATCATTTATAAGACTGTCCCTCATTTCATCAGGTATTTCTATATTCGAAACAATGCTTTTATCGATATCATGTTCTGTCATATAATAAGCCTCCTTCTTCTTTCACAGATTCTCTTATCTCTTTTCTGGCTCTCTCAAGCCTCTTCTTTACTGCTGATTCCGATATATCAAGAATCTGACTGACCTCCTTTACGCTGTAGCCCTCAATATAGTATAGAATAACAACGCTTTTGAGCTTATAATTCAGATTCCATACGAAGCTGAGCGCATCTATCTCTTCCGTATCCATTCCGTCTGTAACACTCACGCTCTGCTCCACCTCATCAAGAGGGACTGCAGCGTGTCTTTTGTGAAATCTCAGGAATTCCTTACATCTATTCTGTGATACCTTTATCAACCATGCTTTTTTGTGATCTTCAGATTTGAAAACAGGCGACTTTGTGTAATACTTTATAAATGTTTCCTGCAATACGTCTTTAACATCATTCTCGTTTTTAAGTATCAGAAAACAGATTTTGTATAATATATTGCTGTATTCGTTGATTGTCTGTTCTAAATCCAAATCCTTGTCTTTAGCAATCATATATGCCTCCTTTGCTTTCGTTCAGGGTGTCGCGATGCGGAAGTCCTTCCTCACCCCTTCACCATATATATGCCTTAGAATGCATAAAGGTGACAAAACGCCCTTGAAAAATCAAGAGCGTTCATAACTACTGCTTTGAATGAAGCGTCACTACCACTATCTCAGGGTAATTATTAATCCTGACAGGCAGGATGCTGTTTCCGAGTCCGCGACTGACGAACATCGTCGTATCGCCTACGTTATACTCCCCGGCATAGTACTTTGGGAAGAATTCAATATCCGGTGATATAAATCCTCCCTTTCCGGGAATTATGATCTGACCGCCGTGAATATGTCCGCTCAAAACGACGTCCGCACCGGCACGCTCATAGGTATCAATGTACCTCGGTTCATGAGCCAGAAGTATATGCAGTTTCTGATCATCTTCAAAAAGCCCCAGTCTGTCCACACTGCCTAAGCTTCTTTCCTCCGCACCTGCAAGCTCAATACCGTCCAGATCCACCTTTAGGTTATCTATAAACTGCACTCCCATATTATGGAGCTTCTTAAGGTATTTACTGAACCTCTTTGTATTTATATTAGTCTCATGATTACCGTCGATATAATAAACCGGTGCGATTTTCAGCGCTCCTTCAAAGAACTGTTCCGTAAATGGATAGATAGGATGTGTGAAATCTACAGCATCTCCTGTTACAACGATGATATCCGGATCCTCTGCTTCTATCTTTTCAAGCAGCGTCTTCTGATTGATTCCGAACAACTGACAGTGGAGATCTGACACTTGTACTATCCTGAAGCCATCGTTCTCCGATATTACTTTTTTATTCGTATATTCATACCTTGTAACGACAAGATGATAATTCTGATACAGACAAAATGCGCATATGGCCATCCATAGCAGCGTAAGTACGGGAATCAAAATACGGAACTTCGGTTTTCTTGTCTTATGATGCCACACGATCATTCCTATGAATGCACCGAAAGCCCCGCCAAAAACTGCATAAAGAATCAGCGAAGCCTCACTGATTCTTCGCTGATGTTTCTCTGCTTTCTTTTTATCTACGCCATAAAAAATGAAAGCAACTATATTTATGATTATTAGATACAGAACTAATACCATTTGGGTTCCTCGCTACTGCTGTGCCAAGAAGTCTTCAACTGCTGATTCGTACAGATTTCCACCTACAGTATCAAGTATTACGATAACCGGAAGATCTTCGACAGTAAGTTTTCTTATTGCCTCTGTTCCAAGGTCATCATATGCTATAACCTCTGACTCTTTGATACATTTTGAAAGAAGTGCACCTGCACCTCCTACAGCTGCAAAGTATACTGAACCATACTCTGTAACCGCTGCCTTAACCTCATCATTTCTCTTGCCTTTGCCTATCATTCCGGCAAGTCCGAGAGACAGAAGCTTAGGAGTATATTTATCCATACGGCTTGATGTAGTTGGCCCTGCGGATCCTATAACCATACCCTCTCTGGCCGGAGTAGGTCCAAGATAATATATAAAGCTTCCCTCGATATCTATCGGAAGCTCTTCTCCTCTTTCCAGTGCCTCGTACATTCTCTTATGAGCAGCATCTCTTGCTGTATATATAGTTCCTGTCAGATAAACATAGTCACCTGAACGAAGTTCAGCGAGTTCCTGTTTACTGCACGGTACATTTATATGTCTTTCCATTTTTATCCTCTGCTAATTCTAAGGTGGTTTTATAATACTACTGTTTTGTGACGGTTTACGTGACAGCACATGTTTACAGCAACCGGGAGGCCTGCGATATGTGTCGGGTATGTCTCGATATTCACTGCAAGTGCAGTGTTGCTGCCACCGAGACCTGCAGGACCAATACCGAGAGCGTTGATGCTTTCGAGAAGCTCATCCTCGAAAGCTTTTATATGCGGAAGCTTACTTCTTTCATCTGTATTTCTTGTGAGAGCTTTCTTTGCTAGCTTAGCAACCAGCTCGAAATCTCCGCCTATTCCGACTCCGACTACGAAAGGCGGACATGCATTCGGTCCTGCAGCTGCTACTGTATCAAGCACTACTTTTTTCACGCCCTCTACACCGTCAGCAGGCTTAAGCATTACAAGACGGCTCATGTTTTCACTTCCAAATCCCTTCGGAGCTATAGTTATCTTCAGTTCATCACCGGGAACTATATCATAATGAATTATAGCCGGTGTATTGTCCTTGGTATTCTCTCTGATAAGCGGATCACTGACTACAGACTTTCTGAGATATCCCTCTGTATAACCCTTTCTGACACCTTCATTTATGGCCTCAGTCAGATTACCATCTATAGTTACATCCTGGCCTACCTCAACAAAGAATACCGCCATGCCTGTATCCTGGCATATCGGAATTCTGTCTTCTCCGGCTATCTCAAGATTCTGAACCAGCTGATTCAAAACCATACTGCCAAGGGCACATTTTTCAGTACCCTTGGCAGTTCTTATCTTGTTCTCCATATCCTGTGAGAGATGCAGATTCGCATCAATACACATCTCGCCCACAGCATTTACAATATCGTCAAAACTAATTCTTTTCATCTATTATTACCTGCATATAATTATCGTAAAATCTAATCAAGGAAATCCCTGTTCTTCCTATCCTTGTCTTTTCGATGCACCAGATAATTCCTGGCCTTGATCCACAGATAGAAAACTGTAGCTATGATTATGAGCACTATAAGAAATTCTGCCAGACTTCGGAGCTGTTCCTCCAGAAGTGCAGTATTCGACCAGGATTCCATTGTATTGAAGAATTCTTTCATAGTTTTTGTCCCTTCACATGCCTTGTCTATTCAGCCGGTTTTTCCTCAGCCAAAGACTCCTCTTCTCTCTTTATAGCCTCAAGCTCCTCAGGAAGAAGTTCCCTGACCTTTGCAATACCTGCAACCTTGATGTCGCTGTCTTTATCTATCTTCATAAGTCTTACGCCCGACGCAGCTCTTCCCATAGTGGAAATATCATCGCACTTAAGTCTTATGATTATACCCTGGTTTGTGATGAGCATTATCTCATGATCATCATTTACTGCCTTAACACCAACTATATCACCTGTCTTGTCAGTGATCTTATAACACTTGATTCCAAGACCGCCTCTGTTATGAATGCTAAATGAATCGTTCGCCGTTCTCTTACCCATTCCATTTTCAGTTACAACAAGAAGTGTCTTACCCTGGGTTGAAAGCTGCATTCCGACTACCTCGTCGCCGCCTCTCAGTCTCATACCACGGACACCCATGGCTCCTCTTCCCATGCTTCTGATATCTGTATCCTTAAATGCAAGGCACATACCCTTCTTTGTAACCATGTAAATGGTTCTTGTATTGTCAGTAGTCTTAACCTCTATAAGTTCGTCATCCTCACGAAGACCTATAGCTATAAGACCGTTCTTTCTTATGTTGGAGAATGCACTTTCCGGAGTCTTCTTGATAACACCCTTCTTAGTTACCATGATGAAGTACTTATCCGGTGAGAAGTCCTTGATGGCAACCATAGCCGTGATCTTCTCATCTGCTTCAAGAGGTACAAGATTGATTATCGCAACACCTCTCGCAGTCCTGCTTGCTTCAGGGATACGATATCCCTTGAGACAGAATGCCCTGCCTCGGCTGGTGAAGAAAAGAATCTTGTGCATGGTCGTAGTCATAAGGATATCTTCTATGAAATCATCCTCTATGGTCTGCATGCCCTTGATACCCTTTCCGCCTCTGTTCTGAGCACGGAAGTTATCAACTGTCATTCTCTTAATATATCCAAGATGAGTCATGGTTATAACTGTACTCTCATCCTTGATAAGATCCTCATCTGTAAGGTCATCTTCATCTTCACCGAGAGATGTTCTTCTGTCATCACCATACTTATCAGCAGTAATGCTTATCTCTTCCTTGATAACTCCGAGAAGAAGTTTCTCATCTGCAAGGATAGCTTTAAGCTCTGCTATCTTAACCTGAAGCTCTTTATACTCAGCTTCAAGCTTCTCTCTTTCCAGACCTGTCAGTGCACGGAGTCTCATGTCGACTATAGCCTGAGCCTGAACATCTGTAAGTGTGAAACGCTCTATGAGGGTAGCTTTTGCTTCCGCTACATTTGCAGCTCCTCTTATGATCTTGATAACTTCATCGATGTTGTCGATGGCGATAAGAAGACCTTCCAAGATGTGCGCTCTTTCTTCAGCCTTCTTGAGGTCAAACTGAGTTCTTCTTGTAACAACCTCTTCCTGATGCTTGATATAATATTTGAGCATATCAAGAAGATTCAGAACCTTTGGCTGGTTGTCAACAAGCGCGAGCATGTTAACACCAAATGTATCCTGCATCTGAGTATGCTTATAAAGGTTGTTCAGAATAACTCCCGGATTTGCATCCTTGCGGAGCTCTATTACTATCCTCATGCCTTCTCTTGAAGATTCATCACGAAGATCTGTAATTCCGTCGACTTTCTTGTTCTTAACAAGTTCAGCAATCTTTGTTATCAGAAGTGCCTTATTAACCATGTAAGGAAGCTCTGTAACAACTATTCTCTGCTTTCCGCCGTTCATAGGCTCGATCTCTGACAGAGCTCTTACCTTAATCTTACCACGGCCGGTTCTGTAAGCATCATTTATTCCACGTCTTCCAAGAATCTCAGCACCTGTCGGAAAGTCAGGACCCTTAACTATATCCATGACTTCTTCGATGTCTGTATCCCTGTCCTCCTGTACACGGTTATCTATAATCTTTATAACCGCATCTGTTACCTCACGAAGATTATGAGGAGGAATGTTCGTTGCCATACCAACTGCAATACCTGTCGTTCCATTTACAAGAAGATTCGGGTAACGTGCAGGAAGAACTGTTGGTTCCTTCTCTGTTTCATCAAAGTTAGGAACAAAATCAACAGTATCCTTGTTGATATCTGCAAGCATTTCCATAGAAATCTTGGTAAGTCTTGCCTCTGTGTACCTCATGGCAGCTGCGCCGTCACCGTCCACAGAACCAAAGTTTCCATGACCGTCTACCAGAGGATATCTGGTATTCCATTCCTGAGCAAGCTTAACAAGAGCCTCATATATGGAGCTGTCACCATGTGGATGATATTTACCCATGGTATCACCGACTATACGGGCACATTTTCTGTGTGGCTTATCCGGACCGTTATTCAGTTCTATCATAGAATAAAGTATTCTACGCTGAACCGGTTTAAGACCATCCCTTACATCAGGAAGAGCACGTGCCACGATTACGCTCATCGCATAATCGATGTACGAATTCTCCATAGTCTTTTTGAGATCCACTTCATTTATTTTGTCGAAAATCTTTTCGTCATCCATTATCTACATACCTTTATAAATTATGATTAATAACCAATATACTCAAAACCTACCCAGAAGCTCATAATGCCTGAATATGTGAAAAACTTGATTCTTTATATTATCCTGTTCACAGATTTACAATAATCATAAACATGAGAAACCCTTGACGACTGCCGGTACTTAACGAGTAAGTAACTTGTTGCTTACGAGTTTAGTACCGCTGCGCGGCGTTGCACCGAACGCAGTGAGGTGAACTAACCGCGTAGCGCATTGCACGAAGTGCAATTCAAGACGCGCGTAGCGTCCTAATAACGGAGCCGAGAGGCGCGTTTCGAATGTTTGATGATAAATTGTAAATCGTCAACCTCACTAGATATCAAGATTTTTCACAAACTTCGCATTATCCTCGATGAACTTCTTACGCGGCTCAACATTATCACCCATGAGCACATTAAACGTAAGATCAACCTCTGATTCATCCTCGCCATCCATAGATACTCTGAGGAGAATTCTCTTCTCCGGATCCATGGTTGTATCCCAGAGCTGCTCGGCATCCATTTCACCAAGACCTTTGTAACGCTGAACCTTATTGTTCTGATCACGTCCAACTTCTTCGATGATAGATGAAAGCTCATCATCGCTGTATGCATACCAGAACTTCTTGTTCTTCTCCAGTCTGTAGAGAGGTGGCTGAGCCAGATATACGTGACCCTGCCTTATGAGATCAGGCATGAATCTATAGAAAAATGTAAGGAGAAGCGTTGCTATATGAGCACCGTCGACGTCGGCATCCGTCATGATTATTATCTTGTCATAACGAAGCTTCTCTATATCGAAGCCCTCATGAATACCTGTTCCGAATGCTGTGATCATAGCCTGAATCTCTTTATTCTCAAGGATATGATCTATACGGGCCTTCTCTACATTTAAAATCTTACCTCTAAGAGGAAGTATAGCCTGAGTTGCTCTGTTTCTTGCTGTCTTTGCTGAGCCGCCGGCGGAATCTCCCTCGACTATGTATATCTCGCAGTTCTTAGGATTCTTGTCTGAGCAGTCTGCAAGCTTACCCGGAAGAGTCATGGACTCGGAAAGTGTAGACTTTCTGGTTACATCTCTTGCCTTTCTTGCTGCGATACGAGCTCTCTGTGCAAGAAGTGCTTTCTCAACTATAACCTTTGCAACCTTAGGATTCTGCTCAAGGAAATAAGTGAGCTGTTCAGCCATTACACCTTCAACTGCTGTACGTGCTTCAGCATTTCCAAGCTTCTGCTTCGTCTGTCCTTCGAACTGAGGTTCCTCTATCTTGACACTTATTATGGCTGTGAGACCTTCACGAAGATCTTCACCTGACAGATTGTCATCCTTTTCCTTAAGTGTTCCTGACTGTCTTGCATAATCATTGAAAACCTTTGTTATGGCAGCTCTGAAACCTGTAAGATGCATACCACCTTCAGGAGTAATGATATTATTTACGAAGCTGTATACTGCCTCGTTATAAGAATCATTATGCTGTAATGCTACCTCAACATATATTCCATTTTTCTCACCCTCGGCATATATAACTGTGTCATAGAGAGGAGTCTTGTTCTTGTTGATGTATGAAACGAACTCTTTTATGCCGCCTTCATAGTGAAATGTATCGCTCCTAGGTTCTTCTCCCTCTTCGGTACGAAGATCTGTAAGTGATATCTTCAGATTCTTGGTAAGAAATGCTGTTTCACGAAGCCTTACCTTAAGAGTCTCATAATCATATATCACGTCATCAAATATGGTATCATCCGGAAGGAAAGTAACCTTGGTACCTGTCTTATCAGTATCGCCGACAATCTTAAGGTCATACATTATCTCGCCTCTTTCGTAGCGCTGCTTATATATATGACCGTTACGTGATACCTCTACCTCAAGCCAGTTCGACAGAGCGTTAACAACTGAAGAACCAACACCGTGGAGACCACCGGAAACCTTGTATCCTCCACCGCCGAATTTACCACCTGCATGAAGAACCGTAAATACAACTTCAACAGCAGGTCGTTGTGCTTTCTCCTGTATATCTACAGGGATACCACGACCATTATCTATAACGGTTATGGAATTATCCGGATTAATAAAAACCTGTATCTCTGAACAGTATCCTGCAAGTGCTTCATCTACAGAGTTATCTACAATCTCATATACGAGATGATGAAGTCCTCTGGTTGAAGTACTTCCGATATACATACCGGGTCTTTTTCTAACAGCCTCAAGACCTTCCAGAATCTGTATTTGGTCCGCGCCGTAGTTTTCTTTCTGTTCCATGATTATCTCCTGTTCTCAACTGTTACAGTTCCATTTGTCACGTTTATAATCTTATCTATATTTATTCTCTCTTTTATAAAATCATCATATCCCGTACATGTTATGATGCACTGTATATCTTTGACTTTATTGAGGAGAGCATCTCTTCTCTTACTGTCAAGCTCAGACATGACATCATCAAGAAGAAGAATGGGATTATCATCAATAATCTTTTTGGTAAGCTCAATCTCCGAAAGCTTGAGTGACAGAGCTGCTGTTCTCTGCTGCCCCTGGGATCCGTAGAGCCTTACATCCTTTCCATTTATGAATATTCCTATATCGTCCCTGTGAGGACCTATCTGAGTACTCATATATTTGAGGTCCATATCCCTCTTTTTCTTTAAATCTTTATCATATTCATATTCCAGAACGGAAGCCTCGTATCTGAGTTCAATCTCTTCCTTTCCGGATGTCAGTGAAAGATGAATATCTTTGATTATTTCATTCATCATCTGAATGAAGTTTCTTCTCTCTTTGACGATTTTTACGCCGCAGGAGACCAGCTGATCATCCCACACATCAAGTGTATCTATCAGCTTATTATCAAAACTAATACTTCTTAGAAGATTATTTCTTTGATTGATTATCTTATTGTAAGTACCCAGATTACTGTAATAAATCTTACTTAACTGGCAGAGTGATGTGTCCATGAACTTACGTCTTTCATTTGGACCATCCTTAATGATAGAGAGATCTTCAGGTGAAAAGAATATAATATTTACCATACCGAAGAGCTCTGCAACTCTCCTTATTGGAAGTCCGTCTATGGCAGCACCTTTATTTCCATTTCTGCGAAGATGCATATCTATGCGTCTGTCTACTTCCTTCTTCTCAATGTTCAGCTTTATATGAGCTTCTTCTTCATCGAATCTTATAATTTCTTTATCCTTGGCTCCTCTGTGCGACTTCGTAGTTGCAACCAGATACAGGGCTTCAAGGATATTCGTCTTCCCCTGGGCATTATCCCCATAGAGAATATTGATTCCATGACTGAATTCTATCTCTGCTTTTTCATAATTTCTATAATTTCTAAGTGCCAGCTTATCTACATACATATCTGAATCTACTCTACTGAAACAGTTTCTCCGTTATAGGTAAATGTATCGCCCGGTACGAGTTTCTTTCCTCTGCGGGTATCAACCTCACCATTAACCATTACCTGTCCATCCTGAATGACTATCTTTGCTTCTATACCGGAATCAACAAGTCCGGCAAGCTTCATAGCCTGACCAAGCTTTATGAATTCATCTTTAATCTTAATACTTTTCATAATTATTCTTTCTGAAAAATGAATTGCTCAAATCTTAATATGCTGCAGAATTAATGTTGATAGGAAGTATTACATATGTAAAGCTTTCCTGATCATCCTTTATTATACAAGGATTCTTAGAATCACTCATATATATGCTTACTCTGTCATCATCGATTACACGAAGTGCATCCAGAAGGAACTTAGGATTGAAACCTATAACGATCTCTCCGCCTTCCTTATCAACTTCAATATTCTCATTGAATGATCCCATATTCGTATCAACTCTGAGATACATATTGTTATCATCCTTAACACTTACGATTATAGGCTTCTTATCTGTTTCCTGGATAAGAAGGGTAGTTCTGTCTATAGCATCAATAAGCTCTTTCTTATCAACATTTACTATCATGCTGTGATCAATAGACATGAATCTTGAAATCTTATAATACTCACCTTCAATAAGTCTTGATATAACCTTTGTCTTACCAAATTCAAACATTACATAGTTATTCTCGAAGTAGATATTAACCTTATCATCAACTCCGCCATTTATTATTTTTATAAGTTCAAGAAGTGACTTGCCAGGAATTATTACTGAAACATTCTGGTTTGTATCAGCCAGCTCTACATTTCTCACTGATATTCTCTTACCGTCGATAGAAACAACTGTAAGCTTATCACCGTTAACTTCGAAATATTCACCTGTCATGATAGGATTATTCTCATTATCTGATATTGAGAATATAGTCTGTCTTATGATTTCACGAAGAGTAAACTCAGAAATCTCAATATGCTTATCTGTATTAAGAGTAGGAATATTAACAAAATCATTACCGGACTTATAAGCTATGGTATATTTTGTCTTCTGACATGTAATGACAGCTCTTATCTCATCTTCTGTATCAACAGTAATATCATCATCAGGAAGCTTTCTTACAATATCCATGAAAAGCTTTGCTTCTATAGCACTTGTTCCGTCCTTAATGACAGTTCCTTCTATATATGTTTCTATTCCGAGGTCAGTATTGTTTGATGTAAATTTAATCTTACCCTGAGCAGCTTCAATAAGAACACACTGAAGAATAGGATATGTTGTTTTATTTGAAACAGCTTTACTAACAATATTAAGACCGGCTACAAGTTCTTCTTTCTTACATTTGATAATCATAATGATCTCCCTCTCAGTTTTGCCCGCAGGCTATTAATAGTATATATATATATTAACAATTATAGTAATAAGTCATGTTATATTGTTGATAACTCATGTTTTGCTTGTAAATGTAACGTTTTTCGGCGTTACTTATATGTTGATTTTAATAGCACAGATTCAACATAAATAACAAAGCATTATTCAGTAGGATTAATCTTCTTTACCATTACTTCGATGTTAGCCTTGAATGCAGGATCAACATTCATTTTTTCCAACACTTTATTAACACCACTAATAACAGTTGCGTGGTTCTTTCCGCCGACTATTTCACCTATGGCATGAAGACTCTTATCTGTATAAGTCCTGCAGAGATACATTACTATCTGTCTTGCAAGAGCTATATCTGCATTCTTCTTCTTGGACTTAATGTCGTTCTCAGAAATATCTGTATGCTCGGAAACAACCTTGAGTATAAGTTCAGGTGTTATAGCAACGCTGGACTCTTTGGATATGAGATCCTTCAGAGTTTCCTGAGCCAGATCAACTGTTATACTTTCTCCTGTAAGATTGGCAAATATACTTATCTTATTGAGAGCACCTTCAAGTTCTCTTACATTTGAAACAATGTTTTCAGCAATATATGTGAATACTTCTTCAGGAATGTTGGTAAGTTTCTTATTCTCTGCCTTTTTATGAAGAATAGCCATACGGGTTTCATAATCAGGTTCATGGATGTCTATTGGAACACCCCATTCGAATCTGGAACGAAGTCTCTCATCAAGAGAATTGAATTCCTTAGGTGGTCTATCCGAGGATATGATAATCTGTTTCTTTTCTTCATACAGATAATTAAATGTATTGAAGAATTCTATCTGTGTTCTTTCACGTCCTATGATTTCCTGAATATCGTCTATGATAAGTACATCAACCTGTCTGTACTTGGCTCTGAATTCATCAGTCTTATTGTTCTGTATAGCAGTGATGATTTCATTTGTGAATTTCTCTGAAGTTACATAGAGAACATTCTTTGTAGGATCATGCTGAATTATATAATGAGCTATACTCTGGATAAGATGAGTCTTTCCAAGTCCTGATCCACCATAAAGGAAAAGAGGATTGTAATTATCCTGACTTGGCATATCAGCTATGGCAAGACATGTTGCAAGAGCATGCTTATTACTGTCACCCGGAACGAAGTTATCAAATGTATAGTACTCATTGAGATTACTCTTCTTCACGGCAGACTTATACTCTTCATTATCATCTCCGGATTTTTCATTATTCTCATTTTTCATATAGCTGGATTTCTCATCTATTGCGAGATCTATATCAGGATTGTTGAGAACCTGTCTTATAGCTGACAGAAGATAAAGGTCGTAACCTTTCTTCAGAAGATATTCAACACCATGTTTACCACGCTTCTCATCTACATAAAAGAAGATAGTATTGTCCTTGATATCAAAGATTTCAAGTGACCCTATCCATGTGGTAATTATTATATGTGGTACATCACATTCAGTCTCAATAACCTTCAGTATTTTGGACCAGTTTTTCTTGATTTCCTCTTTCATTTATAATCCCTTCAAAACGATATTTATCTAGGGTATATAATACACCAAAATGACGATTTTAACAAGGTTTATCAACACTTTAGAAGGGCTTAAATTATGAATTTAACTTGACGATTAAAGACAGTTCATATAGAATACATATGTTTGTATCCGTAGCTCAGCTGGATAGAGCGTCCGCCTCCTAAGCGGAAGGTCGGGTGTTCGAATCACCTCGGGTACATTAAGAAGCACAAGTCGTGCAAAATAAGAAAAACCACAACCTTTTCGGCTGTGGTTTTTTCTTATGTAGATCAATTCTATTTACTTCTTCTTAAGGTATACAACTACCTTTCTGTAAGGCTCTTCACCTTCACTTCTGGTAGCTACAAATTTATCTTGCTGAAGAGTTGAATGGATGATTCTTCTCTCGTATGGATTCATTGGTTCAAGAACAAACTGTCTTCTTGACTTCTTTACCTTGTAAGCTATGTTCTTAGCAAGGTTTTCAAGAGTTTCTTTTCTTCTTGCTCTGTAGTTTTCTGTATCCATCTTGATCTTGATGTACTTATCCTTCTTCTTGTTTACGAAGAGGCTTGTAAGGTACTGAAGTGAATCAAGAGTCTGACCTCTCTTACCTATAAGAATACCCATCTCAGGTCCTTCAAGGTCTATGGACATTTCATTTTTCTCTTCATCAAAATCAATATTAACCTTAACATCCATATCCATTGCTTTGAAGAGATTATCAAGATATTCTCTTGTCATGGATACGATATCATCTTCTTTGAGTCTTGCGTTAATGATTGCAGGCTTTGAACCGATTCCAAGGAATCCTGCACTGCCTTCAGAAACTATATCAATATCGAGCTTAGATGATTCAACTCCAAGGTCAGCTGCTGCTTCCATGGTAGCTTCCTCTACAGACTTAGCCCTATATTCCTTATACTCCATTATTTATTTTCTCCTTTTTCGTTGTACCTTGCGAGAGCGTTTGCTTTTGATGCAAGACTGCCTTTCTTATATTCTACAGCAGGCTTCTCTGTTTCATCACTGTCTGAATCAACAGGTGAAGTATAATTCTTAAGTCTTGCACTACTGTACTTAGCCATATTTTCAGAATCATCAGCTGAATCATCCTGACTGCCATACATGTTTTCCATCATTCTGTCCATGAATGACTTCTTACCCTTAGCTTCATCCTTTGCATTCTTTATTGCAGCTTTGGCTTTAGATTTCTCAACTATTCTTTCCATATCACAATGATCGAAGTAAATATTTGTTCCGAGTGTGATAAGGAAACCTATAAGAGCACTTGATATCCAGTAAACACCAAGACCCATAGGAAGTGATAAACAGATAAAGAATGAGAAGAGTGGCATGATAAACATGGTATTTCTCATTGATTTCATCTGAGCATCCTGCTGAGCATCTCCTGTTGACTGCATAGGGGTAACAAGCATACTGAGAAGCTGGAATACAAATGAAAGGATAGGAATCATAAGTGTCCAATGTTTCCATCCATTTGCATTAGGGGCAATACTGAGGTTGAACTGTTTCTGGAATTCAGAACCCATACCAAAAAGGTAATTAGCCTTTTCTGAGGCACCCTGAATATATGTATCAGTATTTCTAAATACCTCATATACTCCCCAAAGTACCGGAAGCTGTATAAGCATGGTAATACAGCCTGTTGACTGCTTAATACCATATTCTTTTCTAAGTGCAGCAGATTCCTGATTCAACTTCATCATAGACTGCTGATCTTTTTTACCTTTATACTTCTTATTGATCTTGTCAAACTCCGGTTTAAGGAACTGCTGTATCCTTCCGGATTTAGACATATTGAAGTTAAAAGGGAAAAGAAGAAGTCTTATGATAAGAGTGAGCGTGAAAATACTGAGAGCAACACTCTCTATACCCATACCTGCAAAGCAATGGTACAGTACATTTATGAGCTTACCAAAAAGCCATGCAAGTGGTTTGCTGATTGCTGTCATCTGTTTCTCCTTTAAGGAACAGGGTCATAACCTCCGTCATTGAAGGGGTTACACCTTAGTATCCTCCAAATAGTAAGAGCGGTTCCTTTTAAAAAACCATATTTCTTATATGCCTCTATAGCATAATTCGAACAAGTAGGATAGAAGATACATGTTCCATGTCTTTTAAGTGGCGATAAAAATCTCTGATAAAGTCTAATTAAATAAATACAAACCTTTGACATATTCTTTCCCATTAATAAGAAAAATACTTTCCTATTATATAAACAATCCGTGCAGCTTCAATAAATGAAGGTAAGCACTTTCGATAGTGGCAAATTTTTCGCCCTTGGATGTATTTCTGGCTATTATAACAATGTCATATCCAGGCTTAAGTGTATCTTTATTTAATCTGTAACTTTCTCTTATGAGTCTTACGACTCTGTGTCTTACAACACTGTTGCCAACTTTCTTACTTACAGAGATCCCGATTCTACTGTATTCCAAATTGTTGGCGGCGGAATACATCACTAAATATTTGTTGGCATACGATTTCTTTTGGTCATAGACCTTGCCAAAATCTCTGTAGTTTTTGAGTGAATGAATATTCTTCATATTTTCACCAAATTAAAAGGTCACGAGAAAGTGACCTTTACGCTGAGATAGCTTTTCTTCCCTTTGCTCTTCTGGCTGACAGAACCTTACGTCCATTAGCTGTGCTCATTCTCTTTCTGAAACCATGAACCTTTGATCTGTGTCTTGTGTTTGGCTGAAATGTCATCTTCATAACAGTAATCTCCTTTCTATAAATTTATTCTTTTTATTCGGTATCCTTTTATATATGAAGTTAATAATCAAAAATATAAAAAAGATACAGACCTAGACATTTTAGAGAAAATGTGTATAAAAGTCAAGAAAAACTTACATTACCAGGTATCCCTGCAGCCATATATCCCCTCGGAATCTTCTTCCCGGAAGAGGCTCACCTACAAGATCCTTTGCATTTATACAAATATTCAGCTTATAACCCAGACTTTCAATTGTCATGTCATACAGCTGTTCATTTGTAAATGTATTGAACAATTTTTTAACTTCAAGTATATAACCGATAACCCTGTAACTGTCAGCTTCGATACCTATAGGAAGGAAGGTTGAATCTATAACTGAAAGCACATCCTCAGAATTATCTTCAATTCTTGTTATGGTCTGGTTGTAGATTTCAATATCCATTTCAGTGATGGTATTGATGGCGTCTACATTTCCCTTTTTTGCATGTTCCATGAGAATCTTCTTTTTTTTCTGAAGGGCTTCTCTCTGTTCATCAGGATATGCATCCTTTTCAATAGGAAGGATTATGGTTCCGTCAGTCGAAAGTCCTGACAGCATCACAGTTGTAAGATTCCTGTTGTGGTACTTAAGAAGTCGGTCACATTCGGTTATGTTCTGTACATGGAACATGATTGCTATGAACATATCCCCTACAGTACCTACATATGATTTGTTATAGGAATGTTCTTCAATATCTATAGCGTCTACGTTCGTGTAGTACTTTGGGCGGATATATGGAAAGTAATGCTCTATTGAAAGAGATCCGTCACGGTCCATTTCCCCGACCAAAGACACACCTATTCCTGCACCGAAATCTCTGTCGAACTGAACGAGCGTTGACGTTTCGTTCAGAGTAGATGCAACCTTACGATTCGGTGAGGATAGGGTCTCTTTATATATTTCTTCAAGTTGTGAACGTGATTCTATATTACTGAATCCTACGGCACGCAGATATTTGTGCATGTGTGATCCTTTCTTTCCTATTTAACAGGCTTAATTATCTCCTGTCCGCCCATATACGGTCTCAGTGCAACAGGGATATTTACTGAGCCGTCTTCATTTAAGTTGTTCTCAAGGAAAGCTATGAGCATTCTTGGAGGAGCAACAACGGTATTGTTAAGTGTATGTGCAAGATACTTGGTTCCGTCTTCTTTCTTTACTCTGATCTTAAGTCTTCTTGCCTGAGCATCTCCGAGATTAGAACAGCTTCCTACCTCGAAGTACTTCTTCTGTCTTGGTGACCATGCTTCAACGTCTATAGATTTTACCTTAAGATCTGCAAGGTCGCCTGAGCAGCACTCAAGAGTTCTTACAGGAATATCAAGACTTCTGAAGAGTTCAACTGTGTAGCTCCAGAGATCATTGAAATACTTCATTGATTCTTCAGGCTTACAAACGACGATCATCTCCTGCTTTTCAAACTGATGTATACGATAAACGCCTCTTTCCTCTATACCATGAGCACCCTTCTCTTTTCTGAAGCAAGGTGAATAGCTTGTAAGTGTAAGAGGAAGAGTTTCTTCATCGAGCATTTCATCTATGAAACGACCAATCATGGAATGCTCACTGGTTCCGATAAGATAAAGGTCTTCTCCTTCAATCTTATACATCATCTGTTCCATTTCATCGAAGCTCATTACGCCGGTAACAACGTCACTTCTTATCATGAAAGGTGGAATACAGTATGTGAAGCCTTTACCTATCATGAAGTCTCTTGCATAAGCCAGTATTGAGCTGTGAAGTCTTGCAACATCACCTATAAGGTAATAGAAACCATTTCCGGCTACTTTTCTTGCAGCATCGAGATCTATACCTGCAAGTCTTTCCATTATCTCAGTATGATATGGGATTTCGAAGTCAGGAATTACAGGCTCACCAAAGCGCTCTACTTCAACATTTTCTGAATCATCTTTTCCTATAGGAACTGAATCATCTATTATGTTTGGAATTGTCAGCATTATCTCTCTGATTCTTGCATCCAGTTCAGGCTTCTCCTTCTCCAGCTCTGCAAGTCTCTTAGAGAATGAAGCAACTTCAGCCTTTACTGCTTCTGCTTCTTCTTTCTTGCCCTGTGCCATGAGAGCACCTATCTGCTTGGAAATCTTATTCTTCTTATTTCTGAGATCATCAGCTTCCTGCTGATTCTTTCTGGTCTTTTCATCCAGCTCTATAACTTCATCAACAAGAGGAAGCTTTCTGTCCTGGAATTTCTTCTTGATATTTTCCTTTACAATGTCAGGGTTTTCCCTTAAGAATTTCATGTCTAACATTTGAGATAGTCTCCTTTATATAATGTTTACTGTATATTTTTTTATTGTTCATCAGTTTGAGTTAATGCAAACTTTGAATCTGCCGGTGCTTTCTTTTTCTTCTTTGCAACAGGCTTTCCGGTTTGAGTTTTTACAGTCTTAGGCTTTTGATTCTTAACAGCCTTAGGCTTTTGAGTTTTAACATCCTTAGTTTTTTGATTCTTAACAACCTTAGGTTTCATTTCACTCGTAAGTGTTTCTGTATCAGGGAAATCACTATCGTTATCTTCTGAAATCCTCATGAGGTTATTTATTTCCTCATCTATCGTAAGAGCTTTGGCAATAGCCTCTTTCTCTTCTTCCGAAAGATTAACGTATGATTTGCCTTTGATAATCTCTTTTGCATATGTATAGCAGCCTTCCTTCGAATGCATGGAGCTGAGAACCACTCCACTGCTCTCTCTGTCCAGAAGTGCCACAGAGAAGCTGAGATCACCGGTAAGGTTGTCAAATGCATCGTACTTAACAACGCCGGTCTTACATATACAGGAATCCGCTCTGAGACGGATCTCTTTATGTTCCTTATGAAGCTTCTTCACGTATTTCTTAAGTTTATCTATCTCCTTGAACCTGGCCAGGATAATGTTCTCCAGGTCAGCTCCCTGAGATCCGTTAGTCAGCGCATAATACTTTCTCGACATGGCTGTCAGCTTTCTGTACATAATGAACAGAAGAACAGCAAGACATATACAGAGTGCAAAAAGTATTATGACTATGACTTCTAGTTTTAATCCAAATACTGTCATTCTGATACTCCCTTATTATATATAGCGCCTGTCATTTGCTTTCGCTTATCTGGCGTTATAAAGCATATTCACAATTCTGTCCAGCTCGTCCTGTGAAGAATACTCAATCTCTATACGGCCTTTGGATTTATCCTTTGCATTGATCTTGGCCTTTGTACCAAGAACATTTTTCAGGTTCTCCTCAATCTCTCTATATATGGAAGCAACACGGTCCATTTCACTTGGTGTAGCATAGTCAGCAGGATCTACAGACAGAAGCTTCTTAACGAGCTTTTCTGTATCACGAACAGACATTTTTCTGTCGTATATAAGCTGAGCAGTTTCTCTCTGAAGTTCGCCGTCAGTAAGTGCAAGAAGCGGTCTTGCGTGGCCTATGGAGAGACGACCGTCTATAAGCATTTCCTGAACCTTCTTATCAAGCTTCAGAAGTCTGAGCGAGTTGGTAACAGCTGTACGGCTCTTACTTACTCTGTCGGCAACAACTTCCTGAGTGAGATTATACTCATCAATTAAGAGCTTATATGCAGATGCTTCTTCGATAGGATTCAGGTCAGATCTCTGAAGATTCTCTATAAGAGCAACTTCCATCTTCTGCTGATCTGAATAATCACGGATTATTACAGGTACTTCCTTGAGACCTGCAAGTCTTGCTGCACGCCATCTTCTCTCGCCGGCAATGATCTCAAACACTTTTCCTGCCTTGCAGACAACTATAGGTTCTATAACTCCGAACTTCTTGATTGAATCAGCAAGCTCATTAAGAGCAGTTTCATCGAAGTTCTTACGTGGCTGTGAGCGGTTTGGCTCAATGCTTGATATACTGAGAGTAGTCTCAGCAGGTACTTCCTTAACAACTTCTTTTATTACTTCTTTAGTTACTGCTTTCTCATCGCTTTTAGCTTTATGAGAAGTAGCTTTCTTTTTAACATCCTTCTTTGCAGAAACATCGGATGAATCATCGGTATTAGTAGGGATGAGTGTGTTGAGACCCCTACCCAGACCTCTTCTTGCTGCCATATTATCCTCCTTTAGAGTTGCGATATTATGTAAACCAACTCGATTTGCTATGAATAGTTAAATCAGAGTTTCAAATTGTTGTGATGTATTTATTGATACAGCTTGTTTCTGATTACTTCGTCTGCTAATTCTCTGTATGCTTTTGCTCCTGATGAGCGACTGTCATATAGATTGATTGGAAGACCAAAACTTGGTGCTTCAGCAAGACGAACATTTCTTGGAACAACTGTATCATATATTATTTGATCAAGATTTTCACGAATATTCATTACTACATCCTGAGAAAGGTTTGTTCTTGTATCATACATAGTAAATACAACGCCTTCAATCTCAAGAAACTTATTGAGCTGTTTTCTGATCAGGTCGATAGTATATATCAACTGTGATAATCCTTCAAGCGCATAGAATTCGCACTGTATTGGAACAATTACCGTGTCGGCTGCTGTAAGAGCGTTTACGGTAAGAAGGCTGAGCGATGGAGGACAGTCAATAATGATGAAATCAAACTTCTTACGAACTCCTCTCAGAATCTTACGAAGAATCTTCTGATTATCCTCCGTTCCCATCAACTCTATTTCTATTCCGGCGAGTTCGATTCCTGAAGGGACAACAGAAAGGTTCTCAAATTGATCCATTATCATGCACTCGCCGAGATTCCTCTCTCCCGTAAGAAGATCGTATGTTGAATAATCAACTTTATCCTTTTGAATTCCAAGGCCACTGGACATGTTTCCCTGCGGATCAAGATCAATGGCCAGAACCCTTTTGCCTTTTTCTGCCAGGCACGCGGACAGGTTTATGGCGGTGGTTGTTTTACCTACGCCACCTTTCTGATTTGTAATTGCTATGATTCTTCCCATAATTACTCCTTATATAAAAGTAATATAGTTGTAGTTTCTGAACGATTATAACACTTTTGGATGTTATACACAATGAATGTTTCACGTGAAACATTCTGATTTAATATAATCAATAACGCTTTTTGGCGTGGAATATGAAGATGACTGCATAACCAGAATGATTGCGAGAAGTTGTGGGCGATGTTTCACGTGAAACAATTGGTATAAGGATATGGAAGAAGGATGTTTCACGTGAAACGTTTTGTACGTAATTAGAGGCAGGGATGTTTCACGTGAAACATAAAGAAACCCGCCGGAACGATTCCGACGGGTGTATGACCTGGTATTATAAAGATGTTTCACGTGAAACATTTACATCTGTTCCACAACGCCGATTCCTAGGAGAGCGAGTGCATCTTTTATGATGCGTCTTGTTATAACTACGAGGGATACACGAGCGTTACGAGTTGCTTCATCCTCAACATTGATATGATTGTCAGTGTAGAACTTGTTAAAGCTGTGAGCAACGTCCATGACATATCTTGCAATAACTGACGGTTCATACTTTGCAGCAGCATCTTCTATTATAGATGGGAATCTATCAAAGTCTTTAATAAGAGCTATTGAAGCAGGGTCTGTAATAAAAGAGTAGTCTATATCAGATATGTCATACTCGCCAACGTTTCTGAGGATGCTGGAACATCTTGCATACGTATACTGAACATATGGGCCGGTTTCTCCATCAGGGTTAAGGAGCTTGTTCCAATTGAATGAAACATCTTTGATTCTCTGATTATAGAGATCATTAAACATTACAGCACCAACACCGACAGTCTTGGAAACTTCATCCTTGTTTGGAAGATCAGGATTCTTTTCAATGATGATCTCCTTGATCTTACTTATTGCTTCTTTAAGGATATCTTCAGCATATATTACATTTCCGTCTCTGGTTGAGAGTTTTTCGCCGGCAAGACTGACAAGTCCATATGGTATATGTACGAGAGAGTCAGCAGCCCATTCGTTTCCGAGAAGCTCAACTACTTTGAATACCTGTGAGAAGTGAAGCTTCTGTTCCTGGCCGGTAACATACAGACACTTTGTGAAGTTATATGTGTTCTTTCTATAGAATATAGCCGCAATGTCTCTGGTTGCATATATTGAGCTTCCGTCGTTCTTAAGAATAAGGCAAGGAGGCATATCATATGCTTCAAGGTCAACAATCTTTGCACCTTCACTTTCGGTGAGCAGACCGGCGTTCTCAATCTTAGAAACAACATCGTCTGTCATATCTCTGTAGAAGCTTTCCCCAGTGAAGTGATCGAAGTCAAGCCCGAGAAGATCGTAGGTTCTCTTGTATTCAACAAGGCTTATATCTACAAACCATCTCCATATCTTAAGGGCTTCTTCGTCTCCAAGTTCCATCTTGTGGAACCAGGCTCTTGCTTCGTCTTCAAGGGAAGGATCCTTCTTTGCTTCTTCATGGAAAACAACGTAGAGTCTCATGAGCTCTTCGATTCCCTTTTCCTTTACTGAAGCCTCATCGCCCCATTTCTTATATGCTACGATAAGCTTTCCGAACTGCGTTCCCCAGTCGCCAAGATGATTAATTCTTTCTACATGGTATCCCAGCTTGGAATAAATCTTATATATGGAATTACCTATGATAGTGGTTCTGAGGTGACCAACATGGAAATTCTTTGCAACGTTTGGTGAAGAATAATCTATACATATGGTTTTGCCAGCACCCTCATCTGAGCTTCCGAAGTCGTCCTTTGATGCCTTTTCAAGTATGCTCTTAACCAGACCTTCTTTATTAAGGAAGAAATTCACATAGGCACCGTTTGATTCTACCTTCTGAAGGAAATCAGCAGGTTCGATGTTTGAAGCAATCTCTGAAGCGATTAAAGGTGGTGCCTTACGAAGAGTCTTTGCAAGTCTGAAGCAAGGGAATGCATAATCACCCATGTCCGGCTTTGGTGGAATCTCAAGTAGATTACCAAGCTCTTCCTTATCTATATCAGGAATGTTCTTTGAAAGTAGTTCAATGATTTTGTTTTTCATTTTGTTTCTCCGTTCGTTTGTTTGTGGGGTTATTTATATAGGATAGGAAAATGTAACGAGCGTTCCATTTTCGTGTGATCCTTTTATATCAAGCTTTCCATCAAGCAGATATATTATTTCATTTGCTTTATGTATGCTGCTGTACCAAGGGCTCTTTTCCATATAGTCATCAGGGATTCCTGTTCCGTTGTCTTTGACATATGCAGACAGAGTGTTGTTATCATTGCTGAGCTTGATTATGATTCTGTTTGCGTGGGAATGCTTGAATACATTCTCAGTAAATATATCAAGAAGGTGAATCAGTGAAGTTGCTGCTATGTAGCTTGTCTTTGAAGAAGTGTCCAGACCTTTGTAATCGGTTTCGATTATACAGTCTGAGTGAGCGTTCTTCTTTGCAGATATAAAATCTTCAAGCATATCCATAAGAGGTTTCTTGGTATCTATATTGTAAAGAACCTTGGAAAGAAGATATGTAATATCATCATTGATTCCATCCATATCCTGAAGCAGTTCATTGATAGTCTGTTTCGCTCTCTTAGGGTCGCTGGATATGAGGAACTTTACAGTTTCAAGCTTTGACTTGGACTGGTTCAGTTTGGTCTTCACCTTGCGGTCAAGCATTGATGACATATAGCTCTTATCAAATGCATCTATCTTAAGTATATTCTTTCCATGCTTTGTAATCTCATCACGCATCTCGGAAAGCTTCTTTGAAGAATCTTCAGACTCAGAACTTGTAATGGTATCGGAAGTGCTGTTTTTCTGTTTCGCTGAAGCAAGTTCCGATCTAAGGGACTGAGTTTCTTTCTCAAGAGAAGTGAGGTCACTCTTTGTATCTTCCAGTTCAAGAGAAAGATCTTTAATCGATAATTCGGCGGCCTTAAGAAGCTTCATTTTTCTGGAGATGAATTTGAGGTTTGAAGTTTCTTCAGAAATCTTAGCACTCAGAAGTCTTTGCTCATTTAACAAAGCAACAATCTCTTCATCAATCTTTGATTCTTTACCGCTTTCGGTTTTGTCCTTAGGCATAGGAGTAAAGAGATCTCGCTTGGACGATGTATTAAGAGAGTATATACTTTTGGTCTTGTTCAATTCGTCCAGCTTGATATTAAGCTCAAACAGTGAAGTCTTATAATGCTCAAGATTGTCTGTGCATTCCTTGTGCCTGTTT
Organism: Lachnospiraceae bacterium YSB2008; assembly: GCA_000687655.1. GTDB lineage: Bacteria > Bacillota > Clostridia > Lachnospirales > Lachnospiraceae > Eubacterium_Q. The sequence continues at coordinate 77,192 of JHWR01000003.1, forward strand.
GTGAAAAATGTAAGCATCTCGGAATTAGTTTTTGTAAGTATAGAGATATTCTTATCTTCGTTCATATGGCACCTCAATCATCTTTTTTGAAAACGCCTTTGTTCCGCTTTTTTCTTTCTCTTTCTTTTTTAACATCCATATATTTCTTATAGAAATATCCGCCAATTACCAGAAGTATTGGTGTGATGAATAATAATTTATGGGAAGCAAATGTATCGCCGATCTTTTTGAAGAATCTTAGAGGATCAGCACCTTTTCTTTTGGGGACTGAATCTCCGGGCGTTGCATTTATATACACAGCATCTGTTTTTGTCGAGAGACTGGAGTATATCTCGGCCTCGCCGACTATATGATCTTCATACGTGACCACGACAGTTCCCAGTACATTTTCCTTGTCCGATTTTGAGAAGTTTATCTTCTGCCTGAACTTAGATACATCAACGTAATTTCTTATATTAACACTGAAGTTTCTGTCAATGCTGTAATCCTTGAACTTGATATTGGATACACTGCTATAGGTTGACATAATACTGGAATCTGAATTTGCAGCTGCATCTGACAACTTGAAATTCTGAAGCGGTTTATATGAGATGTAGTTGTTGAAGCAGAAGTCGAAAAGTGTAGCAGCATCGAAGAACTTGTTATCATCAGGAGAACAGTTCATAACAGATGCACAAAGTCTTCGGCCGTCTCTTTCGGCATATGCGACTATCGCTCCATTTCCGTCATCCGTATAACCGGTCTTACCACCTGTGGCATTTGCATAATAGAATTTACTTTCTTTCGAAATCATATGATTTCTTGTGAAGAACTGTCTTTCGTTCTTGTTGAGATTTGTAGGCGGTATAGTATAAGAGAATGTCGATGTTATCTTTTTATATGTAGAGTTCTTATAAGCGTCACAGCCTATCAGAGCCATATCATATGCGCATGAATAATGATTCTCGTTGAAAATTCCGTTTGGTGTTACAAAATGAGAATTCACACAGCCAAGCTTATCTGCAGTTTTATTCATGAGGCTTGCAAATGCATCGTAATCTCCGGATACGGTTCTTCCGAGAGCAAATGCAACCTCGTTGGAAGAGTAGAGCATGAGAGCGTACAGGAGGTTTTCAACCGTAAGCTCTTCGCCACTCTGAAGATATATAGTAACGTAACTCTGTGGGACAAGGTCATTATCACTTCCTTTTATAGTAACCTTGTCGGAAAGAGAGAGATTCTCAATAGCAAGAAGTGCTGTAAGAATCTTGGTTGTACTTGCCGGATAGGTTTTCTGGAAGGCATTCTTCTCATAAAGAACCTCGCCGGTATCTACATCCATAACGACAGCTGAAGTTGCAGTAATATCAGGTGCGTCGTTTGGAATAGGGACTGAAGGAGTTGCATCACTGGAGCTTGCATTTCCTGCGACATTGATAGCCCTGTGATACAGCTTGCTGATCTTGTCCTCCTTGGCATCAGTTTCAGTTGCTGCGCCGACTGTAAGTCCCGGGATAAGACATGCAAGTACAAGACATATCGCTATTAAGTTTGATATTAGTCTCTTGTTTTTAAGCATATGCTTTTTGTTCCTCATTCATGATATGAAGCATTACATTTTAGCGTGAAACAAACAGTAAAACAATGCTACATAGATATCAACATTATGATATAAAGGGGTTTAAAAATCAAGAAAAAGAATCCGGCCGTAAACGACCGGATTCTCCTAAAAATATAGATAATATGACTATCTTGGTTGTCCGCAGTTTGGACAGAATTTTGCTCTTGGATCCAGAGGCTGTCCACATTTCGGGCAGTTATTGCTGAGAGGTTGTCCGCAGGACATACAGAATTTAGCTGCAGTGCTGTTCTGAGTTCTGCACTTAGGACATACCATCATGCCGGCTGCGACCGTAGGACCGGATCCGTTGATAACCACCTGCTGACCGCCGGTATATATAGCCTTCTCTATAACAGCAAAGATCTCTGAAGGGAGCTTCTTCTGCTGTATAGCGCCATAGCCTGCTGTAACTGCCAGAGGCCATGCTATAAACCAGCCTATAGCTCCGGCGCCGATCTTATCTGACCATTGACCTTCACCTATAGTTACGTTCAGAACATCGCTGGTAAGCATAAAATGAACTGTTATGGCAAGACGTGTACCCGAAATAGTTTTCCATCCGTCCTTAGGCTGGCTTGCCTGAAGAACATATCCGTCAGTGGTAGGAGAAGATTGTGTCTCCATGTGTTTTTCAAGTCTGCAGAAGGTTTCAACTGCATTTACTATCGCATCCAGTCGGAGTCCCTGTGTCATCCTAAAAGCTCTTGATTCATTTCCCATAAGTATCCCTCCTTTGGTAGTGATATTTTCTGTTTTTTAATCTCCCCTGAACAGAAAATGTATAGTGTTATTATACTATGCGAGGAGCTAAATAGTCAAACAATTCAAGGAGGAGTCCGGGAATGAAAGCTTAAGGTGGTATCACAAAACTGAAGGAAAATACTGGCACGTATTTCATTATATATGTTAGAATGATACATGGCACGTTGTACATGAAAAGAGTGTGCTGGGGTATCAAGTGTTTAGGGTGTTGTAATTAAGGGGACAGACGATGATAACAAAGATTCTCGACAGTATCGACAGCGTTATGTATTACCCGATACTGATCATAGTTATGACCATAGCAGGAATATATTTTACTGTTCGTACAAAGGGTGTTCAGATACGTCTCTTTCCTGAGTCTGTCCGTCTGCTCAAGGAACCGCCTGAGGACAAGAAACAGGTTTCATCTCTCCAAGCAATGCTTGTTTCGACTGCATCCAGAGTTGGTACGGGAAACATAGTGGGCGTTTCGACCGCCATATGTCTCGGTGGACCGGGCGCATGCTTCTGGATGTGGATCATGTGTATAGTAGGTGCATCCTCAGCATTTATAGAGAGTACACTTGCTCAGATATATAAGAGAAAGAATTCTGACGGCGAATGCTACGGCGGTCCTGCATATTATATAGAAGGCGCTCTTCATGCACCTGCACTTGCTGCTGTTTTCTGTATATTCCTCATTGCAACCTACGCTGTTGGATTTAACCTTCTCTGTTCGTATAATCTTCAGTCTACGTTTGAGACATATCCATTTTATAATAAAGCCACACCATTCATAGTCGGCGGAATACTTGCCATACTTACAGGCTACTGTCTCCTGGGCGGAGGAAAGCGTATAGTAAAGCTGACCAGCCTTATAGTCCCTGTTATGGGAGTAGCATATGTGGTTATATCACTCATTGTAATCTGCGTAAATATAGTTCATATTCCATCAATGTTTGTGATGATATTCAAAGATGCATTTGACTTCAAAGCCATATTCGGCGGTATGGCCGGATCATGTCTTATATATGGTGTAAAAAGAGGTTTATATTCAAATGAAGCGGGCGTCGGCTCTGCTCCTAACGCATCAGCATCAGCAAAGGTTTCACATCCTGCAAAGCAGGGACTTGTTCAGACCTTATCTGTATATATAGATACACTTCTTCTCTGTACAGCAACCGCACTTATGTGTCTTTCAAGCGGAGTTGAAAGAAGCGAAGCTGTGTCCGGTGCGCCATATGTACAGAATGCGATAGCAACTGTATTCGGCAAGGTTGGCCCGACATTCATAACGGTTGCCATGGTGCTCTTTGCATTTACAACTCTTCTTGGCAATCTTTATTATGTTGATAATGCGCTGATCTTTTTAAATAAGAAGAAACAGCCGTCAGAGACCTTTATGCACGTGTTCCATATAGGATGCGCAGTTGTTGTTTTCCTTGGCGCTATCATCCCTATGAATGCCGCATGGGCAGCTGCAGATATTACCATGGGCGGAATGACACTTATCAACCTGCCTACATGCGTGATCCTCGGAAAGATTGCCATAGACACGCTCAAGGATTATGAGAAGCAGAAGAAGGAAGGTAAGAATCCTCACTTCCATGCAAAGGATATAGGACTGAACGTCGACGAACTGGATTTCTGGAAAGACTAAACTGATATAGAGGTAAATAAATTGAGACTTAGAAATGTAAAGGGCTCCCGTGAAGCCATAGCAGACAACGAATACTGCATCAAGGATTATGAAGGAAGAAAGGGAAAATGGAACGAGGTCTTCGGAAATGATAATCCTATCAAAATAGAAATAGGAATGGGTAAGGGAACCTTCATAATGGAGATGGCGAGAAGGAATCCTGATATCAATTTTATAGGTATAGAAAAATACTCATCGGTTCTGATCCGTGCGCTTGAAAAGATGGCAAAGGAAGAGGAGCCACCGAAGAATCTCTTCTTTATAAGAATGGATGCAGAATTTATAGAGGATGCTTTTGAGAAGGATGAGGTTTCAGGCATATACCTTAACTTCTCCGATCCATGGCCCAAGAATCGTTATAAGGACAGACGACTTACATCCGGCAGGTTCCTTGCCAGATATAACAATATCCTGAAGAAGGATGCAGCTGTCGAGTTCAAGACAGATAATCAGGATCTCTTTTCATTTTCGGTTGAGGAAGCTAAAAATAGTAAATGGAATGTAGAATATGAAACCAGAGATCTGCATAATACGCCTGAAAATGAAGGAAATGTAATGACTGAGTACGAAAAGAAGTTCTCAGCCCTCGGAAATCCTATCTGTAAGATGATAATAACGAGAGATTTCTAAAGAATTCAGCCGGATTTCTGTTATAGTTTTGGAAAAAGTAACGGATTGAAGCGTAAAAATTGTAAAAATTCAACTAAAATCAAAAAATATGAAAATTTTGGTTGATTTTATAAAAAACATATACTATAATTCATCAAGTGTCGAGTCGATAACACTTGACTTTATACGGGCCGCTAGCTCATTTGGTAGAGCACCTGACTCTTAATCAGGGTGTGCGGGGTTCGAGCCCCCGGCGGCCCACACAGGAGGGCTGAGGACTTAGTTAACCTAGGTTTTTGGCCTTTTTTTTGTGCATTTTAAAATGATACCGCTGAAGCGATTCTTTACTTATTTTATATCATATAGTAAGATATTATCGTCAGTTTAAGCATGACATTGGAAAGAGAAAAACAGTTGGCTTTATATCATAATTATTGGAGGTTACAAAGCCTATGAATAAAAGAATGAAAAGAATACTTGCCTTGGCATTGGTTCTGATATTAGGATTACAGCTCGTGGCTTGCGGATCTGTTGCATCAGGCAAAAGTCCGTTCAGTACTGTAAAGGAAAACCTTGAAGCTCTCAGGGAGCAGAGAAAGGGTCAGGTTACTGACAGGGAAACAGTCGATACAGATACAGGCAGGGTTGATACCCCTACAGAGGAGCCTACTACCGAAGCAACCACCGAAGCAACTACTGAGGCAACTACAGAGACAGCATCAAATGGACTTGTAGGCGAATGGCTCTGCTATAAGATGGAATCTTCAACAAACAGCGTTTCTGAAGATGACATGAAGAGACTCGGTGATGCCGGAATGTATGTGTACCTTATAGTAAAGGATGACGGAACGGCTCAGTTCTATCTCTTCAGTACAGGATATCCTCTTACATGGAATGATTCAGCATTCGGAAGTGCAGACGGTTCATATTATAACTCGGTTCCGTATAATCTGGATGGTGATGAGCTGGAGATGTACAACGACCAGAGCGGCGACAAGATGTTCTTCAGAAGAGTAAACAACATCCAGTCCATTATAAACGGAAATGGTGATACAGAGCCTGAGAAAGAAGGCGTTCCTACCCCATCAGGAACATGGGAGGATCATAAGCTTCTCACTCTTAGCTATGCCGTTCCTGATAACTTCGTTCAGGATACAGAGCTTGGCGAGATCGATGAAGCAAACGGATATTATAATGAATGCTGGGTTCTTTATGATAACGAAAATGACAAGAACGTATATCATTTAATAGACGTTTATGTATATGATAAGTCAAAAGAAACAAATCCTGACGGAGTAGCTATGCTTGAAGAAGAATATGCATCATCAAAGGATGAGGATTGGGAGTTCAGTGGATTCCAGGATTCCAGTCTCGATAATATCGGTGCAGTCCGTAAGGCTATGGCATATACTTCGAAGTACAACGCAGGTTATGAATATGTATATCTTTTCGAAGATGATACATATGTATATGAAGTAATCTGTGACGATTATGATGAACTCAGCAATTACAGACTTACATTTGAGAAGAAATTAAGCAGATAATTAAAGATTTGGTTTTATGCGGGCAGGTTGATTCCTGCCCGTTTTTATGATATCGTTAAATTTCAGTTGAAAGACTTATGATTATTCAAAGTTTTGCATGTCTTAAGTTGAAAGGTGAACTCATGTATATAGAAGAAAGAGATACCATAGCTGCCATAGCTACAGGAATGGGCAATTCCGGAATCGGAATCGTAAGAATAAGCGGACCGCTTTCCATTTCCGTAGCAGATAAGCTTTTCAGAGGCAGGAAAAAAGTAAATGAAATGAACACCTATACTGCGGCATACGGACATGTGGTAGACAGAGAAGGTGAAGTCATAGACGAGACAGTTCTTCTTCTCATGAAGGGACCGCACACCTATACGACAGAGGACACAGTAGAGCTGGATTGCCATGGAGGAAGCTATGTACTAAAGAAGGTTCTGGAAAGAGTCGTTGAGTGCGGCGCCAGACTTGCAGAGCCGGGCGAGTTCACGAAGAGGGCTTTCCTTGGCGGACGTATAGACATGTCTGAAGCGGAAGCAGTTATGGATGTCATAAATGCGGAGAGCGATATGGCACTCAGGAATTCTCTTGGGCAGCTGAAGGGTGACCTCAGAGAGAAGATAATAAGTCTTCGTGAGAAGATAATATATGAGACAGCATTTATTGAATCAGCGCTGGATGATCCTGAGAATTACAGCCTCGATGGATATAAAGAGAAATTAACAATCATTGTTGATAACCTTCTGGAATCCGTTGATAGCATGATGACAACATGTGAAAATGGAAGGCTTATCAAAGAAGGAATAAGAACGGCGATAGTCGGAAGACCGAATGTCGGAAAGTCTTCCATACTGAATATGATGCTTGGAGAGACCAGAGCAATCGTTACAGATATTGAGGGAACAACAAGAGATACTCTGGAGGAAACTGCATCAATAGGAGGAATAATACTCAGACTTATTGATACGGCAGGAATAAGAGATACTGTTGATACTGTTGAAAAGATCGGTGTTGATAAAGCGAGAGAGAATATTGGAAGCGCTGACCTTATACTTTTCATAGTCGACGGTGCAAGTGAAGTAAAGGATGATGATCTTGCCATAATAAATGAGCTTCATGGAAAGAAGGTCATAGCACTTATTAATAAGGAAGATCTTCCGCAAAAGATTGATATGGATAAGCTGGAGTCAGAGCTTTCAAATGTTGGCTGCACTGATATAATAAGTATATCCGCAGTGGAAGAAACAGGAAAAGAACTGCTGTATGACAGGATTCGCGAGCTTTTCTTTAAAGGCGAGATAAAAGTAACTGATCAGATTATAATTACAAATGAAAGACATAAGGAAGCACTGGAGATGGCCAGAATAAGCCTGAACCGTGTTAAGGAGAGTATAGCAGATGATATGGGAGAGGATTTCTATACCATAGATCTGATGGCAGCATATGAGAGTCTTGGCAGGATCATAGGGGAGACCCTGGAAGATGATCTTGCCGATAAGATATTCAGAGAATTCTGCATGGGAAAGTGAGGAACCGGTAACATGCCGCATGTTGAAGAAAGTTACGATATAGTAGTAGTTGGTGCAGGTCACGCGGGATGCGAGGCTGCGCTTGCTGCAGCAAGGATGGGCTTCGAAACCATCCTTTTTACAGTGAGCATGGACAGCGTGGCACTTATGCCCTGCAACCCTAACATAGGCGGAAGCTCCAAGGGACATCTGGTAAGAGAGATAGATGCACTTGGCGGAGAGATGGGAAAGAATATAGATAAGACCTATATTCAGTCCAAGATGTTAAATGTATCGAAGGGGCCTGCAGTTCATTCGCTCAGAGCACAGGCTGATAAAGTAGAATATACGAAGGAGATGAGGCTTACTCTTCAGAATGAGCCACGTCTTACACTGCGTCAGCAGGAGGTTTCCGAGCTTATTGTAGAACCTTTCAATGAAGATGATACCGAGCTTGAAAATGTAAACAATATCGGTGGCTACAGAGCACGTGTTACAGGAATTGTTACCTGCTCAGGAGCTATCTACCATGCCAAGGCGGTTATACTCTGTACCGGAGTTTACCTGAAGGCGAGATGTATATACGGAGATACCATACAGGAAACGGGGCCAAATGGACTTATGGCAGCAAATCATCTGTCCACATCCATGAAAGATGCCGGCATAGGTATAAGGAGATTCAAGACAGGTACTCCGCCTAGAATAGATAAAAAGTCCGTGGACTTCTCTAAGATGCAGGAGCAGAAGGGAGATGAGCGGATCGTTCCATTTTCCTTTGAAAACAGAGAAGAGGATATACGAAGAGAACAGATATCCTGCTGGCTTACTTATACAAATGAAGAAACACACGAGATAATCCGTGAAAATATAGACCGTTCACCGCTTTATTCCGGAGTTATAGAGGGAATAGGCCCAAGGTACTGTCCATCAATAGAGGATAAGATCATGAAATTCCCAGATAAAGACAGGCATCAGCTGTTCCTTGAGCCGGAAGGTGAGTTCACAAATGAAATGTATCTGGACGGAATGCCTTCATCAATGCCGGAGGATGTTCAATACAGGATGGTGCATACAGTGCCGGGACTTGAAAATGCAAAGATAGTCAGAAATGCTTATGCAATCGAGTATGACTGCATATCCGCAACATGTCTTAAGCCGACACTTGAATTTGATGATATAGAGCTCCTGTATTCTGCGGGACAGATAAATGGAAGCAGCGGATATGAAGAAGCTGCAGCGCAGGGCCTTATGGCAGGTATAAATGCAGCCAGAAAGCTTCAGGGTAAGGATCCGGTAGTTCTTTCGAGGTCTGATGCTTATATAGGAGTACTGATAGACGATCTGGTTACAAAGGAAACGAAAGAGCCTTACAGAATGATGACAAGCAGGGCAGAATACAGACTCCTGCTCCGTCAGGACAACGCAGATCTCAGACTTACGGACATAGGCCATGATATAGGGCTTATAAGTGAAGAAAGATACGCTGCATTTGTCGAAAAGAGAAATATCATTGAAAATGAGATAGAAAGACTGAAGAAAACCTTTGCGGGCGCAAATGAAGAAGTAAACAATTTACTACAAAAGTACGAAAGTACACCGATAACCTCAGGAATCACACTGGAATCTCTTATACGAAGACCGGAGCTTTCATATGAAGCCCTGGCACCGATAGATAAGGACAGACCTGAATATATGGATGGAACAGGAATCTCCAGGGAGATTGCAGAACAGATAAATATTTCTATCAAATATGAAGGATATATAAAAAGACAGAAGGAACAGGTTGATCAGTTCCTTCGAATGGAAGGAAAGAAGATTCCTGACGATATAGATTATTCCAAGGTAAATAATCTTCGAAAAGAAGCCCGTCAGAAGCTTGAAGATGTCAGACCGGTTTCGCTTGGTCAGGCTTCCAGAATTTCGGGAGTATCACCTGCCGATGTAAATATGTTGATGCTCTATCTCAAATATTCTGCTCACTGAGTACGAATCTGGAATTTGAATTTTATAGATTGATCTGTGACGATTAACAGGAACGTTTCTGAATTGCTGTTTGCAATTTTCAGAAGCGTTCTTTTTTTGCTCTTTTTTATGCTCTATTTTTGAACCCCAAATACCACCCTTGTTGCTGACTGACCCGAGTTATCAACAGGTGGCTATTTACAATCCACAATTTTTGTTGATAACTCGCAATATATTGTGTACAAGATTGGCAATTTTCTGGAAAATTCTCAAAAAAAGCACAAAATTTTGTGTAAGGTATAGGTTTTACTATCTTTTTATATGATAATAAGGTAGAATATTAGGGATTATTCAAAGATTTTGTTATAAGAGGCAAAAAATGGACTATATAGTACTAGACCTTGAGTGGAATCAGAGCCCGAATGGGAAGAAGGGTGAGCACCCAAGAATGCCATTTGAGATCATAGAGATAGGTGCTGTGAAGGTCGATGAGCATATGGGTATCGTCGACAAGTACAGTGCGCTTATCAAACCGAAATTATATAGGAAGCTTCAAAGGCAGATCAAAGAGATGCTCAGTTATGATGAGAAGGATCTCGCGGAGAAAGGCCGCATATTCCCTGATGTATGTAAGGAATTCCTTGCATGGTGCGGGGAAGACTATGCATTTTGTACGTGGGGACCGTCTGATCTCTACATACTTCAGGAGAATATGGCTTTCTATAATATGAAGAAGCTCCCATTTCCACTGAAGTTCTACAATGTTCAGCAGATTTATGCAGATGAGTTCATAGAAGACAAGGTTGTATGTAAGCTTGAGAAGGCTGTTAATGATATGAATATCCCTGAGGATATTCCTTATCACGCTGCCATAAATGATGCCATATATACAGCAAAAGTCATGGCCACTAAGAAATTTCCGAAATTAAAGGATAAATTTACAATAGATACATTCAGACATCCTGTAAAAAAGGATGAAGAGATAGTGTCCTATCATGATGGTTATCTGGAGCAGATATCCGGTGAATACCGAAGTAAGCAGGAAGCTATGGAGGACAAGGATATAACAACTATCCTCTGTTGTAAATGCGGAAGGAAATGCACCAAGAAGATAAGATGGTTCCAGAGCAGCCAGCATACAGAGCTTGCTGTGGGAAAATGCTGGAAGCATGGATATATGCAGGGCAGAATAAGATTTAAGTCTGCCGGTGGAAGTGATGACAATATATTTGTTATCAAGAAGGTGACCAAAATCAGCAAGAACGGTCTTGTAGAGGTCAGAATAAAGCAGGAAATGCTCCGTGAAAAAAGAAGAGAAAAGAGAAATACTAAAGAGGCTTCTTCTTAATATCGCCGGCCTTCCTCGGAAGGCGCTTAGGTGAAGGCTTTCCCTTCTTAATTATAATGAAGCTTCTCTGAATATCCGAATCAGGAAGAAGCATTTTGTCAGCGCGGATCAGCTTACCGCCTGAAATACTGATCGCATTTGATGCAGCTTTCAGTTCATCATCTATTTCACCGGATTTGTACGGTATGAAGAGACCGTTGGTTTTTGCAAATGGAAGGCTGTATTCAGTCAGCACAGAAAGGCTTGAAACTGCACGCGAAGTAACGAGGTCAAAACCCTCACGGAGTGATGGTATAGGAGTTTTCTCGCTGAAATCCAGACGTGTTTCATCGGATAATGAGACACCTTTATTGTGAGCTGCTTCCTCGGCTCTGCCGTGAAGTGCTGTAATACCGGTAAGGCCAAGTTCAGAGATTACCTCATCCAGGAACTTTACTCTCTTACCAAGAGAATCCAGAAGAACTACCTCGAGATTTGGGAAAGCAATCTTGAGAGGGATTCCCGGAAATCCGGCTCCGGTTCCTACATCTATCATTCGTGGTGAAGATGATGAAATCAACTTACGGAATTCCGGAATCGTATATATCATAAGACTGTCAGTGAAGTGCTTAAGTATCACATCATCTTTTTCAGTGATAGCAGTAAGATTCATGACCTTGTTTTTTTCAATAAGAAGATTATAGTATTTATCAAATTGTTCGAGCTGTTCGGATGAAAGTTCAAGTCCGACAGAACTCAGAAGTGAATTAAGTCTTTGCATAATTGTATCCTTAATGTTATAAATATTGTTTGAAAGACAATCAGTATTATATCAGTTAAATGGCTACATAACAATCAGAGAGAGAGGATAGAAAGTTGAAAACTATAAGAAGAGTTGGATTTATAATGGCAGCAATTCTGTTCATCGTTTCATTTGCACTTATTTATGTTGCAATGTCAACCGGACTTTTGCCGACTAAATACTGCATTATATTTATGATAATACTCGGAATCATTCCGATATTCATAGTTTTCATGCAGGCAAATAAAAAATCCGGAATTGCCGGAAGTATAATTGCCTTCATTCTGTCAATATTCCTCCTGATAGGAACATTCTACCTTCATAAAACAAATAAGACTCTCGATAAAGTTTCAGGTACTCAGGTTGAGGTAAGTGTTGTAAATGTATATGCCAGCGCAAAGGATCCTGCTGAGTCTATAAAGGAAGCTGTTGATGAAGATTACAGCTTCGGATATGTGGCCGAAAACGAAAATGGCATGGTTAATATGACCATAAACGAGATCAACACTGACTACGAAGCAAATATCAACACAACTGAATACGCATCTGTTTATGAAATGGTGGATGCATTCAATTCCGGAGATATTCAGGCAATGATAACCGGTTCTGCTTATCTTGCACTTCTTGATGAAGATGAGAATTATTCATCCGTTAAGGATAATCTCAAAATTCTTATGGCTAATCAGGTTGAAACTGAAGTCAGTGACAAGGATGACGATGATCTTGATACAGCTTCAATAGATAAGGATCATTTCATTGTATATATAAGCGGTATCGATACCGAAGGAAGCGTAAGCACTACAAGCCGAAGCGACGTTAATATACTTGCAGTTGTAAACAACAAGACAAAGACAGTTCTTCTTATATCAACACCAAGAGATTTCTACGTTCCGCTTTCCATTTCAAATGGACAGCGCGATAAGCTTACTCATGCAGGTGTACATGGTATCGAATGCTCCATGGATACACTCGGGATGCTTTATAACGAGAAGGTAAGCTACTATGCAAAGATGAACTTCACCGGCTTCACAAGAGTAATCGATGCTCTCGGTGGAGTAGATGTTGATTCACCTTCAGATTTCTCTTCACTTGGAAATGAATATCATTTCACCAAGGGTATGAATCATCTTAACGGACCTGCTGCTCTCGCTTTTGCAAGAGAAAGAGGAAATGTATCGGGCGGCGACAGAGGTCGTGGAAATGACCAGATGCTGATAATAGATGCAGTTCTTCATAAGATGATGTCCAAGGACATGCTTCTTAACTATGAAGAGATCATGGAAAGCGTTGAAGGAAGCGTTGAGACAAGCATGGACAAGGAAGAGATAGCATACCTCGTTCAGACTCAGCTTGATTCAGGAAGTGATTGGACTATACTCAAGTATCGTGTAAATGGATCGGATTCCGAGGGCGCATGCTTCTCAACAGGTTCACAGATACTCTATGTTATGGAGCCGGATCAGGAAACAGTTGATTATGGTAGTGACCTTATAGATAAGGTTATCAAGGGTGACAACGTAACCCAGAGCCAGATAGATACCTTCATGGTAGATCACAATTACTAAAATACCTCGTAAGCATCGTTAGATGAAGAAAGGGACATGATATGAATACAGTTGAAAAACCGATATTGGTAGTCATGGCAGCCGGAATGGGCAGCCGTTTCGGAGGACTTAAGCAGATAGCAGATGCAGATGGCAAAGGCCATGCACTTATAGATTATGCCGTAGCTGATGCACTTCGTGCCGGCTTCGGAGAAGTTGTTTTTATCATTAGAAAAGATATTTCCGATGACTTCAAAGAAAGTGTCGGAAAGAGAATAGAAAATGTAACGAAGGTGACATATGTCTACCAGGATCTCTCGATGATACCTGACGGAGAGACAGTTCCTGCAGAACGAGTTAAGCCTTGGGGAACAACTCATGCAATCTGGTGTGCAAGAGAGGTTCTTAAGGGAAGACAGTTCCTTACAGTAAATGCTGATGACTTCTATGGCGAAGGCGCATACAGAGTAGCGGCTGATTTCTTCAGCTCCGAGAATGCAGCTGATGTATTTGCCAATATTGGTTATGAGGTAGTCGGAACACTTTCAGATAAAGGTACTGTTTCAAGAGGAATCTGTAAGGTTAAGAACGGAGAGCTTGTCAGAATAGACGAGAGAAAGAAGATCAAGCTCGAGGATGGCAAGGGATACTTCACACTCGACGATGGTGCTACATTTACAGAAATACCTGCTGACGCAGTTGCATCGATGAACATGTGGGCATTCAACGCCGGCTTCATAGATGATATAAGCGAAAGCTTCGAACAGAGACTCAGAACAGGGATCAAGGAAAAGCCACTTACATTTGAGGAAACCCTTTCGGAAGCGGTCCAGAATATGATGGAAAGAAATGCAGCTCACGTAAAGGTTCTTCCGACTGACGAAGAATGGATGGGCATGACATATCAGGAGGATATGCCTCTCGTCAGAGCGCATCTTGAAAAGCTTGTAAGCGCCGGAGCATATCCGGAGTTTGAATAAATACGTATAACAAAGGGACGGTTCAAAATGGTAAAAACCAGACAGAACCGTCCCTGTTAATTTGTTTATAATATTACCACGAAAGCTCCGTTGCGTGCAGCGGATGAAGATTATAGCGGATGCTGGAAATCTTACCATCCTTGAGCTTGATTACACGGTCGGCCATTTTGGCAATCTCAGGATTATGAGTGATCATCATGACCGTGGTGCTCTGCGAATGGATGATATCCTCTATCACAGAAAGTACCTCTATGCTGGTTTTATAATCCAGTGCAGCGGTTGGCTCATCGGCAAATATGACCTTCGGATTCTTAGCGAGAGCACGCGCAATAGAAACACGTTGCTGCTGACCTCCTGACATCTGCGATGGGAAGTTTTCAGCGCGGTCGGTGAGACCTACCTTTGCGAGTGCTTCGTCTATATCTTTCGGGTCAGGACTTATCTCGGCGATGAACTGTACATTTTCCCGTGCGTTCAGATTCGGCATCAGGTGATATGACTGAAATACGAAGCCGACATAGTTACGACGGAAATCAGTCAAAGCTGAGTCAGAGGGGTGGGAGAAATCATTGCCTTCGACAGTAAGAGTTCCCTCTGTCAGAGAATCCATTCCACCGATTATATTCAAGAGTGTAGTCTTTCCACAGCCCGATTCACCCAGTACAACAACAAGCTCGTTTTCATAGATATCAAGGTCGATACCTTTAAGAACAAGGTTTGCGTTTTCGCCGGAGGCGTATTCTTTTGTAACTCCACGCAAGGAAATGATAACACGTTTATCACTCTCAGGTTCAAAAGTGAACCCTTTCTCTTCGATAGCAACGGCGGCAAGAGCAGCCATATGCTCACACAGTTCGAGATCTTCTTTGGTATATAAAGCACCGGAACGTTTATTTATAATTTCGACACAGCCGATTGTTTCATATTCATTTTTCAGTGGAACACATATGATGCTCTTGGTAACAAAGCCGGTCTCTTCGTCGACGCATTTGGTAAAGTGTTCATCTTTCGATACATCTTCAACGATTACAGATTCTCCGGTCTCTGAGACTGATCCAACAACACCCTGACCGCGCTCAACGCTTATACCGGTAATATCGATAGCACCGAAGCTGGATACGGCGGATATTCGGTTTGTTTTTTTACTAAGGAGCCAGACAGAGCCTGCCTCACAGTCCAAAACCTCTGCAATGATTTCCATGCATCCAGAGAGAGCAGCAGATAAATCATCTGCATCTCTAAGCTGTTCGGTAATCTGCCATATAGCTTTTATATGTTTCGTGTTATTGTTCACTGATTATTCCTCCCTTTAGCTCTTCGTTTATATCGGCACAGTTGCTCAGTGCAGTTTGCGCAGGAAAGGTTTTGATTTGTTTCCTCCAAAAAGCGTTCAGGATGTAAGTGGTAGGTAATCTCCCATTTTGCTGTGAGAAGGAGCGACAGTAAAAACAGGCTGCGGAACCAGATGCCCTCTACAAAAATCAGTGGTGTGAAGAGCATGACATAATCCCATTCAAAGATTCTGCAAGTCACGCAGCAACGGTTCTTCATCAGAAGAGACTGAAATGGGCAGTAGAAAAGAATGCATATATAGTCGCAGACGCCATATATGCAGCAGAGCAGAATCATCGCACCCGTATTAATCACACCTGTTAAGTACAATACACCGAAGACAGAATTGAGAAGTACCCAGAGAATCAGAGTCAGTACTAAGCCCTGATTTGGAGAGGACTTCCGAGGTAATCTCTCTTCACGGGGATTGTAATTTTTGGCAAATAACTTATCACATCCCATGCTTTCAAGCCTGGAAGGGAAGAAACGGCGGACAATTCCGAAAACACATATCGCCCAGGCAATCAGGTTAACAGTGAGATTCTTTGTGAGTCCCGGCTTATCCGGGTGAAGCTGAGCGTATATATATGCAATTGTTGCTGCTGCCAACAAAGCCAGGCGATAACCGAAACGAAAGAAATAGAAAACTATTACTTTCTGTCGCCCGTTCTGTTTGCACGATTCATTTACGTTCATTTTAAATCCCCAATGTTTAAACGTTTTACCTTACGGAAAGCATACATGTTTATAATCAGAGCGAATAACGATTCCATAGCTATTGCGACTGCCCATGCTTTCCAGTTGAAAGAGCGGACGCACATAGTGTCCGGAGATTCAATAATCTTGACTACCGGTTCTGTCATACACGCACCGAACAGCACACCTAGAATAAGTCCAAGGGCTGTCGTGACAATTGTTTCACGAAGCAGATACCCTATTCTCTCCTTATGGTTGAAGCCGTTGATATCCATGATAACAAGCTCATTCTTACGGCGGCTTACGAAGATATTGACGAGATTCAGAAGTACAAACACCGACATTATAACTGACAGAATTATCAATACGTAGATAAGTGCATTGAATGCATCCGTCAGTCCTAAGTAAAGACCGGGCATAGTGTCGGTGAACGATATTTCCACGTCCGGAAAACGGTCACTTAACATATTTGAAAATGTATCGCTGTCCAGTCCGTTCAGCCGTACAAGCAGAGTATCCGGAGCTGATTCTGTGCCGAAGACTGACTTGAATGTATCTTCGGAAAGATACATGACACGTCCAATGTAATTTCGTGCAGTCCCGCTGACCTGAAGTTTATAAGGCTTCAGGTTCTCATCAAAAAGTGTAATATCGTCGCCGGCTTTTACACCCAGTCGTTCTGAAATTCTGTTTTGAACCAATACAGAATTCTTATCCGGAACAGGGATCTCTTTTCCATCCGAACCGATCAGATGAATATAATCCTGATAGATATCCGGGCCGGCTGCTATCACGTTTGCGTATTCTTCTTTATTTTCAAAGCGATAGACAGTCTGTTTTTTATATATTCTTGCACATGTCGCACCGCTTTCAAGAACAGCTTCTTCCAGTTTATCTATATCGCTCTCATCGTTTATCGTACATTCTATATCATAATCGGAAATTTCTGAACGGGTACTTTTTGTCATACTGTGAAATGAACTGTTCAGAGTCAGACCTATCCCGATCATAAAGCAGCATCCGGCGATAATGACCAGAGATGCGCCAACTCGGGCCCAGTCAGTACGCATGTTTCTAAGTATAAGTCGCGGGTATAAGGCACCGCCTTTTGATCTGCCGGTAGATTCTTGTGACCTACGTTTATGTGAATGATCCTCGCTGTTGTTCCAGTTAAGAAGCTCCACTGCAGAATACTTCGAAGCATTATGTATTGTTATAAGAGCTGTTATGATGCCGGTTAATACTATCTCCACCAGTAATAAAATGGAATATGGGCCAATACGGAAGGCGAAGGGTTCGACCAGGGTACAGAACATTCCATCCAATACATTTTGAATAACAAGCTGCAGGAGATATGCCAGGCCGATAGTTAAAAGCATTCCGACCAAAGTGGCAGACTCTCCGTAGATAAGATAGCGACGCACAATTTCTGAATTCCGAAAACCATAGGCTTTCATAAAGCCGATCAATTGTTTCTGCCCGTCGATTATTATTGTTATGGTTGAGAAAACAACAATTGCACCTATTACAACAAAAATGACCACAAATATAGTGGACAGTTTTCTCAGAATATCTACAATCTGGCGTAGAACAATAAAACTCTCATGATCTGTACGTGAAGTGATCACAAAATCTTTATCCTTAAGGACAGAAGAAAGAGTCTCATAATTCTTGTCAGAAAACAGACTGCCTTCAGAGGAGGTATCCAGTAAAACTACGGGATATGAATCTGTTCCAAACAGGTTTTCAAATGTTGAAGCAGGTACAAAAACGTACACTGATTCACCCTGGTAATATGTTTCCGGATGTCTTACAACGCCCGTCACTGTAAGAGAAAGAGATATTTCGTTTGATAGTTCCAGGCTGACTTCGTCTCCTACAGAAACTTTGAAGCGCTTCATCGAGTCAGCAGTCATGGCACATTCCGTATCTGAATCCGGCAGCCTGCCTTCAACAAGTTCAGGTACAGAAATTCGTTCTGTGATTGCCTGCATTCCCGCATTATGAGACTGAGTTCCATTTTTTAATGTGAGATTACTGAGTCTATAGGTTCCTTCGGCATCCGATACACCGGAAACGTTAAGAAGCTTCTGAATGTCTTCGTCTGTCACTCCATTTGCCGATGTAACAGTCAGATCTTCAAAGTTGGTTTCTGAAAAAAAGTCTTCTGCTGACTTTTCCAGGGCATCAGCATAAAAGAATACGCCGCAGTATACTCCGCAGGTAATCGTTACAACTATGACTATGGCGAGCCAGGAAACTACATTTGTTCTGATATTCCGGATGATGTCCTTAATCTGAGTTTTTTTCATTTTTATGCAAGTCCGTCAGGGAATTCCTTCCCCTGTTTTCTCCAATGATCAAAATAAAGCTCTTCGGTAGCAAGTGCCATCTTGGTGACAGCGAATTCGCATTTGTCAGGATCAGGATATATATACCAGGTATCCTTCAAAGTATTAAGATCAACACAGTCACCGAATTTGCCAAGATATTCATATTCAATATGGCATGAATAGAGCGACGGAACTGTCTTTATCATTTCAAATGGATCGCCGTCCATGTCTGTTCCTTTGACTGTGAATCCGTTCATGTCATGAATCATGGTTCCCGTACCGAGCGGGATGAACTTCTTTGCATTTGGAAGAGAGTCTACTCTTACCGGAAGTTCGCCTGACGAATATGTTCCTTCTGCTATTTCCTTCTTTACATTTTCTCTTTCCCATTCGTACCAGTCAGGGATGTGAGAGAATTCCGTCTCGCCGGAAAGAGCCTCAAGCTCACCGAGTTCAGTCATGTTCCATTCCTTACCGCAGGCATTACATTTAAGAATAGTACCTGATGAAGACATCTTGTATTCTGCACGGCAGGCAGGGCACTGATAGAGAACTTTGTGTAGTCCTTCGGCACGGCCTTTATATGTTATCCTGATTCCTCGTTCCTTCAGCCATGCAAAATCATCATACTGAAACATTTCTACGATTTTACTGTTTATCTCATCAACGGACAGTTTCTTCAGATCTTCCGGGTCGAAAATCTTGGTGAATTCCGCCTCTGTAGGCTTGACGCCGCGGTCATGGAGATTCCAGAATGGTGAGTTTACATGGTGACCGTGACATATCATTGTAACAACAGGAACCTTGAGCAGCTTACAAAGCTTACCAAGTGATTCAGGGAGCACGGCAGTTGTTCCGCACAGAGAGTATCTGGCCTCAGGATAAATGATGGCAACATCTCCGTTCTTGATGGTACGCATAAGCTGTTTAACAAGAATCGTATCGTTCGTGAATTTTCTTTTACATATACATCCAACATCACGGAGCAGTTTTTCGCGTCCTATGAAACCATCTATCGCAACTACATAATTGGCTCTCCATGGATAAATGGTTTTGGTTGCAACCTTGAAATCCATGAATGCGTTATGATTGCAGAGCATTACAAAAGGAGGCTTAAGGCCTTCGATGTTGTTCTTTTTTATAATGCATTTATGTTTGGAAACATCCGGTGCACTGAGAATATAAGTGAGAGGACGCAGATACCACTTCGTCCTGACCGGCGGTTTCTTCATATCAAATCTTTCAATATTATCTGCCATAAATCCCCCATAATTAACAAACAGAAAACGTCTCCCTGAAAATGAAACGAAATTACAGAATAATTATGCCATAATATGCGATTTTTTTAAATGTTGAATAATTTGGTTTTTTAATGCTCATTTAATAATGACGGGTTATTCTCGTATCATCACAAAGAAAACCATCAAAGAAAGGATGTGGTGACCATGAAGAAGAAACCGATATTTGCAATAGTGTTTAGCATACTGCTGACAGGTTATACTGTGTTCGCGTTGCTGGATGCTTTTGTTATCCCGCATGATACGGTAGTTCTGTCCGAGGTCAGCACATCCACCGAAACCACCGGGACTACAGAAACTACAGATGAAAATGTCGAGGAACGTAAGCCGTCCGGTGGAAAACATGGAAAGCGCAGCAGATCAGAAAACAAAGAGGATTCTACAGTAGTTGTGGATTCGGAAGATGAAACGAGTACTTTAAGTACAGAAGGAATCATTACAGAAACATCGGATGGATGGAAATATGAAAGTGAAAATGTAACGATAACCATAACCAGGAAGTATATAGAGAATACATATGTCTATATAGCTGATGTAGAGGTCAGTGATACAGCGCTTCTTAAGTCTGGGCTTGCTGAAGGAACTCTTGGAAGAAACATAACCGCGAAGACTTCAGAGATAGCAGAAGAGGTAAATGCAATACTGGCAATCAACGGAGATTTCTATGGTTTCCGCGATACGGGATATGTCATGAGAAGTGGATATCTCTATAGAGAAACAAGCGGAGACAGTGACCAGGAGGACCTCGTTATATATGAAAATGGAACTATGGAAATAATAAATGAAAGTGACATATCAGCATCAGAGCTGGCTGCTAACGGGGCAAGAGAGATATACTCATTCGGCCCGGGAATTGTGAAGGATGGCGAGATATGCATTGACGAGAATACAGAGGTTGATCAGAGTATGAGATCCAATCCTCGTACTGCTATAGGGTATTACAGTGCCGGACATTATTGCTTTGTTGTATCTGATGGAAGAACGAGTGAGAGTACCGGACTCAGTCTTTATCAGCTGGCAGAAGTAATGGAAGACCTCGGAGTTGAATGTGCTTATAATCTTGACGGTGGTGGGTCATCAACGATGTACTTTAATGGAGAGGTTATCAATAATCCGACTACAAATGGAAATAAGATCAGTGAGAGAAGTGTAAGTGATATTATTTATATTTCTCAGTAGAAAGGATGTGAGATTATGAAGAAGATTAAAGAGATAAAGAAGGCACCGATAGTATATATTGGAGTATCAGTTTTATGCCTCATTACATTTATAATATATAATCAGTTTTCGCATGGAGTTACATCGCCATATATGACGTACCTTTTTGCATGGCCGTTACTTCTCGGCTTCATTCCGTATGCTTTACTTACCAGGATACCGGGCGCATATTATCCGGGACGCATAGCTGCAAATGTATATAACTCCGGAGTTGCATCGATAACCGTCAGTTCTCTTCTGAAGGGAATCTTCGATATCGCCGGCAACTCATCCATATATCAGTCTTTACTCATGTCCATCGGAGTCGGGCTTTTAATGTTCGGAGTATTCATTTACCTGATACCGATTTTGATGATTATACAATCAAAATCTTCATAGAAAGATGGATATGATTTATTAACAGCAAATGGATCATTGATCGTTACAGAGCCGCTGCAGGCTATACTCAGGACTGCAGCGGTCATTGCTATTCTGTGGTCATTGAAGGAATCTACAGTTCCGCCGGAAAGTGATGGTTTGCCGGTAATAACAAGACATGGACCATCGGAGCTAGTTTCCTGTGAATCAGCAGAAGAAGATTCGTATATCTCAGCACCGAGACCGGTTAATGTTTCAATAATAGTTTTCACACGGTCGCTTTCCTTGATACGAAGACGCTCGATGTTTCTTATAGTTGTAGTTCCCTCTGCAGTTGCCGCAACAGCTGACAGAATCGGAACGAGATCAGGGATATCCGCTGCATCTATTTCAATGCCGTGAAGATGCCCGCCTTTTATTGTGACTGATGACAGTGGAGCGTCGCCTTTTGTTGATTCAGAATTAACGTCATCGCAAGGACTGATTATTATCTCCGCACCAAACTCACGAAGCAGGTCGACGATTCTTTTATCACCCTGAGGGGAATTCATATCAAGACCTGTGACAGTAACTCCATCCTTTGACATAGCACCGGCCGAAAGAAAAAAGGCTGCATTCGACCAGTCGCCGCTGACCGTACATTCCTTCGGAGAGTTATACTGCTGATTTCCTTTTATGCTGAACACTGTAGATATTTCTGATCTGGTGGACTCGTTTATCGAAGCCGGATTGTCAGGGGCCATTTCCTCATAATCAATCCCAAACATATCCAGAACTGATAAAGTAATATCAACATAAGGTCGTGATTCGAGTTTTCCCGTGACACGTATCTCGCTGTCTTCTTTTGCCATAGGCAGCGAAAGAAGAAGACCGGTTATATATTGAGAAGAAACATTTCCGGCAATTTCATATATTCCGCCCGACAGCTTTCCGCTGATTGAAAATGGATTGCTACCCATTTCGGACATAGTTACGCCGTGGCGTTCCATTTCTTCATAAAGAGGAGAGAGTGGTCTCTCTGAAAGCCTTCCGTGCATGGTTATAGAAGTATCGAATCCGAGTACGCCAAGTATCGGAAGCAGGAATCTGAGGGTTGAACCGCTTTCGCCACAGTCAACACTATACTTTTCTGATGTGTCGTCATTCCGAGATATAGGTGTAACGACATATCCGCCATCGACCTTCTCAAAGCTTGCTCCAAGCTTCGTCATACAGTCAATAGTCGCCTCAATATCCTTCGAACTTGTATTGATCCACACCCTCGTCTTCTCAGAAGCCAGCGATGCAGCGATAATGAGTCTGTGAGCGTGCGACTTTGAAGCAATGGCAGGAACAACCCCGCCAATACGATATTTATATGTATGTAATGTAATACTATTTTCCATCAATCTCTTCCTTGGCGAGTTTTCCGTCATGCAGCAGATTCCACATGGTCTCGGCGTCATTATCCTCGAGCGCTTTTTTGTATTCGGCAAGATAATCCGTCAGATAATCAATTTCATTTATTATATTATCGCGGTTCTCAAGAAAGATCTCCGTCCACATGGTCTCATTCAGCCATGCAACACGCGTCATATCATTGTAGCTTCCGGCTGAAAAACCTTTGTGTCCTTTAGCAGTTGGACTCTTGATAAATGCATTTGAAATGATATGCGGCATTTCAGATGTGAAAGCTATGACTTCATCATGCTCCTCAGGAGTGCAGACGGTGAGACGTCCGAACTCACAAGGTCCGAAAGCATCTTTGATTTCTTTCATGGAAGAAGCAGTGAGCTTACCCTCCGGGCAGATTATAAGTGAAGCCTTTTTGAAAAGAGAACCGGTAGCATATTTATATCCTGAATATCTCTTTCCGGCCATAGGATGTCCACCCACGAATTTGAAACCGTGTTTCTTTGCAACAGGGAAGAGCTCGTGGCATATCTTCCTCTTAAGACCGCCGGCATCAACTACGAGCGCACCCTTTTTAATGAGCTTTGCATGATCCTTCACGAAGTCGATGATTGCATCAGGATAGAGAGCGACGATAATAAGGTCGCATTCGCCTATATTCTCATCTGTCAGAACATCATCTATAGTTCCTTCAAGCTTCGCAAAATGGGCAACCGAAACAGTTCTGTTATAGCCCAGAATCTTTGCGTCGGAATTCTCTCTGTAAGCTTTGGCATATGAAGCGCCTATGATTCCGAGTCCGACAACACCTACAGTTTTTATTCCGGTTTTATTTGAATAGGAAACTTCATTTGGATTTACATTTCCTCTTTTTATCGATTCAACCATATCGAGGGACTCGACAAGCTCTGTATCTATGCGGCTTGTTTTGCCCTTAAGACTTATGACGGTCTGTCCTGTTCCTTCAAGAATCTGGCACTTTACACCCTGCTCCTCAAACCAGGAAGTAAGTCCCTGTATTTCATTATCGGTTGTACCCTTTTTTAAAACCGCTATCATTTCATTTTACCTCTTTGATTTATAATTCAGAAAATCAGTCTTGATACTTTAATACTTTAGCGCACTAAAATATAACATTACTCACTTTTTTTGTCAAATCAATGATATAATACTACTAATACGGTGGCAAGCCTTATTGTATTCCTGCGGGTGCTTTAGAGGCGACTGCGATGACACGTGACAGAGTATCGTAACATTACACATGTTGATATAGGGGAGTTCAAAACTTGATTAAGCTGGATAGAAATCAGAATTGGAAAATGCGTATAGTCGGTGAGGAGGATTTTATCCCCGCAGCTGTCCCGGGTTCAGTATATAATGACCTCCTGAATTCCGGCCGGATGGAAGACCCGTATTACAGAGATAATGAGGATGCTGCGCTCAGAATCATGAAGAATGATTTTGAATACCGCGGTACATTTGATATAGATGAAGCGGAAATGGACCGAATGGACGAAGTTATACTCCGTTTCAATGGACTTGATACCATCGCTGATATTGCACTGAACGGGACTTCCCTCGGCAGCACTGATAATATGCATCGTACCTGGGAATACCAGGTGAAGCATCTCCTGAGACCGATAGATAATGAACTGGTAATTGTATTTCATTCTCCGACAGAATATATAGCGGAGGAGTTCAGAAAGGACCCTGCAATACTCGGAACTGAGGATGCCATGCGAGGCTTTCCGAAGATAAGAAAAGCTCACTATATGTTCGGATGGGACTGGGGTCCGAGGCTTCCCGATGCCGGTATATGGAAGGAAGTCGAGCTGCTCGGGATTAAGAAAGCAAGGCTT
This sequence comes from Lachnospiraceae bacterium YSB2008, assembly GCA_000687655.1. Lineage (GTDB taxonomy): Bacteria > Bacillota > Clostridia > Lachnospirales > Lachnospiraceae > Eubacterium_Q. Next base: position 101,978 of record JHWR01000003.1, read on the forward strand.
TCGAGAGTATATACACATCAGATATTTAATGAAGATTATTCTGAAGTGGTTTTGGAGACGGATGTTTCAATAGACGCAGTAAGCTCTTTGGAAATCCAGTCCGTTAAAAATGATTCAGACCTCGATGCTGACATTAATGATATAAAAGTTCAGATTACACTCATGGCGCCCGATACACTGTCTACGATGACAGAGAATGCCATATATGAGATTTCAGAAGGCGTGAGAATTGAGTCATCGAAGATTTCAATATCCAAGAACATGATGGTACAGAATCCACACCTATGGTGGCCGAACGGACTCGGCGAACAGCCTCTTTATACGCTGATCGTGAAGCTTGTTGATGAAACCGGAGCGGAACTTGATTCAGTGACGCGGTGCATCGGACTACGAAGGCTCGAGGTCAGCACTGAAAAAGATGAATACGGTTCAGAATTTGCATTCATGGTAAATGGTGTGAAGTTCTTTGCTATGGGCGCAAATTATATACCTGAAGATAATATACTGTCCCGCACAAATAAGGATAGAACTTATAATCTTCTGAAACAATGCGTTGCGGCGAATTTTAATTCAATCCGCGTATGGGGTGGCGGCTTCTATCAGTCGGACGATTTCTATGATATCTGCGACGAGCTCGGGCTTGTTGTATGGCAGGACTGCATGTTTGCCTGTGCAAATTACAGACTGACGCCTGAATTCAGGGATAATATTACCGCAGAATTCTTGGACCAGATCAGAAGGCTTTCACATCATGCATGCATAGGACTCTGGTGTGGTAATAATGAAATGGAGATGTTTGCTGCTCAGGGCGAGTGGGGAGCAACTGATGAGATACGTGCCGACTACCTTAAGATGTATGAAGAGCTCTTCCCTAAGATAATGGCAGAGGAGGATCCCGACAGGTTCTACTGGCCCGCATCACCTTCCTGTGGCGGAGGTTTTCTGGATCCGAATTCCGAAGCTATGGGCGATGCACATTACTGGGATGTATGGCATGGAAACAAACCATTTACCGAATACAGGAAGTTCCATTTCAGGTTCCTTTCCGAGTTCGGCTTCCAGTCATTTCCATCTATCAGAACCATAGAAAGCTTTACGGAGCCTTCGGACAGAAACGTGTTCTCCTATATCATGGAGAAACATCAGAGAAATGCGGCTGCAAATGGAAAGCTCATGAATTATCTCGGTCAGACTTACCTTTATCCGACCGACCTTGATACTCTCATATATGCGACTCAGCTTCTTCAGGCAGAAGCCATACGTTACGGGGTCGAGCATCTCAGACGTAACAGAGGACGATGCATGGGAGCAACATACTGGCAGCTAAATGACTGCTGGCCTGTAGCATCGTGGTCATCCATTGATTATTACGGAAGGTGGAAGGCACTTCATTATTACGCAAAGAGGTTTTTCTCACCGGTGATGATATCCTGTGAAGAGGAAGGCCTTCTGACACAGAGCAGTAATGTAAATGCAGAACCATTTGAAGTAAAGAAATCCATACGTCTTTCTGTAACGAATGAAACGAAAGAGGAACGTAGGGGTCAGGTGAGGTGGCAGCTGAGAGATGCTGACGGAAGCATAATCCGCGAAGAAGCAGAGGATATAGTGATTGATGCATTGTCCTCGAAATGGCTTGAAAGGATTGACCTTCCTGAGGCAAAGATCTATGAGAACTACGTCAGCTATCAGTACATCGAGAATGATGAAACTATATCTGAGGGAACCGTTCTTTTCTGCCCGCCTAAACATTTTAGATTTGTCGATCCAGAACTTACTATCGATGTAAAAAAATCTGTATCAGGTGACACAGAAAAGTTTCAGGAATATGATGAGATAACAGTTTCATCAAAACACTATGCAAAGAGCATAGAGATAAGAAATAAGCAGGATGACCTTATATTATCTGATAACTTCTTTGACCTGAACGGTGGGGAAAGAAAGATAAAGATCATAAAAGGAAATGCGGACGGAATCGTAATCCGAAGTGTTTACGATATAAGATAAACGCAGAGAATAGATACACAGAATATAGAGGTGACAAAATGGATAATAAATATATATTCGGAACAGAAGAAAACATTGAATTCCTCAGAGATAACTCAAAGAGGCTACTTGATTTTGGAAGACGCTTTCCATCTCCGGGAGGTGGAAGCTATTATCTCGGAGATAACGGGACTCCATGGAAGGACCGACCTATAGAAACATGGATAACCTGCCGTATGGCGCATGTTTACAGCATAGGTCATATGATGGGTGATCCCGGAAGTCGTGTGCTTGCGGAAGCAGCAGTAAAAGGACTTCTGGATGAGCTTTATGACGGAGATAACGGCGGCTGGTTTGCAGGTAAGAATCCGGATGGAAGCATACTTCCGACCAAGCAGTGCTATGCACATGCATTCGTAATCCTTGCGGCATCAAGTGCATGGCTTGCAGGTATAAATGGAGCGGAGAAGCTTCTGGATATGGCAACACTTACCTACGACCGATATTTCTGGGATGATAAAACAGGACTTTCAGTAGATACCTGGAATACGGAATTCACTGAGCTGGATGATTACCGGGGGCTCAATGCCAATATGCATACAGTCGAAGCATTTCTCGCTGTTGCTGATGCAATGGATATTATGATGGGACCGGGCTCGGGACAGGTTTATAGAATCAGAGCGGGACGCATCATCAACCATGTTGTTGGTTGGGCGAATGAAAATGAATATCGTCTTCCGGAGCATTTCTCCTCTGACTGGAAGCCTGATTATGATAAGAATATAGATAAACCGGACGATCCATTTAAACCTTATGGCGCAACTCCGGGCCACGGCATAGAATGGGCAAGACTTATAACCCAGTGGTGCCTTGCATCAAAAAGGGTTGAGCATCTGGATAATGCCTGTGCGCTTTATGACAGGGCAATTAAGGACGCATGGAATGCCGACGGTGCAGAGGGAATAGTATATACAACTGACTGGGAAGGAAAACCTGTTGTACATGACAGGATGCACTGGACTCTTGCAGAAGCAATAAATACATCCGCGGTTCTCTACAGAGTTACCCGTGATGAAAGATATGCCAGAGATTACAGTAATTTCATGAAGTATCTCGATGAGGTAGTTCTTGATCATACTACGGGGTCGTGGTTCCATCAGCTGGATGAAAAGAATCAGCTTAAGGAAACCGTATGGCCGGGCAAATCAGATCTGTATCATGCATTTCAGGCAATGCTTATACCATACAGCAGACCGGAACTCTCTATAGCAGCTGCGGTGCAGGACGGAACAATAAATGAATAAAAAAGGAATCGTGATTTTTCTCGGAATTCTGCTTGCCTTTTGTCTCAGCCTTACATTTCCAATAAAGGCCAGGGCAGAGGAGAAGCCTACGATAGAATCTATGGATGATTTCTATGACAGGCTGTCTGAGCAGATTTATAACAGAGAAACAGTTAAGAATTACATAGTGAACGACTATTCGCTCATAAAGAAGATTGTCGATATCGACTGGACTGAGTACAGTAAGCATTACAGAGAGGATGCACCGCTTACCAGCGGGTGTTATACGACTTACTATATTAATAAGCTGTATTATTCATATAGGGGAAATGCACTCAGAATATCCATAGAGTTTCGTTACTCTAAAATTGATATGAGGAATCATTTCGCCAGGATGGAAAAGCTGGCACAGGAGCTTAAAGGAAAGAATGACTATGAAACAGTTAAGAATGTCCATGACTATCTCATAGATCGTTATGATTATGATACGAATACTTCTAATGTGAATCATACAGATATTGAGGGCTTCAGAGACGGAGTCATGGTCTGCAGCGGATACGGGCTTGCAAGCTACTATCTTCTTAATTCAGCGGGGGTTAAGACACGTGTTATTACCGGATATGGTGGAAGCGCTGCAGGTGGAGGAGAAAACCACTTGTGGAACATAGTCTGTGTCGACGGCAAATGGTACAACATGGATGTAACTTGGGATGACTGTGGGGGACAGAGGAAGATTTACAAATACTTTCTGAAGAGTGATGATGATTTTCCGAATCACCAGAGGATGGGGTTCTATGATTCTGTAAACTTCGACAGCATGGTTTCGGAGAAATCGTATCCTCTTCCGCTCAGCATTACATTTCCGTCTTTAATTCTGGAACATGGGAGGACTCTTATATTGGCTGTTGTGATAATCATTACTGTTGCCTCAGCTGCTATAAGGAAAGCAAAAAACAGACGTTGCGATTTTGTTGCTGATGATGTGCTATGATCGCAATATAACATGCGATAATACCGGAATGGAGAAGATATTATGCCAAAAGCTCCTAAGGAAAAAAATCTCAGAAGCAGGGACTTAAACGATGAATAACGGAAAAAAAGACGCGTTGCTGATAGCATGCACACTTCTAAATCTAATACTTCTTTTTGCGGCAGGATGTGGAAAGAAAGCAGAAGTAACTGAGAGTACGACTGCTACGATATCCGATGCCGTAACCGAGGAGGCAACAACTGAGTATATAGACGAGGCAAATCCTGACACTCCTATATATGAGGGGCATGAGATGACAGGCTCCAAGTCGATATACGATATCAGCTACGTTGTTGAGGACCTCAGCGAAGAGCATCCAAATGGAGAGCTGCTTACATTTTCCATGAATGGGGATTCGAGTATACTCTTTGTATGGAAAGAGAATAAAAAATCTTTCGTTGCTGAACAGCTGGATATAAAGACCGGGTCCGTAAGTGAGATCGTGAGATGGGACAGGCTGGAAACTGAAGAGAATGACGTTTCATTTTCGATTCTGTCCATAGATCCTCTCGTTTTAAGAGATGATTATACTTCTGTAATATATATCCCGCAGGAAGGTAAGGCTATAGAATGTGAGAAATATGTTCCTCAGGGATATTCCATGTACAAAGACGGCGAAATATATCTTTTTGATAATAATGCGCTCTACCGCATGGAAGAGGCTGAGGTAAATGTACTGGGTGAAGACCGTACACACGCGGAGCCTTTGTATCAGTTCTCGGATGGATATGATCTAGGCATGGAAAACGTAAGCTATCCTGAGGACTGTATATCATTTGGCAGGAGCTTCGGAGATTCTAAGGTGTATTATTCTTTTGATCCCGAGACAGAAGAGCTTAAGTCATACCTGATAGACGGATTTGACCTGACTGAGTTTTATTACTGTGGAGATATAGGCTATCAGTATTACATCCAGGAAAATGAAAAAGATGCGGAGATCGACATAGTTTACAGAGATGAAAAAATTAAGAAATCCGTAGACTTTAATATGGGTGGATCATATTACATCACCATGAATAATTACCCTGCAAGTAAGGATTATGCGGTTATCAATCTTTATGAAGTTATGGGTGACGGCGAGAAGTATGTTCTGATAGACATGAATGCTTATGATGGCGAGAAGTATGAGATACCTGAATTCTCTGAAATAGATTTCAGCGATGAGGCTCTGGAAGCTAAGGTCAATGAGATGTTCAAGAAATATGAAGTGAACGTCTTCTATGGAGATACTGTTCCTGAAGTTCCGGACTATGATTATACTCCGATTGAAGATCCGATAACGATTTATATTTCACTTATACAGCTTGATAATATAATGTCTAAATATCCTGAGGGGTTCTTCCGGGAATTGACGAACGGAGATTATTACTGTTACCTGTACGTGTGCCTGACGGGAGGGCTGACCGGAAAGGATACTACCACGTCACTGGAAAGTGCGGGTGGACTCACATCAGAGATGGTGGATGGCGTTGCATTGTATTTTGATATATCAGACGGATTACAGAAGAGCTCATTTATTCATGAAATGGTTCATACGACTGATAATATGTTGCTGGCTGAAGGATATATAGATGACAGTGAATGGGATAGCTTCAATCCGGATGGTTTTTCATATTATTACGCTTATGTGTCTGAAGATGGAAATGGATATGACGGATACGATGTCGGAAATATGGATTATACCGGATTAAGCGATGACTATATCGAAGGAAACTTTGATAACATCTATTTCTACACAATCTACAGCAAGACATATGAGACTGAAGACAGGGCGACCATATATGAGAATCTTCTTATGGACTATATGTCGGAAGGTACAGAGGATATGGTATTCAAGAGTCCGCATATTCAGGAAAAGATTGAGTACTATAATGAGGCGCTTCGTAAATGTTACGGAACCGACGACTGGGGTGATGACGTAATGTGGGAGAAAGCGCTGGACGAAGTAAAGGAATATTAATCTGATGATCACAGAGGGCGGTTTTAGATGGTTTTTCACCATTTGAAACCGCCCTTTTTTTGCCATTTTTGGATAAAATTACGTGTTGTGTAATAGCTGCATATTTACTATAATGATTGTGTATGTATATTTGGTTGGTAACAGAGGATAAACGGTGGTTAAGAACATTTCCATAATAATAGTTTCCCTCATAGTTCTGGTGGAGTTATATCTGTCGGCAGCGGGAAATCAGCATAAAAAGAAAAGAGTCCATAAGGGCTGGAATAAAACAAAGGGAACTATAGAAAGCATAGTTTCCAAGTTTGACAGTCTGTCAAAAAGGAATGTGGCCGAACTGACGATCATATCCGAGAGCGGAAGCCGTGTATATGCGAAGGTAAGTAATGCTTTCTGTATATATGAAGTAGGCGAGGAAGTTGAGCTCGAAGAGAAGAACGGTTACCACAGATTTCTGGGAAACGACCGTGTCGGAAAACGCGGAAGAATTGAGATAATACTTGGTATAGTTCCTATGATTATTGTGCTCGCAGGGGTTGCACTTCTGGCATACTATTTCTAAATTGTAATCCGTGTGCTGTGTGATAGATAGGAGTTAATTTGTTACAAAGACATAAATGAAAGAGGGGAAATATATGGCAAAGCAGAAGCTTACAAAGGCTGAGAAGAAAGCTGAAAAGAAGAAGATCAAGATCGAGAATAAAACCATGAAGAAAATGCTGAAGAAGCAGAGCATGGAGAAAACATACTCGATATTGGCTATAGCTATTACACTTGCCATTATTCTTCTTGATAAAGTGCTCGATGCGAAAGCAGCTAAGGAAGATAATAAATTTTAATATATAAGCGAGGTAAATGAAATGACAAAGAGTTTTAAGGACTTGAAGGCAAGACTTGATGCTGCACCAAAGAAGAAGGTTTCTGTTGCAGTTGCACAGGACAGTGAGGTACTTCTTGCTGTTAAGGGCGCTAAGGAGCAGAATATCGCAGATGCGATACTTGTTGGTGATGCTGATAAGATTAAGGCTATTGCAGATGAGATAGGAATGTCTCTTGAAGGATATGAGATCATTGATGTGAAGGATCCTATTGAAGCTGCAAGAGAAGCAGTTAAGCAGGTACATGACGGCAAGGCTGATATGTACATGAAGGGTCTTATTGATACAAAGGATTTCCTTAGAAGCGTACTCGATAAAGAAGTAGGTCTCAGAACAGGAAAGCCTCTTTCACATGTATGTGTATTTGAAATGGAAGGCTATGACAAGCTTCTCTTCCTTACAGACGTTGCATTTATTCCATATCCTACTCTTGAGGATAAGGTTTCAATGATCAAGAACACAGTTGAGATCGTAAATGCCTGCGGCATTGAGAATCCTAAGGTTGCTCCTCTTGCAGCAGTTGAGGTTGTAAATCCTAAGATGCCTGCAACAGTTGAAGCAGCGGAGCTTACAAAGATGAACGAAGCAGGAGAGATTACAGGATGTATAGTTGACGGACCTCTTTCATTTGATCTTGCAACATGTCCTGAGGCTGCTCAGCATAAGGGAGCTACAGGTCGTAAGATAGTTGGAGATGCAGACGTTGTTCTCTTCCCTGATATCCACGCTGGAAATATCACATACAAGGCACTTGTTCATTATGCAAAGGTAAAGAACGGCAACCTTATCACAGGTACAGCTGCTCCTGTTATCCTTACTTCACGTTCAGATTCTTATGAAGTAAAGATGAACTCACTTGCTCTTGGTGCTGTTGTTGCTGAAGCAATGAAGCAGAACGTTGCTGAATAATATTTTGTATATAAATCCTTCGGAAGCGGCTGACAGATGCCGTTCTATAAAGGTAAAAATAAAAAGAAAGGTGAACTGAGAAATGGCAAAATTACTTATAATTAATCCGGGTTCAACATCAACAAAGCTCGGTGTTTTCGAAGATGAGAAGCTTATATCTGAAGAAACTCTTCGTCATACTACAGAAGAGATTGCTCAGTTTGATAAGATAGTAGATCAGGTTGATTTCCGTAAGGCTATGATACTTGATTTCCTTAAGAACAACGATATCGACATCAAGTCATTTGATGTTATCGTAGGAAGAGGTGGACTTCTTAAGCCTATTCCAAGTGGAACTTACGCAGTTACAGATGCTCTTATCGAGGATCTTAAGAATGCAGTAGGTGGTGAGCATGCATCAAACCTCGGCGGTATACTTGCAAAGGGTATCGGCGATGAGATAGGTGTTCCATCATACATAGTTGATCCTGTTGTTGTTGATGAGCTTGAGCCGGTTGCAAGACTTTCAGGTGTTCCTGAGCTTCCACGTGTTTCTATATTCCATGCTCTTAACCAGAAGGCAGTTGCTAAGAGATATGCAAAGGAAGTCGGTAAGCCATATGACCTTCTTAACCTTATCGTTGTTCATATGGGCGGCGGTGTTTCAGTCGGCGCACATACAGGCGGAAAGATAGTTGATGTATTCAACGCACTTTCGGGTGACGGTGCATTTTCACCTGAGCGTGCAGGCGCAGTTCCTCCGGGAGCACTCGTTGATATGTGCTTCTCAGGAAAGTATACACAGGCTGAAATCAAGAAGAAGCTTATAGGAAATGGAGGCTTCAACGCTTATCTTGGCACAAATGATGCAAGAGAGGTTTATGCAAGAAGCCTTGAGGATCCGGAAGCAAAGCTCGTGTTCGATGCATTTGTATATCAGGTAAGTAAGGATATCGGTGCACAGGCTACAGTACTTAAGGGTAAGGTTGATCAGATCATTCTTACAGGCGGTATAGCTTATGGTGAGCAGGTAACAAATGATATCAAGGAGCGCGTAAGTTTCATAGCTCCTGTTACAGTTTATCCTGGAGAGGATGAGCTTCTCGCACTTGCTCAGGGTGCACTCCGTGTAATGAATGGCGAAGAGGAAGCCAAGGAATACAAATAATCCGAGGGTTCAATAAGTATTGGAGATGATCGCGTGATTACAGCATTAAAACCTATAGAGCTGGGTGGAATCCGCATAGGGGATGGATATCCGAAGATCTGCGTTCCTATCGTAGCCAGAAGCGAAGAAGATGTTTTCGCGAATGTACAAAGGATAGTAGATGAAGCAGCTCGATGCGAAGCTGAATATGAGGGTAAGCGGCTGGATATTATAGAATTCCGTGCCGATTACTTTGATATGGTCACAAACAAGACTGTGCTTATTGAGACACTGAAGAAAGTAAAAGAGATAATAGGTGAAAGACTCCTTCTCTTCACTTACAGAAGTGAAGAGGAGGGCGGAAACCTGAGACATGACCGTGCTGAAAACATGATAGATGACATATACGAATGGGTGATAGAGAAGGAAGCTGCAGATATTATAGACATCGAGCTTCTTCAGGGGAACTATTACGTTGTTCGTACAGCCTCCAAGGCTCATGACAAAGGAATAAAGGTCATAATGTCATATCATAATTTTGAAGAGACGCCTCATGATGATGAGATTATTGAGAAGCTCCGAAATATGGAAGTTCTTGGGGCAGATATCCTTAAGATAGCAGCGATGCCTAAGAACGAATTTGATGTAAGGCGTCTTATGGAGCTTAACGAATATGCTATAACCGGAAAACTTAAAGGTTATCCTATAACACATCCTGTGGTTACCATGTCTATGGGGGATATTGGAAAGGTATCCAGGATCAGTGGAAAGAAAACGGGATCAGCCATTACATTTGCTTATGTTGGAGAAGAGTCAGCGCCGGGACAGCTGAATCTTGAAGAGATGTTTAAGGAACTTCAGCTGTCAGATTGAAGAATTACCGGATTTTTACAGGGGGGGTAAGGCATGAAACAATTTCAGTTTAATTATGAAAACAAAGAAAAGTTCGTGAGTAACGTAAGGAAGATCAAGCAGTGGTGCAAGGCTTCAGTTACTTCTGCGATACTGTTTCAGATATATTCAGAACAGCTTGATAATGCGAGGGTAAATGCTCTATGTGATATCATAACGAGCGAGATACCGGAAGCACTTTATATGGGTTGTTCTACAAACGGTAATATCATCATGGGTGAATATGCCAAGGCTCCCATCTCGGTTGTATGTACTGTTTTTGAATATATTACCACAAAGGTGGAACTGTTCCAGTACAAGCTTGATGAAACTACCGAAAAAGACGTAACGAAATCTATTGTAAGAGAAGTATCTTCCAGACCATGGGTTAAGTCCCTGATGCTGAATATAACCATCAGAGGTATGTCCATGACCGGTTTCTGTGAGGGTCTGGTGGGACTCCCTGAAGGAGTAGAAGTATTTGGTGGAGGAGCTTTCTCAGAAGATATGAACGAGAGCGCTGCATTTGTGTTCTCTTCCGTAGGAGAACTTTCATACCACTCAGTTGTAGTTGCTTTGATAGGTGGTGAGGATTACCATGTAAGAACGACCTTCCTTACAGGGTGGAAGCCGCTTGGTAAGGAGCTTCTCATAACAAAAGCAAAAGGATTTCTTCTGAATGAAATAGACGATAAACCTGCCTACGAGGTTTATCATAAATATCTGAACATCAAGAATGATGAGAACTTCTTTACTAATACCTTGGAGTTCCCTTTCTTCTACGAGCATAATGGAATCAATATCCTCCGTGCTCCGACACAGAGTCTGGAGGATGGGTCGCTGGTCATGACAGCGGATATAGATGAAAATGTTAAGGCAAGGATTGCATATGGTGATCCGTGGACGATACTTGACAGTATCAGAAACTATGCTATCAAGCTCCAGTGCTTTGCACCGGATGCAATTATGGTTTTCTCATGTGCCGCAAGACGTGCTTTCTGGGGAGCAGAAGAAATAAGCGGTGAGTCACAGCCGTTCCAATCACTGGCGCCGACCTCAGGATTCTATACCTCAGGGGAATTCCTCCGTACGGGCAGAGATGTAAATCAGCACAACGTAACACTTGTTGTGGCTGCACATCGTGAGGGAGAGGTTGATATAGATAATCTTCCTAAGCTGGACATGATTGAAAATGAAATGTCAACCAAGGTTTCCATGGTCAATCGTCTTGCAAACTTTATACAGGCTGCAACTGAGGAGCTTGAGGAAACAAACAGAAGACTTGAACTGGCGGCCACTACAGACGGGCTTACGGGACTTAATAATCGTACTGAGATACAGAGAAGGATCAGCGAAATATCTGCAGATATGAAGGAGTCAGATGGGCATGATTCACCTGTTTCACTTATCATGATGGATCTCGATGATTTCAAGTCTGTAAACGATAAGTATGGTCACAAAGAAGGTGACACAGTCCTTAAAGAACTTTCAGATATGCTTACCCAGGTTATAGGAGATTTCGACAGTGAGGCTTCTATAGGAAGATGGGGCGGTGAGGAATTCATGGTTCTTCTTCCAAATTCAGATAGGGGAACTGCTGCCGAGCTTGCTGAAAGACTCAGAAGAGAATTCAGCAGGATTGAATTCCCTGAAGCAAAGACACAGACCATGAGTCTCGGTGTTACTGAGATGAAACCGGATGAAGAGTCCGACAGAGCATGTATGAGAGTAGATGATGCTCTGTATCAGGCAAAGGCTGCCGGTAAGAATAAGGTGGTTGTGCTGTAAAATGTAATAATTGTAGTTACAGATATGATATTAAAAAATGAGGTACACTTCAATTTGAAGTGCACCTCATTCGTTATTCTTATCATAATGTTTTTAGTTTAGCATTATACAGAAGCATTATTCAGCATCAGCTTCAGCTGCTTTTTTAGCCAGCTCTGCTTCATGACGCTGTCTCAGTATCTCCGCGATACGTTCATTTCTCTCTTTAATATCCTCCGGAGTAGGTTCACCTTCGATAGGAAGTATAGTATTCCAGCTTACACGCATCATATCGGCAAGATTAAGGAATGACATTATCTCGCCATGAGTATGCTGTGGAGTTTCCGGCTTGCCTATGATGATGGCATTTCTTGCCTCGATGAACTGATACTCATATCCGTTTATATATCTGTCATTAGGATTCATCTGAGCAATACGGTTATTGTTATTGTCAAATACTTCAGCCTTTTCAGGACAGTTGATATTATCTATCTCTATACGTCCCTTAGTTCCGTATATAATGCAGGTATTGTTCATATCGGCTACGGAGGTGAAGTATACGCTTGCAACACGTCCGCCTGAGAAATTCATAAGTACAGTTCCTATTGCATCAGCTCCTGTTTCAAGCTTCATGCAATTTGAATTAAGTGAGAGTGGAGTTGCATTCATGAACATCATAACAGCGTCTATAGGATAGATTCCAATATCAAGGAGTGCGCTTCCGCCGAGCTCAGGTTTAACAACTCTTTCACGCTTTATGAGGTTGTAGCCTATATGGGCCTCGATGTATCTTACTTCACCGATGAGTTTCTTGGCGATGACGTCGAGTACTGTGTACATCATAGGATGATACTTGGTCCACATAGCCTCACCGATGAAGACACCCTTCTGTCTTGCAAGGGTTATAACTTCTTCAGCTGTCTTTACATTGCAGGTGAAAGGCTTTTCTACAAGGGCAGGTTTTCCGGCTTCGATACATTTCTTAGCAAGCTCTGCATGTGTTGTATTGATGGTTCCGACATAAACGAGTTCTATATCAGGGTCAGCCAGAAGCTCGTCATAGCTTCCGTATGATTTCTGAATACCGAACTTTTCAGCAAATGCGGCAGCTCGTTCAGCGTCTCTTGCTGCCACGGCCAATACCTCAAAACCTTCAAGCTTTTCTATAGTTTCTGCAATTTTCTCGGATATATGTCCGGCTCCGAGAATACCGATTTTAAATGTAATCATTGTTGTGTGTCCTTTTTAAATACCTTTCTCACTGATAGAAGTGGGTTATAAATCATAATCACAATATATGATATTTTAATTCAAGTCGGCGACAGTTGCAACTTAATAAAATAGGAACACGTGACTTGTGAAAGTGTGGCTGGACAAAAAAAGGGGAGTGTGCAAGAATAATCGTATAAATTCTGATTACTCTTAAGGAGGATGGATCGTGGCAGAGGCGAATATTACTAAACGTGCAATGGCAGAGAGTCTTAAGCTGCTGACGAAAGAGAAGAGTTTTGACAAGATATCGGTCGGCGAGATTACGGATAAGGCCGGCGTTAACAGGCAGACATTCTACTACCATTTCAAGGATAAGTACGAGCTCCTGGAGTGGATATATGATACGGAGATAATGGAACCGAATCTCTCGGATATAGGCTTTGATAACTGGGATGAGAAGCTGTGTCATGCCATGAATCAGCTCAGAGAAGAAAAGAGTTTCTATGTGGATACAGTAAGGCATGCAGACGAATATCTGACAAGAGTTTTTCTTGAAAAGGCTGAGAGGATATTCCGTTCTGCCATAGAGCTGGTTGGAGATCAGATACCTGAACAGAACAGGCTTGATGCTGAGTCAGAGAACATGCTCGCCCGCTTCTTCGCCTATGGTTTCTGCGGTACCATGATAGAATGGATCGATACCGGAATGCGCGAAAGCCCTGAGCATCTGACTCGTGCGCTTCGTGAACTCCTAACTGCCTGTGAGACCGCTGCATATAAATACGGCAGCGGGGAGATAGAACTGTAACCGCATGGACAGGCATATCGATAGCATGATGCGTGAACCGTTTTACAAGGGGCGTAATAATATGGTAATATAACCCTGGTTGTTACTTATCAACTGGGGTTTTTTACGTTGGAAAAGCTTTTTTCTGAACGACTAAATGGAGGTATTGTTTATGAGGAAGGGATTTGGAAACTGGAAGAAGGTTGTTGGAATAATGACAGCACTCACTTTGGCTCTCGGAATGACAAATATGAGTGTGTTTGCCGATGAGATTGACGTTGGTGGGCAAGAAGGTGAACAGGAGGAAACTGAAGTTCCTGATCCATTGAATGGATTTGCTGAGATAGCGCCTAATCAGGATGGGGGAGTTTTATTCTATCATACTGATAAAGATGACGGTGACGCATGTGCAGTCTATTCAGAGGATAACACCTTTGAAATGGGAGACATTAATAATACCAAACAAAATTATTACGGTTATTCGCTTTTTATCAAAAACCTTGGCGATGAGGCAATGGTTACAACCGGTTCTGTAACAAATACCGGTAGTTCCACTGGGGGTGAGATGACCGGCGTCTATGCTTATAACGAAGGCGGTAAAGTTGATGTCACAACAGGTGCTGTTAAGGCTGAAAATGAGGATACGGCGTGGGTTGTCGGAGTATATGCAGACGGAAGAAACGGTAACTCGACCAATATGAATATAGAAGGAGATGTTGTCGGAGTCGGTGGTAAGTATGCAACCGGAATCAATATAGTTCAGAGTGGAGAAGGAGAAACAAAAGTATCAGTAAAAAACGGAGATGTCACCGGAAAAGCATCAAGGGATGCAAGTGGAGCATCAATAAGGGCAATGAGTGGAGGAAGAGCAACACTTGTTGTTAAAGGTGGCGATATCAGAAGTAATATCTTCGGATTAGTATTAAGCGCTGATGATGCCGATGGAACTGGGATTAATGTTGTAGCAGACGGAACAGTATCAGGCGGAGTTTATGTTACAGGTGGAGCTTCAGCTGAAAATATAAATCTTACAGTATGGAAGATAGAGCCATCTGTAAAGGGAGCATATATTTCAGACAATGAGGAAGACTTTTTGAATGTTGAAGATGGTCATTTAATGGCTGCTCCGGATGAATCAAACCTGGGCGGAGCTGCAAATGGAAATCTTGGCGCAACTACTCCAACGGGTAACAATCTGGCTAATGTATATTATATTATTAAGGTTGAGCAGCCGGAGGCAGGTGGAAAGCTCACAGCTACAAAGGCAGATGGTTCTGCACTTGATAAAAGTGAAGGCTATGACGCAGCAAAGAGTGGTGAGAAGGTATATCTCAAGGTTGATCTTCAGGACGGATATGAGATTCTTGGCGCATTCAACGGCGAAGGTCAGGAAGAGACTCTTCTCAAGGATGCTGATGGAAATTACTATGTAGAAGTAACTCAGGCCGGTGGAGTATATCTTTCAGTTAAGCTTAATAAGACAGCTGAAGATAAAGAAACTGTTGATGATGACGATACAGACGAAGAAGTAACTCCGGCAACAACAGATACAGGCAGCAAGGAAGCTCCTGCATCCAAGAACCTTGCAGATTCTCCAAAGACAGGAGATGAGACAAATGTAATGCTCATGATAATCCTTATGGGTCTTTCACTCACAGGTGCAGTTTCTGTAATCGAAATGAAGAGAAGACAGGAAAGATAACAGAAGGATCACTAATAAATCTTTAACCGCATGGACAGGCATACCGACCGATTAGCCCGGTAAACTGTTTTGAGGGGCTGGATTTTGGTAAAATAACCCTAGTTGTTACTTATCAACTGGGGTTTTTTTATTGGAAAGCTCTTTTCTAAATGACAAATGGAGGTATTGCTTATGAGGAAAAGATTTGGAAGCTGGAAGAAGGTTGTTGGAATAATGACAGCACTCACTCTGACACTCGGAATGACAAATATGAGTGTGTTTGCAGGAGAAGACCGGCGAGGAAGAATAAAATGAAAAAATTTAAAATTACCTATTGACATACTAGGTAATAGATGTTATTATACCCATCGTTCCAAGGAAATGTAATTTCAAAGCATTACATTTTCAAAAATATGAAAGAAGGAGGCAAAAAGATATGTTCTATAATCGTACATCTAAACTGAATACAGAGATGATGTGTTGTTGTCGAATGCTATACTCCCGGGCATATAATATGGCTGGTGTTTCGGCATGTCGATGTTGCCGCCTCAGAGGAAACACCGTAAGGTAATTAAATGACTCATATGTCGTTTGTAAATCAGAAGCCATTTGCCCGGGAGCGAGATATTAAGCCCCGGGCTTTTTGATTGTTCAAATCAATAAAGTCTGATTAACTCTTGAAGCAAAAACAACACATTATTTGAAAAAAGGAAGGATAAAGAAATGAAGAACAGAAAACTCGTTAAAGAAGGATTTACAAAGAAACTCAAGCGCATCGCCGCATTTGGTCTTACAGCAGTAACAGCACTCAGCCTTGCAACAGGATGCGGGGACAATGCAGATAAGGCAGATGCAGCAAATACAGAAGCAAAGGATTCAAAGGCAGTATACAGAACACTTGATGAGATCAAGGAAAGCGGAAAGGTAAATATCGGAGTCTTCTCCGACAAGTCCCCATTCGGATATGTCGATGAGAACGGTGATTATCAGGGATATGATGTTTACTTCGCTGAGAGGATAGGTAAGGACCTGGGCGTTGATATCAATTACGTATCAACAGAAGCAGCCAGCAGAGTTGAGTACCTCGAGACAGGCAAGGTTGATATCATTCTCGCAAACTTCACAGTAACAGATGAAAGAGCAGAGAAGGTTGACTTCGCTCTTCCATATATGAACGTAGCACTCGGAGTTGTTTCACACGATGACAATGTGATCACAGACCTTTCCCAGATTGGTGCAGATGATCAGGTAATAGTAATTTCAGGAACAACAGCTGAGACATACCTCACAGAGAACAATCCGGATATCAAGCTTCAGAAGTTTGATACATATGCAGCAGCAAAGAGTTCATTTGAAAATGGAACAGGCGTTGCATGGGCAAATGACAATACTGAGGTTATAGCATTTGCAAATGAAAATGATGGATACACAGTAGGAATCGAGACACTCGGTAGTCTTGATACTATCGCACCTGCAGTATCAAAGGGAAATGAATCGCTCCTCAACTGGCTGAATGATGAGATCAAATCACTCGGCGATGAGAAATTCTTCCATGCAGATTATGAAGCAACACTTCTTGATACTTATGGTAAGGACTACGAGGAAACACTTGTTGTTGAAGGCGGCGTTGTTGGTAATAACACAGATACTGATGCAGCGGATGAACCTGTTGAAGCAAAGGGTACTATCAAGATTGGTGCATCACCTACACCTCATGCAGAGATTCTTGCAAAGGCAGCTGAGCTTCTTAAGGCAAAGGGCTGGGAGCTTGAAGTAACAGAATTTGAAGATTATGTTCAGCCAAACCTTGTAGTTGAGAGTGATGAGCTTGATGCAAACTATTTCCAGCACGTACCATACCTTGACAATTTCAATGATGAGAACGGAACACACCTTGTATCAGCAGGCGGAATCCACTACGAGCCATTCGGAATCTATCCGGGAACAAAGAGCTCACTTGATGATCTTGCAGATGGCGATACTATAGCAGTTCCAAATGATACAACAAATGAAGCAAGAGCACTTCTTCTCCTTCAGGCAAATGGAGTTATCACACTTAAGGAAGATGCAGGTCTTACAGCTACAGTTCTTGATATAGTTGACAATCCTAAGAACATTAATATTCAGGAGCTCGAGGCAGCTCAGGTAAGCAGAGTAAAGGATGAGGTAGCTTTCGTAGTACTTAACGGAAACTATGCACTTGAAGCAGGCTTCTCAGTAGCTAAGGATTCCATAGCATATGAGACATCAGATTCTGAAGCAGCTAAGACATACGTAAACATCGTAGCAGTAAAAGAAGGAAATGAAGATAACGAAGGCATCAAGGCTCTTGTAGAAGTTCTTAAGTCAGATGAGATCAAGGATTTCATCAACGAAACATATGACGGAGCAGTTATACCTTTTGAGGAATAATTCGTAACTGACGGAATAATAATATGGCAATAATAGAAGTAAAAAACTTAACTAAGGAATATAAGACCGATGAAGGCGTACTGACCGCACTCTCAGATGTTTCCCTCTCCATAGAGGAGGGGGAGATATTCGGAGTGATAGGACTTTCAGGTGCTGGTAAGAGTACTTTTGTAAGGACCTTGAATCTGCTTGAAAGACCTACTTCCGGAAGTGTAATAGTACGTGGAAGAAGTCTCACCTCACTTTCTGAGAGAGAACTCAGGGAAGAGAGACGGAGCATCGGTATGATATTTCAGCACTTCAACCTCCTGTACCAGAGGAATGTACTGGACAATGTAGCGTTCCCGTTAGAGATAGCGGGATACAGAAAAAAGGATGCCAGGAAGAAGGCAGCCGAATATCTGAATATTGTAGGTCTGGCTGAAAAGGCCAAGGCTTATCCTGCACAGCTTTCAGGCGGTCAGAAGCAGAGAGTTGCTATCGCGAGAAGTCTTGCGGCTGATCCTAAGATCATACTTTCTGATGAGGCGACAAGCGCACTTGATCCGGAAACAACCTCAAACATACTTTCACTTCTGAAAAAGATCAATAAAGAATATGGCATCACCATAGTTCTCATAACACATGAAATGAAAGTAATAGAGCAGATATGTGACAGGGTTGCAGTTCTTGACGGGGGTAAGCTCTCGGAGATGGGAACAGTGGAGGAACTCTTCAGCAATCCTAAGACAAAGGCTGCCAAGAGACTCATATACACAGAACGTATCGACAAAGAGATCGAGTCGGACGGCAGCAAGATTATAGATTTTAAAGAAAGGAGAGCTATATAGTGAACGTATCAGACATACTTACAATGCTATGGGCAGGAACGAGAGATACTCTTCTTATGGTGCTTTTGTCCACCCTGTTCGGCTACATACTTGGACTTCCTATAGGCGTTCTCCTTACAGTAACGGATTCGAATGGAATCGCCCCTAATAAACCACTGTACAAGGTATTTGACGTGATGGTAAATGTAACGAGGAGCGTTCCATTTCTTATTCTCCTTATTCTGATCCAGCCGCTTACCAAGCTGCTGGTCGGAAAAAGCTATGGGACTGTAGCGACTATTGTGCCGCTCACACTGGCCGCTACTCCCCTCATAGCGCGAATGGTTGAAAGCTCCCTCAAGGAAGTCGACTCCGGTGTGATCGAAGCGGCTATCAGCATGGGGGCCGGTAAACTGGCAATAGTAAAGAAGGTTCTTATACCTGAAGCGAAGATATCGTTGCTTATCGGCGTAACTATTTCCCTTGGAACCATACTCGGATATTCGGCCATGGCCGGAGTAGTCGGAGGCGGCGGACTCGGTGATATAGCAATACGATATGGTTATTACAGGTATGAGACAGAGATAATGATAATCACTGTGGTCGTTCTGGTACTGCTGATGCAGATACTGCAGTGGATAGGAAATGTAATGTCCAAGAAGCTGGACAGAAGAAAAAGATAGATGCTCGGAAAGGAGGGGCAGTAAATGAATACTTCCATAATGCTTGAATATCTGCCGCTCTTTCTGAAGGCACTTCTTCTCACGCTGAAGATAGGCTGGATAGGCATAACTCTTTCGGCTGCGATAGGGTTCATTACAGCAGTTATAAGATTCTACAAGATTCCTGTGTTAAGCAGGATTCTTGGCGCTTATATAGAACTTTTCAGGAATACACCTCTTCTGGTGCAGCTCTTTTTCATTTATTTCGGACTGCCGAGGGTGGGGATTTCACTAAGTGCAGAGGCTGCCGGAATAATAGGACTCGGACTTCTGGGTGGTGCATATATGGCTGAAACTCTCAGGAGCGGGCTTGAAGCAGTAAGTAAGGCTCAGACGGAAAGTGCACTTTCGCTGGGAATGAACAGATGGCAGACTATGACGAGGATCATACTTCCCGAAGCTCTGGAGATGAGTATTCCGGGAATATCCGCAAATATAATATTCCTGCTTAAGGAAACCTCTGTTTTCTCAGCCATAAGTCTTATGGATCTGATGTTTACGGCAAAGGACCTGATAGGTCTTTATTACAGAACGATAGAGAGCCTTGCACTTCTGGTTATCTTCTATCTGATCATACTTCTTCCTGTGTCGATAGCAGGAAGTGTTCTGGAGAGGAGGTACGGATTTGCAGTTTCTGGGAATTGAGACATTATTTAAAGGAAAAAATGCACTCCGACTTCTGGAGGGACTTTGGATATCACTCAGGATAAGCCTTATTTCCGTGATAATAAGTATAGTGCTGGGACTGGTGATAGGAGCTCTCCTTACAGGCAAAGGCAGAGTGTTAAAAGGAATCTACAGAGTATACCTTGAGGTTGTCAGGATAATGCCGCAGATGGTTCTTCTTTTCATTGTATTCTTCGGGACAACGAGGGTCCTGGGACTTAACATGAATGCAGAGGTGGCGGCAATCATAGTATTCAGCTTCTGGGGAACGGCTGAGATGGAGGATATAGTAAGAGGAGCTATCGTAAGTATTCCAAAGGTGCAGTATGAAAGTGCGGTGGCACTCGGGCTGCGCGACAGAGAAGTATTGTTTCATATAATAATACCTCAGGCAGTTAGGAGACTCATTCCTCTCTCCATCAATCTGATTACCCGAATGATCAAGACTACCAGTCTTGTAATGATGATAGGAGTTGTAGAGGTATCAAAAGTCGGACAGCAGATCATAGAAGCAAACAGAATGACATCACCAAATGGAGCGTTCGGGATATATCTCGTGATATTCCTTCTGTATTTTATAGTATGCTGGCCTATATCACTTATGTCGAAGAAACTTGAAGTACGTTGGAGTGAATAAATGTCAGAAGCAGTTATACAATTGAATCATGTTACGAAGAATTATAAAGACGTTAAAGCTCTGAAGGATCTGAGCCTTAACGTTAATGAAGGCGAGGTCGTTGTCATCATAGGTCCTTCAGGCTGTGGAAAAAGTACACTGCTAAGGACTATCAACGGACTTGAGGATATACAGGGCGGAACGATACATTTTCGTGATAAGACAGTAAATGACGAAGGCAGGATGTCTAAGGATATAACCGAGATAAGACAGAAGATAGGAATGGTATTCCAGAGCTATGAACTCTTTCCTCATAAGAATATCCTTCAGAATATCATGCTTGCACCGGTAGTAGTGCAGAAGAGGGATAAGAAAGAGGTAGAAAAGGAAGCGGATGAGCTGCTAAGTAAGGTTGGACTCTCAGAAAAGAGGAAGGCATATCCGAAGGAACTGTCCGGAGGACAGAGGCAGAGAGTGGCCATAGTCCGTGCGCTGGCAATGCATCCTGAGGTTCTGCTTTTCGATGAGGTCACGGCGGCACTTGACCCGGAGATGGTAAGAGAAGTCCTGAATGTAATACTTGATCTCGCGAAGGACGGAAGGACCATGGTCGTTGTAACGCATGAGATGTCATTTGCCAAGGCGGTAGCTGACCGAGTTGTATTCATGGAGGACGGCGAGATAGTAGAACAGGGAACTCCGGAGGAGATTTTCGTTCATCCAAAGAATGAGAGAGTGAGAAGATTCCTGGATACGTTCAGATTTGTCAAGGCAGGATAGTAAAGAGTACATGGGGTGTTTAGTTTATTATATAAACCTATTGACATAGTAGGTGTATAGCATATACAATGTACAAGCTATAAAAAACATAGAATCGCATCGGAGACGCGACAACCGGGATTCAGATTAGAAAGAATATGAGGATTTTACATATGAGTTTTATAAATGATATTTCTGATTATATTAGATCCGGAGAATCAAAGGATCAGAATCTCGGTCTCGAGATAGAGCATTTCATCGTAAACGATGAGGGTGTCCAGATGGAATTCCATGAGATATCGAATCTCATCAATCAGGTAGGAAAGGCTATAGGTGCCGAGATTATCTTTATGGACAGTTATCCTGTAGGTTATTATACAGGCGAATACTCTACCAGCCTCGAGCCGGCATGTCAGTTTGAGATAAGTATCAATCCTTATTCAGACCTTGATACTATTAAGAATATATATGCTGAGTTCAGGAGCCTCTGGGAGCCTATATTTAAGGAGAGGGGTTATCATTTCGAGACGAAAGGAAACCTTCCTCTTGTTGAACTTGGAAAGATAACTCCTGATGATATTCCACTTTCACCGAAGAAGAGATATAAGTATATGGATGCTTATTTCAAGAGAAGCGGAAAGTATGGAAAGTACATGATGCGTGCTTCAGGCTCTGCACAGGTTTCCATAGATTATAAATCCGAAGAGGATATGGTAAGGAAGCTGCGTGTTCTGGAGAAGATATCACCTATTCTCATGATAATGATGGAGAATAAAACTGATGAAGCATCTACGCTTCCGGGTGTAAGTGATAAGCCGCACCTTCTCAGGATTCAGGAGTGGGATGACCTTGATCCGGAGAGAACGGGCTTCGTTCCATTTTCACTTGATAATGATTTTGGATATGACAAGATGGCTGAGGTGGTATATCATACACCGCTTATTCTTCTTACTGATAATGGAGAGACAGTAAATGTCGGTCATCAGAATGCAGAGGAACTGATTCAAAATCATATCGTGTATACTGATGATATTACGGACGAGAGAAAGACTAAGCTTATCGAGCATTTCATGTCTATGGGTTTCTTCCATTTCAGAGTGAAGAAGTATATAGAGGTAAGAGTAGCTGACAGCGTACCTATAGATAAGGCGCTGGGCTATGTTGCCCTGTTGAAGGGCTTGATATATTCAGAAAAAAATCTCAGTAAGCTTGAGAAAAATCTTGAAATAATAACAAGTCTTGATGATATTCAGGATGCAGTTATTGCCATAGAAAAAAATGGCTTCGACGCTGTCATATATAAGAAATGGACAGCAGCAGGCTGGGCTGAATATCTCCTTAAGCTGGCTGAGGATGCACTTACGGACATAGATAAGGAGTACCTGAACAATGTGCGAACTTTTTGGAATTACAGCGAACAGGCGTGTTAAGATAAATGATCTCCTGAAGACTTTTTTCTCACATAGTTTAGAACACAGAAATGGATGGGGACTTGTATTCCTGGATGATAATTCTGTGTCGATAGAGAAGGAGCCGGTCAAGGCAAGTGACAGCCTGTATCTTAAAAACAGACTAACAGGAAGAATAGAGACTGCCAGATGTATGGCGCATATCAGAAAAGCTACTGTCGGCGACGTCAGTTTTTCAAATACTCATCCTTTTTCGAAAAGGGATGAGGCCGGGCGAAACTGGGTTCTGGTTCATAACGGAACCATATTTGATTCGCCGCTTCTCAGCGCTTATCAGTATGAGCAGGAAGGAAATACCGACAGCGAGAGGATACTTCTTTACATAGTCGATCAGATGAATAAGCATTATGTACGAGAGATGAATTCATTTGATGCAAATGAAAGAGTAAGGCTCGTTGAGAAGATAATCAAGCGACTTGCGCCGGGAAACAAGTTGAATCTCATGATCCATGACGGCGATTATTTCTACGTACATATGAATGAAGAGGCAACTCTTTATATGAGTGAGCACGAAGGCTCGGTAATCTTTTCCACCCATCCGCTTCAGCCGAAGGGCTGGACAAGAGTTCCGAAAAACAGACTCCTGGTGTATAAGGACGGAATCCTCGTATATACAGGAGAACAGCATGAATATACATACATTCCGAGTGAAGAGCATATGAAGCTCATGTATCTTGAGTTTGCTTCGTTATGATATAATCCGGAAAATGAGAAGATTGAAACTGCAGTGCAAAAACGCCCTGCCCGAAATTATCGGGTAGGGCGCTTTTGTTATATATCTTTTTATTCAGCCTCTACTGCACCTGTTCTTATGATGAACTTTACGCTTCCTGTCATGTCATCCGACTTACCGGCGAATGACTGATAATTACGTCCCGCATCGCTGATCTTATCTATATTGGATGCTATATCCTTAATGTCTTTTCCTGAATCATTAAGCTTCTCGTCTATAGTTTCAGTTGCATCACTGAGTTTTCCTGCTCCATCTTTAAGAGCGTCACTGTTAGCATCAAGAGTTTCTGCTCCTGTTTTAAGCTTATCTGCACCACTGTCCAGAGCGCCTATTCCATCGTTAAGCTTTCCGGCACCTGATGCGAGTGCGTCAGTTCCCGCGCGGAGCTCTGTTGACTTGCCGCTTACCATGGCAAGATTATCAGCAAGTGTAGAAAGATTTGAATTATATGTTTCAATGCCCGTTGCAAGCTCAGCTGTCTTGGTATCAAGAAGTGCCATATTCTTCTGAAGTGCATCTATCTTTGGCTGATATTCTGTCTTTGCAGCCTCAACCTTAGTCTTAACCTCACTCATAGTTGCGGTCTTTCCGACTTCTGCGCCTGCAGTACCGTATGCCTCACAGAGTTTTGCAATTCCGTTATTCAGATATACTGAAACGCTGTTAGGATTGTTATCACCTGATACATTGAAGCTCACTGTCTGAAGGACAGTTCCGTATGCATTTCCATATCCATTTCCGTAGCCGTTTCCATATCCTGAACCATAAGCTGCTGCAAGTGCCTGAGCGATACTTGCTATTGCTGCCTGCTGGGCAGGATCTTCCGGATTAAATGCATCACTACCATATATTCCTGCTACCAGCTGTGCGGCTGTAGTCTTGGCTGTATCAGCATATCCTGCTCCTGCAGTCTGTCCTGCTTCAGCACCCTTTGCTGCTGCATCCTGCTGTATAGCAGTCTGATCAGTATTAAGTCCGGCTGTAAGCTTTGCAGCTACAGTATTACTGTCTATGCCTGCTCCTGATGCCTTTGCATATGCGGCACCTTTGTCTGCAATCTGCTGTGAAAGAGCTGCCTTTTCTGCAGGTGTAAGCTCTCTGTCTTCTACAGTAAGTCCGTCGAGTGACAACTTCTGAACTTCTGTATTCAGTGCTGTAACGCCCTGGCTTAACTGCTTTGCACCTATAACAAGCTTTGTATTTCCTATGGTTCTGAGAGTATCAGCACCTGCGCTCATCTGGTAGAGCCCCGTCTCGAGTGCTTTTGTTCCGGCTGCAACTTTGTCCGTACCATCCTTAAGATCCTCGCCGCCTTCTCTGAGCTTCTTTGTTCCTCCGCTGAGTTCTTCTGCGCCTTCTGTAACCTTGCCGACACCGTCTGTATATTTTTCGATACCACTCTTAAGAGCCTCCATTCCTGAACTGTACTCATCTGCCATATCATCTATATAGTCAGCAACTTCATCAACGTCTGCATTCTTTGATATGCGATTCATTTCTTTACATGTTGCAACCGTCATAGTCATTCCGAGTTCAAAATCATCTACATTTGCTGTTACCTCGAAATGATCCGGAACCTCGATATTAAGATCTGTATCCGTAAGTCCAAGTGCATCCTTGATTCCCGGCATTCCCATGCCGATTACTATATAACGGTTTCCGTCTGATATCACATCGCCGCCTGATACTGTTACAGATGAGAACTTATCCTGATCAAGTATCATACCTGTTATCATCATAAATGGAACGTACTCGGTATTACTTGTAAGGTTCTTATAATCTACCCTTATAGTTACAAGTCCGTCACCACCGGCTATCTCTTCAGGAGTTTTCTCTGTTCCGTTAAGCTTGTAGCTTATATCTACTCCTACAGGAACAGTCTTATCTGTATTTCCCTGGTAATATATATCATCACCGGTAGATTCCCAGGTAAGCTTTCCGTTCGACTGTGAGAAGGTTTCGTCTCCCTTTACATTTTCAATATCCTTAAGAGAAGAGGTATCCTTTACTTCTCCTGTCTTACCCTTGTTCTTCAGCCAGTCGCTGACTATGACCTGATCTTCCTTGCCGGTCGCATCAGCTATGACATAAACAGTCTCTTCCTTATCAACGTCAGTATTCTCATTTTTAGTTATACTTCCCTCGAGTATCTCAGTAAGCTTATCTGCATCTCCTGATGAAGCAAGAGCTTCAGTCTTCGGAACCTCTGCTGTTTCAGGTGCAGCATGCATATTTCCTGTTCCCAGCAGTCCGATACCTATACCTGCTGCAAGTACTGCTGATACTGCTGTAAGTGCTTTCTTATTTTCCAAAAGTTTCATATATATCATCCTTTCGTTTATGCTAAATGCTTTCCGCCAACTATATGTTCATGCTTCTTCATTTCCTTACGTACTTCTCCGAAGCCAATTGTCGAATAAACGATCAATCTGTCAAAGAGTATCAGAAATGCAGGAACAACAAGTATAACTGTAAACATACTGATTATCGCGCCCCTTGCCATGAGTGTGCAGAGTGAGCTGATCATATCTATCTTTGAATAGAGGCCAACGCCGAAGGTTGCTGAGAAGAAGGTGAAGCCGCTGACAATAATCGAGGTTATCGATTTCTGAAGCGCTATCCTTACGGATTCCTTTCTGTCAAAGCCACTCAGACGTTTTTCCTTATAATTATTTGTAAGTAGGATTGCATAGTCTACAGTCGAACCAAGCTGTATGGTTCCTATTACTATGGAAGCCACAAATGGAAGGACCGTTCCTGTATAATGCGGAATTCCGAGATTGATAAATATCGCAAACTCAATAGCAGATACCAGAAGTACCGGGATGCTTGCTGATCTGAATACAAGCGCTATGATAACTGCTATGACAGCTATTGAAATGATACTTACATTTCTGAAATCAACTGCTGTCGTATCTATAAGATCCTTGGTACAAGGTGCTTCACCGACGAGCATTGCTCCGGAATCGACCTCCTTGATCAGCTTATCTATGACTTCACACTGATGATTAACCTCATCGGATGCGACCTTATATTCAGACATGACCATCAGAAGCTGGTAATTGTCGCTTTCAACAACCTCTCTGACATCATCAGGTATAAGCTCCATAGGCACCGATGAACCAACAAGTGTATCAAGTCCGAGTACCTTCTTAACTCCGTCGACATCCATCAGGTCATCTGCAAGATGGCTTACTGTCTTTCTGTCTACATCTTTGCTTAGAAGTATGATGTGAGTTGAATTCATTTCAAACTTATCATTCAGCTCGTTGTTCGCCTTTATACTCGGAAGTGATGCAGGAAGTGAAGAATCCAGATTGTAATAAACCTTTGTATTCTTATATCCATAGAATGCCGGTCCAAGTATCAAAAGGAAGAGTATCAGGAATATAGGATACTTATTAACTATGAAATTACTAACCTTATCAAATGAAGGAAGCAGAGGCTTGTGCGAGGTCTTTGCTATAGCCTTGTCGAATATAAGTATCATGGAAGGAAGAACTGTTACACAGCAGATAACTCCTATGACTACTCCCTTCGCCATTACTATTCCCAGATCCATGCCGAGCGTAAAGCTCATGAAGCAAAGTGCTATGAAGCCGGCAACTGTTGTTACTGAACTTCCGATAACAGATGAGAATGTACTGTTGATGGCAGCGGCCATCGCTTCATTTTTCTGCAGGCCCTTTCTCTTCTCATGACAGTAGCTGTGCCAGAGGAATATTGAATAATCCATCGTAACTGCCAGCTGAAGAACTGCTGCAAGAGCAAGTGTTATATATGATATCTGACCTCGTATCATGTTGGAGCCGAGGTTATAAATGATAGCCATTCCTATACTGAGAAGAAAGAATATCGGTATAAGAAATGAATCCATCGAAAGTGACAGAACTACGAGTGAAAGAAGAACTGCTATTCCTACATATATAGGAACCTCTCCGTCTGACAGGTTCTTCGTATCAAGTACGACTGCGGTCATACCCGAGAGGAAGCACTGATCACCGCTCAGCTTTCTTATCTCTGTAACTGCTTCCATGGTTTCATCTGCCGATATGGTGGTGTCATATATGATCGCCATCATGGTGGCATCTCCATTTCGGAAGATCTCTCTGTATTTATCCGGAAGGATTTCTTCAGGTATGCTTATGTCGGCGATGCTGTCGTACCAGAGGACTGTTTTAACATGATCAACACCCTCTATCTCTTTCTTCAGCTTCGAGACATCCTTGTCCTGCATTCCTTCCGTAATCAGGAACGAAAAAGCACCTGTTCCGAATTCGTCTACAAGTATGTCCTGACCCTTCATGGTTTCTATGTCTTTCGGAAGGTAAGTCAGAACATCATAATTGATTCTGGTTTTCAGAAATCCTATGGCTGCGGGAACCAGAAGTGCTATCGCAACTATGATGATAGGGATGCGAAGCTTAACTACTGCTTTTCCTAAACCTTTCATTTATTTCCCTTCTTTCTCTTTAATCTGACACCGTTTTACACGAAAAAAGGAGGCCTGTAATTATACAAGCCCCCCTGTTTGTCTGATTTTTATACATTTTGCCCTTTTTGTATAAATCTGATTGAATTTAATTTTCATTTAAGTTTCGTGTTATATATTGCATTTTGAAAATAAAGGACTAGAATACTTAGATTGAAGGAGATGATTATATGGATAGTAAATGGAATGGTGAGTACAGATATGATTATGGCAGTGGTTATGGAAGCTCCAGCTACGGTTATGATAATTCTGGAGAGAGTTATTCCGAAAACTATGCAAACGTAGCTTCAGAAACTGTTTATAGCAATGAGACTATGGAAAGCGATATGAATTACGGCACCAAGTCAACCAGTGCAGATACAACAATTCAAAAAAAGATACGCAAAAAGAAAGTCAGCACGCAGAGAAAGATTGCACGCGCAGCTGCATACGGACTTGTTTTCGGACTGGTTGCAGGCGCTTCATTTGGCGGAATCAATTATGGAATCTCGATGCTTTCCGGAGAATCTTCTGTGGAGACTTCCTCCGGCGGTGACAATGAAGTATCCAAACAGACTACTGTAACTCCTGCCAATTCAACAGGCACTCTGAATTATGACGTGGCAGAGATAGCCGCAAACGCAAAGTATTCAGTAGTCTCCATAAACACGGTGACGAAGAACACGGTCCAGTATTTCTTCCAGACTTATGAGCAGGAATCTGAAGGCGCCGGAAGTGGAATCATCATCGGGCAGACAGAGGATGTGCTTTACATTTCAACAAATTATCATGTTATAGAGGGTGCAAGTGCTATAACGGTCGGATTTACGGAAGGCAGCCTCATCGATGCAACCGTAAAAGGCTATGACGCAGATTATGATATAGCTGTCCTTGAGGTAAAGAAATCCGATATCGATTCTGATACCCTGGACACACTGACTGTAGCTTCAATCGGCGACTCTGACAGTCTTGCGGTCGGCGAACCTGCGATAGCTATGGGCAATCCGCTTGGAACAGGACTTTCCGTAACCGTCGGATATATTAGTGCTCTTTCAAAGAGCATAAGCAACTATTCGGGTACATTTATTCAGACTGATGCAGCTATCAACCCGGGCAACAGTGGCGGCGCACTTCTGAACAGCAAGGGTGAAGTCATAGGAATTACTTCCTCCAAATATGTAGACAGCTCAGTTGAAGGCATGGGCTTTGCCATTCCTATCAACAAGGCCATGGAGCTTGTCGATGATATTATAAATGGAACGAACAGTGCGCGACTTGGCATCGGTGGCGTAGATATCACTTCAGACTATGCTTCAATATACGGCTTCCCTGAAGGAATATATGTAAAGACTATCGAAAGCGGCTCTGCCGCAGAAAGAGGCGGACTTCGTGAGAGCGACATCATTGTAAATATAGATGGCGCAGATGTTAAGCAGACTGAAGAGCTTGCAAGGATCATAAAGTCCCACAAGGTCGGAGATGAGATTACTCTGAAGATCTACAGAGTAGATAATACCGGAAGGTATAATCAGCAGGAAATTACGATAACTTTATAAAATACAAGAATGCCCTACCCAGTAATTTCGGGTAGGGCATTTCGTTATGATTCTTCTTCAAGACTATACTTTTTCATTACTTCTTCAATAATAGCTTCGCTTTCAGCATCAACCTCAGGGTTTACATCTAATCCATATGTGTATTCCTTGTCATCCATAATCAGATATTCTCTTTCCATATAAACACCACCTCCTGTGGGATAATTATAATTTGCAGGAAATCATTATTCAAGAGCTAGCACATTTAAAAGATGGATTTTTTATTACTCGATCGACCTCTTCGGATGGGTCAATTCCATATCTATCGAATGCCCAAATCATGGTGGAATTGAAGCTACGCATTATGATTCTTCTTCAAGACTATACTCTATCATCACATCTTGATATTAAAAAAAATATGCATTATACTTTCCTTCAGGGATTGAAACAGTAAATCAAGGAAGGAAAGCGTATGGTAAAGACATTACTAAAACAGGTGGGAGAATATAAACGCGATTCTATTCTCACGCCTGTTTTTATGTTGTTTGAAGTTATATTTGAGACGCTCATTCCGTATTTCATGGGACTCATCATCAATGAGCTTTCCATGAAGGACAGGGAGCCGGATCTTAAGCTCGTGTTTATCTATGGCGGAATAATGCTTGTTCTGGCACTCGGTGGACTCTGGTCAGGTATAATGGGCGGAAAGTATGGAGCGAGTGCATCGACGGGATTTGCGAAGAATCTCAGAAAGACTATGTACAGAAATATCCAGACATTCTCTTTCTCCAATATTGACAGATTCTCGACAGCCAGTCTCGTTACGAGAATGACCACGGATGTATCAAATGTTCAGAATGCATATCAGATGATACTCCGTATATGTATGAGAGCACCGGCAAGTCTTATAGTCGCTTCATTTATGGCTATAAGAATTTCTGCGAAGCTTTCAAGTATATATCTTATAAGCTTTGTTTTCCTCATTATAGTGTTCTCATTCATCATCAAGAATGCTATGGCACTCTTCATGGAAGCTTTTCCGAAGTACGATAAGCTGAATGAGAGTGTACAGGAAAATGTAACGGGCATCCGAGTTGTCAAGGGCTTCGTCCGTGAGGAGCATGAGATAAGCAAATTCAAGAAGGCCAGCCAAAGCATATATGATATCTTCATAAAGGCTGAGACTCTTGTAGTATGTAATATGCCGGCAATGATGATCGCAATCTATACATCAATGCTGCTCATAAGCTGGTTTGGTGCCAAGATGATAGTTGCTGAAGTAGGGCTTCCTGATGGTTTCCAGATCGGTAACCTGTCCCAGCTGATCGCATACTGCATGCAGATTCTCATGAGTCTTATGATGCTTGCGATAATCTTCGTTATGGTTACCATGAGTGCGGCAAGCGCAAGACGTATAGTAGAAGTTATAAATGAAACGACAGATATAACTAATCCTGAGAATGCTGTGACTGAAGTAGCTGATGGAAGCATAGAATTCAAGGATGTCGTATTCAGATACAATGAACATTCCGAAAGTCCGGTTCTGACGGATATTGACCTCAAGATCCGTTCGGGTGAATCGATAGGTATCATCGGCGGTACCGGAAGCAGTAAGTCCAGTCTCGTCAATCTTATCAGCCGTTTATATGATGTTAATGAAGGAAGCGTTTCTGTCGGTGGAGTAGATGTAAGGAAGTATGACCTTGTTACTCTCCGTGATTCTGTAGCAGTAGTTCTCCAGAAGAATGTCCTCTTCTCGGGAACCATAGCTGAGAACCTACGATGGGGTAATAAGGATGCCTCTCTTGATGATATGAAGGAGGCCTGCGCCATCGCATGTGCAGAGGAATTCATAGATTCTCTTCCGGATGGATATGAGACTCATGTTGAGCAGGGAGGAACGAATTTCTCCGGCGGTCAGAAGCAGAGACTCTGTATAGCCAGGGCGCTCATCAAGAAGCCTAAGGTTCTTATACTTGATGACAGCACCAGTGCTGTAGATACAACTACCGATGCAAAGATACGTAAGGGTATGAAGGAATTCATGCCTGACATGACTAAGATCATCATCGCCCAGAGAGTTTCTTCCGTACAGGATATGGACAGGATCATAGTCATGGATAAGGGTAAGATAAATGCAATAGGAACCCATGAGGAGCTCCTGCAGACCAACGATATTTATAAAGAAGTATACGAGTCACAGACCAAGGATGCTGATTTTGATGCTGCGCCTGCTGTGCGGGCAGATTCACTGGAAGTTGCAGAGAATGGAGGTGATGAGTAATGGCAAGACCGGCAAGACCTCCAAAGGGAGCAAGCTTTAAACCTTCCGTAGAGAACCCGGGCAAGGTTATGAAGAGAATCCTGTCTTACGTAACAAAATACTATGGCGTTCACATGGTACTGGTCGTGATCTGTACATTTATAAATGTATTTGCTACGCTTCAGGGAACTCTGTTTACGAAGACTCTTATAGACGGATATCTTACTCCGTTTGTAAAGGATGGAGTGGAATTCTCATTCAATGACCTTTTCATGGATATGGTTCCTGTCATAGTACTGTTTGTATTTGGAATCATCGCTTCATTTGCCCGTCAGCTTATCATGGTAAGAGTAAATCAGGGCACACTCATGAGAATGAGAAATGAACTGTTTGAACATATGGAGAAGCTTCCTATAAAGTATTTCGACAGCAATGCTCATGGCGATATCATGTCCATATATACGAATGATATCGATACTCTCCGTCAGATGATAAGCCAAAGCTTACCTCAGCTTCTGGAAAGCGGGCTTTCAGTTATAGGAACACTTATATACATGCTGATCATTGATGTTCCGCTCACATTACTGACACTTTTCATGGTATTCGTCATGATGGCAGTGACTGCAAAACTCGGCGGACTGTCAGGCAAGTATTTCCTGAAGCAGCAGGAATCGCTCGGAAAGGTAAATGGATTTATCGAGGAACGAGTGACCGGGCAGAAGGTTGTCAAAGTCTTCAATCATGAGGATGAATGTATAGATGAATTTGATGAGTTGAACGAAGAACTCTGTGACAGCTCAAATAATGCAAATAAGTTCGCAAATATTCTTATGCCTATAAATGCGCAGCTGGGACATACTTCGTACGTGCTCTGTACAGTAGCCGGTGCATTTATAGCTATAACAGGACTTACGAGACTGACGCTTGGAGGACTCGCAAGCTTCCTTCAGTACAACCAGAACTTTAACAGACCTATAAGTCAGATCAGCATGCAGTTCAATGCGATAATCATGTCGCTTGCAGGAGCAGAGAGAATCTTCAAGCTTCTTGATTCAGAGCCTGAGACAGATGCAGGTTATGTAACACTTGTAAATGTAAAGGAAGGCGAAGACGGAAAACTTACCGAAACTACGGAGCATACCGGAGTATGGGCTTGGAGACACGAGCATCAGGAATCACACGAGGTAGAGTACAAGAGACTCCAGGGCGCTATATACATGGATGATGTCGACTTCGGATATGTGCCTGACAAGATGGTACTTCACAATGTAACCATAGACGCAAAACCGGGCCAGAAGATAGCCTTCGTAGGTTCGACCGGTGCAGGAAAGACTACCATAACCAATCTTATCAACCGTTTCTATGACATTCAGGATGGAAAGATAAGATTCGACGGAATAAATGTAAATAAGATAAAGAAGGGCGACCTCAGACGTTCGCTCGGACTTGTTCTTCAGGATACGCATCTCTTCACTGAGACTGTTATGGAGAACATCCGTTACGGAAGGCTCGATGCCACTGATGAGGAATGTATAGCGGCAGCCAAGCTGGCAAATGCAGATCTCTTCATAAGGCAGCTGCCGGATGGATACAATACAGTGCTCACAGGTGATGGCGGAAATCTGTCACAGGGACAGAGACAGCTCCTTGCCATAGCAAGAGCAGCGGTTGCAAATCCACCTGCACTGATACTTGATGAAGCTACAAGCTCAATCGATACCAGAACAGAACGAGAGGTTCAGGAAGGTATGGATTCACTTATGGCAGGACGAACAACCTTCGTTATAGCTCACAGACTTTCAACAGTAAAGAACAGTGATTGTATAATAGTTCTTGAAAAGGGAAGCATCATAGAGCGTGGCACACACGCAGAACTTATAGAGAAGAAGGGCAGGTACTATCAGTTATATACCGGATTATCTGCATAGTAGATTAATAATAAATACCCCGGGTGGATTGTAATTTCAATCTACCCGGGGTTTAATATTGTAATTCTATGTACACTCTGCGCCAGGCACAAAGTGTCGATGATTCGTGATTACACGATCAGGAAGAACTTGATGAGGAAGAGTACCGAAATGATATATGTAAGTACTGATACTTCCTTTGGCTTTCCTGAGAATACCTTGATAACTGTGTAGCTTATCATTGCAAGTCCTATACCATGTCCTATGGAACCAGAGATCGGCATTGCAAGGAGCATGATGAATACAGGAACTATCTGATCGAGATCATCGAAATCAATATTTCTAAGACCCTGAAGCATGAGTATACCAACGTATATAAGTGCAGATGATGTAGCTGCTGCAGGGATGATAGCTGCGATAGGAGCTATGAATATGCAGAGCAGGAACATAACTGCAGCTGTAAGTGCTGTAAGACCTGTTCTACCACCGGCCTCAACACCTGATGCTGACTCAACGAAGGTTGTTACTGTACTTGTACCTGAGCAGGCACCTGCAACAGTACCGATAGCATCTGAAAGAAGAGCTTCCTTCATCTTTGGCATGCTGCCGTCTTTCTCTGTCATACCTGCACGTGAAGCAGTTCCGACAAGAGTTCCGATAGTATCGAACATATCGATCATACAGAATGTAATAATAAGAGTTACTGCGGTAAAT
The DNA here is from genome assembly GCA_000687655.1 of Lachnospiraceae bacterium YSB2008. Lineage (GTDB taxonomy): Bacteria > Bacillota > Clostridia > Lachnospirales > Lachnospiraceae > Eubacterium_Q. The sequence continues at coordinate 136,561 of JHWR01000003.1, forward strand.
ATACCGAGATTGAAGAAACTCTTAAAGTCAAACTTGAACAGCGTGGTTGCCACCATATCCTGGAATGGTGGAAGGAAAGAAGCTGTCTTCAGGCTCTCGAAAGGATTGGTTCCGAGGAACACTGCCTCACCTATCCAGTAGATGATAGAAGCAACAAGCATTCCTATAAGTACGGATGCCTTCATGCCCTTCTTGGAAAGAAGAACTATAACATAAAGACCTATGAACATAGTCGCAACTGTAAGGATCATCTCATGATATCCTGCTGAACCGGTTGCTTCACCTGACATAGCGTCCTTGAGGATCTTAGGCATCATTGAACCGAAGAAGTCTCTCATTACGTAGAAAGGTGTCTGGAAGTTATTTCCTTCTGCGTAGATACCTACATTTGAACCAAAACCGATATTCATAAGCATAAGACCTATAGCAGGTCCGATACCAAGTCTTACGCCAAGAGGGATAGCATTTACTATCTTGTCTCTTATATTTAAGACTGAAAGGATTATGAATACGATACCTTCAACAAGAATGATACAAAGTGCTGCCTGGAATGCACTTGTGTATCCGCCATCCTCAGGAAGTCCGAGGAGCACTACGATGTTCGCAGTGATAGTTGCGAAGAATGAGTTAAGACCCATTCCCGGCGCCATAACGAAAGGCTTGTTTGCAAGAAATGCCATGCACATTGTACCAAGAGCAGATGCAAGACATGTTGCAAGGAAAACTCCGTTCCAGAGAGGAGTTCCAACCTGGAAGCCAGTAAGGAGGTTCGGGTTCAGAGCTATGATGTAAGCCATGGTCATGAAGGTAGTAAGACCGGCCAGAATCTCTGTACGAACCGAGGTGCCGTTTTCCTTAAGTTTGAACAACTTTTCCATAGGTTCTCTCCTATTCTATTAAGATTTTTAAACAAAAAATATTATAGTATAAATAGAAAATAGCGTCAATTACGGATAGCAATAATTGTCAGTAAATCAAGGCAATAATTACATTGAAAAAATACAGTTTAAATGGCAAAATAATCATGTTAGTGTCATGAGAGGGAAGTCTAATTCTTACGACTTTCAATTTATATGAAACCATACATCGGTTTGAGAGGTATTTATATAAAATGAACGTTTTAAAATTTGAAAAAGAGAGTTCATTCAAAGTAGATGTCGACGCAGCTGTAAGAGAGTTTGCGGACACAGTCTACAGACTGGCTGTTGTAAATACGAACAGTACAGCCGACGCAGAGGATGCATTCCAGGAGGTTTTCATCCGGCTGGTCAAAAATAAAGATAAGATAGAAAGCAAGGAACATCTGAAAGCCTGGCTTATTCGAGTGACTATAAATGAATGTCGTAGGCTCACAGGATCTTCATGGAATAAAAATGTAACGCTCTCCAGCAGTAATGCGGATGACGAGGATATGGATACGCCGGTTGATATAGCAGTTTATTCGGAGGACGGTGCCGGAACAACCGGGAAGGGCAGTCCGGGTGATACGACACTTGATGCTGTAATCCGGGAAGAAGAGGCCGGCAGTGTCAAGGAAGCGGTGATGAAGCTTCCCGAGAAATACAGAGAAGTTATACATCTTTATTATTATGAAGAAATGAAGATACCGGAGATAGCAGAAGCACTGGAAACAAATGAATCAACGGTAAAGACGAGACTGAAGAGAGCAAGAGAGTCGCTCTCAGTAATGCTGAAAGGAGGAGTGGAGTTATGAACAATTACAAAGACGAAATGAATAATCTTCACGCTCCTGAGAGCCTTATAGCAAAGACACTCGAGAGAGTACATGCTGAGGAAGCTAAAATACAGAATGAAGCGCAGAACGAAGCACAGAATGTTGAAGAACTGAAAACTGAAACAAAAGAATCATCCACAAACAAGTCTGTAAAAAAGTACTATCCATTTATAATCGGAGCCGTGTCTCTGGCAGCATGTTTTCTGATCTTCATGCTGGCGAGCATCGGAATGAGAAGCAGTAACAGCAAAAACAAGGAAGCAACTGACAGTAAACTTGATTACAATGTAGCTGAATCTGTAGACGAATCATATGATGATGTAGCCGCAGAGAGCGATGACTATGAGATGGTTGCTGAGGATACTGAAGCTGCGGAGCCGGAAGAAAGCGTGCCTACGGATGATGCAGATAGTGTAGCCGGCGGAAGGAACAACGATGATAAAAAGACAGCACAGCCGGTAATGACAGGAAATGCTACATATGATAAGAAGTCTATGTATGATAAGTATCACGGCGAGATGGGATCGTCTTTCAAGATATTCCCGGATACGACAGATGGAATGACAAAGCTGGATTATCATGAATCAGTAACAGAAGGGCTCCTCGACGCGGATGGATTCTTAGTTTTGGAAGCGTATTTCGAAAAGGATGCTTTCGTGGAGGAAAACCAGAGACTTAAGAATGTCACTTGTGACGTAACCTATGAAGATCAGACGGTGACCAATAAGGTAATTCAGGACGGAAAGCAGTATAATTACCCCGCATATATAGCTATGGACGGCTTTGATTATGCATATGAATATGCTCTGATAGATAATGCCAATCAGCGTATCATTTATGTGGCGATCAGTAATTCTGAGTATTGCGACCTGACAGGCTTCGAGGATTATCTCAAGAAAGATATGGACAGTTATAAGCTAAGCAGTGATGAAGTGCTGGATCAGTTTTCTATCTATGCACATAAGTTTCCGGAATTTGACGGTTATATAGTAAATTCCGACTGATTCCGGAGAAAAACGAAAACTGAATATCAAAATTTGAAAATCATTTTCAATTTATGCTTGACAAACGGAAAAGTCATGTTAAAATTGAAAACGATTTCCAAATTCGCACAAAAGATGGCAGTGGGAATCATAAAAACTGCCATCTTTTTCATTGAGGAGGCACATAAAAATGAAAAGCATTAAGAAAATTCTTACATTTGTTCTTATAACAGCCATGGCAGTTGCAAGTCTGACCGCGTGCGGTGGAACAGGAGAAAACAGTTCCGGAACAAAAGGGAAAAAACTGAGTATCGTTACTACTATATTCCCGGAATACGATTGGGTAAGAGAGATTACAAAAGATGTAGACGGAGTTGAGATAACACTCCTTATGGATACAGGAGCAGATCTTCACAGCTATCAGCCGACTGCGGAGGACATCATGAAGATAAGCACAGCAGACATCTTCATATATGTAGGTGGAGAGTCAGACAAGTGGGTTGACGACGCTCTGAAGAATGCTACTAATAAGGACCTCACAGCTGTAAATCTTATGGAAGTTCTGGCACAGAGCATAAAGGAAGAAGAAGTAGTTGAAGGCATGCAGGGTGAGGATGAGGAAGAAGATGGTGAAGAGGGACATACTCACGACGATGCCGAAGAAGAAGAGGAAACAGAATACGATGAGCATGTATGGCTTTCTCTCAAGAATGCAGAAAAAGCAGTTTCTTATATATCAGATGTTTTCAGTTCCAAAGACTCTGAAAACTCTGAAACATATACATCAAACGCAAATGCATATAACGATAAACTTGCTGCACTTGATACTGAATACAAGAAAGCAGTAGATGAAGGAAGCTTCGATACAGTTCTTTTCGGAGACAGATTCCCATTCAGATATATGGTTGATGATTACGGTATCAAATATTATGCAGCATTTGTCGGATGCTCAGCGGAGACCGAGGCTAGCTTCGAAACAGTTAAGTTCTTGGCTGATAAGGTAGATGAGCTCGGACTTCATCATGTTCTTACAACTGAAAAGACTGACGGAAAGATAGCAAAGACCATCGTAGATACTGCAGCTGCAGATAATGTTGATGTACTTGCCCTTGACTCGATGCAGTCAGTTACCGTTACAGAGGTTGAAGCTGGGGAGACCTATTACGGAATCATGGAGAAGAACCTTGATGTGCTTAAGGAGGCTCTTAAGTAGTAATTGAGAGAAATGTCTGGACTCGTCATTGACAAAGAGTTGATTCAGTAATAGAATTGAAAACGATTTTCGATTTTGTTGATTTGAATTATCTAAATGGAGCGTATATGTCACAGATAGAATGTAAGGATTTAAAAATAGGATATGACAGACAGGTCGTACTTGAAGGTATTAACTTCCAGGTACATAAAGGTGATTATCTCTGTATAGTAGGTGAAAATGGATCGGGCAAGTCAACTCTCATGAAGACTCTGCTCGGACTTACACCTAAGCTTGACGGCGAGATCATATTCGGTGATGACCTGAGACAGACAGAGCTCGGATATCTTCCGCAGCAGACAGAGGTTCAGAAGGATTTCCCTGCGTCTGTTAAGGAGATAGTTCTTTCCGGATGCCAGAGCAGGATGGGGCTTCGTCCATTTTATAATAAGGAAGAAAAGAAGCTTGCTGATGAGAATATGGAGCGTATGGGAATTACCGAGTTTAAGGACCGTTCATACAAAGCTCTTTCCGGCGGTCAGCAGCAGAGGGTTCTTCTTGCCAGAGCACTTTGTGCTACAAGAAAGCTGCTTCTTCTCGACGAACCTGTTTCCGGACTTGATCCCAAGGTTACTCAGGATATGTATGAGCTTATAGATTCCCTTAACAAAGAAGGAATAACAATAGTCATGATATCTCATGATATTGATGCGGCTATAGATTATTCAAGCCACATTTTATATATAGGTAAGCATCTCTTCTTTGGAACCAAGGAGGACTTCATGCACAGCAAGGCAGGAAGAAGATATCTTGCAAAGGAGGGTGAATAAGATGGATAAGCTTATAGAGTATTTACAATATCCTTTCGTCAGAAATGCATTGATAGTCGGAATCCTTATTGCACTCTGTTCATCACTGCTCGGAGTAACGCTGGTTCTCAGACGATTTTCATTCATAGGTGACGGACTTTCGCATGTGGCATTCGGAGCTATGGCTATAGCCAGCGTTCTCGGAATAACAAATGAAATGCCTATAGTCCTGGCGATAACAACTATCGCAGCGGTGCTTCTCCTTCGCACGGGAAAGAATACGAAGATCAAGGGTGACGCGGCGATAGCCATGATATCAGTCGGAGCACTTGCATTTGGTTACCTTCTGATGAATGTTTTCCCGAAATCGAATAATATATCCGGAGATGTCTGCAGTACGCTCTTCGGTTCAACGTCTATTCTGACCCTTTCCACATGGGAGGTATGGTTATCCATAATCCTTTCCATTGTAGTGGTAGGGATTTTTGTGCTTTTCTATAATAAGATATTCAGCATTACATTTGACGAAGCATTTGCAAGAGCAACAGGCACTAAGGTAAATACTTATAACCTTATAATAGCGGTAGTAATTGCTGTTATCATAGTGCTTGCAATGAATCTTGTCGGATCGCTTCTTATATCGGCGCTGGTAATATTCCCTGCCCTTTCAGCCATGAGAATATTCAGGAGCTTTAAGTCAGTTACTATTTTCTCTGCGGCCGTGTCGGTTATCTGTGCACTTTCCGGAATGCTGATTTCCATTCTTGCAGGTACGCCGGTAGGATCGACCATAGTTGCAGTTGATGTAGTTGTTTTCTTTATATGCTCCGTGATCGGACGGGTTCGGGCATGATGCAACGGGCAGGTTCGAGCATAACGAAACAGATATGTGCGCCTTCGGCGCGGCGTGTGCCGCGGGAGGCGCTTTTTTTATATGTATATACGTTGAACTGCTTTGACATGGTATATCCGTGTGGTTTATAATTAAACCGTATATGCTTAATCAATCCATATGCTCCATCGGATTGACATCAGGAGGAAACATCAGGATATGGAGATATTGACATCATCAGGGAAAAAGAGAACAGTTCTCATAGTATCAGACGGAGTAAATGATCTGATACCACTTAAGGAAGTCATAGATAAGAATTATAAAACCATATATGTAGATCAACCGACGGCTGACTTTCAGAAGGTAAGGCATCTGGCAGGCAACCTTTCAGCTGCCATCATATGCGCGTCTGATGCGGCGGCTAATGATTTTGCGATTTTTGACTGGATATCACAGGACAGCTTCGTGGCATCAGTTCCGCTTCTTATATATTGCGGAAATGAATCGGATATGTCTATCGCAGGCGAATTCTTTAAGAGAGGAGCGGTAGATGTTATAACTCCTCATTTAAATGATGAAATCATCTACAACAGACTGGAGAATTCGATCAGGCTCAGAGATTCCGCTACGTTTTATGAGATAGAGCGGATGCTGAAGGAGCTTCCTTCAAATATCTATCTTAAGGATTCTGAAGGAAAGTATGTCTTTGCGACACATTACTGGCATCATCTGGATCAAGACAATGATCCTGACTGGACCATAAGAGGAAAGACTGATCTTGATATCCGTAAGGATAAGGAGAATGCAGCGAAAGCCATGGCCAGTGATATGGAGATACTCCGTACCGGCAAAGGCACGAATTACATAATAGAAGAGAAGGCTGACGGAGTCAGTGATTATCTCGAGCTTATCAAAAGACCGGTCTACGATGAAAAGGGAAATGTAACGGGAATTATTGCCCTCATCAATGATGTTACAGAGCAGCAGCTTCTAAAGATGAGCCTTGAAGAGAAGGCTATGAAGGATGAGCTGACAGGAGCATACAACAGATACTTCTTCGATAGCTATATATCTTCGCTCGAAAGAACGCATAGTATACCTGTGAGTTTCATATCAGCAGACTGTGATGGACTTAAGATTGTAAATGATACCTATGGTCATCTGATGGGTGATGAGTACCTTCGTATTTCAGTGCTACTGTTCAGAACAGTAATGCCTGAAAACTGCGAGATATTCCGTACCGGTGGAGATGAGTTTCTCATAGTACTTCCGGGGATGACGGAGGATATAGCAAACGAATATATAGAAAAACTTGAGAAAGAGTCAGAACAGTTCTCCATAAGAGACTGCAGACTTCGAATATCCTGTGGTGCATCATGTCTTTCCGAACTGACACAGTCGGTTAAAAAGATTATAAATGATGCAGATCAGAGGATGTATGAAAATAAACGTCAGAGAAAGCTGGAAATGAAATGAGAAAGATTATTTCAAATGTAAAAGTATATATCCTTGCAGCGGCAATTTCAATTACATGCCTTACCGGATGCGGAAGCGATACCGTCGAAGGTATGATAGATGAACAGAAAACCGATACAGAGGTAACGACGGAAGCAACTACCGCTGCTACCACTGAGGAGGTTACTGAGGCAACTACAGAAAAGGCAACCGAAGAGAAGACGACCGAAGCTGATACCGAAGATAAAACAGAGGATTCATCTGAGGACAAAACAGAAGCCTCAAAGGACGGTTCGGACTCAGGCGATGATACTGCAAAGGATGACGGAACTATAGACCTCGACCTTACCAACATGAGCAGTACCATGGTTTATTCTGAGGTTCTGAATATGATGAGTTACCCTGACGACTATAAGGGTAAGAGAATCAAGATTACCGGAACATATTATTCGGTCGTTGACAGCAACAATGGTAATACCTACTATTACTGCCTTATTCAGGATGCGACTGCATGCTGTGCAAACGGACTTGAGTTTGTTCTGAATGACGGAAATTACCCGGATGAGAATACTGAGATTACTATCGACGGTGTTTTTACAACTTATTTTGAGGGCGATTTTGAATACGTAACTTTGCTTGATGCAAAGCGTGATGATATATAAGGAGATTAATTGAAGGCAATAATATTTGATCTTGACGGAACATTACTGTATACGCTTGAAGACCTTATGATTTCCGTGAATTATGTGCTGAAAAAGCATGGCATGAAGGAACGTACGCTGGATGAGATAAGGATCTTTGTCGGAAATGGAATTAGGAAGACTCTGATCAGGGCAGCTGATCCGGGAACACCCGATGATGAAATAGATGTAATGTATGACGAATTCGGCGAGCATTACAGCGAGCATTGCGTGGACAATACGAAGCCTTATGACGGAATCATGGAGATGCTGGACAGGCTCCATAGAGCCGGATATAAGATGGCTATAGTATCGAACAAGTATGACCCTGCAGTTAAGGAACTGAATGAGAGATTCTTCAGTGACTACATTAAAGTGGCTATAGGTGAAACGCCGGAGATCAGAAAGAAGCCGGCACCCGACACTGCCATCACAGCTATGAAGGAACTTGGAGTAAGCAGTAGTGAAGCTATCTACGTAGGAGATTCAGATGTCGATATCGAAACCGCTAAAAATGCAGGACTATCCTGCATATCGATAACCTGGGGCTTCCGTCCCCGAGAGTTCCTTCTGGAACATGGCGCAACAAAACTGGCAGACACACCGCAGGAGCTGACAGACATATTCTGCTGATAACTATTAAAAAGGACGATTCCGAATGATTAGCTATTCAGAATCGTCCTTTTGGTTATTGTTATTGATTATTTCTTACGAGGCCCCGGAAGGATTCGGTTTGTGTGAGTATAATAATCAGAATACTCATCACCGAATTTCTCAAGCAGCCATACCTCTTCGGTCTTCTTCAGCATGATTGTTAATGCAATCCAGAAGAATATCGGAAGTACGTACATATAAGCATTTCCGGAAATGAAAAGAACTCCGGTATAAATTCCGAGCAGTGCCGCATATATAGGGTTTCTGGTGTATTTATAGATTCCTGTTGTGCAGAGCTTGTTGGACATGATGTGAGCATCTATCTGTGAATTGACTATGGCATCAACCCATATCTTTACAGATGCAATGATAATTATTACTCCAAATCCTATATACATATAACGTAGAAAGTTCTTCGGGATTCCATTACTGATAGGCGATATGTGACCGGCTACAACCGCAGCTAATGTAACTATAGCGCAAGGTATGGACCACTTAGGACCGACTCCGTATATAGGAAGATGGTCGCTGTGATCTGCCGTAACGCTTTCAGTCATGCTGCCTTCAAGATCACTGAATTCGTTGCTTTCTTCCTTCTTGACATCAACTGTCTTTTCCTCTTTAACTTCTTCTTTTATTTCTTCTGCTGTAACTTCGTTTATTTCATTATCCATGCTAAAACCTCACTCAATCATATATGTAGAAAACGCCGCATGATGCGTGGACGTCATGTCAAACTGCAAGCGTTTCATTTCCACGCAAAATGATACCATTCTTAGGGAAAACATTCAAGCTTGTCACGGATTATTCATCATTTACCATACATTACTTTTATTATATAATACTAGGGTCATTTAGATTAGTTTCATAAAAACATGGAAAGGAAAGTAATGATTATTTCGGTCATTACACATTGCAATCATGGCGAATGATGTAACTGCTAAGAAAAAACCATTAACACGTTTCGGCGAATTTGACTTCCTGAAGGCAGCCGCCATACTCGGACTTCCTGCTGTTCATCTTCTTGAGGAAGCTATGGAAGGTGGATATGCCAGTGCCGGACTTGAGAAATTCGGATTCATGATTATCGGGCTCTGTGCCTTCGGACCATCCGTATTCATGATATGTATGGGCTTCGGAGTCGGTGGCGGACGAATGAATGTAGATGCGCTTAGAAGAAACGGTATCCAGTTCCTTCTGATCGGTGCAATTCTGAATGTTCTCCGCTGGTTTATTCCGGGAATCCTTCAGTCAATACTGATTGACAAGAATCTGATTGATGATTTTGAATTCTGCATTCAGTCGGATATTTATTATTTCGTTGGAATTTTCTATATATTCTATTCAATCCTGAGACAGCTGAAGATTCAGTCACTCGGAACTATCGGAATCAGTATTGTGATGCTAACGATCAATACGCTGCTGACTCCATTTATGAGTACACATATAACCAATACTACACTTGCATGTTTAGTAGGTAACTTTGTATATGTAAATGAAACGAGCTGCTTCCCGCTTCTTTCATGGGCTATATTCCCGAGCATAGGAATATTCCTCGGAGAGATCCTCAAGAAGTCAGATGAAGAGCAGCGTGAGAACATAATGAAGAGAGTGCTCGACTTCTCAGCAGTTCTCTTCGTTTCATTCACTGTATTCCTTTGGACATATCATATAGATATAGAGAAGGCTCTTGTATCACCGGCAAATGAATACATCACGGACCTTCCGAATGTTGTACTTCTGGTCAGCCTTGCACTTTTCCTGGTTGCTCTTACATATTATCTGTGTAAGCATATCGGGGCATCCAAGTTTATGGAATTCATGTTAAGAATCTCAGCATTCATCATTCCATTTTACATGACTCAGTGGGTAATAATTGCGTGGATATTCTACGGAGTAGAAATCTGTCACGGTACTGAGGGATGCTTTAATCTGTGGTGGTATATCGGCTGCGTAATAGTTGTCACAGCTTTCTGTATATATGTTGCAACTAAACACGGAATGAAGCTCATGAAGGTGCTTCTCAAGGTAACTACATTTAAGAAGAAGAAAAAGAAGAAAGCGAAGGCGTAAGTGTATGAGGAATAAAGCTTATCCATTTTATGAAATAGCTCCAAGAATAAAAAGCATCGCAGACATGCTTAAGATAAAGGCTGAGCAGACTCCGGATGACGTTGCTTTCAGATTCAGAAAAGGTCGTTCAGGCATCGCTGAGAAGACATATGCCGAGGTTTACGCTGAGGCAAAGAAATCTGCTCAGTGGATAGATAAGAATTATGGCAAAGGTAATCATATAGCTATAATCGGTGAGAATTCCTATGAGTGGCTGATGGCATTTTTCGGAACACTCTGTTCAGGAAATGTGGCAGTTCCTATAGATAAGGAACTTCCTGCTGACGAGATAGAATGGCTTCTTCAAAAAGCTGATGTATCTAAGGTATTCATCTCAAAGACCTACAGCGATCTTGTTGAAAATGCAAAGAACGTGAAGGTAATGACTCTCAAAGAGCTTCAGACGGCGTACGAGGAAGAAGATGGCGAATTTACGTTATATGAGCCTGAGGAAAATAATGAAACGGGAACTATCTTCTTTACATCAGGAACATCCGGAAGAAGCAAGGGTGTTATACTCAGTCATGGCAACATAGTTTCAGAGATAAATGAAGCGTCCGCCATGTTTGATCCTGAAGGAAAATCAACTCTTGTTGTGCTTCCGTTCCATCATACATTCGGACTTAATGTTGCAACTCTTATGGCTTACAATTACGGCGTAAGCATATTCCTTAATAAGAGCCTTAAGAGAGTTAAAGAGGATATTAATGAAGCTAAGCCAGATGTAATGATGCTTGTACCACTGTTCATCGAAGCTTTCTATAAGCGTCTTAAGGACGGAATAGAGAAGAGTAGACAGAAGGCTAAAGTAGAAAAGGGCGTAAAGGTCAGCCAGGCATTCCTTAAACTTGGAATCGACAGACGCCGCATCATGTTTAAGCCTATAATAGATATGTTCGGAGGAAACCTTAAATACATCATCAGTGGTGGTGCACCTCTGAATGCATTCTATGTAAAGGAATTCAGAAAGTTCGGTATAGAGATACTGAATGGATATGGTACTACAGAATGTTCACCTTGCGTTGCCATCAACCGAAACTATTTCAAGAAAGACGGCAGCGTAGGTCAGGTTATACAGGGAACTGAAACAAAGATTTCAGACGAAGGTGAAGTTCTTTTTAAGGGAACTGTCATTATGCAGGGTTATTACAATGATCCTGAGAATACAGACGAGGCTATAAAGGACGGCTGGTATTCAACAGGCGACCTTGGATATGTAGATAAGGATGGTTTCCTGTTCCTTACCGGAAGAAAGAAGAATCTTATTATTCTCAGTAACGGCGAAAACATATCACCTGAAGAGCTGGAGAATGATATACAGATAGATCCGGGTGTATGCGAAGTCCTGGTATATGATAAGGATTCAAAGATCATAGCTGAGATATTCCCTGAAGAGGAATTCATGGGAAATAAGGAATACTTCGATGCTCTGATCGAGAAGGTAAATGAAGGACGTCCGGTTTATAAGCAGATTGCAAGTCTTAAGCTTCGAGATGAGGAATTCATCAAGAATGCAAGCAAAAAAATAGTTAGATATAAAAACATTCCACAATAAAAAAGTTAACGGAGGTAGCAAAAAATGTTTGACAGAACAGTAGAAATTCTTAAGGAATTCGTAGACGGTGACGAGGAAATAACGATGGACAGCGCACTCATCGATGATCTCGGACTCAGTTCACTTGATGTTATCAATGTAGTAGCTGCATTTGAAGATGAGTTTGACATTGAGGTTCCTGACCGCGTGATTCCGACATTACGTACGGTAAAAGATATCGTAGATTATCTGGAGGAAAATGCAGAATAAGAAGGTAACAATATTTAGATTCATATTATTTCTGATCGGCTGTGTATTTTTCATAGTGCCGGTAATCAATACGGAGAGAGATGTTTTATACGTCATCTCTCCGTGGATTTATATTACCTGTTTTTTGTTCTTTACCAGGACGATTGAGAAGAAACGTGAGTGGATATTCTTTGGCTTAATGTTTCTTACATCCTGTGAGTTACGTTATATAGGCTTTTTAGGGGATACGGGTGAGATGTTCGATTTATATTCGGCACTGCTTCTCATCGTGCTGGCATCGGCGACCATTATCCCTTATTTTGTTGACTTTTTTTATCTGAAAATGGGGCATGGAGTTCTGAAGGTTCTTGCGTTTCCTTTAACAAGACTTATGGCAGAGAGATTTTTGATAGGTCAGCAGTTCAATATCTCGCTGACTCAGTTTGGAAATAAACCCCTGATTCAGAGCGTTCCATTTTGGGGCGATGTTTTTGTTTCGTTCATAGTGGCCTTCCTGGCATCTGCAGTTGTTTATATGGTCATCAGAAGAGACAGCAAAATCATGGTCCGTACAGGTGTTATAACCCTTATAGTTTATGCTGTTTTATTGATAATCGGAGGAATAAGGTACGAAACATCCCATAATTGTGGCAAAAGCATACTGATGGCATATGCGTCAGGTCCTCAGAAATCCTATTATGAGAATCCTTCGGAAGAAGATCCGGGATATGAGGATAATGTTCTTTATATAGAGAGGACGGCTTCTGAAGCGGCCGCAAATGGCGCTAAGCTCATAGCTTATGCAGAGGAAGCATTCATAATAAGCAGCACGGGAGAAGAGAATGATTTCCTCGAGGTAGCTGAGAGAGCTGCAAGGGAGAATGATATCTATATACTTGTATGCCTTGACGTTTTTTCCGGAGAAGAAGATTACTGGTACAATAAAGCGGCTTTAATAAGTAATGAGGGTGAATATCTGTCGGATTATCTGAAAACTTATCTTATCCCTGTAGTTGAAGATTCTGAATATATAGAAGGAAATGGAGAGATTCCTTCCAATCATGTGATTATAGACGGAGAAGAGCATGTTATCTCATATTCAATATGCTATGACGCTACATTCTCGAATTATATGCTGACTTCCGATAAGGATACAGATATATTCATCAGTCCATCCTGGGACTGGGACGAGATAGATGACCTTAATTACCGACTGCAGGGAATGAGTGCGGTCGCAAGCGGCGTATCACTCTTTAAACCGACCGTGGATGGATGGAGTATTGTGACCGATGCTTACGGAAGAGTGACGTATAAAGAGAGTACACTTGGAAAAGATTATAACAACGTTTATTACGCGGAGGTTACTCCGGGAAAAACCATAACGTTATATAGATATATATATAAAATCATGCTGTGTTTCTGGTCGGGTGCAGTAGCAATCATGATTATTGATATGATCAGAATAGTAATAAAAAGACTGAAGGCAAAGAAAGTTAAAGAAGTTGAGCAGAATAATTCATAATTCTTTCATAATACTTTAATTGAATTAGAGACTGCACAGTGATAAACTTCCGACTTAGAAATTGGATATTGTATACAGTCACGCAAATGCATCAAGCATTTGCGTGACGGTGCGGCCCTGCTCCGTAGGAGCAGTCCGAAGGATTATCGAACGGCCAACCGATGCCGTTCGATAAGGCATAAGTCGCGCAAATGCATCAAGCATTTGCGTGACGGAGTGGAAAATGAGAAAGTATATAAATGATGCAATAAATGAATATGTCGATGAACCTTATTCACCATGGCATATGCCGGGTCATAAGCGAAAGATGGAGATGGATCCACTCTTCATTCTGGATTTTTCAGAGGTTCCGGGACTTGATGACCTTCATCATCCTGAAGATGTCATAAAGAAATCCGAGGAGGAACTCAGGAGAGTATATGGAACGGAGCACAGCTTCTATCTTGTAAATGGATCGACAGCCGGAATCCTTGCCGCAATCCATGCGTCGGTCGAGCTTAAAGCTCGTGAGATACATGATTCTGAAAACAGCGGTGAACCATTTAAAAGGGATTATTCCGATATCAAAGTGATCATGGGAAGGAACTGCCATAAGTCAGTATATAATGCGATTGAGCTTCTTGGTGTGGAGCCACTTTATCTGACACCGGATGAGGTTCAGCATGAATCTCCTGTGGAAGAGGTCAGTGATGATATAGTACTCGAGGATTATATCTATATAGGCGGTGCAGTGAGAAATCTGAACGAGCTTAAATATATATGCAGCAATGATATATCTCATATTGCATGTGCAGTTATTACTTCGCCGACTTATGAAGGGTTCTTTGCGGATGTAAAGAGCATAAGCAGTCTGCTTCACGGATATGGTATTCCGCTTATAGTTGACGAGGCACATGGGGCGCACCTTCCATTTTCAGAAAGATTCGGCGAGAGTGCTCTCGCAGAGGGGGCTGACATTGTTATTGAAAGCCTTCACAAGACACTCCCAAGCCTCACTCAGACTGCGGTGGTCCATGTGGCAATGAATTCTATATTCGATGCAGATTCTGAGATAAATGGCGGAACACAGCCTGTGGATAGGAGCGGTGAGTCGGGAATAGTCGGAAAGATTAGAAAGTATCTCCGTATGTTCGAGTCTTCATCACCATCATATATCCTGCTTGCGGGAATGGAAAGATGTGTTGCATGGTGTGATGCTCACAGAGAGAACTTCGAGACATTTTATGAGAGAGTAAGTTCTTTCAGAGAAAGAGTTTACGAAAGCGACCTGAGACATGTTCAGCTGGTTAAGAATAAGGAGTCTGCACCACTGGATATCTCCAGACTTACATTTATGATTGACGGGATTACCGGTGAAGAGGCGTATTCGATACTGAATGACAGATATAAGATAGTCCCTGAGATGTCAGGTACAAACTATTTGGTATTCATTTCAACGGTTGTTGATACTGATGAAGATTTTAACCGCTTGTACAAAGGACTTATTTCTCTTGAGGATGAGATAAAGATTGCAATAGAGAAGAAAGGGTCAGAATCTTCAGGTGTTGATAACGGGAATAATAATTATTCAGAGAACAATATTAATAATGGTAATGCCGACAGGAGCGGCAGTACAAATATAAACGGCAGCACAAACATAAACAGTAACACAGAGAGAAACGTTAATACTTATAGTAATTCAGCGGCTGCATCGATAGATGAGTATATCATCGAGACAGAATCAGGTGTGATGCCGCTCAGCAGGTCCGTCGGTGAGGTAAGCAGGGACAGTATATATGTCTATCCTCCGGGAATACCGATCGTTGCGGTCGGCGATACTATCACAGAGGGCATGCTGTATGATCTTGATGTTTTCATGCGTCTTGGAAAGAAGCTTCGAAAACAGTAAGGAGGTAGTATGAATCCATTTAAAGAGATACCTTATAAAAGAGATATGACAAGTGATGAGTATAAGATGAGGTTTGAGGAGAACGCTAAGATAGGAGCATCGTTCTATAAGGCAGCATTCCTTCCGACCATACTCTATGCTCTGGCATTTGGAATACTTATTTATGACAATTACACATCCATAACCATGACGGTATATGCTCTGCTGACTATAATCTACTGCACATATATGTTCAGCAAGACAGGACTTAAGTTCAAAATAGGTAATATATTCTATATGGTTGTTCTGCTTCTGCTTGGAATATCCACTTTCCTTACAGGAAATGGAACGATACATGTATTCAATTATTGCGCCTTCCTGCTTATGCTGGTTTCTCTTCTTGTTCATCAGTTTTACAACGACAAGGGCTGGGGACTGGGTAAATATCTGGCTGCTGTACTCTTTAATATTTTCGGAAGTGCATCCTGCTGGTTACGTCCTTTTACTGAGGGAAGTGCGTACAGAAAACAGCAGAGAGCTGCAGGCACAGGTGCTGAGAAGAAAGAGGTTAGTTCTTCAACCAAATATGTAGTTGCCGGACTTATGATTGCCATTCCATTTGTACTTGCCATAGGTGCAACTCTCGCAAGTGCAGATGCAGTATTCAAGAATTTCATAACTTCAATAGGGTTCAACGTTAAAATCGGAAATCTGGTCGGAAGGCTTATTTTCATATTCGTTTCATTTATACTTGCATATGCAGGTATGAGATTTGTAGCACTCGAGAAATTCGAGGATGATATTCAGCCTACGAAGAAGAGCAATCCTATCATGGCTATGACTTTCGTAACAGTGCTTGATATACTTTACGTTATATTTGCAATCATTCAGATTACATGTCTTTTCATGGGCGGTACGCTTCCTGAGGGAATGACATATGCAGAATACGCAAGAACAGGTTTCTTCCAGCTTCTGTTCGTAAGTATCCTGAATCTTCTGATCGTACTATTTATAAAGGCTTTTGCTGAGGATAATGCAGTTCTGAAGATATTACTTCTTCTGTTCAATATCTGTACATATATAGTTATAGCTTCAAGTGCTTACAGAATGATGCTTTATATAGAGGTTTATTATCTTACATTCCTCCGTGTATTCGTTCTTGTTGCACTTCTGCTTCTTGCAACTCTCTTCCTGGGAGTTACGATATATATCTTTACGGATAAGTTCCCTATGTTCAAATACGGACTTATATGTATAACAGTTATTTATCTTGCATTTTCATTTGCAAGAGTTGACTACTGGATAGCAGATTACAATCTTGCCAGAGTTGATCAGGCTGCCTTCGTTGATTTTTCAGATCCGAAGACTCCTGTGGATATGAAGAGAAGACTGGAAAATGACATCCTGTATTACGGATGCCTTTCAACTGACGCCGCACCGGCCATAAAGAAGCATGAAGAAAGACTGGGAGATGCCGGTGAAAGAATATCACTCCTTTTTACCGAAACACATTCACAGGAATTCAAGAGAGATGATTTCTGGCATTACAACAAATCTGTACACGATGCAAAAGAACTCTTTGGAGAATAGAAAATGGATCGACTGGAAAAAAGAGCTTATGCGAAAGTGAATATTACACTGGATGTTCTCGGAAGAAGGGATGATGGATATCATCTGGTTCAGATGATAATGCACAGTGTCGGACTTTATGATGTACTTACATTTGAGAGGATTCCTGATGGCGAAGGAAAGATATATCTTTCGGCTAAGAATCCTGACGAGCTGGACAGCCTTGTGACCATGGATGAAAAGAATCTCATATACAGGGCAGCGGCTATGCTTTATGAGGCTTATGGTATAAAGGACAGCGTAAAGATAGTTCTGGAGAAGAATATCCCTGTAGCGGCCGGACTGGCCGGCGGAAGCACAGATGCGGCAGCAGCATTTAAAGGTATAAATGAATTGTTCGGACTTGATATTCCGATATATGAACTCTGTAACTTTGGTGCGAAACTGGGTGCAGATATTCCTTACTGCATACAGGGCGGCACTATGTTATCTGAAGGAATAGGTGAGATACTGACTAAGCTGCCGGACTTTCCAAAAGCTTATTTCGTACTGGCAAAGCCTGAGTGTGCTGTATCAACCGCTGAGGTTTATAGGGGCATAGATGCCTATGATATAAAGGAACATGAAAGACCGCTTACTCAGGGAATCCTGGATGTACTTTATGATCTGGAGGAGAATTCAGACGATCCGGAGCTTGATATGTCAGATGATGCTCTTGATATAATAGGAGAGTGTATGGCAAATGTACTTGAGCTGGTTACGGTTCCGATTCATCCTGAGATAGGAAAGATCAAGGATATAATGACGGAAAATGGTGCAGTACGCGCTATGATGAGTGGCAGCGGACCAACTGTTTTCGGTATATTCAGAGATGTTGAGACCGCGAAAGCAGCAGGGGCAGCTGTGACGGAATCGGGTCTTGCCAAGAATGTATATGTACTGGATTGATCGGTAGTGAAGGCTGTGTACGACACAGAGATTAAAAGGAATTTTGCTCTATACTAATGATAATGGGGGACGGAAAGTATGAAGCTTGAACTTGAGAAGGGAGAGTATCTTCCTCTTAGAGATGTTGTTTTCAGAACTCTGAGGAAGGCTATAATCAAAGGAAAATTCCAGCCGGGCGAGCGCCTTATGGAAGAAAAGCTGGCTGATATGCTGGGCGTAAGCCGTACGCCTGTCAGAGAAGCAATCCGAATGCTCGAACTCGAAGGACTCGTTATAATGATTCCGAGAAAGGGAGCCGAGGTTGCAGATATAACAATAGAGGATCTTCGTGATGCGCTTGAACTCCGTATGGCACTGGAGGTGCTGTCAGTAGGACTTGCCTGTGAGAGAATAGATGATGCGGGTAAGAAGGAACTTATAGCAGTAGGCGTTGAATTCAAGGAGGCTATCAACAGCAAGCTTGTTCCTGCCATAGTTGACAAGGATGAGCATTTTCATGATGTTATATTTAAGGCATCAGGTAATAAGAAGCTTATAACAACTGCCATGAATCTTCGTGAGCAGGTATATAGATACAGATATGAATACATAAAGGATTCCAGTTATCATGACAAGCTTATCAAGGAGCATGATGATATAACAAGAGCAATCCTTGCAGGCGACAGGAAGAAGGCTGAAGAAGTGATGAGGCAGCATATCCTGAGCCAGGAAGAGATAGTTATCCGCAATTTGAAAAACAATTCACAGTAGGTGTCAGAGCAGTCTGACATATGGGGCGAAGTGAGGAGAAGATATATGAAGGGCATTTTCATAAGCATGGAAGGACCTGATGGTTCAGGAAAAACAACCCAGATTAAGAAACTGGAGGAATATCTCACAAACAAGGGTTATGATGTTCTGATTACCAGAGAACCGGGTGGTACCCGCATCAGTGAAGCTATAAGAGAGGTAATACTGAACAAGGATTTCACGGAAATGGATCCTGTTACAGAAATGTTGCTCTATGCATCGGCCAGAGCTCAGCTGGTGGCAGAGGTTATAGGACCAGCCATAGAAGCCGGTAAGGCTGTAATAAGTGACAGGTTTGTTGATTCTTCAGTTGTATATCAGGGGATAGCAAGAGGGCTTGGAGTCGAGACGGTGTATGAGTTAAATGCTCACGCTATACGCGAATATATGCCGAACGTTACATTTATGCTTGATCTTCCTGCTGAAGAGGGCATAAGGAGAAAGAAGGATCAGAAGGAACTCGACCGTATGGAACAGGAATCGTTGGATTTTCATAAGAAGGTTGCTGAAGGGTACAGACAGCTGGCGGCTCTTGCTCCCGAAAGGATAAAAGTTATAGATGCCACTTTGCCAATAGATGAGATATATGGTATGATAAAGAGTGACGTAAAGCGTCTGCTTATTGACTGAGCAGCCGGAAAGGCTCTCCGGAAGATTACGGGGGGAGGGGTTTATATGGATTTTACAAACATAGTAGGACATGAGGATATAATCAAGCATTTTAAGGCCAGCATCGAGATGGACAGAGTTGGTCATGCTTATATAATATGCGGAGAAGAAGCCAGTGGTAAGAAGAGTCTGGCCAAGACTTTTGCGAAGACACTTCAGTGTGAACAGCACGGTATAGATCCTTGTAATGAATGCAAGTCATGCCTTCAGGTCGAGTCCGGCAATCATCCGGATATTATCTTCGTAAAGCACGAGAAGCCGAAGGTTATTACGGTTGACGAGATAAGAGATCAGGTCGTTAATAATATACAGATCAAGCCTTATTCCGGAAAGTATAAGATTTATATCATAAATGATGCGCAGCTTATGAATGTAGAGGCACAGAATGCCATACTCAAGACTATTGAGGAGCCGCCTCAGTATGCTGTCATCATACTGCTTGCAACTACAGCAGAGAAGTTCCTGCCGACCATAATATCAAGATGTATGCTTCTTAATCTGAAGCCGGTCAAGGATGAGGATATCAAGAATTATCTTATGACTAACTTCGGAATAGACAGTCATAAGGCAGAGACTGCTGTCGGTTACGCTGCAGGTAATCTCGGCAAGGCCATAAAGCTTGTCACAAATGAAGAATATCAGATGCTGATCAGGTCAGTCATCCGACTCGAGACCAATATTTTTGATATGGGAATGGAAGATATCGAGGAGACCATTCTGGACAGTGACAGATTCAAGGTTACTATAAATGAATATCTGGATCTTATGCTTGTATGGTACAGAGATATACTTGTTCTCAAGGTTACGGGAAATCCGGACAAGATCATCTTCAAAGAGAATTATTCGGAAATCAGGAATCAGTCACAGTTCCTGTCATTTAACGAGCTTGAAGATAAGAAGAAGGCCATAGAGGCTGCTAAGATCAGAATCAATGCAAATGCAAAGATATCAGATGTCATGAAGCTTCTTATCATGACACTTAAGGAGAAATAAATGAAGAAGGTTATAGGCGTTCGTTTCAGGGAAAATGGAAAGATATACTTTTTCAATCCCATGGACGAAGAGATGAATATCGGCGACAATGTTATAGTCGAGACGGTAAGAGGCGTTGAGTTCGCAACAGTTGTACTCAGCAACAGGTATATAGATGATGAAAAGATCCTTGCATCACTTAAACCTATTCAGAGGAAGGCAACGCCGGATGATGTAAAGAGATATAACGAGAATAAAGAAAAGAACAAAGCAGCTTTCGATACATGTGTAGAGAAGATCAATCAGCATGGACTTAAGATGAAGCTTATAGAGGCTGAATATACTTTCGACAGGAGTAAGGTGCTGTTCTATTTCACAGCAGATGGAAGGATAGACTTCCGTGATCTGGTTAAGGATCTCGCAAGCCAGTTCAGGACAAGGATAGAGCTGAGACAGATAGGTGTCCGTGATGAGACCAAGCTTCAGGGCGGCATAGGTATATGTGGAAGAGAGCTCTGCTGCCATTCATATCTTTCGGATTTCGTTCCTGTGTCCATCAAGATGGCTAAGGAACAGAATCTGTCACTTAATCCTACTAAGATATCAGGTGTATGTGGAAGACTCATGTGCTGTCTCAAGAATGAACAGGATACATATGAGTATCTTAACAGCCGACTTCCAAATGTCGGTGATATAGTTACTGCTATAGACGGTGTTACAGGTGAGGTTGCATCTGTAAATGTACTTCGCCAGAGAGTTAAGCTTCTGGTCGATGATTCAGAAGGAAACCGTGAGCTTGTAGAATATCCTATAGAGGAGCTTAAGAACAAGCCAAAGAGAAGACGTGACAATGGAAAGCGAAAGAACCAGAACGCAGCCGAAGAGCGTGAGCTCTCCGAACTTGAGGCACTCGAAAAGGCTGAGGGCAGGTCTAAGCTTGATTAAAAAAGTGCGATGATTCTCTTTAACTAAGGAGTAATATGGTAGAATTAAAGCCGGATGAAAGAATAGATGATTTAGAGATTAGAGGGTTCCGTATTATACAGAACCCTTTATATTTCTGTTTTGGATGTGACGCGGTATTACTTTCGGATTTTGCAAGGCCGGGCAAAAATGACAGGGTCATGGATCTCTGTACCGGAACAGGTATAGTTCCGATTCTTATGGCAGCAAAGGATAAAGGTAAGAGCTTCGCCGGACTGGAGATCAATTCCTATATGGCCGAGATGGCGGGAAGAAGCGTTGCCATGAACGGTATCGAGGACAGATTCGATATCCGTGAAGGCGATATCAGGAATATCAGGGATATGTACAGCCATGGTTCGTATGACTATGTTACTGTTAATCCACCTTATATTAAGGAGAATAACGGATTGACCAATCCAAGTTCTGCCATAAATGTAGCGCGACACGAGATAGAACTGAACCTCGAGGACGTCATAAGCGGAGCGGCATACCTTCTTCGTTCCAAGGGCGGCTTTGCCATGGTTCATAAACCTTTTCGACTCCCTGAGATCATAACTCTCATGAAAAAGTACAGAATAGAGCCAAAGAGACTCAGAATGGTTCAGTCCAAGGTTGATTCCGAACCAAGCATGCTTCTTATAGAAGGGGCAAAGGAGGGTGGCGAATTCCTAAAGGTAGAACCGGTGCTTATTATGTACGATGAAAACGGCGAATATACGGAAGAGGTTCTGAAGATATACGGAAAGATTTAAACTGTTTCATTATGACGTGGAGGAAAAACATGTCAGGAATTTTGTATATGGTAGCAACTCCGATAGGGAATCTTGAAGACATGACATTCAGGGCTGTGCGGATTCTTAAGGAAGCTGATCTTATAGCAGCTGAAGATACGCGTAACAGCATAAAGCTCCTGAATCATTTTGATATTCATACTCCTATGACGAGTTATCACGAATTCAATAAATACGACAAGGCAGAGCTCCTGCTTGAGAAGCTTCGTTCGGGTCAGAATATTGCGCTTATCACAGACGCCGGTACTCCGGGAATCTCAGATCCGGGAGAAGTAATGGCTGAGAAATGTATCGCTGAGGGAATCAGAGTGGTTCCTGTTCCGGGTGCTGTTGCAGCGGTAAATGCACTGATCGCATCAGGACAGAAGACGAGACGTTTTACATTCGAGGCATTTCTTCCTGCTGACAAGAAGGAAAGACGGGAAATGCTGGAGCAGATAAAGAATGAGACCAGGACTATAATTCTATATGAAGCTCCCCATCATCTGAAGAAAACTCTGAAAGAACTTCTCGAGGCGGTTGGTCCGGACAGGAGTATTACCATAGCCAAGGAGCTTACAAAGAAGCATGAAAGCTTTGTAAAGACTACACTTGGAGAGGCTGTCCTTACATTTGAAACGGAAGAACCGCGTGGTGAATATGTTCTGATCATAGAGGGAAAATCGGACAGCGAGGTGAAGGCTGAGAAAGCGGCTGCCTGGGACGGGATGTCCATTGAAGACCATGTCAGGATGTATATTGATCAGGGCATGGATAAAAAGGAAGCTATAAAAAAGGCAGCGGCTGACAGAGGAATTCCAAAGAGGGAAGTATATAACGCAGTTACTGAGATTGTTTAAGAGTTAAAGGGACTGAACAAAAATTTTATTGATAATAAATATCAAATAGTGTATTATATGGTGGTCAGATGAGAATTATTATCAACTACTTATGAAGGAGGATATTATTATGGCATACGTTATAGATGAAGGTTCATGCATCGGTTGTGGTTCATGTGCAGGTACATGCCCAGTTGGAGCAATCGCTGATAACGGCGGTACATTTGCTATCGATGCTGATAGCTGCATAAGCTGTGGAGCATGCGCAGCAGGTTGTCCTGTAAGCTGCATCTCTGAGGGCTAATCAGACAGCTGATAAGATAATAAAGAATACTTAGTAAGCCGGAGATTTTAGGTCTCCGGCTTCTTTGGTATCATGTGATATATAGACTTTTTATTTTTGAAAAAAATACATGTCTTTTAAACAGGTTTTTCAGCATCTCTCCCTTCTTTCAGAATACTGTCCTTCCTTCAGAGGTTTCTGTGATGTATTTTCTATTCCTCTCATTTACGGATAAGTATTCAGCTTATTTTCGGAATGTTCTGGAATGATGCTACACGATTCATTTTCAAAAATCAAATTTCTGCCGTGAATTCGAGCACTTTGCCAGCATTACCGGCATATAAGCGAATATGCGGCACACTTTATTCACAATAATAAAGTTTTGCTTTACATAGAGGGAAAATATGCTAAACTATCTGTAACATATCGGAGGATACTGTATGAAGATAGAAAGAGTCAGTGAAAATAAGATAAGGTGTACGCTGAATAAGGATGAGCTTGAAGAGAAGCAGATCCTTATATCGGAGCTTGCCTATGGCTCGGACAAGGCGAGGGAGCTCTTCTCTGAGCTTATGCGTCTTGCAGAGGAAGAGGTCGGCTTTGAAGCGGATTCTACTCCGATCATGATAGAGGCTATACCCGACAGGTCAGGAAATCTTATCCTGAATATTACTAAGGTTGAGAATCCTGAGGAGCTTGATGTTAAGTTTTCCAGATTTTCAGGTGCCGGAAGACCGGAGAGTGATTACTCCGGACAGATATCATCTGAAGATATAGATATAACCATAAATGACGGAACCTTGGATGAACAGGATGCGGAGGAAACTGAAGACGCTGCGACTGCTTCAACGGAAGAAAGGCTCGAGAATCTCAGCGATTTCCTGAAGGAGCTTAAAAAGACTGCAAATGCAGCGGGAACGAACCTTCAGCCACTTCCGAAGCCGGATGAGAATGAGGGACGACAGGCGGTATTTGCATTCAAGAGTCTTCGTGATGTTATTTCAGTTTCAAGACTTGTGAGAAGACTGTATCACAGTACCAATTCACTCTATAAAAACGAAGCTGACGGCAAGTTTTACCTTTATATAGAATGCGATCGTGATAAGAAAGAAGATTTTATCAAGACATGCAGCATAATAAGTGAGTTCGCGGCACCTTGCCGTTTCACATATGCGACTCCTGATTTCTTCGGAGAGCATTTTAAGACTATCAGAAAGGCGAATGCCCTTCAGATACTTTCGACATTGTAAACTATATATTTATAAATAATGAAAGCCCAGCGGTATGAACCGTTGGGCTTTTGCTATCTGTATCGTATGCCACGAAAGGCACACTCTGTTTTACAGTGATTTAAATGTATTAACTACATTTTCAACTGTGAATCCGAAGTATGGGAAGAGCTCTCCGGCAGGAGCGGAAGCGCCGAAGGTTGTCATACCTATGGTCTTACCATTAAGTCCTGTGTAGCGGTCCCAACCGAAGGTTGAAAGTGCTTCAACGGAAACTCTCTTTGTAACATCCTTAGGAAGTACAGCGTTCTTATATTCATCCGGCTGATCCTCGAAGAGATCCATACATGGCATGCTGACTACTCTTACGTCTATACCGTCTGCAAGGAGGGCTTTTCTTGCATCTACTGCAAGTGATACCTCTGAACCTGAAGCAATGAGGATTCCGTCCGGAGTATCCTTGTCGCTGTCCTCAAGTATATATCCACCCTTAAGTGCATCAACAGATGAACCGTCGAGCTGTGGGAGATTCTGTCTTGAAAGTATGAGTGCTGAAGGAGCATCCTTACTGTTCTCTGCGAAATACCATGCAGCTGCTGTTTCCATAGCATCAGCAGGTCTCCATGCATAGAAGTTTGGAAGTGCTCTGAAAGTAGCGAGCTGTTCAATCGGCTCATGTGTAGGACCGTCCTCACCTACTCCGATACTGTCATGTGTAAGAACATATGTAAGTGGAAGCTTCATAAGTGATGAAAGTCTTGCCATCTGCTTCAGGTAATCACTGAATACGAAGAAGGTAGAAACAAATGGTCTGAGTCCGCCGTGAAGAGCTATACCATTTCCGATAGCTGCCATTGCAAGCTCTCTTACACCGAAATGAAGATTTGAACCGGTTCTGTCTTCAGCTGAGAAATCGCCAAGTCCGTTCATATAGGTCTTTGTTGAAGGAGCAAGGTCAGCTGCACCACCGAACATATTCGGAAGCACCTTTGTCATGTAGTTGATAAGCTTTCCGGATACGCTTCTTGTAGCTTCAGGCTTATCTGCAACATGCCAGAAATCATCCATATCATAAAGAACCTTTGCTGAATCAGCATCGAAGTACTTATCCCAGAGCTCTTTCATTTCAGGATATTCTGCTGCATAAGCTTCGAAGAGCTTATTCCATTCATCCTCTGCCTTAGCCTTTTCATCAGCAATAGCTTTATAATTATCGTAGATATCCTGCGGAACTACGAAGCTTTCTTTTTCTTCCCAGCCAAGATTCTCACGAAGTGCTGCAACATTTTCAACTCCGAGAGGCTCGCCGTGTGCTGCGGCTTTGCCTTCCTTGGCAGGACAGCCAGCACCGATCTTTGTCTTGATCTCGATGAGTGTAGGTCTTGTCTTATCTGACTTAGCTGCCTCGATGGCAACTCTTATTGCATTTATATCATTTCCGTCATCTACTCTGATGGTCTGGAAGCCGAATGCCTGGAAACGCTGCGATACATTTTCACGGAAAGCAATGTTTGTACCGCCTTCTATGGAAATGTCGTTTGAATCATAAAGTACTATGAGTTTTCCAAGGCCGAGGGTTCCTGCAAGAGAAAATGCCTCGTAGCTTGTACCTTCCATCATACATCCGTCGCCACCAAGTACAAATGTATAGTGATCAACTACCGGATAACCTTCTTTATTAAATACTGAAGCGAGATGCTCCTCGGCCATAGCCATACCAACTGCCATAGCCATACCTGCTCCAAGAGGACCGGTAGTGGCATCAACACCTACAGTATGACCATATTCAGGATGGCCCGGAGTGAGTGAACCAAACTGGCGGAAATTCTTGATGTCATCTATTGTAAGTCCGTAACCGAAAAGGTGAAGGAGTGAATAGAGCAGCATTGAACCATGTCCGCCTGAAAGGATGAAACGGTCACGGTTAAACCACTTAGGATCAGCCGGATTGAACTTCATACATTTGCTCCAGAGTGTATATGCCATAGGAGCTGCTCCGAGTGGAAGTCCCGGGTGACCGGAATTTGCTTTCTGAATTGCATCCGCGGAAAGTATGCGGATGGCGTCTATAGATCTTTCATCAATCGTTTTCATCTGCCTGATCCTCCTCAACGTACTTTTTCTTCATATAATATTTAATATCGTCCAGAACCTGTTCAGGATCCATGCCGTGTACCATGCATGCCTCAGATATTGATTCCATAAAAGCGGCAGGGCAGGTTACACATGACATACCTGAAGCCATAAGAATAGCGGCATTTCCGGGATCCATCTCAAGGAGCTGGTATATCGGAAGGCTGCCGTCTATAGCATCGATCTGTTCCGCTGTGTATGTTTTGGTGTTTTCTTCCATGATAGGAATGCGTCCTTTCTATATAAATGTATGTCGTTCGTATTATCTACGACAGCATACATATTAGCATAAATCAAAATGTATAACAATGGAATAATCTACTCAAAATGTGTGAGATTTTATTATCTTGCTCACAGAGTTCCTCCCAATAGGTCATGAACCATAATACATTCTATCTGCAAGCAGAGAAATTGTATATTGTATACAATCTCTGTACTTAAAAAAGTACAAAAAGTGCTGTTTTTGGCGTTGACGTGTATACAAGAACAAACTATAATGGAACCATTAGAAGGGAAAATGTACGGAGAAAGTGGGTTTTTTGGCTTTCGATACATTTCCCAAAAAGAATATCTTAAAGGAGGATTTTTTAATGGAAGCAACAGGTTGGAATGGCTTTGTAGGCGGTAAGTGGCAGAAAGAAGTTA
Organism: Lachnospiraceae bacterium YSB2008; assembly: GCA_000687655.1. GTDB lineage: Bacteria > Bacillota > Clostridia > Lachnospirales > Lachnospiraceae > Eubacterium_Q. The sequence continues at coordinate 163,997 of JHWR01000003.1, forward strand.
ATGTTCGTGACTTCATCCAGAAGAATTATACACCATATGAGGGTGATGACGAGTTCCTCGCTGAGCCTACACAGAACACAAAGGATCTTTGGCAGCAGGTTCTTGATCTTTCTAAGAAGGAAAGAGAAGCAGGTGGTGTTCTCGATATGGATACAAAGGTTGTATCTACACTTACATCACATGGTCCAGGATATCTTGATAAGTCCAAGGAGACAATCGTAGGATTCCAGACAGACAAGCCATTCAAGAGAGGTATGAACGTTTACGGTGGTATCCGTATGGCTGAGAAGGCTTGTAAGGATAACGGTTATGAGGTTGATCCTGAGATAGTAGAATTCTTTACAATTCACAGAAAGACACACAATGCAGGTGTATTTGATGTTTATGATCCAGAGATCAGAAGATGCCGTTCAAATCACATCATCACAGGACTTCCGGATGCTTACGGACGTGGACGTATCATCGGTGACTACAGAAGAGTAGCACTTTACGGTATTGATTACCTTGTAGCTGATAAGGAAGATCAGAAGGAATCATTCGGTACAGAGTACACAGATGACGTAATCAGAGGTAAGGAAGAGATCTCAGAGCAGATCAAGGCCCTTAAAGAGTTAAAGCAGATGGCTGCATCATATGGTTTTGATATTTCAAAGCCGGCACAGAATGTTCAGGAAGCAATCCAGTGGACATACTTTGGTTATCTTGGTGCTGTTAAGGAGCAGAACGGTGCTGCTATGTCACTTGGACGTACAGCTACATTCCTTGACTGCTACGCTGAGAGAGACCTTGCAAACGGTACATTTACAGAAGAGCAGATTCAGGAGTTCGTTGATCACTTCATCATGAAGCTTCGTCTTGTTAAGTTCGCAAGAACACCTGAGTACAACCAGATATTCGCTGGTGACCCAGTTTGGGTAACAGAGTCACTTGGTGGTATGGGTGTTGACGGACGTACACTTGTATCAAAGATGTCATTCAGATATCTTCATACACTTGACAACCTTGGTACAGCACCGGAGCCAAACCTTACAGTTCTTTGGTCAACAAGACTTCCTATCAACTGGAAGCAGTACTGTGCTAAGATGTCTATCAAGTCTTCATCAATCCAGTATGAGAACGATGATATGATGAGAGTTGTTCATGGTGATGATTACGGTATCGCTTGCTGCGTATCTTCAATGAGAATCGGTAAAGAGATGCAGTTCTTCGGAGCAAGAGCAAACCTTGCTAAATGTCTTCTTTACGCTATCAACGGTGGTGTTGATGAGTGTACAGGAGTTCAGGTAGGACCTAAGTATAGACCAATCACATCTGAGTACCTTGACTATGATGAGGTTATGGAAAAATATGAGGATATGATGGAATGGCTTGCTAAGGTTTATGTAAATGCTCTTAACATCATTCACTACATGCATGATAAGTATGCATATGAGAGAATCCAGATGGCTCTTCATGACAGAGACGTAAAGAGATACTTTGCAACAGGTATCGCAGGACTTTCAGTTGTAGCTGACTCACTTTCAGCTATCAAGTATGCTAAAGTTAAATGTATAAGAAATGAACAGGGTGTTGTTGTAAGCTATGAGACAGAGGGTGACTTCCCTAAATATGGTAACAATGATGACAGAGTTGATGAGATTGCTGCAAATCTTGTTACAAAGTTCATGAAGATGATCAGATCACATCATGTATATAGAAATGGTTTCCCAACAATGTCAGTTCTTACTATCACATCAAACGTAACTTATGGTAAGAATACAGGTGATACTCCATGTGGTAGAAAGCATGGTCAGCCACTTGCTCCTGGTGCAAACCCAATGCATGGTAGAGATACTCACGGTGCTTATGCATCACTTTCATCAGTTGCTAAGCTTCCATTCGAGTATGCTCAGGATGGTATTTCAAATACATTCTCAATCATTCCTAATGCACTTGGTAAGGAAGATCAGGTATTCGCAGGCGACCTTGAAGTTGACCTTGGACTTGATAAATAGGGCAGGATTGCGAAGTAAATCGAGGAATCATACCGTTAAATATCAAAAGTATCACATATACCACATGTGAGATTATGATAGAGGTATAAATATGAGTGATAAGTTAAATGACGTTAATGACATAGTTTCTATGCTTGATAATATGGTAGAGAACGGGACCGGACACATCAATGTGTCCGTGGACCCGGAAGCCGAAGCAGGCAAAACGGTTGAAACTATGGGCTGTATAGACTGTGCGAAGGGTGATCTTGCATGTTCAGTGCCTACACTTATGGAAGGCATGGATGACGCTTTTGCAGATCAGAATAAGTAGTGCAGGTCTTAATAAATAAAGGAGGAGATAAAGAAATGGCTAGTAAAGCACAGGTAGATAACTTAGTAGATATGTTAGATGGTTATGTTGACAAGGGTGGTCATCACCTTAACGTTAACGTGTACAACAGAGAGACTCTTATAGATGCTCAGAAGCATCCAGAGAATTATCCACAGCTCACAATCCGTGTATCAGGATATGCTGTTAACTTCATCAAGTTAACAAAGGAGCAGCAGGATGACGTTATCTCACGTACATTCCATGAGTCACTCTAAGAAAATCTACCATTAATTAAATATGGTGATAAATGGCGCGGAGCATATGCTCCGCGCTTTTGTTATATAACAGGAGACTGTGTATCCTATTATAAATAGTCAATTGTATCATATTTGTGATATGATTATGCTATGCTTAAAGATATCTTTTTAAAACTGAATAAGAAGCTGCCGTCTGATGTTCTTGATTATGACAGTACTTCAAAAATACTGTCATTCTACGGGAATAATCTTCATGCTACTTTCACTAAATCAAATAATAATGTGCGGATGTCCATCCGTCGAAATGGAAAACAGTACGATTATATCCTTAAGAACGAGAAGGAAGTCTATTACGTTATAAAAAGGCTATATAAAGGAAAAATCAGCTTTGACGAGACTGACAGTAGAAGCATCTCTGTAAAAGGGTTGCTGTGGTACAGGTTAAACTATAAGCCTCTTGCCACGAAGATATTCATGATAGTTCTTGGCCTGGCTATAACTATATCCTCTTCGTTTATGGTTCTTGCCGGAATCTTTACTTTTTCTGATGGCTACCGCAAAATGGGATATTATGATATTGGACTTTTTATCATGCTTTTCTTTTTCATTGCGGCCGGAATAGCTCTTATAATCGGGGCATTCGGAAGATATGTATATGAAGGCCTGCATTTTATAAGTCTCTTTCTGAGCGGATTTTCAATCTGTATGTTTTTTTATGGAATAGAAGACTTGATCAGTGATAAAGATTATGGCGTACGGAATCTCATTTCTACTATAGTACTATTTGGTTTCATGCTTCTTGCCGGAATACTCTTCATGATCATGAGTCTTCTGAAAAAGAAAAGTGACAGTGTTGTTATCCGCAGAACTCCGGTTCTGCCGCCTGACGAAAAACTTAGTATTCTTTTTGATAACATATATGAGAACAATAAGGTCCAGACACTCAGTCTCAATCTGACAGGGGATATCCCCCAATACAGTGGGAGCCGCATAGGAGGAAATCCTTATACTGATGGAACTATAGATACAAACGAGGTATCGGGCATGACCTTCCTCGGACAGATCAACCTTGCCCAGATTGAAACTCCATCAAAACTTCCTTCAAATGGATTGCTCCAGTTTTTCTTTGTGGAGGAAGGAGATTATGAGCTGGAGGTCGAGACTCTATACTACCCTCATATAGATGAGCAAAGGGATGAATTCTGTAATAACAGCAAGAGCCTTCAGGTTACGTCCGAGATGTGGCCGGAAATCAAGGACACAGATGTAAGCGATATATATGCAGTTGCAGCAGAGCTCGGAATACCTCTCGAAGCAGACCTCGAGTTTCAGGACTTCTATGATCAGGATGCATTCCCGAAACCAAAGGGAGATTACTTACTCGGTCCAATCCGTAATACCGCACCTGAAACACTTAATACGGAGGCAGATTCATATAGTATTCCGCTTTTCTCAATTTCTTCAGATTCACCGATAATCACACACCTCTGCAGTGATAACAGCGTTTATCTGGACGGTTTACAGGTATTTATAAGCGATGAGTGCCTTCGCGCTAATGATTTCAGCGATGTATATACAGTTATGAATTTCTATTATTGGTAAGTTTTATATGCATAAAGCGCGGAGTTCAAAGCTCCGCGCTGTTATTCTTCTTCAGCTTTTAAAACGGCAAATATCTTCTTCATTTTCTGATCAGTCTCCGGTGGCGGATTGCAGTCCTCGGCTATGATTCGGAAGAAGTCTTTCAGGCTGTATTTAGTTTCTGAACAATGTTCATTTCCCATTTGAATTCCTCCTTCTGTAATATAGACAGCAAAATAAAGGAAGCGGTTTTATATTCTTTCAGTTTTTTTAAAAAAAAGCAAAAAAAATAAAACCGATTGAACCTAAGCGTTGTCTATCTATCAGATTAAAAGGAAAAACCTAAAGGAGGACGAAAAAATGTCAGCAAAATTATCACCAGTAGAAAAGAGTAACATATGTAAGGCAATGATGGATGGAAGATGCAGGGATGTAGTTTTATATCAGAGTCCGAGGTTCAATGGCAGTAACAAAATAAAGGATACTAGAACGAATGCGGTAAACACAATGAATGCAGTAGGAGATATAGCACATCTTCTGGCTTATGGTTTTACAATAGGTGGACTCATGCATATGGCAGGAAGAAGCGTGAGCCAGGATGCAAATTGGTCAAATGTAGTAGCCAATGCTAAAACAAGAGCAAATTCAAATAGATTATATACAGTTGAAAATGCTCCGTGTACACAGTTTGCAGTGGTTGGTGGAAGATATATTACTCTCTATGAAAAAGGGGAGTATAAAAGCAGAATTATAAACTATAAAGATGTTGTTCAGATAAGTGTAGGACCGAAAGGCCTTACATTTTTAACAGATAATAATGAAAAAGGAAATGTATATAATGCATATATAATCCATACAGATGTAATCGGTCTTGAGAAGATGGCTATGTACAGTGTAGAAAATTGCCTTAGATGATGAGTGTTAATGCCATATCACCCTGTGGCATATAAATGTAAGATGCATAATCCTGTATGAAAAAACTGTTGTGATTGGCCATATCCTCATTAAAATGTGTTGGAAGGTAAAAAACAAATTGATTTATTTCTTGTAATCAAATATATCTAGATCAGCAACCTTTGCGATTCCGTTGGCGATTGCCTCATCATACGAAACATCATCATAGAGCAGTTTCTTGGTTATGTTGTTATAATCAGGCTCATAGAACCTACTGCTAATGATGTCTTTAAGCATTTCAGGAATGTCGTGTTCCAGCTGAGCAGAAGGATTATTCCTTGAAAGCATACGATCCTCTCTGACTTCATCGATAAGAGCATCAAGACTTTCATTGATTTCCACTTTCGGAAACAGCTTAGCAATATCATACAGATGTCTTGAATCACGATCCTGCATATCTTGTAACCTGTAATCGCAGATCGCAAAGACCTTATCTATGAAGGTGCGTTTTATTGACTGAACCTGCATATGCACAACTGCTGCTTCAAATGGAATAGGAAGCTTGATTCCTCGATTCTCACAGAATCTTCCAACAAAGCTGTAAACCTCATGGGTTTCCGCTGGGTATGCTGATTGATAGATATTGGTTTCGATGATCAGTTCCAGTGGAATCTCACTAAAGAGAGACTCGTATTTGAAAACAAACTTGTTGTAGCTGTGTCTTGACTGGACGTGCTCTGGATTAGAAATTTTAAGTCCGATATTATTGGCAATTTTCAATATGGTGTTCTTCGCTTTTTTCTTTTCAGATTCAGTCAGTTTTCGATTCATAGACAGATCGATATCTTCGGAGAATCTTTCAATCAGTGCGTAAGCCTTCGAAAGTGAAGTTCCACCCTTGAAAACAAATGGAAGCTCGCTTTTTGACAATTCCAGAAGGAAAATGGACTGTATGGTATCTTTTTCAACCATCTGGGTAGTCCTGTGTTCTTCAAGTGCGACAGTTTCAATTATTTCTTTCCATTCGTTTTTATAGTCTTTATACCAGTTCACTCATCATTCCCGTTTCGTAAATGTTTCTATAAACCTTATCTGGGTAAAGAGGCATTAGTTTTTTTACCACAGAAAAATCAACTTCGACAGCTTGAACATATTTCCTCAGTTTGCCTACAAGTTCAGCACCTTTGATTTCGCTGTACTTATCTATCACTGTCATTAAATCAAGAAACTGCAGTGCAGATTTGTTCTTTTCCGTAATGTTCATCACAGGTTTATACACGATGATTGTATTGCCGTCCACAGTCTGCTTCCGTTGCTTAGTTGTTGCTTCATTGCTGCAGATTTCATAGCATGAGGGAGTCTGAGTTGTAAAGCCGTATTTGTTCGCTAGCTGAAGTCCGGTAATATAACCTCCGTTACATAGATAGCGTTTCTCAATATAACTATCTATAGAAACCTTGCCCTTGGTTCCGAGTATTGTCAGATAGGAGAGATAATACACCCCGTTATATAAACGCTCCAGTTTCCCATCATCGCAAAGCTGTTTCATCTCCTGACGAAGATAATCTCTTGAGCTTCCAGGCAGCTCGCTTAGGAAAATCGGCTCGCCATTCTTATAATTCTGAATAATAAAATCATATATCATGCGAAATGCCTCACAAAATAGAAACTTATAATTTCAAAATTATGATAATGGACTATTTTTTTAATGTCAAGCCAGATTTCCTTATTTTGCTGTTTGACACTTCTTATACATTATACGAGACTTATCATATAGTTGCATGTAAATAATCTGTGGAAAATGCTAGTGTTTGTTGCGCCAATAAGTTCATATTTAGGGGGAATATAAATGGACTGCTTGTATCAAATGAGAGAAGAATGTATAATTCTGTGTGGATAAAAACTTGCTATGGGGGCTGAAATGGCAGACATAATCAGTAAATTCAGGGATAAAGATGCGGTGCTCTTTGCTGAAGTTGATAAGCTTAAGAGCGGGAAGACTGAAAGCTTTAATACTATCTATGATCTTTCCAAGAATTACGTTTACAAAATCATATGGGATATTGTGAAGAATCAGGATGCTGCTGATGATATCATGCAGGACACATATCTTCAGGTATATAACAAGATAGGAAGCCTTGCGGACACCAAGGCTTTTTATTCGTGGGCTGGAAGGATTGCCACGAATAACTGTCTTAACTACATAAAGAAGGAAAGCAAATATGTGCTTGCCGGAACGGATGAGGATGGTGAAGCAGAGGAATTTGTATTTGAAAGAGCTTCAGACGATCAGGAGGGGATAATCCCGGAATCTGTGATCATAAACAGGGAGCAGCAGAAGATAATAGGTGATATTCTTGATAATCTCAGTACAGAACAGAAGCTCTGTGTTCAGTATTACTATTATGAGGATATGTCAGTTAAAGAGATAGCTGCGCAGATGGAGACCAGCGAAGGAACCATCAAGAGCCGTCTTAACTATGCACGAAAAGCCATAAAGAGTGCAGTCGAAACATTCGAGAAGAAACAGGGTACAAGGCTTTACAGTCTTGGTGGTATTCCACTTCTTTATCTTATTATCAGAGAAAATGTGGATATATTCTATGGCGGTGCAGCAACCGCAGCCGGAGTCGGAGTTGGAACTGCAGTTGGAGTTTCTGCAGCTAGTACATCAGCGGCTGCAGGTGGGGCGACTGCAACAGCCGGTGGTGCTTCTGCAGCTGCAACAACTGCAACAGCCGGGGGAGCGACTGCAACAGCAACATCAGCTGCCGCAGCATCGGCAAGTAGTGGCGGTGCAGTTGCTGGGGCGGCAGCAGCAGGTACAGCTGCAACAGGAAGTACATCAACATCTACTGCAGGTGGAATGTCACTTGGTGCAAAGATTGCACTTGCAGTTGCGGTGCCAGCGACAGCAGTTGCCGGAACGGTGGTAGCTTTGAACATTGACACCGATAAAGATAAGATGGCCAGAGATATTCAAAGGGCCGAGGCTTTACAAACTGCCGTATATACGACTATGACAAAAGAGGAGTACTATGACAGGTTGGATGGCTCTGGGGCGGCCGGGGATGAGATAGAAGCGGATACTGTACTACTAGTATATCCTAATGAACCGCTGTACCAAGCGCTAGAGGAAGGCGAAGAACCACCAACTGGTTTGGATAGATCGCAGTCTTCCGGTGGATATATATATTGTGTTTATTCAAGTGATGATGGTGGTTCAAACTATACTATGAATACGTCGCCTGTGGATTGCTTGGATGATATAGAAACAAATTGGTTTGGGGAAATGTCCAACGAGGATATTGATAGAGATCTTGAATATACCGGAAACGGAAGTGACTGTTATTATGTCTTGGTTCTTGATCCATTTAGCCTTCCTGATGAGTTTGATCCTCGAGAGGTAAACAATGTATATATAGCTATCGGAAATGTAGGAACAACACCTCACTTGGAACTTGGTGAGGATGGTGTTATTCATGTTGTAGATGCTTATGAGATTACACCGAATATTTGTCCTGAATACGAGGAGGCAAAATAAAAACAAAAAGTAAAAAAGTTTTCAAAAAAATAAAACCAAATTGAACTATCACTTGTCTATATATCAGATGAAGGGGAAAACCCAAGCATTTGATAACTTAGACAAGTGATTTTTATTTTAGGAGGAAAAGAAAATGATCAATAACTTTAACGCAGAGAAAAGAGAAAACAAAATGTTATGGGCACTGTGTTTGATAGCATGTATTGCTGGCTTGTATTATTTTTTAAGACCTATTCTTGTTATGATAATTATGCCGGATGTAATCCTGCCTGAGAATGCGTTCTTGGCATGGTGGGTTTTGCCGACGAGTATAGTAAATGTAGTAAATTGGATATTTCTTTATGCACATACTAAAAGCTTACTGAATACTGTCTCATTTGAAATAGATGGTGAGCGAATTGTTTGTTCTATTGAAGGCTTTCTCAGTATGAATCCTACATCTGAGAAAATTAACAAGATGATACATGTTACACACGATGGTATAAATGTATTCCCGGAAATGAATAACTCATTTTCTCGAACCAATGCTATTAATTATACGTTTAAAACAGAATCAGGAAGAAATGTATATGTTCATATGGAGAAAGTAATGAGTAATAGTCCAACCATTGATGTAAACATAGATGATGAATTTGTAATATCAAAGAATATGCTGATTAAGAACCGTCTTGCAGCTGTTGCATAATAAGGAGGAGAATGAAAATGAGAAAGAAGATTTTATCTGTATCAATTGCTATGATTATGGCTGTAACAATGCTTGCCGGATGTGGACCGGTAAATGTTCCTGGTGAAACTGATACTGTTGATGAAGGAAATGTCACAGTGACTGAAGCTACAGAAGAGGATACTGAAGTGACTGAAGCAGAGATGAATATGCTGAATATAAACATTTCAGACTGGTCATATCCTGAGAAGGTTGATTATATAAGTGATGATTATATGGTCACTAAACAGGGTGAGTTATATTACATCATTGATAAAGAAGGGAATGTACTTTCTGATGACAGGTTTCCGGAAGGCCTGAGCAACGGTTTTGATAGCGTCACGTTAAATCAGCAGGGCGGTACATTTATAGTAAAAAAGACTACGGACGATGGTTTCTTTGTTTCAGCTGTCATGAACGGAGATATGAATTCGCTTTACAGGATGGGCGTGAAGAGTCCGGCGATATTCTATATTACGGATTACAGAGATGATCTTGTATTTGGAGAGCAGTACAAAATTTCCGAGGATGGAAGTATAGATAAAGATACCCTGATAAGAGCCTGCGGAGCTCCGACAAACGATGAATGCGCATTTTCAAATACGCAGTTCATTAAAAATGAAGGGCTGACATTCAATACATCATATGGAACAATTATCGCCAAGTTCGCAAAGTATGATGACAACCGTGAATGCTTTTGCTTCACTAAACCTGCTGACCTGGAAAAATCACAGCTCATTTCAGGAGAAAATGTAACGTATACCGGCGATGAGATTAGTATTCCTTACGTGGATAGCTGCCCGATTTCTTTTAATGACAATCTCCCTAATAAAGAAGGTTGGATTTCTGCATCCATGCTCTCCGGAGAAAGAGAAGAAAATGGTGACGGAACCTGGAATATGTCTGCCATAAAGCAAGGTTTCTACAATGTCAAGACCGGCGAATATGTTGAGGAACCACAGGATGTGCTCTGGACAAAGTATTTTACTGAAGATAATGGATGCAGCAAATGTACCGCGCTGGAAAGTAGGGCGCTCGGTGCTGTTGAGAAGGTTTCAGATGATTTAAGCTATTATAAGATCATTGATCTTAAGACCGGTGAATTCGCTTCTGATAAGAAATATATCTCTGCAGCTATTGCATACCATGACCTGCTGCTTGTTGAGAATACTGATGAGAAATGGGGTTATATCAGAAATGACGATCTTACAGAGATAGGTGAATGGTACGACGATGCGACTGATTTCTGTAATGGTTATGCGGTAGTCATAAGAGATGGTAAGGGTTGGATCATAGACGAGGAGCAAAATAAGGTCAGTGAAGAATTCGACGCAGAATCAGCATATTCAGTCCCTGATTATATAACCGATTCCAACCTTAACGGAAGCTCTGTATTCTTTATTCAGCAGGCCGGTGAGTATCATATGCTTACTGTTGAAAAATGATCATATTCACATACTAAATATGACTTTAGTCATATACCGAATGTTTCTTTCTTCACTACAAAACTGAACACAGTATTTATATAATGAGCATGTCAGATGGAAATCCGGCATGCTTATTTTTCAGAATGGAGAGAAAAGAATGGGAACAATTCTTAAAACAAATGATCTTACAAAGAAATATGACAAAAGGATAGTTGTTGATAATCTGAATATTGAGATTCAGGAAGGCGAGGTCTTCGGACTTCTGGGACCGAACGGTGCAGGCAAGAGCACCACGATGAATATGATCTGCGGAATCGTGAGACCGACACTTGGAAATGTAGAGTTCATGGGTAAGGATTTCCAGAAGAACAGAAATAAGCTGATCGATAATCTCGGATACATACCTCAGGAGCTTGCGATTCATGGAAATCTTAAAGCATGGGAAAATGTAGAGCTCTTCACCTCACTCTACGGTATAAAGGGAGCGGAGCTGAAGAAAAGGATAGACGAATCCCTGGAATATGTCGGACTTCTTGAGAAGAAGAACGATTATGCAAAGACATTCTCAGGGGGTATGAAGAGAAGACTTAACATAGCATGTGCAATAGGACATCATCCGAAGCTGCTCATATTCGATGAGCCAACAGTAGGTATAGATCCACAGTCCAGGAATTTCATTCTCGATAAGATAAAGGAATCAAACAAAAACGGTGCGACGGTCATTTATACCAGCCATTACATGGAAGAGGTCGAAGCCATATGCACAAGGATAGCAATAATGGACAATGGAAAGGTTATTGCAACAGGAACGAGCGAAGAACTTAAAAAGATGGTTAAGGATGATACATCTTCCATCACACTTGAGGAGGTATTCCTTACGATGACCGGAAAGAAGCTTCGTGACATATAGGATAGATGGATAGCAATACATTTTATAGATTGAGGAAAAAGATATGATCAGATATCTGATAAAGAACAATTTCAAATTGATGACGAGGAGTATTACCAACTGCCTTATGATCGTTATCGCGCCGCTGGTTCTCATTGCACTTCTTTCAAGTTCATTCGACGACACGATGAAGAGATATGAGAATGATTCGGACATTTCAGCCGGATACAGGATAGAGGGTGAAAATGTATCGAATGATATGATTAACGAGTTTGTTAAAGGGGCTAAGGATAACGGCTATATTCTGAGCGAGTATCCAACCGGTAACCCTGAGGAAATAATGAAGGAAAAAGAGATAGGCGGTTTTGTAATATTTAAGGACGATACATACACAATATTACAGAATAATGCCTATAAGGAAGAGGGCAAAGCTCTCGAATATGCCGTTAATTCATTTTATGAAAATGTAATTGCTACCGCATCAGGAATAAAGACGGATTCCGTTAAGCTTGAAATAGAACATCCGGACTATATGGAAGCGATAGATTCTACAGATTATTATGGAATAATCGAGATCGTGTATTTTGGCTGGTGTGCGATCGTATGCGGAGCAGGAATATTCATGAGTGAGAAAAAGTACAGGATTAATAAGAAGTTCAGGGTTTCTGCACTTTCTGAAACAGAGCTTTACCTGGGTAAATTTGTCCCGATACTCTCTTCAGTAGTACTGGGAAATGCAATCACTATACTTCTTTCAAAAGCACTCTTCGGAGTTCACTGGGGAAACCCATTTTATTCAGCAATTATAGTACTGTTTTCGGTTGCAGCTGCAACCGCACTGGGACTCATGGCTTACAATATTTTCGATAATATAGTTGTCACAATCATTGCAGTCTTTATAGTGGTATGGCTTGCAGGGTTTTTCGGAGGAAGCTTTGAGACATATATGTTCTCGTCGCATCCTATGAGTATCAAACAGCTTTCACCGATATATTATATCAATCGTTCGCTTGTGGAACTGTCCTGCATGGGACACAGCGATTATGTAGGAAGTGCTTTGATTTACTCAGGAGCAATTACCATCATCTGTTCAGCTGTAGCTATTCTTGCAGGGACAATAAGAAGGAGAGGAAGAGCATGAAGATATTAGTGAAAACAAGTATGAAACTTTTGCTTAGGACAAAGGCGTTCTGGTTCTTTCTTATCCTTATGCCTATTCTGTCTACATTTATACTTAAGATTAAGTTTGACAGCTCATCAGCATATATTAACGATTTTGATGAAAAGGTTATAGAGCTCTCTGATGCAGATCAGAAGGTTGCTTATTACGGTGGCAAGGGCGAGTTTGTTGTAAAAGTATATGATGCTTCAAAGGATGAACTGTCCGAAGCATTTCTGAAAAAACTTTCAGAAGCAGGAATGTTTCTTGTTATAAGAACTGATATAACGAATGAGGCAGAACCTGATGAGTTTGTCGAAATGCATTTAGAGAAAGATGGCTATCAGGACAGGATGGGTGGAGTAATATACATTTGCCCGGACTTTGCTGAAAATGTACTGAATGGAAAGGCTGCTGAAGCACTCAAACTATATGCACTTTCCGATGACTCAAGGATTGACGCGTTGCAGAAGGAGATGGAGTTCCAGCTTTCACGCATGGATTCGCTCAGTGGATATATTTCAATGACAAAAGGCGGTGCCGAGGTCAGCACAGATGACCTGGTGAATGCATTGGACGAGAGCGATACATTTATGCCTGAAAAAGAATTGGTAAGTATCGCAGGCGGAACCGGAAGGAGCCTTTCAGTAACACAGACAAATCAGAAATCACAGGTCGGATATGCTTTTGCATTTATGACACTCGGATTTGTATTCTGTGGAATATTCGTAGCTCATACATCTATCAAGGAACAGAAGAACGGAGTATATACAAGAATAGGGCTTACCAGGACATCGTCCCTTAAGTATTTTGCTTCTAAATTTGTTGTTTCATTTATAGTTTCTGTAATGATAACAGCAGTAGTTTCAGTATGCAGTCTGGCACTCAGCAGTGAAGATATGGGAATGAGCAGGGCTCAGTACCTTATGATCATCTTCATGATGGGAACTATATTCTGTTCACTCAGTACGTTGATCGGAATTCTTATCGGTGATGTAATGAGTGCAAATGTGGCAGCCTTCACACTGTGGTGTATGTCGGCGCTCCTAAGTGGTCTGTACTTCCCTCTTAATTACACTACTGCATGGCTTAAAGCACTTTCTTTCATGATGCCTCAGAAGTGGTTCCTGGAAGGTACTGAAATGATATTTGTTGGAGACAATAAGGCGTTTCCTATGTTAATATGTATTACAGTAGCATATCTTGTAGCAGCGCTCAGTCTTGGAGGACTGGGACTTAGGATAAGAAGGACTGAATCATGGGGGAATTCATAAAAGATAAATATTATATTCTGGTAAGAATGATCCTGATGCTCTTATTCTGCATCTACGGGGTTGTGTCCTATGCTGAGAATTATCATGAAACAGGAGTATCTTTTAAGATACTCCTGCTTGTTTTGTTTTTTATAGCACTTATGGCAATTAAGGAACAGTTAGGGAAAAGGTATCAGATAGTGATTCTGATTGCAGCAGCGATACTGCTTGTTTTTCTTATACGTATCGGAGGCTGGGAGTTCATTCTTCTTGGGTTCTATCTGATCTACGAATTTCTTACATTATTTGATGCAAAAATGTTCTGGTATTTCTGCCCATATCTCTTCGTTTTCATGAAAACGCCGGTGGGCTACCTGACTCAGTTTCTTGTTATTACCATGCTCATGCTCTGTTATGTCCAATATATATTCATAGTATCGGTATACAGAAAGCAGATGATGGAGGAAACGAAAGCTCAGCAGGGACTGAAGAGGGATATCGAGAAGGTTGAAAATGAAACGAAAGTTGAACTTAAGAGAAATATCCTTGAATCTGAGAACAGAATCCTGGAGGAAAGGGCACAGCTTTCCCAGACTCTTCACGATAAGCTCGGACATAATATAAATGGATCGATATATCAGTTGGAAGCAACCAAGGTCATAATGGATAAGGATCCTGAAAAAGCCAGGACCATGATACAGGCAGTTATAGATCAGCTCAGAACAGGAATGGATGAGATAAGAGCAATACTCAGAAAGGAAAGGCCTGACAAGAAGCAGATGGCACTGCTTCAGATTTATGAGCTGTGTGAAGACTGTAACAAAAAAGGCGTTGAGGCTGAGCTGAATACAGAGGGTGACCTTTCCAGAGTACCTGCTGATCTGTGGGAGGTTATATTGGATAATGCTTTCGAAGCAGTAACAAACTCCATGAAGTATTCAAGATGTAAGCACATTAATATTGAAATAGTAGCCATGAACAAGATGGTTAGATGCATAATCTCAGATGATGGCATAGGGTGTGACAGGATTGTAGACGGTATGGGCATATCCGGTATGAGACACAGGATACGTGCAGCAGGTGGTTCCATAGACTTTGAGAGCGAAGCAGGCTTCAAGGTAAATATGTTACTACCGATATAGGAATGCCGGCACGGAAAAGGGAGAAATGTATGGAAAAGATTAAAGTGATAATAGCAGACGACAGTGATTTTGTTCGTGACGGAATGAAGATAATTCTGGACGTGGATGATGATTTTGAGGTGCTCGGGTCAGCTTCGAATGGACGGGAAGCGATTGAACTTGCCGAGCAGGAAAAACCGGATGTATTCCTCATGGATATCCAGATGCCTGAAATGGATGGTATCGAGGCAACGAAATATATAGTTGAACATGACCTGGGAAAGGTTCTGATACTGACTACATTTGATGATGATGACCTTGTAAAGCAGGCGCTTTCTTCGGGCGCAAAAGGGTATCTTATCAAGAATCATACGCCTGAACATCTGAAGCAGATGATAAAGTCCGTATACAGCGGAACCGGTGTTATGGAAGAAAGCATACTGGAATCCCTGGCGGGGAAAGCCGAGGCTCAGAATTCGGGGCAGGCAAATGCAGGCTTTAATCCTGAAGGATATTCCGAGCGAGAGCTGGATATAGTGAAAGCTGTTGCCGAGGGACTGTCAAATAAAGAGATTGCATCAAAGCTCTTCATATCTGAGGGAACTGTAAAGAATTATATAACGACAATTCTTTCAAAAGAGAATCTCTCTCACAGGACTGCACTTGCGGTTTATTATCTGACAGGAAAGAAATGAATGTGATATAATTTAATGTTGTTAAATTATGATGTAAGGTGCGAGGGACAGTAATGATAGAGCATTATAATGCATTTATATCTTACAAACATGAACCGGAAGATATCAAAATCGCCAAGACCATTCAGAAGAGTCTGGAGAGATATCATATTCCAAAGAAGCTTCGTGATTCAACAGGCGTCGATAAGATAGACAGAATATTCAGAGATACTGACGAGCTGCCGCTTACCAGTGATCTTACTGAAACTATTTATGATGCTCTGGATAAGTCGGACTATCTTATAGTCATCTGTTCTACAAAGACTAAGGAATCACAGTGGGTTGAGAGGGAGATAGAGTATTTCATTTCCAAGCATTCGCGCAAGGAAGTACTCACGATTCTTGTTGATGGTGAGCCGTCAGAGGTCGTCCCTGAAATACTCAGCTATGAAGAAGAAACGGTTACCGATGAAGAGGGAAATGAAAAGACCGTAAGAAAACCGCTTGAACCACTTTCATGCGATTATCGTATGCCTGTAAAGGAAGCTGAAAAGACTGAACTTCCGAGACTTGTCAGCACACTTATCGGCTGCGATTATGATGAACTGGTTGACAGGCAGAAAGCATATAAGACCAGAAGTCTTATCCACAAGCTGGCAGTAGCAATTGTTATCATATCGCTTTTTGCTTTACTGCTTTTCTATGGAATAATAAGAATCCAATATAGCTACGGAATAACTCTTGCAAGTAAATCCAAAATACTTGCAAATGAATCGTTGGAGCAATTGGAGGAAGGACAGCGTGTCCTTGCACTTCAGCTGGCTCTGGCAGCTCTCCCTAAGGAGGGTGAAGTTGGTATGCCTGTCACATCTGAAGCTGTTCGTGCCATCACTGATGCAACCGGAGCTTATAACTCCAATAAGGAAGGTGAGTTTCTAAACGATTATATGTATGAAATGCCAAGTATGATCCGTGACTTTGTGGTAAATGATTCAATGAACAGACTTGCAGCTGTAGACCTTACCGGAAGTGTATGCCTGTGGGATACAGAAAAGCATGAAGAGATTTTCTTCCATGAACCTTTAAATGAAAGCGTATGGCTTAGTATTCTGTTTATAAATGATAGGACTCTTATCGTCTGGACCCCGGAATATATCGAGGCGTACAATGCACAGAATGGAAACCTTCTCTGGAAGAATTCATATGACAGTTTCAGCGTTATTGAATCTGATTCAGAAGCTGATAATGTTTATCTGGTCGATTCTGAGAATACGATCCATATATTATCAGCTGAGACCGGAAAAGAATCAGCGGCAGTTACAATCAAGGATTTTGACTATAACATTGAAGAAACAGCTTCATATATGGAGCTGTCACCTGATGAAAAACAGATTGCTTTTTTTGTACACAGCGATAATTATGATGTGGGTATCTACACACTGTATGTTTTTTCCTTCGATACAGAAAAAATGGAGGCATATAAAGAAATAACGAATCCAAGTATCATTTATTGGTACGATTCAACGAGATTACTTATAAATGAAACTATTCATCAAGGTGAGAACTCGATAGTTTATTACAGTAGAGACAGGATATATAAGCACGATATAAGTATTTATTGTATTGATACAAAGAAAAAGGATGTATTATGGCAGAATTCCATTTCACCATATACCGATTCATATGAATGCGGATTCTTACCTTCTGAGGATGGAAATGCAGTTTCATTCTTTTCAGGCGAAATAATAGTTACTTATAATGTTGATACAGGGAAAGAACTGGATCTGTATAGATTCAACGGTTCTATCAGTACTGTATATGATATCCGGGACTTAGGTATGCCTCAATGCATCACATATCATGGATATCTTTGTGGACCCGATTCAGATGATGATTCCGGGGTTATGTATAACCAGAAATTGTTTCCGGATAAAATAGACAGTGCAACTCTGAGGAAAAACTGTGTTTTTGTCCTGCCTGAAGACTCGAATGAAGTACTGTCATATACGGATTCTTTATATGATGAAGACTATAATGTGGTATGTGAAGAATCCGATGGCGAGGAAATGTATTCAGATATGACCGTCTATGGGGATGATATTGTATTCCTTTCGGTTAAGAATCATATACATTATCTGAAAGTTGTTACGACAGAAGATAAGAAGATATATACGCTTAACATAGAGGGGTTATATGAAAATGTACATGATGTCAAGGGAGTGTATAACGGGAACATTTATTTCATGTACAACGATGAAGAGAATAATCATCTGAGGGAGATTAATATTCTGTCGGGAAAAGAACGGGATATTATTCTCGATGAAGCTGATATGTTAGCAATATTCTACAGTACATTAGAGGATGGATATCTGTGTTATATTAAACAGGCTGAGGATCATATCCAGGTAAAAACACTGAGTCTTGATGACTGGTCTGTAGAGGATGCGCAGGTTTTTGATCTCTTTGATGAAGAAGGTTTTCCTGAAATGACGCCATATTTCAGCCCTGATGACGAAATCATATACTATTCAGGCGAGAAAGATTACATCATAAAAACAGATACTGAAAAGATTATAAATGTATCGCTCCCGGAAGACTGGTATGGGACAGAAAAGGTTTCGAACATTCTGAATAACAGCATACTTATTACTGATGAAAACAGAGTGCTCAAAGTAAATATGGACGGTAAGGTAAAACTGGAAATATCAAAGCCCGGTTACAAACCTCTTTATATCTATCAGTACGATGGAATTGACGTTGACAATATACTTGTGTTCTATCCGGGAATTCTCTGCAGATATGATATTAGTACGGGTAAAAATGAAAAGACGACCAACCTGAGCATGGCATATTATGACAGTCCTATAAGCATAGATGAGCCGGATGATTACTCATTATTTGTTAAGAATGATTCCATGCAGCTCTGTATCATAGATACGGAGGACTGGTATGAAACAGCGGTAGTAAATGCCTACGGTGGCTGTGATTCTGATAAGAATATCTATACCTTTAATTTCAGTATGGAGAGGGGCAAGAACAAAATGGGTTACTATAAATACTATGAAGTAGATGACCTGATAGAAAAAGCTGAGAAAATGCTCGGTGGCAAAGAGCTTTCAGATATAAAGAAGGCTTACTACGGATTGGATGATTAACTTTCGGAGATATTATGACAGAAGAGATAAGAAAAAGATTATATGAGCTTCGGGATGAAGAATATGCTGTATTTCAGGCAAAACTGATTCCGACCAGGGATTCCGGTGCATTTATAGGAGTCCGGACTCCGGCACTCAGAAAGCTTGCAAAGGAAATGTCTAAACAGGAAGGAATAGATGAATTCCTTAAGGATATTCCGCATAAGTCTTTCGATGAGGATCAGCTTCATGCATTTATTATCTCAGAGATGAAAGATTATGATAAATGTATCGAACATCTTTCTGCTTTCCTTCCATATGTAGACAATTGGGCAACGTGTGATCAGATGTCTCCGAAGACTTTCAAGAAACATAAGTCCGAGCTACTTGATGAAATAAAGACCTGGATAAAGTCGGACAGGACATATACGATACGTTTTGGAATCGGTATGCTTATGGAACATTATCTGAATGAAGATTTTGACCCGATATATCCGGAAATGGTTGCGGCTGTAAGCTCTGAGGAATACTACGTAAATATGATGAGGGCATGGTATTTTGCTACGGCACTTGCCAAGCAGTATGAGGCAGTCATTCCATTTATAGAGAAGAACAGACTCGATGTATGGACTCATAATAAGGCTATACAGAAAGCGGTTGAGAGTTATCGTATCACTCCGGAACAGAAGGAGTATCTGAAAAGCTTAAAGATTAAAAAATAGAGGAACACACGGAAATGAACGGAAGAAAGATATTAACCATAGTATTTGCTTTGGTGCTGGGTATCGCAATATCAGTGATACTTGTATTTGTTCAGACTGCAAGTCTGAAGAAAACAGTTGAAATGACATTCAACACTACAAATAAAAAGATCATGACAGGCGCTGTACAGCATGGTGTTAATATTTACATCTCTGAAAACGAAGATGGTGTTTCAGAAGAGATACTGAAGAAACGCGAAGGGGCGAAAGAGCTGAACGGCGGTACATTTGAAGACGGTTTTAAACAGATGCGCTGCTTCGCATCGAAGCTTGTGTCCGGTATTAATTCTTCTGATATAGAAACAGTGAACGGTCAGCTGTCCACTCAGGATAAATTTGCATACTATGACGAGAACATGTCAAATATCATGATGGAGAATACTCTGCTGTATGTGAAGCGTGATATCGCAGGTGGCAGCAACGCAGAGGTTTTTTATACATACAGCGATGATACTCTTACAGAAGTCATGAATGGACTTATGGATAAAAATGTGAACACCATCGGAACATTTGTATTTGAGGTAAATGGACTGTACACGAAAGGTGATGAATTTGTTCCAAAGAGTATCAAATACTATTCTGTCGGTGAAGGTGGTACAAAGCAAGATGGGGATTATATACCTACGGCTGCCAAAACTCCCGAGGAAATGATAGCTGACGGATATGAATATGTAACCTTTGAAGATCAGTTCCGGGTAGGTGATATTACAGATAATTCTGACTATATTACTTATTGCTATGCAATTAAGGAAGAACCAAAGGCAAAAATGGAAGAGGTTCTGAAAAATGCTGTAGATAATGGAGAGCTTGATACAGTGATTCGTGGAAAAGAGAGCCTTTTCACGGTTGAGTACTACCGTGTATCAAAGTACGATGTTCCGGAAATGGGAAAGAGCATATATACTGTCTCTTATAAAAGGAGTGCACTTCTGTATGAGATTTTTGGATACGGCATGTTCGGGGGAAGAGGGCTTCTCTACATAGAATGGTTCATTATTCAGACCGTCCTGATCATTCTTCTTTCAGTGGTAATTGCATTGATAATAAACAAGATTACGGCAAAGGTAAAGGTAAAGTAATTATTTTATGACATTTGTCACATAGCAGTTTATTACAATAATCACTACAAGAGGTACGGTTCACTTTGGTAATATACCAATATGAACCGTACCTTTATTGTTTTGTACAATAAGCTCCGGATTATTCAGGCATAAGTCATATTGATATAAAAGAAAGGATTAAAAAATGAGCGAAACAGTAGTTAAGATTACAAATCTGGTTAAGAGATATAAGGAGCTGATTGCTCTGGACAATTTCAGCCTTGAGATTAAGAAGGGTGAGGTCTTCGGACTTCTCGGACCGAACGGCTCAGGTAAGACAACAACTATCAATTGTCTTCTGTCACTTCTTTCATATGACAAAGGTGAGATACTTCTTTTTGGCGAAAAGATGGACCCGAACAGAAGAGATCTTAAAGCAAGGATAGGAATAGTAAGTCAGAACGTAGCAGTTTTCGATGAACTCACGGTATATGAAAACATCGACTTTTTCTGCGGACTCTACATTAAGGATAAAGAGACAAGAAAGAAATATGTTGAAGAAGCTATAGAGTTCGTTGACCTTGGAGAGTTCAGAAAGTTTTATCCTAAGAAGCTTTCAGGAGGACTCTTAAGACGTCTCAATATAGCGTGCGGAATCGCCCATAAGCCTGAACTGATAATCCTGGATGAGCCTACGGTAGCGGTCGATCCTCAGTCAAGAAACAGGATACTGGAAGGCGTTACTGAGTTGAACGAAAAGGGCGCAACCATAATCTATACTTCACATTATATGGAAGAGGTTGAACAGATATGTTCAAGAATCCTCATTATGGATAAAGGTAAGGAGATAGCTTCCGGAACAAGTGAAGAGCTGAAGAAAAAGATAAAGAATACTGAAAATGTAATAGTTGATATCAGAAAGCTCGGACAGGAGCATATAGATAACATCCGTAATCTGAATCATGTATATGATGTCCAGTACATGGGTGATAAGCTCACTATCAAGTGCAGCGGCGGAAAACACAATATTACTCATATACTTGAGTATCTGTCAGAACAGGGTCTTAGCTATGACAGGATTTATTCGGAGCTGCCGACTCTGAATGATGTGTTCCTTGAGATTACCGGTAAGGAACTGAGAGATACACAGTAGGAGGAAATGAAATGTTTGGAAGGATATTTTTATCAATTATAAAAACTTCTATCAGATCCCCGAAATACTTATTTTGGACTCTGGCATTCCCTATAGCACTTGGGACTCTCTTCGCATTTGCATTCGGTTCGATATATTCAAGCGAAACCAGTAAGCCGATACCTGTTGTTATAGAGGTTACCGATGAGGCGGTTGATGAGTACCGTATAATGCAGTGTTTCGCCAATCTTGACGGTGAAAAGATGTCGGACGATCTGGAGGAATACAGCAAAGAAGAGGCCATGGCAGAAGCTATGGGACAGGATTTCGATAAAGAGGCTCCTGTCAGCAAGGATATCCTTGATTCGCTTGACGGGGTTGAAAGCTTCGACGATATGAGAAAGCTTACTCTGGATGATATGCCTATGGACTATGTTTCCATTAATCCTAATGAAATAAAGGAAGAGGACATTCCATTTATAGAGGTAATGAATTCGCTCGAGTTTGATGATGGAACCAAAATGATCGACAGAGTTGTTGTTAAGGATCATGAGGAGGCAGAAGAGCTTCTGGAAGAAGGTGACATTGCAGGGATTATAACTGTAAATGGAATAAAAGATGTCACTATGGAAGAGAACGGATACGGCGTTAACCACAGTATACTTTCCAGTGTGATAAGCCAGTACAGACTTCAGGTGGGACTTACTATAGATACCATAAATGAGGATCCGGATAAGCTGGAGGAATCAGATGAGATGGTAGATGAGGCTATATCAGGAATCGATTATGTTGAAGTAAAGGGCAGTGCAGGTGAGAACAAGGATCCTTTTGTTCAGTATTTCTATAATCTTATAGCTATGGTCGCTTTGATGGGTTCTGTCGCATCCTGCAGTTTGATAGTAGAAGCTCAGGCAAATCAGAGTACAGTCGGTATGAGACTTGACAGCTCACCGGTCAATAAGACGGTTTATGAGCTTGCAGTGCTGGCTGCAGTATCAGTTATACAGCTTTCCATAACACTTATAGCACTTACATTTTATATATATGTGCTGGGCATAAAGTTTGGCGGCAATCTTGGAATGATCTATCTGACAACAGCGATTGCCGGCATTACCGGAATCAATCTGGGATATATAGTTGCACATATGGGAAAGATGAGATTTGAGATTAAGGAAGGAATCCTGATGGTATTCATCCTCGGTGGTGGTTTCATGTCAGGCCTTATGTATGGGGATATGAAAGCCCTTCTGGAGGAACACTGCCCGCTCTTCAACCGTATCAATCCATCCGCTGTCATCACTGATGCGTTCTATGCATTGAATGTGTTCGGTGTTGGACCGAGATATTACAGGGCACTTACTTATATGCTGGTGATGAGCCTGGTACTGCTGGTGCTTGGAATGGCATTTTCAAGAAAAACTGATTATAAGAGTCTGTAAGGAGAAAAAAGATGCATATATATAAGACATTTTTTAAAGTGGTAAGACATTACAAAATCGGCATCATAATGTATGCGGCAATCGTAATGATCATGCTCGTGGCTCTTACAGGTACAGGAGCCGGCTCAAATGATACAGTCGTACAAAGAAGATATACTCTTTATATAGTTGATAATGATAAGTCAGAGATTTCCAAGGCACTGGTGAACTATCTGGATAGTAAGCATACGCTGAAGGAAGGTCCTTATAACGATGACCAAATTAAGGATATGCTGTACTATCAGCATATATCTGAATATATTGTAATTCCGGAAGGCTTTGGCGATTCATTTATGGATTATGATAAAGATCCGGCCACATTACTCAGGGCGGAATACGATGACGCACTTCCAAGAGGAATATTCATAAATATGCAGATAAATGAATATCTGAACGGTATGAAGGACTATATGAAGAGCGGCCTCAGCCTTTCTGAAGCTGATGAAAAAGTCAAAGAGGCAACTGATGTAGAGAGCTTCGTTACCCTGAAGGAAAAAGAGGCACAGCCTGTAGACAGAGTGTATACTGCTTTTCAGTTCATTCCATTTGGAATACTTTCAATAATCTTCTCAGGTGTTATGCCGGTAATACTCAGCTTCAATGAAAAAGAAAAGAAGAACCGTACAAGTGTATCAAAGATCAGAATGACAACAAGAAATGTAATGCTGGTGCTTGCAGCATCCACGCTTTCAGTACTCGTAACAGCTGTGCTTATAGGTCTTGCCACCATGGGTGGTAAAGAGTATGTATTCTCAAAGGCATGGTGGCTCTCAGCAGTAAATGCTTTTGTATACACATTATCTATCACGCTTCTGCTTTCAATGATTACCAGCCTTCCACTTGGAATCGGGAAGAAGGGTGGCGCCAATACAACAGCTTTTGTCACGAATATCATAGGGCTTTCGTTTGCATTCCTGGGCGGTACCTTCGTTGACCTGACAATACTCGGTGACAAGGTTAATGCTATAGGACGGTTCATTCCTAACTATTGGTATTCTGTTGCTGCTCGTAAGATATGGTATGAAAGTGCAGCGATTAACGATGTTCTGTACTGCTTCGGACTGGAGCTTTTGTTTGGAATTGTCTGCCTTTCTGTAGGGCTTGTTTTCACAAAGTTCTTCGGAGAAAAGTCTGAGGCATAACATTTATATCATTAAATAGGAAAACTTTTTTACAGAGGAATTAAAATTAAAATAATCTGGATAATGGTAAATGGGTTGTTAGCGGTGACAGTACAGTGTATAATGGTGGTGTATCAATATATGTTGATGAAAACGGTAACTATACATTTACAAGAGTGAACTAAGCTTCGGAAATCAGGCTGTAGCGGAATCAGTTTATGAACAGGATTATAGACAAGATATTCATTTTTATACTTTCAATATTTGCCATGTGTATTATTATGCATGGCAATTATTTTCTTGTGCTTTTTTATGTTTCGATAGTTGTTTCGGCGGTTGATTATTATCTTCTAAGCAGAGACAGGACTGAGTGGGGCCTTGCCTCTATGAAGCCTCAGGACGCAAAAGAATGGGCGACATTGATTATTGAGACAATATGTATGATTCTTCCTATATTCATTCCTGAAACAATAGTGCTGCTTCCTGTTATCGGCTATGACATCGCCAGAAGCAGAAATTATGTTGGGGCAGGAATTGGTATTATTTCATTGATAAATGTATGGAAGTCCGCTGAATCAATGAGTAACTATGTGATACTTTACATTCTTGCGGTTACAGGATTGGCGGTGTTCCTCTCTGTTAAGTCGGAGAGTCTCTATGTAGCTCGGCGTGAGCATAGGAGGCTTCGTGATGACAGCCAGGAGAAAAGTGAGAAGCTTCGTGATCAGAACAGGGAAATCCTTCTTGCGAGAGACAGCGAAGTACACAATGCACAGCTCTCAGAGCGTAATCGTATTGCAAGGGAGATACATGACAATGTAGGCCATATGCTGTCACGTGCGCTTCTTCAGATGGGGGCACTCCTGGCTATACATAAAGAGGAACCGATACATTCGGAACTGGAGTCGGTCAGAGAGACTCTTGATACGGCCATGAACAATATAAGATCCAGCGTTCATGATCTTCATGATGAGTCCATAGATATGGTTTCAAGCCTTACCGAGCTCGCAAAACCGCTTGAGGAGAATTACCATCTTACCCTCGACATAGATATTTCGGACGATATGCAAAGACCGGTTAAATATGCTATAATCGGAATTGTTAAGGAATGCATATCAAATATAATAAAACACAGCAACAATACTAATGTGGACATACGTCTTCTTGAACATCCGTCCATGTATCAGCTGGTGGTCCATGATTATGGAGAATCGGCGAAATCTGAGGTGGAAGACAGGAAAACGAAGGTATCTGTCGGAAGTGTTGATATGCAGGAAAAAGACTCTGCAGGTGTCGGAATGGGACTGGAGAATATACGAACGCGTGCCCAGTCTGTAGGCGGAACCTGCAACATTACTGATGATAATGGATTCAGAGTATTTATAACTATACCGAGGTAGAAAAATGAACGGAAATGTACATTCAATAATTACAGGAAGTACGGTCGATGGACCGGGAACGAGATATGTGGTTTTCCTCAAAGGCTGTCCTCTCAGATGCCTTTACTGCCATAACCCCGATACATGGGATGGCAGAGGCGGTGAAGAGAAGACTGTTGCTGAGATAATTGAGGACATGAAGAAATACATGGCATTCATGAAGAGAGGCGGACTCACAGTATCAGGCGGTGAGCCTCTGGTGCAGATTGATTTCCTTATAGAGCTCTTCACTGAGGCAAAGAAGCTGGGAGTTCATACAGCAGTTGATACTACCGGATTTCTTTATAAGAAGGATGTTCCTGAGATTAAAGCAAAGTACGAGAAGCTGGCATCGGTCCTTGACCTTGTTCTTCTTGATCTTAAATGTATCGATCCTGAGATGCATAAGACACTTACGGGGCAGCCTCAGGATACTATCATAGATTTTTATAAGTTCCTGGATGAGAAGGATATCCCTGTATGGGTGCGTCACGTAATAGTTCCGGGCTATACATTTGATGATGAGCTTTTCAAAAGATCGGGACATTTTCTGGCACATTTTAAGAATATCAAAGCAGTGGATATACTTCCATATCATGAGATGGCCAAGCCTAAGTATAAGGAGATGGGCATAGATTATCCACTTGCAGATGTTCATCCTATGACGAATGAAGACGGCAAGTATGCTCGTGATAAGATCATAGCAGCTATGAGAGAAGAGAGGATCCGCATGAAGGATGCAGGAATACATGTAGGATTCCCGTTCGATGAGGAACCGCCACGCTAGAATGTGATGAGGCAGGAAGAAATATGAGAGTGATCATAGTAGATGACGATAGACTTGTGGCAGCATCGCTGAAGACTATAGTTGAATCAGATGAGAATATTGACGTAATAGCAACAGGCAATTCCGGGGAGGAAGCGATAGAGCTTTTCGATGAGCATAAGCCGGATGTTCTTCTGATGGATATACGTATGGCCGGAATGACCGGTCTTGAGGCAGGAGAACAGATACTGGACAAGTATCCTGATGCAAGGATTTTGTATCTGACTACATTTAACGATGATGAGTATATAGCGAAAGCACTTTCCATAGGTGCCAAGGGATATATCATTAAGCAGGACTTTGACTCCATAATCCCTTCACTTAAAGCTGTATACGGAGGACAGTCTGTGTTTGGAAATGAAATCACAGAGAAGCTTCCTCGTATTCTTCTTGGGGCTGATAAAGGTTCAGAAGATAAAATGCTTTCGGACAGCCCGACAGGGCTCAAGGACTTTGGACTTACTGATCAGGAGACTGAGGTTGTCTCTCTGGTTGCTGAAGGACTCTCCAATAAAGAGATAGCTGAAAAGCTCTTTCTATCCGAAGGAACAGTTCGTAATTATATAAGCAACATACTCAGTAAACTTGATCTGCGTGATAGAACGAACCTTGCAATATTCTATTACAAACACTTCAAATAACAGGGTTATAGGAAATGTATCGAGAGTCAATTGACAGACTACTTAAAAGTCAATATCAATTGGTAAAAAATAATAAATTCGTGACTATTAACAAACTTTATTATATGCCTAAATAACATAAAATACTGATTATGTAAAACATTTAGATGTTGATAATGTTGATAACTTTGTCAATAACCACGTAAATATAGCGTTTCCGTGATAGTTATCAACAGGGTCTAAATTGTCTGACTGTATATTATAGTCAACCAAACACGTGTTCTGTTGTGCAAGTTGCACAATAAAACGCGTGTTTTTAACTTTTTTCAGAAAAACACGCGTTTTTTATGGTTGACAACTATAAAACTGAGTCAGAAGACATGTTTATGAGTATAAACTGATCCTTCTTACATGCCGTTCGTCATTAGAAAAAGGAGTGTCCAGGAATGTGTCGACAACTAATTCAGCGAGCCCCGGACCTATGACACGGGCACCCATACATAGTATGTTAGCATCGTTGTGCTCCCTGGTAGCTTTTGCGGAAAATACGTCATGGCAGAGGGCAGCTCTGATTCCGTCTTCTTTGTTTGCAGCCATGGACATTCCTATTCCTGTGCCGCAGATAAGTATTCCGAGTTCTGCATCGCCGCTCTGTATCTCTTTGACAGCGGCTTTTGCATATATAGGATAATCGCATGAAGCAGGGGAATCACATCCTATATCTTTTACTT
The DNA here is from genome assembly GCA_000687655.1 of Lachnospiraceae bacterium YSB2008. Classification (GTDB taxonomy): domain Bacteria; phylum Bacillota; class Clostridia; order Lachnospirales; family Lachnospiraceae; genus Eubacterium_Q. Next base: position 192,067 of record JHWR01000003.1, read on the forward strand.
CAAATCCTCTTTCAGTAAGATGCTTTATGATCTCAAGCTTTAATTCATATCCGCCGTGATCAGAACCAATAACTATCTTCATTTCTTTGTTCTCCTATATTATTTCAAAACTGATATTGCCGAGCTATACTGAAACAACACGGTGTCCTGCTGCTTTTATTAGGCGGTTCATTATTGCTCCGCCGAAGTCAGTATCATCATAACTCTCTGAATATATATATTCAGCACCAAGATCGTCGCATTCACGAAGTGCACTGTAAAGTCTTGCAGCAACTGTTTCACCACGTCTTTCATCACCGAGAAGTATAACATTTTCGGCTTTATAAAGCAAAGCATTGTCCTTAGTTGTGAGTACTGCAGTTTTGAAACCGTGAGACTCTTTTTCTTTAGTAAGCTGATTAATCTTTTCAGCAATCTTTTCTATATTATCTGAAATACTTCCATTTTCAGAGGCAACTATAGTAAGCTCGCCTTTAGGTGCATAATGAGTATATTTCATTCCCGGAGCCTTTGGCCTGAGAGTCGGATCATCCTCAATGAGTGCCTTATCTATCTCGACAGGACCTATAACTGTTTCGAGCATTGCTTTTGTTATAAACCCGGGTCTTAGAATGGTCGGTGTTCCGGATGAAAGATCAACAATCGTTGACTCAATGCCTATTCCGACAGGACCACCATCTATTATCATATCTATACGACCGGTCATGTCTTCGATGACATGAGATGCTTCTGTTGGGGAGGGTCTCCCGGAAAGGTTGGCTGACGGTGCAGCTATATATACACCGCTTTCTTTTATAAGCTTTGCTGCAACAGGGTGAGACGGCATCCTTATGGCTACTGTTGAAAGGCCGCCTGTTGTTTCGTCAGGTACGGATGCTTTCTTATTTAATATAATAGTAAGTGGACCGGGCCAGAAAGCTTCCATAAGAATCTTAGCTGTTTCCGGGACTTCTTCTGCCAGTTCATATACACTTTTTGTTTCGGCTATATGGACTATGAGCGGATTATCGCTGGGGCGACCTTTTGCAGCGTAGATCTTCTTAGAACTCTCTGCTGAAAGAGCATCTCCTCCGAGCCCATATACTGTTTCCGTTGGGAATGCAACGAGCCCACCGCTTCTTAGTATCTCCGAAGCAGTACTGTACAGCGATTCATTTTCAGATGTCATTACTATAGTGTCCAAATCATATCCTCTGGTATTAATTCTGTAATAAATAATTTCAGTTTCTTCTATATATAAATGTTACGCCACAAGTATAGCAATAAAAGCTGAGTTAAACAATCATTTTTCCGTGAAAAAACTCTATTTAGGGGCGGGAACATTTCATTTGCACAAAATATGGAAAATGTAATATTTTTAACAAAATGTTACGGAGAATTGTAACATATATTATGTAAACAAAACACTGTACTGTTCACAGAATAAACATAGAAAATACATGGAATTATATAAGTTTTTTGAAATTTTATGTTGACAACCATATAAGGCGGTGTTATATTAGCGATGTAACATTTTGTAACATTTTTGTAACATATTTATCTGAAACGAAACATTTATGAACTGGAGGTCATAAAGTGTCTAAATTTAAGAAGATAACAGCAACTATACTTGCAGCATCTATGCTGATCCCATCTATATCTGCAGAGGCATCTACCAAGAAGTATATAGAGGATGTAAGTATTTCAAGCAAGGTTGAGGTTCTTATAACAGCAGATTCTGCTAAATTTGACAGCCTTGTAAGTATGCTGGATGCTAAGTCAAATGATATATCAGCTAAATTCACGGAGATATCATTTGTTGATGGAGTTGCTACTCTTTCAGATGCGGAGACTGAGAAAGATAATTTAGAGGCAACTCCGAATGATGCAGCTCCGGAAGTAAAATATGAGCAGTTTAAGGACAGAGCTGTAGCAACAGTTGATGGTGCTAATAAGCTCAATATCAGAAAGAACGGTTCAGAAGATGCTGAGATCGTTGGTCATCTTGCAAGCGGTGGTATCTGTCTCGTTGGTGAAACAAAGAATGGATGGACATTCATTCAGTCAGGTAACTGCGAAGGTTACGTAAAGACAGAATACCTTGCATTCGGTGATGATGCCGGTAAATGGTGTGAGGCTAACGGCGTTAAGCTTAAGGGTGAGATTACAGCTGATTCTCTTCGTGTAAGAGCAGAAGCAAATATAGACAGTCAGGTTCTTACACTTGTTCCTGGCGGAGAGAGCTACGAGATCCTTTCACAGGACGGCGACTGGAGTTATATATCAGTTGATGGTGATGTTAAGGGATATGTATCAACAGAGTACTTAAATATTAAGTTCGCTACAACAAGAGCTACTACTGTAGCAGAAGAGATCGCTGCAGAGGAAGCTAAGCAGAAAGCACTTGAAGAAGCAGCTAAAGCAACTGAGACTCCAACTACAGAGGCAACAACTGCAGCTACGGAAGCTCCTACAGAGGCAGCTACAGAAGCTCCTGCTGATGGAACAACACCTGCAACAGAGGTACCTACTACAGAAGCACCAAAGACAGAGGCGCCTACCACAGAAGCTCCTGCTCCAACAGGTGGAAATGTAGCACTCGGACAGCAGATAGCAAACTTCGCGCTTCAGTATGTTGGTAATCCATATGTATATGGTGGATCAAGCCTTACAAAGGGTGCTGACTGCTCAGGATTTACAATGGCAGTATATGCACAGTTTGGATACAAGCTGCCTCACGAGACTATAGCACAGTCTAAGTCAGGTTATGAAGTACCTATGTCAGCACTTCAGCCGGGCGACCTTATATACTATCTTGGTTCATCAGGACTGATAGGACACGTTGCACTTTATACCGGAAATGGAATGGTAGTTCATGCAAGCTCACCATCCGCAGGTATCAAGACATCTGTATATAATTACAGAACTCCATATAAGGCAATAAGAATAATTAAATAAGATCACAAAAAAAACCTAAAATAAATTCTGCGGCCCCGGCGAGATTCGCCGGGGTCGCTTTTTGCTTTTATGTGGCATCGAACATATCCAGTGCTCTTACGGCAGTAACTCTGGAATCACTCTCTGTCTTTTTCAAAAGATTGGAAACATGAAATCTAACAGTGTTTTTTGATATAAAGAGCCTATCTGCTATCTCGGAATCTGACAGTCCCTCCTTAAGACATTTTAAGATTTCAGTTTCTCTTGATGTGAGGTTGTATTTCTCACAGAACAGAGCCAGTTTCTTGTCTTCAGATATTGCTATAGTAACTATTTCTTCTTTCTTTTCATTTTCTGTAAGTATGAAAAGTATTATCAGCGGAATGAAGCAGATTGCAGTAAATAGCATCTGCCACATTCCGGGAATAGGAATCATCATAAGAATGAGTGAAAGAAAAGCTTCTACGACTCGCGATATCATAAGACCGGCCGGTGCAAGATAGGTATTCTTTACGTCTTCGTTGCCAAAGTCAGTGAAAATAATTACATAGTATATAGTAATAAAACCCCTGAAGGCATAACTGAGTCCAAGAACTATGGTGTTGGTCATGCCTTCTCCGATAAGAGCCATTGCTATAAGAGAAAATGAAAGACTGGCAATGGTACAAACCTTCCCGACGAAACGGTTTTTGTCCATAATGAAACCGGCTATTATCAGACCTGCTGCGTAGAAAGCCCTGATAAGATTCCAATTGACGTCAGCCGAGGTAGGTAAGGAATAGAAGAGACCGGAGCCGACGACCGAAATTGCCATCATTATTGATAGGATGATGGCGATACGTCCCAGATGAAGGTTTTTCCGGGAACCCCAAGTATCAGTGACTGAAGAACTATTACCCGGAAAAATATCTTCTGTGCTGAGAACTATGGCAACTGTGGTAGCGGCAAGGAGTATGTATATCACAGTGATCTCCGGCTTTACGAGGAAATTGCCGTTATTGATAAGGGAGAAGCAGTATGTTCCTACGCTTCCGAAGGCGTATGCTGTACCAAAAGACAGGCCGGCATGCTCGGCAGGTATATATCTGCTGAGCAGGGAAAGATAGAAGCCAAAGTATATTCCTATATGAATATTGAATATAAAACCGGAAACGACTATGACGATACCGGACATTGACAGCTGTGAAAGTGCCATGAATACTGTTCCTGATACCAGAAAAGCAGCAAACAGCTTCTTTTTCCTGAAAATCTCAGGCTTTTTAAGAAGTCCGGCCGAGAATATTAGCATGCCGAGGGCTTGGCACAGATAATTCAGAAAGGAACTGATAAGATCCACGGTTTTTTCGTCATAAAAGCCCATGAGTCTGAAACACTGGGACATATATGCTGATCCGGTATAAAGAAAACAGACAGCTATGATAGCTGCATACCAAACAGGGGATGTTTTTTTCATTGTGTACTCCATATTTGAAGAAAAAACGACCGGGGATTATGTAAACCTATCACTTCCACGGTCGGATTCGATATTTACAATAGTATCTTAGTAAATAATCAGACAACAATCAATATAAAAACAGGTAAGATTTGGAAACCTATCACTTTCCAAACACCTCTTTTTAACGCATTTGATTTATAATATAGTCGTGGTATTCTACCTAAAAAGCTGGGACGTGGAATGAATACAAAAATGAATTAGGAGGTTACACGGATATGATGAAAAAAAGAAATCTTATAGCGCTCATACTGGTGCTATGTCTGGTTGTCGGACTGATGCCGGCAAGAAGTGTATATGCAGAGGGGAACACAGATCAGGGTGAAATCGCTACACCGACTGAAGCGGAAGAGGCAGAAGATACTGTGCCTGCAAATGATACCGAGGCTGCTCCTGATACATCTACAGTACAGGCAGGTAATACCATTGGTGCTCCGGCAGATGAGACTAATTTGGGTATTACGGGATATACGGTACATTTTGGGAACGGTTCATTTACAATAGGCAGTGGCGAAGGCCAAGTTACTGTAAGCATAATAGGCATAGATGCGACTCCATTTTCTGAATTTAATGACGGGACAATGATAGGTGCTGGTGCTGAAATAGTTCTGAATGAATATTTTAATCCTGACACTATGGAAGTCAGAATTAATGGTTCCAATGATTTCAGTACCACATTATCAACGACCAAGTCGGGGAATAATTATAAAACAAGTCTGAACACAAAACCGGCTGAGACAAATTTCCCACAAGGAGATCTATACTTTAAGGTTGTTAAAAAGGTTGATGACAAACTCAGAATCCGAATCGAAGGAACCAGAGTAGGTAATACCGGTTCTATCTTTAGTTTTACTTACAATGAACAGGATACAGTTAATGCAACATTGAATGGCGGAGATATAGAAGACTGTAAAGATCATTTCGAATGGGCAATCCTTCGCGACGCTCTTGGAAATGCATCAGTTACAGTACCTGCAGATTTTGATAAGGATAAGTTGCATATTATACTGCGCGGTCCTGATAATTATCAGAGTGAGTGTGCAGTAAATGAAACGACGGCTACACTTCCTGGAAATATCCCTGATGGTTGCTCCATCAGTATAGAAGAGAATGGCGGAGGTCAGCCGGCAGAGCCTATGACCAGAGCCCAGATCAATCTTTCCGGTCCTGCAGGAAGCTGGACGGGAGATCCTATGGTAAGGGATGAGTATCCACAGAACGAAGATGGAACCTGTACTATTCCTTATAGCCGAAACGCTTATGTTGTCTGTGTAAATATAAATGGCGGAGACAATACAAGGTGTGTCAGCCATTATGGATTCCCTGAGGAGGGCGCGACACCGGACAAATATCAGGAGACGTTTGGTTCACAGATAGTTAATTATCCGGAAAGTGAAGGGGAGACAGTTACACTTAACTTCAATACAAACTGGGGAAATAAGATTGAATCAATAAGTATTAATGGTACAAATTATCCTGTTCCTCTTAATTACAACAGCAGAAATAACTGGCTTAAAGCCCTCAACAGACAGGAAGTCAGCTTTGCGATTGAAAATGTTCCTCTGGGAGCGGAGATTGATGATCCGAATGATCCTGAAGGAGGAAAGATAAGAAAGTACGACATAGTACTTCAGGTTCGTCCAATCACTGAGGAAGAATGCTATATAGGAAACTTCCTTTGGGCAAGCAAGGAGAATCCTGCAGAGGATGACGATATGAGTATAGGGCACTCATATCTTACGCTTCTTTCGGTTGAGTACGATGATGGCACAGGAAAACATAAGTTAGATCTGACGGATCCGAATGTTGTGATTCCATCTTTCATCCAGTTCAATGTACATGTTGAAGAAGAAACAGGAATAGAATGCGGTGAAATGGTAGTTCCTGAAGGATCATGGGTTACTATGAGAATTGTTCCTAAGTATGGATATCAGGTTGATTCATTCAATGTTAACGGCGACAGCATGAAGCTTGGAGGAGTTTCAGAGTTCAGTTTCCTGGTTAAGAAGGGTAACTTCCATCTGAGTGCGAATGTTATCGAGCAGGAGGATGAAGTAAAGATTAATACAAATGGCATTGAGAATGCAGCTCTCGAACTGGCTGAGGGCACTCTTGATACAGGAACAGCAAGACTTTCAGTATCAGATGTAGATCTCAGTGATGAGAAGAAGGCAGCGTTTGCTCAGTTTGCATCTGGTAATGGTCTTACGCTTGGCCAGACATTTGACATTACTTTATATCAGGTATTCTTCAAGGGACAAGGTAACAGCGATGACGTTTGGGCATTCGATATGGAAGAGCTGAATGATCCTGCATATATCTACTTCCTGTTACCTGATGGCATAGATTTGGAGAATCTCTATATTGTTCATAACATTCATAATGGGGATGAATTTGAACTGATCAAGCCTGAAATCATAGAGATTGATGGAATGAAGATAGTTAAGTTCCCTGCTGACAGCTTCTCCACATATGCTCTGGCAGAGGGCAGTGCAGAGACAGTGCCGGATGATAATTCAAAGAAAACTGATACTACCGGCAGCAAGACTGACAAGCAGAACAAGACTTCAACAACTGCAAAACAGACCGGAGATGAAACTCCGATAGCTATCTTTGTAACACTTATGATCCTTTCTATCGTGGGCATTACATTTGTTATAAGAAGAAAGGGGCATCTGGAGCAGTAATAGAGCTTAACTAATAACGTAAGATGAGAGAAAGGTAGTATGGGACGTTATGAAGAAAACTATGAAGAGGGTTAAACTTAGACGAAAGCTGTTGGCGCTTATTTTGGCGCTGGCTATGATCGTGCCAAGCTTTCCGAGCATGATGGAAAAAAGCTCGGAGTCTATAGTTTATGCGGATTCATATACATGGACTGATGAAACAAATGGGGTCAAGTTCACTTATGAGGATCTGAATGATGGCGGTGTGATTATCAACAGAATCGAACCGTCTGATTCGAATGCAGGAGATGGTACACTGGATCTGATCATTCCTGATACTATAGATGGAAAAGCTGTAAAAGAGCTTGCCAACGGAACCATTGTAGCCAACCCTTATAAATATAAATCGATAACATTTAATACAAGTATTGAAACCATACCATACTCATTTGCAAGAAGTATGATAAATGTAACCTCGGTGACCTTCCCTGAAGGATCAAGGGTTTCTTGGATCGGGCAAGAGGCTTTTAAAGGATGCTCAGGTCTTACGACAATAACACTTCCTAATAGTTTAGTAACTATAGATGCTAATGCTTTTTCCGGTTGTTCTAACCTTGCCACTGTTAATTTTGGAAGTGGTCTTCAGACTATAGGTAATGAAGCTTTTACTGGAACTAAGATAGCGGTTCTTGATTTTCCGGACAGCCTTACATCAATAGGAGATGAGACGTTTTATCTGAATTCAAACATTACTTCCATCAACATGGGCTCGGGTCTTACTTCAATAGGAACCAGAGCATTTTCCGGATGTAATAATGCGAGTCTTACCTCAATTGATTTTCCTGATTCTCTCGAAACTATTGGTACGGAAGCATTTAAGAATTGCGGACCTCTACAGACTATTGACTGGCCGGAGAATAATCCGAGATTTACTACTATTTCGGAAAGCTGTTTCGAAGGTTGCTCAGGTCTTTCAAATGATGTTCTGGAGAATCTCCCAACCTCAGTAACTACTATAAGTGATAAGGCCTTTTATAAAACAAAGTTTACTGAAATTACAATCCCCTGGACTGTTACATATGTGGGAAAACAGGCTTTTGCTGAAAATCAGAACAATTACAGTGATACAGCTACTGTTTCGATAACAATAGAAGAAGGCAGTAAGCCGCTTACTATTGACGAAAAGGCTTTCTATCTTGCATGTAGAAAAGCTAGCAATAAGGTTACCTTGCCGAAAAGAGTATCTGTTATTAATGACAGTGCATTAAGTTTTACTACAAACAGCAATGAATTCACAATCTACAATAATGATATCACTATAAATGGTGATCCATGGAAGAGTTCTCCATGGACTGTAATTAAGTATCCTTCTGATCTGGAAATGTCTGAGTCTTTCAATACTTATATGGCAACCAGGAAGGCAATGACAGATGATCCCAATGATACAGAGTATTATTATTTCACTCCATTTGACACAATTATAAAATACACCGTTTCCGGAACTGTTCCTGCAGGCGCAACTTTGGTTGCAAAGGTAAATGGAACTGAAGTTAATCCAGGGATGGTCGGAAATGCATTTTCATTTAAAGCTGTTGAAAACAGTATGGTTGTTCTCAACGTAAGCCTCGATGGATATAAGGATGGGCTGTTTGCCAAAACCAGTTCTGAGTTTACGGCGGACTGGAACAAGGATATAACAACAGCAGACCTTACACCGATTGAGAAGATCGGAAACCTTAGTGTTATGACTGAGGGTACAGGTGGAGTAGATGCGAATGTTTCTGTTTTTGATAATGCAGGCGAACTGGTGGCTTCAGATACAGTGAACGAATCAAGCTCATTTCTTCTTCAGGAATTGCCGGCGGGAACATACACGGTAGTTGCCTTCGAGAAAAATGCATATATTTCAGGTATTTCTACGCTTAACAGTCTGGGTACCCTTGGAATTGATGCTTCTGATTATGCCAAGGCAACAGCAACCGTTACAGCAGGGGAAACTGTTGAAGTATCTCTTAATGTTCCATCAATGCCACATGTTGAATATGGCAATATACTTGACGAAGTAGGAAGCTTTGTAGCGATTGACAGAAGTCTGGTTACAAAAAATCTTGAGTTCTTCGGCAAGGTTTTCTATCGCATGCAGGGAAGCAACAAGGCAAATAAGATTAAGATTGTTGTGCCAAAAGGACTGACGGTAAAATCGGTAACTGTAGGCAGTAAGAGTGTAAATGTTGATTCGGTATTATCAAATGGAGTCATCACAATTGATGGTATTACCGGAAAAGAAGCTGAATCCGGAACTATATATGTAGGCCTCAAGAGTCCAAATGCAGGTGCATTCTGTTTGAGTGCATCCGTAGAATCCAAATCAGGAATCACGGTTCCTATTGGAAGTGCTGATTTTAATGTTGAGGAAATAATACTCGAAGTAAAAGATAGTATTACAAGTTCGAGGAAAATCCCTGTTACCGTATGGTCAGAACCAAGTAAAACGGTGAAGGTTAAGGCTGGATCCGGAGCGGAAATAACCGGTACTACAAACAAGATTGGATGTTTTACCGGAGAGGTTGAGCTTCCGGCTAAGACTCCATCGGGAACATCACACGTGATTGTTGCCACAGTTGGTGATGATACGGGAGAAAAGTATAGAGCAACAGAAAGGGTTTTCTATGAAGGGACAAAGACACAATTAGATAATTTCTATTTTGTCCATGCAAATCATCAGTATAACCTAGTAAAAAACGGTGTGAACAAATCCGGTGGATTCTATACCTATGTAGCAGACGGGAAGGAAGCAACAAAGAATTGGACCTTTGCTGCAGAAATGGTTAGTTCATCTGCACTTACAGGTGATGTCAATGTAGTAATACATATGTTGGACGGAAGTGTCAGAAATACAGTCCTTTCTCCTACCGGAACGGAAACGCTTGCTGACGGAAGGATAAAGACTAATTTCAGTGCAAATATATATATTGAAAACCTCGGCGTTCATGTTTTCGACGATGCGCTTGTCCCTGAAGGCTTTGATCTGGATTATGTAGATAATGATAATTATGAACTGGTAACTGACGAGGCATATACGGAATATCTTGATGAACTGGTAGAGGCAACACTTGACGAACGCAAGAGAAGAATGCTGGAAATCATGGGCGAAGATTGGACTCAGGAGGACATAGAGGTATTATTAACTCAAGTAATAGTGGGTGGCGGATATCATATAAGCGATAATCCTGACTACGCGGATGAGTTCAATAGCCTTTCACCTGCGGATCAGGAATCCATTATTAATTTTGAACATCAGATGGATGATCTGTTCGATGTCTGGGCGGATTTCGCACAGGATGTGAAACCGATGTATGATTATAACAGCTTAGATGATTATATCCGCGAGAACTGGTGGGATTGCAATATATATCCAGACAGTGTTCCGGCAGATTTTGAAGATGAAGGATTTATTGTAAGCGATGATGGAAGCTTTGCTTATACAGAAGATGGAAGAAGTTTTATAAGATTAAATGGTGATGGTTCATGTGAACGTATCGATATAGTCAAAGATCCTGAAAAAATGGAAAAGCCTATCGACGATGACACCATGATGTGGATTAAACAGTTTTTGATGGGCGGTGATCAGGTATCTAATTATATGGAGGAACAAGTCAAATTACAAAAATATGGCCCAAAGACAAGCCGTGTTATCAAAGGATGTACAAAGGTTTGGGGGCTTATTGGATTCGGGTTCAGTAGTTATGATACTATAATGCAGTCAAATGAATATGTTGATGGCACTAAGAAGACAGATGAGTATGCTATGCAATACGCGGACCTTCATAATGAGAGCAAGTGGGCTGAACACAAGTACGGCAGTGGAAAGATATCCATGGAGTGTCTCAAAGCTATCAGAGCAGAGGAAATGGCTGCTTATGAACTTGCAAGGGCCGGTGCCAGACGAGATCAGACTGCATGCGCAGGTTGCGTGGTGGGAACAGCGTCTTTTGTCATAGGAGGGGCATTGTTAGCTGCAGGTGCCACTGCACCTCTTGGCATGGTCGTAATTATGGGCGGTTTGGATTATTACTCTTTCAATGAGCTGAATATGAAAAATGTTGATGTTGCGAACGCACTGGCAGCTGTCGACAGAGCTCATCTCGCAAGAAAGTATAAGTGTAATCCGAAATATAAGGCAAACTATAAGCTTAACGTAATCTTCGACCCATCCGGTTTTGTATATGAAGCTGTTGAGTCTAACAGAGTTGAAGGCGCATTAGCAACTGTAGTATATGATAGCAATGGGGCTGATTGGGATGCAACGGAATATAACCAGGTAAATCCTCAGACTACAGATCGTGAAGGTACCTTCGCGTGGGATGTACCTACAGGAACTTATAAGGTTAAAGTGACCAAGGATGGCTATGACGAGGCTCTCACAGAACCAATTAACGTACCGCCACCACGCATGGATCTAAAGATTCCGCTCGTTACATCAAAGGCACCGGAGATTGAGTCTCTCAATGTATATCCTGATTGTACTGAGATTATTTTTAACCAGTATATGAAGATTGATGATGAGTCAAAGATTGAGGCTTCTATCGGCGGCGTAAATGTAGCTGATTCATCATTTGAGTGGCAGGATCCTGAGTCGAGTCCGGAAGGTAAGAAGTATTCAAAGGTCGTAAGGATACCTACTCCGGCGGGTGCTAAGGTTGGAGATAATCTAAATGTCAAGGTTAGTAAGGCAGAGAATTATGCCGGTAAACCTATGGCCGGAACAGTTGAAACAAATGCCAAAGTTTCTCACAGACCATCAGAGATTATTCTTAATTACGATAGTGTGCTTACTATGCAGGTAGGCTCGAGTAAGAATATTACTGTAAGGATTAAGGATGAGAATGGCGATTATATGAAAGGTGTAAGTCTTTCAGCGTTTATCGATAACGAATATCTTGCTAAGCTTACAGGAGATACGAGCTTAGTAACTGATGAAGAAGGCAAAGCAGTATTTAAGGCGTCGGCGCTTCTCCCAGGACTTACCAATGCAACCATTAAGGTTGATGGAACAACACTTAAGAAGAGTATAGATGTCCAGATTGAGACAGAAACTAAGAGACCTAAACGCCCAACGGCTGAGATTGCCGGTCAGGTGATTAATGAAGGTTCTCCGAAGGAAAACTATCTCACAGTTACTGCCGGATCCATGCTTACATTGTCATGCGCAACAGAAGGGGCAACTATATACTATACCCTGGACGACACCTGCCCATGCCAGAACAAGGATACCAGATACGAATACACCGGACCGATTAAAATTACGAAGGATGTAAGAATCAGGATCGCTGCATATAAGGACGGTCTTGAATACAGTGAAAGGCTGAATCTTAATATCACTGTCACTGGAGCTAAAGAGTTTGAGATTTCATACGATCTGAACGGCGGAACGCTTAATGGCAAGACCGGAATAATAGTCGAAAAGCATTTTGAAGGTGAGGAAATCACGATACCTGATGCTCCGACACGAGAAGGGTACGTATTCGACTACTGGGAAGGCTCAAAACACTATCCGGGAGATAAATATACTATTGTTGGTGATCATACTTTCAAGGCTGTGTGGATAGCTGCTGACGGCGGAGATGGAGGCGACGGAGGAGAAAAGACAGATACTCCGGGCAATAGTAATAGCGATAGTAAGGGTGTTAAGACTGGTGACAGCTTCAATATGGCACTCTGTATAACGCTTCTGCTTCTTTCTATCGTGGGCATTACATTTATCATAAGGAAGAAGGAAAGCCAGAAGCAGTAAATAAAACATAACAGTATTTTTCACGGCGGGGATTTCCCCGCCGTGTTCATATTTCATTTGATAGTATTATGCGGGTATGTTATAATTGAAACAGCTCTTATGTTGCCTTAGTCAAAGGGTTTTGGCGGGGTGAAGTACCACGTAAGAGACAGTACTTGCAAAGGGGTGAACTATATGAATTATATCATTAGTGGAAAAAACATTGATGTAACTGAAGGTTTAAAAGAAGCGATTTATGATAAGCTGGGGAGGTTAGAGAAATACTTTAACGAAGATACGAAGATGGTAGTTACTCTTTCTGTTGAGAAAGAAAGACAGAAGATAGAGGTTACCATCCCTATGAAGGGACATATTATAAGAGCTGAGCAGGTCAGCGATGATATGTATGTTTCCATAGATATGGTTGTTGAGATCATAGAGCGTCAGGTTACCAGATATAAGAAGAAACTCATTGATAAAGAGCAGGATGCAGCATTCTTCCAGGATAACTTTATTGATGATGAAGATGTTTATGATGAGGATGAAATCCAGATCATAAGAAGCAAGAGATTTGCTGTTAAGCCTATGTATCCTGAAGATGCATGCGTTCAGATGGAGCTTCTTGGACATAGCTTCTACGTATTCAGAAACGCTGAAACAGATGAAGTAAATGTTGTTTATAAGAGAAAAGGCAACACATACGGTCTTATCGAACCTGAATTCTAGAGAATAATTATATGGGGGAGCGAGGGATTTTCCCTTCGCTCCCTTTTCTATGTATATTAATAAAACGCATTTCATATTGTAGGTAAATCGAGGAGGATATACTGTGAAGAAATGTATCGTTTGCTTGAAAGAGATAGAAGATAGTGCTTCCGAGTGCAAATACTGTGGATCTTATCAGGTTGATCTCGATGAAGACTTCCTGAGCGATGACTATGATTCCAAATCAGATAAAAAAACGAATAAGTCTGAAAAGGATAAAGCTGAGGAAAAGAAAGCTGAAGAAAAGAAAAAGGATGATTTCAGTGATCTTGAAAAGGATGAGCCAAAGCCGTACAAAGGAAAAGTGGCAATGCCTCCTAAAAAGAAGAATAAACTCATTCCGGTTATCATAGCTGTTCTGGTCATAGCCGTTTTGGGCGTGGGAATATGGCTTATCAAGAGTAACTTTTTCGAGAAGAGAGCTGTTGCCAGAACTGTTAAGAATTATTACAAGGCCGTAACCGAACAGGACGGAGAGCTCTTCCAGTCGATAGCATGTCCTCCGGAGATGGAGAAGTATATGGAATCCTACATAGCCGGGTATCAGGATATACTCGGAAATGTATCGGTCAGTGAGTATTACAAGAACTTCTTCCTGTCAGATGGCAGTAAATATTCAGATGTGAAGATAGTTGATTACACGGAATATGATGAGGATGTTATAAAGAGTGTCGAGAAGGAGTTTAAAGATTACTACGGATTGGATATAGATGTAAGTAAGGGATACAGTGTAAATACCGAGTTTACCTATGCACCGCAGGGAGAGAGCCCAAAGCAGGGTTCCAATATAATGAGAGTCGTAAAAATAGACGGCAAGTGGTACATTTACATATAGAAATGAGGAACTGGCAAGCGAAAACGCTTGCCAGTTGTTCGCTTTAATGGTAAAGTATCTTGGTAAAATTCTCACTTGGAGGAAAAAGATGGGTATTGTAGATAAGATTTTCGGCACTCACAGTGACAGAGAGCTGAAGAAAATATATCCGATAGTAGATAAGATCGAAGCTCTTGATGAGGAAATGCAGAAGCTTTCCGATGAAGAGCTGAAGGCAAAAACACCGGAGTTTAAAAAGAGACTTGAAGAAGGCGAGACACTGGACGACCTTCTTGTCGAAGCATTTGCAGTTGTAAGAGAGGCAGCATGGCGAGTTCTCGGAATGAAGCATTTCCGTGTTCAGCTCATAGGTGGTGTCATACTTCATCAGGGACGTATCTCTGAAATGAGAACAGGTGAAGGTAAAACTCTTGTTTCAACACTTCCTGCATATCTTAATGCACTTGAGGGTAAGGGCGTTTGTATCGTTACCGTTAACGATTACCTTGCAAAGCGTGATGCCGAGTGGATGGGACAGATTCATGAATTCCTCGGTCTTAAGGTCGGCGTTATATTAAATGAAATGAAGAACGATGAGCGTCGCGAGGCTTATAACTGTGATATCACTTATATCACAAACAACGAACTTGGTTTCGATTACCTTCGTGACAACATGGTTATATATAAGGAACAGCTGGTTCAGAGAGGTCTTCACTATGCTATCATCGATGAGATCGACTCCATCCTTATAGATGAGGCAAGAACTCCTCTTATCATTTCAGGTCAGAGCGGTAAATCTACCGATATATACAGAATGTGTGATTATCTTGCAAGACGTATGCAGAAGGGTACTGCTTCTACAGAAATAAGCAAGATGGATATTCTCATGGGTGAGGATATCGAAGAAGATGGTGATTATCTTGTAAATGAAAAGGACAAGTACTGCGTTCTTACAGCTCAGGGTGTCAAAGAGGTTGAGCAGTTCTTCCATATAGAGAACCTTGCAGACAGCGAGAACCTTGAGATTCAGCATACAATGATCATGGCACTTCGTGCTCATGCGCTCATGCACAGAGATCAGGACTATGTTGTTAAGGATGACGAAGTTCTTATCGTAGATGAGTTCACCGGACGTATAATGCCGGGAAGACGTTTCAGCGACGGACTTCACCAGGCTATAGAAGCTAAGGAAAATGTTAAGGTTAAGAGAGAGAGCAGAACTCTTGCTACTATTACATTCCAGAACTTCTTCAATAAGTTTGAAAAGAAAGCAGGTATGACCGGTACCGCTGTTACTGAAGAAAACGAATTCCGTGAGATATACGGCATGGACGTTGTTGTAGTTCCTACAAACCTTCCTATAGCACGTATTGATCATGAGGATGCTATATTCAAGACAAAGAAAGAGAAGCTGAATGCAATCGTTAATGATGTAGTTGCTTCTCATGAGAAGGGACAGCCTGTACTTGTAGGTACAGTAAACATCGATTCATCTGAGGAAATCAGTGAGCTTCTTAAGAAGAAGAGAATCCCTCATAAAGTCCTCAACGCAAAGTTCCATGAAATGGAAGCAGAGATAGTTGCTGACGCAGGTCAGAAGGGTGCTGTAACCATAGCTACCAACATGGCCGGACGTGGTACTGATATTAAGCTCGGCGAAGGTGTTCCTGAACTTGGAGGTCTTAAGGTTATAGGTACTGAGAGACATGAGTCACGTCGTATAGACAACCAGCTCCGTGGACGTTCAGGTAGACAGGGTGATCCGGGTGAATCCAAGTTCTATCTCTCACTTGAGGATGATCTTATGAGACTCTTTGGTTCAGAGAGAATCATGTCAATGTATGATGCTCTTAAGATACCTGAGGGAGAAGAGATACAGCATAAGACTATTACAAGCTTTATAGAGAAGGCACAGAAGAAGATCGAGGGTAACAACTTCGCAATCAGAAAGAGCCTTCTTGAATACGATGAAGTTAACAATGAACAGCGTGAAGTTATCTATGCTGAGAGACGTAAGGTCCTTGACGGTGAGAACATGCACGATACAGTGTTAAACATGGTTCTCGATACAGTAAGTGCTTACGTTGACAAAGCAGCAAGCAAGGAAGCACCTGTTCAGAATTGGGATATCAAGGAGTTAAATGATACACTCCGTCCTATAGTTCCGCTCAAACCTATAGTTCTTACAGAGGATGAGAAGAAGAAAGCGGATCCTGAGGTTCTGAAGGAAAGACTCCGTAACGAAGCTGAGGAACTCTACAAAGCTAAGGAAGCTGAGTTCGAAGATCCTGAGCAGATGCGTGAGGTAGAGAGAGTTATTCTCCTCAAAGTTGTTGATAGAAAATGGATGGATAATATCGATGACATGGCCCAGCTCCGTCAGGGTATCGGACTTCAGGGTTATGGATCAAGAGATCCGGTAGTTGAATATAAGATGGCCGGCTATGAGATGTTCGAAGACATGACAGAGGCCATAAGAGATGATACTTCCAGACTTATCATGCATGTTAAGATTCAGGAAAAGGTTGAGAGAGAGCAGGTAGCTAAGGTTACCGGAACAAACAAAGATACAACCGCAAAGAAGGAGCCTGTTAAGAGGAAGGAAGCAAAGATCGGACGTAACGATCCATGTCCTTGCGGTTCAGGCAAGAAGTACAAAAACTGTTGTGGCAGGTCATGAGAAAGAATCGAGCGAAGCGACCGGGTTCATACTATAATAGAATCGAAAGAAGGTGAAATGAGTGCTTGAGCTAGATCAATACAAGTTCACCTATAACGAATACAAGACTCCACTCATGGAAGTGAGGGATTCACTTTGACGTTGCAGGTAAACAGGAACGTATAAAAGAGCTGGAAGCTCTTATGGAAGACCAGAGTTTCTGGGATGACGCTGCTGAAAGTGGTAAGGTCCTTAAGGAAACAAAGAATCTGAAAGATACAATAGCAAAGTTTGATGCGCTCTATCGCGACTATGAAGATATAGGGGCCATGATAGAGATGGCAGAGGAAGAGAATGACGAGGAGCTGATTGCAGAGACCGGCGAGATGCTGGAAGCTTTTACCAAAGAGCTGGATGCATTCAGGATAGAGACTCTTCTTTCGGGTGAATTCGATGCGAATAATGCAGTTCTCACACTGCATGCCGGAGCAGGCGGAACAGAGTCCTGCGACTGGGCAGGAATGCTGTATCGTATGTACACCAGATGGGCAGGAAGCCATGGCTTTGATGTGGAAGTGCTCGACTTGCTTGACGGAGATGAAGCAGGTATCAAGAGCGTTACATTTCAGATTAATGGCTATCACGCATATGGATATCTTAAGTCTGAGAAGGGTGTTCACAGACTTGTAAGAATATCACCTTTCAATGCTAACGGTAAGAGACAGACTTCGTTCTGTTCACTTGATGTTATGCCTGAAATGGATGACAATATCGAGATAGAAGTAAATGATGAGGATCTCAGGGTGGACACCTACAGATCCAGCGGCGCAGGCGGTCAGCACATCAACAAGACCAGTTCTGCAGTCCGTATAACTCATATCCCTACGGGAATCGTTGTTCAGTGCCAGAATGAACGTTCACAGCACATGAACAGAGATAAAGCAATGAAGATGCTCCGTGCTAAGCTCTATATGCTTAAGCGTAAGGAACAGGAGGATAAGCTCTCCGATATCAGAGGTGAGATCACGGAGAACGGCTTCGGTAATCAGATCAGGTCTTATGTGCTTCAGCCATATACTCTTGTAAAGGATCACAGGACGAACTTCGAGAAGGGTGATGCTGCAAGAGTTCTGGACGGAGATCTGGACGGTTTCATGGGTGCGTATCTGAAGAGCCTTGCTGTAAAGAGCTAGGCAGAAAGGTGTGATGATATGGATAATAAATATATATTATTTACACTTGAAAATGAGACATATGCAGTTGATATACTTGAGATAACCAGTATAGAAGAGGTTGTTAAGCCGACTCCTATTCCAAGAGCGCCTAAGTTCCTGGACGGAGTTATCAATCTAAGGGACAGCATACTTCCTGTTATTGACCTTCGATATGTGCTCGGTTATGAAAAGAAGTCTTTTGATAATGAGAAGAACAAGGTTCTCATCTCCCGTATGAATGGTGTGGAGATGGCAGTCTCGGTCGATGACGTGGTTGAGATATATACACCTTCCGAGGATGTAATCTCTGAAATGCCGGAGCTTGCCATGACACCTGCGACAGAATATGCATACGGAATCCTGAAGAAGGACAACAGCGTAGTTGTAGTTGTATCTACGGAGCTCATACTTTCCAAGGCAGAGCAGGATGAAGTAGATGCTGTGCTGGAAAAGTATAAATAACCTAAATGGTATTAATTAAGAGGTAGATTATGATAAATGTAGCGATTCTCGGATATGGTACTGTAGGCTCAGGTGTTTACAGAGTCATAACCGATAACAATGACGTAGTTAAGAAGAGTATAGGCGAGGATATAAGAGTCAGCCATGTTCTGGATCTCAGGGAATTCCCGGGTGACCCGGTTATGGATGTGCTTACTCATGACTATGATGAGATACTGAATGATGACAGTGTCAGCATAGTAGTTGAAGTCATGGGTGGACTGGAGCCGGCAAATACTTTCGTAAGGAAAGCTATTGAAGCAGGAAAGTCTGTATGTACATCAAATAAAGCACTTGTCGCAAAATTTGGTACAGAAATACTTGACCTCGCAAGGGCAAAGGGTGTAAACTTCCTGTTCGAAGCGTCAGTTGGCGGCGGAATTCCTGTAATCCGTGCCATAAATGAATCGCTCACAGCAGATCATTTCGATAAGATATATGGTATCCTGAACGGTACAACGAATTATATCCTTACAAAGATGTCAGATGAAGGCCTTTCATTTGATACCGTTCTTAAGGATGCTCAGGATAAGGGATATGCCGAGAGAAATCCTGAAGCAGATATAGAAGGCTATGATACATGCCGCAAGATTGCGATACTTACTTCCTTAGTATATGGAAGATTTACAGACTTCGAGGATATAAGTACTGAAGGTATTACAAAGATTACAAATAACGATATGATATTTGCAAAGGCTGCAGATATGTCCATAAAGCTTTTCGGACTTACCGAGAAGAATGAGAAGGGAACCTTCTCAATGGTTGCACCTTTCCTTGTTGGAAGAGATGATCCTCTTTACAGCGTAAATGACGTTTATAACGCTGTTAACCTTCACGGAGATATGCTCGAGGATGTTATGTTCTATGGACAGGGTGCAGGAAGTCTTCCTACAGCAAGTGCCGTAGTCGGAGATGTTGTTGAACTTGCAAAGAACAAAGGCAAAGTCCTTCCATTTGGATGGTCAGCTGACAAACTCATGCTTTCAGATGTAAATGAGTATGAGACTGCATTTTATGTGAGAGTAAATTCAGGAGATGCTTCTGCATTTAAGAATTCATTTGCAGATGTAAAATGTATCGAAGCGCCTGAGGTGACAGGTGAGGTTGCATTTATTACAGAAAAGATGAGTAAGACTGTTCTTACAGCCAGACTCAGAGATATAGAACCATTGCAGATTCTGCGTGTAAACTAGGAGGAACCATGTTAGTAGTTAAGAAATTTGGCGGTACTTCGGTTGCCAACAAAGAGAGAATCTACAACGTTGCTGAGAGATGTATTGAAGAATACAAAAAGGGCAATGACGTAGTAGTAGTTCTTTCAGCTATGGGCAAATATACCGATGAACTTATCGCCATGGCAAAAGACATCAACGAGAACCCACCGAAAAGAGAGATGGATATGCTCTTTACTATAGGAGAGCAGATGTCAGTATCACTCATGGCTATGGCTATGAATAAGCTTGGTGTACCGGCTGTATCACTCAATGCATTCCAGGTTGCAATGCATACAACTTCAACCTACAGCAATGCAAGAATAAAGAGAATAGACAGCGATCGTATCCGTTCAGAACTTGAGCAGAGAAAGATTGTTATAGTGACCGGTTTCCAGGGCATTAACAAATTCGATGATTACACAACACTCGGAAGAGGCGGTTCAGATACAACTGCGGTTGCACTTGCAGCGGCTCTTCACGCAGATAAATGTGAGATTTATACAGATGTTGACGGCGTATACACAGCTGACCCTAGAAAGGTTAAGAATGCCAGAAAGCTTGACGTAGTAACTTACGATGAGATGCTTGAATTTGCAACTCTCGGTGCAGGAGTACTTCACAACCGTTCAGTTGAGCTTGCCAAGAAGTATGGAGTACAGTTAGTTGTAAGGTCAAGTCTTAATACCAACGAAGGAACCATCGTTAAGGAGGATGCTAAGATGGAGAAGATGATAGTCAGCGGAGTTGCCGCAGATAGTGATGCAGCAAGAGTTGCTGTTATAGGACTTAAGGATGAGCCGGGTGTTGCATTTAAGCTTTTCAATGCACTTGCTCAGAAGAATATAAATATTGATATGATACTTCAGTCAGTTGGCCGTGCAGGTACAAAGGACATTACATTTACATGTAGTGACGCTGATGCTGATGAGGCAGCAAAGATAATCTCAGAAGCAATGAAGTTCGAAGATATCAATGTTAATAAGGAAGTTTCAAAGGTATCTATCGTAGGTGCCGGAATGCAGACAAATGCCGGTGTTGCAGCAAAGATGTTCGAGGCTCTTTATGATGAGAACATCAACATCCGTATGATATCTACTTCAGAGATCAGAGTTACAGTTCTTATCGATGAGAAGAATACTGAAAGAGCTATGAATGCAATTCATGATAAATTCAATCTTGGTGAAGAGTAATCCGGATAATAATTAGATATTTCATAACAGCGGGGACGGTTTATAAGCCGTCCCCGTTGCTGTTGAAAAAAAGAAACTAATGTGGTAGTATCGCATTTGAATTGTTGACTGTTCATATATAGGGAGAAATGTATGAAAAGAACAGATTATATAAGCTGGGATCAGTATTTTATGGGAATAGCGATGCTTTCATCTGAGAGGAGTAAGGATCCTAATACTCAGGTCGGAGCCTGCATAGTCGGCGAGGATAACCGAATCCTTTCGGTTGGTTATAATGGTATGCCGCAGGGCTGCGAGGATGATGATATGCCTTGGGGCAGAGATGGTTCTGCACTCGACAGTAAATATATGTATGTATGTCATGCTGAGCTGAATGCGATACTCAATTACAGAGGTACGGGCTCCATGAAAGGAGCAAAGCTTTATGTGACGCTTTTCCCATGTAATGAATGCGCAAAAGCTATAATTCAGAGCGGAATAAAGGAAGTTATTTATAGATCTGATAAGTATGCCGATGCCGAGAGTACCATAGCATCTAAGAAAATGTTTGAGCAGACTGGCGTTTTATACAGGCAGTTTGATCCTCAGGACAGAGAGATAAGGCTGGCACTGTGATGGAAAGTAAGAAGTTTTCTGTAAATATGACGAAAGAAGCTCTTGTGGAATTTGTGTTCATTTCATATTACACAAAGATCTCCGGCTTCTTCAGCATCATACTTGGTGGAATAGGAATTGCATTATTCGTTATAGGATACAATCGTGGCGCCAGACTTCAGGCTATGGCAGTATATGCCTTTATTGCAGTGCTGTCACTTATAGGTAATCCGATAACTCTGTATATGAAAGCAAAGAAGCAGGCGGAAACGAGCCCTGCCTATAAGAATCCGATAACCTATGAAATTTCGCCGGAAGGTATGAAGGTATCAGTTGTCGTGCCTGAAGAAGTGCAGAAGGTTGATGATGAAGATGAGGAAATGGCCGTTGAGACTGAAAGTCATTCGGATGATTCGGAAAAGCCTAAAAATGTAGAGTCTGAAACTTTGGAGTGGCGAAACATTTACAGACTCCGTCTCGGAAAGAAGATGATCGCCATACACACCAGTCCAATATATGCTTTTACAATTCCGTTGTCTGAGCTGGGGAGCGACAAGGATATAATACTTTCGCGACTCGTGCAGTATACCGAGCCGCATTCACCGCATATGTCAGCCGGACTGAAACACTATAAATAATATAAGGTAGTTATATGAGCATATCCAGGTTTATAAAACTGAAAAACTTATCATACGTAATAGTTACTATGACTTTTGGAATATGTGTATACTTAGGCGTGAACCTTTTTAAGAATATTCGAGTTGATGTCATAAATTCCAAGGGGGGGGCCACAGGAAACACCATTAGGAATCATTATGGCGGCAATAATTCTTTCGATTCTTTTGGTTTATGGAATTATTGTAATATATAAAAGTCAAAAAATGGATTTTAAAATTGAGAGCTTCTTTCTTATCACAGCTATATTCCTAGGGGTAGTTTATCTGATATTGTATACTCCATATTATGCGCCTGATTCGGCAGCACATTTTTTAGCAACGTATAGCAAATCAAACCAACTAATGGGGTTTGGAAGAGAAAATGAATGGCTTATAAGGGAGGCGGACAGAAGCTTTTTTCTTAGGTTCGGGAGAAGTCCAGATGCAAGTATTCAGGACTATTATGATCTTATAAATAGCTTTCGTTTTTTCGCTACAGAACGACAGCTTGTTGATATGGAACAAGTTACGCATATGGATTATTACTCTCCCATAGGGTACCTTCCCCAAATCTTGGGAATTATTATAGGAAGAGTTTTGGGATTGAGTCCCATAATAACTATGTATTTGGCAAGAATTATGACTCTTCTTGCTTATACTCTTGGTTTGTATAATGCTGTC
The DNA here is from genome assembly GCA_000687655.1 of Lachnospiraceae bacterium YSB2008. Lineage (GTDB taxonomy): Bacteria > Bacillota > Clostridia > Lachnospirales > Lachnospiraceae > Eubacterium_Q. The sequence goes on from JHWR01000003.1 coordinate 215,202, forward strand.
AAAGTAACACCCATAGGAAAAGGGGTTTTTGTATTCATGGGTATTATTCCGGGATCGCTATATTTAAGCAGTCCATTTTCCTATGATGCTATGGTTGTTATAACGACAATGAATATGATAGCTTGCATATTTGCTTTATATAAAGAAATTGGTTCTAATAAAGTATTGATACAGACTATGGTATGGACATTTCTTGTTGGAGCCACAAAGGGAGGCGGTTATTTGATAATGCTCCCTTTGGTATTTATATTACTTTTTGGGGAGAAAGGTAAAAAAAGGAAAGTTTGTTGCATATGCTTAATAGTTGGGATTGGTTTAATATCATTGATATTAAATGACCTTATTCTTCCACCAAAGGATATTGAATTCTTTCAGATGGGATATGCTAACAGTTCCCATATGATGGTTATGGATGGGGTGAAGAACCCTCTGCTATATCTTCATATGCTGTTTGTGACTGTGAAAAGGCAGGCGTATGGACTTGCATTATGCTTATGGGTTCCGCATTATTTGCCGGTACTGCTAACTCTACCTTTTGTGATAGTCGTAATTTTATATTCATTTCTGGAAATAGATGAAGTCAGATTTGATAAGTGTAAAAGAGTTATACTGTTAGTAACTGTCATCATTAGTTTTATGACAACACCGATAATGTTACTATCATATACACCAAAGGGGTCGGATGAGATTATTGGGTTGCAATCCCGATATTTTCTACCTTATATGATTCCGTTAATCCTCTTCCTCACTAAAATACCTATACGAGAAGGGGGAAAAGACGATAATCGGATACCAATAATTAAGAATCTTTGTATGGAATGCTTTGCTATGGCACTGATTATTTCTGTTTTTTTTCTCATGGGCGAGCATTTATCAAGATAAATTCGGAGGTTAGGCTGGATTGACAGAAATTCACGTTTCAAATTCCGAGAAGGAGACATATGAATTAGGAAAGAAGCTTGGGGAGGCGGCGAAGCCGGGCGAGGTTTATCTGCTTGACGGTGATCTCGGAGTTGGAAAGACGGTCTTCACGAAGGGCTTCGGTAAGGGGCTTGGCATAGATACTCCGATCTCGAGCCCGACATTTACTATACTTAAGGAATACGACGAGGGGCGCATCCCTATGTATCATTTTGACGTTTACAGGGTCGGCTCCGAGGATGAGATGGAAGAAATCGGATTCTTTGATAAGATAGACAGCGGCGACGGCGTTACTCTCATAGAGTGGGCGTGCCTGATTCCGGGTATCATACCGGACGGAGCGATTCGTATCACCATAGAGAAGAAGCCGGAGGAAGGCTTCGATTACAGAGAGATTACAATACAATAATAATGGATAGATTACGGATGGATTGCGGGCATAATTGCTTGACAATCCATTTTTTTATGTTAAAATGGAAAGAAAATGGAAAGATTACGGAAAGGGGTGACTGATATGACTATAAAAGAGATGACAAACCTGAAGAAAGAGATGGGGCTCTCATACCAGGATATAGCAGATATGTCAGGCGTTCCGCTTGGGACTGTTCAGAAGGTTTTTACCGGAGTAACAACTTCACCGAGAAGAAGTACCATCGAGGCTCTGACCCGGATGTTCGAGAAAGAGAAGAAGCGTACGGGTTATGAATACTTCCGACATATGGATTTTGATGCTGTTGAGGAGAGTGCTGCTTACGGAAGCTCAGCTGTAAAGATTGATTCTTATGAGAATAAAACTTTGGATGATTACCTGGCGCTTCCGGAGGGGACCAGGATAGAGCTTATAGACGGTACATTTTATGATATGGCGGCACCTACATTTGTTCATCAGCGTATAGGACTTATGATATCGTATGTTTTCGAAAGTTTTATTAATGAAAATGGTGGACCGTGCATCACATCTGTTGCGCCTACAGATGTTCAGCTGGATTGTGATGACAAGACTATGGTCCAGCCTGATGTCCTTGTAGTTTGCGACAGAGACAAGATTATCAAAGCGAGAGTGGTAGGGGCGCCTGACCTTATCGTAGAAGTTTTGTCAGGAGGAAACTGGATTCATGATACAGTACGTAAGCTCGCAAAATACAGAAATGCGGGCGTGCGCGAATACTGGATAGTGGTTCCCGAAGATAAGAAGGTGCTCGTTTATACTTTCGCCGAATCGCCGGACGCTGTCACCTACAGCTTTGACGATAAGGTTCCGGTAGGAATATGGGATGGAAAATGTATCGTTGATTTTCATGACATATATGATAAGATAAGCTTTCTGATGGATGAGTAGTACCGGCAGAACCAACGTTACCTTGACAAAAATGCATTCGAGGTTGTATAAAAATGGTTGCGGGTAAGAACCCGGTTAAAGAAGATGGTCCGTGAAAGATTAAGGTATCATCATTGATGAGGATAAATATATGAAGATTGTAGCGCTCGGAAGTTCGGGAACAGTTGCGACGGTTGCGGTTGTTCAGGATGAGACGGTTATAGCTGAATATTCGATGAATTATAAGAAGACGCATTCGGAGACGCTGCTTCCTATGCTGGATGAGATCAAGAGAAATGCTTCGATAGAGCTGGAAGATATAGATGCAGTCGCAGTCTGCGCAGGACCTGGTTCTTTTACGGGACTCAGGATAGGTGCTGCAACGGCTAAGGGACTTGCGCTTGCACTTGATAAGCCTATAGTTCCGGTTCCGACCTGCGAAGGCCTGGCTTACAATATGTGGGGCTTCGACGGAATCATATGTCCTATAGTCGATGCAAGGCGTGGGCAGGTTTATACCGGGATTTACCGTATGAAGGAAGAGACTGACGAGGGCGGTACATTTTCAGACTATACTCTGGAACGCCTCATGGATCAGGATGCAATGGACATACATGAGCTGATGGAGAAGCTTGAAGCTTACAATGAAAGGGTATGCTTCCTCGGCGACGGAGTGCCGGTATTTAAGGAAGAGATCAAGGCATGTATGAAGAGTCAGGTGACATTTGCGCCGCCTCAGTTAAGTCATGAGAGGGCTGCGAGCATTGCGGCACTTGCTGAAAGATATATGGCTGAAGGAAAGGCTGTTCCTTCGGATGATTTTGCACCTGTATACTTAAGGAAGTCGCAGGCAGAACGTGAGCGTGAGAAGAAGCTTTCGGAAGAGGGCAAGACGGAGTAGGCTCGGAGTCTGATATGTCTATATAAAAGAATTCGGGAATGGTGAGATGGAAAGAATCATTCGTGAGATAGCAAAACTTGAATCGGTAATATTCGACGATGCCTGGTCGGAAGCATCCCTGCAGGAAACTCTGCAGTATGACTATAATAATGCCTTGGTACGTGAGGCAGGTGACACGGTGACAGGATATGCAGTCTATTCGGTGATAGCTGATACGGCAGAGCTGCTCAGGATAGCGGTTGATCCTGAACATCGGGGCCAAGGAATCGCTTCTTCGATTATGGAAGAGATGCTCGGGAAGCTGGATGATTCTTCAGCGGACAGGATCATGCTTGAGGTCCGTTCGAAAAATGAAAGCGCCATAGCACTGTATGAGAAGTTCGGATTTAAGAATATAGCGAAAAGGAAAAACTATTACAGCAATCCAACAGATGATGCTTTGATATATGAGAAGACGGTTCTTTGATAAAAGAAGATGAGGAAATAAATGTTAGATATATGTTTACTTGGAACGGGCGGTATGATGCCGCTCCCATACAGAGCCCTTACATCGCTTTTTGTCAGATACAACGGCAGCGGTATACTTATCGACTGTGGTGAGGGTACTCAGATAACTACAAAAAGACTGGGCTGGAGCTTTAAGTCCATAGATCTTATCATGATCACGCATTTCCATGCCGATCATATAAGCGGACTCCCGGGCTTTCTTCTTATGATGGGAAATGCAGGGCGCGAGGAAAAGCTCACCATAGCCGGACCTCCCGGAATAGAGAAGGTCTGTAGGTCGCTGCTCATTATCGCACCGCACCTTCCATTTCCGATTGAATATCTGGAAATAGACGGACCTGAGAAAGTCATCGAAATGCTGGGGCTTACGATCACGGCATTCAAAGTTAATCACAATCTGACCTGTTATGGTTACAGCATTGAGCTGGCAAGACAGGGAAAGTTCGATGCGGAGGCTGCACGTGCGAAGGGCATACCTCTTCAGTGCTGGAACAGACTTCAGCATGGAGAGACCGTAGAAATGGATGGCGTGACATACACCAGTGATATGGTCATGGGCGCACCGCGTAAGGGACTTAAGGTTACTTATTCCACAGACTCCAGGCCGACACCTTCCATAACAGAGCATGCGAAGGGATCGGACCTCTTCATCTGCGAGGGCATGTACGGTGAACCTGGAAATGAAGAGAAGGCAGTAGAGAAGAAACATATGACTATGTACGAAGCTGCCGAGATAGCAAAGGAAGCAGACGTGAAGGAGATGTGGCTCACACACTACTCACCGTCTATGAATAAACCACAGGAATTCGAGGAAGCGGTTAAGGCTATATTCCCTCGAACAGTAATCGCAAAGGACAGGCAGACACTCGAGCTTCGTTTTGAAGAAGAGTAGCGGCAGATATTATGGAAGAAATAAAGATACTTGGAATTGAATCCTCATGTGACGAAACTGCAGCGGCAGTAGTTGTAAATGGAAGGACAGTTCTTTCAAATGTTATATATTCCCAGGTTCCACTTCACACACTTTATGGAGGAGTGGTTCCGGAGATAGCATCCAGAAAGCATATAGAGAAGGTGAACCAGGTTATAAGGAAGGCACTTTCAGATGCTGATATGACTCTGGATGATATAGATGCAATAGCAGTTACATATGGACCGGGGCTGGTAGGCCCGCTTCTGGTCGGAGTGGGTGCTGCGAAGGCTATAGCATTTGCAAAGAATAAACCGCTCGTCGGAGTTCATCACATAGAAGGACATATTTCTGCAAATTATATAGAGAATCCTGAGCTTGAACCTCCGTTCATGTGCCTTGTGGCATCAGGTGGACATTCCCATATAGTAAAGGTTACAGATTATGGGAAGTATGAGATCATAGGATTCACTCATGATGATGCGGCGGGCGAGGCATTTGATAAGGTTGCCAGAGCACTTGACCTCGGCTATCCCGGAGGACCAAAGATAGATAAGCTTGCAAAAGAGGGTGACCCTGCGAGCATTACATTTCCACATGCTGTTATAGAAGGGTCTCCGTATGACTTCTCCTTCAGCGGACTTAAGTCAGCGGTCCTGAATTATCTGAACGGATGTGAAATGAAAGGAATAGAGGTGAACCGTGCTGATGTCGCAGCATCATTCCAGCAGGCGGTTATAGATGTGCTTACAGACAGAAGCGTTGCGGCTGCTGTAGATTATGGATGCAAAAGTCTTGCGCTTGCAGGCGGAGTTGCTGCAAATTCAAGCCTGAGAGAAACGATGAAAGCAAAGGCAAAGGCAAGGGGACTAAAGTTTTATAATCCGTCACTCATACTCTGTACCGATAACGCAGCGATGATAGCATCTGCGGGTTACTACGAGTACATGCGTGGAATAAGGGATGACTACAGTCTGAATGCTGTGCCTAACCTTAAGATTGGAGCGAGGTAATATATATGGTATCTGCAATAGTACTTGCCGCAGGCAGTGGCAGCAGAATGAAGAGTAAAGTTCCGAAGCAGTTTCTGGAACTGGATGGGAAACCTCTCATATATTATTCACTGGCCAGATTTGAAGCGAGTGTTGTGGATGAGATAATACTCGTGACGCGTCAGCAGGATATAGATTACGTCAGGGAAGAGATCGTAAAGAAGTATGATTTCAGTAAGGTAAGGAATATAGTTCCCGGCGGCAAGGAAAGATTTGAATCTGTGTCCCGTGGACTGAAGGCTGTAAACCGTAAGAGTGACATAGTTATGATTCATGACGGAGCACGTCCTTTTGTCACCAACAGCATGATACTTGATTCAATATCAAATGCAAGGCGCTACAAAGCATGTACCGTTGCTGTGCCGGTGAAGGATACCATAAAGGTTGTTGATGAAGATATGAATGGAGTAGAAACTCCGGACAGAAGTACATTATATATGGTACAGACACCTCAGAGTTTTAATAAGTCGCTTTTGGATGAAGCTTATAAACGACTTCGCGTATCCGGCGACAGAAATATAACTGACGACACGATGATAGTCGAGAAGTATATGGGTCAGACGGTAAAGATCATCGAGGGAGATTATAGGAATATTAAAGTTACCACACCTGAGGATATAACAGTGGCAGAAGCGATGATGAAGTGATGTGGTATATATGGTGTTTTGGTTGACACGAGCCACAAGATAATGAAAAAGAAAAAATAGCCAAAAAGCCTTGAAAATCAAGGCTTTTTTTGGTTTAAAAAACCCTATAAAAAAAGTCAAAAAAGTGGTTGACACCATCATGATATTTTGTTAATATACATTTTGCCGCTGAAAAATTGCGGCTAGCTTTATAGCGTTTTAAATAAGGCATTATGACTTTGGAGAGATATCGAAGTGGTCATAACGAGGCGGTCTTGAAAACCGTTTGTCCGCAAGGGCGCGAGGGTTCGAATCCCTCTCTCTCCGCTACCTAATTAAATAATAATTAGGACGCATCAGAGGGCGTTTGGAACTTTGGAGAAGTACCCAAGCGGCTGAAGGGGCTCCCCTGGAAAGGGAGTAGGCCGGTAGTCCCGGTGCGAGGGTTCAAATCCCTCCTTCTCCGCTCTATACTTTTAGAGGTTTTACCGCCAAAGATGCAATCAAGGACGCTCAGCACATTAAGAATCGCACTACGTGCGATGGTGCTACGCGGTTAGTCCATGATTTTCGCAGGGCGAAAATCCTGCAACTGCTTGAAAACTTAATAACATGACAACCCCGAAAATTCTTTTAAAAT
>JHWR01000004.1 GCA_000687655.1 Lachnospiraceae bacterium YSB2008
CTCGAGTATAAACTGCGAGATAGAGGCAAACACTATGTAAAGATAGATAAATTCTATCCGTCAAGTCAGATATGTCATTGTTGTGGCTTCAAGAATGAAGAAATAAAGAATTTTGCAATAAGAAAATGGACATGTCCAAAGTGTAAAAATGAACATGACCGTGACGTAAATGCTGCAATAAATATACGAAATGAAGGAATCAAATACTTAAGCATTTAAGTATAGATAGAACCGTCGGACAGACGGAGATAGCTCGTGTATGCTGTGATCGTTAGATTGCTCGAACGAGAAGCCCCCACTTCTTAGCGAAGCGAAAGTGGTGGGAGTATGTCACGTCATCTTTTACGAACTGTTATATTTTATGACATAATTTGTTCATATTTATACTATATATTGTGTATAGTAAATTCCAACTCTCTCACCTCATGTTAGATAGTGTATATAGTGTCTTAAACCACTCGCTTGCGAGTGGTTTTTTTGCGTGATAAACGTAACTGTTCAGACAGAAAGGGAAAAACATCCATTTTAATAAATGTATGGAACAAACCTCCGCAATGTGATAAAATAACCGATAGGTCTGTACATCAGATCGAGTGTTATTTTGGAGGAAGAAAAATTGAGTATTAGTGGCTATTCAAAAGGATTTGCGGATGCTGTAAATGATATGCTTCCTGACGAAAAACCTAAGATGAAGGAAGCTCAGAATACTGCTCCGTCGACTGACGGCATAGAAGATATCGATTCCATTTCGGACGAGATTGATTCTATGATCGATGATACATTATCAATCAGCAAAGATATAGAGCAGGAAGTAATAGTAACAGAAAAGAAAGCCGGGGCACATAATATGAAGAGAGTATTACTTAAGCTTAGCGGTGAAGCGCTTGCAGGTGGCAAAGGAACAGGTTTCTCTGAGGAAACTGTTAAAGGAGTTGCTGAGCAGGTCAGAAAGATATCCGATATGGGTATTGAACTCGGAATAGTTATAGGAGGTGGAAACTTCTGGAGAGGTCGTACCTCAAATGACATGGACAGAGTTAAGGCTGATCAGATAGGTATGCTGGCAACAGTTATGAACTGTATTTATACTGCAGATATATTCAGGATGAGCGGACTCAGATGTCACGTTATGACTCCATTTCTCTGTGGAAGCATGACTGAGCTCTTTGACAGGGATAAAGCTGTCAGCTATCTTGAAAACGGAGACATAGTTTTCTTCGCAGGCGGAACAGGACATCCTTATTTCTCGACAGATATGTCAACGGTTCTTATGGCTATCGAGATAAAGGCTGAGACTATTCTCGCAGCTAAGGCTATAGACGGTGTTTATTCAGCAGATCCTAAGGTTGATCCTACTGCTGTTAAATATGATTCACTTTCCATGCAGGAGGTTGTTGAGAAGAAGCTTGGAGTTATAGATCTCGCAGCTTCAGTACTTGCCATGGAGAACAAGATGCCGATGATGCTCTTCGGACTGAATGGAGAGGATTCAATAGTAAAGGCATTATCAGGTAAATTCACAGGAACATATATTACTGTATAATAAATAATTGGGAGGACAAAGAAATGATTGATTATGAAGAGAAGATGCAGAAAGCAGTAGATGCGCTTGTTTCAGACTTCGCAACTATAAGAGCAGGAAGAGCTAATCCACACATGCTTGACAAGATCAAGATTGATTATTACGGAACACCTTCAGGCCTTCAGAGTGTTGCAAATATTGCTATACCTGATGCAAGAACCATAACTATCACTCCATGGGAGGCAAAGATGGTTAAGGATATAGAGAAGGCTATACTTGCATCTGATCTTGGTATAACACCTAACAATGACGGTAAGAGCGTTATCATCAATATCCCTGAGCTTACAGAGGAAAGAAGAAAAGAACTCTCCAAGGATGTTAAGAAGAAGGGTGAAGAGGCAAAGGTTAAGATCAGAAATATCCGTCGTGAAGCAAACGATGCTGCAAAGAAGCAGGAGAAGGCTGGCGAGATTTCTGAGGATGAGCAGAAGGATCTTGAAACAAAGATTCAGAAGACTACAGATAAGTTTGTAGCTGACATCGACAGCAAGGTTGAAGCTAAGACCAAGGAACTTATGACAGTATAATCGATTGGTGTAAGTATGAAAAAAGAGATAGATGGTGAAACTTACGAAGTGCCGAGACACGTTGCAGTAATCCTTGACGGAAATGGAAGGTGGGCCAAGAAGAGGCTCATGCCGAGAAATTTCGGTCATAAGGCCGGAGCCAAGGCGGTTGAACAGGCCTGCGAGGATGTGTGGAATCTCGGTATAGAGTATTTCACTGTATATGCATTTTCAACTGAAAACTGGAAGAGATCCGTGGAGGAGGTTACTGGTATCATGAACCTCCTTCGCGATTATCTTGTGGACTCCATCGAGCGTTCATGCAGGAATAACATGAAGGTTCATATAATAGGCGACAGGACAAGGCTGGCTCCTGATATCAATGATGCTATTGATAAGCTGGAGGATGCTACAAAGGATAACACCGGCCTTAAGTTTACTATCGCCCTTAATTATGGTGGAAGAGATGAGATAAAAAGAGCTGTTCAGGCTATAGCCGGAGAAGTAAAGTCCGGTACTGTGGATATCGAGGATATAACTGAGGATATGATTTCCTCACACCTTGATACCAGGGATCTGCCCGATCCTGACCTTCTGATCAGGACCAGTGGTGAGATAAGAACGTCCAACTTCCTTCCATGGCAGCTGGCGTATTCTGAATTCTATTTTACGGATGTTCTGTGGCCCGATATGAAGAGAGAAGATTTTATAGATGCTATAAGATACTACAACGGGCGTGAAAGAAGATTCGGCGGGGTTAAGTGATGCAAAAGAGGATTATAAGCGGAATAGTCATTGTTATTGTTTCGTGTATTGTTTTATATTTTGGAGGATATGTGACCGGTGCAGTGATGCTCGGTCTTTCTCTCATCGGAGAGTTTGAACTCATGAGAGTGTATCAGCTTGAAAAGAGTGAGATGGGATGGCTGGTATATATTTCCACAGTTCTTTATTATGTACTTCTGATGTTTGCAGACAGAAGTCTTATCCTTCCATTTATGATCATATTCCTGCTTCTCGTGCTTGCAATGTATGTAATTACATTTCCTAAGTTCACGGATCACGAGATGCAGCATACATTTCTGGCATTCTTTTATGTTGCCGTGATGCTTTCATATGTGTATCAGCTGAGGCAGATGAAGAACGGCCTTATACTTGTTCTCCTCATTGCCATATGTTCATGGGGAAATGACACGCTCGCGTATTTTACAGGTGTGACTATAGGTAAACACAAGATGTCACCTAAGCTTTCACCGAAGAAGAGTGTAGAGGGACTTATAGGTGGTATCGTAGGAGCCGGACTTCTTGGAGGACTTTTCGGACTGCTCTTCGGAAGAAAGTTTGTTCCTAACCATTATGTACTCTGGTTTGTTCTTATAGGTGCAGTCGGAGCTATTCCGGCAGTCATCGGAGATCTGACCGCTTCTGCAATAAAGAGAAACAATAAGATTAAGGATTACGGAAAACTTATACCGGGACACGGTGGGGTTCTGGACAGATTCGACAGCGTTATTTTCGTTGCACCGATAATTTACTACTTGGTTTACGCTATAATTCAAAGGTATATGTAAATGAAAAAGATTTCTATAATCGGCTCGACAGGGTCAATAGGAACTCAGACTCTGGAGGTTGTCCGTACAAATAAAGATATAGAGGTTGCAGCGCTTGCAGCGGGGACAAATGTATCGCTCCTGGAAGAACAGGTCAGAGAGTTCAGACCGCGTATCATTTCCATAGGAGATGAAACACTGGCAGAGGACCTGAGGCAGAGGCTCTCTGATATACCGGATTATAAATACGAATTGTTCTTCGGTATGGATGGGCTTAAAGCAGTAGCAACTGCTGAAGAAGCAGATATGGTTGTTACTGCCATAGTCGGAATGATAGGTGTTGAACCTACCATAGCTGCAATAAACGCCGGGAAAGATATAGCGCTGGCAAATAAGGAGACTCTTGTCACTGCGGGAAGCATTGTAATGAATCTTGCAAAAGAGAAAGGAGTCAGTATCCTTCCTGTAGACAGTGAGCATTCAGCTATATTCCAGTCATTGCAGGGTAATTCCATGAATCCTGTAAGCAGGATACTTCTTACAGCTTCAGGCGGTCCTTTCAGAGGAAGGAAGAAGGAAGAACTCATTGATGTGACTGTTGAACAGGCACTGAATCATCCTAACTGGTCAATGGGTCCGAAGATAACCATAGACAGTGCGACCATGGTGAATAAAGGACTTGAGGTTATAGAGGCAAAATGGCTCTTTGATGTTGATCCTTCGCAGATAGAGGTTCTGATTCAGCCTAAGAGTATCATTCATTCAGCGGTTGAATATGCTGACGGAGCTATAATAGCTCAGCTCGGAACACCGGATATGAAGCTTCCAATACAGTATGCCCTGTATTATCCTGAGAGAAGATTCCTTCCGGGCGAGCGACTTGATTTTACAAAGATAAAAGACATAGAGATAGAAATACCAGACCGCGATACATTTAAAGGCCTTGATTTCGCATATGAATCTCTCAGAAGAGGCGGTACAATGCCGGCAGTAATGAACGCAGCAAATGAATATGCAGTTGCAGAATTCCTTGCCGGAAAGATACGGTTCCTTGATATTTATGCACTCATAGAATATGCCATGACTCACGCTGAGATAATCGATAATCCGAGCGTGGAGGATATAGTTGGTGTAATGCCTTATGTTAAGGATATGCTCGGCAGTATCAGGTAATATAGCCGGCAGTTATAGAATTATTAGTTACAGGTGATATATGGTTAAGATCATATCAATTATTCTGGTCTTCGGACTGATAGTGTTCGTCCATGAATTCGGACATTTCATAGTTGCAAGACTGAATAAGGTTAAAGTAAATGAATTTTCAATAGGCATGGGTCCTGCTATATCGACCTTTGGGAAGGGAGAGACTAAATATGCTCTTCGAATGTTTCCGATAGGCGGATACTGTATGATGGAAGGACAGCTGGAAGAATCAGAGGATCCGAATGCCTTCAGTAACAAGAAACCATGGCAGAGACTTGCGATACTTTTCGCAGGCCCTTGCTTTAATTTTATATTGGCTTTTGTACTTGCTATAGTAGTATGCCACTATTCATATATTGACCCTCCGACAATTCTGGAGGTTGAGAAGGACAGTGCAGCATATGAAGCAGGAATTCAGCCGGGAGATACCATAACACATCTTAATGGTGACAGAATTTACAATTTCCGTGAGATATCTCTCTTCAGGATGATGGCTGATCCAACGAAGCCTGTTGAAGTAACTATCGACAGAAATGGTGAGGTTGTTCAGACTACTGTGCTGATGAAGTATGACGAGAAATCAGGAAGTTATATGTTCGGCATCAGAAGCGACTCAAAACTCTCAGAGAGCTTTTCTGAGGAAGTGTATTATGGTGCACTTGAAGTAAGACTGCAGATCAAGTCAGTATTTATGACTCTCGGATCAATGTTCAGAGGAAAGTTCAATAAGGATGATCTGTCCGGACCTGTCGGAATAGCAAATATGATGAGCGACGTTATAGATGAGGCAGAGGATGCAGCGGAAGAGTCAGGAAGCGGTTTCGGACTTGTACTTCTGAATATAGTTAACTTCGTAGTTCTTCTGTCGGCAAATCTTGGTGTAATGAATCTTCTTCCGATACCGGCACTTGACGGTGGAAGAATACTTCTTGTTATGTTTGAAGCAGTAACAAGAAAGAAGGTGCCTGCAGATAAGGAACTTATCATAACAGGTATAGGAGCGGCTATACTTATAGTTTTAATGATATTTGTGCTCTTCAATGACATCGGCAAGGTTATGGGAAAATAGCTTACATTTGATGAGTTATCTTTGAGGTATATGATATGTTTACAAGAGAAAATACTCGTAAAGTAAATATAGGCGGAGTAACTATTGGCGGCGGAAGTCCGATAGCTATACAGTCAATGACAAATACTGAGACTTCCGATGTGGAAGCTACAGTAGCTCAGATACTTGAACTTGAGAAGGCAGGCTGTGATATCATCAGATCTACTGCAAATACGGAAGAGGCTGCCAAGGCTTTCGATAAGATCAAAGAGAGGATTCATATACCTATAGTTGCTGATGTCCATTTTGATTACAGAATGGCTGTTCTTGCCATGGAGCATGGAGCAGATAAGATTCGCATCAATCCCGGAAATATCGGCGGAGAAGATAAACTGAAAATTGTCGTTGAAGAAGCAAAGAAGAGAAATGTACCGATAAGAGTCGGCGTCAACAGTGGTTCACTGGAAAAGCAGTTCCTTGAGAAGTACGGTCATGTTACTGCTGAAGGAATAGTTGAGAGTGCCATGGATAAGGTTCAGATGATAGAGAGGCTGGACTATGACAACATAGTTATAAGCATTAAGTCATCTGATGTCATGATGTGCCTTAAGACCCATCAGCTGATCTCACAGATCACAGATCATCCGCTTCATGTAGGAATAACAGAAGCAGGAGCCATATACAGCGGAAATATCAAATCCAGCATCGGGCTTGGACTTATACTGAATGAGGGAATAGGTGACACTATAAGGGTTTCTCTCACAGGTGATCCTGTTCAGGAGATAAGAACTGCAAAGCTCATACTTAAGACTCTCGGTCTGCGCACCGGAGGAATTAATCTTGTTTCATGTCCTACATGCGGACGTACAAAGATTGATATGATAAGCCTTGCAAACAGCGTTGAAAAGCTGATAGAGGACTATGAGCATCTTGATATTACAGTCGCTGTAATGGGATGTGTTGTAAATGGACCGGGCGAAGCAAGAGAAGCTGATATCGGAGTTGCAGGAGGAGTCGGAGAAGGACTCCTGTTTAAGAAGGGTGAGATTGTCAAGAAAGTTAAAGAGGATGAAATACTTTCTGAACTTAAGAAAGAGTTGGATAACTGGGGTAATTAAATGGAGAAGAAAGAATTCTTACAAGTTTTCCCTGGGATTAAGATAGATGAACGTTATAAGAAGTACTTCGAGGGTGTTCTGGTTACGAGAGTGATCATGAGTAAGGATGAGAAGAAACTCATGATCGATATAGAGTCAGAACACTTGATATCGAAAGAAGTCATATCTTTGGCGGAGAATTCCGTCAGAGAGTTCGTCTATGGACCGAGGGGACATAGTAAAGTTGTTATAAATGAGAGATACCTGCTGTCCGATCAGTATAATCCGGAAAATCTTATGAAGGTTTATATGGACAGCTTTTTATTTGAGCTTAAGAGTCACAGTAAGGTGACTTATAAGCTTTTTTATGCTGCAGAGAAAAAGGTTGAGGGCAATCATATAAGCCTTACTTTCTCTGATACTATGCTTGCACATAACGCAAAAAGAGATATTGAAAAGTACCTTACCGATGTATATCAGGAGAGGTTTGGAATGACTGTTGAGGTTGAATTTGAGTTCGTTCCTGTGAAGAAGGAGGAACCTAAAGAGGAATCGGTTGTTTCACCTGTTCCGGATTCAGTGCCTCGCCAGGGTACGATCGTTAACAGGGCAGCATCCGAAAATGAAGGTCCATATTATCAGGATGACCGCGATATGGATGAGTATGCCATGGAGATGGCAGCGTATGCAGAAAACATGGCTGCGTATGAAAATGCTGCAGCAATTCCAGGGACTGACGCCATACAGAATCCGGGAGTTGATACTATGTCAAACGCGGATTCAAATCCAGTATCAACTGATTCTGAAGCAAAGAATGCTCCTTCTGACCAAAAGACAGAGAAGCATGAGGGAAGGAAGTATGCTTCAGGATATAAGAAGAGACCTTCAGATGATCCTGATTGTTTCCTGGGAAGAAATGTTGAAGGTGATACGGTAGAGATAAAAGATGTAGATGAAAGTGCCAACATAGTCGTAATCCGTGGTCAGCTTATTGAAGCTGAATCGAGAGAACTCAGATCAGGTAAGTTCCTTATGACGGGAACCATTACGGATTTTACGGACAGCATTTCATTTAAAATATTCATTCAGCCTGACGATATGGATGTTATTGCGGCTGAAATCAAAAAGGGCAGCTTCTATAAGCTTAAGGGAGCTCCACAGTATGATACATACGCGAGAGAGCTGGTTATCGGTTCTATAAGCGGAATGAAACATATTCCTGACTTCAGGGTGAAGAGAGAGGATAATGCTCCAAGGAAGAGAGTGGAGCTCGCTGTTCATACCATGTTCTCGGAAATGGACAGTGTTGCCGATGTTGGCAAGGTCATAGGCTGTGCCAAGGCTTTCGGACACAGCGCCATGGCTATAACTGATAATGGCGTTGTACAGGCGTTCCCTGTTGCCAATCATGTTGTTGAGAAGGATACTTTTAAAGTAATATATGGTCTGGATGCATATCTTGTAAATGATCTGAAGCCTCTCGTTATAGATGGTGAAAAAGGTGGTACTCTCGATAAAGAGTTCGTAGTATTCGATATTGAAACAACGGGTCTTTCAACCAGAAACTGCAAGATCATTGAGATAGGTGCAGTCAGGGTTGACGCTGAAGGAAAGGAACTTGGCAGATTTTCTGAATTTATTAATCCTGAGGAGCCGATTCCGTATGAGATTGAGAAACTTACTTCCATAACAGATGCAATGGTCAAGGATGCACCTACCATAGAGGTGATACTTCCTAAGTTTCTCGAGTTTTCAAAGGATGCTATTCTCGTGGCGCATAACGCTACATTTGATACCGGATTCATCAAAGAATTCTGTAAGAGACTCGGGCTTACTTATGGATTCGCTGCGCTTGATACCATGACTCTGGCGCACGTATATGTACCAGAGCTCGGAAGATACAATCTCGACAGACTCTGTAAGCATTTCGGTGTAGTTAATAAACACCACCACCGTGCCTGCGACGATGCGGATGTAACGGCAAAGATTTTCGTTGAACTCCTTAAAATGATACATAATGATGGAATAACTACTATCGAGGGCCTGAATGAGAAGGGACGTACTTCGCCTGACGCGGTACGAAAGGGAAGAGTTCATAACGGAACCATTCTTGTTAAAAATGAAACAGGAAGAGTCAATCTCTACAGGATTGTCTCAGAAGCGCATATTAAGTATTTTAACAGATATCCGCGTATTCCTATGAGTATTGTGGATAAATACAGAGAAGGGCTTCTGGTGGGTTCAGGAAGCTCGTCAGGAGAGATCTATGAGGCTATAGAGGAAGGAAAGCCGGAAGAGGATATAGCAGCACTTGTTTCCTGGTTTGATTATCTCGAAGTACAGCCACCTTCAAACGATATGCTGAAGATTGAAAATGAAAAGAGCAGCATAAAGTCCAAGGAGGATCTGGAAGATATAGTCAAGAAGATCATTGATCTTGGAAAGTCATTCAGTAAGCCTGTAGTTGCTACGGGAAATGTGCACTTTATAGAACCTGAGGATGCCATATACAGAACCATAGTCCAGGAAGGCAAGGATATAAAGGGTGCTGACAGACAGCCGCCGCTTTACTTCAGAACGACTGAAGAGATGATGGATGAGTTCAGCTTCCTCGACTATGAAACTGCAACTAAGATAGTCATTGATAATTCAAATATGATATCTGACATGATAGAGAAGATATCTCCGGTAAGACCGGATAAATGTCCGCCTATAGTTGAGCATTCAGATGAAGATCTGACGAAGCTCTGCTATGACAAGGCACACAGTATTTACGGGCCGGAGCTTCCTGAGCCGGTTGAAAAGAGACTTAAGAGAGAACTTGATTCAATTATATCAAATGGTTACTCGGGTCTATACATGATATCGCAGAAACTGGTTGCAAAGTCGAATTCTGACGGATATCTTGTAGGATCAAGAGGTTCGGTAGGTTCGTCATTTGTAGCTACAATGTCGGGAATAACAGAGGTTAATCCGCTGTCACCGCATTATATATGTCCGGAGTGCCACTTTGTAGATTTTGATTCTGAAGAAGTAAAGAGCTACTCGGGTATGTCAGGATGTGATATGCCTGACAGAAAATGTCCGGTCTGCGGTCATGATCTCATCAAAGAAGGACATGACATTCCATTTGAAACATTCCTTGGCTTTAAGGGCGACAAGGAACCGGATATCGATCTTAATTTCTCGGGCGAATATCAGCCTAATGCACATGCTTTCATCGGAGAAATGTTTGGTGAGGATCATGCCTTCAGAGCGGGTACTATAGGTACACTTGCTGAGAAGACTGCATATGGCTACGTGCTTAAATACTGCGAGAAGAGAGGAATCAGTAAGAGGCGTGCTGAGATAACGAGACTTGCTGCGGGTTGTACCGGTGTTAAGAGGACGACAGGACAGCACCCTGGTGGAATCATAGTTACACCTTATAACGAGGATATCTACAGCTTCACACCTATTCAGAAGCCTGCAAATGATATGAGTACGGATATTATTACGACTCATTTCGAATTTCACAGTATAGATCATAACCTTCTTAAGTTTGATATTCTGGGTCACGACGATCCGACAATGATAAGAAGGCTTGAAGATTTAACAGGTCATAAGGCTACAACCATACCTCTTGATGACAAGAAAGTAATGAGTCTTTTCCACGGACCTGAAGCTCTTGGAATTGAAACGAAGGATATAGGTGGTACACCGCTCGGATGTCTCGGAATACCGGAGTTCGGTACAGACTTCGCTATGCAGATGGTTATCGAGGCAGGACCTGAGAATTTCTCGGATCTTGTCCGCCTGACGGGACTTGCTCACGGTACTGATGTCTGGCTTGGAAATGCACAGACACTTATTCAGGAAGGTACCTGTAAGCTTTCGTCTGCTATATGCTGCCGTGATGATATCATGGTTTATCTTATCCATATGGGGCTGGACCCGAGTGAGGCCTTCAACATAATGGAGAAGGTACGTAAAGGTATTGTTGCTAAAGGAAAGATTGATCCGGAAGTTTGGGCAAAATGGACTCAGGATATGAAGGATCATGGTGTTCCTGACTGGTATATCTGGTCCTGCAGCAAAATAGCGTACATGTTCCCGAAGGCACATGCTGTAGCTTACGTTATGATGGCATGGCGTGTTGCTTATTATAAGATTTATTATCCATTGGCATATTACGCTGCATTTTTCAGTATCAGAGCCGATGACTTCTCATACGAGAAGATGTGCTTCGGTAAGGAAAAGGTTGATATGCATATAAAAGAGCTGATGAATAAGGATAAAAGTGAAAGGTCGGCTAAGGAAGAGGGTCTCTTAAAGGATCTCAGACTTGTTCAGGAGATGTATGCAAGAGGACTTGAATTCATGCCTATTGATATCTACAGAGCTGATGATACAAGATTCCAGATTATTGACGGCAAGATAATGCCTTCATTTGCTTCAATCGACGGCATGGGCGAAAAGGCGGCAACACAGCTTAAAGAGGCTGCTGCAAAAGGAGAATTCCTGTCTCGTGATGAGATTAAGAACCGCGCAAAGATCAGTAAGACGGTACTTGATAAGATGGCCGAGCTGGGAATCCTCGGAGACATGCCTGAAACTGCACAATTGACGTTTGAATTCTAGATATGACTCGCCGCTTGGGGCACTTGCCATTACTATGAAAATGGTGTATTATATTACAGATTGTGGGTAGTTTTAAGACATTTGCGGAAGGGTGTTGGTTATGAGTACTCAGGATATGGATTTAGTAAGAGATAATATTATAGAAGTGCCGGAGGTTCTTGAGAAGGTTTACCAGGCATTATCGGAGAAAGGTTATAACCCTGTAAGTCAGGTTGTCGGTTATATCATGAGTGGTGATCCGACATATATAACCAGTCATAAGAATGCCAGAAGTCTTATCATGAAAGTTGAACGTGATGAGATCATAGAAGTTCTTCTTGAGAATTATATCGAAACGAAGCTTAAGGACTGATAAGGTGATTCTATGCGTATAATGGGACTTGATTACGGCGCTAAGACGGTTGGTGTTGCACTTTCTGATGAGAGCCTTCTTATAGCTCAGCCTTATGAGACTATAGAGAGGGAACGCCCTACTAAGCTGCGCCGTACATTTGCAAGGATAGAAGAAATAATAATCGAAAATGGAGTCACAGAGATAGTTCTGGGATATCCCAAGAATATGAACAATACTGAAGGCGAGAGAGTAAGACTCACAGAGGAATTCAAAGAGAATCTGGAGAGGCGTACCGGCCTTCCGGTTCATCTTATGGATGAGAGACTCACTACCATTGCCGCGGACAGAACACTTTCCGATATGGATGTTGCAAAAGAGGACAGAAAGACATACATAGATAAGGTTGCAGCAGCACTTATACTTGAGACTTATCTGGATATGAGACGCAACGCTGAATAATGTAT
Source organism: Lachnospiraceae bacterium YSB2008 (assembly GCA_000687655.1). Classification (GTDB taxonomy): domain Bacteria; phylum Bacillota; class Clostridia; order Lachnospirales; family Lachnospiraceae; genus Eubacterium_Q. The sequence goes on from JHWR01000004.1 coordinate 12,405, forward strand.
GCGCTGCAAAATGGAATTGAATAGTATTTGATTGATAGAAAGAAGTATACGGAGCTTTCTGTATACGGGAGGACAGATTAAATGAACAGCAGTGATGCGGTGAAGATTATTCCTCTGGGCGGACTTGAGCAGATAGGAATGAATATAACCGCAATTGAATATGAGGACAGTATTATAGTTATCGACTGCGGCCTTTCATTTCCGACAGATGATATGCTCGGAATTGACCTGGTAATTCCTGATATATCATACCTTATCGAGAATCAGGACAGGATCAAGGGACTCGTGATAACTCATGGTCATGAAGATCATATAGGTTCAATACCTTACATAGAGAAACAACTGAATATGCCGATATATGCAACTAAGCTTACTATGGGAATCATAGATTATAAGCTTAAGGAGCATAATCTTATCAATAACGTTAAACGAAAGATAGTGACTTATGGACAGATTATCAATCTTGGATGCTTCAGGGTTGAGTTCATAAGGACCAATCACAGTATAGCTGATTCTGCAGCACTCGCTATATATACTCCAAAGGGAGTTATAGTACATACAGGTGATTTCAAGGTTGATTATACACCTGTTAACGGCGGGGTTATTGACCTGCAGAGATTCGGTGAGCTTGGAAAGAAGGGAGTTCTTGCGCTCCTTGCTGATTCAACCAACGTTGAGAGACCGGGCTTTACACCGTCTGAAAAGACTATAGGAAAAACCTTTGATCATCTTTTTGATGACAACAGAGACAGAAGAATTATCATCGCTACATTTGCATCCAACGTTGACCGCGTGCAGCAGATCATAAATTCTGCATATAAGTATGGCAGAAAGGTTGCCGTGGATGGCAGGAGCATGGTGAATATACTTGGTATTGCTTCTGAACTTGGATACATCAAGATTCCTGACAATACTCTGATAGAGATGGAGCAGGTAAATGAATATCCGGGTGAAAAGGAAGTTATCATTACTACCGGAAGCCAGGGCGAGAATATGGCAGTTCTTTCCAGAATAGCCGCAAATATTCACAACAAGGTTTCAATTGTTCCGGGAGATCTGGTAATACTTTCATCCAGCCCTATTCCTGGAAATGAAAAGGCTGTTAACAGGGTTATAAATGAATTGGAAATGAAAGGCGCAAAGGTCATTTACCATGATACTCATGTATCAGGTCATGCCTGCCAGGAAGAGCTGAAGCTCATGTATGCGCTTACCAAGCCTAAGTATGCAGTTCCTGTACACGGTGAGTACAAGCATCTTAAGAGACATGCTGAGCTTGCCAGAGAGATGGGTATTCCAAAGGAAAATGTTAAGATACTTTCAACAGGTGATGTGCTTTCACTTGCAGAGGATATCTTTGAGGTAACCAACAAGGTGCCTTCGGGAGAAGTTCTTGTAGACGGACTTGGTGTAGGTGATGTTGGAAATATAGTACTGCGTGACAGACAGCAGTTGTCACAGAATGGTCTTATCATAGTTGCGGTTACTCTTGAAAAAGCAACCGGTGAGATACTTGCCGGACCGGATATTGTATCCCGTGGATTTGTTTATGTAAGAGAATCAGAAATGCTTATAGAGGACTGCAGAGTGGTTGCTGAAGAGGCACTCTCTGATGCAATAAGAAGATATTCATGTGACTGGGGAAGAATAAAAGGAAGCCTTAAGGATTCGCTTGGTGAATTCCTCTGGAAGAGGACAAAACGAAGCCCTATGATACTTCCGATTATCTCAGAGGTTTAGTATGAGTGATATCATTGCTGAATGCAGAAAACTGAATCAGATGCTGAAAGAATCCGAAGAGTACAGAAAGTATGTTCAGGCAAGAAAGAATCTTCGTGCCAATAAGGATTTATACAAAAGTCTCAAGGAACTTAAAAGACTGAATGCAGACATTCACAATTATGGCGGTGAGAACAGATTCGACGAGCTGACAAAAATGATGAATGATTATGATGATCTGCTGCATAATGCTGTAGTCAGTGATTTTTTACGTGCGGAAAGCAGACTATCAGGACTTGTTCGTGAGATGTATTCTGAGACAGCAAAAGACATATACTTCGATCTCGTAAGTGAGGATGATTAAGGAAAATGAAAAGAAGAAGATTAAGAACAAGAAAAAAACCAAAGTTTGACGGATATAAAATAGCTGAAAGAGGCATAGGCGGATTCATATATTATGCCGTTGAGCTCCTTGTGGATGTAGCTATAATATTCATACTTGTCAAAGGGTTCTCAGTTTCATTTAAATTCTCATATGATGTATTTGGAGATAAAGCAAAGAACCCTACATCGAAAGATTCTGTAGTTGTAGAAATTCCAAGGGATTCCTCGGCTACTGAAATATCTGAGATTGTATATGATGCAGGTGTTATAGATAACAAATACGTCATGATGGCAAAGATGAAGATAGGTGGCTATGGCAAGAATGTTAAGCCGGGTAAATACGGTATGAGTCCTGCCATGAAATACGGAGATATAATCAACCTTATCTGCGGTGTTAACGAAGAAGAGGAAGAGGACACCGGCGATGCAAATGACAAGATCAAGGTTGATACCGGAACGGATGTTTATGATACCGGAGAAACAGGTGATGAATCCGGAGGCGAGGACGTTCCGGACGATGGAGAAACCACAGATGACGGTGGCGAGGATGCCGGCGAATAATTGATGATAATTATAAAGGATTGAATTATTGGAATACGATAGAATACGTACATTTATAAATTCCTTCAATGCTGATGATACAGGGCTTCTGGGCGAGATTCACTCGGAAGCTCTTAGTGCTTCAGTGCCGATAATCAGAGATGAAACTAGGGAGTTTATGAAGACTCTCATCGCTATGAAACGTCCGGAGAAGATTTTGGAAATTGGTACGGCGGTTGGGTATTCTGCCATAGTTATGGCGGAAGCAATGAAGGAATATGCAGCTTCCTCTGAAAAAGATGGCTCAGATGAAGCGGTTAACATAATATCCATTGAGATTGATGAGGATACTGCAGAAGTTGCACGTAAGAATATCGCTGATATGGGACTCACGGACGTGATCAGAGTCCTGACCGGAGATGCTGCTGAGATACTAAAGGATATTGAAGGCAGCTTTGATATGGTCTTTATAGATGCCGCTAAGGCACAGTATCAGAATTATCTTGATCTTTCAATGCAGTATGTGCATTCGGGAAGTACGATAATATGTGACAATATCCTTATGGGTGGAGAAGTCCTTGAATCACATTTTCATGTAGAAAAGAGAGACAGGACTATTCATGACAAAATGAGAAAATTCCTGCGTGATCTAAAGGATGATGACAGGTTTGTAACCAGCATAGTTGCAGTTGGCGACGGAATGACAGTATCAGTTGTGCGCTGATCATTTCCTATATGGTTTTTGATAATTGATTGTCAGTAATTTTGAAAAAGTATGAATGAATCAAGAAATAATAAAATTGAATTATTGATGCCGGCAGGTTCTCTTGAGACTATGAAGACTGCTATAGATTATGGCGCAGATGCTGTATATCTCGGCGGAAGCAGTTTCAGTCTCCGTGCGAAGGCTGATAACTTCACTCCTGGAGAGATGAAGGAAGGTATCAGATATGCTCACGAGAGAGGTATCAAGGTTTACCTCACTGTGAATATATATGCCCATAATTATGATCTTGAAGGAGTTAAGAAATATCTCCATGAGATAAAAGATTATGGTTTTGATGCTGTGCTTGTATCTGACCCGGGAATCTTCACTCTGGTGAAGGAGATTATCCCTGAGATTGATATCCATATCAGTACTCAGGCCAATAATACGAATTATCTTACATTTAAGTTCTGGCATGATCTTGGCGCTACGAGGATAGTATGTGCAAGAGAGTTGTCCCTCGCGGAGATTAAGGAAACGCGGGCTAACATTCCTGATGACCTTGAGATAGAAGCTTTCATGCACGGTGCTATGTGTATATCATATTCAGGCAGGTGTTTGCTTTCTTCTTACTTTACCGGAAGGGATGCAAATAAAGGTGCATGTACTCATCCATGCAGATGGAAGTACGCGGTTGTTGAGGAACAGAGGCCGGGCGAATATCTTCCTGTAGAAGAGGATGAAAGAGGAACTTACATTTTCAATTCCAAGGATCTTTGCATGGTGAATCACATACCTGAGATGGTTGATGCGGGTATCTATTCATTTAAAGTCGAAGGAAGAATGAAGACAGCTCTCTATGTGGCCAGCGTAGCTAAGATATATAGAGAAGCAATTGATGATTATTATAGCGACATAGAGCTTTACAGAAGTAAAGCTGATTATTATATGGAGCAGATCAGCGCCTGTACATTTCGCCAGTTCACGACAGGTTTCTATTTCGGAAAGCCGGATCATGAAACACAGATATATGACAGCAATACTTATGTGCAGAATTATATTTATCTGGGGACTGTTGAAGAGGTTGACATAACTCAGGTTAAGATACATCAGAAAAACAAGTTTTCTGTCGGAGAAGAAGTTGAAATCATGACATTTGCCGGTGACAATATCAAGGCGTCTGTTGTAAGTATAGAGGACGAGTATGGAACTCCTATGGAATCGGCTCCTCATCCAAAGCAGGAGCTTCATGTGGGGCTTAGAATCATGGGTGAATCAGGCGAAAGAGAACTTCCTGATATAGTAAAAACAGGTATGGTAATCAGACGTAAGAATGTTGACGAATGCTAGATAATGACATTAACGTAAAAACGTTTATGGCATGCTTTTAGCTGAATGTGTTGGGAAAGAATATAATGATAAGCTTCAATCAGACGCCGTACATCGGTACCGAACTCAATTACATAAGGAAAGCTATTGAAGAGAATCACAAGATCTGTGGAGACGGTGAATTCACAAGAAAATGTAATGAGTGGATAGAAGCCCGTACAGATACAAAGAAGGCACTTCTTACTACTTCGTGTACACACGCTCTTGAGATGGCTGCGATACTCCTGGATATAAAGCCGGGCGACGAAGTAATAATGCCGAGCTATACATTTGTATCTACTGCAAATGCATTTGTACTGAGAGGCGCAAAGATTGTTTTCGTAGATATAAGACCGGATACTTTGAATATAAATGAAAAGCTGATTGAAGACGCTGTGACTGAAAAGACAAAGGCCATCGTTCCTGTTCACTATGCGGGGATTGCTTGTGAGATGGACGCTATTATGGACATAGCAGAGCGTCATAATCTGTATGTTGTCGAAGATGCCGCTCAGGGCATGATGAGTACATATAAAGGCAAGGCTCTTGGAACCATAGGGGACTTTGGAGCATTCAGTTTTCATGAGACAAAGAATTACAGCATGGGTGAAGGCGGCGCACTTCTCATTAACAGTGAGAAGTATATAGAGGACGCTGAGATCATCCGTGAGAAGGGCACGAACAGAAGCAAATTCTTCCGTGGCCTCGTTGATAAATATACATGGGTTGATAAGGGAAGCTCATACCTCCCGAGTGATATGAATGCTGCTTACCTCTGGGCACAGCTTGAGGTGGCAGACATGATACTCGATAACCGTATGAAGACATGGGAGAGATACAGAGAAGGGCTTACTGATCTTGCCGAGAAAGGTTTTATAGAACTGCCTTTCATACCTGATGGTTATTCTCATAATGCTCACATGTTTTACATTAAGGTGAAGGACCTTGATGAACGTACGAAGCTTCTCAGCTTCCTTAAGGAAAGCGGTATACTTGCAGTGTTCCATTATGTACCGCTTCATACATCAATTGCAGGAAAAGAGTTTGGACGTTTCCATGGTGAGGATGTATATACCACTAGGGAGAGCAACAGACTGATCAGACTGCCGATGTTTTATAATCTGCCGGAGAAGGATCAGGAATATATATTGGAAAAGGTTCATGAGTTTTATGGATGATAAAGCGAAAAACAAATCCAATAGTAAAGTGAAGATTATATTTATCCTTCACATTCTGCTTATGGTTTTTTCACTTTGTGGAATTTGCAGCAAGAAGGCTGCAGGCGAAGCGTTTCTTAGTTTCAGATTTTGCATGTATTATGCTATAATGATACTGATTATGGGTGTCTATGCTATAGCCTGGCAGCAGATCATAAAAAGACTTCCACTTACTACTGCATATGCAAATAAAGCAGTTACAGTTGTATGGGGACTTGTCTGGGGTATTGTAGTTTTTGGGGAAAAACTGACTATAGGTAAAGTTATTGGGGTGATCATGGTTATCCTCGGAATGATAATCTTTTCTCTTTCAGATGAAAAGGTTACAGAGAAAGAAGGAGGGGATGATCATGAAATATGATATAAGATATGTTCTTTTGATACTCGTTGCTTTCTTTCTCAGCTCCGTATCTCAGGTGATGCTGAAGAAGGCTTCTCAGAAACAATACGATTCTGTGATTAAGGAGTATCTGAATCCCCTTGTTATATTTGCATATTTACTTTTCTTCGGAACCACTCTCATGGCCATAATAGCTTACAGAGGAATACCGCTTTCCATGGGTGCTGTGCTTGAAAGCACATGTTATATCTATGTGACTGTATTTGGAGTAAAGCTGTTTGGCGAGAAGATAAATGCCGGGAAGATACTGGCGTTATTACTTATAATTGCAGGGATTAGTGTATATTCGATATTTGGATAATGAAAAGGTGATTACATGAACAGGTACTCTTTCGTTATTCCTTGCTATAGATCAGAGCGTACTATAGAAAAGGTTGTTAATGAAATAATAGAAATAATGAAACAGAAAAAGAATGATTCTTATGAAATCATTCTTGTAAATGACTGCTCTCCTGATGGAGTGTGGGAAGTTATTTCGAAACTTGCGAATGAACATGATAATATAGTTGGAATTTCTCTTGCAAAGAATTTTGGACAGCATGCTGCACTTATGGCTGGTTATTCAAGAACTACCGGTGATTATATAGTGTCTCTTGATGATGACGGACAGACTCCGATTGACCAGCTTGATGTTTTGTTAGACAAGATGAATGAGGGATATGATGTAGTATACGCTTACTATGAAGAAATAAAACAGAAAGCTTACAGAAAGGCAGGTACATGGATTGCAAATAAGCTGGCTGAATCCATGCTTGATATGCCGAAGGGATTTAAAGGCAGTTCTTTTTATGTTGCTAAAAGATTCATAATTGATGAGATATTGAAATATCAAAATGCATATCCATACCTCGGAGGCCTTGTCTTTAGAACAACAAAAAACATCGCAAATGTCAAAACGCATCATAGAGATCGTATAGAAGGAACTTCTGGGTACAGCTTTAGAAAACTTGTTTCATTATGGTTGAACGGATTTACGGCTTTTTCAGTTAAGCCTCTTGAATTCGGGGTTTATTTTGGAACCTTTATTTCAGGTTTAGGCTTCATATATGCAATATATATAATCATAAACAAATTAATGGGTAATACGGGTGTTGAAGGTTGGAGTTCTATTACCTCACTCTTATTGATAATTGGTGGAATAATACTGATAATGCTTGGACTCATTGGAGAGTATGTTGGAAGGATATATATTAGTATCAATAATTCTCCACAGTACGTAATCTGTAATGAAGTGGATAGACGGAGATAATATGGAAAAATTGATTCGAAAAATCAAGTATTCTAAGAATAAAAATCTGAATAATCTATCGTATCTTTTGAATACGGAGAAAACTATATGTATTTTTGGAGCAGGTGGGTATGCATATACTCTGATTGATGAACTTAGAAAATTGAGTATTTTTCCTGAATGCTGTGTAGTTGATGATGAGTATTATAAAGAAGGTATTCTTTGTAATAGTATATCAGTTGTTTCTATAAATGAATTCAATGAAAAGTATGCTGATTCTATATGTTTAGTTGGATTTGGTATTAAATACAAAGACCAGGAAAAGGAACTGAGACGATTAAGAGGATTGATCACTGGTTCTATCGAAATAATAGATTTTGAGGATCAGTATTTGGAGTATTTTGAATACTTGAATTATGATTTTATTATGAAACATCAGAAAGAGTTTGAGTCTCTCTATGAATCGTTAGCAGATGATCTTTCAAGAAATATTTTGGTTGAATACCTTAATGGAAAAGTATCTGGTGACATGCATCGTCTTGGTCAACTTAGGACAGATGATGTTCATGATTACGAACTGGAAATGGTTTTTTCTGAAAGAAAAACCGGGGTCATAATAGATTGTGGTGCATATGATGGAAAAAGCGCACTTCAAATGTCGGAATATGCTCCGGATAGTAAGATATATGCCTTAGAGTTTGACGAGGATAATTATAGTTTATTAAAGAAAAACACTGACGGTGTTGAGAATGTTTTGCCGATAAAGAAAGGTGTATGGAGTTCAGACGGAACAATCTGCATAGACGGAGAAGGACAGAGTACAACTATTAATGATTCACCGAACACTGTATCTGGTAAAAAAAGAGTCGATGTGACTACAATTGATAACCTTGTTCATGGTGAAAGAGTGGCAGCGATTTTTATGGATATTGAAGGATCAGAATTGAATGCACTGGTAGGTGCGGAGTCAACAATTAGTTCTTTCAGACCTAAACTTGCGATTAGGGTATATCATAAACATGATGATCTTATTACTATCCCCCAATATCTAATGAATAAGTATGCGGATAATAATTACAAGTATTATTTAAGATACAATTGTATGTATAGAGGTGCGGCAGATTTGACGCTTTATGCTATTTAATCGGTGAGTTAATGATGAATATTCTGGTTATTGGTGGCACAAGATTCTTTGGAATACCTATGGTTGAAAAACTTCTCTCTGATGGAGACAGGGTTACTATCGCAACCAGAGGAAGCGCTAAGGATAGTTTTGGAGATTCTGTTTCGAGAATTATCATGGATCTTAATAATTCAGCAAGTGTTGAAAAAGCGCTGAATGGAAAAAACTACGATATTGTCATTGATAAGATGGCCTACTGTGCTAATGACATAAAAAGACTCCTGGACAATGTGACGTGTGATAGGTTTGTTCATATGTCGACAGCTGGAGTTTATGATTTGAATCACTTTGATATCATTGAAAAAGAGTTTGATCCTCATGAAGGGGAAATTGTTTGGAGTGACAGAGGTGAATTTTCATATGATGATGGAAAGAGAAATGCTGAGAGAGCGTTGGCTCAGGAGTATAATGATGTAGACTGGGTTTCGGTTAGATCACCATTTGTACTCGGAAAGAATGATTATACAAACAGATTGTTATTCTATGTTAAGAATGTCCTTAGCAGAACAGCAATGAATATTGATAATATGGATAGTAGATTCTGTGTGGCAGAGGAAAATGAACTTGGCAGATTTATAGCATTACTCTCTAAAACTGGTTTTACCGGGCCTATAAACGCTTGTTCTGAAGGGATTGTATCAGTACGGCAGATTCTGGAATACATTGAGTTTAAGTCGGGAGTTAAACCTGTTTTGGATGTGAATGGCGTGAATGCACCATATAATGGTACAGTAGATAATTCTCTTAATCTTGAAAAGATGTCTTCATTAACAAATTCAATGTCAGATGTAAATTCATGGATTGAGCAGCTTCTTGATTATTATATAGACATGGAAAGAATAAATGACTAAAGAATATACACAAAAAAATGAAATGCTTCAGCATTATATAAATAAATGTGTCGATATTATGCATGATGCACATATAGTTCTTCCGAAGATTGCAAAAACAAGTTTATATCATCATGATGGAGTAGATAATATAGAAAATACAGGAGCCATGTTTATTAATGTGGTTAACCGTGATTATTGCAAAAGCTTCGTTGTCATGACTAAAGGACAATTATATCCTGTCCATTATCATAGGATTAAAACTGAATCGTTTTATGTTCTGTATGGCACTCTTAAAGTCAAGGTAGATCAAGAGTGTTTCAGTCTGTTACCGGGAGAGATGATACATATCGGGCGTGGACAGGATCATTCTTTCTGGACAGAAGAAGGGGTTGTCTTTGAAGAAATATCGACAATGTATGTTAACAATGATTCTGTTTATCTGAATGAAGAAATAAAGAAAAAAACTTATCCTGAAAGACGGACAATTCTTTCTGAAGATGATTGGAAGGAGATACAAAGACGTGCTGAAAGTTAATAGTTTTAGATTATCTGAAACATATCCTATTATAATTGGCGGAGATAGAATGACACTGATAGCGGGGCCTTGCTCTATAGAAGGGTGGGATATGTGCGATCAAGTTGCTGCTGAATTAAAGAGTATCTGCGACGAACTTGAAATCAATTATGTTTTTAAAGGTTCATTCGATAAAGCAAACAGGTCAAATGTACATGCCGGAAGAGGCGTCGGAATGGAAAAAGGACTTGTCATTCTGAATGATATCAAAGAAAAGTATGAGATTCCTGTTACAACGGATGTACATGAAACATATCAATGTAAAGAAGTGGCAAAAGTTTGTGACATGTTGCAAATACCTGCATATCTATGTAGACAGACTGATTTAATTATGGAATCTGCAAGGACAGGTAAGGCTGTAAATATTAAAAAGGGACAATTCATGGCTCCATGGAATATGGATAATGTAATCGATAAAATGAAGTCCTGTAATAATGAAAAAATAATACTCTGTGAAAGAGGTACTACCTTTGGATACAATAGATTAGTTGTAGATATGCAGGGACTGTTAGATATGAGAAAACTGGGTTATCCTGTTTTTCTGGATGCGACACATTCAGTTCAGCAACCGGGGAGTGGAAAAGAGTTTACGTCAGGAAACAGAGAATTTGCACCATATATGATGAATGCGGGTTTGGCAGTTGGTGTTGATGGTATATTTGCAGAGGTTCATCCTGATCCTGATAAAGCTATATCAGATGGGCCTAGCCAGATAAAGCTTAGTGATATTAGAAGTATAATCGAAAATGCAAAGAAGTATGATGATCTCACAAGGAGTCTCTAAGATGAAAGCTGTTATACTTGGGAAAGCCAGTTCTGTAAGAATAAAAGAAAAAAATTATAAAGAGTTTTATAAAGGGCTTAGTCTTTCAGATATTCTGATAGAAAAGCTTGAAAGAGTATTGGATAAGAAAGACATTTTTCTTAGCTGCGAGGATGAAAAATTTCAATATGTAGCTGAGAAATGGGGAATTAACTTTATTCACAGAGATAAAAGGCTTACATTACTTGAAACCAATACTGTGGATGTTGTGAAAGGCGTATGCAAAGATGTTCCGGGTGATGATGATATATTGTATTGCTCATGTATGGATCCTTTGTTCAATGATTATGAAACGATGTTTGAGACATGGAACAACTTAGATTCAGATTATGATTCTTTGAATGTTATATATCCAAAGAAAAACTATTATCTCAATCAGAATCATAATCCGCTGGGATTCGGATTTGGAAGATGGCATAAATACTCTCAGTTCTTACCGCCTATATATCAGGTAAGTTGGGCGAATGTTATTCTTACAAGAGATTGTATAGATAGATGTGGGTATATGATAGGTGAGAATCCGTTCTGGTATGATGCTTATAACCCTACGGTAGATATAGATACAGAAGATGATTGGGAATTGGCGCAGGTGATTTACGGTTATTATAGGGACAAATATGAAAAAAGTATTAATCCTTAATGGAACCATAAGTGAAGTTCCATTGATAAGAATAACTCAGAACATGGGGTTCTATACGATTACTACAGGCAATATGCCTAATCTCCCGGGACACAGTATCTCTGATAAGTATATTCCCATGGATTATTCTGATTATAAAAGTATACTGAACCTTGTCAGAAATGAAGAGGTCGATGGAATAATAAGCTGTGCAAATGATTTTGGATCCATAACAGCATCTTATGTAGGTGAAGAGATGGGGTGGAAAGGGCATGACGGTTTTGAAACCGCCAAACTGATTCATGAGAAAGATAGATTTAAAAAGTATTTGGTTTCAAAAAACTTTCCAACTCCTATTTCAAAAGAGTTTGAAGATGTTAAGACGGCGGTCGATTATTGTACGGATTGTGAGTTCCCTGTAATAGTAAAAGCAACTGATCTCACAGGTGGGAAGGGGATAACAAAACCTAAATGTGACTCGGAAGTATTTGAAGCGGTTTCTGTAGCTTTTGAGAGGTCTCGTAAGAACAGGATAATTGTAGAAGAGTTTATAGAAGGGATTCAACAGTCAATAGTAGTTTTTTTAATAAACAAGAGAATAAGAGTATTGTCATGTAGTAATATTTATTGTGACAAAAATCCATACCTTGTTCAGGCTGAAACTTATCCGGCGACCAATTTCGATTTAGTCAAGGATAAACTAATAGAGATTATCCATACAATGGCAGATGACCTATCTTTGGTTGATGGTATTTTATCATTTCAGTATTTGGTTAGGGATGGGGTCCCATACATAATAGATATGATGAGAAGAAATTTTGGAAATGAAACGCTGCTTATGGCTGATGTTAGGACGGGATTTCCTTGGGAAGAAGCGTATATAAAGGCGTCGCTGGGAATGGATTGTTCTGGTTTAAATGAAACACTTCCTACAGCGAAGTATTGTGGGCATTTTGGAATCATGGCTGATGAGAATGGAATTCTTAAAAGATATGATATTCCTGATCATATAAAGAAACATATCTTCAAAGAGACGGTTAACATACATATTGGAGATACTATTTCTGATCATCTAAATGAAAAAATATCGCATATATATTTTGCTTATGAGGGCTTATCAGAAATGAATTCTGAGGTAAGTCGATTTAATGATGAAATAATAGTAGAAGTTGACAGAGGTTTATAGAGTTTATGATATTTTTATTTGAAATATATTCGTGGCTTACTCATATTGGATATGCTTTACTTGATTTACTTCCGGTTATTATAAGAAGGATCATATTGAAAATGATTCTTGGTAAGTGGGGGAGTGATGGGATGATCGATAGAAAAGTGTATTTTCGATATCCATCAAAAATCTCAATCGGAAGAAAGTGTTATATAAACAGAGGATGTCGATTCTTTTGTTCGGCGCACACAAAAGACAGAGTCAATATTCTGATCGGAGATAATGTAGTTATCGGACCATATGTTACAGTTTTTTCTGCAGGACATGATCCCAACACTTTGAATTTAACCGATACCTATGGAAGAGTGACTATTGAGAAAAATGTATGGATAGGTGGAAATACTACAATACTGCAGGGAGTGACTATCCATGAGGGAGCTGTAATAGGTGCAGGAAGTGTGGTTACAAAAGATGTTCCGGCCTGGACTATAAATGTCGGAGTTCCTGCAAAAACTATTAAGAACAGAAAGATAAACAAAGAATAGACATATACTGAACAATATATAGTTGCAAATGAAATAGATGCCACTATATGTAGTTCTTAAGAAAGAATTAATAAGTAAAATTGCACAAAAATACACTTTATCTTTTATTATTTTTTACATTGTGTTATAATTACGTAAACTTGTGTTTTGGGTATGGGATAACTATGCCCTTAACATGTTATTAGTTTGTGGCGATTTTTGGAGGGAAAACAGGTATGAAGATGCAGGCAGGAAGAAAGAGAATACGTATCGGTGATCTTCTTGTTGAAGCAGGCGCCATCACTGAAGAACAGCTTCAGGAAGCACTTGCGAGACAGAAAGAAACCGGTGGTCGTATCGGTACAGTTATTCAGGAGATGGGCTTCATAAGCCGTGATCTTCTCATTACAGTTCTTACAACACAGATGAGCGTTGACTTCTGTGAGGTCAGGGCTGCTCAGATTGAGGATTCTATACTGAACCTCTTCCCTGATCCGGCAATACTTGATAAGTATAAAGCACTCCCTATAGAGTTTGCTCCGGATAATCCAAATGTTCTTAAAGTTGCAATGGCAGATCCTCTTGATCTGGATGCTGTTGATGATATAGGCCTTATGACCAATCTTCAGATTGAGCCTATGCTTGCGTTTGAAGAAGAGATTCAGGCAGCTCTGGATAAATACTTCGGAAGCAGTCAGGCTATGGAAGCTGCTGAAGCATACAGAAAAGAGCAGGAAGCAACTCTCAATCTTGATGATCAGGATGCAGAACTCAACAGTGAAGTTGAAAATTCACCTATCGTTCTTCTTGTAAACCAGATTATAGAAGGTGGTGTTCGTCAGAGAGCATCCGATATTCATATAGAAGCACTTGAGACAAAGGTTAGAGTAAGATACCGTATCGACGGTGCTCTGAAGCAGGTTATGACATATGATATATCACTTCTTCCTGCAATCAGTGCCCGTATCAAGATCATCGGTGGTATGGATATAGCCGAAAAGAGAAAACCTCAGGACGGTCGTATTACTATCATGGTTGATAGAAGAGAGTTTGATGTCCGTGTTTCCATTCTTCCTACTGTATATGGTGAGAAAACGGTTATGCGACTTACCTCTAAAGATGGACTTACGAAGCCTAAGTCAGGACTTGGTTTCTCAGGTGATGAGATTAAGGTATTCGATGGAATCCTCAGTAACCCACATGGAATCATTCTTGTTACGGGTCCTACAGGTTCCGGTAAATCAACCACACTTTATACTTCGCTTTCAGAATTAAATAAAGAAGATGTTAACATCATCACAGTTGAGGATCCTGTCGAGGCTAATATCGATGGTATCAATCAGGTTCAGGTTAATGTTAAGGCAGAGATGACCTTTGCGGCAGCGCTTCGTTCTATTCTCCGTCAGGACCCTGATATAATAATGATAGGAGAGATTCGAGACGGTGAGACTGCAAAGATAGCTGTTCAGGCGGCTATAACAGGACACCTTGTTGTTTCAACACTCCATACAAACTCAGCTGCTTCAACTGTTACCCGTATCATAGACATGGGTATTGAAGATTACATCATAGGTGATGCTCTTGTTGGTGTTATCGCTCAGAGACTTGTGCGTAGGCTTTGTTCATCATGTAAAGTTCCGAGATTGGCAGATGATGAAGAGAAGAAGGCGCTCGGAGTTGAAGATCCAGAGGAAGATGTTGTTATATATGAACCGGGTGAGGGTGGATGTGCACTCTGTAACAATACCGGTTATGCAGGACGAATCGGTGTGTACGAGATGATGCCGGTATCTAAGTCACTTGCTTCGGTTATAGCTAAGGGTGGTACAGCCGATGTTATAGAGAAGCAGGCACTGGAAGAAGGAATGTCTACGCTTAAGATGAGTGCCGCAAAGCATGTCCTTAACGGAGTAACCAGTATAAGTGAGATGAAGAAGATCACGTACACTACTGAGGATGAGTATTAAAATGTAAATAGTGCAGTGTTTGAGACTGCATAAATAAATCTAAAAAAGAATGGGGGAATTGTTGTTATGATAGATATGAACGAACTCTTGGCTATGGCTATAGAGCAGAACGCATCCGACGTTCATCTCGCTGTTGGCATACCGCCTAAGTTCCGTATCAATGGAGCTCTTAAGGAAGTTGATGTTCCGCCGCTTACTGCAGAAAGCTGTGCAGAAAGTATTGGAATGACAATGAACGAGAGGCAGAAGGCTATCCTTAAGGACAGAGGTGAGTGTGACTATGCATACTCAGTTGGAGAACTCGGACGTTTTCGTGTAAATGTATTTATGGACAGAGGCCGTATGGCGGCTGCCTACAGAAAGATTGATACCGTGATTCCGAAACCGGAAGCTCTTGGTATTCCACCTGCAGTTGTTGATCTTTATAAGAAAAAGAGAGGACTTGTTCTCGTTACAGGACCTACAGGTTCAGGTAAGTCTACAACACTTGCTTCAGTTATCAATAAAGCAAATGAAAACCTCTCAACACATATCATAACACTTGAAGACCCAATAGAGTATATACATAAGCATAAGAAATCCATAGTTAACCAGAGAGAGCTTGGTATGGATACATTGTCCTTTGATAACGCTCTTCGTGCTGCGCTCCGTGAGGATCCGGATATCATCCTCGTAGGAGAGATGCGTGATCCTGAAACAATTCAGATAGCTATTACAGCTGCTGAGACAGGACACCTCGTATTCTCAACACTGCATACAATCGGTGCTGCAGCTACTATCGACCGTATTATTGACGTATTCCCGCCACATCAGCAGCAGCAGATACGTATTCAGCTTGCAATGGTTATCGAGGGAGTTATATCACAGCAGCTTATGCCTACAGCTGATAACAGAGGACGAGTTGCAGGATTTGAGGTCATGCTTGCATCACCGGCTATACGTTCACAGATCCGTGAAGCAAAGACTCATCAGATTGAGTCTACTATTCAGACATCCAAGGGTCTTGGAATGATCACGATGGATGATGCGCTCCTGGATCTGTACAGAAACGGTGTTATTACAAGAGAAATCTGTCTCATGTATGCACAGGATCAGGTTACTATGAAGAAAAATCTTTACTAGTTAACATAATATTATGAAAAAATAGTGATTGTTGCACAAATAGATACAAAAAAATTGCAAAAATATTTACACTGTTATATTATTATGTAAATATAATGCTTATGCTGTGCGATGAGTATTGTATCGTGGTATGAAAAAATCAGGGTTGGAGGAAAAGGAATGGCAAAGTTTAATTACAAAGTCATTGACCGAGATGGTAAGCAGAAGAGCGGCTCCATCGAAGGTCAGAATGAAGATGCGGTAAAGCAGAAGCTGAAACAGGAAGGCTTCAATGTCCTTGAAGTATCTGAATCAAAGGATATTAATATAGGCTTCCAGAAAAAGGTTAAGACTAGAGATCTTTCAGTATTCTGTAAACAGTTCGGAGCTGTCCTGAGAGCAGGTGTTCCTGTTATACAGGCTCTTGAGATGATGGCAGAGACTACAGACAACAAATCTCTTCAGGATGCTATCAAGCAGGCACAAATGCATGTTCAGAAGGGTGGTACTCTTTCGGATGGCTTTAAGCTTAATTCGAATATATTCCCACCTATTCTCTACAACATGGTAAATGCCGGCGAGGCTTCCGGTAAGTTGGAGATATGTTTCGAAAGACTTGCTTCTCAGTTTGAAAAGGACGGACACGTTGAGGCTAAGATCAAGGGTGCCATGACATATCCTATCGTAGTTATCTGCGTAGTTATCGGCGTTGTTATTATGATGCTTGTAAAGGTTATTCCTATTTTCTCAGACATGTTCAAGGAGATGGGTGCTGAGCTTCCTGTAGCAACCAAGATGCTTGTTGCTTTCTCAGATTCGATAGTACATTTTTGGTATATTTACCTTATCGTAATAGTTGGTATTGTAATAGGAATAAATGTCTTCAAGAAGACAGAAGCAGGTCAGAATTTCTTCGGACAGGCTGCTATAAAACTTCCTATTATATCTAATCTTACAATAAAGAGTGCTGCAGCTACTTTCTCAAGAACTTTTGCTACACTTCTTGCTTCAGGTCTTCCGCTTATAGATTCTGTTGAGCAGACAGCAAAGGTTATCAAGAATAAGATAATCAGAGATAAGCTTCTTGAATGTAAGGTTCAGGTTGCGAAGGGTGTTCCTCTTTCAAAACCTGTAAGAGATATGGATATCTTCCCGGTTATGCTTCCTCAGATGATGCATATAGGCGAAGAGACAGGTAACGTAGAAGAGATGATGGAAAAAGTTGCAGACTTCTACGAAGAAGAAGTTGATATAGCGGTTGATGCTCTTACAGCTGCTCTTGAACCACTTCTTATAGTACTTCTTGCAGTTGTCGTTGGTGGTATGGTACTCGCTATCTACTCACCTATACTCTCAATGTACGACGCTGTAGATTCAGTTTAAAATGGTGTCAATGCCAAGAGGCATTCACATATACCGAGTTAGATATAAACTGTCAGACGAGGGACAGTATATATATTATCTAATGAGAGAAAATTATATTTATAAGAAAAGGAGAGAAAGATTATGAAGAATAATAAAGGTTTCTCACTCGTTGAGCTTATCATCGTTATAGCTATCATGGCTATCCTTGCAGCAGCTATCGCTCCTGCACTTATCCGTTACATCAACAAGGCTCGTAAGGCAGATGACCTTACAGCAGCTGGCGAGATCGTTTCAGCAGCTAATACAGCTATGACAAACGAAGCTGCAAATGATGCTGTTATGAACAATACTGCTGGTGTTAGTGTATCAATTACTGACGGTGCTGTTACTGGTAATCCAACTGCACTTGTTGATGAAATGAAGAAGACACTTCCAAATGGTGCAAAGAAGAAGTATGTAAAAGATGGTTCAGCTAGCTATGTACTTACATACGATGCAACTAAAGAAATCTTCATCTGCAGCACAGATACATCTGTAGAGCTCAATCCTACACCAGGTGGAGATTATTCAGAGTAATCAAAGAATTATTAAACATTTAGTTTAGTATCTAAGGTGTAATGTAAAGCTAAAGGCAGGAAGGTATTCTTTCCTCGTCAAGGAGTGTGAGATTATCTTACGTGCCTGCCTGCCTGATAGCTTTCACACTAACAAACAAATATAATAACTATTAATTAACTGATTTTTATGTTCATGGAAAAAATGTGGGACATGTTGTCAGGTTTTTTTGCGGTCAGCGGTTTTTTATACCTTTTGTTACTTATGAGGCTATAGGAAACGGTGACGTTAAACTTAATCTATATAGACCAGTAAACTTAGGTGTAAGGTCACTGGTTCTTATATAAACAGTATAAAAAACTACTGATTAGCGAGGGAGGCTATAGAATGGCAAATAATCAAAGAGTCTTATCAATAGACATCACAAATGAAAGTATTACTGTCGTTGAGATCACTGCTTCTCAGAAGAAGCAGACTAACGTACACAAGGTTCTCATATTCGAGACACCTGAAGATTCCTTTGAAGACGGACAGATCAGGAATCATGAAGCTATAGCGGCTGAGATACGTGCTCAGCTTGCGCAGGCAGGTATTTCTAATAAGAATGTTATCTTTGTTCTTAATTCTACAAAGATAGTTAACCGTGAGGTTACTATACCTCAGGTTCCGGACAAGAAGATTGCTGGTATTATCAATGCAAATGCTTCAGATTACTTCCCGGTTAATGTTGAAGATTATATAGTATCTCATTCAGTTCTTGAGCCAATCACAGCAGAAGATGGTACAAAGCAGCTCAGAGTTATGGCTGTTGCTGCTCCTATGACAATGGTAGCAAGCTACTATGATCTTGCTACAGCTTGTGGACTCAGAGTAGTAGCACTTGATTACATCGGTAATTCAATGCTTCAGCTTATCAAGACTCAGACAACAGCTGCTTCAACTACAATGGTTATCCAGCTTGGTTCAGAGTCAACTGTCTTGAATATAGTTCAGGGTGATAAGCTTCTCCTTCAGAGAACTGTTCCATATGGTACTAACCCTGTAGTAAATGTTGTTGCAGAAGAAAGAGGCGTTGATGGCACAACAGCTATGACAATGCTTCAGAATGATCGTATAATCACTGTTGACTTTGATGATAATGAAGCAACAGGAGCTTTCAGATATCTCATCAACAATATCGGACGTGTTATGGATTACTACTCAAGCAAGAATCCTGACAATCCTATAGATGATGTATTCCTTACAGGTGATGGTGCGCTTATAAGAGGTATTGACGGACTCTTCAAGATTCAGCTTAATGTTTCAACAAGAGTTATGGATAGTCTTTACAATGTTAAGTTTGATCCGGGTATTGATCTTAAGATTTACAGCCCTGTTTACCTTATAGCTCCTATCGGTGCTGCTATGAATCCTATGGGATTTGAGCTTAAGTCAGCTGGTGGACAGGCAGCTTCAAGCGGAAGTCTTGCTCCATTTATAGCTATAGTAGTAGCAGCAGCTCTTATCGCAGCCGGCGTATCATTCTTCTTCTTACATAAGAAGAATCAGCTCCAGGTTGAGCAGGCTGATCTCCAGAGACAGATTGCTGACAAAGAGTATATTGAGACAATCATAGCTCAGCATGATGCAGCAGTTGCTCAGGCAGATGATATCGAAAACATGACACGTAATACTTACGAATTAAATGAGAATTGCCTCACATTCGTTAAATCACTCGAAGAGAAGATGCCTAAGAGTATATATCTTGACACATTTACTGCAAATGCAGAGAAGATCGAGATGAATTGTGTAGCTTATAACTACGATGAGATTGCAGATTATATAGTTAATCTTAAGACCATCGATGTTGTTCAGGATGCATATGTTGCTTCTATCGATTATGTAGTTGATGAAGATACAGGTGAGCTTACATATGAATTTCCTGTAACATGTGTATATGTTGATCCATATGCAGATGTTGAAGAAGAAGCTACCGACGATGGTTTAGCTGACTAAGGATGGGAGGTAAGACACATGAAAGATTCAGATAAGAAGATACTTATAGTCCTCGGGGCTATTTTAATACTTGTTGCGGCTTGGTTCCTTGTAGTAAGCCCTACCAGAGACGATATAAAGGCACTTGAAAATGAGAACGCAACACTCAGAGCAAGACTTGATGACCTCATCGCTAAAGAGCAGATGAAGGATCAGCTTGAAAAGGAAACAGCTGAAGCTAAAGAAAGATTTGCTGCTGAACTTACAAAGTATCCGGCAGATCTTAACCAGGAATCAACAGTTATGTTCATGAAGGGTGTAGAGCAGCAGAATGAATTCATTTATGACTCTATAACACTTCCTGAAGAAACACAGTTTTATGTTATCGGTGCTGCACATGATGATACAGAATTAGAGACTGCTGATGAAGCAGAAGCTGCAACAGATGATTCATATGTAGCTTCATCTTGTGCTTATGGAGTTGAATACATAGGAACATATGATGGTATTAAGGATTTTATGGACTATGTAGCAAATTATAAGTACAGAATGAATATTTCAGAGATCGATATAGATCTTGATGAAGAAACAGGACTTTTCCAGGGAAGCCTCATTACTAATGCATATGCAGTAGCAGGTCCTGACAGAAATCCTGATACTGTTGATGTAACTGTACCTGAAGGAAAAGAGAACCTCTTCCTTGGACAGGGTGTAAACATAGGCGGAAACACAATGGCATATGACAATGATAACGGTCAGTCAATAGTTTCCAATCATGAACTTATGATTCTCCTTGATAATGCAGCAAATGATACAACAGACGGTATAATCGTTGCTACAGATTCAAGAGATGACAGTACTTTTGTAACATCTTCTGATAATGAAGTAGTTGAACTTAAGATTACTGTTACAGAGGAAGATGGCAAGAAGTATGTTGAGTACGCTATAGGCGGAAAGAAGAATAAGGCAGAATTCACAGGAGATGCTCTTACAGTATATGTAAATTCAGCAGCTCGTGTTGATGATAATGATAAGAACGGAGTAAATGTTGTTATAAGTAATGGAACATCTATTCCGGTTGTATTCAAGGTTGTTGACGATGACACAACTTCACCAAGATTCAATATCAAGACAAGAGAAGGATCAGTGAAGGTATACTAAGATTGGAGTGGTATGATGGCAAGTAAGGATAACAAGGGTTTCAGCTTGACAGAAGTTGTCGTTTCAGTAGCTGTACTTCTGCTGCTTTTGTCACCAATTTTATCACAGATGCTAAGTTCTATTAAGACACAGTCTCTCGCAAAAGAGAGACTGTATGCTCTTGAAAATGCAAACTCAGTTTTGGAAGTAGTTAAGTCTTCTGATAAGAGCGATATTGAAAGCAGGAAAGGTTCTCTTTTCGATGTCGAGAATATCGGTGGTTCAACGGTTTACAAATCAGATTCTCATAAGTGTAAGCTTTTCTACGAGGATAATGCTGGTAACATAGTTGAACTTCATGCAGGAGATGAAGGACAGGTTGAGTATAATTATACAGATTATATTCTTACAGATGCAGCATTTGGAAAGAATATGTATAAGTATTCAAGAGTTGTCACTATAGATGATCTTCCAAACAAGGTTAAGGCATTTGAACTTGGTGGAAAGCATTATAATGTGGTATATGGACTGACTAAAGATGATGTTACCAATAGAACCATAGCTGGATATGATTTCGTTCTTACAAATGAAGGAAGTTATGTATCCTATGATTCTAAGGATTATGGCAAAGGCTCAAAGAATGATATTCAGCATGTAAAGGCAATTCTTGTTAAAGAGAATTCTCTTACGACAACATATAGCGATCCTAATGCTATTGATCTCGGACATATTCAGGATCTTGATGAGACTAAGGTTGCTATTGTAGAAGGATCCGGATCTAATTTTGATGTTCAGGCAGAAGAAGATTTCTATAATCTTAAGCTTCAGCATCTTAAAGAAATCAATCCTACACAGTGGCAGAACCTCATGGTAAGTGAAGTAAATGAGTCCATATTCAGTACAGCAGGATATTCAGAAACAGTAAACAAGCTTACTACCATTATACTAGATAGTGAGTTAGATGCTTCAAAAGGACTGACAAAGTATACCATAACGGTAAATGTTTCTTACGAGGACAAATATCAGCTTCCAATTGCAACATCTGCTACAAATATTACAGGTTGGAAGACTCTTAATGATTCTATTACATACAGAGTATATAATCAGGAATTCTATACAGACAGATGTCCTGATGTATATCTGATGTATGAACCATATGTATATAACAGTTCTGAGGGTAAAGTTCAGTATAGATCTGTAGATAATATATCGGTTGATAACCGTATAAACTGGGCAACAGATGGTGCTACAGGAGATATAACTGATACTATACCGAACATCTATCTTATCAGACCTAATAATACAAAGTTTGATAAGCTCCTGGTTGACTATCAGGATGATCCGGGATTTAGAACTAATGTAATTGATCAGATAGCATCTAAAGTTCCTTCAACAGATGATCGTGATTACTGGAAGGATGTATACTATACTGATATTACAAACACATGGAAGCCGGTTGGTATTCATATTTACCAGACTGATCACTGTACGACGGATGAAAAAAAGGTTATTCCGATATATACAGATATTCCATTTACATTTGATTCTACAGAAGCAAATAATCTCATGAAACAGTGGATAAGTACTGAACGTACAGTGGGTTCTTTCCCACAGGTACTGTCAGGACGTTCAGTTGGACATTATTATGAGAGTAAGATTCTGGATATATCTACAGAATCCCGTGAAGGTGATGGAAGGCTTTACACAGCAACAGTTACCTATAGACGACTTAACAGAGATGGTACACTTAGTGATGGTTATGATATAAGATTCCAGAGTGGCAAGGGGGCTGATTAATATGAATAAACTTATTAAAAAGCTGAAAAAAAGTATAAATAACTCAGGATCTTCTATCGTTCTTGTAGTAGTCGGACTTGGGTTTATAGGAGTGCTTGTTGGTGCCCTTCTTACAGCAGCGGGGTATGCATTAAGACAGAAGATATATAATTATAATTCAAAAGATAATTTCTTTTATCTTGAGCAGGCTATGGATGAGGTTTATGCCGGTATAGGTCAGGAAACCATGGATGCTCTTAAGGCAGCTTATGATGAGACTGTAAATGAAGTTGTTTACTATAATACAACTACCAAGTCTTACGAAGCTAAGGATAACGCTGAGGCAAATAAGGAATTCAAAAATAAATTCATGGAGAATGTGTATAAGAACCCATTCTTCCAGGATGATACAACTATGAAGGACTATCTTGAATCCCTTATCTCAAACGAAAAGATTAAGCTGGAAAAGATGCCAAAGATTGTTGTATATGATGAGAATGGCGATCCATATGCAAGTCCTATGGCAGTTGGTAGTGGAACAGTTACTAAGGTTGTTGTTACCGGAGTTGTACTTTCAAGAACAGCAGATTATACAAGATCTACTACTTCAAAGGCATCATTTACACAGACTATATCTACAGACATCGAAATATCACAGCCTGATTTTGACGTAAAGTTTGGAACGAGCGCTGTTGACCTTTCAAATGTATTTGATTATGCACTTATAGCCGGTGACGGTGTAGAGGTTAAGGAAAAGGTTCCTGCTGGTAAGACACTTACAGTAAAAGGAAATATCTACGCAGCAGCTGACTATTATAATAAGGGCTACAACACAAATAACAATATAAGTGGTAGCAAGTTCGATTACATTTATTCAAAGATTTCTACAGGACCTGTTACAAATGAGCAGACTGTTAATAAAACAGTTAATGAGAATCTCCTTAAATATAAGGGAGATACAAATGAGAGTAAGTATTCAGGATTATATATAGATGGCACAGACGTTGCTTTCCTTTCCGATACAATGGTAGTACCGGGAACAATAGCTGTTATGAACTCAGGTTCATTATCTGTATATAACAAGAACAACAATGGTATAGGTAATGCCAGAGTATGGTGTGATGAATTCGTCCTTGGCGGTGATTCACTTACAAATACTGATGGAACCTATTCAGGTGCAGCAGCAATGCTGAGAGCAGACCTTTTCGTACAGGATGACCTTCAGCTTGATGCAAACGGATCATACTTCAGTATGAATGGTAACTATGTTGGTTACAACAACAGCACCCTTACAAATCTTAGAGATTATATTGAAGGTGTTGATACTGACATGTTCAGTATGCTTAAGGGTGGCAAAAAAGATGAAAAAGGTCACCTTAACAGTACTTCTATTGCGATAAACGGAATGAAGTCTACACTCGATTTTGAGTCAGTTGACAGTCTCTATATTGCAGGTAGATCATATATTGAGCATTCAAAGAGAACTACTCTTAATAAGACAAATAATACTAAGGTTTATCTCTTTAACAGTGAGATGGACGATTATAAGACAGGTGAAAGTGTTACTATCAAGTCAAACCAGCTTGCATATATACCTACAAATTATGAAGGTGTTGTATATTTGGTAGATTTTAATCACAATGGCGTATATGATGAGGATGATGATTTCTTCGTTGTATCGATCGGCAAGCCTTTGTCTGCATCAGATCTTTTCCTTGATCATTTTCCAACTATGAGTTTTGGAAATGGTGGTGTATATAATGATCAGGATGGTACAATTGGTACTGGATCAGATCTTCATTGGGATATTTATCCGTTTGACATGACTGTTGCACCTGAGAATGGCAAGAATACAGGTTTAGGCGCAAAAATAACAGACAAAAAGATATCAAATTGCGTTCCTGTTGTTCTTAAAACTATTCAGACATCAACTGATTCTACAAACAATAAGACTAAGAATTTCATATATTATGATTTTGACAGATCATTTGGTATAGTAAATAACAGTCATACATATTCTTGGGCTTCTACAGTTGCACTTCGTCCATGGAATTATTATACAAAGAAGGGAATCGCAAATTCAGATGACCTGAGAAAAGATTTTATTATATGCTATACAGATGCACTTCTCGAGGGACAGGCAGCAACTGCTACTCCTACTGAGAAAGATCTCGCAGCAGTTCTCACGGATATAGCTGAATATGATGACTATACAATGGATGATGATGATTATGTTAGATACCGTGCAGATGATTTCATAAACATTGACTACAATGCCAGCGGTGCAGTTACTGCAAGTGAGCAGTTGAAATTCAGAATTATTGCAGCAGATGAAACATTCTCACTTGATAATATTATCTCAGGTATTGATGAGCATGCAGGTGTTAAGACAGAAGCATCAGATCTTACAAAGAATCTTAATACCAGATATAATTATCTCAAGTTTGCACTTGAGGAACTTGATCCTAAGGCTGCAACTGATGTAAATAAAACTGCAGCTATTGATGCTTATCTTGCAAAGGATGGCGGAAAGGGACAGTTTGCTATAAGCCCTATCAATACATATTTCAATTTTGATAAGCTCATCAACAGTACAATAGTACTTAACGGATATGTAATTATATCATCTAAAGAGGATCTCCTTACTATCACTGATACAGTTGATGGTGTTAAGGATGGTACTGTACGAGGCATCATACTTTCATCAGGTCGTGTTCAGTTTGGTACTGATGTTAACAAGTTTGAGGGTATGATAGTTGCAGGTGATAAGATTGTATTCCCTGAGGATTCAACAACACTCAACGTGAATGCAAACCCTGAAATGTGCAAGGAGATAATTAAAGAACTTCAGTTTAGCGCAGATGATTCTGCAGAAGCATTTCTTAATCTTTTTAAGGGATATGAAAAGATTGAGGTTATAGATCCTAGTGAAGTAACAGAATCAAACAAAATTGAATATCTTGATTACTCCAGCGTCGTTAAGTATTCTAACTGGATGAAGAATGTTACAGAGAAGTACGGTAGATAGGGAGGAGGACCATATTATGATTTTTAAGAAAACTGATAATAAGGGTTACTCCCTGATAGAGCTTATAATAGTAATTGCTATTATTGGTGTAGTATCTACTATGTCACTTCTATCGATAAATGTTCTTTTCTCAGCAAAAGTCAAGGCTGATGCCCAGACCTTCAATGCCGAGATAGGTCTTCTAAAAGAAGATAGATATACCGTTCCTAGTGATTTAATTACCGGGGCTGAAAAGCCAGGATGCTATAAGTCAATCAGATTATATCAGAACACTACAGACGGAAGACTGTATGTTCAGAAGGTATATTATGATCCTACTTCCGGAGCTCATTACATTGAAGCTAGTGAGAACAGAAACGGAAGTGCCGGCCTGAAGCTTACATCATATACCAGTGTCACTTATGTTGAACAGAAGACAGGTGCAACATATGATGTAAAAGGCGGAAATGATGTTCGTATAGTCTTTAATAAGGATGGTACAGTGCATCTTCAGTCTTCTACAGGAAAGTATCTTGGAGCTGGTAAGTTTATATTTAAGAAGAGAAATGGCGATACCGTTTCAAACGTTTATCTTCGTGCAAACGGCAGTCATAACGTAAAGTAATGGGGGTGAGAGTTTAAATGATAAAAAAAGATAACAAAGGCTTCACTCTCATAGAACTTATTGTAGCTCTTGCGGTTATGTCTCTTCTTATGATAGCTGTTGTAGGTCTTATGATCATGAATACAGCTACAAACAAAAGACTTAAAGCAGATTCCGCAGTGCAAAGTGAAGCGGGGGAACTTTACGAGCACGTAAATGACTGTGTAATGCAGGCAAATTACATTGAGATTACAGCTGATGGAAAAACCTATAAGAATGTAGATAAGTCGGATGAGCATTCATTTACAAAGATGACTGATACTACAAATGGTTATCCGTTTGAAAAAATGGTCATTAAGTACTCAGTAAACTATAATTCAGCTTATGGTAGTGGTGGTACTGGTGATAAAGATACTTGTACAGTTACATTTGAGTATGACAGTGCAAGTGGAATCATGTATGTTTATAGATCATATGAATTTATGACACAACTAAATGATGCTACCGGTATGGTTGAGAATAATGTTTATGCTCAGGATATCGAAACAGCAGTTGTGAAGGTCTATGAAGATTCAAATGCTATGGAATTACTTATAAATTATAACAAGAATGATAGAACTTACTCATCTGACAATTATGTCAAGGTAAGAAATTCTTATGTAATCAAACATCTAGATTAGAAAGGAAATGTGATGATTATGAAAAAACTTAATTTAAAAGTAGGCATAGCAGCATTTTCTGTGATGTTGGTCGGTCTTGTTACAGCTGCAGTAATGACATTTAACTTTGCTGATTCAGAGAATCCTTTGAATCTTGCATCTGTGTCTGATGCAGTGTATGCAGATGCTGCACCAACAACCACTACCATGATTGACAGAATTATTGAAAACTCTAATTCATCTGATGCTGAAGATAAGAATTATCACATAGTTGAGATTACTTCAGGATCAAGCAGTAATTTTGTTAATTTTATGACAGATGCCGGTTTTAGAGAACTTATCTTCAATCAGCATTCTACAACAGGAAAGAAGTTTGCAACGGATGCACGTATAACATATGATTGCTATACTGCTTCAACAGTTACAGCTGAAAATGTCCAGGGGGCAGATCTTATCTATATTTCGGAAGATCCAAATAAAAAGTATTCTAATACAAATGATATTCCAACAGATCTTGTTTCTATTCTTTCTAATTTTGCTGTTGGTGATTACAAGCCTCTCATTATAGATACAACTGGTGGTAGTAATAATGGTGGTACTGAGAGTACAATTAATTATGCTACATTGTATAGGAACGTATTAAAGAACAAGAGAAGATACTCTCTTGAGTTCCCACATACCGAAACACCTATAAAATACATTAAGAATGCCACAACATCTCTTTGGCTCCCAATTCATAGTAAAGATACAAAAGCTAATTGGGTTACGACAGATGATAATAAAAAGATTGCTACCATTGTAACTTTTAATGATTCATCTACAGAGTTTGCTGATGCCCTTAAGGGAACAGCTACTGAACAGTCTGTTAATGTTGGGGGTGTTGCTCAATTAGTATATGCGTATGCAGATCTTCCAGACGATGTAAAGATGTATTTTTATGTTTCTTCAGAAATAGATAGGCCTGACTACGTAAGATTTGATTCAAAGGCATACAATGACACAGTTTCAGAGGCTGATTTGGCAAAATATGACCTCGTAATATTTGATGATTCTTGTAAGAATAAAGCTATTAATAAAGATACTTATCTTGCAATCAGATCATATGAATTATCAAAGGGTCATATAGTATACGATACTGATCTGATAGTAGATTCTTCAAGTTCAAGTAGTATATCAACAGATATTTCTACTACAGCTCAGAACTATAAGACTATACTTTCGAAGGTATCTCAGTCTGGTAAACCGGCATATAGTAATATCTTTGTAACTAACAGAGGTGATTTTAATACTCTTATTACTAATGTAATACCGGATGCTTATGATAACAATATTGTTTATATTATTAACAATGGTTCATTTAGAGGACTTGGTGGTACTGGTGATGCTACAAACAAGTTTACACTTCTTGAAATAGAACCTGCATATCCAATTGACAGTCAGTTGGAAATTCTTTCCCTTGATCATAAGAGTGAGAATTATGCATCATATGTATTTCAGAGTGATCAGTATTATTATATGCAGGGATTCTATTATCTCAATACTCTGAATGTTCTTAATGGAATTACAAGTGACGAGTTATCATTCAACGGAACTAAAGCTTTATCTGAATGTGATACATTAGATGATATTAGACTCACACTTGATACTGGTAGAACAGAAACTAAAACAGTTACCGTTGATGTTAAGAAAGAAGATAGTGTT
Source organism: Lachnospiraceae bacterium YSB2008 (assembly GCA_000687655.1). GTDB lineage: Bacteria > Bacillota > Clostridia > Lachnospirales > Lachnospiraceae > Eubacterium_Q. Next base: position 41,540 of record JHWR01000004.1, read on the forward strand.
ACAAGCGTTGAATTGAATGCAGCATCTTCTGATGGAACTGCCAATACATTCATTAATGATTTCTTTACATATAATAAGCAGTTTTATGATATGGGCAACCATGGTTATTCAATTTCCGGTGATTGGTCTTATCTTTATCAGGGTGCTACACAGTATCATTTCTTCAATAACGATAAAGGTGCAGCAATTACAGATGCAGCTAATGCGTTGTTCTTTAAGCAGGGTAATAATTATACTTTTGTTTCAAAAAGTGCAATAGGTCAGTCGTCGACTACAGATTATTGGAATGGTAGTCGTACCCAGTATACTGATGTTGAATTAGTTGAGGAAGGTGGGAAGTATTACTACAAAACCACTAGCTACCATTACGAACAGGAACAACAGAAGAAGACTGTTCCTATAACTACGACTCCACTTAATTATTATTCATGGAAGTGGTCAAGAGCAAAACTTGCTTATGTAACCGGTAAGTCATATGATGAAGTTGATGTTGTTCATATGTCATCCGCTGAATTTAATGCAAGTTTGGATTCTCTCAATGATACATATGATATGATTTATCTTGGTGGAGATAATTCAGCGATTAAGCCTGTTTACTATTGGTATAGAAATTCCGGAAACGGCAATACTCCAAGTGATAGATGGCAGAATCTTAACAGTTATTCCACTTATGCAGCATTCTTCAATGATTGGCCTGCATATAATATGTATTTTACTGTTGGTGATACTTACGTTACAGCATTTAATATGGCTGATAATAATGGTAATACTGTAAACAGTGGTAGTTATGGAGCTACATCAGGTAATGATCTTACAAACAAGAGATATAAGGATCTTAAAGATTTTGCTGATGCCGGTCGTCCAGTTATTGTTGGAAAAGACTTATATGGAGCAGTAACATTTGATCTTAATCAGAGTTTATCTCTTGGATCTAACAGTATTGCAGCAATGTCAGTTTTGGATAATAAGATTGATCCGAACTCTAACATGTACAAGCTTGTTAATGCGTGGGTCGGTGGATCAAAGTCAAATATAGTTCTTAATTTTGACTTTGATGATACTTTTAGATTAGATAACACTGACAGATCATATGGAAATACTATTTCTGAATTTGTTACTGTATACAGAAATACATTGGCATTGTCAGGTTCTACTATCGTAGATGTAAACACAGATGATGCATTGGATAATGACATATATCAGTTTGGTACAGTTCCATTAACAAAGATTAGCAATTCTACTGTAAGAAACGGAAGTTATACAAACGGAAATGATGTCTTTAGAACTTTCCAGAACAGTGGAAAGAGACCTAAGTTCATAGTTGAGAGTGCTCCTGTTTTATATAGTACAGGCGAATTCTTAAGTACCCATACATTAAGATTTAAGGTTAATCTTAATACAACAAGCCCTGATAGTTTTGCTAGGATTTATATTGATGATAACGGTGATGGTAAATTTACCAGTGATGAGGTTATATCTGGTAAGGTTACATTAACTAAGGGATCAAGTAAGACTGTCACAGCTAACCTGAAGGCTGATTTCTCGGGACCTGTATTCTGGAAGCTTGAGGTTTGTAATTCAAGTAATGAAAAAGACTCGGCTTCAGTTACCGGGGTAAGTGCTGTAAAGACATCTAAAAAGCAACCTATTAATATTCTTCAGATACTTCCTTCTGAAGCAAAGAGTAAACCTACTGGATCTCCAGATTCCCATATATTCTTATGTAAGGATTGTCAGGAATCTCTTCAGATACTTACCGGTGGTAGACTTAGAGGTGAAGATGTCTTCTGTCCTATGGACGTTGATAATGACGACTGTAGAGAAGCTATTTATAATAAGCAGATAGTTACAGATGATGCCACTCTTGGAAGTCCAGGATTTTCAGGTGGTAATCAAACTCCAAACGTTGTAAATCCTACAGCAGAAGAGGACTATGGATTCGACTTTAGTGCTTATATGACTTCTAAAGATGGACATGGTAATTCTACTTATAAGCAGGTGGGTGTTCATGAGCATAAATTCGGGTTTGCAGCTATTCAGGACAAGGCAGTTAGTGGAAAGAGTTATTATGTAGATAACTGGAATCTAAATCTCTTTGATAATGCGAGTGATATGTATGAGATTAGACTTACCTGTCTAACAATTACGGAATTTAATAATCTTGCAAATGATATTCCTACATATTTAGGAAAAGCATCTATTGATGATTATCAGAATCTTTCAGATAAATATTATAGATACTTTACTGCAATGTCAGATCTTCTCGATGGAGAGCCAGCAACAAAGTATGATTCTGATGTTTCGGATATTCTGAATGACTATCCTGCATTTAATGATTCTTCACTTGGAAATGCCAGACTTGTGAATGCAGCTAATATTGCAACATATGTTTCCGGCATCAAAGGTGCTGTTACAGATATGAAGGGTAAATATTCTGCAAATGTTGGATACTTTACAGGACATGGCACTCCTTCGCAGGCAGAGTATGAAGAGGCACTTCAAAGTGTTATAGATCATGATATGTATGGTGATCTTTACTACTTCAATGTTGGTGGTTCTAAGATTGGAGGCTATACATATAATGGAAAAACGTATAATCAGTACTTTGTTGTTTGGAGAAATGCAAAAGTATTAGAACAGTATTTCTATCAGAAGTATATCTATTATCAGATTCTTGCTTCAGGTGGAAAGCTTAGAGAAACTATTACTGCAGCTAATGCTGATTCAGGTAATACCGGAGCATTTGGTTTGGTTGTTCTTGGAGCTGCTGAGAACTTTGCAAATCCAGCTGTAGGTGATACTATTAATGCCAGGGCAACTCAGATGTTGGTTGATTACATGACCCAGAGTAGTTCTTCATCTGTTGATGTTCCAGGACATATACTATTATTCCATAATACTCTTAATCAGGTTAATGCGACTACTACATTTAGTAAGACTCTCAGACCGTTGGTTGGAATGGATACAAGTAATGAAAGGATTTCTAATTCTACCAGAATTAGTCAGGCCAGAAAGATACCTAGCGTTGTTCCTATAGAATTAACTGATGTTTATGGTAATTACCATTATGATTCTAATATTGGTTCCTATACTCATAAATATGCTGTATCAGTATTTATGAAGAATAGTGGTACCGGCGGTGTGGATGTTTCAAATCCTAACTTTGATGCACTTTCATTCTATTCCGGTGGACGTAAGGGTGATGTTCAGACTGATTATGCACAGTGTTCATCTACTACAAAGGGTATTATGACATCATTCCCTAACTCAATCAGTAATAAGATAAAGATTGCAGGTACACATCAGCAGACATATACACTTAATATTCCAAATGAAAATGTAACTGTTTGGTACAGTCTTGCAGGTGGTACGCAGGGAACAGATTCAAATGTACTTGTTGCAGATTTGAATGATCATGCTAATAATTATTATCTGTTTACAAACAAAAATGTTACATTCTTTGGTGCAGGACACATGTTCCACACTGGTCTTAATAAATTGAACAGTGAGGAATCAAAGCTTATAATCAATGCAGTGCTTAATGCTTCAAGAGCCTCTGCAGTTTCAGATGATACAAAGCTTGAACTTGTTACTCATAAGAATAAGAATTATCCACTTACTCCTGTATCTGATGAAAGTACAGAGTATAAGATGTATCAGTATGAAACTACATATTCACCGGATAAGCTGGTTGACTTTGAGTTTGGTATTGATGCTTCAACAGATAAGTCTAAGGGTATAACAATTAAGTATCTTGATATATTCTTCGATCTTGATTATGATCCGGCTGTTGCTTATGATCATACATATAATATAGACAAGGATATAAGTGTATATGGTAATGAGTTTGATCAAAATGGTAATAGACGTAATGATGTTACGACACCATTCAATGTAAAGGGTAAGACTCAGAACCTTGTACATACATCAGGTGATGGACAGTATCTTGATGCAAATGGTAACTTACATAACTTCATTGATGAGATACTGAATAGTACTGATGATGTACTGTACATTGACAGCACAGCATTTAATGGTATATTCAAGAACCTTACACTTCGTGATGAATACTTCGTATATGGTAGTGGAGATTACACTTACCTGAGCGTTGTTATCACAGATAGTAAGGGCAACCAGGTAACCAAGACTATTAAGATCAAGAAGGCTCCGTTCCTCTTTGATATAACCTAAGGTTATCTGTGAAGATTAAAACTTAATACCGATTAAGCTTAGGGCGCTCCACATAAGTGGGGCGCCCTTTTTCTTTTAAACTAACTTATGAGTATATGTCTTTTATATAAAAATGTGGAAAAGAGCATAAAAAAACGTTGAAATTAGTATACTTATATATTAGAATGGTAAAGGTTTTAAAATGATTATCAGGAGGATTCGATATGTTATCAGCAGGTGATTTTAAGAATGGTGTTACTATAGAATGGGACGGTAATATTTATCAGATCATAGAGTTCCAGCATGTTAAGCCTGGAAAGGGTGCTGCGTTCGTTAGAACTAAGCTTAAGAATATCAAGAGTGGCGGTGTAGTAGAACAGTCATTCAGACCTACAGAGAAGTTTGGAACAGCTCATATTGATAAGAAGGATATGGCTTATTCATATAGTGATGGAGATCTCTATTACTTCATGGATAACGAGACATTTGATATGATACCTATATCACAGGCAGTTGTTGGTGATGCGCTTAAGTTTGTTAAGGAGAATGAGGTTTGCCGTATCAATTCATATAACGGTGAAGTATTCTCTGTAGAGCCACCTCTCTTTGTAGAGCTTCTTATAACAGACTGTGAGCCTGGAGTAAAGGGTAATACAGCTACAGGCGCTACAAAGCCATGTACAGTTGAGACAGGAGCTACACTTTCAGTACCTCTTTTCGTTAATCAGGGTGATACAATCAAGATTGATACAAGAACAGGTGAGTACCTTTCAAGAGTATAATCGATAAGATGCAAATATAAAGAAGAAGCGGATGGATTAACCATCCGCTTCTTCTTTTTCTTTTGGTTTATTTGAGAGTTTTCTTTGTATAATCAGTAATAGTATGAATAAAACTATACCTGATATTGATAAGATTATTCCGGTCTTTAATCCCGGTACATGATATTCAAGAACTATAGTATGGTTTCCGACATTGTCGATAGGTATACCGATTGCTCCATAGTATTCAACTATATCTGCTTTCTTTCCATCAACATATGCTGTAAAACCATCTAAGTTAGGAATAGAGAAGTATACTGTTCCGGGTTCTGATATTGTAATATCACCGGTAATCCGTGTATTATCATAGCTGATATTCTTTAGGCAACCTTCCTCTAATGAATCATGAAACTCTGACAGAACATCTTTATTAAGTACAGCAATCTTATAGTTCTGCAATTGTTCCTGTATGCATTCGAGTTCTGTTTTTCCCGGTACTACATAATAGAAGAAAGGAAGTTCCAGGTGGGTTTCTCTGTTTCCATCTACTGTTATTTCATAATTAATAAATCTTTTATTTCCGATGTAAATATCACCTGCTAAATCTTTAGGTATTTTGATAGTTATTATGGTATTGTTGCTTGTTATTCGATTCAGTTCAGGTATATCATGTTCTATTGAATACTCATATGATTTATCCATTAATAGTGCATCTTTAAACTCCTGATCATTCGGAGTTGTAATGTACCATATCAGTTCGTTGTCGCCTGCACCTGAAGTCTTGGCATATTCTTCATTTACAAGAGTATACTCGCTGTAAAGATCTTTGCCGGTTATACGATTGGATATTTCGTTGTGATAATCTATTACATTTTCGTAATCTGAAAAATGTAAATCATATATACTCTTTGTGTTAGGTATATTGAATCCGATGGATAGATTATATGGTGATTCATACATTTTTACAGTTCCGCAGTTTGACGCTTCTTCCATGTATGATGGAATAGTACCTTTATATATGTGTGGATCATAGACCTGAGCCTTTACATTAAAGAAGGTATTTGTTAATGGATTGCCATTACCATACAGTACCAGATTCCTTTTTGTTGGAACACTCAGGTAGTTAAATGCCTGAAGATACGGTTCCGTAATTGTTGATGAAAAACAGGAAATACCGTAAATGTCAGCCATATTCTCGTTATTTACCAACTCCATTACTTTACCGCTTGTAAAGTACTCAACTCGATTGATTTCCTTTTTATATTCTTGTTCATTTGCTATTTTACTGATATATCTGTTTGAATTATCCAGAGCATGGATATATCTTCCGTTATTTCTTGCTGCGTTGTATATATCGGTTGAAATCAGCTCTACAACCAGAAGTAAAGTGATCATAGAATAAATAAGAGCCTTATTTGTCTTTTTATTATTAATAATCCTAACGATACAAGCAGCATAAATGGCAGTGAGTATAATAGTGAATATGATACTTATATGCTTTGAAGACGATTCGTAGTTAGCATTACTGATAAGAGTTAAAGCAACTATTAAAAGGGATGTAACAGTGAGGATTATGAAAGCCTTCTTTTTCTTCAGCTCTTCAAATACATAAAAGCTATCTACAAATGCAACTATTACCATGAATATCAGAATAAAAGCAAATCTGTTAGGTACTTTGTTCTGCCTGTGAAAACCATGGAAAACGAAGTTAAGAAATTCATTTCCATATGAAATGTATAGAAGTGCCATGATAATGGTTTTCTTTATTCTTTCTGATTTTTGTATCTTTGTATTAAATATAAAACCAGCAAGGAAGAATAATAACAATAATCCGGCATATGTATTTGCTTTTGAGAAATCTGCATCTACCAGGTTGAAATTTGTAAAAGGTATTAACTCTCTGAAAGAACCTATCATAGTATTACTTAAGCTGAATGCAGGTACGACAGAAGAGGATTGCTGTGAATAAGTGTCTATTATCAGTGAGCTCTTTCCGTTTATAAGGTAGGCAGAATTCAGCAGTGTCTTAAACAAAGGATATAGAGTGTATGACGCGATAACTGCTGCAAGCACCGAAGACAGAGCAAATCTTATGCCTTTTGCGAAAAAGTCTTTAATACTGTCGAATTTAAATGTAAAGAAATACAGTAACAGGAACTCACATAATAGAACTGCGTTGTATTGATTAATAAATATTGTGAAAGACAATAGTATTATGTATTTTTTGAATTCCTTTTTGTAGATCAGTCCTTCCAGTGCCCAGATCATAAATGGAAGCATAAGTGCAACATCAAAGAATATATAGAATATAAAATAAGCTGAAAAGAATGAACATAAACTATATGCAATGGATGCAGGTATTAATCTGAAATCAGTAATATCAAGTTTTCTTTCATGTCTGTGTGTCAAGTAGAAGATCAAACTTGGTCCTGTGAGTATGAACCTTAAAAAGAATACAAATGTTACACCGTTTAGTGCATTTTCTCTTGAGAAAAGAACAAGCGGCCAGTTAAGTGGGTTAAGGTACATATCAAGAGGCAGTTTGCCTGTGTTAAAAAGTAAAGATGAAAAATCTAAAGATTCAATACTAAAACCGCCTGCTTTGCCAAAGAGGTTCACAAAAGTTGATGTTAGAGAAGGATAGTATGCTACATAGCTGTCTGAAATAATAATTGTTTTAGGACCAAATGGCATAATCCTGCTGATCATCAGATATGATATGAAAAGACCTGAAGTTATTACTATATTTAATATATATACCTTGTATTTATTAAGGAATCCTGATAAAGCATCTGCATACTTTTCCAGAAGCAGATTAAGTGATTCCAAACTGTTCTTTTGTTTTTCTTTTGTAAGAAGGACAATTATAAGTATCGATAATAATGAAACAAAGAAATCCAATACTATTAATGCAATCGTTTCCGGCATTTCTGTCGGGAAAAACATGGTATATTGTGATATTCCCTTGTTCTCTGATGATAGTTTAGTTAATTGTTCATATAAGAGTTGATAAGTTTCTTTGTTAAGACTGTAGTATCTTTGATAGAATATGGCATCGTTATTCTCTTTATTATTAAGAGTCTGAATAGCAGATACTTCGTCATAAGGATACACTTCGCCTATATGTATAACAAAATTCGAGTATCCGTATAAGTCACCGGAAAGAGAACTGCCAAGGTTATACTGATAGGTATTACTTGTTAATACCGGACTGCCATCTTTTTTTAATACCATTAATTCTTCAACAGTAATATCATCGGACAGAATCGGAGCAGTCTGATATATGCTCTCATGAGGAATGTCTTTTAATAAATAATCGGTCAATTCATTAATAGATTCATAAGGCATAGACTCATAGTTTTGGAGTACATCGGCCGGTACATCTATAGAAGAAGCACCTTGTTCAATGTAGTATTCATTTTCATATATATCCAATCCATATACAGAATCTATTTTCGTGAGGTTGAAGTCCATATTTGGAGTTCCCTCTTCTGATATAACGTATTTTATTCCGGATATCATTTCTGAAACGGGCTCAATATTAGTTCTGTTGCTGTCATAGAATACAATGCGGGCAGTATTTGAAGGATCATATGTTTCTTTAATATAATCCGTTGCATTTTCAATTATGTTGACATTGGTATAGGTGTATTCTTTGGCAGATGTTCCGATCAATGATAAAGACTTAGGAAATGCAGAGCATATTTCGGCCAGCATAATAATACCGATTAAAACGTCAAATACCAGTCTTGTCATGCTGTTGTTTTTCCACATGAAAAGAATGATAAAATAAAGGACCATGAGTTCCATAGTAAAGAGGTATGGGTTTGGACTGTCGAAAACAGTGCTGAACATCATGGAATATGCTGTTAATCCTATAACGATGAAAAATGAAACGGTAACCTGCCATGATTTGATATACTCTATGTTTGTTAAGGCGTCCTGAGCAATTATAAGGAGCATGATAATGAACAGAAAACCAAATGTAGTATAGAAGTAAGGAGTATTCCTAAAAACATTAAGGAAATGGTTGGCAGTTGGAAAGACTGTTCCTATGAAAAGAATGCACATAATTATAGTGTTCTTAATTCGTGAGTAAACATTTATGTTGGAATTAAAGATATAGATTACTAAAAGGAATATCGCTAATACGCCGGCATAGAGATCAGCGTTATTAATAAAATCATTTACAGTTGATGGAAGTGTACCATACATCATTTCAGAAAAACTGTCTGCGACGTTAGCCATCGGGTTGTACGCAGGAAAGTTCAGACTGAAGTCAGTATGGAAAACGCTGCTGGTAAAAGCATTAAAAATGACAATGCATCCGGCTCCGATTGCCAGGATATCAAGGAAGAGCTTTCGTATAACTATAGCTATGCCTTCCCTAAGTGTATGGTATTCACGCGTCGGTACATATATAAGCATAAAAACAAACTCTATCATGGCTATGTAGATGTTAGCATAGATAGTAAGCGTAAATGCTATTACATAAGTCAGCCAGTGCTTCTCAGCTATAAGTTTTTCGATTCCAAGAAGAACCAGAGGGAAGAGTGCAACTGCACCGGTAAAAGCTATATTTGCACCTTCTGTGATCATGTAGCTTGAAAGTGCATATGCGACAGCAAGTATAAATGTATAGATATCAAGATTTGCAAGCCATGTTCCAAACTTGGTCTTTGGAGCTTCTGAACCACCGATCTTGAAGTCTTTTTTGTACTTATTCTTTTCTCTTGCCTTATCGCGTTTAGCTTTAAGCTTAGCCTCGTATTCAGCTATCTCTTCAGCTCGTGTGTCCTCCATCTCAACCTTGTTAAAGAGAGCTATAGTTTTTCTGTACTTAAAGAATATGCTGGCGAAAAGACCTGCAAGTCCTATTTTAACAGCATAGAGAACAGACATACATCCAAGCATTGCGGACTTTGGAAGTATGAGCATTACCAGATTGAGAGGATCTGACATATAGTACAGAAATACTTTTGAAAAGCTATAACCATTATTGTAGTTAAAAGCAAAAACTGTACCATTATGAAAACGGTCATAGAGCTCATGGTAGAAAGGTATCATACTTTCATGGCCACTCGCTGTCATGATATCTTTTGCCCCAAATGGAGCAAAGCCACCCATGATAAGTCCTATCATTGCAACGGTGAACGGTACGATAAATGACAATATATACAGTCTCAGATTTTTCGTATATGTTTTATTCTCGGAATTAGATTTAGAATTATTCTTTGAACTATTAGAATTCTTAGATGACATTACATTTACCCCATATATTTCATAATTTAATAACGAAAATATTATACTTTTTTGGAGGTGTTAATGCAATCTTTAATGAATTATAAAAAGAGGTATGATATAATGTTTTGAGTGAGGAAAATGACTGAAGTTTAATCGGATATAATCGATGTTTATTTGTTATGGAAGGAGAAGTGTTGCATGGCACTTAAGATGAAAGAAGATCCAGATGAAATAAAGGAACAGGAAGATGGATTAGACGGTTCATTTGATAAAGGAAATCCAAATGGGTTTGTAGATATGTCAGATCCTACTTTGACTGAAAATAAGAATCCGTATGTCATACACAGTACTTATGTTCCGGAACAGAAGAGCAGTCCTGTGGTGAAGATAGCTGTTATAGCTGTAGTTGTTCTTGCTTTCCTGATTGCAGGGTTTGTTGTATATAAGAATATCTTTGCAACCAGGGATCTTTCAGACTGTGTAAAGATGTCTGAGGATGAGCTGGCATCCAAATTCAAACTTAAGTTTGAGGATAATGACGTTATGGTCAAGAAGGTGCCCAGATATACAAATGCAAAGGTATCTGTTAAGCATGCGGACGGATTGCTTGTTGTATATGCAAATGGAAAGCAGGTCGGACTTCATACGGATGCAAAAAGATATACAATGTTTAATGTTAAGATAGGGGATCCGGCATATCAGAGTGATAAGAATATGACCTTTACGCATGATAAGAAGTTCAGTGTTCTGGATGATATGGAGCAGGGAAGTTCATCACAGGATTTCTATCCAAACTATAAAACTAATGAATGCCTTGTACTTACAGTTAATGATAATTCCGGAAGAGTTGTTGCAATTACATATTATTCAGATCTGAAGACTATGATTGAGAATCTTACATTTAATTAATTCTAATATGTTTAAGTTAATGACTGTTAATAAAACTCAGAGCTATTAATCGATTGGAGGATTATTCACATGGAAGCTAAAAAAGAGAATACAAAAGAAACTACTTTCACATTACAGGATGAAAGCGGAGCAGGTTTCATTCAGGTGGCTGACGATGTTGTTTCAAGTATAGCAGCACTTGCTGTTCTTGAAGTTGATGGAGTTTCTAAGCTTACCGGAAATATAAATAACGATATTGTTGCAAAGCTTGGCAAGAGAAACCTTGCAAAGGCTGTAAGAATATCATTTGATGAAGGTAAGGTCGTTGTAGGTGTTATACTTGAGGCTAAGTTTGGATACAACCTTATTCAGATATCAAAAGAGGTTCAGGAAAAGGTTAAGAGCTCACTCATGACCATGACCGGTCTTGAATGTAAAGAAGTTAATGTTAAGATTTCAGGAATAGATGTGGATGGAAAGAACTAATGACTAGACGTAAAGAGAGAGAATACATATTTCAGACTATATTCAGGATAGAGTTCAATGCTGATACAGAGATGGATGAGCAGGTTGATCTCTATATGTATGATGTTGCGGCTGATATGGGATATGTGACTGAAAACGCAGATGATTCAGCTGACGATGAATTTGATCTTGAGAAAATCTGCAGTGAGCACAGTGATATAAGTTTTATCAGGACAGTTTCTAAGGATATCGTTTCAAAACAGGAAATGATAGATAATGTAATCAGGAAGTACTGTGAGGGATGGTCAGTAGAGCATATGGGCAAAGCTGAGCTTGCAATACTCAGACTAGCTATATATGAGATGAAGTATGCTGATGACGTTCCTTATGGCGTAGCTATAAATGAAGCAGTAAACCTTGCAAAGTCTTATGGCGATGATAAGGCACCCTCATTCATAAATGGAGTGCTTGCAAAGATTCCGGAGAATCCTGATAACTGGGAAAGCTAATATGGCCAGACGTGAATATACCGTTACAGAGGTAAATAACTACATAAAGAATCTGATTTCAAGTGATTATGTCCTGTCGAATATTCTTGTAAAGGGCGAGGTTTCGAACTGCAAGTACCATTCTGCCGGACATATATACTTTTCACTGAAAGATGAGCGAAGCTCTGTAAGCTGTGTCATGTTCAGAGGAAAGGTCAGCCGTGGGCTGGATTTTCGCCTTGAGGATGGACAGGAGGTTGTTGTCGGCGGTACATTCGGGCTTTATGATGTGACAGGCTCCATTCAGATATATGCAGAAAGGATCCTTCTTTCTGAGAACAAAGAAGGAAAGCTTTTTGCAGAGTACAATAAGCTGAAAGAGAGACTTAGCGAAGAGGGGCTTTTTGATTTTGAGAATAAGAAGCCGATACCTAAGTTTCCTAAAAGAGTCGGTATAGTTACCGCTGTTACAGGTGCGGCAATCCATGATATAGAGAGCGTTGCCAAAAGACGTAATCCATATGTTGAACTTATACTGTATCCGGCTAAGGTTCAGGGCGAGGGAGCTGCTGATACTATAATAAAGGGTATAGAAGTTCTGGATAAAATGGGACTGGATACTATAATTATTGGGCGTGGAGGCGGTTCAATAGAGGACCTCTGGGCTTTTAATGATGAAAGACTTGCGCGTGTTATATTTGCTGCCGAAACGCCTATCATATCCGGAACAGGTCATGATGTGGATAATACCATAGCAGATTACGTGGCTGATCTTCGTGCACCTACGCCTTCGGCTGCTGCCGAACTGGCGATACCTGATGTTATGACTCACATTAGGAAAGCAGAGAATCTGAAAGAGGTTCTGGGAAGCAGGATGGATTCTATTCTGCGAGAGTACAGTCTTAAGCTCAGGAACTACAGTCTTAAACTCGAACGCCTGAGTCCTGAGAGAAGTATATACGATAAACAGCAGTACCTGGCAGATATGACAGACAGACTTCATTTATCCATGAAAGATGTCATGCAGAAGTATAATCACAGACTGGAGCTTGATATTACAAAGCTTCATGGACTGTCGCCTACTGCGAAGCTTGTTGGTGGTTTTGGATATGTGGCTGATACCTCAGGGAACCCTGTGCGTAGTGTAAAGGGCGTAAAAAAGGGAGATAAGCTGACAGTTACCATGCATGATGGAAGCGTTGATACGGAAGTAATCTGATTGATGAATCCGTGTATAATAAATTGATATACGTAGATATATAGTGCGAAAGGACTACATATGGCAGCTAAAAAGAAAGAAGAAACGTTTGATATAGATAAAGCCTTTGAACGTATAGAAGAGATAAATGAAAAGCTTGCTGATAAGGATACCAAGCTTAAGGATGCAGTTGAACTCTATTCAGAAGGAGTAAAGCTCGCAGATCAGTGCAAGAAACAGCTCGAAGGCGTTGAAAAGGAATTACAGATTCTTTCAGGTGAAGAGGATGGAGAATAATTTAAACGAAATCAGAGATTATGTTGAAAAAGTTATAGAGAGTTTTCTTCCGGAAGAGGAAGGACATGCAAAGCCTGTTATTGAGGCGATGAATTATGCAGTACAGGGCGGCGGAAAGAGAATAAGGCCACTTCTTATGTATCTGACATACATGGCTTTCGGAGCCGAAAACTCAAATTCGGCGATTGATGGTCCGTCAGGAATTCAGATGGATGAAAGAAGCGGCGATGTGGAAATGGTTGTAGAACCCTTCATGGCTGCTCTTGAGATGATACATTGTTATTCTCTTGTTCATGATGATATTCTGGATAATGATGATCTTAGACGAGGAAAACCTTCATGTCATAAGCAGTATGGAAAAGATATGGCGCTCCTTGCCGGAGACGGCTTACTTAATTACGCTTATGAAACAGCGGCGAAGGCTTTCACCTTAAAGCCGGGAGACATGAACGTTGAGAAGGCATATGCAGTATTTACATGTAAGCCGGGGCTCTATGGCATGCTCGGCGGGCAGACTGCTGACGTATTTCTGACAGGTAAACCTATATCGGCAGAACAGCTGGATTATATATACAGGAATAAAACCTCCGCACTTATCGAGTGTGCTCTTATGATAGGAGCTATTCTTGCAGGAATGGATTCGGACAGAGTACTTCTTCTTGAAGAAGTAGGATACAAGGTCGGAATGGCATTTCAGGTAAGGGATGATATTCTTGATATAGAAGGTGACGAGATAGTCCTCGGAAAGTCTGTCGGACAGGATATGGATAATAATAAATATACATATGCCAGAATACACGGACTTGCCGATTCTAAGAAATATGTTGAAGATATCACAAAAGATGCGATAGCAATACTTATAAAAGTGAAGGAAGAAAGTTCGTTTGTAAATGAAGATTATTTCAATCTTCTTCTTGAAATGCTTTCATCGTTAGCAAACAGAACTATGTAATTGACAAAGCAATGCAGACTCTGTTTTGCATTCAGTCGTTATTAACGGGTACTATACAATATGATTCTGGACAGAATAAATGAACCGAACGATATAAAGAAGATCAAAGAGAAAGAGCTGGTTCCTCTGGCGTCTGAGATAAGAGAATTCATTATCGAAAGCGTCAGTAAAACCGGAGGACATCTTGCGTCCAATCTTGGTACTGTTGAGCTTACCATGGCTCTTCACAGATGTATGAACTTTCCAAATGATAAGCTGATATTTGATGTAGGTCATCAGTGTTACACACATAAGATACTCACCGGAAGAAAAGAAGGGTTCGAGAATCTTCGTATGTTAGGCGGAATGAGCGGATTCCCGAAACGGGAAGAAAGCGAGTGCGATACATTTGATACCGGACACAGCTCCACAAGTATATCGGCGGCTATGGGGCTTATGAAAGCAAGGGAACTTCGTGGTTCTCATGAGAGGATAGCTGCAGTCATCGGAGACGGATCCATGACAGGCGGAATGTTCTACGAGGCTATCAATCAGATAGGCCAGATGAAGGGCAGTGTTGTCATCATAATGAATGATAATGAGATGTCCATAAGCAAGAACGTCGGAAGTATGGCAAAAGCACTGACCAGGCTGCGTGTCGGTGAAGGATATAATGACCTTAAAAAGGGTGTCGAGAGGAAACTCCTTAATATTCCTGATATAGGTGAGACTGTTGCAAGGAAGATTAAGAGGCAGAAAGATAATCTGAAGAATTTCCTGGTTCCGGGGCATTTTGTTGAGGAACTCGGTATAACATATCTTGGACCTGTGGACGGACATAATATTCGTGAGATGGAAGACATTTTCGAAAGAGCTTTCCGTCTTCAGAGACCTATACTTGTCCATGTGAAGACTAAGAAGGGTAAGGGTTATGCGCCTGCTGAGAAGTATCCTACTCATTTCCACGGCGTAGGACCTTTCGATATAAAGACGGGCAAAGAGAAATGTGCTAAGAAAACAGAGACTTATACCGATTCATTTTCCAAGGCGCTTCTCAAGGTGGGAAGTGAAAATGAAAAGATCGTTGCCATAACCGCTGCCATGTCCAGAGGTACGGGAGTTCATGAATTCAAGAAGAGATATCCGGACAGGTCGGTTGATGTCGGAATAGCTGAAGAACATGCAGTTACATTTGCAGCTGGCCTTGCGGCATCAGGTTATATCCCTGTAGTTGCTATCTATTCATCCTTCCTTCAGAGAGCATACGATCAGATACTTCACGATGTATGTCTTCAGAATCTGCATGTAATATTTGCAATTGACAGATCCGGAATTGTACCGGGAGACGGAAGCACTCATCAGGGAATATATGATACTGCATATCTGTCGGATATGCCGAATCTTACCATCATAGCACCGGCATCCGGAAAAGAGCTGGCGGAAGCACTCGAGTTTGCTGTGAAATGTGACGGACCTGTTGCTATTAAATACGCAAAGGGCACAGCTTACAGCATGGAAGACGGGAACAAGGCTCCGTTTGAGATGGGTCTTGCAGAGAGGGTATTTGAAGCAGGTAAAACAGATTCCGTATCTGGAGAGACTGGTGAGGCCGGAATTGAATCTCAAAATGTAAGTAGTGTCAAGGTTGACATACTTGCCGTCGGAAATATGTTCGAGCAGGCTGTTCTTCTCCGTGAAAAGCTTATGAAGGAAAAGGGTATATCTGCCGGACTTGTGAATGTAAGATTCATCAAACCGCTTGACCTGAATATGGTCAGGGAGGCTGCCCTTGCATCAGATTATCTTATATGCATGGAAGAGGCTGTTAAGTCGGGAAGCGTCGGAGATGCCATAAGTTCATATCTTTATGAAGAGGGCATTGATGTGAAGCTTATACATTTCTATGTAAATAAAGATATAGTACAGCATGGCACGGTTGCAGAACTTCGTGCAGATATGGGAATTTCTGTTGATGCTATGTATGAGACGGTCGTTTCCAAAATCACTAACAGTTAAGATTAACTGTATGAATATTGCGCGATAATATGTAGATACAGCATTATAGATAACAAGAGATAATATGAAAAAAAGACTTGATGTACTGGTATTTGAGAAGGGACTGGCTGATTCGAGAGAGAAAGCTAAGCGTCTCATTATGGCCGGAATCGTATATGTAGACAATATAAAAGAGGATAAATGCGGCGATACATTTGAAGAGACCGCAAATATCGAAGTTAGAGGAAATACTCTCAAATATGTAAGCCGTGGTGGACTCAAGCTGGAAAAGGCTATGGAGTCCTTCGGACTGGATCTTACCGGAAATGTATGTATGGATGTAGGCTCCTCTACAGGTGGTTTTACAGACTGTATGCTTCAGAACGGTGCGGTGAAGGTTTATGCTGTAGATGTCGGACATGGCCAGCTTGACTGGAAGCTTCGAAATGATGACAGGGTAGTTGTCATGGAGAAGACCAATATCCGTTACGTAACTCCGGAAGATATAGATGACAAGCTGGATTTTGCTTCTATTGACGTTTCATTTATATCTCTTTCAAAGGTTTATCCTGCGGTGAAAGAACTCCTCAGAGATGGCGGTGAGATAGTATCACTGATCAAGCCACAGTTTGAAGCCGGACGCGAGAAGGTTGGAAAACACGGAGTTGTAAGGGATAAGGCAGTGCATAAGGAAGTAATAAGAAATGTCATCGAATATGCGACTTCCATAGATCTGAAACCATTGGAACTGACATTTTCGCCTGTTAAGGGACCTGAGGGTAACATAGAATATCTGCTCCACCTCGTCAAGCCCGGTATTATAGATAATGAGGGAACTGTTGAAGCAAAAAAAGATGATACTCGTCCTGCAACGGGTGCTTATGCTATAAATGATAATATAGAAGAGATTATAGATAAGGTTGTTATGGACAGCCACGAGGAACTTGATCGATGAACCAAAAAATAACCAAATTCCTGATAATTGCAAATTATTCCAAGAGCGGTGCTGTAGAAGCAGCCAATCGTGTTATGGAATATATTAAAGGAAAAGGACTTGATGCCTGTCTTTCCATAAGTGACGACGATATAGAGGATGGGCTTATCAGAGAAGAACTGATAAAGGATGCAGAGTGTGCCATAGTCCTTGGTGGTGATGGCACGCTTATCAGGGCTGTACATACAACGAGGAAACATCCTATACCATTTGTCGGAGTGAATTTTGGGACTCTGGGATTTCTCACGGATGTCGATATAGAAGATATTCAGAGCATGGTTGACAGACTCATAGCAGGCGATTACGAAATGGAAGAGAGGATGCTTCTTTCGGGTACAGTCAGGGGTGTGATGGATGGCAGAATGCTTGCGCTGAATGATATCGTTGTTGCCCGTTCTGATGCACTCCGTCTCATATCTGTAAAGATATCCGTAAATGGACAGTTCTTCGATGAGTATGAAGCTGACGGTGTTATAGTGTCCACTCCTACAGGTTCGACAGGATACAATCTTTCTGCAGGAGGACCCATAGTCAATCCTAAAACAAGTCTTCTTGTCATTACCCCTATATCTCCATTTACTCTTTCCAGAAAGAGCGTTGTTTTCGATGCTGATGATAAGGTTGAGATTGAACTCATGGCCAAGAGAAAAGAGCAGGGCGACGGTGCTGTCGTTTCATTTGACGGATATGAAAATATTTCACTTCAGGTAGGAGATGTGGTTGACATAAGACGGTCAAATCATTCAGTGACCCTCCTTCGCTTCAGTGATATGAATTTCTATGATAGACTCAGAAGAAAGATACGGAGTTAGAAAGAATTAAGTTAAAGAATTTGGGATTTATTGCTGCTAGGTATTGAAATGCGCTTTTAAATATGGTAGTATCAGGCTATAATAATCACAGACATTTAAAGGCGAACCCCCCAGCAAAGATTTGGCCAATGCTGGGGGGTTCTCCCTCTTTTTATGGTAGTAATGTAAAGAAATATAAAGCTAGAATTACTGGCAATATTATGTAAACTATATTAATGAATAAGAATTATGAAAAAAACAGACAGACAGAAAAAAATCATAGAGATCATAAATGAACGTCCGATAGAGACTCAGGAAGAATTGCAGGTGACTCTTCTTGAAAGTGGTATAGTTACGACTCAGGCGACATTGTCCAGAGACATAAGGGAACTAGGTCTTAAGAAGACAAGTGCAGGGACAGGCGGAAGACAGAGATATATCACAAGGGAAAAAGGAAATGGTGAGAGTGCCAGCTACTACAGAGAGGTTCTCAGGACGGGAATAATATCCATAGAGGAAGCTGAGAATCTTATAGTAGTTAAGACGGTTTCAGGTGCTGCTATGGCAGCGGCGGCGGCTATTGATAATATGAGTATTGAGGGTATCGTCGGATGTATTGCCGGTGATGATACAATCTTTGTTGCCGTTAAAAAGAAGTCTGAGATACCAACTATAATGAATGAACTATCGAAACTTTAATTTAGCGAGGTATAAATGCTACAAAACATTCACATTAAAAACTTAGCTCTCATAGATGAGCTGGATATAAATCTTGGTGACGGTCTGAACATTCTTACAGGTGAGACCGGCGCAGGAAAGTCAATCATTGTAGGCTCTATAGGCATAGGTCTGGGGGGAAGGTTCGGAAGAGATCTTCTGAGGAATCCCGATAAGGACGGCTTAGTAGAGCTTATATTTAGTGTTGATAATGAAAATGTAAAGAAGCGTCTTTTGGCTATAGATGTTGAGACTCCTGATGATATGGTTATCATCTCCAGAAGAGTATCCGGAACAAGGGCTATCAACCGACTGAATGATGCTACTGTTTCAGTATCAAAGCTTCGTGAAGCGGCAGAAATACTGATAAATCTTCATGCCCAGCATGAACAGACGACACTTCTTAAAGAAAGCCATCATCTTATGATCATTGATTCTTCCGATGACAGAGTAACTGCGCAGAAGGAAGTGGTCAGAAAGGCGTATCAGTCTCATAAGGAGATTATAGACAGAATCGAAGAACTGAACCTCGATGAAGGTGAAAGAGAGAGGAAGGTTGATTTTCTTCAGTTCCAGATAGAAGAGATAGAGAAGGCTGATATAAAGGATGGCGAAGATGAAGAGCTTGAAGAACTCTACAGGAAGATCAAATCTTCACATGATATAACTGAGATAGCAGGCGAGGTTCACAGGATAACCGGCTATGATGAGAGCAGTTCCGCAGGCAGTTCATTTTCACGTGCATGTCAGAGGATAAGAGAACTTGAGAAATATGACCATAGTGAAGAGGCTGAGAGTCTTATCAGCACACTTTCAGATATTGATTCTCTCCTTAATGACTTCAACCGTGATATATCAGAATACATGAAGAATATGGAATTTGATCCGGCACTTCTGGACGAGACAGAGAGAAGACTTGATACCATCAATAATCTCAAGGCTAAATTTGGACCGAGTGTTGATGATATAAACTCTACTCTTGTAAGTCTTAAGGCAGAATACGAAGAGCTTCAGAAGCTGGATGAAATACTTCAAAATCTCAGGGCTGAGGAGAAGAAGTCAAATGAGCTTCTTATGAAAGAGGCTGAAAATCTAACATCACTCCGTAAGGAAGCAGCAGAAGCTCTCACTGCGAAGATTAAAGAAGCGCTTCTTTCTCTTAACTTCAGTGAAGTTATATTCTATGCTGAATTCAGTGAACTCGACTCAGTGACATCAAATGGAAAAGACAGCGTTTCATTTATGATTTCAACCAATGTCGGAGAGAAGGAGAAACCTCTGGCAAGTGTTGCATCAGGTGGTGAGCTGTCAAGAGTGATGCTCGCTATCAAGAGTACACTGGCAGATAAGGATGAGACGCCGACTCTCGTATTTGATGAGATAGATGTGGGCATAAGTGGTATTACTGCTCAGAAGGTGGCGGAAATGATGAAGACACTTTCGAAGACCCATCAGATCATATCCATAACGCATCTTCCACAGATAGCGGCCGCTGCAGACAATCATTTTCTTATCGAGAAGACTGCACGTGAAGGTAAGACATACACCGGCATCCGTGAGATAAAAGATGATGAAGTGGTGCAGGAAATCGCGAGAATCCTCGGAGGTGAGAATATCACGGAAAATGTTCTTAACAGTGCGAGGGAAATGCTTTGCCATTGAAATGAATATATGTTAAAATAACTGTAGCTGTTTAGGTTCTTTTTAGGGGTAGAATCTATACAAATAACTAAATTGGAGGGGTAAGACATGTTTGGAGTATATTTTGGAAGATATCTTCTTGATTCAGGTGCTTTAAATCGAGCTCAATATGATGAAATCATAGCTGCAAACAGGACTGCAAGACTTAAGCTTGGTGTTATTGCTGTCGCTCAGGGATTCATGACTGATAAGCAGGCAGAAGAAGTAAACCAGATTCAGGTAATGGAAGATAAAAGATTCGGTGATATCGCCATAGATAAGGGATATATCACTGAAGAACAGCTGGGAATCATACTTAAGAAGCAGGGAGATTCATATCTTCTCTTTGTTCAGGCTCTGAAGGACAGAAGCATTATGAATGATGAAGAGATTGCAAAGGCCCTTGTAAACTTTAAGAAGGTTAACGGCTTTACAGATTTTGAGATGGATGCTATAAAGAGTGGCGACGTTAACCGCATAATCCCTATTTTCACTTCTAACAGAGAATGCCCTGTTGAAGTAAGAGATTATATAGCTCTTATGGCAAGAAATGTTGTCAGATTCATAGATAACAAAGTAAGATTCGGTTATCTTGAGAAGATCAACTCATATATGGCAGAGGCTATATCCATTCAGGAACTCAAGGGTGATTACAATTTCCTTGTTGGTATCGGAACGGATGGAGATAAAGAAGGACTTCGCTTAGCAGGTTCTATATATGGTAAGTGGGAATTTGATACAGTTGACGAGGATGTTCTCGATGCACTTTGTGAATTCATAAATGTATCGAATGGTCTTTTCGCAAGAGAAGAGGGCGAGAACGGAGTCGTTATAGATATGATCCCACCTGAGATGCATGCAGAGAAAACAGTAGTTAGCTCAGAAGGTGTTTATTATAAGATTCCATTCTATGTTTCAGATAATAAGCTTGATATTATCGTATCCATGGGAACTAAGTGGAATATTCAGGGTTAAAGGGGGAGATTATCGTGGCAAAGATACTTATTGTTGATGATTCCAGAACATCAAGAAGAATTCTCAGAAGTATATTGGAAGAGGCCGGACATGAGATAGTTGGTGAGGCTAAGGATGGTCAGGAAGGCTTCGATATGTATAAGGAACTGGCTCCGGATATTGTTACACTTGATATTACAATGCCGGTGCTTGATGGTATAGAGTGTCTGAAGCTTATCAAAGCTGATGATGCAGATTCCAAGGTTATCATGGTTACAGCTGCAGGACAGAAGACCAAGATGATCGAAGCGGTTTCCAATGGTGCTGACGAGTTCGTTTCAAAACCTTTCGACGCAGATGATATCAAGGGTATTATCAGTGAAATAATCGGTGAATAAAAAAGTCGCAGGGCATCGAGGGGAAACCCCGATGCCTTGTTTCTGCATATATCGTAGATGACATTCAAGAATAAATGAGAAGGTATATTAAATGATTTCTACAGTTGTATCCGTTAAGGTTACGGTAGGCGAGAATCTTATTATAAAGAAAAACAGACTGTCTCCTGATTTTCCTACAGGAGATGAAAAGAGGATATGCATAGTATCCGGAATATACGGTGACGAACTTCAGGGGCAGTATGTCTGCTATGAGGTTGTCAAAAGGATAAAGAAGCAGTACGATATGCTGACGGGAATCGTAGATGTTTATCCGTCTATCAATCCATTTGCACTCGAGGCCAAGACCAGAGAGATTCCGGGAACTGAGATGGATATGAATACACTCTTCCCTGGCTCACCGGATGGTTCTCTGGGTGAGTATATAGCATATTCGCTTATGGCTGATATGGAAGATGCAGACTTCTGTCTGGATGTTCACAGCTCCAATCTGTATCTTCATGAGATTCTCCAGATAAGGATGAATGATGAAGGTGTTGAAGAGCTTCTGCCATACGCAAAGCTTCTGAACACAGATATGATATGGGTTCATCCGTCGAGCTCGGTCCGTCAGGGCAGTCTTGCGTATGAACTGAACAACAGGGGCACAAAGTGCTTCGTTACAGAGTCTAATTTCGCATATAACATCAACCAGAATTATTGTAATCAGCTGGTTGATGGTATCTTTGCGCTTATGAAAGAACTTGGAATTTGGCAGGGACGTATCAGAGAACCCCGTAAAACACCTATAGTTTATGATGACCAGATGTCTTTCATCAATTCTGAGAGCAGCGGTATATTTGTTCCTAAGAGAAAGGTATACGGCAAGGTTAAAGAGAGAGAGGTCATAGGTTATATCATAGATGCCATGACAGGTTCTGTTACAGAAGAGATACTCTCACCGAGAGATGGAATGATAACAGCCATGAGAGCTTATCCTGCTATAGAAGAAGGATCTCTCCTGGCAAGAGTAGTGGAGACAGACGATGAATAAGATAGAACTTTTCAACATGTCTACTGCATTCCGTGGTGAGACTGCCATATATGGCTACACCTTCGGAAGCGGTCAGAAAGCTGCTGCGATAGTTGGTTCCATGCGTGGAAATGAATTCCAGCAGTTATATATATGCTCTCAGCTCAGCAAAAGGCTTGCAGAACTCGAAGAGAGCGGCTCGATAGTAAACGGTAAGGAGATACTTGTGGTACCGTCACTGAATTACAGTGCCCACAATGTATATCATAAATACTGGCTGGCAGATGATACAGATATCAACAGACAGTTTCCCGGCAACCCGGACGGAATTGCAACGAGCAGAATAGCTTACCATGTACTTGATAAGCTTGTCGAATACATATACGGTGTTCAGTTCCCGAGCTTTTATCTGGATGGGGAATTCATTCCTCATGTAAGGATGATGAAGACGGGAATGGAAAATGAAAGGCTCGGACTTGCAAATCAGTTCGGACTTCCGTTTGTCATGATAGGTGAGGTGAGGTCATACGATACGCTTACACTTAACTATAACTGGCAGATATCCGGTACAGAGGCATTTTCCATATATTCCGGCGGTACAGACAGGATAAATGAAGAGTATGCCGATCTTGCTGTATCTTCAGTACTCAGATTCCTGTCCAGGATGGGAATCATCAAGTATAATTGTCAGGGCGGATTCATGTCCACTGTCATGAATGAAGAGAGCATGGTAAATATTCTGGCTGATGATGCCGGATTTGTAAGGAATCTTGTGAAAGCCGATATGGAGGTGAAGAAGGGAGATGTCATGGCCCTTATCATCGATCCTATGGACGGCAGAATAAAATCAGAGATAAGAGCTCCGTTCAGTGGTATAATATTCTACTCACAGGAGCATCCATTGGTTGCTCAGAACGCAGTTGTGTTCAAGATGATCAAGAAGCTTCATAAGTAAGCATTGAATTGTCAACTAATTATCATTTACATATTCTTGGAGGAACATTTATGAGCGTAAGAAGAATCTACGTAGAGAAGAGACCGGATTATGCAGTACGTGCAAATGATCTGGAGAAGCAGTTCAGGACATTCCTGGGACTTAAAGGCGTTTCAGTTCGTGAACTGGTTCGTTATGATGTGGAGAATGTATCGGATGATATATTCGAGCAGGCAGTTGTGTGTGTATTCTCAGAGCCACCTGTAGATATTGTTTACAGAGAGGAGTTCCCATCAGATCCGGGTGACTTTATATTCTCAATGGAATACCTTCCCGGTCAGTTTGATCAGAGAGCTGATTCTGCAGAACAGTGCGTTAAGCTTCTTAAAGAAGATGAAGAACCTGTAATACGTTCAGGTATCACATATATCATCAAGGGAGAGCTTACTGAAGAAGACAAGAAGGCTATAGAGGAATACGTTGTAAACCCTGTTGATTCACGTATAACAGATGAAACCAAGCCTTCAACTCTTATCATGAATTATGATGATCCGGAGGATGTTAAGATATTTGACGGATTCAAGGATATGCCTGAGGCAGAGCTTAAGAACCTCTACGATGGTCTTGGGCTTGCCATGACATTCAAGGATTTCCTCCATATACAGAATTATTTCAAGAATGAAGAGAACAGAGATCCTTCCATGACAGAGATCAGAGTTCTTGATACATACTGGTCAGATCACTGCCGTCATACAACCTTTGCTACAGAGCTTACAAAGGTTACCTTCGGCGACGGTAAGTATAATGCACCTATCAGCGGTACATTTGATAAATATAAGTCTGACATGCAGGCTATGTATAAGGACAGAAACGATAAGTTCATCTGCCTTATGGATATAGCACTTATGGGCATGAAGAAGCTTAAGGCTGACGGAAAGCTTCAGGATCTTGATGAATCGGATGAGATAAATGCATGTACAATAGTTGTTCCTGTAACAGTTGACGGTGTTACAGAGGACTGGCTCATTTCCTTCAAGAATGAAACTCATAACCACCCAACAGAGATAGAGCCATTCGGTGGCGCGGCTACATGTCTCGGTGGTGCCATAAGAGATCCGCTTTCAGGACGTACATATGTATATCAGGCTATGCGTGTAACAGGTGCAGCAGATCCTACAAGAAGCCTTAAGGAGACACTTCCGGATAAGCTTCCACAGAGAAAGATCGTTACAACAGCAGCCCAGGGTTATTCATCATATGGTAACCAGATAGGTCTTGCAACAGGTCTCGTAGATGAGGTTTATCATCCTAACTATGTTGCTAAGCGTATGGAGATTGGTGCTGTTATAGGTGCCGCTCCAAAGAGATGTGTAAAGAGACTTTCATCTGATCCGGGAGATGTTATCATCCTCATGGGCGGAAGAACAGGACGTGACGGATGCGGTGGTGCTACAGGTTCATCAAAGGCACATAATTCTGAGTCACTTACATCCTGCGGCGCTGAAGTTCAGAAGGGTAATGCTCCTACAGAAAGAAAGCTTCAGAGACTCTTCAGAAGAGAAGAGGTTGCATCACTTATTAAGAAATGTAACGACTTTGGAGCAGGTGGTGTATCTGTTGCGATAGGTGAACTTGCACCGGGTCTTGATATCGACCTTGATAAGGTTCCTAAGAAGTATGCAGGTCTTGACGGAACAGAGCTTGCAATCTCCGAATCACAGGAGAGAATGGCTCTCGTGGTTGATCCTAAAGATGCTGATAAGATGATAGAATTTGCCAGAGAAGAGAACCTCGAGGCAGTTAAGGTTGCAGTAGTAACAGAGAGCCCGAGACTTGTTCTTCGCTGGAGAGGAAAGGAAGTAGTAAATCTTTCACGTGCCTTCCTCGATACAAACGGTGCTCATCAGGAGACAGAAGCATATGTTGAGATGCCTGATGAAGCAGCTCCTTACTTCAAGGAAGAAGAAGTAGGTAATGTCAAGGATACATGGCTCTCAGTTCTCGGCAGCCTTAATGTCTGCTCAGAGAAGGGACTTGTTGAAATGTTCGACTCAACCATCGGTTCAGGTGCAGTAACCATGCCATACGGTGGTAAGTATCAGCTTTCACCTGTTCAGACCATGACATCACTTCTTCCTATACTTCATGGTAAGTCAGATACAGTAACACAGATGAGCTACGGACTTGATCCATATCTTTCAAGCTGGAGCCCATATCACGGTGCTATATATGCAGTTGTTCATTCAGTAGCAAAGATAGCTGCTGCAGGTGGTGATGTAAGCAAGATACGTCTTACATTCCAGGAATACTTTGAGAGAATGACTGAGGATCCAAAGCGCTGGGGCAAGCCTCTTGCTGCACTTCTCGGTGCTTACAGTGCTCAGATAGGTCTCGGACTTCCTTCCATAGGTGGTAAGGACAGTATGAGCGGTTCATTTAACGAGATAGATGTTCCTCCTACACTCTGTTCATTTGCAGTTGATGTAAACAGCTACATGAACGTTGTTACAACAGAACTGAAAGAGGCAGGAGACCTTCTTGTTAAGCTTGATATCGACAAGGATGAATATGATCTTCCGGATTATAACGATATCCTCACAAAGTATGCAGAGGTGCGTGCTGCTGTTGAGAAGGGACTTATCGAGGCATCATATGCAATAGGCTTCGGCGGAATCATCGAAGCAGTCAGCAAGATGGCATTCGGTAACAAACTCGGTGTAAAACTTGAGAACAGCGTAGTTAAGAAGAATGACCTCATAAAGAAGGAATATGGTTCGATAATCTTTGAAGTAAAGAAAGAAAATCTCAAGGAACTCAGACTTCCTGTAACAGTTATTGGTGAAGTAACAGACGATGCTGCATTCACATACGGAAATGTAAAGATCAGCATCGATGAAGCACTGGAGGCATGGACAGGAAAACTTGAGAAGGTATTCCCTACAAGATCAAATGTTGCTGATTCAGCTATAGATACAGGCATCTATACAGCAAAGAATATATATGTAACAAAGAATAAGGTTGCTAAGCCTCGTGTATTCATTCCGGTATTCCCTGGAACAAACTGCGAAGATGATACGACGAGAGCATTCGAGAGAGCAGGAGCTATTGCTAAGACAGTTGTTCTCAATAACATGGATGCAGAAGGCATAAGAGCGTCAGTCGACAGCTTCGTACACGAGATAAAGAATGCACAGATAGTTATGTTCCCTGGCGGATTCTCAGCCGGTGATGAGCCTGATGGTTCAGCTAAGTTCATAGCTACAGTATTCAGAAATGAAAAGATCAAGGATGAGATACTTAAGCTCATCAATGAAAGAGACGGACTTGTACTTGGTATCTGTAACGGATTCCAGGCACTTATGAAGCTCGGACTTGTTCCTTATGGTGATATACGTCCACAGCAGGCTGACAGCCCTACACTTGCACGTAATTCCATAGGACGTCATCAGTCCAAGATTGCATATACAAAGGTTGTTTCCAACAAGTCCCCATGGCTCAGAAAAGCAGAGCTTGGAGGAATCTACAGTATTCCTATATCGCATGGTGAGGGACGTTTCGTTGCATCACCTGAATGGCTCGAGAAGCTCTTTGCTAACGGACAGGTTGCAACACAGTATGTAGACCTTGCAGGTAATCCGACAATGGATGAAGAGTATAACATCAATGGCTCATATATGGCTATCGAGGGTATCACAAGTCCTGACGGCCGTATCTACGGAAAGATGGGACATTCTGAGCGTCGTACGTCTTCGACCTATATCAATATTTACGGCGAGAAGAATCAGCATATCTTCGAGTCAGGAGTTGAGTATTTCCTGTAGTTAATTAGCAGTAGCATACTGTTCACAGAGTATAGTTAGTTGAACTTAGGTAGTAATATGGAAATATCACAGATACGAGAAGTATATACAAAGGTTCTGGAAAATGTAAGGCGAGTTATCGTAGGTAAGGACGAGCTGTTCACGCTCGTCTATGCCGCGATGCTTACGGGCGGACATATACTTATTGAGGATAATCCAGGTACAGGAAAAACACTTCTGGCAAGGACGGTTGCAAAGAGTATTGAAGGAGACATGAAGAGAGTTCAGTTCACTCCGGATCTTATGCCGCAGGATATAACGGGTCTGAATGTATACAGCCAGAAAACAGGTGATTTCAACCTTATGAAGGGACCTGTTTTCACAAACATCCTTCTGGCGGATGAGATCAACCGTGCAACACCGAGAACACAGAGCAGTCTTCTTGAGGCTATGGAAGAGAGGAGTGTTTCCATAGATGGTACAACACTTCCGCTGGAAAAGCCATTTGTAGTCATGGCAACAGAGAACCCGATAGAGACAGTAGGAACTTATCCTCTTCCGGAGGCTCTGCTGGACAGATTCCTTATAAGGATATCCATGGGACAGCTTTCAAATGATGAAGAGAAAGAAATCCTTACTAGATTCATGAGCGACAACCCTTATGATACACTTTCGGCGGTTGTTTCAAAGGAAGATATACTGGACAGTATGGAAGCTGTAAAGAATGTATTTGTTCATCCTGTTATAGCTGAGTATATAGTCAATATTGCTGAGGTAACCAGAAAGTCCAGCAAAATAAACATAGGAGTGAGCCCAAGAGCATCACTTTCACTTATGCATGCTGCACAGAGCTTTGCTGCTATATCAGGACGTGATTTCGTTACACCTGATGACGTGAGATATCTTGCTCCGTATGTATTTAATCATAGGATAATCATGAATGCCAGAGATGGTGGATTTGATATGGCAGTGTCCATATTAAATGAATTAATGAAAACAGTTTCTGTACCTGTTGAGGACTGGAGCAGAAGCTGATAAAAGGAGTTTTTATATGAGACTTCTTGCTGCTAAAGCCATAATAATAATCATATTCTTTGTAGAGAAAAGAGTCTTTTCATATTATTGGTCGAAGGGGCTTTCTGTGAGCCTTCTGTTCAGCAAGAATTATATAGAGTGCGGGGAGAAGGTTTATCTGATCGAAAGAGTAACAAATGATAAGCTTCTCCCGCTTCCTGTTTTTCACCTGAAGTTTGCAGTGGACAGAAGCTTCATTTTTGATGAAATGGACAATTCAGTTGTTACTGACTTTTACCACCGGACAGATGTATTCTCGATAATGGGAAGACAGAGGATTGAGAGAAAACTGGGTTTTGTAGGTACGAAAAGAGGAGTATATACTATTCCTTCTGCGAATATAACGGTAAAAGATTTCTTTCTGATTTCATCATTTGCAGAAGTGGTAGATGCCGATGCAACAATGTATGTTCTTCCTACGAAGATGAAAGTTCCTAAGTATCTGGATATATTCTCAGGCATAATGGGTGAGATCAAATCCAGAAGAAGACTTATGAAGGATGAGACTCTGTTCAGAGGAATAAGAGATTATCAGACTACTGACAGATTCAGAAATATTAATTGGAAGCAGAGCAGCAGAGGAACAGGACTTAAGAGTAATCTCTATGACTACAGTCAGGATGTTGATGTAAAGATACTTCTCAATCTGGATACTGAGTCCATGATAAAACCTGAGAAGCTTATAGAAGAATCGATATCACTTGTCAGCAGTATTGCAACTGACCTTTTGAAGCAGGGACTGTCTGTCTCCATAGCATCTAATGCCGTGGATAAGGATGGCAGGGATCTGGGGGCTGTGGCCGGCGGTGCCGACATGGCACATGCTGTGCTTATCGACAGATACCTGGCGGCTATAAACGGTTCAAGGTATTATGAAGAATTTCTGAAGATTATAGACCATGAGTCTCTTGACAGAGTAAAGAATGTTCATTATATAATCGTATCACCTTACCATAAACAGGAGCAGACAGAGAAGCTTGACCGGCTTTTGGCAAATGGAAGCAGTATGAACATGATAGTTCCTTACTATAATACTCTGGGATTTACTCCTGACAGGGATTATATGAGCGGATGGGAGGTGGATTATTATGGAGCATAAGTTACTCCTTATAAGAAAACTCCTCAGACTTACATATGATATGCTTTTTACGACTATCATAGTCTGTACTATGTCGCATGTCATGGATAAGAAATACCCTGACCCGATATGCTTTATCTTACTTTTCCTTTTTAATGTCATTTCTTATATAATAAGAGATCTGTCAGGAAGGATGTGGATTTCGGCACTGCTTCATGTTATGTATGTTGTTCTGGGGGTTATTTTTGTTCCCTCTGTCATATGTAAGGTTGCGCTGTCGATAGTTTCCGGGATACTTCTGTTTGGAAATGTAATGTATCTCAGTAAGGGTATGAAACTGTCGGAATTCATTGATACTCCATGGGTTCAGGTTTCGGTATGTCTGGTTCTGACAGCTATTGCTTTTTATGCAAAAGATTTAAAAGCAGTTAATCTTATTTTCATACTTACAGTAGCGATGGTAATCGTATATCTCATTACTCTTTATACGGATGGTATGAACGGATACCTTTCAAGAACTCAGCATGTTGAAGGACTTCCGATAGAGAGTATAATGAGGACGAATTCCTTGATCGTGGCTGGAACGATAGTTGTAATACTACTGATAGTTCTTATGGGAATAGGCCTGGGTGCAGGACAGTTTATGAGTCTTCTGGTCAGGTATACCCTTACAGCAGTTATTGCAATTGTGCTTATAGCAATCACGATTCTGCTTCTTCCGCTTATTTATCTTCTGTTTAAGACGGGAAATCTCGGAAGACTGCTCATGCCTATAAATCAGGCTGCAAATGCACTGACAGAAGAAAACAGAATACTTATGATAATAGAAAGGATACTTGGTATCTTTTTGCTGATACTATTATCGTATCTGGTATTCAAGGGAATCAGAAAACTGATAGAGGTTCTTATGATAAAAAGAATGCCGGAAACAGACAGTATCGAATATATAGATAAAAAGACTGCTTCCAATGTTATCGAACGAAAAGGTGCTGACGGAAGAAATTCGTTAAAAGAAAACAGGATAAGAAGAAAGTACAGAAAAACAGTACTGAAATACAGAAGATACTATCTGCCGGACAGTTTTGCAACAACAGAGGATATTAAAACCAGACTGGCTGATGAGGCAGGAGCAGATCTGACTCATATAACAGATGAATATGAAAGTGTCAGATACGGAAGATGGTAAGAGTCTGATATGGAAAATGGAATAAGAAAGGATAATACTATGTCAAAGTGGGAAGAGAACATAAGGCTTGTTGAGCCTTATGTGCCGGGCGAACAGCCAAAGGAGAAGAATATAATAAAACTGAATACAAATGAGAATCCTTATCCGCCTTCTCCAAAGGTAACAATAGATGCGGTGGATATAAATGAATTCAGAAAATATCCGGATCCGGCTGCAGCCATACTTGTAAAAGCTTTGGCTGATTATCATAAAGTAAGCGCTGACATGGTGTTTGTCGGGGTTGGTTCCGATGATGTGCTTGCCATGTCGTTTATGACTTTTTTTAATTCGGATAAACCGGTCCTGTTCCCGGATATTACTTATTCATTTTATCCGGTCTGGGCGGATGAATTCAGAATTCCATTTAAAAAGGTTCCGCTTGATGCAGACTTCAGAATAAGAAAAGAGGATTATTTTGTACCAAACGGAGGAATAGTATTTCCAAATCCGAATGCACCGACAGCTATCCTCGAGGACGTCTCATTTATAAAGGATATACTTGATCATAATAAGGATTCAGTAGTCATTATTGATGAAGCATATATAGATTTTGGAGGAGAGAGCGTTCTGCCGCTTGTAGAGACTTATGATAATCTTCTGGTAACAAGGACCTTCTCAAAATCGAGATCCATGGCAGGGCTTCGTATAGGGTATGCTATAGGTTCTCCTAAACTCATCAAGTATCTCCAGGATGTAAAATATTCATTTAATTCATATACTATGAATATGCCATCCATTATTCTTGGTTCAAAGTCAGTTGAGGATGATGAATACTTTAAAGCTACGATAGATAAGATAATCACTACAAGAGAAAAGTTCGTAGAAGACATGAAGGCTAGAGGATTTAGAGTTCTTCCTTCGTCTGCTAACTTTATATTTGCTTCGCATGAAAGTATTCCGGCTGCAGAGATATTCAGAGCAGCGAGAGAGAAGGGGATAATCTTCAGATACTTCAGTCAGGACAGGATAGATAATTTCTTAAGGATTACGATCGGAACTGATGAGGAGATGCAGGAGGTTATTGAATTCCTGGATGGTTTTCTGGCATAAAGTGCCATTATTTCCCGCTTTATTTGCGTTGACAAGCCATCACGCGGGGTGTGATAATTAATCCTGTATTTGCGTATTATTATTCTTTGTTTGTGCTTTGGACATAAGGCTCCTTTCTGCGGAAAGGAATGAAATGAATGATAAAGGATTATTAATGCCTGTTGCAGTTAATGGCAGCTGGTGCGGTGACGGGATTCTCTGCTTTGAGAAACTCTCAGATATAAGACTTCTTCTGGTGCGCACAGATGAAAATGAAACGAATGGCAGGACTGTAAGAACTCTTCATCCTGTAACGTCAGAAGAAATGAAAGAGATGGGTGTTGATACAGAGGAGGCTTTCGAGAGAGCAAAGGAAGCATTTCTGAACAGATTTCCTCCGATGATAGAGCCTCTCTACAAGATGCTGGGGCTTACTGATGAAGATGTAGACTCTCCATTTGTTCCGCCACTTTTCGTACTGTACAATAAAGAACTCTTTTTTGGAGGTACGATGCTATTCATACCGTCTGTTCTGGAAATGGTCCATGAGTTTGTTGGTAAAGACTTCTATATAATACCGTCAAGTATAAATGAACTGCTTATATTACCGTGTCTTGATTGTGATCCGGAGAGCATACGTGAACACATTCATTATGTGAATACCACTGTGTGTTCAAAGGAGGAGGTTTTGTCCGAAGAACTATACATTTACAGGAAAGAAGAAGGCAGGGTTCTTGTTGCCTGATAGCTTTACATAAGTAGGAAATACTCTTGAAAAACTAAGTGGTTCGTGATATATTTATCTGTGACAGTATATATTACAAATCATTTTGGAGGACAGAAACATGGCTAGAGGATCTGTAAAGTGGTTTAACAACCAGAAGGGTTACGGCTTTATTACCGGAGAGGATGGAAAAGATGTATTCGTTCACTTCTCAGGACTGAACATGGAAGGCTTCAAGACACTTGAAGAGAACCAGACAGTAGAATATGACGTAGTCGATGGTGAAAAGGGACCACAGGCAACAAATGTAACAGTTATCAAATAATGATCATTATTGGATAAATGCTATAAAAGAAAACAAGGATCGGTAGAAATGCCGGTCCTTATTTTTGATTGTGAAAGTCCTGTTTCTTATCTTGCACACTAAAGTATTCTTTGCTATAATCCCTAGGTTAAGAGGTTGGAGGTTGCCTGACATGAATTATGATGATGATTATGATCTTCAGATAAAAAGAAGTATGAAACCAGGTAATGAGAAGATTGCCAGGAAGAGAGAGTCTGAAAGAATAAGAGAAGAAAAAAGAGTAGAAAGAGAGATAAGAAGGAAGAAGAGAAATAAGGTTACGAAGGGTGCTTATATCTTTTCTACGATTACTATCATTCTCTTTTTCCTTATGCTCGGAGCAGGAGCTTACTTCATATTCTTTACTGACCTTACTATATCCTTTGGAGAAACTGAAGCTGCGGAAGATTCAGTCGATGAAGAAGTGGCTGAAAATGAAGAAGAGGAGCAGGATATTTCCAAGAAGTTTACGGATATCTTTACAAAGCAGGATGATAAGCCGAAGAAGAAAAAGGGAGTTACCAATTATGTAGAGATTCCTAAGACGGAAGTCAATTCTGATATGTACAGTGATCCGGGTAAATATGCTCTCACTACTGAGTATGACTACGTTACGGCAGATGAGGACTATTACAGGGATGCACTCTTTATAGGTGATTCACGTATAGAGAATTTCAGGATACATGATTATTTTCCGGGAGCTACTTACTATTGTAAAGTCGGTATCGGAATATCTACCATTATGAGCGAACGTATAGCTAAGCTTCCAAATGGTAATGAAACAACTATCCCTGAGGCTCTTAAGAGCACACAGTTCAAAAAGATATAT
The DNA here is from genome assembly GCA_000687655.1 of Lachnospiraceae bacterium YSB2008. Taxonomy (GTDB): domain Bacteria; phylum Bacillota; class Clostridia; order Lachnospirales; family Lachnospiraceae; genus Eubacterium_Q. Next base: position 75,556 of record JHWR01000004.1, read on the forward strand.
ATTATGGTTGGCGTAAACAATATGGGTGCGCATACAACTGCTGAATTCTTTGATGTATATCTGGATATGGTAACTACAATACAGAATCTTCAGCCTGATGCGAAGATATTCATACTCTCTATCATGCATGTTTCTGCAAAGTACAATGACCATGACAGAGGACTTACCAATAATACAAATATCAACGACAGAAACGTTGCTATATCAACGCTTGCTGATGGAGAGAATATATTCTATTTCAATCTTAATCAGCTTATAGTTGAAGATGACGGAGATCTGATGAAGGGATATTCCAACGACGGACTTCATCTCAAGACTGAGTACTATTATCTTTGGGTTGATTATATTAATGAACACGCCCTTCCGGCAGATGACTTTAAATAAAAACCAGGGAAATGTATGAGTAAAAAAGACGATAAAACTAAAAAGAAGCGTAAGTCTCTGATGCCGATTTTTGTCGGAATAGGAACCTTCTGTATCATAGTTATTGCGTTCCTGTTTGGTGGTGGTGGAAATGGTGGAATAAAGTACATTATCCAACAGGTCGGAATAGTAAAAGAATCAGAAGTAGACAGGAACAAGTCCAATATTGAAGAGATACTGGGTTCTGGATTCTTTACTGTTGAGCAGCCGACTACAGAGGCTATAGAGGTGAACTCAGATACTGATTCCATGGTTGCAATGGATGATATTGATGAGGATGATGTAGAGGTAGATACAACCGTTGCGTACAATACAAGCAGTGGGGCAAACATAATCTCAAATGGTACTGCACAGCAGTATGTAACCTATACAAAAGCAAATGTCAATTCCCCTTACTTCAGTGATCCGGGAATGATTCCTCTTACTACGACCTATGCATATGCAACAGTTGATAATTCATATTTCAATGATGCGCTTTTCATAGGAGATTCCCGTACAGAAGGACTGCGTCTCTACAGTGGTCTCAGCAACGCTACATTTTACTGTAAGACCGGATTGAACATCTTCAGGCTGTTGTCTGAACCGATAGCAACAAATCTTTCCGGACAGAAGGTTACTGTGGCTGAGGCTCTTAAGGAAAGACAGTTTGGCAAGATTTATATAATGATCGGAATTAACAATCTTGGTATCAGTACTACAGCGGCACATAAGAATGAATACCAAAAAATACTGACAACCATCAGAAGCCTTCAGCCAAACGCTATCATTTTCATCGAAGCCAATATCAATATGACCACTGCTTATTCAAGTAAGAGTGATTATATGAATAATCTGAACCTGAATGACAAGAACTGTGCTTCAGCTGCCTTTGCAAATGGAACGGACATCTTTTATCTGGATGTAAATGAAGCACTGACTGATCCTGACAGAGGACTTAGAGCTGATATTTCAACCGACGGAATACACATGAAAGCTGCTTCTTATTCGCTATGGGTTAACTATCTGAAGACTCATGCGGTGGTGAGGTAGCTGAAAAACTGAAAAAGTGTACAAAAAACACACTAAAAAATCGTGCAAATCGTTGACAAAACACTGTCTGCCATATAAACTGATTGTATATCCCTATTTGTAGTTTGCTTATTGTTTATGCGCTGTCAGAGCGCAGGGAGAGGGGCAGTATATGATTCAGGAATATATCTCCAGACAGGATATGATAGTGATCACTGCCATCGACATAATAAATGACTCGGGACTCTCTGGTCTTACATTCAAGAATCTTGCATATAAGGCCAACATGACAGAGGACCTTCTGTACAAGTATTATGGAGATGTCAATGATGTTCTTGTTGATGTCGTAAAGTATTATTTTGAATTCGATGAGAGGCTTTTAAAGACTATCAATTCGAAGGACATGACTTACATTGAAAAGATAAATATGTATGTTGAGCAGTTTGCGCAATACTATGACGGATATCCTGCAATATCTGTAATCATGCTTCAGTATGAGGAACTGCTTCATAACAGTGCAACAAGAGAGATAGTTACTACCGGAACGACCAGACGTAGAGTTTTTGTTGCGGACATGTTCCAGGGTGCTATAGATAATGGTGAGCTGAATACTGATCTTACGGCAGAAGACCTCTGCGAGGTTCTGACGGGACATATGATAATACTCACACTCAACAGAAGATTTATGCCATATACCAAGTCCTACAGTATATGCCTGAAAGAGTTTACAGAGAAGCTCTTCAGCGTATTAACGTAGGGGCCTGTTGTGGTTTCAGGTTGTCAAAAGATTTTCTTTCGGAGGTAACATAGATGAAGGTTTTAATTGCAGAAGATGATATGGCAAGCGGAAAGTTCTTATCAAAGCTCGTTGCTAAGTATGGTGAAGTCACACTTGCGGGAGACGGCATTGAAGCGGTTGAGAAGTTTGTAGAAGCGGTTCAGAGCGGTGAGAAGTATGATCTGGTATGCCTGGATATCATGATGCCGAAGATAGATGGATATAAAGCACTTGCTTCCATCCGTGATGCTGAGAGAAAACTTGGTATTCCGAGAATCTCAAGATGTAAAGTCATGATGGTCAGTGCTCTTGATGAGGATTTCGATGCAACATATGCAAGTGAAGATTATGATGCATATATGTGCAAGCCTATAGATATTATCAAGTTTGACAGTATGGTAAAGAAGCTGGGACTTGCTGATTAGGAATTATTATGGATCTTTTTGATTATATGCGTGAAGAAATGGACAAAGAGGAAGCGCCTCTCGCGAGGAGGATGCGGCCTGAGAGTCTGGATGAACTAGTGGGACAGGAGCATATCCTTGGTAAGGATAAGCTCCTTTACCGCGTTATAAAGGCAGATAAATTATCATCTGTCATTTTTTATGGTCCGCCGGGAACGGGAAAGACCAGTATAGCCAGAGTCATTGCCAATACTACCAGTTCAGTATTTAAAGAAATCAATGCGACCACATCCGGCAAGAAGGATATGGAAAGAATTGTTGATGAAGCGAAGGATACCCGTAAGATGTACGGTCGTAAGACTATACTCTTCGTTGACGAAATTCACAGATTCAACAAAGCGCAGCAGGACTTCCTTCTTCCTTATGTCGAAGACGGTACAGTCATACTGATAGGTGCGACGACTGAGAATCCTTATTTCGAGGTAAATGGAGCTCTCATATCAAGGTCATCCGTATTCCAGCTTAAGCCTCTCAGTAAAGAGAACATCCTTACACTCATTCATAGGGCTGTCTATGATGAGAAGAAGGGCATGGGAGTTTACAATGCGGAGATAACTGATGAGGCGGCAGAGTTCCTTGCTGATACAGCAGAGGGTGATGCAAGGCATGCTTTAAATGCCATAGAGCTTGCGGTTCTTTCTACCGACAGGGATGAGAAGACAGATAAGATAATCATTGATACAGCTGTTGCTGAGGAGTGCCTCGAGAGAAGGAATATTCGATATGATAAAGATGGTGACAATCATTATGATGTCATATCGGCCTTTATAAAGAGTATGAGAGGATCTGACCCTGATGCGGCTGTATATTATCTTGCCAAGATGCTTTATGGTGGTGAGGACGTAAAGTTCATAGCCAGAAGGATTATGATATGTGCATCGGAGGATGTAGGAAATGCTGATCCTATGGCGCTCGTAGTTGCTACAAGTGCCTGTCAGGCAGTTGAGAGAGTAGGTCTTCCGGAATCACAGATCATACTTGCTCATGCGGCTACATATGTTGCAACTGCACCAAAGAGTAACAGTGTGGTAAATGCTATATTTGCTGCCAATAAAGCAGTAAGAGAAGTCGGTGGTGCTGTAGTTCCGCCACATCTCAGGGATGCTCACTACAAGGGCTCAGAAGAACTTGGTCATACCGGCTATAAATATGCTCATGATTTCCCTAACCATTACGTGGAACAGCAATACCTTCCTGATGCTGTGAAGGATATGAAGTTCTACGAGCCGGGAGTGCTCGGCCACGAGAAGGATATACGTGAGTATATGGATATGATCCATGGTGAAGAAAAATCAAAACAGGATACTTAAGCGCATTGCTTTTAAGTGCGGTTTTTGATAGAATATGACAGTGCAGTTTCTATGCACATTAAACTAGAATAGTTATTTTGGAGGATATACATAATGGGATTACTTAAAGATTGGCGTGATCATGCATACGGTCTTGATGACAGAACACCGGAAGGAGAGAAGTTCTGGCTTCATTATTTCGAGGTTGAGAAGGGAATATATAAGATTCTTCTTGCAGATATTTCAGTTGTAATGAAGGGAACTGTAAAGAACCTTGCTGAAAAGTTCGAGACAGATATAGAGACTATGACAGGTTTCATAGATGGTATCAATGACAGCCTTTCTTCACCTGTTGATATTGATAATATGACAGAGGATACTGAGGTACAGCTGGCTATCGATCCTGAGAAGCTCTATATGAATATGGTAGGCTGTAATGCTGAGTGGCTTTACAAGCTTCCTGAATGGGATGCAATATTCACTCAGGAAAAGAGAGATGAGCTCTATAAGTTAGAGAAGAAGTCTCATACAGTAATCAAACCGCCTAAGGTTGGAAGGAATGACCCTTGCCCATGCGGTTCAGGTAAGAAGTTTAAGAAGTGTTGTGGTGCGAATGCTTAATGAAAAGACAGGGTCTGCGCGTTTATCTGCGCAGACCTTATTTAATGAATACCAAAAGGAAGCTATAGAACATGAACAGGGGCCTATGCTGTGCATAGGAACTCCGGGATCGGGCAAAACGACAGTAATCGTAAACAGGATAGTAAATCTTATTCAGAAATGTAATGTTGACCCAAAGAAGATACTGGTCATTACATTTACAAGAGATGCTGCATCCATGATGGAGGAAAGGTTTAAACGACTTTCCGGTGATTACACTGCAGGTGTCCGGTTCGGTACATTTCACAGCTTCTTTTTCTGGATTATCAGAACGGCTTACAGCATGAATGATGTGAGTGTCATAGGTGAGGATGACAGGAAGGAAATGCTCCGCGGAATTATATCAGAGGAGACAGAAGAGAAGGATGTTTCGGAAGAACTTCTCCTGGATGTTATGCGGGAAATTGATCTTCTCAGTTCAGAGATGATATCACCTGATGACTATTACAGTGAAAGCCTTTCTGAAAATGCATTCAGGAATGTCCTCAGAAAATACAGCAAAATGAAGAAGGAATCCGGCAGGATAGACTTCAATGATATGATGGATATCTGTTACAGACTTCTTTTGGAACGTAAGGATATAAGAGAAAGGCTTATGGCCATGTATCCTTATATCATGGTTGATGAGTTTCAGGATACAAACAAGATCCAATATGAAATTCTAAGGCTCATTACGAAGAAGAATGGAAATATATTCGTGGTGGGAGATGATGATCAGTCCATTTACGGATTCAGAGGCGCAAGACCGGATATACTTCTCGGGTTTGAGAGAGAATATGAAGGCGTAAAGAAGGTTATACTTCCGGTCAATTACAGATGCCCTGCTGAGATAGTCGGACCGGCAGGAAAGCTTATAGAAAAGAATCATAAGAGATTTCAGAAGAAACTGGAGTCGGGCAATCCTGATCATGGCATTATCAGTCTTATGATGTGTAAAGATCCTCGTGATGAGGCAGAGAGAGTCGTAAAGAATATTCTTTCGGACAGAGATAAAGGACTTTCTTTCTCTGATATGGCAGTTCTGTACCGAACCTCCAGATGTCCGATAAGACTTATGTTCAGACTTAGGGAGCATGATATACCTTTCAGTATTAAGGATGGTATATATGATATCTTCAGCAATCAATATGTAAGCCTTATACTTGACTATCTGGCTTTTGCTTCGGGGGATCACAGAAGGTCCATATTCCTCCGTATAATGAATAAACCTGTACGATATATAAGTCGGGATATGCTTACGAAAGAAACTGTTGATATGGATGTACTTCTTTATAAAGCAAAGGGAAAGGAATATGTCCGAAAAGAGATCATCAGCCTGTCAAACCAGATGAATTCACTGCGCAGGATGAATCCTTATGCAGGAATATCCTTCGTGAGAAGAGTAGTCGGCATCGATGAATATGCCAGGAAGATATCGGCTGAAAGAAATACCGACCCGGAAGAGGTTATGGATATTCTTGATGAGTTCATGAATATCTCGTCTGAGTTTGAGACCGTGGATGAACTCTTTGGTTATATAGATGAATACAGAAAGCTGATTAAAGAAGGAACTGTCAGAAAAAGAGAACCCGGAGAGGATACAGTGAGCCTCATGACATTTCATGGTGGCAAGGGGCTTGAATGGAATACTGTTCATATCATAGAATGTGTCGATGGGGAGACGCCTCATAAGAAGGCAAAGACTGTTCCTCATATGGAAGAGGAAAGACGTATGTTCTATGTTGCAGTTACAAGAGCGGGAAAAGAACTCTTCCTGTATGTTCCGAAGCTTTCGGGTTCACATGAGATGAAAATGTCACGCTTCATCACTGAAATGCAGAGATAAAAGAAACAGAAATAAGATATATAGGGAATGAATCATGAAAAGGTTTCTTAAATATCTAAAACCGTATATCAAGGAATGCATACTGGCTCCGCTTTTTAAGATGCTGGAGGCTTCCTTTGAGCTGCTTGTTCCACTGGTCATAGCAGACCTTGTGGATAAAGGTATAGGAGCAGGAGATGAAAGAAGGATAATGATCGATGGCCTTCTTCTTTTCGTGCTTGCTGTGGTAGGTCTTCTTGCTGCAGTGACAGCCCAGTATTTCTCTGCAAAGGCGGCGGTCCGTTTTGGACAGTCCGTAAGAAATGACCTTTTCAGGCATATAGAAAATCTTTCGTACAGTAATATCGATTCCATCGGAAGCTCAACACTCATAACAAGGATGACCAGTGATGTAAATCAGATGCAGACCGGTGTAAATATGATACTCCGTCTCTTCCTCAGGTCACCATTTATAGTATTCGGAGCAATATTTATGGCATACAGAGTAAGCCATGAATACCTGAGTGAGTTTACTTCTGTTGTTGGCATTCTGTTCATCATAGTATTTGCGATAATTCTTTCTTCCATACCGCTCATACGTAAGGTTCAGCAGAGACTTGATACAGTTACTCTGCATACAAGAGAGAATATCAAGGGCGCAAGAGTTATACGTGCTTTCAACAGAGAAGATGAAGAAGAAGAGGAATTCATCGGTTCTGTGAAGAAACTGACAAGAATGCAGCTTATAGTAGGACGAATCTCTGCACTCCTGAATCCGCTTACATTTGCATTTATAAATGTAGGTATAGTTGTAGTTCTTTACTCCGGCGGAATGGATGTATACAGGGGCAAGCTTGAAACAGGTGACGTGGTTGCTCTTATTGAATATATGTCCATGATACTTGTTGAGCTTATAAAACTTGCCAATTTCATCATAACCGTTTCAAGAATGTTCGCAGGCGCAAAGAGAGTTGCGGTTATATTTGACACCAAGCCGGATCAGGTATTTCCTGAGGAACAGAAAAAGAATACTAAAGCAGAAGCATCTGCAGGTTCAGGAAATGATGTAAATGAAATCAGATTTGAAAATGTATCGATGCGCTATAAGGGCGCCGCAGACGATGCTCTTAAAGGAATAAGCTTCACTGCAAGAAAAGGTGAGACAATAGGTATCATAGGTGGTACCGGTTCCGGTAAGTCTACTCTTGTCAATCTTATTCCAAGATTTTATGATGCGACTGAAGGCAGCATAACCATAGATGGTAAAGATATAGATTCATACAGCAAGAATGAGATCAGAGGAAAGGTTTCTGTTGTTCCACAGAAGGCAGCGCTTTTCAGGGGAAGCATAGCTGACAACATGAAATGGGGTAAGCCTGATGCCAAGGATGAAGAGATAGATAATGCAATTGATATGTCCATGTCGAGAGAATTTGTAAGCACAAAGGAGGGCGAAAAAAACTTCGTCATATCAGAAGGTGCTCGTAATCTTTCGGGTGGACAGAAACAGAGACTAACTATAGCCAGAGCACTGGTCAAGGATTCCGGAATACTCATACTTGATGACAGTTCATCTGCACTCGACTTTGCAACAGATGCGAAGCTCCGTAAAAACCTCGAGGCGATGAAGAAGGATCATGTCATCTTCGTTGTAAGCCAGAGAGCTTCTACCATAATGAAGGCTGACAGGATACTTGTACTTGAAAAAGGAAATCTTGTCGGATCAGGGACGCACGAAGAACTGATTAAATCAAGTGATATATACAGAGAGATCTGTCTTTCACAGATGTCGGAAGAGGAGGTGAGATCATGAAGGTCATGAAATACCTCCGAAAGTATATAGTCCTTATAGTTATATCACTTTTGCTTTCTGCATTTATGGTATATTGCCAGATTAAGCTTCCTCAGTTAATAGGAAATGGAATAGACTGTATCATTGGACCCGGAAATATAGACAGACGGACGCTGGTAAGGATTATAGGAAGCATAACAACATATGTGATCTTTATCGTTATGTCACAGCTTCTTATAAATCTGATAAATAACAGGGTTACTCAGGGAGTGGTTAAAAATATAAGGATAAAAGCTTTTAAGTCACTGGAGAAGCTCCCGCTCAAATATATAGATTCACATCAGGCGGGCGATGTCGTTTCAAGACTGACTACAGATATAGACCAGTTCTCAGATGGACTTCTTATGGGATTTTCACAGCTCTTTACAGGAGTGCTGACCATAATAGGAACCATAGTATTCATGTTTACCATAGATGTAAAGATAAGCATCATGGTCATTATCCTGACACCGCTTTCTTTATTTACCGCTTCATTTATTGCTAAGAGAACACATGGATTCTTTGTTGATCAGTCGGTGAAGAGAGGAGCTCTTACAGGATATATAGATGAAATGATAGGTCAGGAGAAGGTTGTACAGGCCTTCTCATACGAAGACAGAGCTGAAGAAGGTTTCAAAGAACTTAATAAGGAGCTGACGGATGCAAGCTTCAAGGCAACATTCTATTCGTCACTTGTGAATCCTTCGACAAGATTTGTAAATAACCTGATATATGCATTTGTAGCCGTATTTGGGGCTTTCATGGTTCTTAAAACTACCATGTCAGTTGGTCAGCTCGTTACATTTCTCCGATATGCAAATCAGTATATGAAGCCTTTCAATGAGATATCAAATGTAATCACAGAACTTCAGAATGCTGTTGCATGTGCAAACAGAGTTATAGAACTTATTGAGGCAGAACCGGAAGTTCCTGAGCCGGAAAATGCAGTTGATCTTGTTACTGTCATGAATGATCTTCCTGAAGGGGAGAGAGGCAGAGTTGATATAGAAGATGTTGATTTCTCATATACTGATGATAAAGAACTGATAAAGAATCTCAGCCTGCATGTTTCTCCGGGTAAAAGAGTTGCCATAGTAGGGCCTACGGGAAGCGGAAAGAGTACACTGATAAATCTTCTGATGAGATTCTATGATGTAGACAAGGGCAGCATTAAAGTTGAGAATCATGATATAAGAGAGATTACGAGAGGAAGTCTCAGGGATTCATACGGAATGGTGCTTCAGGAAACCTGGCTCAAGACTGCATCCGTAAGAGATAATATTGCATACGGAAGGGAAGATGCTCCTATAGAAGAGATTATCGAGGCGGCTAAGATGACGCATGCGGATCATTTCATAAAACGTCTTCCTGATGGATATGATACAGTTCTCGGCGAGGACGGAGGAAGCCTGTCAGAAGGTCAGAAACAGCTTCTCTGTATAACAAGAGTAATGCTGAATCTTCCGCCTATGCTCATACTTGATGAGGCAACCAGTTCAATTGATACCAGAACCGAACATTATGTACAGGATTCTTTCAGCAAGCTTATGAAGGGACGTACGAGCTTCATAGTTGCTCACAGACTGTCTACTATCAAGGAAGCAGATGTGATCCTTGTAATAAGAGACGGAAATATAGTAGAGCAGGGAAACCATAACGAGCTCATAGAACTTGGCGGTTTCTACAAAGAATTATATATGAGTCAGTTTGACGTTTCGGAAAACTAGATATAAAATAGTGTTAGCTGTGCCGGCATGGATTATGCCATGAAATGTAATGCACAAAGTGGAAAGGAAGAAATTATGAAGTTAGAAGATTTCAATATGACAAAACAGGAACTCATGGAGACAGCAGAAAAGTATCTGAATGAGTCTCTCATGAAGAGATATGATATAGTCGCTGAGAAAGGTCATGATATGTATCTTGTTGATGCAGACGGAGATGAGTATCTTGACTTCATAGGCGGTATAGCAGTTAATGCAACGGGTCACTGCAACGAAGCGGTAGTTAAGGCTATAAAGGAACAGGCAGACTGCCTCATCCATTCATCAAACTATTTTTACAGTATTCCACAGACAATGCTTGCAAAGCTTGTATGTGAGAGCATAGGGATGGATAAGTTCCAGTATCAGAATTCCGGTGCGGAAGCAAATGAAGCGATGATCAAACTTGCCCGTAAGTACGGAAATGATAATTATGGACCGAAACGAAATAAGATAATAACTGCTTACAGTTCATTCCACGGAAGAACTCTTGCAACAGTTATGGCAACAGGTCAGCCTGAAACTGCCATCCAGAAGGGTTTTGGATCTCTTGACGGTTTCAAGTATGCCAAGTTCAATGATCTTGAATCCTTCGAAGCTGCCTGTGACGATGAAACTATAGCAATTATGGTTGAACCGGTACAGGGTGAAGGCGGAGTATATCCTGCAACAAAGGAATTCCTCGAGGGACTCAGAAAGCTCTGTGATGAAAAGGGAATGCTTCTTCTCTTTGATGAAGTTCAGACGGGCTGGGGCAGGACCGGAGAACTCATGGGCTTCATGAATTATGGAGTTAAGCCGGATGTTCTTTCTATGGCAAAGGCACTTGGCGGCGGTATGCCTATCGCTGCAATATGTGCAAGTGAGAAGGTAATGTCTACCTTCGGTCCGGGAGCACACGGAACTACTTTCGGTGGAAATCCTGTATGCTGCGCAGCTGCTTACGCTGAAGTAAATGAAATAATCGAGAAGAAGCTTCCTGAAAATGCAAAGGAAGTCGGAGCTTATCTTAAAGAAAAGCTCAGTAAGCTGCCTCATGTTAAAGAGGCCAGAGGGCTTGGACTTCTTGTTGGTGCAGAATTTGACAGCGATATCGCTGCAGAGCTTAAGCATCGCGCTGAAGAAAAGCATCTTCTGTTTACGGTCATTAAGCCGAATACGATTCGTATGATTCCACCGCTTATAGTTACAAAAGAGCAGTGTGATACAGCGGTTTCTGTGCTTGAGGGTATATTAAGTGAGATGTAGTCACGATTGATACATTTTTACATATGTGTGAAGAAACGCGCTCTCGCTCCGTTCCGCACGTAGCAGTACTAAATTCGTAGCAAGCTACTCATTAAGTACTGACGTGCTCCAAGGGTTTCTCACACATATGAAAATGTATCAATCTGTAATCAAAATAGATAGTTAATAAATAGATGAAGCAGAAAATGCCGTATGGGCGATAGGGCTTTTAGGAAGAGAGGTTAATTAGATGGAAAGAAAGAATGCGTGGAAGGATTATAACGAAAAGGATATAAAGGCTTTGGAGAAGCTTTGTACCGAGTATAAGGATTACCTTTTCAAAGGAAAGACTGAGCGTGAGGGCGTTAAGTATATAGTTGAGCAGGCAGAGAAGGCCGGATATAAGGATATTAAGACATATATCGATGGAGGAAAGAAGCTTAAGGCCGGAGATAAGGTTTATGCTGTAAATATGGGTAAGATGGTTGTTATGTTCAACATAGGAACAGACCCTATAGAAGACGGAATGAACATTCTCGGTGCTCATATTGATTCACCACGTATGGATATAAAGCAGAATCCACTCTATGAGGACAGTGACCTTGCTTACCTTGATACACATTATTACGGTGGTATCAAGAAGTATCAGTGGGTTACACTTCCGCTTGCTATACATGGTGTATTTGTCAAGACAGACGGAACAAGCGTAGATTTCAATATCGGAGAGGATGATTCCGATCCGGTATTCTGTGTAACAGACATACTCATACATCTTGCACAGGCTCAGATGGATAAGAAGGCTGCAAAGGCTGTTGAAGGTGAGGACCTTGATCTTCTTATAGCTTCACGTCCATTTACTATAGGTGCAGATGAGAAGGCTTCTAAGTCTAAGAAGAAGGATGAGAAGGAGCTTGTAAAGAAACAGGTTCTCAGCATACTTGAGAAAAAGTACGGGCTTAAGGAAGAGGACTTTATGTCAGCTGAACTTGAGGTTGTTCCTGCCGGTAAGCCAAGAGATATGGGTATCGACAGCTCTATGATCATTGCATACGGACAGGATGATAAGGTTTGTGCTTTCACATCTCTTAAGGCAATGATAAATGTAAAGAAGGTTAAGAAGACTTCATGTACACTTCTTGTAGATAAAGAGGAGATAGGTTCTGTTGGAGCAACAGGTATGCAGTCAAGATTCTTTGAGAACATCGTTGCCGAGCTTATGGCACTCCTTCCTAACAAGGGAAAGACTCCTGATGATCTCAGACTCAGAAGATGTCTGTCTAATTCAAGCATGCTTTCATCTGATGTAAGTGCAGGTTTCGATCCGCTTTATGCAAGTTGTTTTGATAAGAAGAATGCATCGTATCTTGGAAGAGGTATGGTATTCAATAAATTTACAGGAGCCAGAGGTAAGTCAGGCTCAAATGATGCAAATGCAGAGTATATAGGTAAGCTCCGCGGAATACTTGAAGGTAACAATGTTGCTTATCAGACGGCCGAGCTTGGAAAGGTTGATGTCGGTGGCGGCGGAACTATAGCATATATACTTGCACTTTACGGTATGAATGTTATAGACTGTGGAGTAGCAGTTCTGTCAATGCATGCGCCTTGGGAGGTTACTTCAAAGGCAGATATTTACGAGACGGAGAAAGGCTATGAGGCATTTCTGCGCGAAGCGTAAGAGTTTTATAACAGCCCTTATCGTGGCATGTTTTATAACATGCCTTTTTGTCATGTCTAAAAACTCATTTGCAGAAGGTGACACGGTTACGCCTTTCTACAGCGAGACTCTTTACAACATGAACAACGGACTTGGCAGTAACAGGGTAAATGCCGTTTATCAGACCAAGTCGGGATATATCTGGATAGGTACTGATGCAGGTCTTTTCAGATATAACGGTAATGAATTCCAGGTTTATAATCTCTGGGATACTCTCAGAGATGATGTATATATCATTAACGCACTCTATCAGGATGAGGCAGGAAGACTCTGGGTATGTACAAAGAATTACGGACTTTTCTATATCAAAGGAAGTGATACGGTACATTTCTCAACTGATTATTATAATGGCGTTAAGAATATATATGATGTATGTACAGGGCCTGACGGACTTACATATGTTGCAACGGCTTACGGGCTTTACAGTGTCAATGAAGAGGATGTTTCTCTGAACCGTGTTGAGAAGCTCGCGGGTAAGAGAATAGATGACCTCACTGAATATGATGGACGTATGTGGGGTATAAGCAGAGGAGATTCTCTCTTCAGTATCAGTGAAGATGGCCAGATAGAGGAAAAGGCTGCAAAGTCGTTCACAGAAAGTGAGCTTACATGTCTTGCTGCAGATGATGAGTATCTGTACATAGGAACATCAGGAAGAGATGTCATTAGAACCAAAGGTTTCTCAAATGTACAGATTTTTACATCCGGAAGAGAGTCCATAAATGAGTTATTCATAAATGGAGACAAGCTTTTTGTCTGCGGTGATACAGGTATAGGCTACTTCGATAAAAGAGGTGAGTATTCATTCGTCAGAGATAATCTTATTGACAGTTATTTCTCTGATGCAATAGTCGACTATGAAGGTAATATGTGGTTCGCGTCATCGAGACTCGGACTTCTTAAGATGTCCATTAGTAAGTTCGCTGATTTCAATAGGAAAACAGGACTGGCAGGAGAAATCACCAACAGCGTATACAGCTATAACGGAACATATTATATCAGTACTGATAAGGGACTTCAGATGCTGAATGGTTCAGGTAAGATGCTTGAAAGTGATCTCTCTGCAGATCTTGAAGGTTCTAAGATCAACTACGTTACTATAGACAGTAAGGGGAATACCTGGGTTTGTTCACCGAGACTTTCCGGACTTATCAAGTATGAAAAGAATGGTGAGATCAAGAATTTCGGAATGAGTGACGGACTTCCAAGCTATAGAACAAATTATTGTCTTGAGCTCTCTTCAGGTGATATGGCAGTAGCTACAGAAGAAGGTATAGCTATCATAAGTCCAAAAGATAAGATTGAAAAAACGTACACCGAAGCGGACGGCCTCGCCAGTCCATCTATAAACATTCTTTATGAGGCAAGCGACGGTACATTGTATGCCGGTTCTGAGGGCGACGGACTGTACGGTATCAAGGATGGAAAGATTACGAATTATGATACTGATCAGGGACTTAATTCTGATAATGTAATAAGTATCTGTGAGAGCCGCTCCGGTGGAACAATCTACATCGGTACAGATAACGGACTCTTCGTCATGGACGGAAGTATACGTCAGATTACCAGTATTGATTTCTCAAATAATATATACAGCATCATTATGTATAAGGATGAAGTTTGGCTTGTCGGATCCAAGGGAATACTCCGAACAACTGAGGAGGAGCTTCTTTCTGCAGGCGGAATAAGCGGAAGATACTGGGCTGCCGGCGACGGGCTTGATAAGACTATAACCATCAATTCACACAGCCATATAGACAGTAAGGGTATACTCTATATCTGCTGTAATGAGGGTATCATGACTCTTGATACCAATAATATAGTCATAAATGAAACGGCTCCGAGATTCGCTGTTTCATCAATTGATGTTGATGGTGAGACCTACTTTTATGATGAGATCGGCGGAAGCCTTACTATCCCTAAGGATGCTTCCAGAGTAAGCATTTCATTTTCGCTTCTTTCATATGCCAATCATGAAAATGGAAGTATAGAGTACAGGCTTACAGGAGTTGATTCTGAACCGGTAAGCATCAAGGGTGATCAGCTCATGCAGGTGGTGTATACCAACCTTGAAGGCGGGCGCTATACATTTACACTTAATGCAGAAAATGGAGACGGAACCAGAGGTGAGTCTGACGTTTCATTTTCAGTTTATAAAAAGTTTGGAATTCTTGACAATATATGGTTCCGTATCATGATACTTCTGCTTTCTGCAGCACTCATTTTCGGAATAGTTGTTGTAGTAATAAAGTACAGAAAACAGCTGGAAGGAAAAGAAGTTGAACTCCTCAGACTTACGAAGGAACATGAGGATGCCATAAGAACATCCTCTGCAAGGACGGATTTCGTTGCAAATATGAGTAACGATATCAAGATACCTATCAATTCCATCATAAGACTTGCAGAAAATATAAGGAGTACAAATACTGCTTCGGATGAGGAAGCAAGAAGTCTGGACAGCATTATAGAGTCCGGAAATAAGATCATAGAGAAGGTTGATGAAAGTATTACTCTTGCACAGCTTGAATCGGGCAGAGCAGTTGCAGCGGAAGAACCGTATTCCGTAACTACTCTTATGTGTGATGTTTCCGATTACGTTGTGAACAACCTTAAAGAGAAAGAGCTTAGGTTTGTTGTTGACCTCGGTAATGATATTCCTGATATCCTCATAGGTGATTATGAGAAGATCAGAAATGTACTGACCATACTTCTCGACAATGCTATTAAGCATACAAAGGAAGGATCCATAACTCTGTCGGTTGACAGCTTCCCATACAGCGATGAGAACGAAAAGGATATGGAAACTATCAACTTCACCATATCCGATACAGGTGTTGGCCTCACTGATGAAGCTATGGAGAATCTTTTTGAGATACAGAAATCTGACGGTGGCAGAATGAATGTCAGCCTTACTGTTGCAAAGAAGATAACTGAGCTTCTGGGTGGTGAGCTTGTGTGCGACAGTACCTATGGCGCCGGCTCTACATTTACCCTTTCCCTTATTGAGAAGAAGGGTGACAAGAAGATTTATTCTGTAGTAGAAAGTGATGATGTTTACATGATGTCCGAGGCTGAGGCTGAGAAGCTTATGGCCAAGGATGTAAATGCTCTGGTAGTTGATGACGTTGATGTAAACAGAGCTGTTGATATAACCATACTTAATAAATTTGAGATCAAGACGGATGTTGCGACATCAGGCGTAAGCTCTATTGATATGGTCATGAATAATAAATATGACATAGTATTTATGGATGCGGTCATGCCTGTAATGAGCGGTACGGATGCGCTGAAAGAGATAAGGGAGCTTACCGGTTCAAGGTATAAGAAGCTGCCTGTTATTGCTATGTCCGAGGATGCTACAGGTGAGGATAAGGAAGGTCTTCTTGCAGCGGGATTTAATGATGTAATACTTAAACCTATGGATATAAGGCATGTCGCAACCATGCTTAAGAAGCATCTTCCATCATATAAGCTGAAGGAAAAGCCGGCAGCACCTTCAAACTATATAACAGAGACCAGGTATTGGGACGGGCTGTCACAGCTTGGAAGTGAGATCGATACTGCGCTCGGACTTGAGAAGATAGGTGGAAGTATCGAGGTCTATAACAAGGTTCTCACTGCATTTTATAATCAGAATGAGGCTCAGCCGAAGGAACTGCAGACACTCTTTTCCGAGAATCTTCGTGGCTTCCGAAACAGGATTCATAATATCAGAAACGGTGCGGTCAATATAGGTGCTGCAAACCTTTCTAATGAAGCGACCAAGCTCGAATCAGCTATCAATATCGGAAACAGAACCTACGTTAAGAATAATCTTCATTCATTTACTGTATATCTGAAGAAGGTTCTTGATATGGTTGGTCAGTATCTTGATTTTGTTGACAGAGTTAAAGGACTTTCTGATGAAGAATATGACAAGCTCCTTCTCGCTGAAGAGAATATGGAAGAAGGAAATGTAACGGCTGAGACGGGAGATGGTTTAGCTCAGACAGAACCGCTTACAACTTCTCAGAATCCGGACAGAATTGCAAGAAAGTATCTCGACAGTCTTTCTGAAGCTTCAAGAAGAAAAGACGATTCGCGTCTCAGACGTAAGCTTAAGAGTATGAGGAAGGAAGAGTACGGAGCTGATGATATGGACTTCATAGATGCTCTGGAGAATGCTGTAGAGCAGAAGGATTATGATACTGTAAATGAGCTGATCAACACGTATCTCAGTCTGAAGTATTAGAGGACTTCTTCTGAATAAAGTTAAAACTTTTTAACTATGTACTGAAAAAAGTACATAAAGAAAGTTTACATTATAAAGTTTTTTTAGTATAAGATAGTTGGATGGTATTCGAAAGAAACTGTACCCTTATAAAAATGAACGTCATTGCATCACCGACTTTAATGCCTACGGCTGGTAGGGTAAGGAGGTGACGGTATGAAGATTGGATTCATAGGAGCAGGACGGGTCGGATTCACTCTTGGTAAGTATATGAAGCTGCATGGAGTAGATGTGGTCGGATATTACAACAGGAACGTGGAGCATGCCCGGGAAGCTGCAGATTTTACTGATACTTTATGCTATGAGACTATTGACGATTTGGTTAGAGATAGTGAAGTCATATTCCTCACGGTTAGTGACAAGGCTATCGCAGAGGTTTACGAAAGCCTCGACGCATCTTCCCTTAATGGAAAGATTCTTTGCCACACAAGTGGTGCCATGACATCCGCGGTGTTCACCGGTTCAGATTCTGTAGGGGTGTATGGTTATTCGGTTCATCCTATATATGCGGTCAGTGATAAGCTGACATCGTATAAGAATTTCCAAAATGCTTTTATTACAATTGAAGGTCATGAGAGATATCTCGATATGATAAGAGGACTTTTCTCGGGTATGGGATTTGATACTGCTGTCATACGGGCCGAGGATAAGGTCAAGTATCATGCGGCAGCTGCCTTAGCCAGCAACATGGTTTGCGGTATATTCGGAATGTCTGAGAGACTGCTCAGGGAATGCGGTTTTGATGATGAGACTGCACATAAAGCTCTGTCAGGACTTTTCCTGGATAATGCAAAGGGAATAGTTGAGAAAGGTGCAGCAGCTCAGCTTACCGGACCTATAGAAAGAGGAGATGTCGGAACTGTTCAGTCACATCTTATGACTCTTAACGATGAAGATAAAGAGACTTATAAAGCATTGGCAGGCGAGGTTCTGAAGCTTGCAGTAATTAAGAATGGAGAAGGAGGAGCCTATGAAGAACTCAGTCGTTACATTTAAGGAAATGAAAGAAAAAAATGAAAAGATCACCATGCTTACAGCTTATGATTATTCAACTGCTAAGCTTGTTGATGCTGCAGGAATCAATTCGATACTTGTAGGTGATTCTCTCGGAAATGTAATGCTCGGTTACGAGGATACGGTTTCCGTTACTATGGAAGATATGATTCATCACGGAGCAGCTGTTGCAAGAGGTGCAAAGGATGCTCTCGTAATTATAGATATGCCTTTCATGTCATATCAGACAAGTACATATGACGCAGTAGTAAATGCAGGTCGTCTTATGAAGGAAGGCAGGGCAGGTGCTGTTAAGCTTGAAGGCGGCGTTGAGATGGCTGATGTTATTAAAGGAATCACAAGAGCCAGCATTCCTGTTTGTGCTCATATAGGCCTTACACCACAGAGCGTAAATGCTTTCGGAGGTTACAAGGTTCAGGGTAAGTCACTCGAAGCTGCAAAGAAGCTTATAGAGGATGCTCATGCAGTTGAGGATGCAGGCGCATTTGCGGTAGTACTTGAATGTGTTCCGGCAGCGCTTGCTGAGAAGATAACAAAGGAACTTAAGATTCCTACCATCGGTATAGGTGCCGGTGCAGGAACTGATGGACAGGTTCTGGTATATGCTGATATGCTTGCTATGTTCAGTGATTATAAGCCAAAGTTCGTTAAGCAGTTTGCAAATATGTCAGAACAGATGATAAATGCTTTCAAGGCATATGATGATGAAGTAAAGGCTGGTACGTATCCGGCTCAGGAACATACTTATGCTATTTCAGATGATATTTTGAGTAAGTTGTATTAGTTCAAAAAAGTATAAAGAAAGGAATATACTATGAAAATCGTAAAGACAGTTGATGAAGTTAGAGAGTATGTTAAAGCCTGGAGACAGGAAGGCCTTAGTGTAGGACTGGTACCTACAATGGGTTATCTTCATGCAGGACATCAGTCACTTATAGCAGCTTCGGTTGCTGATAATGACAGGACTGTTGTTTCTGTATTCGTAAACCCTATGCAGTTTGGCCCTACAGAAGATCTGGAGAGTTATCCAAGAGATATAAATAGGGATGCAGAGCTCTGCGAGAGTACAGGAGCTGATCTTATATTCAATCCTGAACCGGAAGAGATGTATAAGGACGGATTCGTTTCATTTGTAGATATGAACGGACTTACAAATCATCTCTGCGGACTTTCAAGACCGGTACATTTTAGGGGCGTTTGTACTGTAGTAAATAAGCTCTTTAATATTGTTCAGCCGGACAGAGCTTACTTTGGACAGAAGGATGCTCAGCAGCTTGCAGTTATCAAGCGTATGGTTAAGGACCTCAATATGAATCTTGAGATAGTAGGATGTCCTATAGTAAGAGAAAAGGACGGACTTGCCATGAGCTCAAGAAATACATATATGAATGCAGAAGAGAGACAGGCTGCGCTTGTTCTGTCCAGATCTATCAAGCTTGGTAAGGATATGATCGCATCAGGTGAAAGAGATGCAAATGTCATCAGGCAGGCTATGCGTGAGATGATCGAGAGTGAGCCTATGGCTGAGATCGATTATGTTGAGATAGTTGATAACAACACTATGGAGAGTATTGATACTGTTAAAGGTGATATACTCTGCGCCATAGCTGTAAAGATAAACAATAAAGTAAGACTCATAGATAACTTTATGATTGATGGTGTCTTATGATTGGCGTCCTGAACAGTTACGTTAATAAATCAGAGCATAGAAAGGAAATATCATGCAGATAAATGTATTGAAGAGCAAGATTCACAGAGCAGTCGTTACAGAAGCGGCACTTAATTATGTTGGAAGCATCACCATAGATGAAGATCTTATGGATGGTGCAGGGCTTGTTGAATATGAGAAGGTTCAGGTTGCTGATGTTGATAACGGAAACCGCCTTGAGACCTATGTTATAGCAGGAGAAAGAGGAACAGGCATGATCTGTCTGAACGGTGCTGCTGCAAGATATGTTGCTGTAGGAGACAAAGTTATAATCATGAGTTATGCTGTCATGACTCCGGAAGAGTTTAAAGAGAATCCTCCTAAGGTTGCTTTCGTGGATGCTGAGAATCGTCTGACACGTGTTACTCACTATGAAAAACATGGAGAGCTTGCGGACATTTTGGAATAAAATGTCCAAAGAGTAAATATAAGTGAGGGTAATTATGTTAAAGGGTAAGAATATACTGCTGGGTGTTTCCGGCGGGATTGCTGCATATAAAATGGCAAATGTAGCGAGCATGCTTGTTAAGCTCGGTGCAGATGTTCATGTTGTGATGACTGAGAATGCTACTAAGATAATAACTAAAGAGCCTTTTGAAGTCCTTACAAAGAATAAGGTTTATACTGATGTGTTTGCTCCGGGTACACCTGAGACTAATTATGTTCCGCATATAGCTCTCGGTGAAGCTGCTGATGCCATACTTATCGCACCGGCAACTGCAAATATCATAGGCAAGCTTGCAAATGGAATAGCTGACGATATGCTTTCCACGGCTGTTCTTCCTGCAAGCTGCCCTATTATAGTTGCTCCATCAATGAATGTTCATATGTATGAGAATAAGATAGTACAGGCTAATATTGAGAAGCTGAGAAGCTTTGGTTTCATAATAGTTGAGCCGGACGAGGGACATCTTGCATGTGGATATGACGGAAAGGGCAAGCTTCCTGAAGAGGCAGAACTTGTAGATGCAGTTCTTAAGGCAGTAGCCAAACCTCACGACATGGAAGGAAAGAAGGTTCTTATTACGGCAGGACCTACTGAGGAAGCTCTGGATCCGATCAGATTTATAACAAATCACAGCTCGGGCAAGATGGGTTATGCACTTGCTGAGGTTGCGGCTATGAGAGGAGCTGAGGTTACTCTTGTATCAGGACCTACATCTATAAAGAAACCATATGGAATAAAAATCATAGATACAGTTTCTGCAGAAGATATGTATAACGCTGTGATGAGTGAAGCGCCAGCCCAGGATATCATAGTAATGTCTGCAGCAGTGGCAGATTATACTCCTGTTACTACAGCGGATGAGAAGATCAAAAAGAGTGATGGTGATATGTCCATACCGCTTAAGAGGACTAAAGATATACTGAAGACTCTTGGTGAGATAAGAAAACCGGAGCAGTTCATTTGCGGATTTTCAATGGAAACAGAGAATGTTCTGGAGAATTCAAGGGCTAAGCTGGTTAAGAAGAATGTTGATATGATATGTGCTAACAGTCTTCGTACTCCGGGAGCAGGATACAAGGTGGATACAAATATCGTAACCATTATATCCAGAGATGGTATGGAAGAACTTCCTATCATGACAAAACATGAAGTTTCGGACAAAATATTCGATGCAATAATGAAGGAAATATGATAAAATACTCTAGTGGTGTAAAAAGCCACTAGAGTTTTTTTGTGCGGCTCGTGCCGTGCGTTACACACATTGTTTGAAGGAGATAACTATATGGAAGCATATAAGCAGGAATTTGTAGATTTCATGCTGGACAGCAAGGTTCTTAAGTTCGGTGATTTCACATTAAAGAGTGGCAGGAAGTCACCTTTCTTTATGAATGCAGGACTTTATGTTACAGGAACACAGCTTACAAAGCTCGGTGAGTATTATGCAAAGGCTATCCATGATACATACGGAGACGATTTTGATGTTATATTCGGACCTGCATATAAAGGTATTCCTATAAGCGTAACTGTAGCTATGGCTTACAGCCGTCTTTATGGACAGGAAAAGAGATACTGTTCTAACAGAAAAGAGGCTAAGGATCATGGAGATGCAGGTATACTGCTTGGAAGTCCGATCAAAGACGGGGACAGAATAATCGTTGTTGAGGATGTAACTACATCCGGCAAATCCATGGAAGAGACTATTCCTATAGTTAAAGCACAGGGTGATGTAACTATCGTTGGTCTTATGGTATCTCTTAACAGATGTGAGAGAGGCAAGGGAGATAAGAGTGCTCTCGATGAGATCAAAGAGCTCTATGGATTTGATACAAGCGCTATAGTATCCATGAACGAGATAGTTGATTATCTTGTTCAGAAAGGTGTTATAGATGACGAGCTTAAGGCAAGGCTCGATGCGTACTACGCAGAATATGGAGTTAAGTAAGGAGGAATTATTATGGAAAAGGTTTACAAGACTATGAAGACTGCAGGTGTGTGGAATATCGTTCTTGGTATTTTGCTTATAATTATCGGAATTACTTTCGGCACACTTAATATAGTTACCGGTGGAAGTCTTATGAAGAACAGGAGCAATATACTCTTTTAATTGAGAGTGGGTAAAAAAATGGATAGAGTGGGAAGAGTTATCAAAAAAATACTGACATCTTATGAGTTTTATTTCAGCGTACTTATCATTTATTATGAGATATTCTTTCATATGCTGAAGTTTTCATTTTCATTTAAGAACATATTTACTCTGATGCTTTTCTCAGTATGCTATGGCACAGTTCTGGGATTTATAGCCAGCCTTCTTCCTAAGAAGGGCAGAGTTATATACACCATAATTGTGTCATTTGTTTTATATTTCTATTTCATTGCACATCTTATATATAATTATGTGTTCAATTCATTTCTGTCACTTTCCGGTGTTGGAGACGTGGCAGGACAGGCTCTTGATTTCAGAAATGTTGTGTTTAAGGCTCTGCTGACTAAAATAGTTATTGTTTTACTCTGGCTGCTTCCGATTCTTTTCTATATTATCTTCGGAAGAAAGCTGCTGAATAAAGAACGCCATAAATTGCTTACATATGGATACGAAGCTCTGTTTTATGCAATCTTTACATTTTACATATTCCTTTTCCTGTCAATGGGAGATAATGGATATAATTCTGCATATCATGTTTTCAAGAACTATGATTCAGTGGATCTTTCCATAGAGAAGCTGGGTATAGTGGAGAGCGTTGTGTTAGATACAAAGTATGCGGCAAAGAGTGCTCTGGGCTTTGAAAAACAAAGTGCTGATTTTGCTGATGAAAACGGCTTTGATCCTGACTACGTTCCTGCTCCGGTTAATCCTGCTACAGTGTCTGATGCATCAGCAGGAGACAGTATGGCAAAGGGTGATGAAGAACCAACTACTGAGGAAACCACGGAGGAACCGGTAGATACATCTCCGAATATTCTTGATGTTGATTTTGATAAGATAGATGCAGAAGCTGGGAATGGAAATATAACGGCTATAAATGAGTATCTCAGAACAGCCCAGACTACACATAAAAACGAGTACACGGGCATGTTTGAAGGCTATAATCTTATATTTGTTTGTGCTGAAGGCTTCAATGGATATGTGGTCAGTGAAACTACGACCCCGACTCTTTATAAGATGATGCACAAAGGATTCTATTTCACTAATTATTACACACCTCTCTGGTATGGATCTACCAGTGGCGGCGAGTATGCAAATCTGACAGGACTGCTCCCAAGGAGCGGCGGATATCTTTCCATGAACAAGTTAGGCAGTATAGGTGCATACATGCCATTTACTCTTGGAAACCAGTCGAAGAGAGCCGGCTATAATGTTTTTGCTTTCCATGATAACGATTATACATACTATAAAAGACATATATCTCATCC
This sequence comes from Lachnospiraceae bacterium YSB2008, assembly GCA_000687655.1. Taxonomy (GTDB): domain Bacteria; phylum Bacillota; class Clostridia; order Lachnospirales; family Lachnospiraceae; genus Eubacterium_Q. The sequence goes on from JHWR01000004.1 coordinate 99,371, forward strand.
ATATCTCGGATATGATAACTGGACGGGAGTTGGAAATGGATTGCCATTTGAGACCAATTCGAACGGCAGGCAGTTATGGCCTCAGTCAGATCTTTTCATGGAACAGAATACATTTGATCTTTATAAAGATCAGGAACCTTTCCATGTATACTATATGACTGTAAGTGGACATCTTCCATATACATATTCAAGTAATTCAATGTCTGTCAAGCATAAAGACTATGTTGAGAATATGCCTTACTCAGAGTCAACCAGAGCCTATATAGCATGTCAGTATGAGCTTGAGCTTATGATGAAGGCACTTCTTGATGACCTTGAAAAGGAAGGAATAGCTGATCATACGCTTATAGTTCTTGTTCCTGACCATGTACCATATAACAATAAGAGTATTGTAGATGAACTGGCGGGAAAGACCCTGGACAATACATTTGGATGGTACAAGAATGCATTTATTCTGTACAGCCCGAGCATGGAACATAGGACAATAGTAACCAAGTATTGTATGAGTCTTGATGTCCTTCCGACTGTATCCAATCTTATGGGCTTCAAATATGATTCGCGTATGCTTGCGGGGCAGGATGTCATGTCTACAAATGAAGGGCTTGTCATATTGAATGACGGAAGCTTTATAACGGATTCATGCCGCTATAATGCCGGTACGGGGGAAGTTACCGGAAATGTGGATGACAGTTATATAGATTATTATAAGAATGTCTGCAAGAATAAAAGAAGTGTTTCCGATGCGATTCTTGTTAATAACTATTATAAATATATAGAAGAGTACATCGAGGAACCTGAAACTGATGAAGAGGATGAGTCAGACGAAGAAGACTCAGATGATGAGGAAGAAGATTCTGACGAAAAGGATGACTCAGATGATCATGACGACGAAAAAGAAGAGGATGAAGAGTAGTATATAAAGGGGACAAAGCATGGACGAAAAAAGATTGGGGCTGGTTCTGGAAGGCGGCGGAATGCGCGGTATATATACGGCAGGCGTTCTGGATGAGTTTCTTCTTAATGATATAAAGGTCGATGGACTTGTCGGAGTATCCGCAGGAATACTTCATGGTATTACATATATGGCAGAACAGTTCGGAAGAGATGCAAGATATTATGTAAACCTTAGAAGTGACAAAAGATTCATGAGCATAAATTCGCTCATCAAGACCGGTGATCTATGCGAAGTTGAATTCTGTTACAAGGAAATTCCTGATAAGCTTTATCCTCTTGATTATGATAAGTTCAAAGAGAATGCTGCAAAAGCTGAGGTGTATTCCTGTGTCACAAATGTAGAGACAGGTAAAGCAGATTATATAAGGATATATGACCTCAGAACTGACGATATGGATGTTGTAAGAGCTTCTGCGTCACTTCCCATGGTATCAAGAATAGTTGAATATAAAGGTGGTAAATACCTCGATGGCGGAACAAGTGATTCAATACCTGTTGGTTTCATGAGGAAGCAGGGATTCGAAAAGAATATCGTTGTTCTTACTCAGCCCGAGGGATATGTTAAGAAGAAGGATAAGACCATGCCTGTAATGAAGAGACTTTACAGGAATTATCCGGAATACTTAAGGACTGCTGAGCATAGATATATTGATTATAACGAGACCATACGCGAATTAAAGAGACTTGAAGAGGCAGGTGAGATTCTTATTATCAAACCCAGCAGGGATCTCGGTATCAGCAGGACAGAGAAGAATAAAGAGAATATAAAGAGAATGTATAAACTTGGCAGATTTGATGCCATAAATATGATGGACAGGATTAAAGCGTATGTTGAAGGATAGTATTCTTCAGGATTTTGAAGACAGACGTGGTGAGCCGCTCTCAGGGCAGTTTCTTGCAGAGAAGTATAATGTATCGAGAAATGCTGTATGGAAGGCTGTGAATTCCCTGAAGGAAGAGGGATATAATATTGTGTCCGGAAAGAACAGAGGATATTATCTTGATACTTCGAGTGACAAGGTATCTGTTCAGAGTATAAGAAGCTTTCTTCCTGACAGTATAAAAAACATGAACTTGATCTGTCTGGAAGAGATAGATTCTACTAACAATGAGATGAAGAGACATATCATTGATGGGATAGAATCTCCTTCGATTATTTATGCTGATATGCAGACAGGTGGAAGAGGACGTCTGGGCAGGAGCTTTTATTCACCATCAGGTAAAGGTATATATATGTCGCTTTATTACAGGGTTCCCGGAGGTGTCAGAAATCCGATGCTTATCACTATGGCTGCAGCTGTAGCTGTAATAGATGCCATAGAAAAGCTGACAGACATCAAGCCATCTGTTAAATGGGTGAATGATATATATATAGGCGACAGGAAAACAGCCGGAATACTTACAGAGGCGGTTACAGATCTTGAGACCGGGCTTTCTGAAAATGTCATAGTAGGCATAGGCATAAATGTAAAGAAAGAGGATTTTCCTTCTGATATCAGATATAAGGTTACATCGCTTGGAAAAGATGATCTGAACAGAAGTGAGTTTGTTGCTGAGATAGCTTCCGGGCTTTTAAAATATTATGCTGATATGAATCCTGATGATTTCATGGATAAATACATTTCTCATTCCAATGTTAGCGGTAAAAGAGTAAAGTATGAAGTGAATGGGGAGTCTGTTATCGGCAAGGTTATAGAGGTTATGAAGGATGGTGCCCTTTCAGTAAGAAGAGAGGACGGAACCATAGACAATATAACCACCGGAGAGATTCTGTTTCATGAATCGAAGCGGTGATTTTGCTGCAAAAAATAGTATAAAAAAATAATAAAAATTGGTGTTGACACGTATATCACATTGTGGTAATATACACACGTTGCTGAAAAAGTGACGTATGCGCGAGTGGCTCAGCGGTGGAGCATCTCCTTGCCAAGGAGAGGGTCGCGGGTTCGATTCCCGTCTCGCGCTTTTTGTGTATCTTGAAGCATTATTTGGGGTGTTCTGAAACGTTGTCAGGTTTCAGAACCTTTTTGTTTTTTAAACAAAGACAGGTAAGTATATGAAGAGCTTTCTGAAAAAGTTTGAGGAAGGATTTAAGAGAATAGTCAAGAAGTCCAATGATGTCCCTCTTTGGGTCTGGGTACTTCAATGTCTTATAATTGCAATTCTTCTGGAGTTTTTCCTGGAAATACTGGGAAGACGTTCCCTGTTCAGTGCGGCTCTTTTTGTTTTTCACTCGCCACTTGTTTTTGTTTATAATATGTTTCTTGTGTTCTTTACACTTCTTCTCGGCCTTCTGTCAAAGAAGAGAGTGTTTCTTGTAGGTTTTATCGGACTCATATGGTTTGTTATGGGTACCATAAACTTCTTTGTGCTCGGTCACAGGATTACTCCATTTTCATTCATTGATTTCCTTATGGTTTCAGATGTAATGAGTATGATGGATGTATATTTTAATTCGTTCCAGCAGTTCCTGATATTTGCAGGTATTTTCATTTTTATCGCAATTATGGTATTTGCTTTCATCAAAGCGCCGAAGATCAAAGGAAGTGTGCACTATGTTACAACCATACTTATATGCTTCGCGGCTTTCGGAGTTGTGTACCTTCTTACTATTATGGGTATTAAGACGGATCTGATATCAGATGACTTTTCCAATCTTGGAACTGCATATAAAGATTATGGATTTGCTTACTGTTTTTCAAACAGCGTGATCGATGTAGGTATAAGTGAACCTGATGACTACAGCAAGGATCGTTTGGATGAAATAGGAACAGAGGCTAACAAGGCTTCCAACTACAGAAGACCGATAAGAAAGAAACAGCCTGATATCATAGTTATTCAGCTCGAATCTTTTATAGATATAGACAGAGTAGAGGGTATCCACACTGATAGAGAGTCCATACCTTACTTTAAGAAGTACCAGGAGAAGTTTCCTTCAGGATATCTGACTGTTCCTGCCATAGGAGCGGGAACTGCCAATACTGAATTTGAAATTCTTACAGGCATGAATTCCAAGGATTTCGGAGCAGGCGAATATCCATATAAGACTATACTTACAAGCAGACCTTGTGAGAGTCTGGCGCAGATTCTCAGACGTGATGGTTACAGCACTCACGCAATTCATAACAACAGAGCCAAATTCTACAGCAGGGATGAGGTTTATCCTAACCTTGGATTTGAAACTTTTACATCTCTTGAATACATGACAGATATCGAGAGGACAGAAACCAACTGGGCAAAGGACGGCATACTGGTTGATGAAATCATCAAGGCACTGAATTCAACTCCGGGCAGAGACTTTGTCTTCACTATATCAGTCCAGGGTCATGGAAAGTATCCTAAGGATGAGCTTAAGTGTGAAGAACATATCAAGGTGACCAGAGATGACCAGGATCCTGAATTGACGAACCAGTTCGGATACTTCGTTAATCAATGCTACGAAATGGATGAGATGATAGCTGAACTTAAGGCAAAGCTTGACAGAAGAGGAACGGATTATATCCTTTTCCTTTATGGTGATCATATCCCTAGTTTGGAATTCACGGACGGACAGTTCAAGAAGGGTGACATCAATCAGACAGAATATGTCATAGTCAATAACATGAATCTCAATATTCCTGATAAAGACATATGTACATATGAATTTTCTGACATCCTGCTTACTTATCTGGGTATTGATAAGGGTATAATGCAGAAGACTCATAGCAGATACATATATATGCTCGATAAGCCTGAGGAGTATCCAAAGGCTCAGCTTGACCTTGAATACGACATACTTTACGGGAATCATTACATTTATGACCATGTTGAAAAATACGAACGTGTCGACATGAAGATGGGCATAGATACGATAACCGTAAATGGAGTCAGAGTGAATCAGGATGGCAGCATAGTCGTTTCCGGAGACCACTTTACCGAATTCTCCAAAGTTTTAATAAATGATGACAGATTTGAGACTGTTTATATAGACGAACATAACCTTCTTGTTGAGGCATCAGAAGCTCCTGACGAGATAGTAAGCGGTAAAACTGTTATAAAGGTTGCTCAGATTGATAAGAAGAAGCATCTGCTAACAGAAACTGACGAATTTGTCTATAAGAAATAATTAACGAAGTGAGCGGAAATTTTTATGAATTTTTGAATACTATGCCGTGTTGACACTCGTTTTGAAGTTTGTTATCATACTTAAAATTCAAAGTAATATATAATTAAATCAAAGAAAAGGAGAAAGATCATGAGTAAGATTATCGGTGAAGGCATTACATTTGATGACGTACTTCTTATCCCGGGATATTCGGAAGTCCTCCCAAGTATGGTTGATATTTCAACAAACCTTACAAAGAAGATCAAACTTAGTATTCCGCTTATGAGTGCAGGCATGGATACTGTTACCGAACATCGTATGGCAATTGCGATGGCGAGACAGGGTGGTATCGGTGTTATTCATAAGAACATGAGCATCGAGGAACAGGCAGAAGAAGTGGATATGGTTAAGCGTTCAGAGAATGGTGTCATAACTGATCCTTTCTCACTTTCAGCAGAGCATACTCTTGCTGATGCAGATGATCTGATGTCCAAGTATAGAATTTCAGGTGTGCCTATAACAGATAAGGGCAGACTTGTAGGTATCATTACAAACAGAGACCTTAAGTTTGAGAATGATTACACAAAGAAGATCAGCGAAGTAATGACTTCTGAGAATCTTATTACAGCTAAGGAAGGTATAACCCTTGAAGAGGCAAAGAGCATACTCTGGGCAGCTCGTAAGGAGAAACTTCCTATAGTAGATGCAAATGGAATGCTGAAGGGGCTTATCACTATCAAGGATATTGAGAAGGCTATCAAGTATCCTGATGCTGCAAAGGACGAGAAGGGACGTCTTCTCTGTGCTGCAGCAGTTGGTGTTACAGCAGATGTTACAGACAGAATAGATGAGCTTATGAAGGCTCATGTTGATGCTATAGTAATAGATACAGCACATGGTCATTCAGCAAATGTTCTTAAGACATTTAAGATGATCAAGGATAAGTATCCTGATGTAGATGTCATAGCAGGTAACGTTGCTACAGGTAAGGGAACAAAGGCTATGATCGAAGCAGGAGTAGATGCTGTTAAGATCGGTATCGGACCTGGTTCAATCTGTACAACACGAGTTGTTGCAGGTATCGGTGTTCCTCAGATAACAGCTATTATGCATGCATATGATGCAGCTAAGGAAGCTGGAATTCCTGTTATCGCTGATGGTGGTATCAAGTATTCAGGAGATGTTACCAAGGCACTTGCAGCCGGTGGTGATGTCTGCATGATGGGAAGCATGTTCGCAGGAACAGACGAAGCACCTGGTGAATTCGAACTTTATCAGGGAAGAAAATACAAGGTATACAGAGGTATGGGTTCTCTCGCAGCTATGGAGAAGGGCTCAAAGGACAGATACTTCCAGGCAGGCGCTAAGAAGCTTGTTCCTGAAGGTGTTGAAGGTAGAGTTGCTTATAAGGGAAGCGTAGAAGATACTGTATTCCAGCTTATAGGCGGTCTCAGAGCCGGCATGGGATATGTCGGAGCACAGAATATTCAGGAGCTTCATGAGAAGGCAGAGTTCGTTAAGATTACTCCTGCAGCTCTTCGTGAGAGCCATCCACATGATATTCAGATAACAAAGGAAGCACCAAACTACTCAACAACCTAAGGTTGGCAGGAGTGATCAGTGCATACATAAATTATACTTTTGTAGGAGGGTGAACTGTTTCCCTCCTACAACTGTTGTAGAAAGATGGGTTAAAAAATGATAAGAGAAGATGTAAGAAATATTGCTATCATAGCTCACGTAGATCATGGTAAGACTACGCTGGTTGACGGACTTCTACGCCAGAGCGGAATCTTCAGAACCAATCAGGAAGTGGTTGAGAGAGTTATGGATTCCAATGATATTGAGAGGGAGAGAGGAATTACCATACTTTCAAAGAATACGGCTGTTGATTATAATGGCATCAAGATCAACATCATTGATACCCCGGGTCATGCTGATTTCGGTGGTGAGGTTGAACGTGTACTTAAGATGGTAAATGGAGTCATCCTTGTTGTTGATGCATTTGAAGGTGCTATGCCACAGACAAGATTCGTACTTCAGAAGGCTCTTGCACTGAACCTTTCAGTTATCGTTTGTATCAATAAGATTGACCGTCCTGATGCCCGTATAGCAGAGGTTGAGGATGAGGTTCTTGAGCTTCTTATGGATCTTGACGCAACAGAGGAACAGCTTGACTGTCCTTTTGTATATGCTTCAGCAAAGGAAGGTGTTGCTTCATACAAGGCTGATGAGCCGGGAACAGATATGAAGCCTCTTTTCGAGACTATAATCAATCATATTCCTGCTCCTGAAGGGGATCCTGAGGCAGGGGTTCAGATGCTCATAAGCACAATTGATTATAATGAATATACAGGTCGTATAGGTGTCGGTAAGGTTGACAACGGTACCATAAAGGTTAATATGGATGCTGTGCTTGTTAACCATCATGAGCCTGATTATCAGAAGAGAGTTAAAGTCGGCAAGCTTTACGAATACAGAGGACTTAACCGTTATGAGGTTGAGGAGGCTACAGTCGGTGCCATAGTCGCTATATCAGGTATGGAAGAGATCAAGATTGGTGATACTATATGTTCACCGGAGAATCCGGAGAGCATTCCATTTCAGAAGATAACTGATCCTACAATTTCTATGGACTTCATGGTAAATGATTCACCTCTTGCAGGTAAGGAAGGTAAGTTCGTTACATCCCGTCACCTGAGAGACAGACTTTTCCGTGAGCTGAATACTGACGTAGGACTCAGAGTAGAAGAGACAGATTCCATGGACTGCTTCAAGGTATCAGGAAGAGGTGAACTTCACCTTTCAGTCCTTATCGAAAATATGCGTCGTGAAGGCTATGAATTTGCAGTCAGCAAGGCTGAGGTTATATATAAGACAAATGAGCTCGGAAAGAAAGAAGAGCCATTTGAGATTGCAACAATAGATGTTCCGGATGAATACTCAGGAACTATCATAAATATGCTTGCAATCCGTAAAGGTGAGATGACAGGAATGGCAACAGCCGGTACAGGTATGACAAGACTGGAGTTCAGAATTCCTTCACGTGGTCTCATAGGTTTCAGAGGACCTTTCCTTACAGCTACAAAGGGTAACGGAGTAATCAATACACTATTTGATGGCTACGATGCATATAAGGGTGATATGTCATACAGACAGAATGGCTCACTTATAGCATTCGAAGACGGAACATCAATCACTTACGGACTTTTCAATGCACAGGAGAGAGGAACTCTCTTCATAGGACCGGGCGTTCAGGTTTATGCCGGAATGGTTGTCGGTGAGACAGGACGTGCAGAAGATATAGAAGTAAATGTATGTAAGACGAAGCATCTTTCCAATACACGTGCTTCAGGCTCTGATGATGCGCTGAAATTGACACCGCCAAGAATACTTTCGCTTGAACAGGCGCTCGACTTCATTGATACAGACGAGCTTCTTGAGATAACACCGGAGAATCTCCGTATCCGTAAGAAGATACTTGATTCCCGTATGAGAATGCGTGCATCACGTAATGCACAGTAATAGATTGATAAGGTATATATACAGTCGCAGGAAACATGGAGGGTAAAAAGTTGGAGAATATTATATTAACAGGTGACAGACCTACGGGCAGACTTCACCTCGGACATTATGTAGGATCACTCAGGAGAAGAGTAGAGCTTCAGAACAGTGGTGAATTTGACAAGATATTCATTATGATAGCTGATGCTCAGGCGCTTACTGATAATTTCGATAATCCGGACAAAATCAGAGATAATATCATAGAGGTTGCTCTTGATTATCTTTCAGCAGGACTTGATCCTTCCAAGGTTAATATTTTTATACAGTCAGCTGTTACAGAACTGACTGAGCTTACATTTTATTATATGAATCTTGTTACTATTTCAAGACTTGAGAGAAATCCAACCGTTAAGGCTGAGATGCAGCTCAGAAATTTTGAAACAAGTATTCCGGCTGGTTTCTTTACATATCCTGTAAGTCAGACTTCAGATATTACTGCATTCAAGGCTACAGTAGTTCCTGTAGGTGAGGATCAGCTCCCTATGCTTGAGCAGGCAAGAGAGATAGTCAGAAAGTTCAATGCAACCTACTGTGAAGAAGGCAAAGAGGTTCTTGTTGAGCCAAAGGCACTCATACCTGAGAATTCAGTATGTTCAAGACTTCCTGGTACAGATGGTAAAGCTAAGATGAGTAAGTCACTTGGTAACTGTATATATCTTTCTGATACACCTGAAGAGGTTAGACAGAAGGTTATGAGCATGTATACAGATCCTAATCATATCAAGATTACTGATCCGGGATCGCTTGAAGGAAATACAGTATTTACATATCTCGATGCATTTGCAAAGGATGAAGACTTCGCTAAGTTCTGTCCTGATTATAAGAACCTTGACGAGATGAAAGAGCATTATCAGAGAGGCGGACTTGGTGATGTTAAGGTTAAGAAGTTCCTCCTTGCAGTACTTGAGCAGGAGCTTGCACCTATCCGTGAAAGAAGAAAGCAGTACGAGAAGGATATACCTGCAGTATATGAGATTCTTAAGAAGGGTACTGAAGCAGCAAGTGCAGAAGCAGCTAAGACACTTTCCGAAGTAAGAGCTGCTATGAGAATCAATTACTTTGATGATGCTGAACTTATTGCAAGTCAGCAGAAGAAGTTTAACAGTACAGCTGAATAATTACACACCGCGCTAAAAACGGCACTTGTAGCATATCTAAAATAATGAAAAAACCGGGCATCCATTGGGAAACCCGGTTTTTTATTAAACATTATAAAGATTCTGAAATATTATCTTACCCAGTATTTAAATTCTTCATCACCGAATCTGATGTAGTCATTGTTGGAAAGCATGATCTCAAATTCAGGCTGAAGCAGCTTGCCGTTGATGAATGTATGGTTGGTAGAAGAGTTATCTCTTATATAACATTCACCGTTGCTGATACGGAATGTAGCATGACGACGGCTGACCTTTCTGTTGTCTGTTATCTGATAATCACAATCATGAGATTTACCAACAACAAATTCATTTCTTATTATAGGAATGAGTTCGTTTGTCTTAATTCTTACAAGGTAAGGAATTGGATTTTCATAATTGGATGATGTAGCAAGAACAGTAGTTCCGGCTTCGGAAGCATCATTCTCATCGGCACGCATCTCAGCAGCTTCAAGTGAAAGAATGAAATTATAGAAATCTCTGAGGTCGAACATAAGCTTGCTGTCAAGGAACTGAAGTATGGTATCAACCATATCTACGCAAGACATATCAGCAAAGCGGACCTTCATGATTATATCCTGAATGAACTTAGTTATATTAACATCAGGGAAGCTCTTCTCAACAGGCATGTAGAGAAGCTGAACATCCATAGTAGCAAGCTCGATGTACATGTACTTGAAATCGAGGAAGAGCTTGTTAAGCGGCATGCCGTTCTCTTCAAAATACATAAGCTGATTAAGAATATTGGAAAGGATAGCAAGGAACTCACCCTTATAGAGCTGCTTTGTAAGGAAAGGCTCAAGAGGGAGAGTAGCAGGTACTACGTACTGGAGCGCACGCATTCCATTTAATTCAACTTCCTTGACCGTGGTTCTGTTACCAACGAACTCGTAGTTGAACATATCCCTTTCTCTTGTATTGATCTCGATGTTGTCCTCTAATTTGAAGTTGAGGGTAAATTCATCGTAGCTTGTCTGATTACTTTGATTATTATCCATTACACATACCCCACCATAGTATAATCACAGGATATAATAACATTTTAAGCGTGTTTTTTCAATATAATTATTAAGAAATGAACCGTTATACTACGCGGAAAAGAAACGCAGTACTGTTGAGAAAAGTGCCGGCCTGATATATAATGATTTACATGTAAATGAAAGGACTGTTTTGTCCTTCACGGAGATGAAAATGAACAAAGAAATACTTCATCGAAAACTTAAGAATCTGGGTATATTTCTGATAATAGGAATCGTATATTTTATATGGATCAAGCTTACCGGACTGGCGATTCCCTGCATGACCAGAAAGATAACCGGATTAAAATGTTCCGGCTGCGGCGCGACTACCATGGCGGTATGTTTTGCAAAGCTTGATTTCAAGGGGGCTTTTGAAGCAAATCAGTTTCTTTTCTGCAGCATTCCATTTCTGATTTTTGAAATCGTTTTTGTAAATATGAGAGAAATATATGAAAAGAAGAATCCAATGTGGAACAAGGTTCTTCTTATAATATATCTGGCAATGTTTATTGCATTCGGCGTACTCAGAAATTTCATTTAGGAGGTTCGTATGATATACACAGCTCTTACAAGAAAGGCTATCAATGTTGCTTTCAAAGCACACGAAGGACAAAAGGACAGAGCAGGGATTCCGTATGTGACGCATCCGCTCCATCTGGCTGAAAGCATGGATGATGAGGACAGTACGGTTGTGGCTCTGCTTCATGATGTAATAGAAGATACTGATATGACTCTCGAGGATCTCAGGAATGAGGGGTTCACAGAGACTCAGCTGGAAGCGGTTCGGCTTCTGACACATGAGGACAACGTTCCTTATATGGCTTATGTTAGAGAACTTGGTGAAAATCCTCTTGCAAGAAAGGTGAAGCTCGCCGATCTCAAGCATAATATGGACAGAACCAGGATAGAGCATCCCGGTGAGAAGGATGAGGATAGATATGCCAAATACCAAACGGCTTATGACTATCTGATGAGTATTTAATAATGTATGAAATAGTAAAATAATGAATGATGATTTCTGAAGCATGCTGTGTATGGCATGCTTCTTTTAAAATATAGTTGACAATACATGAACATATGAATATAATTACATATGTTAAGGCATAGATATTATGAACTATAAAAAGTGAGGTATAAATATGGCAGATAATAAGAAACACGAAATGCCGTCAGAGGAATTGCTTTATGATCTTTCTGATCTTTTCAGAATCTTTGCTGATTCTACGAGGATTAAGATTCTGTATGCTCTTATAGATACAGAACTCTGTGTGAATGATATAGCATCGCTTCTGAATGCTACACAGTCGTCCATAAGCCATCAGCTCAGAATACTAAAGGATTCTAAACTTGTGAAGAAGAGACGTGACGGTAAGGAGATTTATTATTCACTGGATGATGAACATGTTCAGCAGATACTGAGTCTCGGTATGGAACATATAGAGGAAATGTAAAAGGTTTATAAAAGACGGAGGATAAATACTATGAGAAAGACCTACAAGATAGATGTTGACTGCGCTGCATGTGCAGAAAAGATGCAGGATGCGATTAAGAATACAAAGGGTGTAAAGGATGCTACAGTAAGCTTCATGACGCTTAAATGTAAGGTCGAGTTTGAAGATGATGTTACTGATATTGATGCAGTTATGCAGGAAGCAAGAAAGAACTGCAAAAAGGTAGAAGATGATTCGGAGATTTATCTCTAGAAAAGAATTCTAAATCTTATTTGAAAGAAATCTTGAGAGAAGAAAAATATGCTCAGTTCTAAACAAAAGAAGAATTTAATCAGGATTATAATCTCACTGGTACTTGTTGTGGGATTATCGATTGCATTTCATTTTATAGCTTCGGTACCGGGCTGGCTTCAGTTTGTGCTTTTCCTTATTCCGTATATCGTGGTAGGCTATGATATTCTGAGGAAAGCAGCTCTGGGCATAAAGAACAGACAGCCTTTTGATGAATGCTTTCTTATGGCGGTAGCTACTATAGGAGCCATTGCAATAGGTGAGTATCGTGAAGGCGTTGCAGTAATGCTTTTCTATCAGATTGGTGAGCTGTTCCAGAGCATAGCAGTCGGTAAGAGCAGAAGAAATATATCAGAACTTATGGATATAAGACCTGATACAGCTAACCTTCTGAATGAGGATGGAAGTGTAACTGAAGAAGATCCGGATGATATAGAGATAGGAAGCATTATAATTGTCAATCCGGGAGAGAAGGTTCCTATAGACGGAATCATCATTGAGGGTTCAACTACTCTTAATACAAGTGCACTTACCGGAGAATCTGTTCCGAGAGACGCAGGAGTCGGTGACGAGATTATCAGCGGATGTGTCAGTATATCCGGACAGATCAAGATAGAGACGACCAAGGAATTCGGAGAGTCAACTGTATCCAAGATACTTGACCTGGTTGAGAATTCCAGTATGAAGAAGGCAAAGGCTGAGAATTTCATTTCTAAGTTTGCCAGATACTATACGCCGGTTGTATGCTATGGAGCGCTTGCACTTGCTATACTTCCGCCTGTTGTCCGTATGATTCTTGGGATGAGCGGAAACTGGGCAGATTTCTTTATCAGAGCATGTACATTTCTTGTAATAAGCTGCCCATGTGCAGTTGTAATATCTGTACCGCTGAGCTTCTTCGGCGGCATCGGTTGTGCTTCATCAAAGGGAATACTGGTAAAGGGTTCAAACTATCTCGAGGCTCTTGCTGATACCAAATATATAGTTTTCGATAAGACGGGAACTCTTACCAAGGGAGTTTTCATTGTTACGAAGGTGAGCCCGGCGGATGGATTTACTAAAAAGGATATCGTTACATTTGCAGCTCATGCTGAGCATGGATCGAGCCATCCTATAGCCATAAGCATAATGGAAGAGTTCGGAAAGGTTGATCCGGAAGGCTTTAAACAGCTTACAAATGAGGGCGAGAAGCTTATTAAGGATGTTGAGAATATTCCTGGATACGGCGTTTCGGTTAACTTCGAGGGAAAGAAGATTTATGCCGGAAACAAAAAGCTTATGGAGAAGGAAGGCGTCACAGGATTTGGTACTCTCGCGGATGATTCAGTAGGTGAGGTAGGTACAGAAGTTCACGTGGCGGTTGATGGCAGATACGCCGGATTCATGCTCATATCCGATGTCGTTAAGCCTGAGACGAAGGGTGCGATGTCGGGACTGAAGAGTCAGGGTATTAGCACGGTTATGCTTACAGGTGATTCGGCCAAGGTAGCTGCCGCTGTAGCTGATGAGATAGGTATAAATGAATACAGAGCCGAGCTTCTTCCGGGAGATAAGGTGGAAGAGGTTGAGAAGCTTATAGATAAGAAGAAGGGCAAGGAGAGGCTTGCCTTCGTTGGTGACGGAATCAATGATGCGCCGGTTCTCTCGAGAGCTGATATCGGAATAGCGATGGGCGCCATGGGATCGGATGCTGCCATAGAAGCAGCAGACATAGTTCTTATGGATGATGATCCGAGGAAGATATCGCTGGCTATGCGTATTTCCAGAAAGACACTTCGCATAGTAAGGCAGAACATTACATTTGCCATTGGTGTAAAGATACTATGTCTTATTCTTGGAGCTTTGGGAATCGCAAATATGTGGATAGCTATATTTGCAGATGTCGGAGTTATGGTCATTGCAGTACTGAATGCTACAAGAGCACTGCGTATTAAGCAGTAGGCAGTGGAATCGGTTTATAATTATAGTGATAAAAGACGGTTGTTGGATGGTTGATACCATTTGAGAACCGTCTTTTGATATGATAGAATTGTATCAATAGATTGCTGAGGATTTGCAGTACGTGACAGAGGAGGGTTACTATGGGTAAATATATGATGGCGATGGATGCCGGAACGACAAGCAACAGATGCATTATATTTGATAAAGAGGGGAATATAGTATCTGTATCGCAGAAGGAGTTCACTCAGTATTATCCTAAACCGGGATGGGTTGAGCATAATGCGAATGAAATCTGGTCGACTATGATGAGCGTTGTCATTGAGGCTATGAACAATAAGGGTATAACCTACGATGAGATATCGGGAATAGGTATAACAAACCAGAGAGAAACTACTGTTGTATGGGACAGAGTCACAGGAGAACCGGTTTATAATGCTATAGTCTGGCAGTGCAGACGTACATCGGAATACTGTGACAGCCTCAGGGACAAAGGACTTACTGATACCATAAGAAGCAAGACAGGACTTGTTATAGATGCTTATTTCTCCGCGACTAAGCTGAAATGGATACTTGATAATGTTGAAGGTGTCAGAGAACGTGCTGAAAAAGGAGAACTCTGTTTCGGAACCGTAGATACCTGGCTTATATGGAAGCTTACAAATGGAAGGGTTCACGTGACGGACTATTCAAATGCATCCAGAACAATGCTCTTCAATATTACGAATCTTGACTGGGATGAGGATATACTGAAGGAGCTTGATATCCCAAGAAGCATGCTCCCTAAGGTATGCCAGTCCAGTGAGGTTTATGGTGAGACTGAGCCGGGATTCTTCGGTGGACCTATAAAGATTGCGGGTATTGCAGGTGATCAGCAGGCGGCTCTTTTCGGTCAGACATGCTTCAACAAGGGAGACGCAAAGAATACCTACGGAACGGGCTGTTTCCTTCTTATGAATACGGGACATGATCCTGTTTTTTCGGAAAATGGACTGGTAACAACTATAGCATGGGGCCTTGATGGAAAGATATACTACGCGCTTGAGGGATCAGTATTTATAGCGGGAGCATCTATCCAGTGGCTCAGAGATGAGATGAGGCTCATAGATTCTGCTGAAGATTCTGAATATATGGCTACAAAGGTCAAGGACACAAATGGATGTTATGTCGTACCTGCATTTACAGGTCTTGGCGCTCCTTACTGGAATCAGTATGCAAGAGGAGCCATAGTAGGAATAACCAGAGGAGTTAATAAATACCATATTATAAGAGCTACACTTGAAGCTATAGCATATGAAACAAGTGATGTGCTGAAAGCAATGGAGGCTGATTCCGGAGTTAAGCTTTCGAGTCTTAAGGTTGACGGAGGTGCATCGGCAAATAACTTTCTTATGCAGACACAGGCTGATATCATTAATGCCAGAGTTCTCAGACCAACATGTGTAGAGACTACTGCCATGGGTGCAGCATATCTCGCCGGGCTTGCTACAGGCTTCTACAGAGACAGGGATGAGATAAGAGTGAACTGGAATATTGATAAGCTTTTCACCCCTGATATTGACGATGAAACAAGAGAAGAGAAGCTTCTCGGATGGAAGAAAGCGGTCGAGAGAAGCTTTGACTGGGCAAGATAGTAATTTACATAATAGTTAATTAAATTCATTTTTAAGTGCTAAAACAAACTTTTTTAAATAAAACGTGTAAAAAACTTAAATTTCTTATTTACATCTATTTTTTCTTGGTGTATAATCATCATCGGTTTTGTGAAGCAGTGCAATAAAGCACGAGATTCAACAAGAAAAAAGAAAGAAGAGGAGAGAAAGTTATGTCATACGTTGATGAAGTACTGGAGAAGATCCAGAAAAGAGATGCAGATCAGCCAGAGTTTTTACAGGCAGTTACTGAGGTTCTTAATTCACTCAGACCTGTTATTGATCAGGATGAGGAGAAGTACAGAAAGCTTGCTATACTTGAGAGAATCACAGAGCCTGATCGTCAGATCATGTTCAGAGTTCCTTGGGTAGATGATAATGGAAATGTACAGGTTAACCGTGGTTTCCGTGTTCAGTTTAACAATGCTATAGGACCTTACAAGGGAGGTCTCAGACTTCATCCATCAGTAAACCTTGGTATCATCAAGTTCCTTGGTTTCGAGCAGATTTTCAAGAATTCACTTACAACACTTCCTATCGGTGGTGGTAAGGGTGGTTCTGACTTCGATCCTAAGGGTAAGTCAGACAACGAGATCATGAAATTCTGCCAGAGCTTCATGACAGAGCTTTCAAAATATATCGGAGCTGATGAGGATGTTCCTGCAGGTGATATAGGAACAGGTGCTCGTGAGATCGGTTTCATGTTCGGTCAGTATAAGAGAATTAAAGGCCTTTACGAAGGCGTTCTTACAGGTAAGGGACTTACATATGGTGGTTCACTTGCTCGTACAGAGGCTACAGGTTATGGTCTTCTTTATCTCACAGAAGAGATGGTTAAGTGCCATGGCGATAAGATGGAAGGCAAGACAGTTGCAGTATCAGGTTCAGGTAATGTTGCTATCTACGCTATCCAGAAGGCTACACAGCTTGGTGCTAAGGTTGTTACATGTTCAGATTCAACAGGTTGGATCTATGATGAGTCAGGTATCGATGTAGCACTCCTTAAGGAAGTTAAGGAAGTTAAGCGTGCACGTCTTACAGAATATGCTGCTGCTAAGCCATCAGCTCAGTACTTCGAGAAGAAGAATGGTGAGCATGGTGTATGGCAGTACAAGGTAGATATCGCTCTTCCATGTGCTACACAGAACGAGCTTGATATTGAAGATGCTAAGATGCTTGTAGCAAATGGTGTTCAGTATGTTGCTGAAGGTGCTAACATGCCTACAACTATCGAAGCTACAGAGTACTTCCAGGCTAACAACGTTCCATTTGTTGGTGGTAAGGCTGCTAACGCAGGTGGTGTTGCTACATCAGCACTTGAGATGAGCCAGAACAGTGAGAGACTTTCATGGAGCTTCGAAGAAGTTGATTCTAAGCTTAAGGGTATAATGGTTGGTATTTATCACAATATCGATGATGCTGCTAAGGAGTACGGTATGGAAGGCAACTATGTTGCAGGTGCTAACATCGCCGGCTTCAAGAAAGTTGTTGAAGCAATGATCGCTCAGGGAGTATGCTAATTAAAAATCATCTGATTAAATAAGAAACTTAGGTCCCGTAGACAGAAATGTTTACGGGACTTTTCTTATTCCTAAAGCCTTTTTTATGTAGATAAAAACATGTAAATGTATTAAAATATATTATTAGTGATTTTGAGTTTTGACATTACGAGTATAGGTGGAGGAACAGCAGAGTGATACCGTATTTTTACGAAATCATGCTCGTCATTTCATTTTTGTTGACGGTAGTATATGTGATGATGTGGAAGAAACATTTCGACATCAATATCACAGCTATTTTCATAATGACACCCATAGCCAATTTCGGTTATCTGGTGAATAACTATGTTCAGGATGAATATGACCTTATGACAGCGATGAAGATTGTCTATATGGGAGGAGTTTTCCTTACATTTTTCATCACCATGTGCGTCATCAATCTTTGCAAACTGAAAATCAAAAAGTGGATGACAAATGTATTGTTTTCTATCTGTGCAATCCTGTATTGTGCTGTTCAGACTATAGGCTATACAGGCTGGTTTTATAAAGATGTCAAGGTTAAAATGACAGAGGCAGGACCACTTGTCGTAAAGCAGTATGGCCCGCTCCATTCATTCTTTTATTTTGTTATCGTATTGTTTTTTGTTATAGGTTTTACAACCATAATCTACTCATTTATTAAGAGAAGACAGGTTTCAAGAAGCATACTTTATCTTCTGTTCATACCTGAAACTATCGCCTTTGTGGGTTTCTTCGGAAACAGGCTGATAAAAAGTGATATGGAGATCATGCCGGTTGCATATGTATTTGCTCAGATCATGTATCTCTTCATCATCCAGAGGATGACTCTCTACAATGTAAATGATACAGTCATTGAAACTATGGTACAGACAGGTGAGACGGGTTTCATTTCAGTTGATTTCAAACATCATTTCCTTGGGGCAAATGGAACGGCTAAGAGAATAATTCCTGAACTTGGAGAGCTTGCTGTAGATCAGAAGATTGATAATGTTCCGGTTCTTGAAAAGAGTCTCTGTCACTGGATAAGGCATTTTGAAGAGGATAACTCTAATGTCAGGAATCTGTATGCCAAGAGAGATGAAGAAAATCCTGATAATGACCAGATGTATATAGTTAATACAAACTATCTCTTTGACGGTAACAGGAAGTATGGTTATCAGGTTTTTCTTACTGATGATACAAAGAATCAGAAATACATAGCACTTCTTGATAAGTATAATTATGAGCTTGAGGAAGAGGTTGACGCAAAGACTCAGCATATCATAGAGATGCATGACAACCTCATCATGAGTATGGCGACCATGGTTGAAAGCCGTGACAATTCTACCGGCGGCCATATAAAGAGAACAAGTGAAGGTGTAAGGATACTTATTGAGGAGATGAAGAAGGATGAAGCGTGGGATCTTTCGGAAGAATTCTGTAAAGATATAATCAAGGCTGCACCTATGCATGATCTTGGTAAGGTTGCTGTAGATGATGCCATACTCCGTAAGCCTGGACGTTTCACTCCGGAAGAATTCGAAATCATGAAGTCACATGCTGCAGAAGGAGCAAAAATCGTTCACGAGATCCTTAAGGAAACGGATGATGAGAGTTTCAAGAAGGTAGCAGAAAATGTGGCGCATTACCACCATGAACGTATGGATGGTTCAGGTTATCCTGAAGGACTCAAGGGTGATGAGATTCCTCTTGAAGCGCGAATCATGGCAATAGCAGATGTATATGATGCACTTGTCAGCAAGCGTGTATATAAAGAGAAAATGTCTTTCGAGGAAGCAGATAAGATAATGATGGAAAGTATGGGAAAGCATTTTGATAAGAGGCTGGAACCATTTTATGTCAAAGCAAGACCGAAGCTGGAAGAGTATTACAGTACTATAGAGTAGGATCAGATTAATCATGAAAGCAGTTTATCTTGAAAATGGAGCGGTGAACAGGGGCGACCTGGATATGGAGCCTATCACATCCATAATGGAAACAACAGTATATGAAAACACCACTGAAGAAAATAAGTATGAGCATATTGGAGATGCCGAAGTTGTTTTTTCAAATAAGATCATATTCGATGAAGAAACCTTCAGCAGGCTTCCGAATCTTAAATATCTTGGCGTATGTGCAACGGGATATAATGTTATAGATCTGGATGCAGCAAGACGCCACAATGTGACAGTTACAAACGTTCCGGCCTATAGCACAGAATCTGTTGCTCAGCTTGCGTGGGGTTTCATACTTGAATGTGCCGACAGGATAGGTATGCATAATGATAGCGTGAAGAAAGGTGACTGGGTTAAGTCTGATACCTTCTGTTACTGGGTTGCTCCCGTTATGGAACTTGCCGGAAAGACCATAGGCATAGTCGGATATGGTAATATAGGCAGAAGAGTCGCGGAGATTGCGCTGGCCTTCAGGATGAAGGTACTTGTTTCCACTGCACACCCTGAAAAATACATGTCAAATACGAATAAAGCCGGTATTGAATTCGTCTCACAGTATGAGATTTTTGAACGTTCAGATATAATAACGCTTCATTGTCCTATGACAAAAGAAACTGAGAACATCATCTGTGCTGAAAACATCTCGCGTATGAAGGATGGTGTAATAATCATAAATGTATCGCGAGGTGGACTTGTTAAAGAGGCAGATCTGGCTGAAGCTTTGAGAAGCGGGAAGGTTGCTGCAGCTGCGACAGATGTAGTATCGCAGGAGCCGATGAAAGAGGATAACCCTCTTCTAAAAGCTCCGAATATGACCATCACTCCACATATGGCGTGGGCGAGTATTGAGGCAAGAAAAAGGCTTATATCAGTGGTTGCAGAAAATCTCCGAGCTTATCTCAGAGGAGACAGTAAGAATGTTATATCCTGATATGCATGAAGATGTCGGTGTGATAAAATGATATGAGTGAATTAAAGCTACGCTCTTGAATGATTGTTATATGCTTTGTTGCGGCTTTGTTGCCATTAGGATGGTAGAATGTGCATGTAAAGATGTTAAGGTGTGTAAAAAGGCACGCTGAATATAAGATTATTGGAATTGGAGAATAAAAAAGATGCCTAGAGATGAATTAACAGTATCAGATCAAAAGTTCAAAGAGACTATAGTCCATTATAACAACACAGTAGACAATCTTCCGGGAAAGGATATGGTCGGTCAGATAAAGGTTCTTTATGGACCAAAGGGTACTATGCCTGCTGACTGGCCTAACGCCGATGAATATAATGCTCTGGAAATTCCTGTTCCAAAGGGGCTGGATGAGAATATGGTTACAGCCATAGTGCTCGGCGCTATGATGGATCCAAACAGACTTACGGCAGGAAAACTGAGCAACTCTTCTTTAGGCGTAGGCAATGCTGACCCACTGGATTTTAATCAGGAATACTTCCTGTCTAATCTTGCGACAAAGGGTGAAAAAGGCGGAAGACTCGGTAAATACCCACCTTTGATGGTTGACGCAAGAAGAGCTGCCAAGGAAGCATTGGAACAGTATGCTCAGGGTAACTTTGAGCCGGCTCAGAAGATGCTTAATACATTTATAGATTTTGGCTTAAAACAGGTACCAAATGTACATTCAGGAAGTACGGACAGAGGAACAGATGCTTCTGCACTTAATCCTGAAAAGGCTACACCTATACTTGTTGATGCCGTTATGAACAAACCGCCTTTCTATGCTCAGGGAACACTTTCTGATATTCTTGCCACGAAGACAAAGGCTACTTCAAAAATGATGCAGGCAAAAGTGGAGTCCATGAAACAGAAGCAGGAATTCATAGAGGGCTTCAAGAATATGACTCCGGCGGAAAAGGAAGAACATCTTTTGGACATGATGTTCAATGCTTATTTTTCGTCTACTTCCACGGCTCAAAATGCAAAGAAGGTTAACGATATCAAAAATATCATGAACGATATGAATGAAAAGATAGGCATACCGTCAGATATTAAATACACTATTTATCAGGAGCTTTATGAAGACGATCGTTATAAGGAGTTAGATTATCAGTGCAGTCGTATCTATGATGCAAATCATATAAACGATATTCAGGTTATTGCTGCGGAAGAAGGCGGAAAAGAAAAACTGAAGGAGCTTTACAAAGAGTCTATCAAAAAGTCAACGGGCTTCAAGAAGCTCATGAAAGCTAAAACAGAAGCTGATGTACTTAAATATATGGTAGATGATGCTGCCAATGTTAATAAGGGACTTGAACGTTTCAAAAGTGTTAAGCTTCCTGATGTATCAAGTGATCTCAATAATAAATATTCTAATATTCTGGAAAAAGGCAAAAAGAATATGAGACTCAGGATGGAGGAGATTGCAAACGAGTATCTTCCTGATCAGTTTCCTGACTATTCATTTCAAATTGCTGAACCCGGTACTATGTCTCATAATGCTGAGCTTATCGAGGAAATGTATAATGACGTAAAAGGCGTGACAAGCAAGGTCAGAGGAAGCAGTGATAACTTCAACAATATGAAGGACGCTCTTAAGGAACTCAGAAATCATGCCAGGATAATGGCAAAGAAGGATAAAGCCGGTGAGGTACCTTCTCTTCCGGATCTTGTAAAATATGAAAAGCTTGCAAGTGAAGTAGACAGGCTTGGTTTATTATATCTCCAGAAAAAGACCAAAATCAATTCTGATTATGCACAGAGCCGTGTGGATGAGGTAAAGGATGTAAGGAGAAAGCTGAATGTAAATCTTCAGTCTTTCAGAAAACAGATAGAGTATCAGAAGAAGCTGGAAATTGAAAGTCTGGGTCTGACCGGCTTCATTGATGGTCAAAAAAGGAGACAGCGACTGAACCCTCAGGCAAATGATGATATTAAGCAAACATTCTACGGAAATAAATACAGATATGAAGGCAGCATTGAAGGTGTTATAGACTTCACTCTTTTCAGATCTGCAGCTTACACTATGACTACACTCGCTCTTGCGGCGACAGGTAAATATACGATTCATCAGCTTACTGACCCGGATGAGATAAAGGAAGCAAAGGCTGAAATGTTTGATCAGGTTCAGCAGCATCTTCGTAATTTCAATGATCCGGAGTCTCAGAGATGGCTCGCTCGTAATATGATACTCGGACATAAGAAAACTGTTGAAATGACTGATGAAGTTATGAAGAATATTAACTTCAATGATCCTAATTGGCATGAGAGTCCTGAGTTTATTGAAGTAAGACAGATTGGGCATGTAGGGTTTGACTGCTATCAGGAGGTAACAAAGATACCTGAGAAGCAGCTTATGTCAGTTGCAAAAGAGATATATCCTAATGTACAGAATGTAGACGATCTTGCAAATAATTATATCCAGGCCAAGAATACCAACCTGTATGGATTCGATACAGCTCTTGATTATTTTGAAAAGGGCATAAAAGATATTGTTTCAAAGGAAATGAATGATCCTTTGCTTAGTCTTCATCCGTTCATTACGGGAGCGTATGATCTTAAGAATATGAAAGATGATATAGCTGCAAAAGCACAGAATGATCCTGATAAGCCTTACTCACAGAAGTTTGCAGGTATTGCAGACGGTTTTGCAAATACCGCTGTATCAGGTAGAGCGAGCGAACGATACTTTGCTCCTATGGGCAAAATCTTTCAGGACAGACCTGATATGCTTAAGGATAACCTGAAGGCTATACAGGATGGATCCTTCTTCGAGGGTATGACAGGTCACTTAGACATGACAGATGAGAATGACCCGATTAAGCTTTCACCTGCATTCAAGAATAAGCTTACTGAGCTTAGAGCTGAACAGTTCAGAAGAAATTACAGTGATGCGGAGAAGAATCTGAATAATAAGAAATATACTAACAAAGAGGAGTACTACAGGGATGCTGCATTCCTTATGGTCGGCAAAATATATGAGCAGACTCATAAGCTTCCGTTTGATTTCGAAGAAAATAAAACCATGCAGCTGAATGACTATGCCGAGAAACAGGCGCAAGACCCGAATTTCAGAGCTTCACTCAAGAGTACAGTAGAACCGAAGAAGCTTATGCAGCCGAAGGATGTTCTCAGGTTCTATAATAATCCTCAGAATATTACCAAAATGGTAAATGATATCAATAAGAAGAAAGAGGAGCTGAAGAATCAGAATCAGAAGAATAAGAATACGAATCTTAATGCGAACAATAATAACAAAAATAAAAACGACAATGCCAATAAAGGCATGAAAAATAAAAAGTGAATGGATGATAAGAATCTAAAAAAGCAACTTGCTAAAAAACTGTATTTCGAGATGAATAAATACAGTGTGATTACGATGGCAGTATGTATCCTCCTCAATATAGGAGGATACTTGCTTTCGTATACTCTGAATCTTCCATATTGGCTTGATAGTGTTGGAACTATGGCTGCTTCTGTGCAGTTCGGTCCTTTGGCCGGATCTGTTGTGGCTGTGGTTTCAACTTATTTTTTGTCCATTTTTACATCTTATGAGACAATTGATATCGTCATAGCAACTGTCATTGCCATTATGATCGGCTTCTTCTTTACAAGAGACAGAAGAGATGACATGCTTGGCATGGTATCTCTGGCGATTCTGACGGGTATTCTGGCTGCGATTATTGGATCCGTTATAGATTTCTATCTATCAGAGAATACAGGCATGGGACATTCCTGGGGTGATGCCATGTATCTTTTTCTTTCCAACTATGTAAGTGGAAGGTTCTTATGCGGTTTTCTCGCAGAAGCCTTTATATATGTCCCTGATCTGGTCTTATCGCTTATCATATCGGTATTACTTGTGGACTTTGAGCAGACGAGAATACTTAAAAAGAAGAGGATGAAATGGTCGGATGTCGGAAGCGGGACCGCAGTTATGATTCTTATTATCGGATTTTCAGTGCTCCTTGGCGGAAACATTACATTTGCCGCGGATTCAACCTACGAGCAGGGCGATAATGAATATGACACAGTATTCTATGACAGCTCGGACGGAATACTTGCCTCAGAGATAAATGCTGTCGTTCAGACGGATGACGGATTCATATGGGTCGGAACTTATTCCGGACTCTATGTCTATGACGGCATAACCTTTGAGAATGCAAATATTGATCCCGGTATCAGAACTGTCATGGAGATGAAGGTTGATTCAGAAGGCTATCTCTGGATAGGAACAAATGACAGCGGTGTATTCTGTTACGATCCGAAGACACGTTCTACAAAATCCTACAGTACTGAAAACAGTGAGATGGATGCTGATTCCATAAGAACCATAGGAGAGGATTCACTTGGAAATATCTATATTGGAACTGTCCTTTCGGTTACGAAGATTACCCCGTCCGGAAATGTATCGACCTTCGATGATTGGGACAACATCTCATATGCTCAGAGCTTTGCAGATGTTGGAGAAGGAAGAATGGTTGGTGTAACCAATACCGGAATTCTTTTCATGATCAAGGATGATAAGATCATAGATACTGCGACCTTTGACAACGAAGAAGGTGAAGTGTTTCGCTGTGTCGAGTATTCAGGTAATGAACTTCTGGTCGGAACCAGCACAAACTGTATTGAGAGATTCAGTATCGAGAACGATACATTTAAAAGAATTGACAGTATCGACACCGGAAGATTTGCGTTCTTTAACTATATTACTTACAGCGAGGATAATAAGGCTTATTATATCTGCTGTGAAAACGGACTCGGTGCTTTGAATCATAAGACCTATAAGGCTACTGATATGTCAGTTGGCAGCTTCGATGGCGCAGTAAGTGATGCCTGTGTAGACAGCCAGGGCAATATCTGGTTTGCATCCTCGAAACACGGTATTATGAAGTACAGTGTCACTCCGTTTGAAAATGTAACGGGCCGGGCAAGTACTAAGTCGAGTGTTGTAAACGCTGTTCTCAAGGATAACGATCTTCTCTATATAGGCAGAGATGACGGGCTGGAGATCATAGATATATCCAAAGAGATAAAGACATCAAATAACATCGCTAAAGAATTCGATGGTGTCCGAATAAGAAGCCTCTATGAAGACAGTAAGGGTAATATCTGGATCAGTCAATATGGCGGAGAAGGTATCTCATATCTGAATAAGGACGGAGAGATAGTGCATTTTTCCGAAAAGGTTAAGAAGGAGATAGGATCACGTGTCAGGTCCGCTACAGAGCTTTCGGACGGAAGAATGCTGATAGCCGGAAATGACGGAGTAGTCTTCCTTAAAGACGGAAAAATTGATTGTCATATCAATACCGAAAATGGAATGAATAACCAGTACATACTGTCTGTCATGGAAAGAGATGACGGAAGTATACTGGCTGCCTCAGATGGTGACGGAATATACGTGATCAAGGATGATGAGGTGGTAGGACATATAGGCTCGGAGGAAGGACTCAAATCGGCCGTAGTCCTCAGGATAGTAAAAAGCTCAGGAGGGTATCTCTACATAACAAGTAATGCTGTTTATCTTGATAACGGCGAAAATATAAAGATGATAGAGAGCTTCCCTTATTCAAATAATTATGATATCCAGATATCTGAAGATAAGACCTGCTGGGTTACATCAAGTGCAGGACTTTATGTTGTAAGTGAAGCGGCGCTTCTTTCAGACAGTATAGAAACCTATAAGGTACTTAACAAGAATTGGGGACTTAACACTACATTTACAGCCAATTCATGGAATGATATAGACGGAGAGTACCTATATCTCTGCTGTACAGACGGTGTAAGAAGACTTTCGACTGAGGATTATAATGTAGCAGGAAAAGATTACAACCTTCAGCTTAAGTCCATAGATCTCGGTGATTTCAGTGCTGTAAAGAATAAGGACGGAAAGTGGTACATACCTCCGTATTACGGACGTATCATGTTTAATATTGCAGTTAATAATTATTCACTTTCAAATCCGCTCATTCGTTATTATCTCGAGGGGCCGAGACGCTTCTCTGATGATGGAATGACGGCATATCAGAGCAATATTACCCCGCTTATATTCACGGACCTTCCTTATGGTGAATATAAGCTCCATATTCAGGTTATCGATGAGAATACAGGCGAGGTCACTAAGGAGAAGGTCGAGCGAATTGAGAAAGAAGCTATGATGTATGAGAAGCCGTACTTCGTCATATATGTTTTCTTAGTTCTCGCCTGTGCGGTGGCATATATAATATGGCTCTTTGTGGCAATTCACAGAAGAACCTCGAATATCAGAGGCATGCGTAAGGAGATCAATACTGATCCTATGACAGGAATCCTGAACAAGGCAGGTTCTACAAAGGCTCTCAAGGCTGCCTGCAAGGAAGAGACGGGATGCCTTCTGATGATAGATCTCGACAGCTTTAAGCTTGTAAACGACCTCTACGGACATGACATGGGTGACCGAATACTCATTCGCTTTGCAGAGCTTCTTAAAGAGGCGTCAAATGAAGGAGATACGGTCGGACGTATGGGTGGCGATGAATTCGTCGGCTTCCTCCGTAATACCATGGACGAAGAGGATATTGATAAATTCACCAGGTTCCTCAATCGTGAGATAGTAAAGTCTGCGAAGGAATATATGGGAGAGGATATGAATATTCCGCTCGGAACGAGTATAGGTGCTGTCAGGGTTCCTACATTCGGACGAGATTTCGATGAGCTCTTCCGTCTTGCGGATAAGGCGCTTTACGTAGTTAAACAGAACGGAAAGCATGGTTATTCCTTCTATCAGAAGAAGAGTGAGAGCAAGGACCTTGGCTCCGAAGGAAACGATACAAATAATCTTGCAAAGATAAAGCAGATCATTGGTGAAAGAAACGAGGGCAAGGGGGCATACAGTGTCAACTTTGACAGGTTCCAGGTTCTCTATAAGTACGTTAACAGAAGTGATAAAGTCAATGAAAAACATTCAGGATTCATAAGATTCATCCTGACTGATGATAAGGGAGAGGCTGTTTCCGATGAGATAAGAGACAGCTTCGAGGAGCATCTTATAGTGAATCTTAAGAAGAATGATGTTGTTAGTATATATTCCGGTTCATTTTTCGTTCTTCTTACTGATATCGGCGAAAGTTCTGAGACTGAAATAGCAGAAAGAATTGTCGGAAAATGGAATGAACAGGGCACAGATTCCTGCAATATCAAATATGAAACAGAAAATGTCGGATAGTGTTACGCTTTTGTTGCGCTATGTATGTTATATTATCATCGTCGGGACAGTATTGCCCGGTGCAGGCATAAGTGACATGCCTTAAAATATGAATTATAATGATAGATAATTACTCTGCATAAGCGGAAAGGAGAGTCTAAAATGGCTAAGGGAAAGAAAAACAATGTAAATACAAAGATCACAGTCAATCCGAATGGTGATGTGGTTCTTAACAATGTGAATCAGACAAAATTCCAGGATACAAATAATGGGTGCTGGTCATTTTACTACAGCAATCTTCTTAAGGCTAAGGGCAAG
Organism: Lachnospiraceae bacterium YSB2008; assembly: GCA_000687655.1. Classification (GTDB taxonomy): domain Bacteria; phylum Bacillota; class Clostridia; order Lachnospirales; family Lachnospiraceae; genus Eubacterium_Q. The sequence goes on from JHWR01000004.1 coordinate 127,385, forward strand.
GATGTAAGTCCTGAGCAGGTAAGGGAATATAAGCCTGTACTTAAAGAGGGAGAAGTTCTTGATGATGATTCAAACAGACTTCTGAATGAGGACTCTATGAACAATGTCCTCGACAGAGGTGATATGGCTCTTGATATGTTCCCGGATTCACTTCTTCAGGAAGTTCATTTTGGGGCATATGACGCTACTCTTGAAGGAAAGTTTACAAAAGAGCAGTATCTTCAGAACGCAACAACCGCTTTCAAGAATAAGGTAGCGAAGGCTATAAAAGAAACAGAAGCACCTGTAGGTCTTCTTATGAACGGTCATTATGTGACAATCATTGGTATCGAAGGTGATCAGGTTCTCTTTAAGGATTCAATGAGAAGAGAAAATGATCCGAAGAATACGACTAATGATCCGAATTTCACGTATAAAGAGCCTATATCACAGTTCATTTCAAATGCTGTTACAGGTGATAATGCAAGAGGTATAACTCTTACCTGGATGGAAGATATTAAGCTCAATCCGGTCAGCAACCTGATCTACAATGTTCCGAGTATAAATGTTGCTATGGATAATGCAGGTAAAGTTGTTCTTCCTGATGGTCCTTTAGGAGAAGGAGCTGCAAATGAAATGACAGTTCTGAATCAGAAGGGCTGTTTCGTAAGACGTGTCGGTGGTGTGGAGTCGTCAATAGAAGATGAGTCATGCCACAGTAAGCTTGTTGACGGTGTTATTCAGGTTGAGAGAGCATATCTTCCTAAGACACTTAACAAGGAGAGCCTTATCCAGAAGGCAAATAAGAGAACAGAGGCTGAGGAAAATGCACTTAAGGAGCAGAAGGCAGCTGAGTTTAATAAGCAGATGGCAGGTGAGGCCGAGATAGCTCAGGGCCGAGAGATTCTTGGACTCAATGATAATAATCCTGTAAGAACTATTGAGATTCTTCATCCGAACAATTTTATTTCCGATGGTGAGAATCAGTATTCATATAATCTTTTTATGGCAGGTACTGCGGCAGCAAAGACAGCAGGTTTAGATGACGATACTCTGAGAGCGGTATTCAATCTCTATGAGCCGGGAATGGAGCCTTATATAGCTGCGCTTACAAGTGAAGAAGTGACTTTGGAAAGTGCTAAGACTGCGCTTCATGGTATTATAAACGCTTCACTTCCTTCAAATGATCAGATTATTATAGATTCTCTTAACAAGATCAAGACTGTAGCAGGACCTGCTCCGCAAGTCGAGAATGAAATTAAAATTGACGATATCGCTATCGGCGGAGATGGACCTCAGGTAGTAGAGGATAACAACAATCCTCCGAACGAGGAAGAACTTCTCTTCGGTGCTGGTGCCGGTAACAATGGTGGTCAGGAACAGCCTGAACAGAATGAACAGCCTCAGCAGCCTACAGAAGAGGATATTCTCTTCCATGGTGCTGTTGCTCCTGAGCAGCCCCAGCAGGCAGGTGGAGAGTTCAATCCATTTGCGGTAGGAGCAGGAGAAAATCTTGCAAATCCTTATGAAAATGCAAACCAGGAAGCTCCTGAAAATCCATTCGGTGGTGTACAGTATAATGCACCTCTTGATTACCAGGTTGAGCAGGAAGCAGATATCGCTGTTACAAAGGCAGCAAAGAATATAAGTGTAGGCGGAAAGAGTTATAACCTCGAGAAGTTTTCCGAAGCCTTCATGGCTGCGGGCTTTACCAAGAATACTGCAAGAGCCATATACAATGTTTATAAGCCGTCTATGGCAAAGGCTGTAGATGAACTTCTTAAGAACCATGATACTCTTAATGACAGAATCAAGGGTCTCAGGGGTGTGGTTCGTGCGGCCGGACACTCCAAGGATAAGCTTTCACAGGATTCCGTTAATTATCTGAATAAGGTTCTTTTCAAGGAGCAGAAGGCTAAGGTTGCTGAGGATAAGAAAGCTGAAGAGGCGAGACTTGCGAATGAAGCAGGAAATCCTCAGGTTAATCCTGAAATCCAGCCTGCAAAGGATCAGCCAAATCCTGAGATTCAGCCCGCAAAGGATCAGCCAAATCCTGAAGGCCAGCCAAAACCTGAGGTTAAGCCTGAGGAAGAGGTATATGGATATGGCAAGAGCTTTGAAGAAATGGCGGCCGAACTTAATAAGTTTGAGAATATCCGTATCAGAAGAGAGCTTGGCGAAGAAATAAAAGATATCAAAGAAGCTATGCAGGATAAGCCTGTTCCTGATAAGAAGGAAGAGGAAAAGAAGCTTCAGGAAGCTGCAAATCCGGGTGAGATTGAGCTTGTAAAGCAGATGGATCCTCAGGAGCAGCAGCTTCATGATATGCTGAAGGATATAGATGCCACCGGTAGGGTAATAGAAAATAAAATAGCAGAACTTGAAAAAGAAAAGGAACTGAAGGAGGTCAACGAACTCCTTCAGAATATTGAAAACATCCAGATCGGGGATGTGAATCAGGGCGATAATATTCAGAACGATGAGAATCTTCTCTTCCCTGGAATGGAAGGAGATGTTCAGGCTGGCGATGTTCAGCAGATTGAGAATCCATTTGCCGGAGAAGTAAATTATGTAGTGGATCAGCCGGTTGTCCAGGAGCCTAAGGTTGAGGTAGAGCAGCCTAAGGTAGAGGAGCCAAAGGTTGAAGAGCCTAAGGTTGAGGAGCCAAAGGTTGAAGAGCCTAAGGTTGAGGAGCCAAAGGTTGAAGAACCTAAGGTTGAGGAGCCTGTTGTAGAGGAAGATGGTCTGATGGACGACCTTGCTGACGTACTGGAAGGCAACCATACTCTCAATAAAGCACAGGTTCAGAAGCTTCAGGAAAAAACCGGTATCATGAAGGGAACCATGCAGAATAATGAGATTATGCAGCGATACCATAATATACTCAGAGGCAATGAAACTGAAGCTGAAAAGGAAAGGTTTGATGCGGCTCTGAAGGGTGCAGGAACATCTCAGACGCGTGTCGGAACTATTCAGAGTGTGTTCTTCATATGGGCTATGGGTGCTATGGGTCATTCCTTTAGAGGAGCTATAGAGCTTATAGAATCTCCAGGTTTTCCTCAAATAAAGGAGGACTTCATCAAATTCCTTGAAGACAATCCTGTTGCCAATCTTCATGATGATCCTGTCAAATTCAAGGAAGCTATGAAGAACTGGGCAAATGTTGCTAAAAATGCTACTGAGCAGATGAAGACATACAAATACCCGACCATTGACCTGCAGGATCCTGCAAAATCAAAGGCAGCGTTGTATGAGCTTTTGATGTACAATAGCGTAACTGTAGATTTTAACCAGGAAGTGACACAGGGTATATTCGAATGTGGAAGTACAGAGGATATCGGTGATGAGATAGTTAAACAGACTCTTGGCGATAAAGGTTACGATGAGATAACTTCCTTCTGGCTTATGAATCAGGATGTAGTTATAGAATTTGCCAAGTCTCACGGATTGATAAACAGAGTTAATCACTGGGCAAATGGCGCTAATGGTAACATGCTTTACATAATCGCTTCAGAGCATACAGTGAATGATGTCATATTCCGTGAAAAATCCAAGGCCTTAAAGGGTAAGACCTGCGCAGAGATAACTGATCAGCACGGTTTCGAGTATATGTCCGGTGATTTCTCTATGCGTGAATTTCAGGAAGCGTATCAGGAAGCGTATCAGGAAGGCAGAGAAATATTACCTATGTCTCTCATGGCAGATTATCTTCAGGGTAAGAATGTTGATAAGTTTAAAGATGCTGTACACAAGGGGCTTGAAAAGCAAAAGGCCAAAGTAAACAGGACGCTGTCAAACACTATTATGGGTGGATATGAGACCATAATGAACGAAAGCAAGGTTACTCCTGAAATAGCTGCAAAGTTTGTTGGATTAGAAGATGATAATCCTGAGGCTATGCGTCAGCTTCTGAATGAAAAGACTCCTTCCGGAATGACCTACAGAAGCTATGTTTCTTCAATTATGAAAGCTTTTGCAAGAGAGCATATGAGACATGTTTTCAAGATTAAGAACATGTCCATAAGTGATATAGTAATGGTAGATGGCAGGACTGCAAATGAAATCTGGGGTCAGAAGTATGCCAATGTTGAGAATCTGCATGAAAGAAACCTCCTTATACAGGCTGAGATTTTAAAGGAAGTCTATAAGGGTGAGAAATCAATCAGTGCTAAGTCTGTTAAGTTAAAAGATGATTACACTATTGAATTTGGTGAACCGAAGATAGTTGTTCCTTCCAGAGAAAAAGCTGTTAAGTTTATGGAATCCAAGAATATCATGCTTGAGAATCTGAGTGATACTGCTAAGCTTCTTGAAGACTATAAGAAACAGCTTAAGACAACCATGGACAGAAAGGGCGATTTTGGCACGGATAGTATGGAAGGCTCCAAATATTTCAAGAATATGGGAAAAGCCCTCCAAAAATTCCTTAATGATTATGAAAACTTTAAGGATAAATTTGATGGCGTTAAGGGATTAAATGATCTCAGAGCTGATCTTGTTGCATTATATAAAGCAAGTGCTGAATACTATAAAGAGAGAAAGAGTTCTAAGAATCTCAGAACTGCAACTTCACTTAATATAGTAAATAAGCTTCCGGGAATAGTTAAGATATTTGATCAATGCAGACAGAATATGGGAACTGAGTTCCATGGAAACTCGGAAAACAAGATGATTAATCCTACGCAACGTAACCTTAATAAATATTCTGAGGATATAAATAAGCATTTTAATAACATTTCTGCACTTGAACTTAAGGATCCTAAGCTGGCGACCGAAGAATACAAAGAACAAAGGAATAAGTATGAAGCTCAGACGATATTTGACAGAAAGCTTAAGAAGGTAGCCGGAAAGCTTGCTGATACGAATGCTCATATGAGTTCAAAGGAAGTTGCACAGCTCTGTGTATATAAGAAGTTCTATGAGATTGCACACAGAGAAAATGCTACAGCCGGAAATGTAAGGGCTGTTACAGAAGTTGTAACACCTGAAAGATTCAAGAATGACTGGAACACTCTTTATGAGAATCGTATATTCAAGAATGTTGCAAGAAAGCATCAGGCCAATGCATGGGAGAAATGGAATGAAGTGCTTGCTAAGACAGAAGAGCTTCATACAAAGTATGATGCAGATGCAAAAGCTTTCCTTAATGGAGATGCCGGAGTTGATTACATTATTCATGAAGGAATTGATCCTCGTGCCCCTGAACAGAATGCACCGGCAGAGAATCCTAATCCTGAAAATGTAAATCCTGAAAACGAAATTCTTGAAAATAATCAGCCACTTGCAGGAAATGTTTTACGTCCAAAGAAAGCAATCGAAGAGGTTGTATTCAGGGACTATAACATGGACAAATATGTAAGACTTGGAAAGGTTGTTGCCACACAGATTCTTTCAACTCCAAGGAATAATCAGATTGTTCAGGGTGTTGCTGCAGGACAGATAGATGTTAAGGATATTGAGAAAGCTTGTACTGATTACTTCAGAGGCAAGAGAACTCTTGACAGAGCTGATATGAATTCTGCTAAGCTTAAAGCTGATCTTTCATCAAATAAACTCAAGAATGAGGTTATTGCAAAGATTTCCGAGCCTATGAAGAAGGCAGCAGATCAGAAGGTTAAGAGGAATATTGAAGCCGAGAAGCAGCAGCAGAGAAACGCAGCAAGAGCTCCGCAGAGATAAAGAATAAATGAATATGTAATACGAATGACCATTACTATAATATGCATATATGTAATGGTCATTCTGTATGTATAAGCAACTATAGAGTTTTTAGGCTTTACTGCATATTTGATGCTGTAAATACTGTATTGAGAGTATAGATTTTAACGAGGTTCCAGTCGGAGTCGTATTTGCAGACTATGGAGCAGAGGGATTCTTTTCCTTCGGGAGTAGTGCAGTCGGTGGTGAAACCGATATGGACTGTCCTTTCGTTAGTATCGTAGAGTGGTATAGGGTTTCCTTCACTGAAAGGTTTTTTAAGCGGATACTCATTTGTTACTTCCAGATACTGAGGAAGTGCAGTGTCTATCACACTTTGAGTTACCTTGGTTTCTTTGAAGATTGAACTGTGGTCAGCATCTTCTACATTTATGGATTCACCCTTGGACATGGACTCGAGGGCTACTAAGGTGAGTTTGGCTTCGTTGCAGACAGTAGAAATGTCAGCATCGCCTGACAGTTTATTCTCCATGCTTTCGATAAAATCCTGCTGGCTTTCAACTCTTTTTTCAAATTGTGCCTGCTGATAATTATCCCGGAGTACATTTGTCATTATGATAACAGGAGTCAGGAGTATGATTATTGTCAGAGTCACATTTAGGACAGTCTTGATCTTCTTTATCTTTTCCGGTTTCATCTCCTTTCCGTTTTCACGGCGTTTCTTCTGAATGATTTTTACTGTTATGTATACAGCAAGGAAGAATCCGGAAAGTATCATATTCATGATCCTGGCCAGATACTGGGTTATTCCACCAAGAAATACGCCGCTGTAATCATACAGTTTGTCCATCAAAAAGAAGAATATAACATTGTAAAGGAGAGGGAATGCGGCATTCCAGATAAGAAATGCTGACTTTCTTTTTTTATTGTCAGGATCTTTGTAATAGATTCGTTTGATTATTATTGCGACTGCTATGGTAATTGGTATGAAGATGAAAGCGATTTTCTCTGATAAGTCGGCCTTCAGATATTTCCAGTCAACGAAAACAGAGTACCACTCTATGAGAAGTGCCCATATTATAAAGAAAAGATTGAAAAAGACGTCAAGCTTGTTGACGATACTGACAAATTTTCTGAAGCCTCGTTCTTCTTCTTTTGGAACCATGGTTTTAATATTCGTTTTTATTTTTGCAGCAGTTTTCGAACTGCTCTTTTTCTTTTTACTCATTTGTTTCCATTCCTCCGCTTTCGCTAGCTATTATACAATAAATGAAGGTACTAAACAATTGTAATCCGACTGCTGAAACGTTATAATATACGTTGGTTAATTGTTTATAAAAGGAGGAAGAGAGTCATGTCTCTTATAGTTAAGAATCTCTGTAAGAAATACGGGGAGAAGATAGTTGTAGATAATATCAGCTTCAGCATGGAGAAGCCTGGAGTATATGCGCTTCTTGGAACAAATGGAGCAGGTAAGACTACGAGTATAAGAATGATACTCGGAATGCTGGGAAAGGACAGTGGTGAGGTCAGCTGGAATGATGGACCGCTCAACTTTGATACCTGTAACATTGGTTATCTTGCAGAGGAAAGAGGACTCTATCCGAAGTATCCTCTCATAGATCAGATTAGATACTTTGGTGAGATCAGAGGAATAGACAGAAAGACTATTGATGACAGGATTAAGTACTGGGCAGAGAGACTCAAGGTAGAAGAATATATATATCCTGAGAAGGCGGCAGAACTTCTTGCTGCACAGCAGGGAGTGGATCCTAAGAAGCTTCGTAAGAAGCCGAAGCTCCAGAGTCCGGATCAGCTTTCAAAGGGTAATCAGCAGAAGATACAGTTCCTTATAGCTATGATATCCGATCCTGAACTTCTTGTTCTTGATGAGCCGTTCTCAGGTCTTGATCCGGTCAATACAGATATATTGAAGGAAGTTGTAAGAGAGCAGATAGCTGCCGGTAAATATATAATCATGTCCAGTCATCAGATGGAAGTTGTTGAGGAATTCTGTACAGATATTACCATACTCAACCGCTCCAAAGCTGTTGTTACGGGCAATCTTAATGAGATTAAGAAGTCATACGGAAGAGTTAATCTTGTTCTTAAGGTTGAGCAGGATATCAGTGGCTTCATTGAAGATGCAGGAATAGAGATTCTTTCTGAGAAGGAATATGAATACAGCCTCAGGGTTACAGGTGATGAACAGGCAAATGAACTTCTTAAGATGCTTATTGATGCAGATATAAATATTATAAAGTTTGATCTTAGTGAACTTTCGCTCCATGAGATATTCGTAAGAGAGGTGGGTGAAGAGGTTCATGAATAGTTCGGAGAACATTTTCAGTCTCACCGGTTTTGGTAAAGTATTCAAGTTTACCCTTACCCAGACATTTAAGAATAAGGGATACAGAATTTCCTTCATAGTCTTTGTTCTCATTATGTCTGCCATGGGACCTATCAATTATTTATCTTCCAGAGCAGGCTCAAAAGCTGCTGAGTCAGGTTTCAATTTCAGCTTTGAGAATTCAGGTATGGATAAGCTCTATATCATGAATGCATCTGATATTTCTGCAGAAAAGGCTGTATATGAGGATGCACTTAAGGAAGAAGGCCTTGCATCACCATATCCGATTGAGATGCTTGAAGGCAGAGATGTGAACGGCGCCATAAGCAAACTCTCAGAAAAAGATGCCCTTATTTATATCAATAAGGAAAATGATGGCTACCATGTAAATGGAATAATAAGTGATGAATCAGAGATTTCTTCTCATGATCTGGATTCACTCACAAGTATCATGAACGATGCATTTGAGGAGGCAAAGATAAAGCAGACCGGAATAAGTCAGGCTGAAACTCTTAAGCTTATGAAGGGTGTGAACTCCGGTGAGATAATGAGTGAGAAGGATTACATTGCCAATAAGGAACATGATGTAGTCGGTAATAATTATATTTCATATCTCTTGGGATTTACTATTATCATCATGATAGTTTCTTCTCTTTCAGTATCATACATTATTTCGTCTGTTACCGAAGAGAAGCAGTCCAAGCTTGTAGAGACTCTGCTTGTCAGCGTAAGACCTATGGCTCTTCTCGTTGGAAAGGTTGTAGGAATGATGACCTACGCAGTGCTCCTTCTTGCAGGCGGACTTCTCGGTTCGAGACTCGCTGATTTTATAATGCGTGATGTTCTTGCACTTGATATGTCAAATTACACAGGAAGCGGAATCAACTTTACGCTCTTTATAGAAAATGGATTGAAAGGCTTTATCATCCTGTTCATTGCTCTTATACTTGCATATCTTTTCTTTGGATTCCTCAGCGGAGTTTTCGGAAGCGCAGTAAGCAAGACAGAGGATGTTCAGAGTGCTACAGGTTCCGTTATGATGATCACTATGGCGGGTTATTTCGGTACATTTATACTTGGAATGAGTGATAAACCGGTGATCAATCATATACTCGCAATGGTACCTCCATTTTCATTCTTTGCATCGCCGATACTCTATATAACAGGCAGAGTGCAGTTCTGGGAGCTCCTGGTTGGGTTTGTCATTGAAGCAGTGCTTATTATAGCTCTTGTTATGCTCGCTGCCAGAACATACAGAACACTTATACTTAATGACTCCAGTAAACCGAGTCTGAAATCAATCATTTCGGCAGGGAGGTATTAGTATAATGTTTAAGAATTTTGACAAGGTATTAAAGTTTACTTTCAAAAATCAGATAGCTCCGAAGAGCTATAAGATATATACGACTGTGATAGCTGCATTGCTGATATTGATTCCTATAGTAATATGTCTCATCGCCGGTTCAAAAATGGACGATGATGACGGTACTGTAAAGAGATGCGGAGCTGACACAGTTTATATAGTAAATGAATCGTATCCGGATATTGAATACAGCTTCCTTAAGTCGCTGGGTACTCCGGGTTATGAGAATATAGTATTTAAAAATGCCAAGACGGTCGATGAAGCACTCGCATCTGTAAACGCAAACGGAGAAGTGAAGAGTCTGATCTATGAGGTGACGGTAGAAGAAGACGGTGTATATTCAAATATTATAATACCGACGATTTCAGTTATAGATAAAGAGGATGCAGAGCATCTGAATGATTTTATAAATGAGGCAGGGTATACATTTACAGCTGTGTCTATGGGTATTTCTCCTATGGATCTGATGAAGTCAGGTACGCCTACCCAGTACAATGTATATAATGCGTACGGTTATAATAAGGGTACCGATCTTTTTGCAGACGATGCGGAGGCAGAAGACAAGGCTAATCAGGATATTCTTTCAGGATTCAGGATAGCTTTCGTACTTATCAATTCACTTCTCATTTATATGATAGTGCTTCTGTATGGTTCAAGCATTTCGCAGAATATCGTTATGGAGAAATCCAGCAAGCTTATGGATACGATGCTCGTCTCTGTAAGACCTGAAGCAATGATACTCGGTAAGTATCTGGGAGTTCTTCTTGCAGGTGTAATGCAGATATTTATATGGATAGTTTCACTGGCGGTAGGACTTCTTGGCGGAATGCTGATAATGAAGAATATGATTCCGGATACGGGTGTTATAGGTTTCGTCGGAAACTTCAGTAACATGGGACTCTTTACTCCGGTTTCATTGATTCTGTCTGTTCTTATAGTGATACTTGGAATGCTGTTCTATACTGCAATAGCCGCTATGTGCGGTGCAATATCAAGTACCAAGGAAGAGGTCGCAAGCAACCAGGGTATCTTTGTAATGCTCATTCTTATCAGCTTCTATATGATAATCTTTGGTGGAGCGATGTCCGGACAGGATATTCCTATGTGGCAGAATCTCGTTCCATTTACATCTGTAATGATACTTCCGGCCGGAGTCTGTCTTGGAACGGTTTCTGTAGGTATTGCAGTGCTGGGAGTTGTTATTATGGCTGCATGTGCGGTAGGTATGATAATTCTTGCGGGAAGACTCTATAAGATGATGTCACTTTACAAGGGAGATAAGGTAAATATTGTCAAAGCATTCAAGATGCTGGCGGCAAACAAAGAATAGGGGATTTGTATGAGGAAAGGTATTAGAAAAACTGCAGCTGCTCTGATTATTGCAGCAGGAATTTCGTTCGGTGCAGTATTTGGTATGTCAGGGGTTACATATGCTGAAACCCAGTCCGGGACAGATTATGATGAAATGTCTGTAGATCCGACCGGGCAGGGCGATGGTTATGCTGCAATTCTATACGATGGTACCAGCGGACTTCCGACTTCAGAGGCAAACGCCATAGCTGAGACGGATGAGGGTTTCATATGGATTGGTGGCTACAGTGGTCTCATCAGATATGACGGCAATTCATTTTACAGATATGATGCGTCTACCGGTATCACCAGTGTGGTAAGTCTTTATGTGGACAGTAAGCAGAGACTGTGGATCGGTACGAATGACAGTGGCGTAGCAGTTATGGAAAATGAAGAAATAACCTTCTTTGATGACATAGAAGGTCTTCGCTCCAAGTCTATAAGGTCTATAGTTGAAGACAGGGACGGTAACATGATAATAGCTACGACTCATGGTCTGGCTATGGTCGATACTGAAATGAATCTGCATGTTATCAATGATTCTCAGCTGAATGATGAATACATATGTGAGCTCCGTAAAGACGATCAGGGCGTGATATTTGGCGAGACCATGAGTGGTGCTATCTTTACTTATGACGACGGAAAGGTTAAAAGCTTCTACGATGGAAATAAGCTTGAGACCGGAGTTATCTCTACCGTACTTCCGGATCCGGAGAATCCCGGGTATGTATATCTCGGTACCGAGAATTCTGAGATATATTACGGAAGTCTGGATGATAATCTCAGCAAGCTTGAAAAGATAGATGTATCACCACTTGATAATATAAATTCTCTTGAACTTATGTCCGGTATTCTCTGGATATGTTCCGATAACGGAATCGGAATGTATGATGGGGAGAGATTCATTGAGATAAAGAATACTCCTATGTATCAGTCTATAGACAGAATGATGGCTGATTATGAAGGAAACCTTTGGTTTGCTTCGTCCAGACAGGGCATTATGAAGATTGTTCCGAATGAATTCTCGGATATCAATAAGCACTACGGACTTGAGAGTATGGTTGTAAACTCTACATGTCGATATATGGATTATCTTTTAATAGGTGCTGATTCCGGACTTTATCAGGTTAATCTGAACGAATCTGCTATAAATAGATATGGAAGCCTTAAGATTTCCGGTACTGCTGATTCTGAAACCGAAGAACTTGTTGGAAAAAACAAGACTCTTAATTCTCTCCTCAAAGATATCAGAATAAGATCGGTAAATGTTGATTCCAAGAACAGAATCTGGATATCAACCTTCAGTGATATCGGACTTATAGAATATGACGATGGAAAGGTAAAGTGTTTCAATAAAGATACGGGGCTTCCGTCAAACAGAGTAAGAACAGTATTTGAACGATCTGACGGAGTCATTATGGTTGCGGCAAGTGGCGGCCTTTCGCTTATAGATGATGACAAGATTGTAAATGTATATGATGCCGGCAGTGGGCTCAGTAATCCTGAAATTCTTACTATTTCTGAAGATGCAGACGGAAAAATGTATCTCGGTTCTGATGGAGATGGCATATATATCATTGATGGTAAAAATGTATCGCACATCGGAAGTACGAGCGGTCTTACATCTGACGTTATTCTTCGAATAAAGAGAGATGATAAGAGAGGGCTCTTCTGGGTAGTAACAAGTAACTCCATAGGATACCTCAAGAACGATACATTTACGAGCATTAAGAATTTTCCTTATTCCAACAACTTTGATCTCTATGAGAATAAGTCCGGAGAAATGTGGATCATTAGCAGTAACGGTATATACGTTGCCAAGACAGAGGATCTTCTTCTTAATGAGGAATTTGATTATTCTTTCTATGACGCTGAATGTGGACTTCCTTCTGTTGCGACTGCAAACTCATTCAGTGAACTGGATTCGGATGGCAATCTGTATGTCTCCGGTTCATCAATGGTTTTCAGGGTCAATATAGATGATTTCGATGAAAGCATAAGCAAAATCAAGCTTGATGTGCCTTTCGTAGAGACTGATAACGGTTATAAATTCCCTGATGAAAACGGAAGGATATTTATACCGGCAAATACTCATGAGCTGACCATATACCCTTATGTATTTACGTATTCACTCAAGAATCCGAAGATAACATATATGCTTGAGGGCTTCGACAAGAATGAAACGTCGGTTAAGAGGAATGAACTTGAGCCTGTAAGATATACAAATCTTGATGGTGGTACATATACCTTCAAAATGAAGATGATGAGTAATGTTTCTGAGGAGGAGAGGAGTATAACCATCACCATAGTTAAGGAAAAAGCCATGCATGAGAATCTCTGGTTCAATATTCTTATGGTGCTCCTTGGCGTAGCTGTAATTGCAGGTGGAATAATACTCTACTTCAAGAGGAAGGAAGCTGACCTCATTGAAAAAGAGAAAACGAACAGGACCTTCATCAGAGAGATGGTTGAAGCTTTTGCGAAGATCATAGATATGAAGGATGCTTATACTAACGGTCATTCCACGAGAGTTGCTGAATATACAGCCATGCTTGCAAAAGAACTCGGATGTGACGAAGATACCGTGGATAAGTATTACAATATCGCCTTACTCCATGATATAGGAAAGATAGGCATTCCGCCTGAGGTACTGAATAAACCTGGCAAGCTGACAGATGAAGAATTCAAGATCATCAAGTCTCATTCTGCTCAGGGCTTTAAGGTTCTGAAGGATATTCAGATTATGCCTGAGCTGGCTATCGGTGCCGGTGCTCACCATGAGAGACCTGATGGTAAGGGATACCCTAAGGGACTCAAGGGAGAGGATATTCCTAGAGTTGCTCAGATCATTGCCGTGGCCGATACATTTGACGCCATGTACAGTGACAGACCTTACAGAAAGAGAATGAATTTCGATAAGGCTGTTTCGATAATTAAAGAAGTTTCCGGAACACAGCTTTTCCCTGATGTTGTAGATGCGTTCGTCAGACTTGTTGAGAAGGGCGAATTCAGAGATCCTGAGGACGATGGCGGCGGAACATTTGAGGATATTTCCAATATCAAGAATAAGCCTGATGAGACCAGGAACGTAAATTTGAAGGAAGTAAAGTCGGAAGAAGTAAAAAAGGAAACAAATGAAGTAAAGACTGAAGATAAACAGGAGTAGGACTTAGTATGAGATACCCTGAATTTTTGAAGAGTGGTGGGACTATAGGCTTTATAGCTCCATCATTCGGATGTGCCATAGAACCATATAAAAGCAGATTCGATAATGCGTTAAAGGTATTTGAGAAGTTGGGCTATAAGACCTATCTCGGACCTAACTGTTACGAGAGCAGCGGAGTAGGCATAAGCAACACGCCTGAGAAATGTGCTGCTGAATTGAACGACGCCATGACGGATGATAAGTCAGATGTAATCATAACCTGCGGCGGCGGAGAGCTTATGTGTGAGGTCGTGCCTTATATAGATTTTGACAGGATAAGTAAGGCAGAACCGAAATGGTATATGGGATATTCCGATAATACTAACTTTACATTTCTGTCTGCAGTACTTGCAGATACAGCAGCAATTTACGGGCCTTGTGCACCTGCGTTCGGTAGAACCTCGTGGCACAGCTCACTTGATGATGCGATGAAGCTTCTCCGAGGTGAGACAGATACTGTTACAGGATACGACCTTTGGGAGAAGGATGAATATCCTGTTCCTGAAGGAGAGGAGCCTGATCCGCTTCTTTCATATAATGTGACCGAGCCTGAACGATTTGTATACCACCTTCCGGATAGTGGTATGACAATATGTGAATCAGATGATGGAAATGATGAGGGGGCAGAGAGTGTGTCACTCGATATGTCAGGTCGTCTGATAGGCGGTTGTGTAGATATTCTGACTCTGCTTATAGGAACTAAATATGATAAGGTCGATGATTTTCTGGAAAGATATAAAGATGATGGATTTATATGGTTCCTGGAATGCTGCGACCTGGACCCGCTGAGTATGAGAAGAGCATTCTGGTCACTCCGTGAGGCCGGATGGTTTAAATACGTAAAGGGCTTCCTTATCGGAAGGCCGAGAAGATTCGGTGAAGATATCTTCGGAGTCAATCAGTACAATGCTGTAACAGAGATACTGAAGGAGCTGGAAGTGCCGATAATTATGGATATCGATATAGGACATCTGCCTCCGATGATGCCGATCATAACCGGCGCTAAAGCAGATGTTTCTGCCAAGGGTAATCAGATCAGTATTAAATATGATTTCAGCGGCTGATATATATAGAAATTTAGTATCTCAATTCGTGACATAAGTCTTTAAATATGTTAAAATAAAATGTGGTTTTTCAGCGTTACAGCTGTAGCCGTGATAGTTTATACGGTTATGAAAAAAGATGGGTGATAGTTTTATGTCTACGAAGAAAGCGTTAACCAATACAATTTTTCAGATGGTGGTTCTCTGTATAGTCGGAGTCATCATTAATTTCATAGGTATAGGTATCACTAAGGTTACCGGGATACATTTGTTTTTTGACTCCATCGGCACTGTAGTAACCTCTGTGATGGGAGGGTATCTTCCGGGTATAATGGTCGGTCTTATTACAAATCTTGTAAAGGGACTCGCATTCACACCTACATCAATATATTACATAGTTGTAAATGTACTTATAGCTGTTATTTCATATATATTCTCAAGAAAAGGCTGGATCAAGCAGCCTATGGGAATACTGGCACTTATCTTTATACTTACAGTTATAGGTGGCGGACATGGTTTCCTTCTCAACTGGGTTGTTGAGGAGAGAATGAATACTGAGGAAATCAGAACAGTCCTTCCGTATGAAGTACTCTATGATCTTATAGATAAGACAGTTACTGTCTTGTTTGTAGTTATTCTTCAGACAGTGATTCCTGATAAAATTCAGGACATCATAAGAGTTGAGGGATGGCAGCAGAAACCTCTGACCAAAGAAGAAGAGAAGATTGTCAAGGAAAGCAATAACAGGCTTGTATCTCTCAGGACCAAGATACTGTTTCTGCTTGTAATGGCGTGTGTAGCGGTAGGCGTTGCCGCAACACTTACCAGTGTTGTTCTGTACAGGTCATATACGACCAACGAGCATATCAAGCTGGCACAGGGAGTTACGGCTCTCGTTAAGTCCAGTATTGATCCGGAGAAGGTCGACACCTATATAGAAGAGGGCGACGATGCTCCCGGTTATAAGGATGTTGAAGACCGGCTATACAATATCCGTAACAGCTCTCCTGATATAGAATATATATATGTATACAAGATTGAAGAAGACGGCTGCCATGTCGTATTTGATCTGGACACGGAAGAACTTCAGGGCGGAAATCCGGGCGATGTTATAGAATTTGATGAATCGTTTTCACCGCTCATACCAACACTTCTGTCCGGTGGGAGTATCGATCCAATCATAAGTGATGATACTTACGGCTGGCTTATAACAGTATATGAGCCTGTATATGATAAGGACGGAAAGTGTGTATGCTACGCAGCTGCAGATGTTTCCATGAATCTTATCAAGCAGAATCAGATAGTGTTTACTATCAAGCTTATGTCTGTATTCCTGGGCTTTTTCATATTCGTTATAGCTCTTGGTATATGGATATCAGAATATAATTTGATACTTCCTGTTAATACCATGGCAAAGAGTGCAAGTGCTTTTGCATATGACAGTGAAGAGTCCCTTGAAGAAAATGTAGAGAAGATCAAGTCTCTGGATATAAGGACAGGTGACGAGGTCGAGAATATGTACCTGGCGTTCTCCAAGACTACTGAGAAGAGCGTGGAGTATATGGAATCCATCAAGACCAAGACGGAGACCATAGAGAAAATGCAGAGTGCACTTATCATGGTTCTTGCAGATATGGTTGAGAACAGAGATGAGAACACAGGCGATCATGTCAGAAAGACAGCAGCGTATACCAGAATAATCATGGATAAGCTTCTTGAGATGGGTATATATACAGACCAGCTTACGGAGCAATTCATTTTCAATGTTGAGAATTCAGCGCCGCTTCATGACATAGGTAAGATTCAGGTTTCTGATACTATTCTGAATAAGCCTGGTAAACTTACGGACGAAGAGTTTGAGAAGATGAAGTTCCATACTGTTGCCGGTGCCATGATCATAGATCAGGTTATAGAGAAGGTTCCGGATTCAGGATATATGAAGGAAGCTAAGAATCTGGCAGAGTTCCATCATGAGAAATGGAATGGCAAGGGTTATCCTCATGGTCTTTCAGGAGAGGATATTCCGCTTTCAGCACGTATCATGGCGGTTGCTGACGTATTTGATGCTCTTGTTTCGGAGAGATGTTATAAAAAAGCATTTCCATTTGAAAAGGCAATGGATATAATAAAAGAAGATGCAGGTACTCATTTTGATCCAAATGTAGCAGAGGCTTTTATAGCTTCAGCTGACAGAGTAAGGGGTGTAATGGATCAGTTTAATGAGAAGAATTAAAGAGAGGGCAGTTACTATGGAGAGACAATTTACGAACATGCGTGATCTGGCGAAGGCCTATGCAAATGCTATGAATCTCCTCAGACCGGAGACTGATGATCTACATCAGAGGGTTGCATATCTGGCATATGGACTTGGAAAGGCATATGGTTTCAAGGGGTTAGATCTTGAGAACCTCGTATATGTCAGCCTGTTATATGATGTTGGTATAGTGCTTCTTCCTGAGAAGAAGGAGGATGAGGGCAGATACTACTTCAAGGATCTGGTAGGACCCGGACTTGATATGATAGGTGATATCAAGAAGCTTAAGAATGCTTCTGATGTCATGAGAGTCTATGGAAAGCCGGAACCACTTACTGATGATGAGAGAAAGCTTAAGACATTCTCGCAGATTATAGATCTGGCTGACAGAATAGCATCTATGCTTGATGATAAAGATGCGGCTCTTAATCAGGTTGAGGATATAAGCTACACTGTATCAGATCTTGCAGGTGAAGAGATAAGTGGTGAGGTTGCAGAAGCATTCCTGAGATTCTCTGAGAGAGAATATGTCTGGATGGAGCTTCTCCATCAGCCTGAGCTTATATTTAACAGTATTTCTGATGACGGAACAGTTTCGCTTGACGATATGATACTCTATGCGAGATTTGCAGCACGTATCATAGACTTCAGGAGCTCATATACAGCTATGCACAGCTCGGGTGTTGCTGCAACAGCAGTAAGACTTGCTGAGATCATGGGCATGTCTGCAAATGAATGTAAGAAGATGATGATAGCCGGATATCTCCATGATATAGGAAAGCTCAAGGTTCCTAAGTCTATACTTGAGAAGAATGAGAAGCTTACCGACGAAGAATTCAATGTCGTTAAGGAATATGCATATTATACACACCTTCTCTTGAAGGATATTGAAGGCTTTGAGGAAATCAGCCGCTGGGCAGCTCTTCATCATGAGAAGCTTAATGGATATGGATATCCGTTCCACCTTTCAAAGGATCAGATTCCTATGGGAGCAAGGATCATATCTCTTGCTGATATATTCTCAGCTGTTGCGGAGATAAGACCTTACAGAACAGGTATGTCCAAGGAAGATGTTATCAGGATACTTCTTGATAATGTTGAAAGAGGAGCTATGTTCAGCTATCTTGTTGAGCTCCTTATAACAAATTATGACGAGATTCAGTCAATAAGAGATGCAACAGTCAGTGGAGAGGGTGCAAGATATTACGCATCTGTAGTTGAGGTGGAAGATGAGTAATTATACGCTGGAAGATGCACAGGAGTATTTCAAAAAGGACAGATTCGCAACTGATGCAGGTGTTAAACTGGTTGCATTGTCCGAAGAAGAGTCAGAGGCAGAAATGGTTCTGACGGATGCTCATAAGAATGCTTATGGCGGAGTTATGGGCGGAGCTATATTTACTCTTGCTGATTTTGCATTTGCAACATTAACAAACAATAATCATAAGCTGACTGTGGCTCAGCAGGTAAGCATCAATTATCTGTCTGCTCCAAAGGGAGATAAACTCAGCGCCACAGCACATTTTGTAAAAGACGGAAAAAGTACCTGTGTGGTAGAGGTTATGGTAAAAGATAACACCGGCAGGGAGGTTGCTCTCTTCACCGGTGTTGGGTTTAAACTTTAATAATTCTCATCAGCCTTTTCGTCTGTTGTATAATTATCATATAATATTTCGCCGATTTTCAGATCGGTATTGTCAAGACCTTGAAGAATCTTGGCTTCCCTGACTTCAGGAGCAATCTCTTCTTCAAGCTTCTTTACTAAGGATTCATCAAGCCCTGTCATGAGGATAACCTCATCGGCAGGGATTTTTCCTTTCAGCATTCGTTTTGCTACATCTACTTTTGCTTTTTCTGTATTATTCATGATTTATATTCCTCGTGTATTAATGAATTTCCGGTATTTGGATGCATAGCAGGCTATTTGATAGAAGCGAGAAAACTCTCGTTCGCTTCAATTACCTTCTGCATTGCCAGAGGTCCAGGAGCACCGATGGTATTTCTTTTCTCGATACATTCCTTAAGACTTATAGCTTCGTAAATGTCTTCCTCGAAAACAGGAGATATGCTCTTCAGCTCTTCGAGAGAAAGGTCATCGATCGATACATTTTTATCTATGCAATAAAGAACCAGACGGCCTATGATTCCGTGGGCATCTCTGAATGGAACTCCGTGCTTAACCAGATAGTCGGCAGCATCAGTTGCATTTGCAAAGCCCATCATAGTGCTCTTTTCCATGCGGTCGGTACGAAGCGTCAACGTGCTTATCATTCCTGTGAAAAGATCTATACAGGAATTAACTGTATCTATGGCATCGAAGGTAACCTCTTTGTCTTCCTGCATGTCCTTATTGTATGCGAGAGGTATGCCTTTCATAGTTGTGAGCATAGACATGAGAGCACCGTATACTCGGCCGGTCTTGCCCCTTACAAGCTCAGCTATGTCAGGATTCTTCTTCTGTGGCATTATGGAGCTTCCTGTGCTGTAGCTGTCATCAAGCTCTATGAAACCATATTCATTTGAATTCCATGTAATTATCTCTTCTGAGAATCTTGAGAGATGCATCATGATCATGGAAAGTGCTGAGAGGTATTCGATAACGTAATCCCTGTCGGAAACTGAATCCATACTGTTAAGTGTAGGGCCTTCGAAACCGAGAAGAGAAGCGGTCATCTCTCTGTCGAGCGGATATGTTGTTCCTGCCAGAGCGCCTGCTCCGAGAGGACAGTAATTCATTCTGTCATAAATATCAGTAAGGCGTGTGTAGTCACGTTTGAACATTTCCATATATGCGCCTATATGATGTGCAAATGTAACGGGCTGAGCCTTCTGCATATGTGTAAAGCCAGGCATGTAGGTATTCAGGTTATCCTTCATGATAGAATGAAGCTCTTTAAGGAGGACTTTAACAAGATTTTCAGTTTCCTGAATCTCATTTCTTACATAAAGTCTCATATCAAGAGCGACCTGATCATTTCTGCTTCTTCCTGTATGAAGCTTCTTGCCGGCATCACCTATACGGTCTATAAGATTTGCCTCGACGAAGCTGTGTACATCCTCATACTTATCAGTTATCTCAAGGGTTCCATTTTCAACATCTGTAAGAATGCCTGTAAGACCAGATATGATCTGATCCTTTTCAGCTTCCTCGATGATACCCTGAGCAGCAAGCATGGTTGAATGCGCTATAGAACCTTCTATATCCTGCCTGAGAAGTCTCTGATCGAAGGATATCGAAGCGTTGAAATCATATACTTTTTTCTCTGTTTCTTTGGTGAAGCGTCCACCCCAGAGCTGTGCCATATTATCTACCTCACTTTGTGAATACTATTCCGATAATATTTATCTGAATCATTAATATCGGAACAGTTATGTATTGTAACTTAAAATGAGCGATTCTTCAACTTTCTTATTTGAATATAAGCTTTTGTAATGAGCTGAGTTATGGTAAAATCACATGTAATGAATGATTGTTGTACTATTCGCTGTATAGGAGCAATATATGACAGGTAAAAGAAGAATACTAATATACGTCGGAATAGTGGCGCTACTGATAATAGTACTTGTTGTGCTGGACAAGCTGAATGTGGACAATCCGACGCAGAATGTCATGCACAGCTTTGAAGCATATAGAAGCGTGGACGAGATTGCGGCCAGGCTGACAAAGGATATAGAGGATGGAGTAGTAGGTACAGATGTACTTTATTCAAGGGATGTTCCTATAGATGAGATACTTAAGATCAACTATTACATAGGTACTCTGGACGGAACCATAGAATCTGTCTCATATACTTCGTCAATAGCAGGAGTCACCAAACTTGACTTCACTATAGCAAGATCAGATAACAGCTATGTCTATAGAGCTTACGCCATGAAGGAGCCTATTCCGGAAGATAAGACTATGGCAAAAGAACTCTATGAGAAGGTTCATGGCTTCATGCTTCTTCGTATCAAGTCCTCGATGAGTGACTACGAGAAGGAAGTTGCCATACATGACTACATAGTTCAGAACTGCAAATACAGCTATGGCAGTGATGATAACGAAAATGAATACAGAGCATACGGTGCTTTGGTTGAAGGTAAGGCGGTATGTAACGGTTATGCGGAAGCCATGGCGCTTCTTCTGAACTGCTGCGGAATAGAGAACAGGTATATAACAGGATACGCCGGAAATGAACTGCATGCCTGGAACCTGGTTAAGCTTGAGGGCAACTGGTATCACGTAGATGCTACATGGGATGATCCGGTACTGGAAAAGGGAGACGTTCTGCTTCATTCATATCTGAACCTTTCAGATGATATAATAAGTAAGAGTCATTCCTGGGAGAAGGATTATTTCGAGGAGTGTAACTCCATGGCGTTCAACTATTACAACATGAACAGCCTTTACTTTGAAGATGTTTCCTCGTTTAAGAACGGTATAAAGAACACTGTCATGAGAAATAAACATGGAATGGTTGAATGTGCCATCAAGCACGGTTCACCATCAGGTGACGAACTCAAATTCCTGTTCGACTACGGGGGAATCAAATCCTTCCAATACTCCAATGATGGGGAAGAAGATTATAATATACTTGTTATATATTTGAATAAGTAATGATGTTATTAGCACTCGTCACTGAAAATATTTTGGTGTTATCCGTCTGATGTTGACAAATCCCGTAAAGCAATAAAAAATAAACTTTTTTCTTAATTTCTGAAATTTGTTGCTCTTTTGTTGTGCTTTCTAAGTTATAATATATAAAAAGAGAAATAAAAAGGATGGGCAGTATATGATGAGACGGGTTAAATTAACTTACATGCATGATTTTTACGCTATAACTGCGCCATTTTTACGTATAATTAAATATATTTAAAAAATTTAGTCGAACAGTGGCTCCTTTTCTGTTCGACTTTTTTGTTTTTTCGTAATTGAAATTAAAAAAATAACTAATGAGGGGCTAAGGGGTGAAGCAAATGGAAAAAAATGAAAAAATAGAGAAAATAGAAAAGACTGATAAAATAGAAAAGACTGATAAAATAGAAAAAAAAGATAAGATATTTTTTGAAAATGAAGTTAATGCAAATAGGATGATGGCACAGATCCTTAATGTAACAGTAGTTATAGTTGCCATAACATGGGCTTTATTTGAAAATGATGTTTTTTATAGCCGAGTGCCTGTTAGGGGGTTGATGATATTTAATCTAGCACTCATTGCATTTTCCGAGTTTATATGTCGTCATTATAAATATGAAAAATCCTGGATAAAATACAGTTTGATGGGAACACTTACGGCTGTATATGCGGGATCAACTGCTGTGCTTACCTATAATGTTACACTGTTGGTGGTTATCCCAATTATTCTCTCCATCAGATATTTCAGTAAGAAATATACTATGTCTATTGCGGTTTTATCCATTCTTATTTTTTTTGCGGCTTATTTATATGGAGCAAATCACGGTATGCTGGATCTTAATTTTGTTCAGTATTCACCAGGGACTGTCATTACTACAAATGAGAATATGTGGCTGGATGATGCAGTAAAGGATATTCCATATGATAAGGGCCTGATGCTCATTAATACTACGTTTTCTAATTATTTTGTTAAGTTTTTGCAGTTGGTTATTATTGCCGTTGCAGCTGTAAAGTTGGTTGACCATTGTCAGGAAATCATGAGTAAACAGGAAAAGCTTACGGAGACCTCTGCAAGAATTGGCACAGAGCTTGCGCTGGCTGAAAAAATACAGGCGGATATGCTTCCAAATCTGTTTCCTGCATTTCCAGATAGAGCTGAGTTTGATCTTTATGCCTCTATGAATCCTGCCAAGGAGGTTGGCGGTGATTTCTATGATTTCTTCATGATAGATGATGATCATCTTGGACTTGTAATCGCCGATGTATCCGGAAAGGGTATTCCAGCTGCAATGTTTATGATGTTCAGCAAGAATATCATTGCTAACAATACTATGCTCGGAAAATCTCCGGCAAAGGCGCTTATGGATGCGAATGAGGCTATATGCGCCAACAACAGCGAAGAGATGTTTGTTACGGTGTGGCTGGGAGTTCTAGAGATTTCTACAGGAAAGCTGACAGCGGCAAATGCAGGTCATGAATACCCGGCACTTATGACTCCGGATGGCAATTTTGAGCTTTATAAGGATAAGCATGGACTTGTGATTGGTGGTATGGAAGGAGCAAAGTATAGAGAGTACGAGATACAATTAGAGCCTGGGTCAAAATTATTTGTATATACAGATGGTGTTCCTGAGGCTACTAACAGCAGTGAAGAGTTATTTGGAACTGAACGAATGGTAGAAGCATTAAATGTAATGCATGACACAGAGCCAAAGAAACTTCTTGAAGGTGTTAGATGTGCGGTAGATGATTTTGTTAAGGATGCGGAGCAATTTGATGACTTAACTATGCTTTGCTTAGAGTATAAAGGAACTGAAACAAATTAATAAAGTATACATAGAAAGTGGGGATGTTTTATAAGCTTTCTAAAAAATAATAAGAAAGGAAGAGGATAAAATGGGATTAAGTAAGGAATTAGTGATTGAAGCGAGTACAGATAAGCTCGATGAAGTGATTGCTTTTGTAGATACTCAGCTTGAGAACTTTGAATGTTCTATGAAAACACAGATGCAGATCGATATAGCTGTGGAGGAGATATTTGTAAATATCGCAAATTATGCATATAACCCTGAGATAGGTGATGCAACTATCAGAGTAGAAGTGTCTAATGAGCCGCTTGCAGTGGCGATAACATTTTTGGATCATGGAAAACCTTATGATCCATTAGCAAAGGAAGATCCTGATGTAACTCTTTCTGCTGAAGAAAGAGATATCGGTGGCCTTGGAATCTTTATGACCAAGAAAAGTATGGATAATATTCGATATGAATATAAAGACGGGCAGAATATCCTGACAATAGAAAAGAATCTTTAGTAGAAAATAAACTGTAATAAAAACATTATTAAAATCATTAATAAAATATAAGTTTTAAGAATCATTAATATAAGAATAATTAGGAGGTAATACATATGTTAAATATCGAAAAGAAATCAGAGGGTAATAATCTTAGCTTTGCACTGTCAGGAAGACTTGATACTACAACAGCTCCTGATCTTGAAAAGGAAGTAAAGGATAATATCGAAGGTGTTGAGAAGCTTGATTTTGATTTTGCGGATTTGGCATATATCTCATCTGCCGGACTCAGAGTGCTTCTTTCTGCTCAGAAGATTATGAATAAGCAGGGGGAAATGGTTGTAAAGAACTGTTCAGATGAAATCAAGGAGATTTTCGAAGTTACGGGATTTTCACAAATTCTCACAATAGAATAACTGAATAAGCATTTTGTTTTATGGCGGGGGTTACAAATGTTTATATTAGATGATTATCAAAGTGATATAGAGTGTAAGGAACTATCTATAAGTAATGAAATGTTTCATCTTGCGCTTCAGGATGGGGAGAAGAGATACCATGTCAAGAGTCCAAAAGGTGACTATTTTGATATTGTGTATCTGGATAATAACGATGATATCGAACCGATTGAGTTTTATCCCAAATATATGAAGGGGCCTTTTATGGCTCAATACTTATCTTATGACGAAACGGATAAGGATACACTTTATATAGATTTCTTCCAAGGTATAAATGCTGCAGAATTCGAGGAAGTAAATGAGTATTCTATAGCTCTTACCAGGGTGATTCTATCCTTCACTCAAGGGATAGATATATGGTTTGATGACCCACGTATTCTTTGGTTCATTTCTGAGGATGATAGGGTGCATGTTGTAGAAAAGCTTCCTGAACTTTCGGGAGAAACTACATTTTACGTTCAAAAGCAGTTTAAGACGGGCCTTGAGGACAGGGATTTCAATAGGCTTAGTTCTACATATGCTTTCCACAATGTCTTTTTCCCACAGTGGATGCTGAAAGGTAAAAAATGTACAGATTATAAATATGTCACTATGATAACCAATTCTATGCTTGGAATAGGTGCGATTCTTGCTTTCCAGAAAAGGTTTGAGATAGCATTTAACCACTTTGGTCTTAAGCTAATTACTAATGAAGAAAGGCTCGGAAAGTACCGCGTTGAAATGCTCAATAAGTATTTCGCTTTGGAACTGACAGCGGAGGATGCGAGTGGTGACAATACACTGGTTATTGATAATCAGACATTTCTGATCAAGACAAAAATGGTTTATACAATCAACCAGGCAACAGATACATCCATTCTTGCACCTAAGTTCCGAAAAGAAATGGATGAATACTATGAAGCTTTGTTCGAAGGAAGAAAAGTTCTTGGAATCCTGATACGTGGAACAGATTATATATCAACCGGGCTTTCTGGTGAGCATCGTATGGCGACTGTTCCGCAGATGCTTCCAACCATTCATCAGTGGCTTGAAGAGGATGGATATGACCGCATATTCCTGGCCACTGAAGATAATGACATTCTGGATCAGATGAAGTCTGAGTTTGGAAAAAGAATTATAGCAGTTGCGCAGGAACGTCATAGAGTTTCGGATTTTAGAGAAGGTCAAATCATCAGCGAATTGGAGAAGGAAACCATTCCTCCTGATAAGCTGGATGAAATGATTGAAGACACAACAATAAATTATTTCTATGCATTGTATCTACTATCCCGCTGTGACAGCTTTATGTGTTCTGGACAATGTAACGGATGGGATGTAGTTAATGACTTTAATGGTGGAAGATTTCAGAGGAGCTATAAGTTCAAAGTAGAGGAATAGGAGGTAACGCTTATGTTAAATATCGAAAAAAAATCAGATGGTAAAAACCTTAGTTTTGCGTTGTCAGGAAGACTTGATACTACAACAGCTCCTGATCTTGAAAAGGAAGTAAAGGATAATATCGAAGGTGTTGAGAAGCTTGATTTTGATTTTGCGGATTTGGCATATATCTCATCTGCCGGACTCAGAGTGCTTCTTTCTGCTCAGAAGATTATGAATAAGCAGGGGGAAATGGTTGTAAAGAACTGTTCAGATGAAATCAAGGAGATTTTCGAAGTTACGGGATTTTCAGATATTCTCACGATAGAGTAACCTAAAAAGCAAATATAAAACAAATAAAATGCAAATAAAAAAATGCAAATAGAAAGAAAAAGGGATCAGAGGGTGTTGCACTGGTATGGGAGTTAATGAAGGCATGAGAGTTGAAGAGATAGACATTTTTGAAAGATTTGGTTTGCTTTTAAAGGATTTCCCGAATCATGTGATGCTTAGTGAGGGGCCGGCTGAAACTGATATAACAGCAGCACAGCTGGATATTCTTTCTGGAAAGGTATATAGGTACCTTAAGGATAAGGGCTTTGGCAAAGAGGATATGATCTGTATACTTCTTCCGAGAGGTACGGCAGTCGCCGTAGCTCTTTTGGGTATATGGAAAGCTGGAGCGGCGGCAGTTATTATTGAGGAAAATAGTCCTATAGAAAGAACAGAATATATACAGAAGGATTGTGGATGTGTTCTTGTTTTGAATGAACAGGTTTGGAAAGAAATCCTCTGCGTAGAATCGCTTGAGGGGCATGAACCAATTGATCCTCATGCGGCAGCTTTTGCGGTTTATACCTCCGGAACCAGTGGTAATCCTAAGGGAGTTCTCCATGAGTATGGTAGAATTCCAATCACTTTTGCATCTTATCGTTGGAATGGTGTATCCATAAGCCAGCGTAGCGATATCATTATCCTATACTTTCCACTGAACTTTGTAGCTTCGATCATGTTTATGATAATAAGCTGGATGATAGGAACAAAGCTTCTGATCGTTCCTTGTTCTGTATCAAAGGATCCGCTCAAAATAATGGAATTTTTAATAGAAAACAAAGTGACATTGGCATTCTTTCCACCATCACTTTTCAGGATGCAAAAAAACTTTGGCCCATATCTGAAAAAGGTCATCCTTTCTTCTGAGCCTGCTCATGGTATCTGGAAGGATTCTTCAGAAATGATGGTATTTAATGGGTATTGCAGTAGTGAGACGGCATGCGGACTATTGGTATCTGTGCTTGATAAGCCGAATGTTACTGCTCCTGTGGGACTGCCTCAATATTTTGTTGGCGTCTATCTATTAAATGATGAGGGTGAAGAGGTGGAGTTTGGTGAATCCGGCGAACTATGTTTTGATGCGCCGTTTACGAGGGGTTATATCAATCTGCCTGAACAGACCGCAAAGGCTTTTGCAAATGGCATCTTTCACAGCGGAGATCTTGCCAGACAAATGAGTGACGGACAGTATCAGATTATTGGAAGAATCAGTGACACGATTAAGATAAATGGTAAAAGAGTAGAACCGACAGAGGTTGAAGAAGCCATCAAGCGTGTTACAGGTCTTAAGTGGACAGCTGTCAGAAGCATTAAAGACAAAAATGGAATGCACCTCACTGCATATCATTTGGGAGAGGCTGAGATTGGAATAGCCGAACTACGCGAGAAACTTGGTCAGATTCTACCTTACTACATGCTGCCTTCCTATTTTGTGAAAATTGATTCAATCCCAAGACTCAGTAATGGAAAGATGAACAGAAAGGCTCTTCCTAGACCGGCTGTTTCTGACTATTTACGCGAGTATGTTCCTCCAACTAATGAGGCGGAGATGATAATATGTAACGCTATGCAGAAGGTGCTGAAGATAAATAAGGTAGGAATAAAGGATGATTTTTTCCTGCTTGGCGGAGACTCGCTCACTTCTATGAAGTTGATTGTCGAGACAGGATTCAGCGGACTGACTTTTGAAGATATATATTTAGGTTGTACAGTTTCAGGAATTGCAGAACGATACCTCAGTAAGCTGCGAGATACAGAGGAGAACACTGAGAAGATTAATGAACAGGCAATTATAAAGTCTCATCCTCTGACCGTGGAACAAAAGTATATACTTAATTATGAACTTTATACTCCCAATACAACTATGTATAACAATCCGGCTCTCTGTAGATTTATTGATGTGTCTGCAGAAGACCTGGCAGCAGCAATCAATAAAACTATACGGAATCACCCTTCTCTCCTGACTACATTCTATTATGAGAATGGAGAGTATAAGCAGAGATATGCTCCTGAATTGATGCATGAAATTACAGTGGAGAAGATTTCGGATGAAGAATTTGAGGTTTTGCGAGGAACTTTGGTTCAGCCATTTAGAGAGATAACTGATTGTCTTCTTTGGCGTGGCAGAGTTTTCAGTGCACCGTCCGGAAATTATGTATTCTTTGATGTTCATCACTTGATCTTTGATGGTACTTCTTATTGGCTGTTTATGAGCGATCTGCAAAAATGCCTGTCTGATATAGAACTCGAACCGGATTACTATTATTATGTTCTTGAACAGCGCGAAAAAGAAATGAACAGTGCTCTCTATGAGGAGGCTAAATCATATTTTGAGAAAAGATATGCAGGGGTGAAATGCATACGTAATCTGCCTTATGATTATTCTTCTGATGAAAACTATGCAGGAGATATAGATATACCGCTACAATTTACTGATGATGATTATAATGCATTTGAAGCTTCAACCGGAATTGGAAGGAATGGACTATTCTTAATGGCCGGACTGCTTGCACTTGGTTCGGTAACCAATACCGACAAGATTATGCTTACTTGGATCTACAACGGAAGAAAAGATCTTGATTCTATGAATAGTATAGGCATGTTGTTCTATACCTTGCCGCTAATGCTTACTATTACTGAGGAACTTACTATGGAAGAAATGCTGGCAGATATAAAAGAACAAATGAACAATTCCTTGAAATATAGTTCTTGTTCCTTTGTAAGTTCAACCTACGTATCTCCTGTGGAGGATGATTGTATTTGTTTCATGCTTCAGGACGATGCTAGAACCCTATCGGAAAATTGGCATCACCCCTTTGAAATGGTGGATATAGATATTGAGAACAGGGCTTCACAGACATCTCTTGATGTGGAGATTATGACAAATGGAGATGAGCCAAATCTTTATCTTGACTATGCTGCAAGTTTATATAAGAGGGATACAATTAAACATTATGGTGCTCTGATAAAGAGCTTTGCAGATAAACTTATATATTACAGAGACTGTCCGGACATTCGTGTTAGAGAGCTCATCAAAAAAAGAGAAAGTGAGGGACCTTCTAGAGTAAATGAATAAAAGAACTTTTTGTAAAAATAAGTTTGGTTCAATGCTTATATCAGGTACATTTACTATGGCTGTTTTGTATCTTATGATGCTTAGCGATAGTATTATAGCTGGTCACTTTATAGGGGAAAAAGGTATAGCTGCAATTAATTCAATTACCCCTGTAACAGGTGTGTCGACTTTCTTTGGATGCATGGTTTCTACTGGAGCTGGTATTGTATACAGTCAGGATATCGGTGCTATGAGAAAAAAACATGCTGATCAGATATATGGCCAGGGTTTAATTGTTACTTTTGTTATAGGTATTATCTCGGCCGTTATTCTATATTTTATACGTGATTTATATTTTAGCATGAGTGGTGTTACAGGAGAAATATATGATAGAGCTTTAGAGTACTATAAACTTACACCTGTTAATATATTTTTGACGGTTCTTGTTTATTATCTTGAGGGCATGGTCTTCAGCGATGGCGATGAACTGATAAACAATCTGGGGTATATATTCCAGATTGGCGGAAATATCTTATGTTCCATAATTCTGGCAAAACAATATGGCATGATTGGTATAATTATAGGATCTATAATTGGAAATGGGCTTGGCATTATAGTGTCCTGCATCCACTTTTTTAGAAAAAGTAATACTCTTCATTTTGTTTGGTACTTTAATATAAAAGAACTGATAAAGACGACGCGCTTCAGTATAGTAGATGCTGTGATATATCTATGCTGGTCGGTTATGGATTATGTTTTGATAAGCTATGTGTCGGTGCACTATGGAGATACCGGGCTGATTACACTTGCGGTGGTGGTAAGCCTTATAGAGTTTGGCGTTGTTTTGGATGGCGTTGGAATGGCTGTTCAGCCACTTCTGGGAACATATTCGGGCGAAAAAAATCATGTCCTTATAAAAAGGTTGATGCGTATGGCAGTACAAGCAGCTGTTCTAGAGGGGATAGTAGTAAATGTACTGGTTATAATTTTTGCCAAGCAGTTCTGCGCCCTTTTCGGAATAACAGCTGGGGCAGCACTGGCTCCATCCATAGCTGCGGTTAGAATTGTTTCTTTTGGACTTGTATTTTGCAGTGCTGTTTCTCTTTTTACCTCTTATTATATGTTGATAGATCATATAGGTCTTTCAGTAGCTGTTACTGTTCTTAAAGATGGCATTTTATACTCATTTTTGCCGCTTCTTGGTTCGGTTATAGCGGGTGAAAAAGGAATGTGGATTGCATTTGTTGTTGCTCCGATAGTAACACTTGTTATATCGCTGGCGTATGTTTATCTTCGATATGGGAAAGAATTATATCCTTATTTGTTAAAGGATATGGATTCGGAAATATTTGTTTTTGATGATGTTTTGACAAAGGAGTCGGCAACTGGTCTTTCAGAAAAGGTTGAAACCCTACTGGAAGAGCATAACTATCCTAAGGGTGTGGTGAATAAAGCTGCTTTATTTGTCGAGGAGATCGGACTTACAATTCTTGAACAGAATAAGAAAGAGAAGAATGGACTTTTGATAGAGCTTTCTGTGTTTTTTGAAGAAAACAGTGCTCTTATCATAGAGCGTGATTCTGGAAAAATATTTGATATCACTGATCCTGATCAGAAGATAGAAGGACTTAGTGGATTTATACTTAGCGGTCTCATGGAAATGCATAAGGAAAAGGCTTATCTTATAACTACAGGTTATAATCGCAATATGATGAGATTTAGCATTGCTGAAAAACATTGACATTGGTGGGGGATTACTATATTATAAAATATGAGAAGAGTATCTACTTAATGGGTGTGACGTCTTGATTTGCGTACACTATAATCAGACAGACAGCGTAACTACATTACATATCAGCAATCATAAAGCATATCCACGTGGAGACTGATCCGGTGGATGCGCTTTTTTGTTTTTCATCATACGAAAGGATCCTTAATATATGGCAGAAAAATCGATATTTCGTAAAAAAAGCCTTGAAAGAGTTACATCCCCCGAGCAGCTTGACGACTATATCAAAGTGACCACACCTTCTGTGTGGATGATACTGTTTGCAACGCTGGTTCTTATCGCTGGGACTTTTTTCTGGGCCGTGTTCGGAAAGATACAGGTCAATACTGAAAACGGAGTAAAGGAAGTGGCACCGATAAGTTATGTCATCAAATAAGAAGAACAGGATTAAACAGCCGGTGACAAATGGCGTAGCAAAGGTTCCCGTCGTTATGCAGATGGAGGCGCTTGAGTGCGGTGCGGCGAGCCTTACCATGGTCATGGCTTATTATGGAAAATGGGTCCCCCTTGAGCAGGTCCGGGAGGACTGTGGTGTTTCACGCGACGGATCCAAGGCCGGAAACATCGCAAGGGCTGCAAGGACATATGGTTTTAATGCCACAGGATATAGGTTCGAACCGGATCAGCTTAAAAAACAGGCCAAATTTCCGTGCATCATACACTGGGAATTCAATCATTTTGTCGTTTTATGCGGCTTCAAAAAAGGGAAGGTGTACATCAACGACCCCGCAAGGGGTGATGTCATCATAACCGAGAAGGAGTTTGACGAAGCCTTTACCGGTGTTACAGTAGTCATCACTCCGGGCGAAGGATATGAGCCCTCCGGAAAACCCAAGAGCATGATCGCATTTGCTAAAAAGCGCATGATCGGAGCCGGATCGGCAACTGCATTTGTTGCGATAACAACGTCAGTCACATCAATATGTGCCATTGCTTTGGCAGGTTTTTCCAGGTTCTTCATGGATGAACTGCTTCCCGGAAGAAATCCTTCACTTGTCGGCGGCTTTATGGCCGCGCTTATAATACTTACCATTGTACAGATCGTTGCGGCATGGATCACTGCGCTTTATTCATTCCGGATAAGCGGTAAGTTTGCTGCTGTCGGAAATGCTGCATATTTCTGGCATGTCCTGCAACTTCCCATGAGTTTTTTTTCACAACGTATGGTAGGTGATATAGAACAAAGACGTCAGGCCAACGCAAACATAGCAAGTATTCTTGTCAATACATTTGCTCCCCTTGTTATAAATACAGCGATGTTGATCTTTTACCTCGGTGTGATGCTGTCGTATTCGGTTGCGATGACGGCGATAGGCATCGTTGCCATAGCGGTGAATGTTTTTGTGGCATATTTTGTCAGCGCAAAAAGGAACAATATCACCCGTGTCATGATGCGCGACGAAAGTAAGCTGTATTCACAGACGGTATCAGGCATAGAGATGATAGAGACTATCAAATCAAGCGGTGCCGAGAACGGATTCTTTACCAAATGGTCCGGATATGAGGCGAGCGTTAACAGCCAGCGCGTTAAGTTTGCCGGGATAGATGCAAGACTCGGAAATGTACCTGTGATCGTCATGGAACTTGTTAACGATATCGTGCTCCTTATGGGAGTTTACCTTATGATAAAGGGCGAGTTCACATCTGGTATGGTACTCGCATTTCAGGGATTTCTTGTGCAGTTCCTGCTGCCGGCGCAATCACTCATAGAAGCGGGTCAGGGTCTTCAGGAAATGCGTACGCAGATGGAACGTATCGATGATGTCATGGAATATCCGAAAGATGCGGTACTTGAGCATGCCGATTCTTCGGACGGTGAGGAAAAAACTTTTTCGAACAAATTGTCAGGTAAGCTCGAGCTTAAGAATGTGACATTCGGTTATTCGAAGCTTTCACCGCCGCTTATCGAGAACTTTAACCTTACACTCGAGATAGGAAAGAGTGTTGCTTTCGTAGGCGGGAGCGGATGCGGGAAGAGTACACTTTCGCGCCTTATATCAGGTCTGTACCGTCCGTGGGAGGGAGAGATCCTGTTTGACGGCAAACCGGTGGGCGAGATAGACAGGGACCTGTTTACAAGCTCTGTGGCGGTTGTAAATCAGGACATCATACTGTTCGAGGATACTATAGCGAACAATATCAAAATGTGGGACAACTCCATCGAGGATTTCGCGATGATACTTGCGGCAAGGGACGCACATGTTCATGAGGATATCATGAAGAGGGACGGAGGCTACTCGTATAAGATTCGTGATGGTGGACTTGATTTTTCGGGAGGACAACGTCAGAGGATCGAGATAGCACGTGTCCTTGCGCAGGATCCGACGATCATGATAATGGATGAGGCCACAAGCGCACTTGATGCTCAGACGGAGTATGATGTCGTCTCATCAATAAAAGAAAGAGGTATCACAACGATAGTCGTGGCACACAGGCTCTCAACGATAAGAGACTGTGACGAGATAATAGTGCTTGATAAAGGTAAGATCAGTGAGCGCGGGACACATGACGAACTCATAGCTATGGATGGCCTTTACGCGAAGCTTTTGACAAGCGAATAGAGACATTTGGGAGATAAGATGGCAAGCTGGTTCGAGGAGCAGATAGAGCTTCGTAAACAAAACGATATAGAAGCATTTGAGGATTCGTGCCTTAAGATCGCGGGTTCAGTCATGGGGCTGAAATTGTCTGCCGCACTGCAGAATGAACGAGAACAGGCAACGGATGCAATAGGATCGATCCTTAAATACTATCACATAAAGGTCAGGGAAGTTCCCGAAAGACTGCAGTCGATCGAGGAAGTTCTTGAGTATCTTCTTCGTCCTTATGGCGTCATGACAAGGCAGGTAGTACTTCGCGAGGGTTGGAGAAAAGACGCTTCGGGTGCTATGCTGACAACCTTTGCTGATGACGGCAAGCCTGTAGCACTTATCCCTGCAGGGGCAAACGGCTATAAATATGCTGATCCGGAAACGGGTATGATGACAAAGGTCACAGCAGCTTCGGAAAAGCTCTTCAGCGGCGAGGCATTTGCTTTTTATAAAGCATTCCCTACAAGAGCGATGACTATGAAGGATCTGTACGGATACATCTTCTCTAACCTTGACAGGGGCGGTGTATGTGGCTACTTCGGTTTTGCGCTTATCGCGACCTGTGTCGGAATGCTGATCCCGTGGATAAACAGGCTGCTGTTCACGGATATCGTGGCGATGAGGAGTGTATCCGCATTTATTGCGATAGCGGTATTTCTCATATGTGCATCGCTTTCAAGCCTTCTGTTCGGAACGATACAGGGCCTGTTCCTTCACAGGCTGACGCAGAAGTTAAACCTAAGCATCGAGTCAGCAACGATGATGAGAATCCTGACGCTTCCGAGTTCATTCTTTACGAAATACACTTCG
The DNA here is from genome assembly GCA_000687655.1 of Lachnospiraceae bacterium YSB2008. Classification (GTDB taxonomy): domain Bacteria; phylum Bacillota; class Clostridia; order Lachnospirales; family Lachnospiraceae; genus Eubacterium_Q. The sequence continues at coordinate 161,883 of JHWR01000004.1, forward strand.
GGTGATCTTGCACAACGCGTCAGCAACATGAGTATCCTCATATACGAGATACTTAACATGGTCATGACATGTTTTACGACTGCGCTGTTCTCGTTCCTCTATATCTTCCAGATAAGATCGTTCGCACCTGCACTTGCGGTCCCTGCTTTTCTTGTGGCAACGCTTCAGATGATAACGCTGGTCGCTGCCCTTGTCATAAGATCAAGGTTAAACATGACGCAGATGGAGCTTGGCGCAAAAGAGAGTGGGCTGTCCTATTCGCTTATCGCCGGTATCGAGAAAATCAAGCTCTCCGGTGCTGAGCGTCGCGCATTTTCCAAGTGGGCTAATGCATATGCCACGCAGTCAAAGTATATGTATGATCCGCCGATGTTCGTGAAGGTATTCCCGGCGATCATAACGGCGATATCCCTTACAGGGACGATCATCATATATTATCAAGCGATAAAAACTCATGTGGATGTTGCCCAGTACTATGCGTTCAACGCTGCTTTTGCAATCGTATGCGGGGCAATTAAGACGCTCGTTCCGATGATAGAGCCCGCGGCAAGGATAGTACCGACATTTGAACTGCTTCGACCGGTGATCGAGACGGCACCCGAGATAGCCGAGGACAAACCGGTGATAGAAAAGCTCTCCGGCGGTATTGAACTTAATAATGTTACATTCCGCTACAGTGAGGACATGCCTCCGGTGCTCGATGATCTTAGCCTTAGGATAAAGCCGGGACAGTATGTGGCGATAACGGGTAAGAGCGGATGCGGCAAGAGTACGCTTATGCGCGTTATGCTCGGGTTTGAGAAGCCGCAGAAGGGTGCGGTCTATTATGACGGGCGGGACCTTAACAGGATCGATCTGAAGTCCTTAAGGTCCAAGATCGGAACCGTCATGCAGAACATGTCGCTTTTTATGGGAGATATATATTCGAACATTGTCATCTCCGCCCCGCAGCTGACACTTGATGATGCCTGGGAAGCGGCTGAAATGGCAGGTGTAGCCGAAGATATCAGGCAGATGCCGATGAATATGTTCACTATCATAGGAGAAGGCAGTGGCGGCATATCGGGTGGACAGAAACAGCGCCTTATGATAGCACGTGCCATCGCCCCGAAGCCGAAGATATTAATGTTTGATGAGGCAACAAGTGCACTTGACAATATAACGCAGAAGCAGGTATCTGATTCACTTGATGGCCTCAAGTGTACAAGGATCGTGATAGCACACAGACTGTCCACAATAAAGAACTGTGACAGGATCATCGTTCTTGATAAAGGAAAGATCGTGGAAGACGGAACCTATGACGAGTTGATCGCAGAGAACGGTTTCTTTGCCGAACTCGTGTCGCGCCAGCAGGTTGAGCGTAAGAATGGATAAGCCGGAGAAAAGACCATTTGAGGAAGTATATGACGAGTACTATGAGAAGGTGTTCAAGAGCGTATATGTGAGGCTCCTCCACATGGAGAATACCGAGGATATAGTACAGGATACATTTGTTAAGGCTATGAAAGCATACGACCGGTATGATCCGAAGGAAAAAGACATCATGGAATCCCTATTATTCGTTTTCCGACTCCAAGTTTACGCTGCCTTTTTCATAAATCCCGTTGAATTTTCCGGATTGATGCGTATAATATTATGTAGGCATCAATTGCTTGAAACAAAAACTCTCAGCAGTTTGTAAATGGTAAAAAAGGAGGAAAACACATGAACGAGAATCTGAAGAAATTCCTTGAGGAAGCAAGCAAAAATGAGGAACTGAAAACAAAGCTTGAGGCCCTGACCGACAAAGATACTGCTACGGAGAAGGCAATTGAGATCGCAAAAGAGTATGGCTTTACCCTTACTACTGAGGATTTTAAGGAGACACATGGAGCGGTGTTATCTGATGATGAACTTGATCAGGTTGCAGGTGGAGCAGGATGTTTGTTTATAAATTCTGATACTCCTGGGAGATGTATTATCTCTGGAAGTTACTAGATGATCCTCCTCACTTCCCCTGCGGTCATGGTGGAATGGGTGATAAGTCCTTTTATAGACGGCTGCAATCTGTATTGTTAAAGGAAAAAATATGTACTACCGATTAAAGGATGACTAGTATCAGGTGAACGGGAAACCCAAGTTCTTATACAGCTGGCGACTTGAACCGACCGATCCGCAGCCGAAAGGAAAGAAGCCCTGCCTGTCACTTCGGGAACTGGAGAAACTCCCATCAAATGGTAAAAAAGGAGGAAAACACATGAACGAGAATCTGAAGAAATTCCTTGAGGAAGCAAGCAAAAATGAGGAACTGAAAACAAAGCTTGAGGCCCTGACCGACAAAGATACTGCCACGGAGAAGGCAATTGAGATCGCAAAAGAGTATGGCTTTACCCTTACTACTGAGGATTTTAAGGAGACACATGGAGCGGTGTTATCTGATGATGAACTTGATCAGGTTGCAGGTGGAGCAGGATGTTGGTTTATAAATTCTGATACTCCTGGGAGATGTATTATCTCTGGAAGTTACTAGATAGATCCTCCTCACTTCCCCTGCGGTCAGGGTGGAATGGGTGATAAGTCCTTTTATAGACGGCTGCAATCTGTATTGTTAAAGGAAAAAATATGTACTACCGATTAAAGGATGACTACTGTCTGAGAGGCTGGGAGCTGCTGCCGTATGCGGTTGTTGACAGCAAGACGCATCGGGTTCACTGGCTTGATAAGACGAAGTTTGATGCGCTCACTCTCTGTGACGGCTCTGTGGATCTTGATCTTCCGCTGATCTCGCAAGAAGTGCATGACAGCATCAAAGACCTGGAAGAAAAGGGCTACATAGAGACCTGTACCGCAGGTAAGGGTCTGTCAGAACGCCAGCGCTATCATCGATACGAAAACCGTTTTATGGAGTCTGCCCATTGGTCTGTCACCGGCAGATGCAACTGTAAATGTAAGCATTGCTATCTGTCCGCCGCAGATGGCAGATATGGAGAATTAAGCCACGACGATGTGATGAAGATCACAGAAGAGCTTGGCAATGCGGGGGTGTTATCGTGTTCGATCACTGGCGGAGAGCCCTTGGTGCGTTCCGATTTCTGGGAAATCGTAGATGCTCTGAGCGAGCGGGGCGTATACATCAGCCAGATCTATTCCAATGGTTTGCTTGTGAACGAAGGTCTTCTGGAGAGATTCAAGCAGCGAGGTCTGTATCCCGAATTTAATATGAGTTTCGACGGCGTGGGCTATCACGACTGGCTCCGGGGTATTAACGGTGCTGAAAAGGCAGTACGCCATGCATTTGAGCTATGCAGAGACAATGGTTTCCCAACCGGTGCTGAGATGTGCTTATGGAAGGAGAATGCACATACTCTGCGTGACAGTATAAACTACCTGGCTTCTGTGGGCTGCCGCAGCCTTAAGACTAATCCGGTAAGTGATACGGGAGCCTGGCACGAAGGTGGTTATGCGGGGAAGCATGGTCTGAGTGATGACGAGACATTTGAAATCTATTTAAACTATCTTGAGGATTATTACAACGATCTGCCGAATATGCATCTGATGCTGGGTGGCTTTTTTGCTGCGGATGGACGGGAACCGGACGTATATAGTATCCCCGTCGTTCATGTATCGAAAAATCCTGAAAATATATGTATGTGTGCACACGCACGCACATCCATGTACATTTCCGCAGAAGGCAGGGCTCTGACCTGCATGCCGATTTCCAATGATGATGAGTTTCAGGCGGATTATCCGCAGATCCAGGAGCTGGGCCTTAAGAATTGCCTGACAGAATCAAAGTACATGGAGCTTATCAATACCCGTTCCGGCACAGTACTTGAGCATAATGAGAAGTGTAGAAACTGTGAATATCGTAAGTTTTGTCTTGGCGGCTGCCGCGCAATTGGTCTTTTGTGTCATCCCGGTGACATTCTGGCGCCCGACGAATTTACCTGCAGGCTGTTTCGCAATGGCTGGCTGCAGAAGATAGAAGCGAAGATCGCAGAGCTTCGCCCTACCGCCGAATGTTGGGAGCTCAAACACTTGTCCGAGCTGCAACCATTAGAATCATAAATCAGAGGAACGACAAGCAGTCTAGTGTGACGATAAGGTGGTCCCCATCAGATCGGACCTCAAAGGTGACGAACTCAAATACCTGTTCGACTATGGGGGAATCAAATCCTTCCAATACTCCAATGATGGGGAAGAAGATTATAATATACTTGTTATATATTTGAATAAGTAATGGTGTTATTAGCACTCGTCGCTGACGAGTGCTAATTTTATCTTGACTTTTGATTATAATGATATATTATATGTATTAGTTTAAAATCAGTACAAGAAAAGAGGTTGATCAAAGTGGCAACAACAAAGGGTAATCTTACAATCAACAGTGAAAACATTTTCCCTATAATCAAAAAGTGGCTCTATTCAGACCATGATATCTTCATTAGAGAATTGATCTCAAATGGAGTAGATGCGATAACAAAGCTTAAAAGGCTTTCAAGTATGGGTGATGCAGAGATCCCATCTGGTGAAGAGTTTAAGGTGACAGTCATGGCGAGCCCACTCGAAAGGACTCTTACCTTTATAGATAACGGTATCGGTATGACTATGGAAGAGGTTGATAAATACATCAACCAGATAGCTTTCTCAGGAGCTACAGACTTCCTTGAAAAATATAAGGATAAGGATGAGAATGACCAGATCATAGGACATTTCGGACTTGGTTTTTACTCTGCATTCATGGTTTCTGACAAGGTTACCATAGAATCACTTTCATATCAGAAGGATGCAGAGCCTGTATATTGGGAATGCGACGGCGGAACAACCTTCGAGATGCGTGAAGGTAATATGCAGGAAAGAGGTACAAGGATAACTCTTTATCTCTCAGAGGATTCTCTTGAGTTTGCAAATGAATTCAGAGTAAAGGAAATCATCAACAAGTACTGCTCATTCATGCCGGTTGAGATTTATTTCATAAATGAAGATGAAGCGAAGAAGGCACAGAAGGAAGTAGTTCAGAAAAAGAAGAGTGACGAAGATGAACTCGTAGGAGATACTTCTGATAAGGCAGATGAAGTAATAGATGCTGAGGATGACAAGGATGCTCCTAAGCCTCTTAATGATACTCATCCACTCTGGATGAAGACACCGGGCGAATGCAAGGATGAGGATTATATAGATTTCTATCAGAAGGTATTCCTTGACTTCAAGGAGCCTCTGTTCTGGATTCATCTTAATATGGACTATCCATTTAACCTTAAGGGAATACTTTACTTCCCAAGGATCAATCCTAATATGGAACAAGTCGAGGGCAAGGTTAAGCTCTATAACAACCAGGTGTTCGTAGCAGATAATATAAGAGAAGTAATTCCTGAATTCCTTCTTCTCCTTAAGGGTGTTATAGATTGTCCGGATCTTCCTTTAAATGTATCGCGTAGTGCGCTTCAGAATGACGGCTTCGTAAAGAAGATATCAGATCATATCACAAAGAAGGTTGCTGATAAGCTTTCGGGAATGTACAAGACAAAGAGAGAGGATTATGAGAAGTTCTGGGATGATATCTCTCCATTTATCAAGTACGGCTGCCTCAGAGACGACAAGTTCAATGAGCGCATGAATGATTATATGATCTTCAAGAATCTTGAGGATAAGTATATAACACTTTCTGAATATCTCGAGGCTGCTAAAGAAAAGCATGAGAATAAGGTATTCTATGTAACTGACGCAGAGCTTCAGGCACAGTATATTGATATGTTTAAGAAGGCAGAAACTGATGCGCTGATTCTTACGCACAATATCGATACTCCTTACATACAGAACCTTGAGATGAAGAATGAAGGCGTTAAGTTCCTCCGTATAGATTCTGATGTTATCTCAAGTCTTAAGGGCGAGGCTCTTTCCGAAGAGGATGAGAAGAAGCTTACTGAAGAACTGACAGAGACCTTCAAGAAGGCACTCGGCGTAGAGAAGATAAATGTAAAGGTTGAGAGTCTTTCAGATGAAAGCATATCTTCAATGCTCACGCAGAGTGAGGATAACAGACGTATGGCTGACATGATGAAGCTTTATGCTATGGGTGGTATGCCGGGTCTTGATTATGGAAAGGATGCAGAAACTCTGGTTCTTAATTCCAATAATAAGCTTGTTAAGTTTGTTCTTGATAATCCTGACGGAGATAAGACAGGAACTGTATGCCAGCAGCTTTATGATCTGGCTGTACTTGCAAACCGTCCGCTTACAGCAGAAGAGCTTACAAAGTTTGTGGCAAGAAGCAACGAGATACTGGGAATATTCGTTGACTGATTTTGTTCATAGTATCTCGCTCACTGTGGTGTATACCGCAATTGAAACACATTAATAGAAATTACGATGTAAAGGGAGGAGGCATATGTTTCCTCCCTGTTTTGTTAACCTACTGTGACACTTGGCTATACTTGACGATAATCGGTCGATTGGGATATAATTGAGTCTGGTATGTAATCTCGGAAAGGAGGGTACACTTGTGAAAGATTTGATAAAAACAAATATTGTTAATGTTGTGCTTCTCCTGCTGGTTGGGCTTATATATGTAGTGTTTAATAATGTCCTTGATTTCGGGCCGAGTGTATCCCTTGGGGTCACCGGCGTTGCAGGATTTATCTGGGTCATTTATACACTGTATTCCAATTATTCAGCCCTGAATACCAAGGATAATCCTATATACAACGTCAAGGTACTGAAGGAGTTTCAGAATGCGGGAAAGAGAAGCGCTTTCTCAATGGAAAGAAAGAGTATGGCTACTATGTATGAAAGCATAATGGCCAGAGAGAAATATTTCATGGCCATGGGAAAGGACAGCAGGCTTACGGAAGCGTATCTCATGATAAGACTCCAGGCAGAACAGGATCTTATGAAAGCAAGGGACTTCATTAATTCCTATGACTATGTATATGGCGTTTATGGAAGAGATACCAAATACCTGGCAGCAACAAAAGCTGATATGGAAAGTCTTGTTTCCAAGCTGAACCAGCTCGTCGAGCTGTCATATTCTCTTGATGATAATCTTCAGGATGTAGACATGCGTCGAGTTGATGACCTGATAGAGTCTCTTGAAGAGATGAGAGCAATGTAAATAACCGAAGTTCGGAATATAAATCATAACCATTTTTATCCAAAGAAAGGCGGATATCATGAAAACAAACAAGAATATCTTCATAGGTGTTATCATCGCGGTGGCATTTATCGTTATCATCGGTATTGCATTCATAGTAAAGAATCAGTCCGGTGGACGTACTGTTGACACCATGCTGAAGCATATCAAGGTAAAGGAGAAGAGTCCTACTAAGGCTTCAATCTCACTTGATAATTCATCTCTTTATGATGAACTTCCGGAAATAAGCAAGTACCCGAATGCTGTAACAGGCTATGGTGATGTATCTATAGAGATCATGACATCTCCTGAGAAGGCCGGTAAGGATTATGAGGCCTGGCTTATAGATGTCGCAAACAAGTTCAATAAAGCAGGTAAGACAACTTCCGGCGGAAGAACTATAGCAGTATCTGTAAGACCTGTTTCATCAGGACTTGCTGCTGACTATATCATTTCAGGAAAGCATACACCTCAGCTATTTACACCTTCAAACTATCTCTGGGGTGAATACATCAATGCAAACGGCGGTGATGTTACACTTCTCAATGAGAGAATGGTTGGTAATACAGCAGGACTTCTTATATCAAAGAACAGTGAATATAAGACATATGATGATATCATTGCTGCAGTTCAGGCAGGCAAGATCAACATAGGTTATACCAATCCACAGTCAAGCTCAACAGGTATGAATCTTCTTATATCACTTCTTAAGGATGGTTCTGAAGATATCAATGCAGATGCAGCTATCGATAATTTCAAGAAGTTCCAGCAGAATATACCTTACGTTGCATATAATACAATGCAGATGCGTGATTCTGCATCCAAGGGTAACCTTGACGGTATGATACTTGAGTATCAGACATATATAAATGAACCGAATGTGAATAAAATGTATGATTTCATTCCATTTGGTATCAGACATGACAATCCGCTCTATCTCGTTGGTGAAGCTAATCTTCCTGATGAAGAGGTTGAAGCATGTAAAATATTCAATGATTACTGTATGACAAATGACTGTCAGTCTATAGCTACCAAGTACGGTTTCAATGCCAAGGACGATTATAAGTCTGACAGAGAGATCACAGGTGCAGAGGTTAACAGAGCACTTGAGATATATAAGGCAAACAAGGATAACGGTCAGGATATCATAGCTGTATTCGTAGCTGACTGCAGCGGAAGTATGTCAGGTGACCCTATCAATCAGCTGAAGCAGTCACTTACAAACGGTGCTCAGTATATAAATGAAAACAACATGGTAGGACTTGTAAGCTACAGCACAAATGTAGCGATAGAGGTTCCTATAGCTAAGTTCGACCTGAATCAGAGAGCATATTTCCAGGGCGGTATCAACAGTCTTACAGCAGGCGGAAGCACTGCAAGTTATGATGCCATAGTAGTTGCTATGGATATGATCAGGAAGGCAAAAGCAGAGAATCCTGATGCTAAGGCTATGATATTCCTTCTCAGTGACGGTTATCAGAATGAAGGCTACAGGCTCAATGATATTACACCTGCACTTAAGGAATCTGAGATTCCTGTATATACAATAAGCTATACAAGTGATGCTGATACAGACGCTATGAAGAAGCTTTCAGGTATCAACGAAGCTGCAACTATCAATGCGGACAGCGATGATATCGTATATAAGATTAAGAGTCTGTTCAATTCACAGATGTAAACTATAAACTATAAAAGGAACTACCCATAAATGAAGATTTTTAACACACTTACCAGAAAGAAAGAAGAGTTCGTACCTATAACACCGGGAAAGGTCGGAATATATGTATGCGGACCTACAGTATATGATTTCATACATATAGGAAATGCCCGTCCTATGATAGTATTTGATACTCTCAGAAGGTATCTTGAATATAAGGGTTACGAAGTAAATTATGTATCGAACTTTACTGATGTTGATGACAAGATCATAGCAAGAGCTAATAAGGATAATGTAGCTGCGTCTTACATTTCCGAAAAATATATAGAAGAGTGTAAGAAGGATATGGAGGCTCTTAATGTAAGACCTGCAACAACTCATCCGCAGGCTACAAAAGAGATTCCTGATATGATCGATATGGTACAGACTCTTATAGATAAGGGACATGCCTATGAGAAAAACGGAACAGTTTATTTCCGTACCAGAAGCTTCGCGGATTACGGCAAGCTTTCTCATAAGAATATAGATGACCTCGAAGCAGGACACAGAGATGAGGCTCATCAGCTTAAGGTAAGCGGTGAGGATGAGAAAGAGGACGGACTTGATTTTGTTCTCTGGAAGCCAAAGAAAGAGGGCGAACCTTCATGGACTTCTCCTTGGAGTGATGGACGTCCGGGCTGGCATCTTGAGTGCTCAGTTATGTCCAAGAAGTATATAGGCGGAACCATAGATATACATGCGGGCGGTGAAGATCTGATCTTCCCTCATCATGAGAATGAGATAGCTCAGAGTGAGGCTGCAAATGGAACGGAGTTCGCACGTTACTGGATGCATAATGGTTTCCTTCGTATAGCTAATGATAATGATGAATTTGAAAAGATGAGCAAGTCTCTCGGAAACTTTAAGACAGTCAGAGAGATATGCAAAATGTATGATCCTGTTGTTGTCAGGTTCTTCATGCTTTCAGCTCAGTACAGAAGTCCGCTCAACTTCTCAGCTAAGCTTATCGAGGCTTCCAAGAACAGCCTTGACCGTATACTTACAGCAGCAGATAAGCTGAGAGATGTAATCGGAAAGAATAACGTTGCTGAAAATGTAGAGGATGATGCAGAGGCTCTTAAGGAACTCAATACATTTGTAGAACGCTTTGATGCAGCGATGGATGATGACCTTAATACAGCTGACGCCATTTCCGTAATATTTGAGATGGTAAAATATTCCAATACTGTATGTGATAAGGTTTCAGTTGATACAGCTGCAAAATACTATGATGTTCTCAGCGTACTCATGAATATTCTTGGTATAAGCATTGAGAAGAAGGAAGAAACTCTTGATGCAGATATAGAAAAGCTCATAGAAGATAGACAGGAAGCCAGAAAGAATAAGGATTTTGCCAAGGCAGATGAGATAAGAGATAAGCTTCTTGCAATGGGCATTGAGCTGAAGGATACAAGGGAAGGAGTCAAATGGAAGAGACTCTAAAGTATTATCAGTATTCGCCGCTTGCTCTGGCATATGTGGGCGACAGTATCATGGATCTCATGGTTAAAGCTCATGTTGTCAGTCAGGACAATATGCAGGTCGAGAAGTATCATAAGATAGTTTCAGGTGTTGTATGTGCAAAAAATCAGGCGGCATACGTTGATGCACATATCGATACATTTTCTGAAGAAGAGATAGATGTATATAAGAGAGGCAGGAATGCTTCGGTTCATACCAAGGCAAAGAATGCTTCAATGGCAGAGTACAAGAAGGCTACAGGATTCGAGGCTGTTCTCGGATTCCTCTATCTTACAGGAAACAGGGAACGATTAGAGGAGATAATCAAAGGCGTTTTAGAAGAAGCCGGATTGTAACTAAGAAAGAGAGAATCTCAAGATGACTGAGATAAGAGCAGATGAGAATAAAAAGAATATAAAGAGTGATGCTCCTTCGAATGAACAGAGTATGGTTGAAGGAAGAAATGCTGTTCTTGAAGCATTCCGTTCCGGTAAGACGATTGACAGGCTTTATGTCCAGGAGGGACTTAAGGACAGTACAATTTCTTCTATACTCAGATTTGCAAAGAAGAATGATGTAAATGTAAGGTTCATTACCAAGCAGAAGATGGATCTTATGTCTGAGACAAAGAAGCATCAGGGAGTTATGGCTCAGTGTTCTGCATATAAATATGCTGACATCGAGGATATCTTTAATCTCGCCAAGGAAAAGGGAGAGGATCCTTTCGTGTTTGTTCTTGATGAGATAGTAGATCCTCATAACTTAGGTGCTATCATAAGGACGGCAAATGTCTGTGGAGCTCACGGTGTTATAATTCCTAAGAACAGATCTGTCGGACTTACCAGTACCGCAGTCAAGACTTCTGCCGGAGCTGTTAATTATACTCCGGTTGTTAAAGTAACGAATATATCACGTACCATTGAAGAGCTTAAGGGCAGAGGACTCTGGTTTGCCTGCGCTGACATGGACGGTGAGATAATGTACAATTGTAATCTTAAGGGTCCTATAGGACTTGTTATAGGAAATGAAGGGAGCGGTGTTTCACGTCTCGTTAAGGAGAAATGTGATTACATAGTTGCAGTTCCTATGAAAGGAAATGTTGATTCTCTCAATGCATCTGTTGCTACAGGAATTCTTGCATATGAGATAGTCAGACAGAGGAGAGATTAGGACTCGTGGGTAAGAATGAGCTGCTCGAAGAGCTTTCGGATGATGAGCTTATAGAGCTTTCAAGAAATGGAAACAGTGACGCAGAGGAATGTCTGCTCAGCAGATATGCTCCTCTCGTAAAGAAAGAGATAAGGTATCTTTACATATCAGGGGCCGAGACGGAGGACCTCTCACAGGAAGCTATGATAGGTCTTGTGAAGGCTATAAGAGATTATGATATCTCGGGGAACGCTACATTTATCACTTATGCAACAGTATGCGTAAGAAATCAGATAAGAAGCGCTATAACCAGTTCCAACCGTCTGAAACATCAGCCGCTGAATACCTATGTCTCTTTTTATTCTGATGTTGGAAATGGAGTTGAAGGTGAGGAGAGCGATATAGAGCTCATAGATGTACTCACTGCAAAGGAGGAGTCTGATCCGGAATATCTTTTCCTTCTTGAGGAGAAAAGAAATGCCCTCCTTGACAGCATCGAGACACGCCTCAGCTCAATGGAGCGTAAGGTGGCAAGACTCTATCTTGAGGGCATGACCTATATGGATATAGCCAAGACTCTCGGAAAGAATGAACAGTCGGTTACGAATGCTCTTTCAAGAGCGAGAGCTAAGCTTAGAGACTAGTGAAGCATTTTGTAGATTTGCCGGATCAGTTTACGCTTTTGATTGACTCAATGAATGAGGCAGGATCAGTCATATTACTGAGTGAAGCGTTTGTATACTGACCGTCGGATGTTACTTCACGTCCGAAGTATTCCGGAGGTGTGAAGCCTTCGGCAGTTTCAATATCGGGGAATTCAACCTCGGCATATATTAGACCATCATAGATTCCGTGGAAGACATCAAGTTCTACACGGAGTTTTTCTTTTTCCAGAGGAATGATATAGCGGGTCTTATCTATAAAGTTACCTTCGACCTTTGGTATGAGGGATGTATATTCTTCCTCGGAAAGATTGATCTCGTATTCCTCTCTTGCCAGAAGACCGCCTGATTTTACTGTCAGGATGTAACTGTCATCTGATTTCCGGATTCTGATGACAGGAGATACGGAGATGTATCCCTGTGACAATTCATGATGCTCGTAACTTCCCAGGGCAAATGGGATTTCGTCTATTAAAAACTTACGCTCGATTTCCATTTATATATACTCCTTATTTGATTGAAGTTTAATACGTATATTAGATTCATATTAATGCTGCTACCTCATGAAAAACATTGGTTAATTTTCGTAATAATCACGTAGCGGCGAGCGCTTGGTTTTCTAAAAAGTGCCAATGTCTGAGCGAAGCGAGTTTTGGTGCTTTTTTGAAAACCACAGCGAGTACGCACGTAGATTATAGAAAATTGCTACCAGTTTTTCATGGGGTATGCAGCAGTGAAATATGAATAACTATACGTATTATAGTGGGAATATTGAAAAATGGAAAGGAGTATTATATACTATCGGAGTGATTGTTCGTGGTAAACCGACGAGAAAAATGTAGCAAATTAGAGGAGGGCTTTGATATGGTATACATACTGATGGCGGATGGTTTTGAAGAGATTGAAGGAATCATGGTTGTTGATCTGCTCAGAAGAGCAAGAATCGACATTAAGATGGTTTCAATACATGACAGGCTTGAAATCGTGAGCAGTCATAATGTTCCGATAAAGACAGATATGCTTATAAGTGAAATGCCTGAGGAGGCTGAAATGATAGTACTTCCGGGTGGACTCAAGGGAACAAATAATCTTAAGGCCAGCGAGGAAGTTAAGAATGTTATTCTTAGACAGAATGAAAAGGGCGGATATCTGGCAGCTATTTGTGCTGCTCCGACTGTATATGGCATGCTCGGTCTTCTTAAGGGTAAGAAGGCTACATGTTATCCGGGACTTGAAGATGGTCTTATAGGCGCTGAGTGGACAGGTGACGACGTTACTGTTGCTGTAGACGGCAACTTCATTACAAGCAGATCTCTTGCAACAAGTGTTGATTTTGCACTTACTATCATAGAGATACTTAAGGATAAAGAAACTGCAGACAAAGTTGCTGCAGGTGTAGTATATCGTGGATGGTAAAAACTGACCGGTATTATAGTCGATGTATGAATATAATGATAGTATTGATGATTTGAATTAGGAGACATCATGAAAAGTATTAGTGTAGGTGAGTTAGTAAATATTGTCGGAGGCAAGCTTCTGACAGGAAATACAGGAATCAGTGTTACTGATGTGGCAATAGATTCCAGAGTTGTTGAAGAGGGCATGCTTTTTGTTCCTATCATAGGAGAGAAGGTAGATGCTCATAAGTTCATACCGGAAGTAGCTAAGAAAGCGGCAGCTGTATTTACAGACAGAGAAAGTGTACTTGATGAGGTTGATGATCAGTATAAAGAAAACTGTGCGATCATTAAGGTAGATGATACTTTGAGAGCTTTCCAGGTAATGGGGATATACTTCAGAAAGCATTATGACAAAAAGGTTGTCGGAGTTACCGGAAGCGTGGGAAAGACAACTACAAGAGAGATGATAACTTCGGCACTGGGCAGTTCATTTGCAGTTTATTCAACTAAGAAGAACTATAATTCTGAGATAGGTACGCCTATCACTCTTGCCGGAATGCTGGATGAGCCATCGGATGTGGCTGTTCTTGAACTTGGAATAAGTGATTTTGGTGAGATGGATGTTCTTACTGAAATGACTATGCCGAATATTGGTGTTGTTACGAATATCGGTGTTTCGCACATCGAATACTTCAAAACAAGAGATAACATCTGTATAGAGAAGCTTAAGATTGCAGGCCGTATGGATGATACAGGAGTTCTTTTCCTGAACGGTGAAGATAAATTCCTGCTTGCTATGAGAAATAATCTGTCTGTTAAGGCATTTTACTACGGACTGCATGAGAATCAGGATTATCATGCTGAGAATATCAGAATAGAGGATGGCAGAAGTTGCTTTACTTACGTGCATGATGATACAAGAGTAGAGATGAGTCTCAATCTGCTCGGCAATCATATGATACTCAATGCCGTTGCAGCTATGGCAGTTTGTGAATATATGGGGCTTGATCTTGATAAGGCTGCTGAAGCTCTATCACAGTTCAAGGGTCAGAGACAGAATGTATATAAGTCTGAGGATGGATTTACTATCATCGATGATGCATACAACGCAAGCCCGGATTCAATGAGAGCAGAGCTTGCAGTGCTTGCAGAGACTCCTACAACCGGCAGAAGAATAGCAGTTCTGGGTGATATGTTGGAACTTGGACCGGATTCACCTAAATTCCATGCTGAAGTTGGAAGAGCAGTCCTCTCAAATGATGTTGATATATTGATTACTGTTGGAAATGAAATGAAGAATGCGCATGAGCTGGTTAAGTCCTCAGATGCAGATGATATCGAGGCGGTTCATTTCGATGAGAATGCCGGAGTGGCAGATTATATAAAAAATATTGCCAAAGAAGGGGATACAATCCTATTTAAGGCATCAAATGGAATGAGATTTAAGGAAATTATCACAGAATTTAAACCGGCTATTTAGGCAACTTTCACAAAAAACGTAAAAATGCCTAATTTTACGGTATACATGTTTGATAGTTTTGCGGTACAAAACAGTGCTCTGATTGTATAAAATGTTTTTACGATTGATTTAATTAAGAAAAAACCTAGTAAATACGTAGAAAATCATTAAATATATTGCAAAAATGTTAAATAAGTTATATTATCTCACTCGTAAGCAAATTAAAAATTGTTACATCACAGTAGTAGTAAGTAGTTATTAATTATTTATTTTGGAGGAATTCGAAATGGCAGTAAAGAAGACAAGTGTTAAGGAACTTGCAGCAAAGGCAGCAGTTGCTAAGGCTGAGGCTAAGACTGAAGTTAAGGAAGAAGCTAAGAAGGCAGTTGCTAAGGTAGCTGAGAAGAAGGAAGCTCCTAAGGCTGAGGCTAAGAAGGCTCCTGCAAAGAAGGCACCAGCAAAGAAGGCAGAGGCTAAGAAGGCTGAGCCAGCTAAGAAGGCAGAAGTTAAGAAGGCTGAGCCAGCTAAGAAGGCAGCTCCAGCAAAGAAGGCACCTGCAAAGAAGGCAGAGGTTAAGAAGGCTGAGCCAGCTAAGAAGGCAGCTCCGGCAAAGAAGGCACCTGCTAAGAAGGCAGCAGCTAAGGTTGTTGTTGAGATCCAGTACGCTGGTAACAATATAACAACAGACGAGATCGTTGCTAAGATCCAGGAAGTTGCTAAGGCTAAGAAGGAACTCAATGTTTACTATCAGCCAGAAATCAACAAGGCATACTATACAGCTGATGGCGTTAACGGAGAGTACGATTTCTAATTAGCTGATCAGATATAGTAAAAAAGACAGGCATGTCGCTCGCGACAATGCCTGTCTTTTTGTTTTATCCGATGGGGTGCAACTGAGCAGTTACGCAATTATACCCCACGCATCTCGATGATCGGAGCACCTTTTCCTCTTACATAATCTCCGGTGATCGTTACTCGACCGATATTATCATCCTTAGGTATCTGATACATAATATCGAGCATGAATTCTTCTATTATAGACCTGAGTGCTCTGGCGCCGGTCTTTCTTTCCATAGCCTTCTCAGCTATGGCCTCATATGCAGAATCATCGAACTGAAGATCCACTTCATCAAGAAGCAGGAGTTTCTTGTACTGCTTTAGTATGGCGTTTTTCGGTTCGCTCAGAATCTTTACGTACATATCCTTATCAAGTGAATCAAGAGCAAAGACTACAGGGAGTCTTCCGAGAAATTCAGGGATCATTCCGAATTCACGGAGATCCTCAATCATGACCTTGGACATAACATTTCCTGACTTTTCAATTTCTGTTCTGAGTTCTGCTCCGAAACCGATGGAAGACTGTTTTGTAAGTCTTGTAAGGATTATCTCTTCAAGATCAGGGAATGCACCGCCGCAGATGAAGAGTATGTTCTTCGTATTCATGACAGTGGTAGGAGTCATGGCATTCTTGCTTCCGGTTCCTATAGGAACTTCGACATCACTTCCTTCAAGAAGCTTGAGGAGCCCCTGCTGAACAGCTTCACCGCTGACATCTCTTGAACGGGTTTCCTGTTTCTTGGCAATCTTATCAATTTCATCGATGAAGACTATTCCACGTTCAGCCTTTTCAACATCATTACCTGCAACAGAAAGGAGCTTGGAAAGCACACTTTCAACGTCGTCGCCAATATAACCGGCCTCAGTAAGACTGGTTGCATCGGTTATAGCAAGCGGAACGTCCAGTATCTGAGCTATAGTCTTAACTATGTAGGTTTTACCGGAACCCGTAGGCCCTATCATGAGCATGTTTGATTTTTCTATCTCAACACCGTCGTCAGTATTTTCCGGAGAGAGGACTCTCTTATAATGATTATATACTGCGACTGACATGACCTTCTTGGCGTATTCCTGTCCGACAACATGTTCATCCAGCATGGCCTTTATCTTGTGAGGGGCAGGTATGTCCTTCAGTGTTAAGACCTTCTCTCCGGAAGCTTCATCGCCCTCAGGGTTCTCAGCCTTCTTTCTTTTCTTAACCTTCTGGCTCTCCGGAATATCCTCCGGAGGGGTGAAGATGTTGAAGTTGTTGAAGCCTTTCATGTTTGAGAAGCTTGCGAAAGGTGATCCGTCACTGTTTATTGTGTTGAATGTCTTCTGGATACAGTCAGGACATATATACATATTATTCATGAACTGTATAAGCTTGCCGGCAGTTGACTCCGGTCTGCGGCACATATAACAGTACTTTTCATATTCGTCATTATTATTGTTATTATTCTCTGACATTACATTTCTCCTATATTATAAGTGGGGGTTCCACACTGTTTATACGCAGCATTCCTGTTTCGTGTGCTGCAATCTGCTAAACATTATATCAAATACTGTATAAAATTCATATATCTATGTAATAAATGAACTGTTGATGTAGAAAAATGGATTACATAATACAAAAACTTTGTATATTCTATGGATTGTGCATTTATTATCTTTGGAATACCATATAGGCATGGTAAATATAATAGCACATAGAGGGGCATCGTACCTTGCCCACCATGACAATTCTATAGAAGCCTTCGAGCTTGCCATAGAGCTTGGCGCAGATATGGTCGAATTCGATGTCAGAAAGACACGTGATGGTGAACTCATAGTTTATCATGACAGGAATTTTGCGGATTCACCTATAGGCTGGCAGACCTTCGAGAATATTGAGAGAGAGGCATATGAGAAAGGAATTGATATACCTACTCTGGATGAGGTCCTTAAGTTCTGTCACGGCAGGATCAAGATGGATATAGAAGTAAAAGAACCCGGTTTCGAGAAGGAGCTTGTCAAAAAGATCAATGCTGTATGTGATTATGATGAGTATTCAGTCAAGTCTTTCCATGATAAGGTAATCTATAAGATCAAGAAACTGGATAAGAATATAAAGACAGGACTTCTCATAGGTAAGGAAAAGGTAACTCTTCGACAGAAGATATTTGAGTATTTTCCTGAAAGAAGGCTTGTTGCTGCAAAGGCGGACTTTGTATCTCCGAATTATAAGCTTTGCACAAATGGATTCATTCTCCGAATGAAAAGAAAACACATCCCGGTTTATGCATGGACCATCAACAGCACTGCTGATATGAGGAAGTATATAAGAAGAGGTGTCGATGCGATAATCACCGACAAACCGGACGCCGGACTGTTCGTAAGAAATACAGTATAAACTATGACTCATTATGGGGGATACTTAATATGAAGAAACGTATCGTGAGTTATATAAAATATATAGATGATATGCTTGCAGAAAGTGAAGAGAGAGACTGGGAGAAGGAAGCAGAGCTTCATCTTACACAGATAGCATTCTTTTCACATGAGAGACTTGTGCATCTCATAGTATTCGTGCTTGTGGCTTTATGCACTGTGATGACCATACTCGCATTCGTACTTTCCGGAGAGATAATGCTTCTTCCGCTTGCACTTTTACTCTTTATACTTCTGATACCATATTGCATGCATTATTACCTTCTGGAGAATTCAGTCCAGAAGATGTACGACCAGTACGATGCAATGATGAACAAAATCCAGCCGGGACGTTTCTCGGTGAGTGAATAATGGGACAGAGAACTTATCTCCGGGTGGCTTGACAAGGCCTTAAAAAAGTGTTTTAATAGTCGCTAAACCCCTGATTCTACGTGGTTTTTTTGGTATGTCCGATACTTTGTGCAACAAGTTTTTTGACATACTATATATAGAGATTTAATAGAAAGACATCTAGGTAAATGGCAGGATTTCACAAGAAAAGAAAACATAGTAGTAAAAGGAACCTCGCGTCACTCATATACATAGTATTTGGGCTTTCGCTTGTTCTTTCGATGGTCATAACAATTGTGGTTATGAATCATACATCAAAGGTTTCGAGCAGCTTCGATGACCTTGTAGGCACTGAAGCTATAGATAACCGTGAAAACGATACTGAGAAGGCTGAGGTTCTGAACAATGAAAAGACCGGCGAAGACGGTAAGGTAGAGAAGAGCTCATCTGATAAGAAGATGCTCACTTCCAATCAGGATTCTACTGAAACTGATGCTGATGCAGAAGAACCGACCTACAGCGAGCATATAGACGTGACACCGGGTGAGTACCATGCAGGCGGTAAGCTCGAGGGTACAAATGGAAAGACCGTATACATTACATTTGACGACGGTCCATCACCATATACAGATAAAATACTTGATATACTTGCTGAGAAGAATGTAAAGGCAACATTCTTTGTCGTAAACACAGGCGAGCAGTATTATGATTCAATGAAGAGGATAGTTGATGAGGGACATACGATTGCGATGCATTCGAATTCCCACATTTATAGCGAGATTTATTCGGATCTCCCTTCATTTAAAAATGACGTTACCAGTATTCATGATCTTATCTACAGTGTGACGGGCTTCAATACCAAGTACTACAGATTCCCCGGTGGAAGCACGAATCAGGTTTCAAATGTTCCTATCAGGGACTGCATTGAATACCTGAATGAGAAGGGATATGTATATTTCGACTGGAATGCACTTAATGATGATACAGTTAATCTCAGTCTTTCGGCTGATGAGCTGAACAGCAGGGCTTTGGGATATGTCAGGAGAAACAGTGGTGATACGATACTTCTTCTTCATGACCTTGAGCATCATGAGGGAACTGTTGAAGCTCTCCCTACACTAATAGATACACTTATAGAGGAAGGCTATTCGATAGCTGCCATAGATGATGATACGCCTCTCATCAGGCATTTTTCAATCGATGAAGATGAGTAGATCTTAGGAGTCGTGGATGAATTATAACGAAACTCTGCAGTATATACATGAAAAAGAAGACCGGGGCATAGTACCCGGTCTTGATAATATAGAAAGACTTCTCGGTAAGCTCGGCAATCCGGAACGTTCCATGCCAGCCATACATATAGCAGGTACAAATGGAAAGGGCAGTATAATGGCCTATGTCGAGACTATACTTCGGTTGTCAGGACTTAAGGTGGGCAGATATATATCTCCTGCCATTTTTGATTATAAGGACAGATGGATCATAGACGGTCAGAATCCTTCCGAAGAATATGTTGCTGATATATTTACAAGGCTGGAGCCCTTCGTGTCCGAGACAGAAGAGGAACTTCCGCCGGGTCCTACGTCGTTTGAGATAGAGACAGCGGCTGCTTTCATGATGTATAAAGACAGCAGATGCGACGTGTCACTCGTTGAATGTGGTATGGGCGGAAGGCTGGATGCTACAAATGTTTTCACGTCCACACCGATAGTCGTCCTTGCCAAGATAAGCTATGACCATATGCAGTTTCTTGGAGAAACTATAGAGGATATAGCAAGGGAAAAGCTCGGCATAGTCAAGGAGGGAGATATCCTCGTAACCTATCCTCAGGACACTCCGGTGATGGACTTCATCAGAAGCTATATCAGAGATAATTTTGAAAATGTAACGCTCATTGAAGCGGATATAAATAAACTGAAGATAGAGGAAGAAACTCTCGAGGGCAGTACATTTTCATATAAAAATGAAATGTACGGAATCAGTCTTCTGGGACGTCACCAGATATATAATGCTATAACTGCTATTGAGACTGTAAGAGCTTTCTATGGATGGATCATGGCAAGAGTGAAAGATGATGCTGCTTCGGATAAGTATGGCGACGCAGTATTCACGAAGTTTGATATGTGCAGTGATGGAATTGACAGATTTGTCATTATGGGGCTGAAGAAGACTGTCTGGCAGGGACGCCTTGAGAAGCTTAGGGATGACCCGCCGTTTTATATAGACGGTGCGCATAATGAGGATGCTTGGATAACGCTCTCCGGAAATCTTGAAAGGTATTTTACAGATAAGAAGAAAATCTTTATAATAGGAGTATTAAAGGATAAGGAGTATCCTAAGATGCTGGATATCCTTACACCTTATATGGACTGTGCGATCACAGTTACAACAGTGAACAATAAGAGGGCTCTTCCCGGGGAGACGCTCGCAGAACTGATAAAGGAAAAAGGGGTGACTGCAGAAGCGGCGCCTGACTATAAATATGCCGTTGAAAGAGCTGTCACACTTGCGGTTTCAACCGGCTCAGTAGTCATAGCCTGTGGTTCACTTTCTTTTGTGGGTGATATGACAGGCATAGTACATGGCTTATAACAGACTGATATCAGAACAGAGGAATATACATGGACAGAATTGACAGAATACTTGCAGATGAAGAATTCAGAAGCATTTCTATAATGATAAAAGAGCATGAGTATGACAGAATATATTGCAGGCACAGCCTCGGCCATGCACTATCCGTTGCCAGGATAGCACATATCATTAATCTCGAAGAGGGCCTGGGAATAGATAAGGAGCTTATATATGGCACGGCGCTTCTTCACGATATGGGTAGATATTCAAAGTATGAGGAAGAGGGAATGTCTCACCATGAGGCGGGTGCTCTGATAGCAAGAGAAATCCTTGGAAGAGCAGGCTTTGATGAAGATGAGATAAATGTAATGTGCGAGGCTATAGGAAAGCATAAGAATTATTCCGGAGAAGACAACAGTCTTGCGGCGCTTCTCTACAGAGCAGATAAGCTCTCACGTAACTGCTTCATATGTGAGGCAGAGCCGACCTGCTACTGGCCTGAGAATATCAAGAATAAAACTGTTATCCATTAGCGGATAATATATGACTATATGATATTGTTCAATGTAATAATCTTGTAATGAATGAAGGGATGGTAAATATGAACGGAAAAGTATCAAGACCATGTATTATGGGAATTCTGAATGTTACGCCGGATTCATTCTCGGATGGAGGGAAGTATTATGATCTGGATACTTCCCTCCGTCACGTTGAGGAGATGATCAAGGACGGAGCAGATATTATAGATATAGGCGGCGAGTCGACTAGACCGGGCTACACTGAGATAACTGCAGAGGAAGAGATA
The DNA here is from genome assembly GCA_000687655.1 of Lachnospiraceae bacterium YSB2008. Classification (GTDB taxonomy): domain Bacteria; phylum Bacillota; class Clostridia; order Lachnospirales; family Lachnospiraceae; genus Eubacterium_Q. The sequence goes on from JHWR01000004.1 coordinate 183,770, forward strand.
GAAAGAGCCATGCCTGTTATAGATGCTGTGAAGAAGAACTTTGATATCAAGGTTTCTCTCGATACTTATAAACGTAAGGTTGCGGAAGTAGGCATCCGTACAGGCGTCGATATCATTAATGATATCTGGGGACTTCGATATGATTCACTTAAGTGCAAATCCGATATCAACTACATGGCTACGCTTATCGCTGATGCAGATATCTCTGTCATACTGATGCATAACAGACCGAAACGTGATTACAAAAACTTTATGGAAGATGTGATATCTGATATCAAAGAATCTATAGATATCGCTCATTCGGCAGGAATTAAGGATGAACATATAATACTGGATCCCGGCGTCGGTTTTGCAAAGGATTATGAACAGAATATAGAAGTGACAAAGAATATTGATGCTTTCGTAGAACTTGGTTATCCGGTTCTTTTCGGTATTTCAAGAAAAAGCGTTATAGGAGAAGCGCTGGAGCTTCCGTCAGATGACAGAGAAGAAGGTACAATGGCCATGAACTGCTATGGTTACATGCATGGCTGCAGTATCTTCAGGGTACATGATGTGAAGAAGAACCGCCGTGCGCTGGATATGCTTTATAACATCATGAAATGATAGTTATCGACATTGTTTTAATTTCATGGAAATATGTTTTAGATGATTAATATAGTTTTACATGAGCCGGAGATGCCGGCAAATACAGGGAATATAGGAAGAACCTGCGTTGCAACAGGAACAAGGCTTCACCTTATAAGACCATACGGATTTGTCCTCAGCGACAAGATGATCAAAAGATCGGGTATGGATTACTGGGATAAGCTTGACCTGTCGCAGTATCTTGATTATGATGATTTTGTGGCAAAGAATCCGGGTTCAAGGATATTCTATGCGACTACCAAGGGTAAGGTCAGATATACAGATGTTGAGTATAAAGATGGAGATTTCATCATGTTCGGTAAGGAGAGTGCAGGGATTCCGGAGGAGATTCTTTCCGAGCACCCGGAAAGCTGTATCAGGATTCCTATGGGACGTGATATAAGATCTCTGAATCTGGCAAATTCTGTTGCCATAGTTTTATATGAAGCTCTTAGGCAGCTTGACTTTCCTGATCTGGAAAGTGAGGGTGAGCTGCACCGCCTGGAGTATAATTATAGCTGATACAGGTTTGTTGTTTGATGAAAAATGTAAAGGGGATTACATGGATAAGATAATCATCAAAAATCTTAAAGTGTTTTCATATCATGGGGTTTTCGCTGAAGAGAAAAGAGAAGGCCAGTTCTTCTACGTTACAGCCGAGCTTTATTTTAATATGAGAAAGGCTGGACTCTCGGACAGTCTTGCAGATACTCTGAATTATGATGAGGCGGCTCATGTCATATATAATGTCATGACTGAAGAGAAGTATGATCTTATAGAGGCAGCGGCTGAAAATGTAGCGGCTTCGCTTCTTCTTAAGTTCGATATATTACATAAGGTGAAGATAAGAATAGACAAACCGGACGCTCCGGTTGACCTTACATTTGACAGTATGTCTGTGGAGATAGAGAGAAAGAAACATACAGCTTATCTTTCTATAGGTTCAAATATGGGCGACAGAGAAGGGTATCTGAACTTTGCTGTTGATCAGCTCGGGAAGGATGAATATATCCGCGTGACTGAAGTTTCTGATTTTATAGAAACTGAACCGTACGGTCCTGTTGAGCAGCCGAATTTCATGAACGCGGCTTTAAAGATTGAGACTCTTTATGAGCCCGATGAACTGCTTTCAGTAGTGAATGATATAGAGCATGAAGCAGGACGTAAGCGTATAGTTCACTGGGGACCGAGAACTCTTGATATAGATATACTTCTTTATGATGATTGTGTAATAAACACAGAGAGGCTTACCATTCCTCATAAAGAGATGGCGAAGAGAGAATTTGTTCTTAAGCCAATGTCGGAGATTGCACCATATGTAATCCATCCTGTGCTCGGGAAGGATATGCAGGAGCTTCTTTCGGAGCTAGATACAGAAGAGTAGTATTGGAAAGGTTTTTAATGAACGGTAATAAGAAACAAGATATATTAGGGATTACAACCAGGGCAGTAAAGGTACTGCTCGCTGTTTTGCTGCTGTTTTGTTCATTTGTGTTTATCTATTTTGGACTGATTAACAGGGGCAATGTGGTTGAGAAGGAGTCGGTTCGTTACATAGAGGACTGGACTTTTATATCTGATGAGGGCAGTGAGCAGGTGCTGACTGCAACCCTTCCGGAGGACGTAAAGGACAATGAATACTTGTTCTTTGATACAAGGAAGAGTGTTTCGGTATATATAGATGGTGAATTCAGAAAAGACTTTGTTGAGGAAAGAGATGTAAATATACCGGCCGGTTCAACTCAAAGGTTCATATTTGCGGTTCCTCTTAAGGGAAGTGATTCCGGTAAGACAGTTACAGTAGAAAGACATTCTGTGCAGTTAGTTGACAGGGAAGCACCGGATTTCTTTATCGGTACCCGCTCCGGAGCTGTAAACAGTCTTCTCAGAGAGTCAGGAAATTCATTTTTTCTGTCCCTAATAGTAATGATCTTTTCATTTGTGGCATTTATTGTGAGTGTATTTCTAAGGATATGGTACAGGCACAAAATAGACCTGATGTACGGAGCTCTGGCTATATTTACTATAGCGGCATGGCTTATCACAGAATCATTTTTGTTTCCATTTGTATTCGGTGTATATCATGTTAACGGACTCCTGAGTTTCATGCTGTGTACAATTATTCCCCTTCCTTTGGCGGTTTATCTTGTTTCCGTACAGAACTACAGATACAAGATCACCATGACAGTTATGATGATAATAGCACTGTTGAATTCAGTAGGCTGGACGTTTCTTCACCTTACGGGAATACTCCTGATCTATAACGCTATTGATGCTGCAAATACAGTGCTTGTCATTCTGGCTCTGTCGGGAATAGCTATTCTGCTGCTTGATGCGTTTAAGGGAAATACACATACATACAGATATACCTTTATAGGATTTATGGGCTTTCTCGTAGGCTGTCTGATCGAGCTTACCAGTGTCTTCCTGGAGCTGACATTTATTAAGACGACAGTTCCTATGGTTGTCGGACTGGGATTCTTCCTTGCTTTTATTGTAATTCAGCAGGTTCATGATCTTAGAACTATCAGCATCGAAAAACAGCATGCCATAGATATTTCAGAAGCAAAAACCAGATTCCTTGCAAGTATGTCACATGAGATAAGGACACCTATCAATTCCATACTGGGTATGAATGAGATGATACTCAGGGAAAATAATGATAAGGAGATAGAGGAATACTCAAGAAATATCAAAACTTCCGGAAAGATGCTTCTCATGCTTGTAAACGATGTCCTTGATTTTACAAAGATAGAATCCGGGAAAATGGACATTAAAGAGGGTGGTTTCCTCATGGCTGATGTCCTGTACGATGTAATGTCGATGATAAAAGAAAGGTCGGAAGAAAAAGATCTGGAGCTTAAGACCGAGATAGAGGGCGAGGTTCCGAACGGACTTATCAGCGATGAATTCAGAATAAGGCAGATACTTGTCAATCTCCTGAATAACGCGGTCAAGTATACAGAGAAGGGTACAATCTGTCTTAAGGTTGGAGGAAGCTATACCGAAGAAGGGTATAATCTGAGCCTTTCAGTTAAGGATACAGGAAAAGGAATACGTAAGGAAGATCAGGAGCATCTCTTTGAAGCGTTCTCCAGAGCGGATCTCAAATCAAATGCCAATATTGAAGGCACGGGTCTTGGCCTTGCTATAGTGAAGAGCATAGTTGATTCCATGAATGGTGAGCTTGGAGTTCTGAGTGAGTTTGGTGTCGGTTCAGAGTTCTGGGTCAAGCTCCCTGTTAAGTATAACAGCAAAGATCCGCTGAGAGATGGCTTCATGAATCGTAAAACTGAACCTGCAGCGGCATCTGAAGCTAGCAGCTTTACGGCGCCGAATGCGAGAATACTTGCTGTTGATGACAATCAGTCCAATCTTAAGATAGTGAAACTTTTCCTGAAGAGAAATGGTGTAGTACCGGATCTCTGCACTTCAGGTACGGCTGCCATAGCAAAATGTAAAGAGAAAAAATATGATCTGATACTTCTTGATCATATGATGCCTGAACCTGATGGTATAGAGACGCTTCATGCTATAAGAGAAGATGAAGATTCTCTGAATAAAGATACAAAAGCAGTTGTACTTACAGCGAATGCTGTAGCAGGAAGCCGTGAGATGTATATGCAGGAGGGGTTCGATGATTATCTTACCAAGCCTCTTGATCCAAGGATACTCGAGATAACGGTAAGGAATATGCTTCCTCCTGAGTTGGTGTCGGTGGAAAATGACACGAAAACTGATCCGGAAACAGAAAAAACTGTCGTAGAAGCGGATAGTTCTGTACCGGAGAAGACCGGACTATCGTCCATGAAAGGCATGGATTATGAAACGGCACTTACATTCTGTGCAGGTGACGAGGATCTTCTTCGTGAGATAGTAAGTGATATAGCAGATGAAGGACCTGTACGTGCAGACAGGATGAAAAAGAACCTTGAAGCAGAGGATATCAAGGCTTATGCTATAGATGCGCATTCCATTAAGAGCTCGATGGCGACTATCGGCCTTAAGGATTTCAGTGAAAAAGCAAAGAAACATGAACTTGCTGCCAAGGCAAATGAAACGGAATTTGTCTATGGCGATGTCGATACATTTTTGAATGAGTATCTTGAACTCTGTGAGGAACTTAAAAAACTCAGTCTGTAGCATAAAAAGTGTTTGACAAGCATGTGTTAATGTGATATCGTACACGAGTGTGTGAAAAGAAGAAGGGTTATCCGCCCTCACCTTGCTGCGGCAATAAGCCAGCGTTCAGGGTTATTATACATTTCTATATGCGTATGCAGATGCATATCATCTTATGGTGTGCAAAGCTGATGCGTGGTTTAAGTTTGTATTTTAGGCGGATGACGATTCATCCGCCTTTTCATTTTTGAAAAAGCATTCTCACAGAGAAGTGTATTTATGTAATGTCGTAAGGAGGTACAAAGTCATCGACTATTTAATCAATGAACAGATCAGAGACAAAGAAGTCAGAGTTATCGGTGTAGAAGGTAACCAGCTCGGAGTTATGAGCATAGACGAGGCAAGAGGTATAGCTGATGAAGCAGGCCTTGATCTTGTTCGTGTTTCACCTAATGCTAAACCACCTGTATGCAGGATCACTGATTACGGAAAGTTCCGTTATGAGCAGATGCGTAAGGAAAAGGAAGCAAAGAAGAAGCAGAAGACTATCGATATCAAAGAGATTCGTCTTTCACCGAATATAGATGACAACGACCTTAATACTAAGATTAATATGGCAAGGAAGTTCCTTACAAAGGGCGACAGGGTAAAGGTTACTCTTCGTTTCAGAGGGCGTGAGCTTGCTTATGTTAATAAAAGGAAAGAAGTGCTGGATGATTTCGCAGAGAAGCTCAGCGATATTTCTGTGATCGATAAGCCGGCTAAGTTTGAAGGAAGAAGCATGATAATGTTTCTTGCTGCAAAGAAGTAGTAGATTAAATCTTTTAGGAGGATAAAGAGATGCCAAAGTTAAAGACAAAGAGAGCAGCAGCAAAGCGTTTTAAGAGAACAGGAACAGGTTTACTTAAGAGGAATAAAGCATACAAGAGCCACATCCTTACAAAGAAGACTGCTAAGAGAAAGAGAAATCTCAGAAAAGCTACTGTTACAGATAAGACAAACAGCAAGGTAATGAACAAGATTTTACCTTATATGTAAGAGTGAGAGTTAGTTAGGAGGATATAAAGATGGCAAGAATCAAAGGTGGCGCAAACGCTAAGAAGAAGCATAACAAGGTACTTAAGGCTGCAAAGGGATACGTTGGAGCTAGAAGTAAAGAGTATAGAGTTGCTAAGCAGTCAGTTATGAGAGCTGATGCAAATGCATTCAGAGGAAGAAAAGAGAAGAAGAGAGATTTCCGTAAGCTCTGGATCGCTCGTATCAATGCTGCAGCAAGACAGAATGATATATCATACAGCAACCTTATGCATGGACTTAAGATGGCAAATGTAGACATCAACAGAAAGATGCTTTCAGAGCTCGCTATAAGTGATCCTGAAGGATTTGCTAAGCTTGTAGAAGTTGCTAAGAAGGCAGTTGCATAAGCGGTCAATGCAGATTTTAAAAAAGTTAAAATTTGTTGTTGACAAAGATATTTCAAAATGATAATATATTCTTCGCGTCATGAGTGACGCGGTGAATAAGCGGGAGTGCTGGAATTGGCAGACAGGCTAGACTAAGGATCTAGTGATGGCAACGTCGTGTGGGTTCAAGTCCCATCTCCCGCACAAAGAGCCTTCGAATTTATTCGAGGGCTCTTTTCGTTTAGTACAGGAATAAATCATAATAGATTTCAGATTTACAGTAGGAGATCAGATAAGTGTCAAAGAAGAAAGAAAATGCGTTCGACAGATACAGGCCTTGGAGACATATAGACATAGTTAAATATATATTTGTTTTATATATGTCTTCTTTTTATCTTATCTACATGAACAATAAGTACTTCAATATCACGGCGACCAGAGCATATACCTTCGAGTATGGAGTTCTCGGACTTGTAGTCCTTGGAGTGCTTGCTTTGATGGTGGAATTCTCACTTCTTGATTATTATGGATGTGAGAAGTTCGAGAAGAGGGCTGAAAAGGTATATGAGATGCCTGAACTGTATGCAGGTCTCTTTCTGCTTGCCAATTTTATAGCATTTTTAATCGCTGATGATAAAGCTGCTGCATATTCAGGCAGTACGGGAAGAAGGATGGGACTTCTGATGATCCTCTGCCTGGTGGTTGCCTTTGTAGTACTTGCTCAGAAAACATATGTTAATAAGGCTAATATTTTCGTGCTTGCTGCAGTTACGGCTTTCAGTTACGTAATTTCTTATATGCAGCATTTCGGCGGCGATCCATTTGAACTTATCAAAGATATTACTGAAAAGCAGAAACAGCTTTTTACAGCTACATTCGGAAATATCAATACTTATGGTTCGTTTATATGTATAGTGTGTCCGATATTTGTGGCTATCATGATATATGATGATGACATTGCAGATGATATCATTGCCGGTATTGTTATTGTCATGTCATCCATGTCAATGCTTGTAAGCCGAAGCGACAATGTTTACCTCGGCCTCGGAATGAGCTTCCTGGTGCTTCTGTTCCTTTCAATAAAGGATAAAAGATTTGACAGGTTCGTGCTTTCTATAACGCTTCTTTCGCTTGGACTTTTCGTCATGGCGTTCATTAAGAATGTCTATGGCGGAAACATGAAGCATATAAATGGTATTGCGGAGATTATGACAAATCGTAAGATTACGGGAGTGATATTCTTCGGTATGGTGATCATTTATTCGATTGTTCTTTTCCTGAAGAGGGTGCTTAAGGAGAAACTTGAGACAGTAAACAGGGTTCCGGCTATGATAGCTCTCGCTGTGCTGATAGTGATTGCGGGAATCGTTGCATTTTCTATCGGAAAGAATTCCGGAAAGACAGACCTCTTTACATTTAATGATAAATGGGGAACCTACAGAGGTTATATATGGAGGAAGCTCTTTGAGATTCACCGTGGCAGCAGCTTCGTTCATAAGCTTTTCGGATACGGAAATGAAACGATAGCGAAAGTAATGAAGCCATATTATGATGAGATGGTAGCTGTTACCGGTAAATCATATGATAATGCACATAATGAACTGCTCCAGTATCTCATAACTACTGGTCTTTTCGGAATGCTTTCATATATGGCACTCGGAATCAGTTCATTTATATATATCATCAGAAGATATAAGCAGGACATAGTTCCTGCAGCTATGCTTGCGTCAGGAATTGGTTATGCTGCTCAGGGACTTGTTAATCTTAACCAGCCTATAACGACTCCTCTTTACTTTGTAGTTCTTGGAGTTGGAATCGGATATATAAGATATCGCGATCAGGGTTACGGAAAGTTCAAGAAGGTTGAAGAAAAAAAGTAAAAACAGAGAAAAATATAGTACATGTTACAGCGTTTATATGATAAAATAATGTTTCAGGAATAAATATTGTGAGGTAGAAAAATGCAGATTTACGAAGAACTTATAGAGAGAGGTCTTATAGCTCAGACAACAGATGAGGAAGAGATAAGAGAGCTTATCAATAATGGAAAGGCTACCTTCTATATAGGTTTCGATCCTACGGCTGACAGCCTTCATGTCGGTCACTTCATGGCGCTCTGCCTTATGAAGAGACTTCAGATGGCAGGAAATAAGCCTATAGCTCTCGTTGGCGGCGGAACAGGATACATCGGCGATCCTACAGGTCGTACAGACATGAGACAGATGATGACAAAAGAAATCATCGAGCATAACTGTGAATGCTTCAAGCAGCAGATGAGCCGTTTCATAGAATTCGGTCCGGATAAAGCGCTTATGGTGAATAACGCAGACTGGCTTCTTGATCTTAACTATATAGAGTTCATCCGTGATATAGGTTCACAGTTCAGTGTTAATAAGATGCTTGCTGCTGAATGCTACAAGCAGAGACTTGAGAGAGGACTTAACTTCCTTGAGTTCAACTATATGCTCATGCAGAGCTATGATTTCTATATGTTATATCAGAAATACGGCTGCAACATGCAGTTCGGTGGAGATGATCAGTGGTCAAACATGCTCGGCGGTACAGAGCTCATACGTAAGAAGCTCGGTAAGGATGCATATGCCATGACCATAACCCTTCTTCTTAACTCAGAAGGAAAGAAGATGGGTAAGACAGCGAAGGGTGCTGTATGGCTTGATGAGAACAAGACTACTCCATATGAGTTCTATCAGTACTGGAGAAATGTTGATGACGCTGATGTTATCAAATGTATGAAGCTTCTTACTTTCATTCCTCTTGATGAGATCAAGGCTATGGAAGGCTGGAAGAATGAAGAACTTAACAAGGCTAAGGAAATACTCGCATTTGAGCTTACAAAGATGGTTCACGGTGAGGAAAAGGCTAAGGCTGCTGAGGCTGCTGCAAAGGGGGTATTTGGTGCAGGAAGCTCAGAGGGAATGCCTGAGGCTGCTCTCACAGAGGATGACTTCATGAATGGTACGATCGATATCATCGGGGTTGTCCATAAGGCAGGACTTGCCGCTTCCAGAAGTGAAGCAAGACGCGCTGTAGAACAGGGCGGTGTGTCTGTAAATGGAGAGAAGGTTGCAGACATTAAGGTTACTTATACAAAAGATGACTTTACTGATGAATTTGTCATCAGAAAAGGCAAGAAGAATTTCAAGAAGGTAGTAGTAAAATGATCACTATAGACGACATTATCTATAAAATTCATGATGTGCCCGGTATATCAAGACTTCCTTTCATGTCCCGTTTTATTCAGAATGAAGAGGGTGAGGAAGAAGAGAAGGAGGAGTTCAAGCTCCAGGGTAAGTTTTATGTTCTTCTGGTTGATGACCAGAAGGAAGATCTTGAAGCAATGAAGAGCTATTTCGAAGAGGCAGGCGCAATAGTGTCAGTCGCTGAGAATGGTGTATCTGCGCTCTGGCTGGCAAGAAAGGATAAATTCAATATAATTCTTATTGCCAATACTATGAGACAGATGGACGGCCTTCAGGTATATAAGAATCTTACTAACAGCCCTGATAATAAGAACAGGGATACAGCTGTTTATCTGATGCTCAGAAGAAGGGATCCGAGAACTCCTGAGGACTTCAAGGAGTATGGCTTCCAGGAGGTTCTTACAAAGCCTATAGGAAGAAATACTATTCTGGATATCCTCATTAACAGAGCTACAAAGACTATGCTTCCGGACAATACAGATATGCTTGTCAGGATTAAGGATGACAGTGTCAAGGAGAGACTGCTTTCCGAAGCTGGTATAGATTTCAGCGAAGCTCTTGAGAACTGTAAGGGTGAGCTTCTTACATTCTATGCTCATGTTATAAAGTTCATAAAGCTTTCCGAAGAAATCAAAGACAGGATATATGATGAACTTCTTGATGGCGACGTCAATAAGTATATGGTTGATGCAAGAACAATGCGAGACCTCAGCCTCAGCATCGGAGCTGAAAGGCTGTATGACTTCTTTGATGATCATGTAAACATGGCGAGAGATGATGTTCTTGAAATCGCTGCTAAGAATTATCCTTCGCTTGAGAGGGAATGGGACTTTATATATGACTGTCTCATAAGATTTACAAATAAGATCGGAGTAGATACTTCCGTATTATATGCAAGTACGCAGCAATAATGATAAAACCCGAAAGACGTAATTCTTTCGGGTTTTGTTATTCTTCATCCTCGAAGGGATACAAAAGTTCTCTGTCAAAGTATGTAACCTTTCGTTTCTTAACTCGACGTCTGCCGGGTTCATAATCATTCTTTTTTCTCTGACTGACTGCTTTTCTGTATTCGGCAGTCTCGGCGACCAGACTGTCAGGAAACATTGCAAATGCGTAGGAAGATATGTCTGTATTATAGATTTCTGACAGTATGGCTATGACTTCCGGAGTCGGGTGAATCTTTCCAGTTTCATACGCAGAATAAGTCTGTCTGGATACTCCGATCATGTATGCGACTTCTTTCTGGGACAGATCCCACTTTTTTCTTAATGCCCTGAGAATACCTCCCCAGAATATATTTGCTCCCATATTCTGCCTCCTTTACGATTTTGCTTTTTCAGAATGCAGATATATGGTATCATCATGTATGTTGTTTTAATCAAAAATGGACCGAGTCACGGTCATACAGGTACCGAAATGAGGAGGAACACAGCATGAATCTTATAGCGGCAGTGGACAGTAACTGGGGAATAGGGCTTCGCGGAAGTCTTCTTGTAAGGATTCCGGCAGATATGAAGAATTTCAGAAACCGTACAATGGGGAATGTTATAGTTCTTGGAAGAAAGACTCTTGAAGGCTTTCCGAATGGACAGCCGCTTCAGGGAAGAACCAATATCATTCTTTCACATAATCCGAATTTTGAAGTCAGAAACGGGATAGTAGTCCATTCCAAGGAGGAGCTTCTTAAGACACTCGCTGATTATGATGATGACTCCATTTATATAGTAGGCGGTGGAAAGATTTATGAGATGATGTATCCATATTGTAAGAATGCATATCTTACCATGATTGATTACAGATATGAGGCTGATACTTTCTTCCCGAATCTTGATAAACTTGATAACTGGAGTGTTACCGAAGAGTCCGATGAAGAGACATGTTTCAGTATAGAATACAGATACGTTACTTACACAAATTCGGACCCGCTTAAGATTGATTTATAAGAGAATTATGATATAATAAGGCGTGGATTTATTTTGCTACAAATAAACGATGGGGGGAAACACATATGTCAGATCATATTATGATCACAACAGGGTCTTCATTCGAAGGCTATTCTATTGTTGAGTATTACGGTTTCATAGCAAGCCAGGATATTCTAGGAACGAATTTTATTAAAAATATCACTGCGTCGGTTGCCGATGTGTCTGAACAGGATAAGGCTAATCTTGATAAGTGTAAAGATGATGCCGAAAAGAATCTTATAAAACTCGCCAAAAAGAAAAAAGCAAATGCAATCATTGGTATGAAGATGGAATACGTACTTTTCTCATCTTCTTCTTTTGGTGTTATAGCAACAGGTACTGCAGTAAGGATTGAAAAGAAGGCGAGCGAGTCAGATATAGTCAAGAAAGAACTTGTAGTTAAGAATTATTATACAAGGCTTGTACCTAGACCTGTTAAGGTTGTGCTTGACGGAACTAAGAAGGATATAGATATCTCAGTCTGGTTCTATAATTACAATCTGGATGATATCCTTTCAGTCAGAGTAAATATTGAATTCAGAAATCTCTTTGAAGAGAAGCTTATAATAAAAGATATTGACGTTGCATTTGATAAAGGAAATGTATCGCTCATCAAATCAATTCCGCTCCATTGTGAGCTTACATATGCAGATATGCTCGTACTTAAGGATGCAAGAGTTATTGTGAACAAGTATGCAACACCTAGAGGAGTATTTGCATGTAATGATACACCGGTTGATATCCAGATGAGTACTCACAGGCTTGAGAATCTCAAGAAGTCAAGAGGTATCGATGCTGTTGAGAAGTACAGAACAGATGGAATGATCTGGACATGTAACTGTGGACATGTAAATGAAGCAGGATCAGAAGAGTGTATTATCTGCGGACGTAAGCAGGAAGAACTCAAGAGCTCATCTAACTTCAATTATGAAGAGATGATCGACAAGATGAAAGAGAAGGAATATGTAAATGAGATCAAGGATGTTCTTATGGAGAATATCCAGCAGATTGACAGCAAATACAGAATGGAACTTCTCGAAATCATGGAATCAGGCCTTCATTACGAGAAGACTCGTGGCAACATGAAGGATACAGTTATTGAGAAGGTTGAGAAGGTATTTGAGAATGCCAATTAACCTTGTAAAGGCTTACTTAATATGGTAAACTAATACTGTTACACACAAACAATAGGGAACACGCTTTCCTATTGTTTGGTGTCTTAATAATAACGAACTTTGGGGGAATGATAATTTGGCTTCCGGACTTAGTATGGCAAGCGTAAATAAGATTAAAGAACTGGCTGCAGCAGAACAGTATGATATGGCTGCGCCAATTCTTGATACCCAGGAACTGGAGAAGTCTCTTAATCCCCAGTTTATTCGTGTGTGCGGCGAGGTATATGAAAACGTAGGTCGTATAGCGGATGCCAGAAAATTCTATGTAAGAGCCCATATCATGGCTCCCGAATCAAACAGAGTAATATTCTCTATCATTTCATTTTATCTTAAACTTGGATTCCGTACTCTTGCCAAGATGTATTATAAGGAATATGTACATAACGATATAGGCAACGATAGGAATATCAAGAATATCGATTATATCCTTGCCAAAGCTGAAGGCGAAGAACTCGACAGCCTTTTTGAAAGGCTTAATCCTCATTATGCTGAAAATATTGATGAATACTGGAGCTATGAGCTTTATCTGCTTGCAAAGATCAGTGGTAAGACTGATATATCCAAGACTATTGCTGATGATTATGTTGCAACTTATAAGGAAACTCATAAGTCCACAGTTATCAGTGCTATAGAAAACGGTTCAGAAAAACCGGATGATTATTTCTATATCTATGCAAAGGAAGAAGTTCCTGATAAGGATCCTGAATTCGAAGAGATAAGAGAAATGGAACGTAAGCAGCTTGATGCTGATTATAAGCGTATTGATCCGGATTCCGATGATGCTGCAGAACCTCAGTTCCTTACTATGGTTGAAGATGAATTTGATCTTCCTGAAGAAGAAACTTCAAAAGAGGCTAAGAAAGAGAAGAAGAGTCTTTTCAGCAGACTTCGTCGTATAAAGGGTGAGAAGGATCTTCTTGATGATGAGGAAGATGTTGTATCAGATTCAGATGAGGATGAAGTATCTGACAATGAAAAGAAATCCGATGACGAGCTTCCAAAGAAGATAGTTGAAGAAGCTAAGAAGGATGATGATATTGAGTTATCTACTCCGGAAGAGAAGGAACCTGAGATAGAGGAAGAACCGGAAGAAGTATATGAATCATTTGAGGATAAATTCGAGAAGAAGAGTATTGATGATGTAATCACTTATGATTATGATGATGGTTTTGCTCCTGAGTCAGATACTATAGAGGGACTTTCAGATATTGAAGAAGACTTCCGCAGCTTTGGATATGACGTCGATGAGCTGAAGGATAAATATCAGTCAATAGAGGAAGAGATCGACTTTGTTGATGACGAAGAAGAATTCGAACCAGAGGTTGAAGAATTTGCAGAACCAGAGGTTGAACCTGAGGTTGAAGAACCTGAGCCTGAAGTAGAGCCTGAGGTTGAAGAGGTGGTAGAGCCTGAACCAGAACCAGAGGTTGTGCCTGAAGTTGAACCTGAGGTAGAAGAGGTAGTAGAACCTGAAGTTGAAACTGAGGTTGAAGAGGTAGTAGAACCTGAACCTGAGGCAGAGCCTGAAGTTGAAACTGAGGTTGAAGAGATGGCAGAGCCTGAACCTGAGCCGGATGTTGTGCCGGAGGCAGAACCAGAGGTTGAGGAGGTTGCAGAACCAGAACCAAGACTGTCGTTCGAAGAACATGGTGTCAGCATAGAACCTGCTCCGATTCCTGAACCAAATATGGATGATTATATAACCCCTGAACAGTCAGAATTCTCAAAGATGGATGTTAAGGATATAGCATTTATTAAGGATTCTGTCAGTGGTGTAGAAATAGAATCAGGTGTTTCAGTAGATACAGCAGTTGTTTCAAGTGAACCGGTTGTTGAACCTGAACCTATCGCAGAACCGGAAACTGTAGTAGAGCCGGAAGTTGAAGAGGTTGTAGAACCTGAAGTAGAGCCTGAGGTAGAAGAGGTTGCAGAAGCTGAACCGGTTGAGGAGACTATTGAAGCTGAGCCTGAGGTTGAAGAATTCGTAGAATCTGAAGTTGAACCAGAGGAAGAACCGGAAGTTGAAGAGGTCGTTGAACCAGAGGCAGAACCGGAAGTTGAAGAGGTCGTTGAACCTGAGCCTGTACCGGAACCTGTCAACCTTGATCCTTATAAGGATCTTGATTACAAAGTTGAGTCTTCAACCGGACTTGATTTCCCTGAGTTTAAGAATACATTGTTCCCTGATCTGGATAAAGAGGAACATGTAATTGTAAATAAGTTCAATGATGTAGCAAAAGAACAGGAAGAAAAGCTTTCGCAGAGACTCCTTGAAGAAGAAAGGATGCAGAGGGAAGCTGAGGAACTTCTGAAGTCTTTGGGTATTGATATTTAATTCTGATATCATTTCATTTGTGATATATATGTATTAAGGAGGTAGTAACATTGGCTGTCGATCAAAGAGAAGCGTTAATTGCAGCGGTCAGAGCTCAGGTTGAGAAGGAGAAGGCTGAGAAAGCTGCAAAGCTCAAGAAAGAACAGGAAGCAATGCAGCTTGCCGGTGGAGGCAAGACAACTGAAAGCAGTAGTGGTGATAAGCCAAAATTCAAGACTCTTTCAGAAGAGGATCTTAAGAGGATCGAGGAAAAGAAGCGTAGGAAACGTGCTCAGGAACTCGGTATACCTTATGAAGAGCCGGAAGAAGAAGCAAAGCAGGAAGAACCATCAAAAGAAGAACAGCTTAAGGAAGCTATTCAGGGTATCGGAAATGGTCTCGGTGGCGGACTTGGTTCTAAGGATAAGAAAGCAGAGGGCGGACTTGGTTCTCTTCCTACAGGTGGTCTTGGAAGCACCATAGGTGGTGGACTTGGCGCCAGCCTTGAGCCTGAGAAGGCATCAGGCGACGAAAAGGTTAAAATCGTTGGAGAAATTAAGAAGGATAGTTCGAAGGTTAAGGTTGATGCCGATGGAAACAAGACTATCAAAGGCTCAGAGTCTAAGTGGGTTAGCACTGAAGAGAGTGCTAAGACTCCGGAGGAACTTGACAGTATACTTCCACAGAACAGATCCACTCCTACAAATGATGTTAATTCAATGTATGATATAGATGATGAGTTCTCTGCATTTGATTCTCAGGTTCAGGAGATAAAGGATAGTGCTCCTGTTGATGAACCTGCTCAGGATGAACCATCAGATGATCCTGAAACAGAAGTTCTTACAAGCGATACGACTTCTCACAGAAAGCATGAAGCTAAGGGAATGAACAGGGCTGATGAAGAGAGACGCCGTATAGAAGCAGCTAAGGCTAAAGCACGTGCAAAGGCTATGGAAGAGCGTGAGCGTGAGATGGCTGAAGAAAAAGCTGAAGAAGAAGCCAGAAAGAAGGCTGAAGAAGCAGCTAAGAAGAAGGCTGAAGAAGCAGCTAAGAAGGCTGAAGAGGAAGCTAAGCGTAAGGCTGAAGAAGCAGCTAAGAAGCAGGCTGAGGAAGAGGCTAGAAGAAAAGAGCTTCAGGAAAGAAAAGCTAAAGCAGCTAAAGAAGCAAGAAAGAAGGCCGCTGAGGCAGCTAAGAAGAAGGCTGTTGATAAGGCTAAGGCTGAACTGGATGATGCAAAGAAGGTTCTTGCTGATAAAGAAAAGGTATTTAATGACAGCAAGGTAAAGGCTGATGATGCTGCTAAGAAGGCAGATGATGTAAAGGCTGAAGCTGATAAGGCTAAGAAGAGCATAGATGAATTCAAGGCATCACTTAGTGATAAGGAAGCTCTTGATAAGAAGGCTATAGAAGACGCTAAGGCAGAAGTTGTAAATGCCGCTAAGAAGAAAGAAGCAGATATAGCTAAGATTAAGGAAGATATTCTTGCTGCTATAGCAAGTGCTCTTGAGGCAGATAAGAAGCTTGATGAAGAAGATAATGCTCGTGTATCTAAGCAGGTAGCTGAGATTGAGAAGGAAGAGCAGGAACTTCAGGCTAAAGAAAATGAAGCTATTAAAGCTGACGAAGACAGCATGGCTGCTATCGATGCAGTTGCTGCTGATGACAAGAAGAAGATTCAGGCAACTATAGATGAAGCAAACGGAAGAGTTGAGTCTGCTACTTCAAGAGTTGAAAGTATTGAGACAGCTCTTAATGCAGCTAAGTCAAATAAGGCTTCGGCTGACGGCGATGCAGAAAAGGCTGCTTCAGCTATAGATGAAATTGATAAGAATCTTAACAGCCAGACTCTGACTCTTAAGAAGGAGCTTGAAACTCTTGCTCTTGAGGCAGATAAGGCCGAAGAAGATGCACAGGCTCATCTTGATGAAGTTATCGTTGAGAAAGAAGCTTCTATAGAAAAGGCTAAGAATGATATAGCTGATGCTGAGGCAAGAATTGAAAGTGCTAAGGCTGCTATAGCAGCTGCTGAGAAGGAAATAGCAGATGCTGAAGAACTTATAACAGTAAGTAAAGATACTGCAGAAAAGACAGAGGCATCTATAGCTGTTGCAAAGAAGGATGCAGCAGAGCTTGCAGCAAAGAGAAATGCTGAATATGAGTCAAATAAAGCTGATCTTGAGAGCAGAATTAAGAGTGCTGCTGATGAAGCAGCTGCTTCTAAGGAATCTCTTGAAGCCGATCTTGAGAAGGCAAAGAATGAAGCTCTTGAACAGCAGGCTATAGTTGAAAAGAGCGAGAAGCTTATAGCAGATTCTAAGGCTGCTATAAATGAAGATAAGAAGATTATAGCAGATGCTGAAGGTAAGCTTGGTTCTATAGATGATGAGGCTGCCGGTAAGAAGGCAGAAATCGAAAAGATAAGCAGCGGCAGAAAGGCTGCATTTGCTGATACTCTTAAGGCTAAGAAGGAAGCAAAGGACAAACTCCTTGCTGAAGTTAAGTCACTTATAGCCGGAAGAGAGACCAAGAGACTTGCAAATGAGAATAAGCTCAAGGCTGAAGAAGTTTCAAAGATTAAAGCTCTTGATGCTGATACCAAGGATCCTGTAGCAGAAGCAGAGAAGGCTGCGGCAGAGAATGCTAAGGCAAGAGAGGCAGAACTTGCAGCTCTTGAGAAAACAGCAAATGATGCTTCCAAGAATATCGAAAAACTTGCAAAGCAGGCTGAATTTGCCAAGGCAGAGAGCCTCATTGCAGAAAAGGCTGTATATGATGCTAAGCAGAGTATAGAGGAAGCTGAAAAGAAGGTTGCTGAAGCTGAGGCTATGGAGATTGATCTCTCCAATATCGATGAGGAAGGCGGACTTCCTGTTACAGCTTCATACCTCAAGAAGTATACACAGCTTTCAGTAAGCGAAGATGATCAGATCATCGATACTTATAATGATATTACAATTGAACCTGAGAAGCCTAAGAATATCGTAGTTCTCGGTATGCATGGTTTCGGTTCTGTATGTATCGGTGAAGACTTTGCAAGAAGCTTCTATGATTCAGGAATTATCAAGGCTAAGACTATAGCAAAGATCAGAGCTCAGGTTCTGAACAAGATGACAGATAAGTCAAAGCTTGAGGATAATATGAAGAAGCTTGAAGGAGGTACTCTTGTTATAGAGAGCGCAGGACTTCTTACTCCTGATAAGCTCAGAGAACTCGTTGCTCTGGCTAAACCGGAGAAAAACGATTTCGTTATAGTTCTTACAGGTGAGATTGATTCCTTAACAAGACTCTTTGAAAACTGCAAGGATCTTAATGATGACTTTATGCATCTCATTCAGATGGATAAGATCACAAATGAAGATATGGCAAGTATCGCTGTCGGTTATATGGATGAGAAGGGTTACAAGATGGCTGAAACAGTCCTTGGAAAGCTTAGTAATATCCTTATAGCTATGGAGCTTGGAAATATCGACAGACTTCTTAAGACTATTGACACTGCTATGGAGAAGTGCGATTCAAGAGAAGGTGCATCAGGCACAAAGCTGCTTCTTCCGGATGATTTTGACTAAACTGAATAATTCGGCAGAATAGTTACAATTTATTAATGAAATTAAGTGGTATCGGTGTTATAATCAACATGCTTCGCCGGTACCACTTTTTTGTGTTTTGTGTTTCCGGTCGGATTTAATGGTTTTATTCGGAGGAAAAAATGTATCGTATTGATATAGGAATAGATCTTGGAACTTCAAATATAAGAGTCTTTATGCGCGACAAAGGTATAGTCATAAATCAGCCGTCTGTCATAGCTTATGATAAAAAAACAAGAAAGATTGAAGCTGTCGGGACTAAGGCCAAACGTATGATAGGTAAGACTACTGAGAATACTATAGTAGAGAGACCTATACGTCACAGCGTAATATCCAACTATACACTTACAGAGAGAATGATCAAGGCCTTCATCAAGAATGCCCTCAGCAGAAGGCATATATGGGGAAGACCTAACATTTGCGTCACTATTCCGTGCGGTATTACAGAGGTAGAGAAGAAGGCTGTTATGGATGCCGTTCTCAGAACCGGAGCAAGAACAGTATATCTTCTTGAAAGACCGCTTGCCGGAGCTATAGGCGCAGGTGTTGATATATTTGAAACATCAGGTCATATGATAGTTGATATAGGTGGAGGGACGACTGAAGTGTCTGTTATATCTTCAGGAGGAATATCTGAAGTAAGGACACTTAAGTTCGGTGGAGATGATTTCACAGCTGCACTTATAAGGTATGTAAGAAGAAAATATAATATTGAACTTGGTGAAGTTTCGGCAGAGGATTCCAAGATTGATGGTGGTTCGGTCGTTTATACAAACGATGCCGATACATTTGAGATTAAGGGAAAGAATCTCCTTAATGGACTTCCGGTGAAACTTGAGATTACTACCAATGAAACAGTGCCTATTTATCTTGAAACAGCTACGCTTATATGTGATGCAATTACGAGTGTACTGGATGTTACGGAACCGGAGCTTGTTTCTGACATAACTAAAGAAGGCATACTTCTTGCAGGAGGCGGAAGCATGATGCCCGGACTTGCAAGATTTGTTGGTGAGAAGACCGGTCTAAAGATCATAACCGGTGATAATCCGGGCGATTATGTTGCTCTCGGAGCAGGTTCTGCAGGAGAGTATATAACTATCGAAGACAGTATCAGAAAATGACAATAAATTGATACTTTGTTTTGTTGTGTTTGTATTTCATTTGTGTTATGATATTATCCGCCTAACACTGTTCGGTCATGAACAGTTGGTCTAAATAATTCCAAAAAACAATTTATAAATTAAAGAACGGAGGATTCTAAAATGTCAAGAAATGTAGTTATAGCAAGCGCTTGCCGTACTGCTATCGGTACTATGGGTGGAAGCCTTTCCACAACACCTGCTGCAAACCTTGGTGCAATCGTTATTAAGGAGGCACTCGAGCGTGCAGGAGTTGCTCCGGCTGCAGTAGATCAGGTTTATATGGGTTGCGTAATCCAGGCAGGACTCGGTCAGAACGTTGCAAGACAGGCATCAATCAAGGCAGGTCTTCCTATAGAGGTTCCGGCAGTTACTATTAACGTTGTCTGCGGTTCAGGTCTTAACTGCGTTAATATGGCTGCACAGATGATTCAGGCAGGTGATGCTGACATCGTTGTTGCAGGTGGTATGGAGAACATGTCAATGGCTCCATTTGCTATCCCTAATGGACGTTATGGTTACAGAATGATGTGGCCAAGCCAGAGCCAGGGTGGTCTTATGGATACTATGGTTAATGATGCTCTCTGGGATGCTTTCAATGATTATCATATGATCAAGACAGCTGACAATATCGCAGAGCAGTGGGGACTTACAAGAGAAGAGCTTGATGAGTTCGCAGCTAACAGCCAGCAGAAGGCTTGCAAGGCTCGTGCAGAGGGCGCTTTCAAGAGAGAGATCGTTCCTGTAGAAGTTAAGAAGAAGAAGGAAACTATCGTATTTGATACAGATGAGGGACCACGTGAGGGAATCACAGCTGAAGGTCTTTCAAGAATGAGAGCTATCAATCCTGATGGATATGTTACAGCAGGTAATGCTTCAGGTATCAATGATGGTGCAGCTGCTATCGTTCTTATGTCTGAAGAGAAGGCTAAGGAACTTGGAGTTAAGCCAATGGCTAAGTTCGTTGCAGGAGCACTTGCAGGTGTTGCACCTGAGATCATGGGTATCGGTCCTGTTGCAGCTACAAAGAAGGCTATGGCTAAGTGCGATTATAAGATCGAGGACTTCGATGTTATCGAGGCAAATGAAGCGTTCGCAGCTCAGTCTGTAGCAGTTGGTAAGGATCTTGGTATTGATGTTGAGAAGCAGCTCAACCCACGTGGTGGTGCTATTGCACTTGGTCACCCGGTTGGAGCTTCAGGAGCTCGTATCCTTGTTACTCTTCTTCATGAGATGGAAGATATGGACCTTAAGAAGGGTCTTGCTACACTTTGTATCGGTGGTGGTATGGGTTGTGCTACTATCGTTGAGAGAGACTAATCATAAGATAAGGGAGATTCACAAATGGCAGAATTTGTAAGATATGAGCAGGAAGGCGCTGTAGGTATCATTACTATAGATCGTCCAAAGGCTCTTAATGCACTTAATAGCCAGGTTCTTGATGAACTGGAAGCTACGTTTGATGCTGTTGATCTTGATACTGTAAGAGCACTTATCCTTACAGGTGCAGGCGACAAGTCATTCGTTGCCGGAGCAGATATAGGAGAAATGTCAACACTCACTAAGGCTGAGGGCGAAGCTTTCGGCAAGAAGGGTAATGATGTGTTCAGAAAGATCGAAACATTTCCTATTCCTGTAATTGCAGCTGTTAACGGATTCGCTCTTGGCGGCGGATGCGAGATTTCTATGAGCTGTGATATCAGAATCTGTTCAGAGAATGCTCTGTTTGGACAGCCTGAAGTAGGCCTTGGTATAACACCTGGCTTCGGCGGTACACAGAGACTTGCTCGTACAGTTGGTGTAGGCATGGCTAAAGAACTTATATATTCAGCAAGAAATATCAAGGCTGAAGAAGCTAAGGCTATCGGACTTGTAAATGCTGTTTATCCACTCGAGGAGCTTATCCCTGCTGCAAAGAAACTTGCAGGAAAGATCGCTATGCAGGCTCCTATAGCAGTACGTAATTGTAAGAAAGCTATCAATGACGGTCTCCAGGTTGATATGGATCAGGCTATCGTTATTGAAGAGAAGCTCTTTGGTGACTGCTTCGAGTCTTATGATCAGAAAGAAGGAATGGCTAATTTCCTTCGTAAGAAAGACGACCCGGCTAAGGTTAAGGTCGTAGATTTCCAGAACAAATAGTAAACAAAAGTAACTGTCCGTGGCAGTTAGCACGAACAGTTACTTTTAATGTAAAAAAATGGAGGATAAAAAACATGGTAGTAGGTGTTGTTGGCGCCGGAACAATGGGCTCAGGTATAGCTCAGGCTTTCGCTATGACAGATGGTTATGAAGTACGTCTTTGCGACATCAAGCAGGAATTTGCTGATGGTGGAAAGGCTAAGATTGAGAAGAACATCAACTTCCTTATCGGCAAGGAGAAGATCACTGCTGAGAAAGGTGCTGAGATTCTTGGAAAGATTAAGACTGGTCTTAAAGATATCTGTACAGACTGTGATCTCGTTATAGAGGTTGCTCCAGAATCAATGGAGATCAAGAAGGCTACATTCAAGGAGCTTCAGGAGATAGTTCCTGCAGGCTGCAAGTTTGCTTCAAACACATCTTCTCTTTCAATTACTGAGATCGGTGCAGGACTTGACAGAGAAATAATCGGAATGCATTTCTTCAACCCGGCTGACAGAATGAAGCTTGTTGAAGTTATCGCTGGTGAGAATACATCAGATGAATTCGTAGAAGAGATTAAAAAGATTGCTACAGAGATAGGCAAGACTCCTGTTCAGGTTAAGGAAGCTCCTGGTTTCGTAGTAAACAGAATTCTTATTCCTATGATAAATGAAGCTGTTGGTATATATGCAGAGGGTATCGCTTCTGTTGAAGATATTGATACAGCTATGATGCTTGGTGCATCACATCCTATGGGACCTCTTGCACTTGGTGATCTTGTTGGTCTTGATATAGTTCTTGCAATTATGGAAGTACTTCAGGCAGAGACAGGTGACAGCAAGTATCGTCCACATCCACTTCTTCGTAAGATGGTTCGTGCTGGTAAGCTTGGACGTAAGACAGGTATCGGTTTCTACGATTATTCTAAGAAGTAATTTACTGTCGGACAAAATCGGCAGTTGATGAATATTATATTTAACTTAAACGGAGGAATATATTCATGGATTTTTCACTCAGCAAAAAGCATGAAATGGCGAGAAATCTTTTTAAGAGTTTCGCTGAAAATGAAGCAAAGCCTCTTGCACAGGAGATCGATGAGCAGCATAGATTTCCGAGAGAGACAGTCGACAAGATGGCAAAGTATGGTTTCCTTGGCATTCCTGTACCGAAGGAATACGGCGGACAGGGTTGTGACATCCTTACATATGTTATGTGTGTAGAGGAACTTTCCAAGGTTTGCGGTACTACAGGCGTTATCGTATCTGCACATACATCACTCTGTGTAGATCCTATACTTACATTTGGTACAGAAGAGCAGAAGCAGAAGTATGTTCCGGATCTTGCATCAGGAAAGAAACTTGGTGCTTTCGGTCTTACTGAGCCGGGCGCAGGTACAGATGCACAGGGACAGCAGACAAAGGCTGTTCTCGATGGAGACGAGTGGGTTCTTAACGGATCTAAGTGCTTCATTACAAATGGTAAAGAAGCTGATGTATATATTGTTATTGCAGTTACAGGTACTGTTGAGAAGCGCGGCAGAACAATGAAGGAAATCTCAGCTTTCATAGTTGAGAAGGGAACACCTGGTTTCACATTCGGTACAAAAGAGAATAAGATGGGTATCTGTGGTTCATCTACATATGAGCTTATCTTCTCAGATTGCCGTATACCTAAGGATAATCTCCTTGGTAAGCAGGGTAAGGGCTTCAATATAGCTATGCATACACTTGATGGTGGTCGTATAGGTATAGCAGCTCAGGCACTTGGTCTTGCTGAGGGCGCACTTGAGAGAACAGTTGAGTATGTTAAGGAAAGAAAGCAGTTTGGTCGTTCAATAGCTCAGTTCCAGAATACTCAGTTCCAGCTTGCTGATATGGCAACAAAGGTTGAAGCAGCTAAGATGCTTGTATACAAGGCTGCTCTTACAAAGGATCAGTATACAAAGGATCATACAACATCTTACAGCGTAGAGGCTGCTCAGGCTAAGCTTTATGCTGCAGAGGTTGCTATGGAAGTTACTACTAAGGCCGTTCAGCTTCACGGTGGTTACGGATACATCAAGGAATATGATGTTGAGCGTATGATGCGTGATGCTAAGATTACTGAGATCTACGAAGGAACAAGTGAAGTTCAGCGTATGGTCATCTCAGCTAATTTACTTAAGTAAGGAGGGTACAAACGTGAAGATTATAGTATGTATAAAGCAGGTACCTGATACAAAGGGCGGCGTTAAATTTAAGGCAGATGGAACTCTTGATCGTGGAGCTATGCTTACAATCATGAATCCTGATGACAAGGCTGGTCTTGAGGCAGCTCTTCGTCTTAAGGATGAGTTCGGTGCAGAAGTTACAGTTGTTACAATGGGTCTTCCAAAGGCTGAAGAAGTTCTTCGTGAAGCAATCGCTATGGGCGCTGACAAGGGAATCCTTGTAACAGACCGTGTACTTGGTGGTGCTGACACATGGGCTACATCACAGACTATAGCAGGTGCTATACGTAACCTTGAGTATGATCTTATCATTACAGGTCGTCAGGCTATAGATGGTGATACAGCACAGGTTGGACCTCAGATATCAGAGCATCTCAATATCCCTGTTATTTCTTATGCAGAGGATATCAAGATTGAAGGTGACTCAGTTATAGTTAAGCGTCAGTATGATGACAGATTCCATATGCTCAAAGCTAAGATGCCATGTCTTATCACAGCTCTTTCAGAATTAAATGAGCCACGTTATATGACACCTGGTGGAATATTCGATGCTTATGATGCTGAAATAACAGTTTGGGGCAGAGCAGACCTTAAGGATGTTGAGGACAGCAACCTTGGTCTTAAGGGCTCACCTACACAGATCGCTAAGGCTTCCGATAAGGTAAGAAAGGGAGCAGGCGAGAAGGTTGTTCTGGATACTCCTGATGAGTCAGCAGATTACATCGTTTCTAAATTACAGGAAAAGTTCGTAATATAATTTGAAGGAGGATAACCGGAATGGCATTAGAAGAATATAAGGGCGTATATGTCTTCGCCCAGCAGGTAGATAATAAGATTGATAATATAGCATATGAGCTTATCGGAAAAGGTAAGGATCTCGCTGCTGATCTCGGAACAGAGGTTACTGCTGTTCTTGTTGGTTCAGAAGTTAAGGATCTTGCAGATAAGCTTGCAGAGTATGGCGCTGATAAGGTTATCGTTGTTGATGATCCAGAGCTTAAGGAATACAGAACAGAGCCTTATACTCATGCACTTGCATCAGTTATTGAGAAGTATAAGCCGGATGTTTTCCTCATCGGTGCTACAGCAATCGGTCGTGACCTTGGTCCTCGTGTATGTGCACGTATCCACACAGGTCTTACAGCTGACTGTACACAGCTTGATATAGGTGATTTCCCACTTGTTGCTATACCTGGAAGAGAGCAGAAGCACAATCAGCTTCTTATGACTCGTCCTGCTTTCGGTGGTAACACTATAGCAACTATAGCTTGTCCTGATTTCCGTCCACAGATGGCAACAGTTCGTCCGGGCGTTATGCAGAAGAAGGAAAAGGTTAAGGGAGCTAAGGCAGTAGTTGAGGAGTTCAATCCTGGATTTACACCTAACGCTAACTATGTTGAGATCCTTGATATCGTTAAGGCAGTTTCTGATACAGTTGATATTCAGAATGCTAAGATTCTTGTATCAGGTGGTCGTGGTGTTGGTTCTGCTGAGAACTTTGCAATTCTTGAGGAACTTGCAAAGGCTGTTGGCGGTGAAGTAAGCTGCTCACGTGCTGTTGTAGATTCAGGCTGGAAGCCAAAGGAGCTTCAGGTTGGTCAGACAGGAAAGACAGTTCGTCCACATGTTTATTTCGCTATCGGTATTTCAGGAGCTATACAGCATGTTGCTGGTATGGAAGAGTCTGATATCATCATAGCTATCAACAAGGATGAGACAGCACCAATATTTGATGTTGCAGATTATGGTGTAGTTGGTGACCTTAACAAGATAGTACCTGAGCTTACTAAGAAGATTCTTGAAGCAAAGGCAGCTAAGGACAATAACTAATCAATGATTATTAGGGGCGCTAATTAAGTTTTAGCGCCCCTTTTTTTGGTATAATATAAATCGGCTGACAGTTGATCATCGTATATTATTGGGAGGGATATTATGCTTGGTATCATAGGAGCAATGGAGAAAGAAGTCTTTTTGCTGAGAGACATGCTGAAAGATGTTGAAATCATAACTGTTGCACATATGGATTTTTATTCCGGAAAATTCAAGGATAAGGATGTAGTTATTGTGAAATGCGGTGTTGGAAAAGTTAATGCTGCTATGTGCACTCAGGCACTTATAGATAAATTTAAGTGTTCAGCTATCATTAATACCGGAATCGCAGGAAGTCTTGATAACGATATTAATATTGGAGATATAGTTCTTTCTGTTGATGCTATGCAGCATGATATGGATGTGACTGCACTCGGATACGACAGAGGTATTATTCCGGATACGCCTTTATCATGTTTTGTGGCAGATGAAAAATTGAGAGCTCTGACAAAAGAAACAGCTGAAAAGAATCTGTCCCAAATAAATGTCTTTGAAGGAAGAATAGTAAGCGGTGATCAGTTTATAAGTGGAAAAGACATAAAGGATAGTATAGTAAAAGATTTTGGTGCTATTTGTACTGAAATGGAAGGAGCAGCCATAGCACAGGTTGCTGCTCTGAATAACGTTCCATTTCTCATTATAAGAGCAATATCTGATAAGGCAGATGACTCCGCTCATATGGACTATCCTGAGTTTCAGAAGTTAGCTATTGCCAGAAGTGTTAAGCTGGTTGCAGGAGTTATAGATAGGTTCTGATAATAGGTTATAATAATGTCTAGACTTTATGCGGAGTGCATGCTATAATCTGATGGTTAATGCGCTTAGATAAATATTAGGAGGAATAGAAAATTGAGTATCACAAGTGAAAAATTAGAAGGAAATATGGCACTCCTTACAATTACTGTACCTGCTGAGGAGTTTGGAAAGGCTCTTACTGCAGCATATAATAAGGAAAAGAATAAGTTCCAGGTTCCTGGATTCCGTAAAGGCCATGTGCCAATGGCTATGATCGAGAAGATGTACGGACCTGCAGTATTCTATGAGGATGCTGCAAATGATCTTATCAACAAGCATTATCCGGAGGAGATAGCTGATATCGATCTTGATATTGCTTCAAGACCTGAGATTGATATTACTCAGATTGAGAAGGGTAAGGACTTCATATTTACTGCTAAGGTAGCTACAAAGCCACCGGTTAAGCTTGGTGAATATAAGGGTATTGAGATTGAGAAGATCGAAGCTGTTGTAACTGACGAGGATGTTGATGCTGAGATCGAGAAGGCTCGTAAGGATAACGCTCGTAAGGTTGATGTGACAGATCGTGCAGCTAAGGAAGGCGATGAAGCTCTCATCAATTACGAAGGATTTGTAGATGGTACACCATTTGAAGGTGGTAAGGGTGAGGAGTATAACCTTAAGCTTGGTTCACATTCATTCATCGATACATTTGAAGATCAGATAGTTGGAAAGAACGTTGGCGACAAGTTTGACGTTGAGGTTACTTTCCCTGAAGAGTATCATTCAGCTGATCTTGCAGGTAAGCCTGCAACATTCAAGGTTGAACTCCTTGGAATAAAGGAAGAGATTCTTCCTGAACTTGATGATGAGTTTGCAAGTGAAGTATCTGAGTTTGATACACTTGCTGAGTATCGTGAAGATACAAAGAAGATTCTTCAGGTTAAGAAGGAAGAAGCAGCTAAGAAAGAGAAGGAAGCTAAGTGTCTTGAGAAGCTTATCGAGACATCAGAGATTGACTTGCCAGAACCAATGATCATGTATCAGCAGGAGAAGATGGTAGAAGACTTCGAGATGCAGCTTCGTTATCAGGGTCTCAGCATTGATCAGTACTTTGCTATAACAAAGCAGACAAGAGAAGATATGTTAGAGCAGGTTAAGCCTGAGGCAGTAAGAAGAATCAAGACCAGCCTTATCGTAGAAGAGGTTGCTAAGGTTGAAGGTATTGAAGCTACAGATGAAGAGCTTGATGCAAGACTTACAGAGATGGCTGAGCAGTATCAGCTTGATGTTGAGAAGTTCAAGGAACTTGCAGGTGATCAGGAAACTGACGCTATCAAGATGGATATAGCTATGGAGAAGGCAATCAAGTTCATTGCTGAAAATGCAAAGGAGGCATAATATGGCATTGGTCCCTACCGTCATTGAGACGAGCAGCAGAGGTGAGAGAGCATACGACATATATTCAAGACTTCTTAAAGAGAGAATCATTTTTCTCGGTGATGAAGTAAATGATGTAACAGCAAGTCTGGTTATAGCACAGCTTCTGTTCCTTGAGTCAGAGGATTCTACCAAGGATATCTCATTCTATATAAACAGTCCCGGTGGATCTGTTTCTGCAGGCTGGGGCATATATGATACCATGAATTATATTAAGTGCGATGTTTCCACTATATGTGTGGGAATGGCTGCAAGCATGGGTGCATTTCTTCTTGCAGGTGGTACAAAGGGCAAGAGATTTGCTCTTCCTAATTCTGAGATCATGATACATCAGCCACTTGGTGGTGCTCAGGGTCAGGCTACAGATATTCAGATTACCGCTGAGCATATTCTCCGTACTAAGGAAAGACTTAATAAGTGCCTTGCATCGGCAACAGGTAAGTCTATCGAGGAGATTGC
Organism: Lachnospiraceae bacterium YSB2008; assembly: GCA_000687655.1. Classification (GTDB taxonomy): domain Bacteria; phylum Bacillota; class Clostridia; order Lachnospirales; family Lachnospiraceae; genus Eubacterium_Q. The sequence goes on from JHWR01000004.1 coordinate 212,161, forward strand.
AAGAGATACAGAGCGTGATAACTGGATGACTGCAGAAGAGGCTCTTGAATATGGTCTCATAGATCAGGTTATAACAAATCGTAATTAATGGAGTAAATAAATGTCAAATAAACCCAAGTTGAAATGTTCATTCTGTGGGAAGAATCAGGATCAGGTCCATAAGCTTATAGCCGGACCTGATGTGTATATATGCAATAATTGTGTTGAGCTCTGCCTCGATATGATTCAGGAAGAGGAAACTAAGGAAATTGCAGATGAAAGAGTTAATCTTCTTAAGCCGAAGGATATCAAGGCTTTCCTTGATACTTATGTAGTCGGACAGGAAGAAGCAAAGAGAACTCTTTCCGTAGCTGTTTATAATCATTATAAGCGAGTTCTTTCCGGTAAGACCTTTGATGTTGAACTTCAGAAGAGTAATGTCATCATGGCCGGTCCTACAGGTTCAGGTAAGACATATCTTGCACAGACACTTGCAAGAATATTGAACGTTCCATTTGCTATTGCAGATGCTACTACACTTACAGAAGCCGGTTACGTCGGAGAGGATGTAGAAAATATACTTCTTAAGCTTATACAGGCAGCTGATTATGATGTCGACAGAGCAGAGATAGGTATCGTTTATATCGATGAGATAGATAAGATAACCAAGAAATCTGAGAATGTTTCCATTACCAGAGATGTTTCCGGTGAAGGTGTTCAGCAGGCGCTGCTTAAAATCATAGAAGGAACCATAGCTTCTGTTCCGCCTCAGGGTGGACGTAAGCATCCTCAGCAGGAGTATATAAGGATAGATACATCAAATATACTTTTCATCTGCGGTGGTGCATTTGATGGACTTGATAAGGTTATTGAGTCACGTATAGGTAAGAAGTCTATAGGTTTCAATGCAACAATAGACAATAAGAATATTGAGAATGAGAATGAAGTTCTCCATCAGGTTGAACCTCATGATTTCATCAAGTATGGTATCATTCCTGAGCTTGTGGGCAGACTTCCTGTTATGATCACACTCGATCTTCTTGATGAAGATACTCTTGTAAGAATTCTTACAGAGCCAAAGTCTTCTATAGTAAAGCAGTATGAAAAGCTTTTTGAGCTTGATAATGTTGAACTTCATTTTAATGAAGATGCTCTCAGAGAGGTTGCAAGACTTGCTATGGAGAGAAAGACAGGAGCCAGAGGACTCAGAGCTATACTTGAGAAGGCTCTTATGGAGGAAATGTATGAGATTCCTTCAGAAGATAATATTAAGAGCTGCACTATAACAAAAGAAGTTATAGACAGAACCGGTAAGCCGGAATACGAATATATAGAAAAATAATTATGAAGATTAAATTCGCTGAACTTGAAACTGTATGTGGTGTGACCAGTAAGCTGCCTGAGCACGAGGGTGTTGAGATAGCTTTCGCCGGCAAGTCTAATGTAGGTAAGTCTACACTCATAAATGGACTTATGCAGAGGAAGAACCTTGCCAGAACTTCATCACAGCCGGGCAAGACTCAGACTATCAATTTCTATAAGATCAATGATGAATTCTACTTCGTGGATCTTCCTGGATATGGATATGCTAAGGTTTCTAAGGAAGAGAAGGCCAAGTGGGGCAAGATGATCGAGAGGTATCTCAGAAACAGCAGTAACCTCAAGATTATATTCCTTCTTATAGATATAAGACATGAGCCATCAGCTAATGATAAGATGATGTATGACTGGATAATCAGTACGGGATTCCAACCTGTTATAATTGCCACAAAGCTCGACAAGATCAAGAGAAGCCAGAAAGACAAATGTCTTAAGATAATAAGAGAAGCCCTTGGATGCGGCAAAGATACGAAGATCATACCGTATTCAGGGCTTACTAAAGATGGAAGAGATGATATTCTTAATGTTATTTCTTCTGTAGTAGAGAGTGAAGCTCCGGAGGTTTAATCCGGGTTATCAAGCTGATTCATAATATATGAATAAACCTCAGCGCTTTTAGCTCTCCAGTTGTCACATATATTTAATGCCATACTCTTTGTCGGTACATCGAGTTTCAGATCAAAGAGTACATTCTTTCTTTCTTTAATAAAGCATTCTACCGTATATTCCTGATTTTCATTATAATAATAATCAGCATATATCTGCGATTCATTTTTAAGCTTGATTTTTTCCTGCTTAAAGTATTCAAGAATATCTTTCTTGATCGCTATAGGGAGACGGTTCTCAAAATAGAAGAGAGCTTCTTCACCCTGAGTGGTTATCTGGTAGTGTGCAGTATCCCTTATCATATTAACCGTAATGAATTCCTTATCGATAAGCTCGGAAAGGGACTCATGAATATTAAAAGCATTCGTATAACCTTTGCTCACGATAAAATCAAGTATCTGGGCATTTGTAAGGGTATATATATCTATTCTGTCAAGCATGTACAGAATTATTATCTTGTATAGGAAAAGATTATCCATGTCATGTAAATATCCTTTCTTTCAGTAATGTATAGGATACTCGTTTTTGGGTATATTTGCAAGTGTCAATGGAATGAAGATATACAGTTGTTGAGTTTAAAACATATAGTTGATTAAGGAGTTAGTTTATGGACTACAACAAGATGGCAGTTGCCGAACTGAGAATCCTTGCAAAGGAAAAAGGTTTGGTTGATGTCGAAAAAATGAAAAAGAAAGATCTGGCAGAGCTTCTTACTGCTGTTGATATGAAGCTCAGTAAGCCTGCTGCTCCGAGAACGGCAGATCAGGCACAGAGGGTGTCAAAATCCGCACAGCCGACACCGGCACCGACTGAAGCAAAGAAGACTTCTGTAAGCAAGACATCACGGAAGACTACTTCTGTGGAGACAAAAAAAGATGTGCAGGAGACTGAGACAAAGCAGAGTACACAGTCGCAGCAGAATAATCAGCCACAGCAGAATAATCAGCCACAGCAGAACAACCAGGCACAGCAGGCTGCACAGCCTCAGCAGGAGAATGGGAACCTTCAGTATGATGGTCAGGAGTATAATCCTGAGCTTGCAAGCGGAACATATGCATATGGTCTTCTTGAAGTAATGAATGACGGATATGGTTTCATAAGAAGTGATAACTATATGCCGGGAGATAAGGATATATACATATCACCGACTCAGATAAGAAGATTCCGTCTCAGAACCGGAGATATCATTAGAGGACCTATAAGAAAGAAACTTCAGCCTACAGAAAAGTTCAGCGGACTTCTTTATATAGAATCTGTAAATGGAATGTTTCCGTCCAAGCTTGCATCCCGCGTTGCATTTGAGGATATGACACCAATCTTCCCGGATGAAAGAATTCATCTTGATTATACCGGCGCGCCGAAATCTCTTCGTATAGTCGATCTGTTTTCTCCTATAGGTAAGGGACAGAGAGGAATGATCGTATCACCTCCTAAGGCAGGTAAGACCACTCTTCTTAAGCAGATAGCGAAGAGGATCAGCGTTGCTTATCCTGAAATGAATCTTATCATCCTTCTTATAGATGAAAGACCTGAAGAAGTAACCGATATAAAGGAAGCTATAGAAGGCCCAAATGCTGAAGTAATTTATTCAACATTTGATCAGACTCCTGAGCATCATAAGAGAGTCTCAGAAATGGTTATTGAAAGGGCAAAGCGACTTGTAGAGAGTCATAAGGATGTAGTGATTCTTATAGACAGTATCACAAGGCTTGCGAGAGCTTATAACCTGACAGTTACTGCCAGCGGAAGAACTCTTTCGGGCGGACTTGATCCGGCAGCCCTTCATATGCCGAAAAAGTTCTTTGGTGCTGCAAGAAATATGAGAGAGGGTGGAAGCCTTACAATACTCGCTACAGCTCTTATTGATACAGGAAGCCGTATGGATGATGTTGTTTTCGAGGAGTTCAAGGGAACCGGAAATATGGAACTTGTTCTCAGCAGGAATCTGTCTGAGAAGAGAGTGTTCCCTGCCATCGATATAGATAAATCCGGTACGAGAAGAGATGACCTTCTTCTTGATCCTGATGAGCGTATGATACTTGACAGGATACACAGTGAACTCAGAGGGCTGAAATCTGAAGAAGTTACGGAAAGTATCATAAGACTTTTTGATAAGACCAGAAACAATAAAGAGTTTATTGCTATGGCTGAAAAGATTTTGAACAGAAATTAAAAATAACTCTTGAAATCATAAAACTTATATGATATTATGACTTCCGTTGCTGGTATAGGATCGAGAAGCGAGTAAACGCTTTGTGTCTTATATACGTAAATATAAAGGAGTGAGAGAGATGAGAGAAGGAATACATCCAGATTATTATCAGACTAAGGTTGTATGTAACTGTGGTAATGAGTTCGTTACAGGTTCAACAAAGAAAGAAATCCACGTTGAAATCTGTTCAAAGTGCCATTCATTCTACACCGGACAGCAGAAGGCTGTACAGGCTCGTGGACGTATCGATAAGTTCAACAAGAAATACGGCACAAAATAGTAAAGCTTTTACTGACAGGTTGAGATTACGTCTCAACCTGTTTTTATCGTATGGGAAATTACGTTTTATATCATAAAAGTTAGTTTCAACATTTGTTTTAGGAGAAAACTTTGAAGCAATGTAATATAGGTGGTCAGGCTATACTTGAAGGCGTAATGATGAAAGGGCCTAAAAGCTATGCCATCGCAGTCAGAAAACCGAATAATGAAATACAGGTGGATGTGACGAATTATACATCCTTTGGAGATGCACATAAGACTTCAGGCATTCCTATAGTCAGAGGAGTTGTTAATTTTATAGAATCTCTATATATAGGTATGAAGACACTTATGGATTCGGCTGAATACTTCGAAGAAGATGATGAACCCGGAGAAAAGGATGCTGAATCCCAGGAAAAGGATTCTAAGGCTGATGCTTCCAAAAAGGAGAAGAAAGACAGCTCTGCTTCTGACAAAGTTTATCTTGTCGGAACGCTTATTATTTCCATAGCTCTTGCAGTGGGACTTTTTGTTCTTCTTCCTACACTTCTGTCAACACTTCTTTATAAAGTGACAGACAGCAATCTTCTTGTAAATCTTGCAGAAGGTGCGCTCAGACTTATAATATTCCTTACATATATATATGCAATTTCCGCTATGAAGGACATAAGAAGAACTTATATGTATCATGGTGCAGAGCATAAGACCATAAACTGTATGGAAGCAGGAGATGACCTTACTGTTGAAAATGTAAAGAAGCATACCAGATTTCACAGAAGATGCGGAACAAGCTTCCTATTCCTTGTTATTCTTATAAGTATAATTGTTTTCATGTTTGTGAATACAAATGTTTTGTGGCTCCGACTTCTTATTAGAATAGTTTTCATTCCTGTTATAGCAGGACTTTCATATGAAGTAATAAGGTATGCGGGTAAGCATGAAAATGTATTTGCCAGGATTCTCTCGGCTCCGGGACTTCTTCTCCAGAGGCTTACTACAAGAGAACCTGATGAAGATATGATAGAAGTAGCCATCAAGTCTGTAGAAGGCGTTATTGACTGGCGTGAGTACGTTACGTGCGTAAGGAACGATTCATTTGAACGATGAAATACTATGAACTTCTGAATTATGGAAAAGAGCTTCTGGAAAGAGGCGGCATCGAGACCGGTGAATATGACGCCAGGGAACTTCTGATATTCGCGTCGAAAAAACCGCTCGAAGAACTTCTTATGATATACAGGGAAGACGCTCCTGAAGAGATTGCTTCTTTATATAAGAAGTATCTGGATCAGAGAAGCAGGAGATATCCGCTTCAGTATATAATGGGTTATTCATATTTCTATGGATATAGATTCCTGGTAGATGAAGCAGTGCTCGTCCCGAGACCTGAAACGGAAGAGGTTGTTCATGAAGCACTGAAAATGACTGAGAACGTGGAAAGTGTTAAAGCGTTGGATCTCTGCACAGGTTCCGGTTGTATGGGAATTACTTTCTATCTTGAAAGAAAGTCTGCCGGACTTAAGACTCATCTTACCCTGGCTGATATATCAAAAGACGCACTCGGTATAGCAGAGAATAATGCAATCAATCTGGCCTGTCCTGATATGAAAGACCCGGATAAGAAGATCGAAGATATACTGATAAAGGAATCCGATATATTCTCGAATATTGATGAAACATATGATATCATTATATCCAATCCGCCTTACATTAAGTCGGGTGATATCAATGGCCTTATGCCTGAGGTCAGGGAATATGAACCGAGACTTGCTCTCGATGGTACACCTGATAATTCGGATGGCCTTACATTTTACAGAAAGATAATTAATGAAGCAGGAAGGTTTTTAAATGAAAATGGAAAGATCTGTTTTGAAATCGGACACGACGAGGGTGAAGCAGTTCGGAGGCTTCTTGTAGATAATTCATTTACAGATATTAAAGTAATGAAGGATATAAACGGGCGGGATCGTATCGTGACCGCTGTATTTAATGGAGAGTAGATATGTTTGATAAGTTAGATGATCTTGTTGCAAAGTTAAATGAGATTCTTAAGGAGCTTGAGTCGCCTGATGTTGTAAATGATCAGGAACGTTACAGAAAGCTCATGAAGGAGCAGAGTGATATAACTCCTGTTGTAGATAAGTATAATGAATATAAGCAGGCAAAGCAGGACGTTGCTGATTCTCTTGAAATCCTTGATGAGGAGACAGATGAAGAAATGAAGGAACTTGCAAAGGAAGAGCTTTCTGATGCAAAGAAGAGAATTGAGACCTGTGAGCAGGAGCTTAAGATTCTTCTTCTTCCTAAGGATCCTAATGATGATAAGAACGTTGTAGTCGAGATTCGTGCAGGTGTTGGTGGTGACGAGGCAGCCCTCTTTGCAGGTGAGCTTTATAGAATGTATCAGCATTATGCCGAGGCTAACCGTTGGAAGACAGAGGTTATTTCAAGCACAGAGACAGGTATCGGCGGTTTCAAGGAAATCGTATTTATGATAAGAGGAAATGGAGCGTACTCCAAGCTTAAGTATGAGAGTGGAGTTCACCGTGTTCAGAGAGTTCCTGAGACTGAGTCAGGCGGACGTATACATACATCATCTGCATCAGTTGCAATAATGCCTGAAGCTGAAGATGTAGAGATTAATATCGATGAAAAAGATATACGTATAGATGTTATGCGTGCATCAGGAAATGGTGGTCAGTGTGTCAATACAACTGACTCTGCTGTAAGACTTACACATATGCCTACCGGTATAGTTATATACAGCCAAACAGAGAAGTCACAGATTCAGAATAAGGCTAAGGCATTTGCTCTTTTGAAGACCAAGCTCTATGACCTTGAGCAGCAGAAGGCTCATGATGCAGAAGCTGAGGCAAGAAGAAGTCAGATAGGTTCAGGAGACAGATCTGAGAAGATCAGAACATATAATTTCCCTCAGAGCCGTGTTACAGACCATCGTATCAAGCTTACTCTTTACAGACTTAATGAAATCATGAATGGAGACCTTCAGGAAATCATCGACAGCCTTACTGCAGCTGATCAGGCAGCCAAGCTTGCGAGCGTGGAAGAGAACGCTTAGGACATACTAAGTGGCCCTGAATGATTATTATAAAAAGTGTCAAAAACCTGATTATAAAATGGATTGATTTAGACATTTTTGACAAAGTGAAAAAAGCTATAAATTAGGTGTTGACATCACCAAATCATAGTGGTAATATAAACAAGCTGTCGCGGAAAACGGCAGCTTTTAAAAAGCTCTTTTACAGAGTAATCAAGGACGCTCCGCACATTAAGAATCGCACTACGTGCGATGGTGCTACGCGGTTAGTCCATGATTTTCGCAGGGCGAAAATCCTGCAACTGCTTGAAAACTTAATAACATGACAACCCCGAAAATTCTTTTAAAATTATAAAAGTTTTTTCGGTTCAGAACGAAACCAAACAACAGTAGATTTGGTACTCGAATAAGCTAGACAGTTTAGATGAGTATTAAGGAATGAACCAACATTTTTTTTGAGAGTTCGATCCTGGCTCAGGATAAACGCTGGCGGCGTGCTTAACACATGCAAGTCGAACGGAGTATTCCTCCCGAGACTGACGAAAGCTTGCTTTCTGAAGAATCATTTGGAATACTTAGTGGCGGACGGGTGAGTAACGCGTGG
>JHWR01000005.1 GCA_000687655.1 Lachnospiraceae bacterium YSB2008
ATAGGATATATGCCTATTGACCTAGATACAGCAAATATCTTTTTCCAACTTATAGCAAAAAGGTATGAGAAGAATAGCACTATAATCACTACAAACATGTCATTTTCAAAATGGGGCGAATTTTTCGGCTCAGCCACATTGGCAAACGCAGTTCTGGACAGACTGCTTCATCATTCCAGCATTATTTCAATCAAGGGTCCGTCATACCGAACAAAAGATATCCGGTCCTTGTTGGAAGTTCAAACTGCGGAGGAATAAGTGGAAAAACATACATTTTTATATTCCATTTTTCCTACATTTTTATATTGACTTTTACATACGCCTATTGATGATTTCCTTAATCTCTTCTATTGTTACAATGGCATTATTTCTTTTTTTCATATATCTGTTTCCTCCCAGTCTGAACTGCTTTACTGTATATTTTCTATACCAAGATAATCAAATCCCATTGCTACATTTAACTGGAAGATATTTTATCAAACTGAATTTGTAAACTTATTATTTTTGATTGTTCTTACAAGTTCATATTGATATGTCTTAAAATATTTATTCCAGAATCCTCGTGCATTCGGATTAGCCGTTCCGTGTCCAACCCATAGATATCTGGCATCCTTTTGTTTTTCATGTTCAATGACAAATTGAAGCAAATCTTTAGAAAGAGAACTTCCTCTATATTTCGGCATCACATATATTTCCCCTACATTTACCGATTTGGTGCTATGAAAAGTAAACACATCTGATTCACTATTACTTTCTATCATTCCAATTATTTCATCATCCTTTGAAAGAGCAATATGAAGATTCGTCTCTGAATCCATAAAAAATTCTTTGTATACCTGCTCTGTAAATTCATGACCTGGATAAAAAACAGGTGCCTGTTTTAAATGTTTTATTATTGCATCTGTCAGTGTCCATATTTCATCCCAGCGTTTTTCAATTTCATCTTTCCCCAAAGTCTTAATTGTATATGTATCGTTAAATTGGTAAGGATAATCTGTAATTTCAAATCTGCCTTGTTCGTAAATATAGCCAAATTGCATCATTGAAAACAATGCTAATGCTTCATAATCATGAGCATACAGATTTATTTGAAATTTTGTATCACCATTACTTATTACTGTGTCTGATAGTTTACAGAATAATTTTGACAGGGTCTTTTCTGATGAAGCATAATACCCATACACAGGCACATTGCAAGTTTGAATTCCATCATTACTCCATAAAGAATAGTATAGAACACCTTGTTCATCAACTCCATTATCAATAGCAATGCTGTTCATATCAGATAATTTATCACATATCTTTTCTTTAAATAATTCAAATGCTACAGCTTCTAGTATTGAGTTGTTTGAACATTCTATCAGATATTTTTCATACAATTTTTCAATCATGACGATTTTTTACCCCTTTCATCAATCAACAATATAGTTTTCGAGTGAATGATACTCCAACAGATCTTCAAACTCTGTAAAATTATAGTTAATATGTATAATATTCCCATCTGGATCATTTCTTTTAATCATATCTTCAAGAGCGTCCATTATCTTTGATTTTCCAGCTCTTCAACGAATATGCCCTCTCCATCGCTTTCATTGATTCAAATACTCCCACTTCAGTAGCATCTGCATAAACAGATAGTGTAATAACAATACTCTCATGTCCCATTATTGTTTGAATTGCTTTTAAATCAGATGTGGATCTGCAAAGAAATGTTGCAAATGTATGGCGCAACTGATGTGTTGTAATATCAGGAAGTTTACTAACCTCATTATATGCACATTCTTCATTATACGCCCTTATTATTTTATGCAATTTTGCACATACTGCTTCTCGTGTGAAAATCCTTCCCCTATTTGAGAGAAATACAAAATCTGTATATCCATCAATTTCTTGTTTTCCCGAATACCTGATAGAAGCGTGCTCCTTTTTTATATCAAGCAATAATTCTCTTACATCTTCCATCATAGGAATACATCTATTTCCCGCCTGAGTTTTAGGTTCTTTTATATGAGCTATTCTATGATTATTTTCACTTTCGTATGTAACAGCATGATTAATACTAATCTGATCAGTTTTAAAATCAATATCATTCCAGCGAAGAGCCAGTGCTTCTCCTATACGACATCCCGTACCAAGAAGAAAAAGAATCAACTGCTTATCCTTAGCATAAATAGGATTATTATTCATATATTCAACAAATCTCTGTCTCTGATCATCGTTTAAACCAGAAATCTTTTTCTTTTTATAATTTGCCATACTTTTTATTTCTTTCATGACTCCATTTGCAGGATTATCACTAATAATTCTATCTCCTACTGCCATTTTAAGAGCACCATTAATAACAGAAAACTGCCTTTTTATGGTTGATATGGCATATCCCTTAGGATTCTTTTCAGTTTTTACTTTAGCCATATAATAATATATAAGCTCAGATTTCTTAAGTTCCTTAATCTTTGTTCTACCAATGGTATTTCTACAATCATAGTATTCATGATACATAGTATTAAGTGTAGAATTCTCAATGAATGCTGCTCTTTTTTCAATATAGCAATCAACAACCTCATTAAGAGTCATCTCTTCATTCAGAACGGAATATCCCTTCTCAATAGAATCCAGGAGATTTTTTTCCTTTATTCTTAATTCATCTAATGTCTTTTCATATATCCAAGTATTCTGTCCCCACTTCATTATTCTAAACATATATGTTCCATTTTTTCTTTGAGATTCTCCTGTATATAGAATATTTCCAAATGAATCTGTTCTCAGCATTGTCTTTCCCTCCAGTTTTTTTGTGATGCTGGATAAGATAACATAGCCAAAAACCAATAACAATTCTATAAATAGTATTCTTTTTATAATACGATGGGGTGTTAAAAAGATCTAATAAATTCCTGATAAAACATGATTTGAGTAAGCTTTTGAGTAAGAACATGATTTAGACGTTAAATACCAATGTATTATATTAATGACAAAAAACCCGGGAATCTCGCTATAATAAAGAAAAAGTAAAAGACCGTGTCGGGGTAGACACGGTCTTTTGGAGAAGGTATTTTGTTACTTATGGGGTGTAGCAAAAAACTATATAATGTATTGGGGGGTTACAAATGCTATTATATATATTTAGTTGCTGAAGTGTTCACAAAAATGGCGATTTTTGAAATTTTTTTTTGTATATTTTGACTTTCCGTTTTTCCTTAAAAATCGGTTTTTGTGCATTTTGGATTATCAAAATAGTCGGCATTGTGCATGATGCACAACGTTTTTTCGTATATCCACTCATTTCAAACCTTTATTTAGTAAAAATGGTCAATCCGAAATTTAACCGGATTGACCATTTTGCTGAAAAACTTATTCAAAAGCATTCTTTTTAATCATTTTTAGAGAACAAAGCATCAAATTCTTCGCCGTCGATCTTCTCTTTTTCGAGAAGGAGCTCTGCGCACTTATGAAGAACGTCCATATTTGCTTCAATTACCTTCTTGGCTTCCGAATAACAATACTCTATTATGCTCTTTACTTCTTCATCTATCGTTGTCGCTACATTTTCACCAAATGCCCTGGCATGTCCCAGATCACGTCCGAGGAATACTTCCTCATCTTCTGTCTCATAGTTGATAGGACCAACCTTCTCTGAGAAACCGTACTTGATTACCATGTCACGCGCCGTAGCTGTCGCCTGCTTGATATCCTGTGAAGCACCTGTAGTAACATCTTCAAATATAAGCTCCTCTGCTATACGTCCGCCGAAATCAACCATTATATGCTGAAGCATCTTCTTCTTCGTATTGAAGATATTATCATTTTCGGGAAGCGGCATAGTGTAACCGGCCGCACCCACTCCGTTCGGTATTATCGATACGGAATGAACCGACTCCACTTCAGAAAGCTCATGGAAGAGTATGGCATGTCCTGCCTCATGATAAGCTGTGATCTTTCTTTCCTTCTCAGGAACGACTCTTGACCTTTTCTCTGTTCCGATTCCTACCTTTACGAAGGATTTCTCTATATCAGAACTGTTTATAAACTTACGATTATCCTTTGCAGCAGCTATAGCCGCTTCATTTACAAGATTTTCAAGATCCGCACCTGAGAATCCTGCAGTTGTTCTTGCTATCTTGTGAAGATCCACGTCATCGCCGATAGGCTTGTTCTTGATGTGAACCTTGAGAATATCCTCCCTGCCTTTAACATCAGGTCTGTTTACGGATATCTTTCGGTCGAATCTGCCCGGTCTTAAGATGGCAGGGTCAAGTATATCAACTCGGTTTGTAGCTGCAAGTACTATGATTCCGGAATTTTCATCGAAACCATCCATTTCAACGAGAAGCTGATTCAGAGTCTGCTCTCTCTCGTCGTGGCCGCCGCCGAGACCCGAGCCTCTTCTACGTCCTACTGCGTCTATCTCATCTATAAATACTATACAAGGGCTGTTCTTCTTTGCGTCCTGGAAGAGATCCCTTACTCTGGCAGCGCCAACACCGACGAACATTTCCACGAAATCCGAACCGGATATAGAGAAAAATGGAACGCCCGCCTCTCCGGCAACCGCTTTTGCCAGAAGCGTCTTTCCTGTTCCCGGAGGACCCACAAGTATGATACCCTTAGGAATTCTTGCTCCGAGATTTATATACTTTGCAGGATCTGAAAGGAAATCAACTATCTCAACAAGTTCTTCCTTTTCTTCAACAAGACCTGCAACATCATCAAACTTAATATTTGTTTCTTCTATCTTTCGGGCTCTGCTCTTGCCGAAACTGAGTATCTTACTGTTTCCGCCGCCGCCTCCGCCTGACATCTGTGCGAGAAGTATCCCGATCAGTACTGCAAACAGGATTCCCATAATAAGATATGGCAGGAATTTCTCAAGAACTGACGGTCTTTTTACATCGAGCATATGGAAACTTACTTCATCATTTCCATTCTGTATCAGCTTCTCTGTTACCTTGACATCCGGCGTATAGTATACCTTCCTGGTACCGTCCTTAAACAGTACTTCTACTGTACCTGTCGGTATTTCCTGATTCTGAAGAATATTTACAGCATAAACTCTGTTCTCCTTCAGATCATCCTCAAGCCTATCATTTGTATAAGATGTATCTTCGTTTCTGTACATGCTGCTTACATAGAAATATATAAGCACGCCAAGAAGCAGGAGGGCGCCATATATTATGAGTCCCCTGCCATTTCCATTTACTTTCTTCATATTAACCTTTCCTCTATTCCTCAGTGAGCGACAGAACTCCTATATATGGAAGATTTCTGTACTTCTGAGCATAATCAAGTCCGTATCCTACTACGAACTCATCCGGAATGACAAAGCCTGTCATATCCAGTTCAACCGGAACAACTCTTCTTTCCGGTTTATCAAGCAGAGTAATTATCGAGAGGTTAGCAGGTCCCTTGCCTTCAAGAACACTCTTAACATAGCTGAGTGTACGTCCCGAATCGAGTATATCCTCTACAACGATTACATTCTTGCCCTCTATGGAATCATCCAGATCCTTATTAAACTTAACTATTCCCGATGAACTCGTTCCATCGCCGTAACTTGACACTGATATAAAATCCATTGTAACAGGAATAGTCAGTCTCTCTGCAAGTTCACACAGGAAGAAAACGCTTCCCTTGAGAATACCTATAAGATGCACTGATTCATACTTTGCATCTATCTCAGCAGCCATCTCGCCGATTCTTTTCTCAACATCTTCCTTACTTATAAGAACGCTGATAGTTTCTTTCATTGTGCCTCTCCTTCTGTCCTTTGATAACTGAGTATCAGGACGTCCTTTGTGTTATTATCTATCTTTACAGATTCGCTTAGTCTGTAGCCTATAACCCATATGATTTCATGAGTATCACCCACGGCCACAACCGGAATCCTGTCTCTCTTTGTCCTGTCTATCTTAAGGTCCGTGAAAAGCCTTGACAGCTTCTTGCGGTCGCCCGATTCATTTATGATCAGATAATCTCCATCTTCAGGAAATCTGAGAACAGGTGTACCATCAATCTTATCACAATCCACCATCTTCGTATACTCTTCTTTTGAGACCACGCTGTCCGATGTCCATACGATTTTCGTAGTGGAAAATGTACCGTTCTCCGATTCACTGTCCGTCACCTTGTCTATAACAAGATCGTCATAATTCCGCCTGCCCGTAAGCCCATACGGAAGATTTACCATGGCGCCGCTCGAAAGCTCCATAAGGCTGAGAAATGAATCGACATGCTGTCTTGTTATGTCCTTCCTTCTACCGGCAATCCGGCCTATAAGTTCAAGAGCTGCCTCACGTCTTGTGAATACATCCAGCTTCTTAAGAGCTTCTATACTGATATCTGCCCTGATCGGAGCTTCTTCATCTGATGATTTCTGACACTTTATAACCGCTGACTCTTTTATAAAACTGTCTACCTCGGAATCAATTCCCTCATATAGCTTCCATGCATCCTCAGCCAAACTCGTAAGATGCTCTGCCGCGCCTTGGTTTATTCCGGTCAGCGCAGGCATGATCACATTTCTGATATTGTTACGAGTATAATCGAGTTCCAGATTAGTTGAGTCAGTAACATAGGTCTGCCCCTTATCAGCCAGATATGCCTCTATATCTTTTCGCCAGGTCATAAGAAGCGGTCTTATGATACGGTCCCTTGTAGGACGTATTCCGCCTATGCCTCTTATACTGCTTCCTCTGACTGCGTTCATAAGAACCGTCTCAGCAAGGTCATCCCTGTTGTGGGCAACTGCAATACGAACCCGGTCAGAACTTTTTTCTCCTTCAGAAGGGTCCTGTTTAATGCATTTCAACGCTTCATTTTCAAAGCATTCATATCTGAACATGCGACCGGCTTCCTCTTCTGTCAGGGAAAGCTCTTTTGCCATATTCGGAATATCCTTCCTGTATACGGTACAATGAATTCCGAGAGCGTCAGCGAGCTTCTTTACAAAGCCCTCATCCCTGTCAGCCTCTGCTCCTCTTATCATATGATTGATATGGACTACGTGAATGTCATAAGTGTATTCTCCTGTCTTTCTGATCTCGTCCATAACAAGAAGCAGTGCCGTACTGTCAGCGCCGCCGGAAACACCTATGACTATATCCGTGACTTCGTCAAGCATATGATAGGTCTCTATGAAATTGGTGGTTTCCTTAACAAAATCCATATTCATCAGCTCCAACCGGCTTCAATAACGAAAAGGGTGGTTAGCTCATCACTAACCACCCTGTATATACTTACTTCTCTCGAGGTTCAATTACGATCTCATCCGGATAAACAAGTCCGAGCTTATCCTTTGCCTCGTCCTCAATGTATTTCTTGGTTTGCATGTATTTCTCTTTTTCCTCAAGAGCTTCAGCCTCTTTCTTAGCCTCGTCAATATCATCCTCAAGCTGTCTCTCAGTTACTGCGAGTCTCTGGCTTTTTGCCCTGAGATGAGCCACACGAACACCGCTTGCTATAACTGTAGCAAGCATAGCCAGAACAATAAGAAAGATTCCTATTCTTGATTGTCTTCTGCGTGGTCTCTTCATAAAAACTCTCCAATAAGTACTAATGTCAAGAGAATACACTTCTCCTTATAAAACACATAATCAATATTACAACGATTTTATGTAAATTTCAACCATTAATTAGATATACTCATACATTTCCTCGGCACTTTCTTTCTTTGTGCTTTCGAGAATCTGCTTAACCCTGACCTTGACCTCTTTATTGCCGAAACCTATGCTTATCTCATCTCCGACTTTAACATCATATGAAGCACGGGCCGCCTTGCCATTTACCATAACTCTTCCGGCATCGCAGGCATCATTTGCCACGGTACGTCTCTTGATCAGTCTTGATACCTTTAAATATTTATCCAGTCTCATTGTTATCCCCTTGTCTCTGTAAACTCTTCCCGTATGACAGTAATATCTCAGAATTGCACTGCATACATATAAGAAAAACACCGCAACGATGGCGGTGTTTTCTTAAAACTATTTATCTATAATAGAATTAGTTTACAGCATCCTTTAATGCCTTACCAGCCTTGAACTTAGGAGCCTTAGAAGCCTTAATCTTCATAGTCTTACCTGTTCTTGGGTTACGTCCTGTTCTAGCAGGTCTCTTCTGAACTTCGAATGTACCGAAGCCAACAAGCTGAACCTTCTCACCCTTCTTAAGCTCTTCTGTGATAGCTTCGATAACAGCCTTAACTGCCTTCTCTGAAGCTGCCTTGCTTAAATCTGTCTTTGCTGCTACAGCAGCTACTAATTCGCTCTTGTTCATCTTTAAAAATCCTCCTCTAAATTATAAACAAGTTTTTTACCTTGTACAAATGTACTAAGTATGAACATTCGGGTCTCTCAACCCTAAGTAATGTTATATAGGTTTATGACCGTTTTGTCAAGGAAAAGTTAGGTTTTTCGCGGTTTTTCAAGGCATTTTACATAAGATTTTATACTGCAAATCCTCTCTCCCTGATTACGTCAACCACTGAGTCGACATAAGACCTGCACTCCTCCTCAGAAAGAGCTTCAACCATGACTCTGACAACCGGTTCAGTACCTGATTCTCTGACAAGTATCCTTCCGCTGTCTCCGAGTGCTTCAGCCACTTCCTTCACCTTTGCCTGAACAGCTTCGTCATCCTGGGCAGCCTTCTTATCAGTAACACGCACATTTACAAGAACCTGCGGATATACTGTGAAGCCCTCGCAGAGTTCTGAAAGCTTCTTCTTCTTTGAAAGCATAACCTGCATCATCTTGAGAGATGTAAGGATTCCGTCACCGGTCGTAGCATACTTTGAGAAAATGATATGACCTGACTGCTCTCCGCCTATAACACATCCATGCTCCATCATGTATTCATATACATACTTGTCGCCTACCTTAGTCTTTGCATAACCTATGCCCTTCTCGTCAAGTGCCTTATAAAGACCGAAGTTTGACATTACAGTAGTTACGACTGTATTCTCTGCAAGCGCTCCCTTATCCTTAAGATAAGTACCATAGATGTACATGATATGATCACCGGATATGATATTGCCCTTTTCATCAACTGCGAGACATCTGTCTGCATCGCCGTCGTAAGCAAATCCGACATCCAATCCATTTTCAACTACATACTTCTGAAGATTCTCTATATGAGTTGAACCTGCATTCTCATTGATATTGATACCATTAGGATCAGCATTGATAACATAGGTCTTTGCACCGAGCGCATCAAATACAGCCTTTGCTATAGTCCATGACGCTCCATTTGCACAATCAAGTCCGACCTTCATATCCTTGAAGGAATAAACGCCGAGGGATATAAGGTAACCCACATATCTGTTACGGCCTGAGACGTAGTCTACAGTCCTTCCTATGTCATTTCTTTTTGCAAATGGAAGTTCAGTGTAATCGGCATCGAATACATGAAGCTTACCGTCGATATAGTCTTCGATAAGATTCGTTGTTGCCTCATCCATCTTGTCGCCCTTTGAAGAAATGAGCTTGATACCATTATCATAATATGGATTGTGACTTGCTGATATCATGATACCGCAATCGAAATCGTCGAGCCTTGTGATATAAGCAACTGAAGGAGTAGTTGTTACGTGAAGCATATATGCATCTGCTCCTGAAGCAGTTATTCCGCTTACCAGAGAATACTCGAACATATAGCTTGAACGTCTTGTATCCTTACCTATAACAACCTTTGCTCTTTCCTGACTTCCGGAAATCTTCCTGAGCTGGTTATAATACCAGCCTATGAATCTTCCCACCTTATATGCATGGTCAGCCGTAAGATCAACATTTGCCTCTCCACGGAAACCATCCGTACCGAAGTATTTTCCCACTTCTATGTCCTCCTAATGTGTATATATTATCTGTTTTCTTGAATGAAAAATGTCATATACGACATGCGCAGCACGCAAGCCGCGAGACATCCTACATTACATTCAGATCGTCTGCTGTGATAGTTGTCAGTAAGCCTTCATCCTTATACAGTTCATCAGCAGAAATCTCCATGATACGATTTGCCTGTCTGCTTATGACCTTCTCAAAGAAATTCCTTATCTCTCTTGCATTACCGAAGTTTTCTCCAGCCTTCTCTCTTATAGCTGCTATAGCTGAAAGTACATTTTCATCTATGCCTTCCTCAAGAGTGTAATCCTGCTCGTCCACATAAGTCTTAAATATCGAGAGCAGTTCTTCATCCGAATAATCTTCGAAATGTATGTATTTGTTAAACCTTGAACGAAGTCCCGGGTTGGAATCAAGGAACTTCTCCATAAGATCCGGATAACCTGCAACTATGACTATAAGCTCGTCACGTCTGTCCTCCATAATCTTGAGAAGAGTATCTACTGCTTCCTGTCCGAAGTCGCCTTCATTATCATATACAAGAGTATAAGCTTCATCTATGAAGAGTATACCTCCCATAGCTTTCTCAGCTACTTCCCTTACCTTCTCTGCAGTCTGACCCATATATCCGGCAACGAGTCCGGAACGGTCTGTCTCTATGAGCTGTCCTGTCTTCAGAATTCCCATGCTCTTATATATCTTCGCAAGGATTCTGGCTATGGTAGTTTTACCTGTTCCCGGATTTCCCGTAAATACGAGATGCCTTGAAACAGTTGCAGCCTTAAGGCCTTTTCTTTCTCTTATACGCTGAACCATAAGAAGGTTGACCATATCATGGATTTCCTTCTTAACACATCCAAGACCAATCAGTTCATCTATCCTGCTGAGCAGTTCTTCAATCTCCTGTTTACCGGCCATGTTGCTCTGCTCACGCATGGTCTCTCTGTGTTCTATAACACTCTTTGTAAGAGATTCTCTTGTGATATCATCTCCGGCATCACGTCTTGCTGTATCGAGATCCTGATCTGACATAGCCATAGCTCCGACTGAAAGTGATCCTCTCTGGAAATCAACCTTTTCAGTTGAAGGAGCAGCAGGCTGCACATTTCCTGAAGTCTGTTCGCCTGTCACAGGCACTCTTCCGGCGGAAACACTCTCCTGAGGTGCTCTGAAATATCCGCCTTTCTTACTTTCAACCATATTCTCAAGCAGCTCATCTCTCTCTTCTACAGAGAAAATATACTCGAGCGATACATTTGTGAAAAAGTTAAGAAGCATCACTTCGAACTTAAGTCTGGCGCCGTTACAGTTGATGATCATTCCGCCAAACTGCTTGAAGACATTGTAAAGCGTCCTCGTGTCAGCAAGGAAGCACTTGGCACCCATATACTCAGCCTTTTCAAGTCTTGCAACTTCCTGAATGCTCGGCGGGACCTTCTGGAGAAAACTGTCCTCTGACAGATAATCAAGTCCATAATTCCTTGCAAGCATAGGATAATCAAGAAGCAGGTTGAATGTCTGGTTTATCATTGTGATTTCATAGCCATCCACATAACCATCGCAGGCCGCAATAAGGAAGCCCATGTTTATGACTTCAGAACAGAAGGAATAAAAGAAATCCCCCGGGTCGCGGTCTTTCATGTACTTCTCATATTTTTCGCATACAGCTTTTGCTTTTAATAAACTCTTCTGAATATCTTCCATTACGACGATGTATTACTCCTCGTTCATCTTCTTTCTCTTACCTATAACGTAAGCAGCTCCAACTGAAGTTAAAAGCATGATTGAAAGGATGAGCGCTGCATTTGTGCTGTCCCCGGTCTTCTTTGCTGTATCAGACTTTGGAGTTTCATCCTTCTTATCTGTCTTTTCTGCTGCCTTTTCTGCGTCCTTTACATTAAATGTAACGTGCACAGTATCACCATCCGTGAAATATACATTGAGCATATGCTCACCTGCCGGAAGTGTATCAAGGTATTCCGGCTTAATATTGATGACAGCGCTTCCCTTTGTTAATGATCCCATACCTTCCGGAATATCATTAAGATCTATATCATATCCTTTGCAGTTCTCATATGCCTTATCTTCCTCAGCATCGCCCTTGAATATGAATTCAAGCCCTTCATTTGAGCCTTTTGTATATTCAGCACCGGCACCTTTTACAATGTTATATACTGTCTTTCCGCCGGTAGGGTTATCGTCATCATCATTCTTGTCATCATCTTTATTGCCGTCATCAACGTCATCGTTATTGTCGTCATCAACGTCATCGTTATTGTCGTCATCAACGTCATCGTCATCATCGTCATCGTCTGCATTTTCCTTTTTCTTCCAGTTAGCAGTTACTGTGATAATGCCGTTTTGAGCAATATTTTCAACTATTTCAACAGTACTACCTGCTTCAAAAAGTGCATCAACGCCACTTACAGTCCAGTGACTGAATTCTTTTCCCTCAGGTGCAGTAAACACAGTTTTAGACGGTAATCCAAAGATATCACCTAAATATACATTCTCCGTATCAGCAAGTGATCCTGTACCACCATGGGCATCATATTTTACAGTGTATTTCTTTTTGTCCTTGGCGTTGGCCTTAAGTGTGACTGCATTTGCAGGCATGGTAAATGTTGTTGTTGAACTTGTTGCGTCAGCAAAAGTTACGCCATCCTCTGATGTCCATTTGTCAAATATTTTATTAGGATCGTCAATAGCATTAGCTACTATTGTAACTGTATCACCATAAGCAGCTTCAGTTACAACAGTATTATTTACATAGGCTACTCCCCATGTATCATTACCTGTAAAGCTCACACTGAAAAACTGGGACAGGGTCAGACTTATAACTGTTATATCTTCACCATCCTCTATTCTGTCGAGCTTAGTACAGGCTTTAATTATATATTTATGCCCGACTCCGAGATACCAGGAATTACCCTGAGTTACACTAATTCCATTGCTAGAACCATTAACGCGGTACTCAAGTCTGTAACCATTATCTACATGTATTCCCGGAATCTCGTCAGAATCAATAACACTTCCTGTAGCCAGTTTGCCACCACTATATAAACCACTGAGCAACGGCGTAGTACTTGCCTTCGCCGGAATATCTGCAACTGCGATCACAGAAACTACCATTGCGAGTGCAAGGATAAGTCCCATAATCTTATTCGCGATCTTCTTCATATTAATACCTCCCTATGAAGCTCTTCCGAGCATTCACCACATAAAAAAACTTTAATTAACCTCGTGTGCAATTATACTACGCCCACCAACTATAAACAAGTTCCGTATGTTTAGTTTTCCATTAAGTCTGTTTTGTTTTCAATTAAATGTAATATATGTTATAATCCTAAACATACAGTAACAAATGGTGCCTTAAAGGGCACTCTGAAAAGAACAAAATGGGAGGTTACAACATTATGGCAAACAAATACGCAGGAACACAGACAGAAAAGAACTTACAGGCTGCATTTGCAGGCGAATCACAGGCTAGGAACAAATATACTTACTTTGCTTCAGTTGCAAAGAAGGAAGGCTTCGAGCAGATAGCTGCTATATTCCTTCACACAGCAGACAATGAGAAGGAACATGCAAAGATGTGGTTCAAGGAGCTTGAAGGTATAGGCGATACCAAGGCTAACCTTGCTGCCGCTGCAGACGGCGAGAATTATGAATGGACCGATATGTATGAGGATTTCGCTAAGACAGCTGAAGAAGAAGGCTTCAAGGCTCTCGCTGCAAAATTCCGTATGGTAGCTGCTATCGAGAAGCTTCATGAAGAGCGTTATCGTGCACTCCTTAAGAATGTTGAGATGCAGGAAGTATTTGAGAAGAGTGAAGTTAAGGTTTGGGAATGCCGCAACTGCGGACATGTAGTAGTCGGAACCAAGGCTCCGGGTATGTGTCCTGTATGTGCTCATCCACAGAGCTTCTTCGAGGTTAGAAGCGAGAACTACTAAACCGCTTGAAATGTGCCGTGCTAAACACGGACTGAACAGAAACCCTATACTTAAAAAATGGCACCCACGGGTGCCATTTTTTTGAACTCATCATTCGTCTCACATGTATTTAATCCACATAAAACGCAGCTCTCTTCTTATCTATCATTTTCTCTAGCTTCTGTATATACTCATCTACATCCTTTACATTTGCAACTCTGTCAACGGTCGTATCGCCGGGATGCACTATCCTCGTTACCGCACCTGCTCCCGCTGCAAGTGTATCGATCTTCTCCTCTATGATCAGAACGTTATATATGCATTCACGTCCCGACTTCGAGTAACCTACATTTTCAAGATTGCCCGCTATATTTCTCTGTCTGTACAGGTAATATGGAGCATATCCATTCTTCTCCAGAAGCTCTCTGGCCAGGCTGAGACTTTCTTCCGTCTCGTTGCTTCTCTCTTCGCGGAGTGCCTTCGCCGCCTCACTGTCAACACTTGAAAGTTCTGCCGCTCTCTTCATAGCAAGACTGTGAAGAGTAATACTCTCCGGAGCCATCTCTATGACTCCTTCTATACTCCTCTGAAATTCAGCCACGCCTTCTCCCGGAAGTCCTGCGATAAGATCCATATTGATGTTATCGAATCCACCCTTTCTGGCTATATCGTAGGCATGCTCGAACTGAGCAACCGTATGCTTCCTGCCTATCTTCCGAAGCGTTCCGTTGTTCAGTGTCTGAGGATTTATGCTTATCCTCGTCACCCCATGCTTCTTCATGGCAGCAAGCTTGTCCCCGGTGATACTGTCAGGTCTTCCTGCTTCAACCGTATATTCCATAAGGTATGAAAAATCAAAATTATCCTCTATGGCCGTCAGCAGTCTCTCAAGCTCACGTGCAGACAACGATGTCGGTGTACCGCCACCGATATATATAACCTTTAGATGTCTGCTTGCACACATAAGCGCAATATTCTGAAGCTCTGTTATGAGAGCATCTATATACTCCGGAACCTTCGATTCGAATCTTTCTATAGGATAAGCTGCAAATGAACAGTACACGCATCTTGTAGGGCAAAATGGAATGCCCACGTAAAGCGCATAATCCTTCTCCGGATCATATTCTGCGAGAATGGACTGCTCATGCTTTGAAACTGTCGTCGCGAGCCTTGCCTTCTCCTTGGAACAGTCATAGGTATGCATGTAGAATTCTTCTATAGCTTCGTCTATAAGTCCTTCTTTTCTTTTTGCAGTAGCGATCTTCGTCGGTCTCATGCCGGTAAGGCTTCCCCACGGAAGGGTCCTTCCGCTGTACTCAGAAAGCAGCCTGTAGGATCCAAGCTTAAGTCTGTTGCGGAAGCTCTGCCTGTCTTCGTAATCACCATATATATAAGCAGAAAAGAGCACTCTTCCGTGCTCTTCTATTTTTAGGCATACTTCTCTACCCCTGAACAGGGCAGTAAGTATAAATGTAAATTCCTTATAAAGTTTTCTGTCGAGTCCGGCAACTTCCTCCGGTCTCATAGTCTGCTGCTTTTCTTCAGGGAAGAAAGCCTGCATCATAGCTCTCAGGTCATTTTCGTATAAATCCTTTGACTGAACAAGAAGTACCATGGCGAACCTCCTTTTCTGATGAAAAACATACTATACGAAAAACATGTTGGTCTTTTTCTCACGTCCTATGGTTGATGTCTGGTTATGTCCCGGATAGAGCTTTGTCTCCTCAGGAAGTGTAAGAAGCTTCTCACTTATTGATGAAAGGAGCAGTTCCCCGTCACCTGTAGGAAAATCAGACCTTCCTATGCTTCCTGCAAAAAGGGTATCTCCGTCAAAGAGAAGTCCTTCTGCCTCAAAGTAATAACATACTCCGCCCTTTGTATGTCCGGGAACCTCAATGATGGTCATCTTTGTTCCGAGCATATCAAGAACCTCGCCATCCTTAACAGTCTTATCTGACTTTACGAATACCGGCTCATCACCGAACATCGCCGAAAGATTGGCAGCGCAGTTTCCGAGAAGCTCATCATCATTCTCGCCGATAACTACCGGAACATCAGGGAATGCATCCTTCAGTCCATTTACAGCTGCTATATGATCATAATGAGCATGCGTAAGCAGAAATGCCACCGGCTTGTAGTTCTGATTCTTTATCATCTGAATGAGAAATGCAGCGTTTGCTGCCGGGTCGATTATGACCGCTTCTCTCGTATCAGTATTCACAACGGTATAGCAGTTGGTTCCAAGAGAACCAAGCACATTTTTAACTACTATAAGGTTCATATTAACCCTGAGTCCTTTCTATCTCGATAACGCCATCAATATTACGTACCTTAGCGATCATATGACGGAGCTGATCCTTGGACTTAATACCAAACTGCATGGATATCGTCATCCTTCCCTGCTTGGTGGTACGTACATTCATTCCTATGATAGTTATCTTAGCTTCAGTGAATATCTTGGACACTTCATAAATTATGCCCTGTTCACCGGTTGTATATATATTGATATCTGTTGCGTATTCCTCGCTGCCTTCACCATCTGTCTCAACCCATTCAGCATCTATAAGTCGTGAACGGCTTGCCTCATCCATGGAAAGGACATTGACACAGTCAGTTCTGTGTACTGATACACCACGTCCTCTTGTTATGAAGCCGACTATCTCATCACCGGGAACAGGTGAACAGCATTTTGAGAATCTTACAGCTACATCATCTATGCCCTTGACCTTGATGCCGCCCTTCGGTGCATCAACCTTTCTCTCAAGGCGGCCACCTTCCTTGAAGTCGCCCATGATATCTGCATCTGTTCTATTCTGTTCCTTCTCTCTTTCAAGATCATCGAGAAGTCTGTTTATGATCTGGCCTTCCTTGATACCGCCATGTCCTATGGCCGCCATAAGAGAATCCCAGTCCTGATAATTGTATCTCTTAAGAGCCTTTTCCATAAGTTCAGGTTTAAGAAGCTCCTGAACACTTATGCCCTTTGCCTTGCAATATGCTTCGAATGCGTTCTTGCCCTTTACTATGTTATCGGCACGATGTTCCTGCTTGAACCACTGGTTGATCTTATTCTTCGCCTGTGCGCTCTTTACGATCTTCAGCCAGTCAAGCGACGGTCCGTGGCCATTCTGTGATGTAAGTATCTCTACTCTGTCACCACTTGAAAGCTTGGTCTCTATAGGAACCTGCCTTCCATTTATCCTTGCACCTACCATGGTATTGCCGACAGCACTGTGGATGGCATAGGCAAAGTCTATGGTTATCGAACCCTTAGGAAGCGTCTTTACATCTCCGGCAGGAGTGAAGACATAAACCTGATCCTGGAAGAGGTCAAGGTCTGTCTTGATGGTGCTCATGAATTCCTTGTTATCATCAGTCTCTGTCTGCCACTCAAGAATCTCCTTGAGCCAGTTCATCTTCTCTTCTTCTTTGCTGACCTTACCGCCGCCCTCTTTGTACTTCCAGTGTGCAGCGATACCGTATTCAGCAGTCCTGTGCATCTCATAGGTTCTGATCTGAATCTCAAACGGACGGCCCTCGTGACCGATCAGCGTTGTATGAAGTGACTGATACATATTAGCCTTTGGCATGGCTATATAATCTTTGAAACGTCCGGGTATAGGCTTATACTTCTCATGTATGGTACCAAGTGCAGCGTAGCAGTCACGCACGGTATCAACCTTTACACGGAGTGCAAATATATCATATATCTGATCCAGAGTCTTATTCTGGGTCACCATCTTCTTATAGATACTGAAGATATGCTTAACACGGCCGTCTATCTCAGCCTCAATGCCTGCTTCCTTGATATATTCCTTAACCTCGGAAACCATTTCATTTATGAAATCCTCTCTCTCAGAAAGACTTTCATCTATCTGACGCTTAAGATCAAAATAAACATCATGATAGAGATACTGCATGCAGATTTCATCCAGCTCTACCTTGATTTTGGATATACCAAGTCTGTGTGCTATAGGCGCATAAATATCCATGGTCTCGCGTGCCTTCTCCTTCTGCTTTGCAGGAGACTGGTACTGAAGAGTTCTGAGGTTATGCAGTCTGTCGGCAAGCTTGATGATTATGACTCTTATATCCTTCGCCATGGCAAGGAACATCTTACGAAGGTTCTCTGCCTGAATCTCAATCTTGTCCTGTGACAGATTCAACTGGGTCAGCTTTGTAACGCCGTCAACAAGCTCAGCAACTTCAGGAGAGAATTCCTTTGCAAGTTCTTCCTTGGTTACGGCTGTATCTTCTATAACGTCATGCAGGAGTCCTGCTATGATGGTCTCCTTATCCATTTCAAGCTCTGCCAGAATAATGGCAACACAAATAGGATGCATGATATACGGCTCTCCGGACTTTCTGCACTGTCCTTCGTGAGCCTTATCAGCAACCTTATATGCCTTCTCGATAAGCGAGAAATCATCCGACGGATGGTATTTCTTTATCTGCTCTATGAGCCTTTTATAAAGCTCCTCAGGCGGAGTAAAATCTGCCGGGGTATCCAGAGCATGATCAGATTTTTTAGCTTCTTCTATTTCCTGCATGTCTTACGCACGTCCTCTTTATGCACCTTCGTACTGAACAACAGAGTCAACACTGTACTTACTGAGTCTTTCTCTTCCCTTAAGCCCCTGAAGCTCGAGAAGGAAAATCATCTTTACAACCTCTCCGCCAAGTGACTCGACAAGCTTGGCAGCTGCTTCCATGGTTCCGCCTGTAGCAAGAAGGTCATCAACAAGAACTACCTTCTGTCCCGGCTTAATGCTGTCCTTATGCATCTCAATAGTAGCTGTGCCATATTCAAGATCATAAGTAGCAGACACAGTTTCTCTTGGAAGCTTGCCCTTCTTTCTTACAAGTATGAAAGGCTTGTTCTGATTATAAGCTATAGGTGTACCGAACACGAAGCCTCTTGACTCTGTTCCTGCTATAACATCATAATCAACACCATCAAGTAACTTAGTCATCTCATCTATGGAGAGTCTGAGACCCTCTGAATCGCTGAGTACACTTGTTATATCCCTGAACATTATTCCAGGTTCCGGAAAATCCGGAATAGTTGTAATATAATCCTCTACCTTCTTCATATCTCCTCCGGCTCCGGCAGTATGAACTGCCTAACTAAATTCATTTGGAAATGTAACGCTCGCCGTTCCATCACCCTAACATAAAATTTTATCACAATACTCCATTCAAAACAATTATTAGTTACGTAAACCTGCAGTCTTACATACCAAGCCCTGATATTGCAGGATACAGCTTCCTGAATCTCGCATATCCGTCCTCGTATCTTGCCATGAGTTCCTCATCAGGTTCTATGCTGTATTCAACACTCCTTATGGAATCACCTGCGGTGATTATATCCGGAAATGTACCGCACCCCACAGCGGAAAGCATAGCCCCGCCCATGGACGGTCCTTCCTCAGTTACGGGTATGTCCAGCCTGAGTTTCAGTACATTTGCAAGTATTGTAAGCCAGAGCTTACTCCTTGCGCCTCCGCCGCATATTGTTGCACTGCTTATATCGAGTCCCATGCTTCTTGCAACCTCAAGACTGTCACGAAGTCCGTAGGCCACTCCCTCGAGTACTGCCTGATACATATCCTCTCTCTTTGTATCAAGGCTCATGCCATAGAACATTGCTCTGACATCAGGATCATTGTGAGGACTTCTCTCTCCCATAAGATACGGCAGGAAGAATACTCTGTTATTACCAAGCTTTCCAAAGTCTTCCTTTGAAACAGAATCCATATCACATATCTTATTCTGAAGACCGCTGTAATCTTTGTCCTGAAGCACTTCGTCCATGAACCATTTGTTGCAGGATGCTGCAGAAAGCATGCAGCCCATAAGATGGAACCCTCCGTCTGCATGTGCAAAAGCATGAAGGCTGTTTCTTGAATCAACAACAAACTTATCCGAGGTAATGAATATTGTTCCCGAGGTTCCTATGGATATGTTGCAGCGTCCCGGTCCGACTGCACCAGTGCCGACTGCCGCTGCCGCATTGTCGCCTGCGCCGGCTACCATCCTGATATGCCTGTCACTGTTTACACCTATCCCTTCAGGTGCCATCCCGGCAGCCACATCACCTATCAGCTCACCAACCACATCGTAGCTTTCGTGGAGCGCCGGCAGCATATCCTCTGTGATGCCGCATATCTCGAGCATCTCTGGGCTCCATTTCTTATTCTTTACATCAAGAAGGAGCATTCCTGAGGCATCTGAATAATCAGTAGTAAATGCACCCGAAAGTCTGTAAACAAGATAATCCTTCGGAAGCATGATCTTCGAAATTCTTGCGAAATTCTCCGGTTCATTCTTTTTAACCCAGAGTATCTTCGGCGCAGTAAATCCTGCGAATGCTATATTCCCCGTATATTCAGTAATCTTATCCTTGCCTATGGTCTCATTAAGATATTCTACTTCTTCGGTGGTTCTGCCGTCATTCCAAAGTATGGCAGGTCTTATAACTCTGTCCTCGCGGTCGAGGAGAACAAGGCCATGCATCTGACCGCCTGCGCCCATTCCATCTATATCATCAATGGATGTTCCTGTTTTTTGAAGAAGCTTACTTATACCCGTTACAGTCTTATCGTACCAGTCCTCCGGGTTCTGTTCAGACCATCCCGGATTTGGAAAAGAGAGCGGATATTCCTCACTGTGGGTTCCCACAACTTTTCCGTCATTCCCCATAAGCAGAAGCTTGACACTTGATGTGCCGAGATCAATACCTATATACATACATTTCCCCCTTTACTCCTCTTCAGGCGGAGTAACCTGGCTGTAGTCAAACCATCCGTTGTACAGCGCTATGGCTGTCTGATAATCACCTGCAAGCTCTATAAGTGCACCTGCCTGGAATTCATCGGACAGATCATTATCTCTTATATAGCATCCGGCATTTGAAACAACATGTATGTCGCTGCCGCGGAGCATAGCCTCTGCATCGAAGACAAGCATGCCAGTGGTCACATGATAATTACCTGTGGTTATAGCTATTTCCTTAACCTGTGGATAGTCCTTCATGAGAATATCCAGTGTGTATATCGCATTCTGGCTTGTAGTCGTGGATCTGTCCTCAACTATGATACGGCTTCTGTCTATACCCTGCGCTTCGAGCCAGTCAGCCATCTGACCTGCTTCGGTAACTCCCGGTTTTCCCGGTGCAGTTCCGCCTCCTGTGCAGACTATAAATGCATTAGGATATTTCTCAGCACTGTTCTTTGCGACCGTAAGTCTCTGGATAAGCTCAGGTCTCATGGAACCGTCCTGGTTCAGCATGAAGCCGAGACAGACTATACAGAGCTCGTCAGTATCCGTAAGACCATCCGGCAGAACATCCTTGTTCACTTCCGTTTCATTTCTGAGAACATCCCAGCGCTTCATGATCTTCTCCCACCTGTCAGCGCGGTCAGGATCAGCCTTAAGAAGAGCAGTCATATACTCGGTTACCTTCTTTTCTCCCTTCGAACCATATATGCCTTCATAGAGAAGCATTCCCTTCACTGTATCCAGTTCTTTATCTCTTTCCTGTGTCAGATCAGTGAGTTCAGCCTCTTCCGGATCATCCGTTGTTGCATTGTCATCCGATTCATTTCCATCTTTTTTACTGCCTTCTTCAGTGCTGGTATATGTTCCGGATATCTTTCCGTAGCTTATCAGATTATTGTAATCTGAATACGGCGAGTTGTTCAGTGACTCAGCTATCTGTTTTATATCATTACCGGCGGAATCAAAAACAGCTCCCGAAACACTGAATGACTCATTCTTCAGAGCAAAAACATAAACTGTATATGTATGTGTTCCGGATGGAGGATACGGCCCTACATACATGTCACCGCCCTTACCCTTCTCTATACTTGTTTCCGTATAATCCGTAAGGAACCAGTGCATCCAGTTATCGGCAGTTTCATCGATCATGATGATACAGTAGCGGTCTGCACCCGATACCGGATCCCAGTGAAGCTCAGGCGAAAGATTCTGTCCGTCGGCCTGATCGCTTATATCATTATTCCAAACTCCATCTGCAAGGTCATCGGATGAAACGGTAAATGTACCGAGCTTGTCGAAGTCGAATCTATACTGCTTTACCGCAGTCACAAAACTTCCAAAGAGTCCGATCGCACACATAGCGCCGCCCATTGCAGCAAGAATCGCGCATCTCTTGGCTCTCTTTTTCTTCTTCTTTACCTCATAGAAAACCATGCGGACTACATTTACCCAGAAACATATAAGTCCGATCCATGCCACAACGGAAAATATAATTTTAAGTACATTGAAAAAATTCATCTTTCAGTCCCTTGTTTTGTAAGAATGAGAGCCACCCATACATCACGGTACAGGTGGCTCCCCGTCTCAGTTATTTATACAGTGTTTCAGCCATCTGTGCTATCTCATTTGCAGCAACATGCAGTTCCTCAACAGTAGCATTGATGGTTTCCATTTCTTCATTCTCGTCAGAGATTCTTTCAGTGATTATCTTAATCTTGGAAAGAATACCCTGAACCGAACTGTTAACATTTGTAAGCTTCTCAGAAATATGTCGGGTTGTATCCTTTGTGGAGTTCGAAAGGTTCTGAACTTCACTTGCAACCACGGCGAAGCCTCGTCCGGAATCACCTGCTCTTGCAGCTTCTATAGATGCATTCAAGGAAAGCAGATTCGTCTGATTGGCAATATTCTGAATGCTTCCTATGATCTCCATGGAAGCCGTTACAGCACTTTCAATCTCTGACGCAGCGTCGCTGACCTCTTTCTGTCTCTGCATAACATCCTGCATCTGATTGGTTGCCTTCTCTACATTTTCGGCGATCTCAGCGATTCCGTTTCTGAGTGATTCTATATTCGGTTCCATCTCTTCTTCGAAGCGGACCTTATTCTTCTTCTGATCAGTGATATCAAGTATAGTTCCCGCTGCCATGAGAGGAACCTTGTCATCCGACCATACTACATAGCTCGATGCGCGAACCCACACATACTCACCACTCTTGTGCTTGATCCTGTATTCCATATCAAACACAGTACTTCCGGTAGTGTCGGAAAGCTGCCTTGCCATAGCATTTGAAGCGACCTTGACATCGTCAGGATGAATCCTCGTGATCCATGCTCCCATGATATCCGGGAATTCGGAAGAATTAGGAGCAAATCCAAGTATCTTCTTGAACTGGTCGGAATATACCATAGGGGATTTAGGATCATCTATGGCGTACTTGGAAAGATCCATACTCCAGCTGCCTTCAAGCATCATAAGATCGACCGCCTGCCGGCGTCTGCTGTCATGTAAAAACTCTTCCTCAGTCTTCTTTATATCATCTATATCAGTAAATGTACCGATGAATTCCTTAGGCTTTCCGTCCGGATATCGAAGTACCTCGCCTATAGCATGGTACCATCTGTACTCGCCGCTCTTTGTCCTGAGACGGTATTCCGTATCATACTTTGTATGGCCTGTCTTATCCTTCTCAACAGCAGAAACCAGCCTGTATGCTTCCTCAGCATCTTCAGGATGTATTATCTTTCCCAGAGCCTCATGAGTATTAGGAAAGTCCTCTTTCCTATATCCGAGCATCCTTCTGAATTCATCCGTAAAGAGAACATCAGCCCTGCTGCCGTCCTCGTTGTAGAAGCATTTCCATATACCGAGATGAGCCGCAGAATTGATAGCCTCCATCTCAGCTTCGCAGTCAGAAAGCTTTTTTTGGAGTTCTTCGAGTTTAGCATTCTGTCTTGCGATAAGCGCTTCAAATTCCTGATCTTTCCTTGAATTATTCCGTCCTATCATATAGTTTACCCCCATGCCCCTTATGTATGGAAGTATAACATTTTTATAGCATTATATCTAGCACGTAATGAGCAAATGTTCATTTGCGACGTCGTTAAAAACTTCGCACTTTCTGTCACTAACATCATAGACATGAACAATACCTTCTAAAGCCTCAGACTGTTCGAATTCCTGCGTCATATCTTTGGCACCTGACAGTTTTTCCGGTGAGAAATGTAACGTTTTCTCACCATGGAACACAGCCGTATAGAGAATCTCTGCTTCGACCAGATCCTGGAATATATGACTTCCGTAAGAAAGCTCCGGATTATAACCTGCCTTGCTTTCTTCCGTTTCGCATATAATATCAAATGCACTGATATCCGAGAAAGCAGTCGGGACACCAAGCTCAGGCGAAGAGGTTCCGACACGTCCCGGAACTATCAGCATCATATGCTTATTCAGTTCACGGTAATGCCAGTTTATCTTTCCTATAAGCCCGGCCACAAGACTCTTGTCCTTATAAGGCATGTTGTAATACTTGACAGGATCTACATAAACTATAATATCAAGCTCTGAAGCCTTTGATATTCCCATGGATGAGCCCTTGCTTTCGAGAAGAATCTTTTCCTCAGGAATACCCTCAGGAACAACAGTTCCCGTCTTACCCTTCTGAACCTGCAGTGGTCTGCACTGCAGAAGGTCTATGGAATACTCTCCATTTTCAGAAATATTGATAGTGAATTCTGTATCAACAGGATATTCATATTCATCCTGAATGCAGCGGAGCATCCTCTTCATCTGCTCCATGAGTATCTTATTTGTCACAAGTCCTTTGCAGGATATGAACTTAACCTCACGGCGTCTTCCCATCTCCCTGAGCCTTGATTCCGCATCGTAATCATGTTCAAGAAGAATCTTTTCCATATACTTCGGAATATTGGGTTCCATCTTCTCATATGCCAGCTTCTCCAGAGTGCGGGCATTCATATTGATAACCTCAGCCTTACCCTGAGAGAATTTGTGCTTATCGGCAGATGATGAGTATGAAGATTTCTCCGGCATATCAAGATTCACAACTCTCGGATATGAGCCTTCAGTCCTGTCGACTGCAGAGGTTCCAAGTCCCATGACCAGACGGAGCATACCCGCAGTAGGATCCGTATCCTTCATGATACGGTATGGGCTGAATGAGTAACCTACTCCCGCCGCGCACGGCATATAGTAAGAGCCATAGTAAGAACCTGATACTCTCTGAATCAAAAGAGCCATCTGTTCATCTCTTCCTGCAAGTCCACGTCTCTTCCTGTAATCAAGTGCAGATAGGCTCATGGTACTTGCATATACCACCTTGATGGCATGCTCAAATTCTGCCAGTCTTTCCTCAAGACTTCCCCTGTTAGCACAGAATACAGACTCATATTTACCTGCAAATGCATTTCCGAACCCATCCTCCAGTATACTGCTCGAACGGATTATGTATGGGTCCTGGCCATAATACTCTATGATCCTTATAAACTGTTTTCTCATGGATCCTGAGAAAACGCCATCCATAATACTGTCTGCAAAATCCTCAGCAAGTGCGAAGTATCCCTCCTCGGTTCTCTGCTTGATCCTGATATCCCACAGTCCATTATCAACTATGTAGGTATAATACATATCCGATCCGACATAAAATGAATCGTGAGGCTCAAGAACCTCGCTTATGTCAGGCTCGTTGTTCCGGATGATTGCTCTTGCCAGGAGCATTCCGCAGGACTTACCGCCTATCATTCCGGTTCCTACCATATGGTCCCTGACGGCAAAATAGTCCTCAGGAGTAAAATTCTTCTTTACCATCTCACGCATCTTTGAATCTCTTGTCATCATGATGCGGCACATGGTATTGCATTCCTCGGTTATGTCCATTCCATTTTCCCGCATAAGCTTTGTACGGTTGAAGAATCTGTCCCATGAATCGGAAACCTGCTCTTCTGCAGAACGCTGAGCCTTACCAAGTGCCTGGTAAAACCTGCTGGATTTAACGCCGTCAAGTATTGGTTGAAAATGTCCCGTTTCCGGTTCGTAGGTATGAGGAAGAAACATCGTATCCGAATTTCTGTTCCATATCTTTTCAGGTCTGACATATACATTCTTAGAATCAGAATATACGTCCAGAAACAGCTGGGTAGTGTTCAGTATCTTATTTATTGCCTGAACCGAATGTTTTCCCCTTATGATCGGGAAGAACGCAACTGTATCAAGGATGAATAAAAACGGACAGGTAACTCTGAAGAAATTCCCCATCATAAGATCTGTAGCCCATGCGGTCTGAAGTTCGGAAAGACAGTCGAATACGTAGAACGCATCTTTTCCTTCCTTCTCAATGGCATTATGAATATCCACCGTAAATGTCTCGAATCTGTGTGAAAGCGGAACATCAATCCTCTTTACTTCAGGGCAGTCTTCTATCAACGGTTCATGACTTGCAAATCTGAAATATATGATATTCCTCTTATCCTCTATCGCCTGCTTAATATACGGTTCCATGAAGAGTCTGAACTCAGAAAGATCAGATACTCTCCATACTACATTATCCCCCAGTCTGATGTTATCAAACGCCGTATCCATCTCAGGTATTCCGCTTTTTACCCTGTCAAAAGCTGCCATAATAACCTTCCCCCTTTTCTCCCATATTTGCAAAGGATATAACAATCAATAATACAAAAAGGCGCTCCATCTCCGTTGAGATGAAACGCCTTTGTTTCTTCTTTATATGGCCATAATATCACGCAGTTTTTTGAAATACAACCTAATTATTATTTATTACATTTTCAATCATTTCTTGCCATACGCTTCTGTGTCAGTTCCAGTGACTGAGCGGATATAGGATTTCCCGAAGAGGCTGCCAGCTTACTTGCTTCATCAAGAAAGTACGCCTTCCTCACCTCATCACCCAGCTTGTTATATACCATGGCCAGACAGAGCTGTCCGACAGCCATCTTATGCTTATGGTGAAATGGATTGTTCACTATATTTTCAGCATGCTGTTTTGCAAGGATGTAATCCTGGTTCAGATATGAGTATTCATAATAGACATTATCTATCAGCATGTTCACAGCATGGTCTTTGCCGTACAGGCTGTCAATGACCGGCTTTGCATCATTCATGACATTCTCGGCCCTGACCCTGTCATTGGTCAACTCACAATATGTCATCATAACTTCATAATATGCAGCCAACCCATATCCGTAATCAAAGAACTTCATATCCTTGGCTTTCAGCTGATTCAGATCAACCATACCAAGATACTCCAAAGCCTTATCATATTGTTCCCTCTGAAGATATGCCTCTGCGCCGTATATCAGAAAGTTCTTATAATACACGAAATTTCCCGGCTCCCCATCATACATTCTGACTCCCTGAGCAGCTATCTCAAAGAAATGGTCGGACACCCCGTTCTTCCTCATTTCCGCCATCATTTCGGAGTTCAGCCTCGACATAGGATTCTTCTTTTCTTTATTCATCCATGTCATAAAGATTACAAGGGCAATGATAAATGTAATGTCCAGGAGTATAGCTATCTTCAGACCGGTAACATCAAAACCGAATGCCACCCAGGAAAGAAAAAAGAAAAATCCCATAAAAAGAATAACCAATCCCCATATCAGACCAAACGTTGCAAAAAACACACTGTACCTTCGCATAACCATCCTCCAAAATAACCAAACGAATAACACGTCTATTATAACATAACATGCCTCCCACACAAAACAAAGATTCCCCTTAGCCGGGTCATGAAGCGCGTTCCATGATCCACCTAAGGGGAATCCTATATATTAGGTCTTTTTTGTGATCATTTTTAACTGATCAAAGCAATTTACAACTTTATGCAAATGGATTCTCTGACGGATATCTTACACCCTTTGGCTGGTTGTAATTGATCTCATCAAGTTCAACCCCGATGAACTTGAATACTTCGTAGAGAAGTCTTCCATTGTGATGGAAGGTTATAGCTGCATGGTGAGGATAATTCTTCTCGATGAGAACATGTCTGTAGAAACGTCCCATCTCCGGAATTGCGAAGATACCTATTGAACCAAATGACTTTGTAGCAACAGGAAGTATCTCACCTTCTGCAACGTAAGCACGAAGCTTGGAATCAGATGTACTCTGAAGTCTGTAAACTGTTGCATGTCCAGGAATGAGATCACCCTCGAGCGTTCCATTTGTAACCTCTATAGGAAGTGTACGAGCCATAATCTTCTGATATTTCATCTCATGGAAGCTGAGCTTTGTAGTACATGTATTACCACAATGGAAGCCCATGAATGTATCCTTGATATCATATGGATAATCAAATTTGCCCTTGATCTCCTCTTCATACATATCACGAGGAACTGAATTGTTTATATCAAGAAGTGTAACTGCATCCTGGCTTACGAGCTGACCTATGTACTCTGAAAGTGCACCATAGATATCAACCTCACATGATACAGGTATACCGCGGCTTGCGAGACGGCTGTTTACATAGCAAGGAACGAATTTGAACTGTGTCTGGAATGCAGGCCAGCACTTTCCTGCGATTATGGTATAGCTTCTGCTTCCCTTATGAGCCTCTACCCAGTCAAGAAGTGTGAGCTCATACTGAGCAAGCTTTGCGAGAACCTCAGGCTTCTTGTTACCTGCGCCGAGTTCTCCTTCCATATCCTTAACTACGTCTGCTATACGTGGGTCATCTGCATGATTATTAAATGCTTCGAAAAGGTCAAGCTCTGAATTCTCTTCTATCTCGATTCCCATATTGTAAAGCTGCTTGATAGGAGCATTACATGCAAGGAAATCCTGTGGACGAGGTCCAAATGAAATGATCTTGAGATCTGAAAGAGCTATCCTTACTCTTGCGATAGTCTCAAAGTCATGCATCATGTCAGCTACTTCTCCTGCATCACCGACCGGATACTCAGGGATATAAGCCTTAAGGTTACGAAGATAGAGATTGTAGCTTGCATTCAGCATACCGCAGTATGCATCACCTCTGTCATCACAGAGTCTTCCGGCAGCTTCCTCTGCAGCGGCTGCAACCATACATGGACCATCGAATTCCTTAACAAGAAGTATCTCACTGCTTTCAGGTCCGAAGTTTCCGAGAAATACTACGAGTGCATTACAGCCTGCAGCCTTAACCTCTGCGAGAGCCTTTCTCATATCTACTTCATTTTCAACTGTTGTTTCACATTCATATATATCGCCGTATTTTGCAGTATATTCCTTAACAACTGCCTTTCTTCTCTCTATTGAAAGTGACATAGGGAAACAGTCACGGCTTACTGCAACGATACCCATCTTAACCACGGGCATATTGCCCATCGCTGTATTACTCATTTATAATTTCCTCCTTACAAAGAACTACTTAGAAACTATTTTGTTCTTTCTTGCTATAACAACACTCTGGATGATAAGGAAGATACAGAGCATTGCTGCTATTGTGATTCCTGTCCACCAAGCGTCGCCAAGTCCTGCTGATGCAACTATATTCTGTATAGTTGAAAGTGAAAGAACACCGAACAGAGTTCCGATTATATTACCAACACCACCTGTAAGCATCGTTCCACCTATGATGGATGACGCTATGGCATTCATCTCCATACCACTTGCATGGGTTGCCGAACCGGAACCAACGTGCATGAAGTATACAAATCCTCCGATACCTGCAAGAGTTCCGCATATAAGGTGTGAGAGGAACTTAGTAAGCTTAACATTAATACCGAGCATAAGTGCGCTCTGTGCATTTCCGCCTACTGCATAGAAGCTTCTTCCAAGCTTGGTCCATCTCAGGACTACGAAGAATACTATAACTATAAGTATTGCTACTATAACACCGATCTCAACATAAGCATTTACGTAGTTACCGAGCTTATTTACTGAACCGAATCCCGGTACATTTACTCTTGTATCCTTAAGTGCTACGAAAGCTTCATTCTGTACGTTGAAAGGTGCAGTATGAACTATGGTCGTCATACCTCTCGCAAAGAACATTCCTGCGAGCGTTACTATGAATGGCTGAATGTCAAGGTATGCTACAAGGAAGCCCTGAACCAGTCCGAATGCAACGCCGATTCCGAGTGCAAGGAAGAATGCCATTGCTACACTTCCAGGTTCGGAATATTTCT
This sequence comes from Lachnospiraceae bacterium YSB2008, assembly GCA_000687655.1. Classification (GTDB taxonomy): domain Bacteria; phylum Bacillota; class Clostridia; order Lachnospirales; family Lachnospiraceae; genus Eubacterium_Q. The sequence goes on from JHWR01000005.1 coordinate 29,684, forward strand.
CAGGAGTAAGAACATCTCTGTCAAGGTATACTGCACAGCTCATGCTGACAAGTGCAACCACACCACCGACTGATATATCAATTCCCCCACAGATCATAACTATACTCATACCGACTGATGTTATGATGAGCGATGCATTTGCATTTAAAATGTTAAAGAAGGTCTGAGGCTTCAGGAAGCCTTCGCCCTGGAATATGATAGCGCCGATATACATCAGGAAGAAAACTGCTATCGTTATAGTAAGAAGAAGGTTAGTGTTACTTGTTCTTACAAACCAGTCATTTACAATTCCGGAGAATCCCTTTTTCTTGTTTTCCATAACTAAGCCACCTCCTTCTTAGGAGCTATCTTAGCCCATATAGCGCCAAGCTTCTTACGAACTACCGGAGTACTGAGTACAACCAGTATGATAACAACTACAGCCTTGTAAGCTGAAAGAGCGTCTGAATTAACATTCATCTTATAGAGTGTTGTTGTCAGGAACTGGATAACGTAAGCTCCGAGTATAGAAGCTGTCATATTGAATTTACCGCCGCTCAGTGCATTTCCACCAAGTGCTACTGCAAGGATTGCATCCATTTCTATATCTTTTGCGATAACTGAATAGTTGATAGTTGAAAGGCGGCTTACCTTGATAAGTCCTGCTACTGCTACGCAGAGACCGAGGATAACAAATGTAAGGAATTTTACAAATTCAGGATTAATACCGTTAAGTCTTGAAGAACTTCCGTTGATACCAACCGACTGTGTGTAAAGACCGAGGGTCGTAAACTTCAGAACCAGCATGATGATAACCACGCAGATAACGGCTATGAAGAAAGGTGTCGGAATCGGTATACCAGGTATATAACCACCGAAGTATGTGAACTTCTGATCACTTACTATAGGAAGCTCGTTGTTATTGATCCATGCTGCTATGGATCTGCCGGCCGTGAAGAGAATCAGGGTGGCAACCATAGGCTGTATCTTGAAATATGCTACGAGTATACCGTTAAATGCACCGAAGAGCATTGCTACTACGCATGCTACGAGGAATGCAACTATGATAGGTGCCTTGAGTGTATCAGGTCTTGAATCAGTACCACAGAGAACACGGAGAATAACGCTGCCCGCTATAGCTATAGCAGCACCAACGCTTATGTCCTGTCCGCCTGAAGCTGCGGTTACGAGTGTCATACCTATGGCAAGTATTGCAAGCTCTGAGCCATAGTCAAGTATTGTTATGAGATATCCGTTAAGTACCGGATCGCCGAGGCTGTTCGTTCCCATAGTAATCTTGAAGAAGGATGGATCCTTGATAAGATTAAAGAGAGCGAGAGCCGCAAGTGCTGCAAGTGGAATAAGCAGCTGTTTATTGAAAGCGATCTTCTTTTTGCCCATTACTCTTCTCCTCCATTCTCTTCTTCTTTGTGTCCGGCTATAGTCTGCATGATTCCACTCTGTGTGAGCTGATCACCGGTAAGCTCGCCGACCATCTTCCTGTCTCTCATGACTACAAGTCTTGAACAGGTTCTGAGCATCTCGTCCGTTTCGGATGAGATGAATGTTATACTCATGCCTTCGCCTGCAAGCTTCAGCACAAGCTTCTGTATGTCAACCTTGGTTCCTACGTCTATACCACGTGTTGGTTCATCAAGTATAAGATACTCAGGATGCATCAGAAGCCATCTTGCAAGTATAACCTTCTGCTGATTGCCACCGGAAAGTGATTTGATCGGTGTATCTGCGGAAGCTGTCTTGATATCAAGAAGCTTGATGTATTCATCTGCTATCTTATATGTCTCAGCCTTTGAATAAGGCTTGAAGAATCCTCTGAGAACCTGGGAAGCAAGGATGATATTCTCTCTTACTGAAAGGTCACCGACTATACCGTCAACCTTTCTGTCTTCAGGAAGGTATGCGATACCATTCTTCATCGCGTCTATCGGCTTACTGATCTTGATAGGCTTTCCGTCTTTCTTGACGGATCCGGCTATGACTCTGTCAGCACCGAATATCGCTCTAACGCATTCACTACGTCCGGAACCGAGAAGACCTGTGAATCCATTTACTTCACCCTTATTGATATAGAAGTCAAATGGACTGATGCCGGCATCACTCTGGAGGCCTGTTGCTTCAAATACAGGAGTATCTGTCTTCTCACCGCTGTATTCCTTTGCCTCTCCCTTGATATCGGAAAGATCATCAAGTTCCTTACCGAGCATCTTTGATACGAGTTCAACTCTTGGAAGTTTCTCTATCTCGTACTCACCAACAAGCTTGCCATCTCGAAGAACTGTAATCCTGTCACATACTTCATAAACCTGATCCAGGAAGTGCGTTACGAATATGATACCAACACCCTTTGCCTTAAGATCCCTCATGAGACCGAAGAGCTTCTGAACCTCGCTGTCATCAAGGGATGATGTAGGCTCATCAAGTATCAGAACCTTACATTCCATATCGACTGCTCTTGCTATGGCAACCATCTGCTGAACTGCAAGTGAGCAGCTTGATAACTGCTGGGATGCCCTGGCTGGGATATCAAGACTCTGCAGTATCTTATCTGCATCAGCCTTCATCTGACCCCATTTGGTAATGGCTCCCTTAGTTCTTCCTATAAACATATTCTCTGCAACAGTAAGATTCGGACAGAGTGTTATCTCCTGATACACAGTACTGATGCCGGCATTCTGAGCATCCTGAGGAGAATGTATGCTTACTTCTCCCTCGTGTCCTTTGAGATATATCTCTCCGCCGTTCTTCTCATACACTCCGGTAATAACCTTTATGAGAGTGGACTTTCCGGCACCATTCTCACCCATCAGAGCATGTATCTCACCTTCTCTTAAAGTGAAGTCTACATTCTGAAGAGCCTTAACGCCCGGAAAGGATTTCTGTATATTATGTAGTTCGAGTACAGCGTTTTCCTTCACGGTTTCACCTTCCTATTCTTGCTTGGTTTTGGGCAGAAAAGGAGCGCAACATAGCTCAGTATGCCGCGCTCCCAAAACATTTTACTTATTAGATTCCGAAATTATCTACGTCGTCCTGTGTAATTGTTGTAGCGTCGAAGCCCTTTTCATCCATTATGATAGTTTTCTCTGTGAGTGTCTCACCAGCTTCAAGCTTCTTTATAACTTCGTCGATGTACTTAGCCTGGAAAGGATTACACTGACCATCATAGTTCCAGTTGCCCTTAAGGAGCTCTTCAAGTGCCCACTTGTTGCAGTCGAAACCGATAACTACTACGTCCTTACCAACACCGTGAGAGATGTTAGCCTTGTCAAGTGCTGCTACAGCACCCTTAGCCATATCGTCGTTCTCAGCATAGATTACGTTGAAGCTGTCGCCTGAATCGATAACTGACTGAACGATCTGCTGTGCCTTCTCTGCGTTCCACTCAGCTGTCTGCTGTGTAACGATTGTCCAACCGTTATCCTTAGCCATCTGATCAAGAGCACCTGATCTACCCTGCTGAGCTGCTGAACCCATAACACCCTGAAGGTGAATGATCTTGTATTCATCGAGGTTCTGATCCTTTAACCATGTAGCTGCCTTCTCGCCTTCTTTGTCCATATCTGAAACTATAGAAGCTGCATAAAGGCTTGGATCTGCATCGATTGTACGGTCGAAAAGAATAACCTGAACGCCTGCGTCCTGAGCATCCTTAAGAACTGAATCCCAACCTGCTGTATCAGCTGCTGAGAGGAGAAGATAATCAACACCGTCCTGGATGAACTTCTGTGCTGCTGCTATCTGCTCATCGTTCTTTAAGCTGTAAGCGAAATCACCCTTGTAACCATTGGTGTTGCCTTCGCCGAACATAGCCTTAAGGTCTTTGTCATTAGCTGTACGATAACCGGACTCGTTAGGATCGTTGTTGATGATACCAACCTTGATTTCCTTACCTGAGTCATTTCCGCCTGCTGTAGTAGCTTCGCCACCCTTAGCTCCGCCACAACCAACTGCTCCGAGTAACATGGTAGCTGCAACTGTAGCAGCTAAGATCTTTTTACCTATCTTTCTCATGAATTAATCCCTCCTATAAAAGATATAGTTTTCCTGTTACGATGGTGTAACTATATCAGACATAGGAGGGATTTAAAACGGAGTATCTCCCTAACTTTTTATGATAATTTATTAAGTGAAATAACTGCCTCAAAAAAAGGTTAGATAATTTACTAAAAGTTTGTTTTTTTAATATTCTCTCTCTTCAAGAAGAAGATTTGTTACAAGATTGACATTGATTTTTTCATCTTCAAGAGTTATCTCAGTAACAGTTTTATCTATAGAAAAAATCTTCTCATTTACGAAGGTATTCTTCTCTACAGTACCGCCTTCCTTCACTGTTTTTATGATCTTGTCTATCTCAGAACCCTGGAGCGGATTACACTCAACATCAAGCGCTATCTTGCCTTCCATGACCATGCTGAGTCCGGTATGAGTAGCATCAAATGAAATGATCATAATCTCACCGTTTGCTATATCTGTACCTACAGTAAGACCTGCTTCCTCAACGGCTCTGACAGCTCCGAGCGCTTCGTTATCGTTCTCGCAATAAAGTACATTTATCTCTTTATGCTCAGACAGAAGTCTCGAAACAACCTCCTTGCCCTTTGCCTCAGTATAATCTGCCGGTTCGGAAGCTACGAGATCCCATCCGTATTCACGGGACGCTGCTTCGATAGCATCAGTTCTTCCTATCTGGGCTGATGCACCTATGGTTCCCTGTATATCAACAACATGAACCTCTTCCGGTTCAATCCCTTTCGCGAGTGTAAACTCTCTCAGCCACTGACATGCAGCATCACCTTCACGTCGGAAGTCAGAACCTATCCATGCAAGATAAAGGCTTTCATCCTCTACATCAACCTTTCTGTCGACTACTATGACAGGTATATTGGCGTCACGCGCTTCCGTAAGAACTGTATCCCAGCCGGTTTCTGTAACCGGAGCAAGCACTATGAAATCAACCTCCTGCTGTATGAATTTTCGCATTGCAAGTATCTGTTTGTCCTGCTTCTGCTGCCCGTCATCGAAGAGAAGTTCGTAACCATTCTCTCTTGAAAGAACAGTCTTGATCGATTCTGTATTTGCTACCCTCCAGTCCGACTCTGCTCCAAGCTGTGAGAATCCCACAACCACATTCGGTTCTTTGTTAACCTTAGAATTATCTGCATTGTTCTCATTTCCGGAACCGCATCCGACCAGAAGAATAAGGCACAAAGCAAGTATAAAACTTAGGATTCTTTTACTTTTTCTTTTCATCACTATCCTGACCAACACTTTCCACTCTCGGTATCAGAACTCTGACAACGGTTCCCTTCTGATACTCACTTTCGACAGTAATTCCATATTCAGGACCATACTGCATCTCGATTCGCTTCTCTACATTTGCCATTCCGAAGCCGTCCTGAGTATCATCCTCTATATCACCTTTAATAAGACTTCTGAGTCTTTCGAGTTCCTCTTCCTTCATACCTATTCCGTCATCCTCGGTAATAAGTACAATGTTATCTCCTTCAGCTCTTCCTGTTACCTTTATATGTCCCACGCCCCTCTTATTCTTAACGCCGTGATACAGTGCATTCTCAACTATAGGCTGAAGCGTAAGCTTCTGGATGTAGCATCCCAGTATATCTTCATCGAAATCAATCTCATAATCCATGATATCTCTGTATCTGTAATGCTGTATCTCGAGGTAACTCTTGATATGCTCCATTTCATTTTTAATTGTAATCTCGCCCTTGCCCTTGCTGAGTGATATACGGAAGAAATTCGAAAGCTCCTGAGTCATGCTTATGGCGTCTCTGGTCTCTCCTGCCTCCGTCATCCATATGATGGCATCAAGAGTATTGTACAGGAAATGCGGATTGATCTGTTCCTGAAGAAGCCTGAGCTCTGCCTCACGGGCATTTTCCTGTTCTTTATGTATATCGTTTACGAGGGTCTCTATCTCTTTAACCATACTGTTAAAGCTGTTTGCGAGAACCTCCATCTCATCATGACTCTCTATATGATAAGCAACGGAGAAATCACCGCCTGCAAATCTTTCCGTCATATCCACAAGCTCGGTTACCGGCTCCGTAATGCTCTTGGAAAGCCTCCTCGAAAGTACATAAATAATGATAATCGCCACAACAAGTGATATGACAAGAACCCTGGTCGTAGTAAGAAGACTTGATGCAACCTCTCGTCGGAGAAGTTCCATGTTCGTAGCTTCATCACGGATATAAACCTGAATATCCTCCTGGATCAGCGAAGTCAGCGTCCTTATGTTGAAGTCGAGAAGCTCCATATTTTCATCGTAATGACCACCCTCTTCAACGTTCTTAAGGATATCATCAACTCGCTCATCAAGTATGCTGAGCAGTTTCAGAAGCTGGTCCAGATCCGCTTCCACGTTGTCCTCGGTAGTCTTCTTTCTGAGATCCTCAAAATGCTCAGTCGCGTTCTTGATAAGTGCCTTCGGATCATCACTCATGAGCTTCTCTTCCGGATCAGTCCAGTTAGCCGAACCCGTGATGATACGATACATAGTCTCATCCATGGACTCCTTGAAGCTCATATTATATTCATTTGCACTGGTGATATTCCTTACGAGTCTGTCGTAGTCCTGGTAATATCCATACATACGGATAAGTGCAAATGTAACGAGAATGATCAGCGGTATAACGCATACCCATACGTATACCATAAGCTTGGTCTGTATGCTTTTTCTCTTTTTTATACGTGTTCTGCTCAAGACTCTTTCCTGGTCCTTCTATACTCCTTAGGTGACATTCCTGTAACCTTCTTGAATATATAACTGAAATAATGCGAATCCCTGTATCCTACTTCATAGCCTACATCAGAGGTCTTCATGGCTGTGCAGAGAAGAAGATCCTTCGCCGCATTCATTCTTACCTCAGTCAGATAATCTATAAATGTAACGCCCGTCTCACGGCGGAATACAGCACTGAAATGATTCGAACTTATATTTACACTTGATGCCACATACTGAAGTGACATCTCTTCATTTTTATAATTATCCTGTATGAAACTCTTTGCCTTCTCGATGATCTCTATATATCTCTGGTCGGACATTTTATTTCTGTACTCAATGGCACATTCCAGAAGACCCTTAATATATTCTCTTGATTTATCCTTAGTAGTAATATACTGAACAGGGTTCGTGAGGTCGCCCAATATCTCTCCCGTCTTTTCCTTGGAGAGTCCAAGATTTTCCAGAAATGTAACGGTGCTTATCAGTGCCTCAACCAGAACGTACTGACGAAGCATTATTGACTCTGTAGCATCCTCTCCTATACTTCCGAAATAGTCGTTAACAAGGTCATCAGTTTCAGGGAGCGTTCCATTTCTCAGGAAGTTATATATGGTTCTCTGGGATATGGCGCTGATATCGACTTTACTGATATCTATGCTGCTTATATCGACCCCGTTTGCTGAGTCAGATGAATCCTTTCTTTCCTTCTGAATGGTCTCAGCTATGTTCTCCTTCTCGGTTTCATCACCATAGAAGACATGGCTCTCGCCGAGCATGTAACGCTCTGAGAATTTCCTGTTGGCATCAAGATATGAACGGTTAACGTCCCTTATCCTTTCAACCGGCATACCTACGGAAATGAAATAAACCTTGTCCTTATACTCTGACATCAATTCTTCTATACGAGCTATACCCTTCTCGATATTCAGAGACATCTCGTCCATGGAATCTGCCTTCTCAAGGAAACAGAGCACATCTCCAATCTGGTTATAGAGATATACATGAGTTTCATCATCATATATATCTTTAAGCTTGGAATACATCTCCTCAACAACGCCCGAATATTCATACATATCAGGCGATGAGCTGTCCTTTGCGAAAACCTGCATGAGGACTATGGCATATGCCGAAGCAGCTATATCTATGCCGAGCTCCCTGCCCTTCTCGAGAGATTCCTGCATGGAAAGCCTGCCGTCTATCATGTCCCTGATAAAGTTCTGCTTCTCGAAGCTTCTGATCTCTTCTCTGTCCCGGAGATACTTCTCTCTGGCTTCCTTTTCCTGCTTCTCTTTTATAACTGCGTCTCTGATCTTCTCAAGTTCCGCTATAAGATTGTCTCCTGACACAGGTTTAAGGATGTACTCCTCTACGCCTATGCTTATAGCCTGCTTGGCATAGTTAAAGTCATCATAACCGCTCAGAACGACTATCTTGATATCCGGAAGTTCCTTCCTTACCAGCCTTGAGAGCTCAAGTCCATCCATGAAAGGCATACGAATATCCGTGATCAGGATATCCGGGCGGCTGCTCATGATCTTCGGATAGGCAACCTCCCCATCTCCGGCTTCACCCACAAGGGTGAAGCCATGGGATTCCCAATTCACGGATTTCTTAATACCTTCTCGTATAGCATATTCATCTTCTACAAGAAATACTTTTATCATATATCTAACCCTGACCGTAATATGCATTCTCACCGTGTTTACGGAAGAAATGCTTGTCTCTTATAGTATGCGGAGCTTCCTTGACATCAGGATTTATAAGCTCCGTGCGTCTTGCCATCCTTGCAACTTCTTCAAGAACGACTGCATTATGAACAGCTTCCGCTGCATCCTTACCCCATGTAAATGGACCGTGGTTCACACAAAGCACGCCCGGTGTATACATAGGATTAAGCTTTCTCTCTTCGAAGGTCTCGATGATAACAAGACCTGTATTCTTTTCATATTCACCTGCAATCTCTTCCGGTGTCAGGCTCCTGGCACATGGGATAGGGCCATAGAAATAATCTGCATGGGTCGTTCCATACATAGGTATGTCACGTCCTGCCTGTGCCCATGAGGTTGCCTCCGGTGAATGTGTATGTACTATGCCGCCTATCTCAGGATACTTCTTATATAACTCAAGATGAGTAGGAGTATCTGATGACGGTCTGTAGCTGCCTTCTACGACATTGCCCTCGAGGTCGAGAACGACCATATCGTCAGGGCTCATTGTGTCATAATCCACGCCGCTCGGCTTAATAACAAAGAGACCTGTGGTGCGGTCGATGCCGCTGACATTGCCCCAGGTGTATGTTACAAGACCGCGTTTTGGCAGCTCCATGTTCGCTATATATACTTGCTCTTTCAGTTCTTCCAGCATGTGTAATCTCCTAATATCTCCTAATATGTATTGACGATTACTCTGTAACACATTACACAGAGTAATCTGTATACTAAAATCTATGAATAAACATCATTCAGCAGGAATACATTCTACTGCTGATTTCTCTACTGGGAGAGCAGCCTTGAAAAGCTCCATGAAGCTGTCAAAGCCTTGTACTTCTTCAGGGGTGGCGGTGATTGTTTCGCCGGCTTCGCCTGCAAAGATAGTTTTTGTGAGGTAGTCTGATAAGCTGTCTGAGCCGCTCTGTATGAGGTAAAGTGCAAGGACCGCTATGCCCCAGGCACCGCCCTCGCCTGCTGTACTCATGACGGTTATCGGACCGCCTGTTGCAGCTGAAAGTATTCTCTGTCCAACTTCTTTTGTTTTGAAGAATCCGCCGTGTCCGTAAAGCTTATCAACCTTAACATCCTCTTCCTTGAAGAGAATATCAAGTCCGACTTTAAGTGTACTTACTGCTGAATAAAGATGCAGTCTCATGAAGTTTGCAAATGAAAAATCACTTCCAACCTTTCTTACGAAGAGAGGTCTTCCTGCATCGAAACCACATACCGGCTCACCTGAGAAATAGTTGAAGCCCATAAGGCCTCCACAGTCAGGTGCACCGTCAAGTGCTGCCTTAAAGAGTGTTGTATATAATGTATTCGTATCTATATCTGCACCTATTGCTTCGGCAAAGCTTCTGAATATACCTGCCCATGCATTTATATCTGAGGTACAGTTATTGCAGTGAACCATTGCAACGTCGTCACCTGAAGGCGTTGTTACAACGTCTATCTCCTCATGAACTGCCTTGAGTGGCTGTTCCATAACAACCATAGCGAAGATAGAGGTTCCTGCACTTACATTTCCTGTTCTTACTGCTACGCTGTTCGTAGCAACCATACCTGTTCCTGCATCTCCTTCAGGAGGGCATAAAGGTATGCCTGCACCGAGATTACCGCTTACATCGAGCTTAGCTGCGCCTTCTGCAGTAAGTGTTCCTGCTGCCTCTCCGGCAACAAGCACCTTAGGAAGTATATCGCCAAGCTTCCAGCCAAAGCCTTTTCCAGCTGTCAGCTGATCATATTTTGACATGTAATCTTTGTTGTAATCTCTTGTACTGCTGTCGATAGGGAACATACCGGATGCGTCGCCGACTCCGAGTACCTTCTCTCCCGTAAGCTGCCAATGTATATAACCTGCAAGTGTTGTAAGGAATTCTATATCCTTAACGTGGCTCTCTCCATTTAATATAGCCTGATGAAGATGTGCAATGCTCCATCTCTGAGGTATATTGAACCCGAACTCACCTGTCAGTTCCTTTGCAGCTTCTTCTGTAATAGTATTTCTCCATGTTCTGAATGGAACAAGGAGTTTTCCTTCTGCATCAAACGGCATATAGCCATGCATCATGGCGCTTATTCCTATAGCGCCTGTTGTTTTAATAACGGTTCCGTACTTTGTCTCTACGTCCTTTGCAAGAGCACTGTATGCATCCTGCAGTCCGTTCCATATCATATCGAGACTGTAAGTCCAAATACCGTCTACGTACTGATTCTCCCAATCATGGCTGCCTTCAGCTATGGGAGCACCTGTGTCATCTACCATGACTGCTTTGATCCTGGTAGAACCGAATTCTATACCTATGGCAGTCCTGCCTGTTTCGATCTTATCTTTACTCATCCTATTCACCAAAAACCTTCCTGTAATCTTCCTGGAATTTTACGATTCCCTGGTCTGTAAGTGGGTGCTTGGTCATCTGCTCTATTACTGCATATGGAACTGTTGCGATATCTGCACCTGCAAGTGCACATTCTGTAACATGAACCGTATTCCTTATGCTGGCAGCTATGATCTCTGTCTCGATATCGTAGTTGCTGAATATCTGAACTATGTGCTCGATCAACTCGATACCCGGTGAACTTATATCATCAAGTCTACCGAGGAATGGTGATACATAAGTAGCTCCTGCTCTTGCAGCAAGAAGAGCCTGGTTAGCTGAAAAGATAAGCGTTACATTTGTCTTGATACCTTCTTTTGAAAGAACCTTGACTGCCTTGAGGCCTTCAACTGTCATAGGTATCTTAACTATCATGTTTGGATGGATCGCTGCTATCTCGCGTCCTTCACGGATCATACCTTCTGCGTCTACTGTTGTGGCCTTTACCTCGCCACTGATAGGTCCGTCAACTATGGATGTGATCTCTTTGATAACCTCTGTAAAGTCTCTGCCTTCCTTCGCAATAAGTGAAGGGTTGGTGGTAACTCCACATATCACTCCCATATCATTTGCTTTCCTGATATCGTCTACGTTTGCTGTGTCAATAAAAAATTTCATGACTAATACCTCCTTAAGGATTCACTAAAATATAAATATCATGGTATCGTAACAGGACATTTATATATCGCAGCCGCCACCGGCATAAAGCAGCAGTAACGACTGCGCAGTGTATGGAATTATCCTCTCAGTATATCAAGAAGTGTATGCTTTCCGTCTTTATATTCATATATGCGTACGTCGCAGTTATGCATCTTCGGGCGCCATTTGATGCCATTCTTCTTTTCAAGAAGATAGCCGTTCAGCGCTCTCAGTATTCCGCCATGAGCTGCGATAAGGACCGTATCATAATCCTTCTCTTCGAGCTCCTGCATGAAGCTTCTGGCGCGGCTCACCATGGATTCAACAGTCTCCACAGTGTCCGGTGCCGGGAATATCTCCGGCAGAGCCCAGTAGAGAGTCATAGCCGGACCCATACGCTTATATTTACATTTATCATATTTTCCGAACTCTGTCTCTATAAGACGTTCGTCTATTATAATTTCGGACTCATCGACATCACCTACTATCGTCGCAGTCTTGATTGCGCGTCCCAGGGGAGACGCGTAGACTGCGTCAAACTTAAGATCACCGACGAGTCCTCGGGTTATATGCGCCTGTTTAATCCCTGTCTCATTCAGGGGTTCATCGACGCGACCCTGCATTCTTTCGTCCTTATTCAGATCTGTCTGTCCGTGTCTGACTAAGTATATCTTCATAGTTTACTCTCTTGGCTGATTTCCGTCAGTTGGAGGTCCTCCGAGACCTACTGCCTGAACTACCATAGGTGATATTATAACTGCAAGCACGTAGCTGACAACTATAGATATCGGAAGTGTCTTAAGGTAGCTTCCAAGCCACATTATCATAAGTGGTGGTCTTGCATCAACAGGCATGTGTGCGTGTGCCTGAGCAACTCCGATGAAGCTGCATACAGCACCAACTATCACTGCATTGATAACTGCAAATGGAATGCTGTTCAGAAGTGTGAACTTGAACGATGGCGGGAATGCTCCGGCCTTTGCTGCAAGTCCTCTTCCCATCTTACCCATTGGAATGATGAATACCAGAACTATTCCGACAACTATGGATTCAAGTGCACTTGTGATGAACTGAATCGCTGCCGGTGGAAGCTGTGCATTCGGATTCTGAGCCTGGGTGTGGCGAGCAATAGCTGCGAAAAGTATACCCATTACAGCTGATATTATTATCGCCATGATGATACTTACCAATGTTTCCTTTTTCTTCATATCTTTCACCTTTCTAACTACTTCCCCCTGATCGTAGTTTAGTAATATATGTAAGTCGCTTACAGGAAAGGCAGAGCATGCGTGTATGAAATCATACTTTACATCTGCACCCTTTCTGTGCTCAGCGGCTTTAGGAGCAAAATACTTCCCTGACTTTACTCTCATTCGGCAGAATCCGCATTCTCCGCTTCGGCATCTGCTTTCTGCTTTGATTCCTGCCCTCTCACATGCAACAAGTATACTCTCATTGCTCTTTGCATCTATGACTCTTCTTCCTTCCGGAAGATCGACTGTCAGCTTAAAGGTCTTTCCGACTGCGTCCTTTGGGAAATCAGGATCATTTTCAACATCCCTGATTTCTCCTGCAGCCTCGAATCTGACTCTCCTCTTCGGAAGTCCAAGCTTCTCAGCTTCTTTTGCCGCAAATTCGTACATTACCTTAGGACCGCATACGAAGAGACTGTAATCTCCGGCAACATGCTTCTTTATAAGCTCAGCTGTGAGGAATCCTTTTTCATATCCGTACTTTTCTTCATCAGAGAGAACATATACTACCTCGAACTTATCTGTCGCCTCGGCAATACTGTCAAGTTCATCCTTGAAGAGTATCTCATCTTCCTTCCGGCAGCCATAGAGAAGTATAAGTTTAAAATCTTCCCTTCCGTCTCTTATTGCCTGAGCCATGGAGAAGAGAGGCGTGATTCCGCTTCCTCCTGCAAGCCCCACAACTGTTCCTGCATCCCTGAGAGGTTCATAATAGAAGCTTCCCTCCGGAGCTGATACCTCTGCCTTTGTACCTTCCTTCCAGTTTTCCAGAATGTAATCTGAAACAAAGCCATCCTTAACCTTCTTGATGGTTATGGTATAGAATTCATCGTCCGGTGCAGATGATATGGCATATGGTCTTGTAAGTGTACTGCCATTTATATCAAGTGATACACTTACGTACTGGCCTGCCCTGAAAGGAGCCAGCCTTACGGTTCCTTTATCATTATCTGCCGCCAGTCTGAAGGTCTTTGCACTTCCCTGATCTATAACTTCCTTTACCACTACATACTGAGTAGCAGGATGAAGCGTTCTGACCGTTATATTTGTATCATAATCATACTTAGGAATGTTATCCTTCGCTGCATTTATGATATCATTTCTTTTCTTGAGTCTTTCATCTATTTTATCAATGGAGACATCGTTGAGAGCCTCCTGAACAGCTTCTATGTTCACTGTTTGCCACCTCCCATCACGTAGCCCATAACCTGTTTTCCGATTATGTCGCCGTCATTATATGTTGGGAGGAATCCGCTGAGTCGGTTTCCGTGAGCCCCCGCAAAGAAGAGTCCCGGAACTGTCATCTCCTTAACACCTGCCAGGCTTCTTGTACTCATACCATCCCAGTCGCTGGCAAGATATCCATATACACAGCCCTGCGGGGTTCCCATATATCTTGCAAATGTAACGGGAGTTGCAACTTCAATCTCTTCGATATGAGATCTGAGGTCTATACCCATGACTTCTTCATAACGTGATATGAATTTATCTGCTATCATGGTCTTATATTTTGGATAGTCTTCAGGAGCTACCGTTCCCCATGCCTCCGAGAGGTAAGAGGAAACTATCGAGAACAGTGTCGTTCCCTCAGGTGAAGCATCCGGATTAACTATATTCGTACAGGTACATGTGAGACCGTCTGCTGCTCCCTCCGGAATAACAGGCATCTCTTTGCACTTATTGAAAAGCTCGACCGTATCCACTGTAGAATTCAGGAATACATTGTAATCCTTGATTCCGAGTTCCTCAGGAGATGCATCAAGTCCGAGATATACTGATATTGCTCTGAAACCAAACTCTCTTGCATTTGCTTTCTTAAGTTCAAATGGAGGGATAAGCTTCTTGTTATCAAGCAGCTTGCCATAAACAATATCCGGAAATACATTTGCTACAACTGCACAGGTTTCGACTGTCCTTCCGTCTGCAGTTGTAACAGTTGATACCGCCCCGTCCTCGGTTCCTATAGCTGTAACCTCCGTATTGAACCAGAAATCACAGCCATATTCCCTTGCCTTTTTCTCTATCGCTGCTTCTATCTCATGTGAACGGAACTCAGGCATGTATGCCCCGCCAAGGAAATAGCTGCAGGTCATGAGTATGTAACGGCCGGCATCTATAGTCTCTATATCTACGCCCTGATATGGCCAATATGCACTTATAATATCTATGATTTTTTGAGGCATTCCTATCTGACGGAAGAATTCGCCTGCAGTAAGAGACATGATCTTGATGAATTCAGGATGAGATTTCTTAAGCTCTTCAACTTCGAACTTACCTCTCATGTTTCCTATATCATCCATGCCCTTAAGTACGATGTCATTGCAGTCAAAATAAATCTCGCATGACTTTCTGCAGCCCGGGCATACTGATTCTGCAAAATTGATAAATTCCTCTCTTCCGTGAGGAACTGTGACATCCAGCTTAACATCCTTTCCTTCAGCCACAACGTATCTGAATGCATCATGAATAGGTAGAAATTTGAGCTCTATTCCAAGCTCATCAAAGAGATGGCCGAGCATACCTCTTATATCGCCCTGACCGAAATCCGGGATTTCGTGCAGTGTCGCTTCAAATTCGAAACGTCCTCTTACAAAGCTCTGGGCAGCTCCGCCTTCAAGATTATGTTTTTCGATACACAGCACTTTAAGACCCATCTTGGATGCACGGCATGCGGCCATAAGACCGGAATTACCTGCTCCTATAACGACGAAGTCATATCTGCTGTATCTTTCAGACTTTTCTGACACCTTCTCCTGTACCCCCATTTTTGATTCCGTGCGGTCCCCAATTCCACACAGATTACATTTTAATAATAAATGAATATTTTTTCAACAATCTATTCTGCAGTGTATTTCCGTAGTTCTTCCTTAAGGTACTCATAGCGGAGTCTCTTCTCTTCCTTCGCGAAATGCACCTCTCTTGTCTGCTCCGGGTTGTTCTCATACACGAGCTTTTCATCCCCGAACTGCTCGCTGGTGAGGTCAAACTTAACCCCATCAACAACATTGTAGCAGTGGTAATTTCCGCCCGGGCGAAGAATTCCGTAGACCTCTCCTCCAAATATATCCTGCACGAGGAATGCTGTTATGGAGCATTGTCCGAGAGTCATGTTTTCCGGAGTCCATTCATTTCTCAATCTTGGTGCACAAGTATATTCACACCATATATGAGACAAGGCATCATAGAGCTGCAAAGGTGTTTCTATGCCCTTATATATATCATTCTCTGCCTTAGCTTTTCCGGCTGTCTCCCAGCCGTAGAATCTGTAGCTCATTTCATTCTCCCGGACATTAATAATCATAAATCTATTCGAATACAACTTTGTTTCTTCCGGTCTCCTTAGCTGTATAAAGGAAACCGTCGGCAATGCTTATATTCTCTTCTATAGTCTTTGCAGGATCAAACTGTCTGCATCCGAAACTCATGGTAACACTTATATCATTTCCGTCAGCATTTATGGTAGAACCCATGATAGTCTTACGAATCTCCTCAGCCTTCTCAACGCACTCCTCGAGAGTTGTATCCTCCATGAGCATGATGAACTCCTCACCACCCCATCTGTAGCATGCGTCAGAATCCGTACATGCATTTTCTATAAGAGAAGCTGTAAATGAAAGGACATCGTCACCTGCATTGTGACCGTAGGTATCATTTACTCTCTTGAACTTATCTATATCACTGATGAACATACTGAGCGGCTTGCCTGCTTCGAGCACCTTGCCGAATCTTCTTGAGAAGTCGCTGTAGAATCCCATTCTGTTCTTAAGCTTTGTAAGCTTATCGTGGTGTGATTCCTCAAGGAAGCTCTCACTCTCAAGTGCTATACCGCATATAAGAGCTGCAAGAGAAAGCTTTCTTACATCCTCTACTTCATCAAAGCCTGAACCATCAAGCTTGTTGATGATCTGAAATGCACCGATGAATTCTCCGTTGATATCAGCAACCGGCATAACGAGTATGGACTTCGTTACATAGCCTGTCTTCTTATCTACGGAAGAATTGAAATTAGGATCATTATATGGATCATTTGTTACGACAACTCTCTTCTCCTTGATAGCCTTTCCTACAAGTCCTGTATCATCAGGAATAACTATCTTGTCTATACCTGTAGCTGATGTAGTCCACAGTTCATGTCTGTGCTTATCCCACTTCCAGAAGCTTGCTCTGTCTGAGCCTGTCATCATACGTCCGAGTTCTGTAACATTCAGAAAGAGTGTTGCATGATCGCTCGGCTTGGCAGCGCACATTTCACGATAAAGCTTGTCACCTATCTCATACATGCTGTCGAGTAAATTTTTATTCTCCATATTAACCCCCTATAATATATATATCTTTTTTATGTTTATATTTACGCAAGCGGAGCCAGCTCGTATCCTGCCGCCTCTGCCATTTTCCCTATTTCATCCTCGAGATCAAGATGCATGAGTGTAACATGCACATCATTTTCCCTGAACCAGTCCCTCATCTCGTAAAGGTCCTTCTGGTAGATATGAACCGGAGATCTGAAGCCGGAGCACTCAGTATAGAGATAAGTGCCTGGTGTGATATAACTCTTAAATGTATCGAGAGTCGAAGTATCACCCGTATAGATTATCTTCTTATCCCAGAGTGCGAGCTCATATCCGAAGCATCTGCCCCTGAGCTCATCTGCATGAACCGTCGGGATTGACTTAATGAGCCAGTCAAAACGCACTTCGTAGGTTACGCGAACCTTATAGACTCCATTTTCTTCCACACATCCTTCTATATTCAGAACCTTTCTCAGGTCGTTCTGAAGAGTTCTTGACGGCGTTACCACAAGAACCGGAACTCCCCATTTATAATGTGAAAGGTGAATCAGCATGGAGATTCCGCTTATATGATCACTGTGAGTGTGGGTCACAAGTATGACTATCCTCTTTGGAACCCATTCCTCTGTCAGAGTTCCTGCATAATCAGGATCATCCTTCAGCGCATCATATATCCCCTCAATCTCCATATTCTTCAGTTTTACAAAAGTTGTAATGGAGCAGTCGATCAGAACAAGATCCCTGCCGCTTATGAAGAAAGCTGCATTATGCTCGTCCGAGAACCCCGAACCTCTTCCAAAGAACTTAAGCAAAATATCATCTCCTATTCGCTCTTTTCCTCTCTTCCAAGAACCTTGGTAACTTCATATACGAAGACGCCCTTACTCTTACCCTTGAGAGGAATCTCCCCAACATCTTTAACTTCTATTCTGTCCTTCAGTCTTTCATAAAGAACATCACTTATAAGCACCTGTCCCTTCTTTGCATTTGCCTCGAGACGGGCTGCTGTATTTACAGTATCTCCTATGGCCGTGAAGTCCATACGGAAATCACATCCAACGTTTCCGACAACGGCAGGTCCTACATTTACACCTACACCGAAGCCTACGCTCCTGCCGTATTCCTTCATGAATTTCTCTTCTATGGCTTCGCCGCCTGCAACTATATCCATAGCCGCGCACACAGCCTTGTATTCATAATCAGGAAGGTCGAAAGGTGAATTGAATACTGCCATGGTAGCATCACCTACGAACTTATCAAGTGTACCGCTGTTGTTGAATATCGAAGCAGTCGTAAGTGCCAGATATTCATTTAATATTGACACAACCTGCTCAGGTTCAAGCGCCTCGGACATAGTCGTGAAGCCTCTGATATCTACGAAGAGGACAGCTATATCTCTGTTCTCGCCGCCGAGCTTGATATTGAAGTCACCCTTCTTAGCTATCTCTTCAACGATCTGCGGAGCTACATACTTACGGAAGGCATTCAGAACCTTCTTCCTCTTCGCCTGCTCTTCCACATAATTGATAGCCAGTGCATAACCAAATGACAGGACTGTAATCAGCGGGAAGTATATAAGATTGAACGAATGGCCATTGTTGTTAAGTGCCACACAGACTGCAACATATATTCCTATCGAAGCAAGAAGAACGATGACTGACTGCCATACCTTAAGCTTCCTGAACAGGAAATGAAGCAGCATTGCTATAACTGCTGTTATAAGTCCTAAAATGTATGGATTTCCATTTACTGAGAAACGTCCCTGCATATAAGCCTGGAGGATATTTGCATGAATCTCAACTCCGTACATCTCCTGACCACGTCCGAGTGGAACAGTGAAATCGTCCTGCATACCCGGTGCATATGCGCCTACAAGGATTATGCTGTCGGAAAATGTCCTTGGATCTATTTCGCCCTTCAGAACATCGATCATGGAAATGAATTCATAATCTCCGGACACGCCTGAATAATTGATATTGCTTCTTCCGAATTTGTCCAACGGAATATCGCGCGGTTGTGTGTCTGTAAGCTCACAGTATCTGTCATACATAACCTTTGCAAACATATACTGCGTCTCGCCGTTATATTCCTCTGAAGGCACTACCTTTCTGACTATTCCGTCATCATCCTGAGCCACATTGCTGTAACCGTATTTCGTAGCTTTCGCAAGGAGCGGATAAGGAACTTCCATATTGGTAACGGGATAAGCCCAGAGTCCTTTTGCATTCTTCTCAGCTCTCTTTCCGTACATGAGATGGCTGACAACGACTACATTTCCGCTGTCCTCAGCTGATCTGGCAAAAACCGCATCGTCCTCTCCTGCTTCTCCGGCAAAAATAATATCGAAACCGACCAGAAGAGGCTTTGATTCCTCATCTTCATTCAGTTTATCAAGAAGCTGAGCATAATAAGAGCGGGACCAGGTCTGAATCGGCCCCAGCTCTTCTAAAGTTTTCTCATCTATACCTATGATCTTGATATCGCTGTCGATACCTCTTGCTCTCTGGTACATCGCATCTCTTGCAATGTAATCCAGAGAGCTGAAGATATTCGTAACGGTAAGTACAAATACCAGTACTCCCACGATAACAGATTCAAGTATTATTCTGAGTTTGTTTTTCATAGTTTAATAAACCTTATGGAATGTGTGATCATTCGATTCATTTACATAAACGCTGCCTGCGTTATAAACCGTCTTGTCACCGTCAACGGTCCATTTACCTTCAGAAAGCTTATATCTTACACCCTTTGTAAGAGGAATCAGCATTTCAGGAGGAATAGTGTTCGTCTTCATCCACTCTGCTTTAAGCTCGAATGTAAATGTATAAATATTTCCTGCTTCATCCTCAGCCTTAACTACATAGATCACAGCCCTGCCGTTTGCAGAAAGCTTAACCAGAGCTTCTGATCCTGTGAATTTAACCTTCTGTCCATTTACAAGGACATTCAGAAGATGTTCATCCATAATTGAAAATGAAATGTCATCTGCATATACAGGTCCGCCGCCCAGAAGGTTTATAGGATTTCCGTCACCATCGAAGGAACCGAAGGTCTTGAGTATCGGCTCTTCAGGATCAATCTTAAGTATATCCTTGAAGTTTACAGCGCCTGTACGTGCGCCGTCCTTGATTCTCTCAAGATAAACATACTTGATTGAGCTGTTATAAAGCACTGAATCACTGTATCCGCCGTTCGGAAGAACCGATATAAGGAATCCCGGAGGAGCCTTAACTGTAACCGTATCAACGAAGTAACCGTTATTTCCTACCTCACCCTCTATTCCGTAAGCATGTGAAGGTGGATCAAGATATCCGATAGTGAAGTTTGCTGTTGTCTCAGCTCTGAGGAACTTACTTGTTTCAGGAACTATAGCCTTAACTGTGTAATTACCAGGCTGTGTAGGTTTATCTGTAACATAAGGTGAATCCGTACCTCTGTTCTTATACATGAAGAATATTTTTCCGTCGGAATCTGTAGTAGCCTTCGGATTAATACCTACATTGTAGTAATTAAATGAAGCAATACTGAGCTGGAGTGACGGAGCCTTCTTTGCTATAGGCTCTTCCTCTTCTTCCTTGGCATCGTTCGGATGCTGAAGTACAAAGAGAAGTGTGTAGGTATTTCCTGACATATCATAAGCTGTAACTGTACAGTTCTTTGGATTTCCTTCTTCTGCAACGAAGGTAAGCTTTGCCTGTCCGTTAGCGTCTATTCCGTTTCCTATGGTCAGGTTTGAACCCTGCTCAGCGCCACCGGCTGAGATCTTATCAAAATGATCATCCTTAAGTGTAAGCTCAACCTTTTCAGCTGTTACAGTACTTTCATTCTTAATGGCAGTAGCCTTGCCGTCAACAAGAGGATTGGCTGTTGTAAGTGTCGGTGGAACTGCATCAAAGATTATCTCTTCATCAGGAAGGTAATCCATAAATGGATTCCACTCAGTCTGAGCTCCGGTATCGCTTTTCTGAAGAAAGAATACCGTATCCTCATTTATATATGAATCATCACCATACAGATCATTCTCGCCAAGTGAAATGCTGCTCTGGAAGTTCCTCTCATCTTCACCATCATCTCCGCCCATTTCCAAATACACTTTAAAGCCACTCGCAGGCTTTACTGTAATGGCATCCTTGGCATAATGGCCATTGGTCAGTCCGTCTATGGTTATAGGATTATTTGGAAGATCCATGTATATTATCTTCAGTTGTCCTATATCTGTTCCCAAAATCTCTTTGTATTTAGGGGTTGCATCAGCACTTACACGAACCATATAGTCGTATGAATAAGACGTATCCGGTGAATCTACACCCCAGTCATCATCCATATATTCGATAGAAATCGTACCGTCATAATCTGTAGGAAGCTGTGCATTTATCTTATTTTTGATTGCTGTATCACTGAAAGTTGTTCCAACATAGATATCATCAAATGTGATAGGTGAAAGAGTGATAGGTGTCCTGACAACTTCCTCAGCTGTACCGTCAACAGCATCGGTTATTTCTCTTTCAATACCGTTATAAGATAGAGTGAATTTACCGCCGGTTGAAGTAATAGTTGTATTTGCTGCAGTAGCAACAACCTTGTTTGTGAGATTCTCAGTATTATTCTTATTAAAACTTCCGCTAACCTTTATTGTTCCGGTTCCCGCAGGATTATTAGTTCCTGTAGTAACATTATTCGCATTGATGGTTCCGTTATTTGTAATAGTGACACCATCAAAATCAGAAGCCAGGTTGAAAGTTGTACCTGTGATAGTTCCGTTATTTGTTACATTTGCGCCTGCGACGCCTGCTCCTGTCTTTATAGATGAAGTCGTCAGCGTCTTTCCTGCTTCAATTGTGACACCTGCACCTGCCCCCATTGTTATTGAATTGATATTCGTATTGGTCTGAATATCAAGAGTAGTATTGCCCTCCATTGAAATTGATGCACCTTCAACAAACTGACTGGTATTTTCTCCAATTTCATCTCCATTACCTGAAAACTCTCTGGTCCTTACAATGTTGGGAGTTCCACCGGCATCAGGATTTGTTTCCATGTAGAAAGTTCCATTACCACCGTTATCCTTACTCAATGTGAATGTCGAGTCTGACTCTGAAATCCTACCGGCCCGAACCTCACTATTCGTCGGGTATGTCACAACCGTAGCAACCACGAGCATGAAAGCAACAAGGATGCTCAGAAACTGCGTTTTTCGTTTTCTTTTATCAAATCTATCCATTTAACATCCTCCTTACTTCCATTCTATGGTCGTATCCTCTTCGATTTCTTTATCGAAATCCCACTGCCAACTTCCGCTTGCTGCAGGTGAAAGGGTAGGCTTGGTTGCCTTAT
This sequence comes from Lachnospiraceae bacterium YSB2008, assembly GCA_000687655.1. Lineage (GTDB taxonomy): Bacteria > Bacillota > Clostridia > Lachnospirales > Lachnospiraceae > Eubacterium_Q. The sequence continues at coordinate 52,034 of JHWR01000005.1, forward strand.
CACCCTTGTCTATTACCTGAGTTCCGAATACTGAACCATTGTACATAAATGTAACGATTACCTTATTTCCAAGACCAAGTGCAACGTCACGTCCGTCATCCTTGGCATCCTGCACTACCTCTATAACTGTTGGAGGTATGGTTGAGAAGTCAATATCTGTAGGATCGGATACATAATCTGTTGTCTTACCGTCTTCGTAGATAAGAACTTCCTTACCCTTTTCTACATATACTTCTTCATCAGAAACTGTTCCGTCCTTATATCTGAGTCTTGTAGCAACCTTACCTTCGAATACTACTACTCTTGTATAACGAACGCCGTCCACGATGTAATAGTAAACATAGTACATAGTACCTCTGACAGACATCGTAGAGTTCGGTGTATTAATATCATAAGATGAATCATTGGAAAGCTTGTTCCTGATATCATTTGTTATACCGCCGGACTTAAGCTCTATGGAAGTCTTGCTGTTCTTGCTGTTACCTTTTGCAACAAGGTCGATCTCTGTACCCTCATCAAGATAGATGAACTTATCCTCATCTGCCATAAGAGACATCTTACCTGTATTGAGCTTAATATTATCACCCGACTCAAGTACCATATTTGTGTATGGAGTGATACTGCCCTTCTTATCTCTTGTTACAGATCCATCGCCGTCAAATTCATATATCTTCAGAAGCCTGTAATTATTTCTCTTTCTGAAGAAAAACAGAGCGCCAAAGCCGATAAGCACAACAGCAACAACAATTCCTACGATAACTCCGATCTTTTTATTACTCATAAAAACCTCTTTTAAAAATTAATATCTTCGTTCAGATATGAACCTTTTAACCCGAGTATATAATACTATAAATAATGTTTTTTTACACCTGTTTTTTGATTTACTATTGTATAAAATACATCCCTCCTATCGCGCGAGTGTGCATCCCTATAATAGGGAACTGCGTTCCCTATTATACAAAAAGGCACCCGCCGAAGCGGATGCCTGAATTAATCAATAATGCTTATATTAAGCAGCCTTTTTCTCCTTGGCCTGCTTTGCAAGATTAACGAATGAATATACGGCAAGCACGAGAGCCAGCACTACGAGAAGTGCAGCAAGGAGTGCCTGAATATATACCCATATATCTGCATCTGCAGTGCCGAAAAGCTTAACCTTGCCCATAATGGTCTGGATCAGTGAGCAGATAGTAACGATGAGCATGAATACCATAGGTATGTAGAACATCTTGTTATTTCTGCCGACCTTGCCGAGCCATGTACAAACTGCAAGAAGTCCGACTGCTGCAAGAAGCTGGTTAGCTGCTCCGAAGAGTGGCCATATCTTTGCATAACCTGTCATACCGAGACCAACGCCGAGTACAACTGTTACGACTGTTGCGAAATAAGGGTTGCAGAGGAATTTCTTAGCTCCTGTAACGTCCTTAACTGTCTCGTCAGGTGCAAGCCAGAATTCCTGGAACATATAACGAGCAAGTCTTGTTGCAGTATCAAGTGATGTAAGACAGAATACTGAAACTGCAAGAACAAACATACTGTAGATAATGCCTACCAGTGGGCTGTTCTCTCCTGCAAATGTACCGACCATCTTTGAGATACCGCCGGCGAAAACTGCTGTAGGGCTTGTAAGACCTGTTGCTGCAAGAGCCTCTTTATCTACATTTACTGTATGCCATACGAAACCTACTGCACAGAGTGATATAACTGCAACAACGCACTCGATGAGCATAGAACCGTATGCAACAGGACGTGCATTCTTCTCGTTATCGATCTGCTTTGAAGTTGTTCCTGAAGAAACAAGTGAATGGAAACCTGATATAGCTCCGCAGGCAATGGTTACGAAGAGTGCCGGGAAGAGGCTTCCTGTCGCGAACAGTCCATTTGTGTCTGTAATCTTCCAACTTGAGAATGCAGGAATATCAAGGTGTCCCTGACCTGCTATGCTTGCTCCTATTATTGCAATGACTGCAACACCTATCATGAAGTAAAGCAGGAATGAGCTTAAGTAATCTCTTGGCTGGAGAAGTATCCATACAGGAGTTACCGAAGCTACAAGTATATATGCGCCGAGTATCCACATCCATGCATTGTAGGAAATGGTTATAGGGCAGAATTTCATTCCTATAGCAACTATGGCTATGATGCCGATGACACCGATGATTGATGCCGGTCCTATAGGCATGTTCTTACGATAAACAAGGAAGCCGAATACTATAGCAAGAACTATGAAAAGTATTGAAATCATAGCTGTCTGCTGGTGAGCAAGGAGTGCTGCTCCCTCAACCGGAACACCTGCTGCGGTTGTGCTTCCAAATGTACTTGCTACTATAGAGCTGAAGGCTGCTACTACGAGAAGCAGAGTAAGATATCCGAAAACTATGAATATCTTCTTGGCAAGATTGCCCATAGCATCCTCGATAACCTCTCCTATCGACTGGCCCTGATGACGTATCGATGCGAAAAGTGCACCGTAATCATGTACGCCTCCGAAGAAGATACCACCGATGAGAACCCAGAGAAGAACAGGAACCCATCCGAATATAGCTGCCTGAATCGGTCCATTTATAGGTCCCGCACCGGCTATAGATGAGAAGTGATGTCCCATAAGAACAGGTGTCTTGGCAGGAACATAGTCAACTCCGTCCTCCATGTCATGTGCAGGAGTCGTCTTCTTTGGATCGATCCCCCACTGCTCTGCGAGCCATTTTCCGTAGAAAATATAGCCACAGGCTAAAACTGCGATACTGATGATAAGTATCAATGCTGCATTCATTTTATCGCCTCACTTTCTTAATGATTTACTTAACAGCTGTTTTGCTGAATGCATTCATGTAAAAATCAGAAAGGTGTTTTGCCGCCTTGTTTGTATATACTTTTTCATTCTTCAGATCTGCGATTATCATATGTCCCTCGACATGACCTCGTATCGTGAAGAGATAATTCTTCTCATATTTGAACTTCCTCAGAGCTTTAACAGTCTCTTCGTCCGGAGCCTCACTGCATATAAAGGCAACCGTTACATAGGAATACATATGGTCCTTCTCAGGGAACTTATTCCCTTTACATACCAGCTCCGGAGCCATATGCTCCTGCATGAGCCGGGAAGCTTCTTCTATATCGGAAAATGTAATGCTCTCCTTTTCAATAAACAGAATGTGTTCGAACCCATGTATGCTCCAGAGATTGGCCTTCGGGCTCAGGACATATTTCTCACTGACCGTCGAGAAATATCCATATGCATAAGGCTTTATCCCGCCTATCTCAAAGTCCCTGTCTATATCAAAAGATTTCGAATACTCCTCCAGGAGTTTTTCTATATAATCCGTTCTTTCCATTTTCGTTCCACTTATCTTTTTTAAGTTTTTTCAAACCAAACCTTATTATATTACTCAAAATTCAAAAATACCACCCTATTTTAAATAGGGCGGTATTTTTGTTTTTTTTACTTAGTGACCTTTGTATCATATTATTATATAATCACATACAGACAGGTTCCCTCGGAATCGGATAAAACGATGTGAACGAAACCGTTCACATGCATATACTACAAATGGAGGGCATGTATGAGAAAGAATACAAAACGTTTCATTTCCCTGCTCACTGCAGGAATAATGATCACATCCGCCGTAACAGGCTGCGGCAAGACCGCTGCAACTGAAGCCCCTACAACTGAGGCTACACCTACTGAAGCAGCATCTCTTGCAACAGACGTTTCAGAAGATGAGATCGAAGCACCTGAAGGATTCCACCTTGTATGGCACGATGAATTCAACGGTACAGAGAAGAGACTTAATGAGGATGACTGGAATTATGAAACTCATGAAGTAGGCTGGGTTAACCACGAGCTCCAGGAGTATGTTCCAAGTGAAGATTATGCATATGTTCAGGACGGCGAGCTTGTTATACAGCCTGTAAAGACAGAGACAGACGGAAAGGTTTCCTACGTTTCCGGAAGAGTTAACACTCAGAACAAGCATGACTATAAGTACGGCTGGTTCGAGGCAAAGATCAAGTTCCCTAAGGGCAAGGGCTTCCTCCCTGCATTCTGGATGATGCCTCAGGATGAAGGTTTCTACGGCCAGTGGCCTAAGTGCGGTGAGATCGATATAGCTGAGGTTCTCGGCGACAACACAACCATGAATTACGGAACACTTCATTACGGCGAGCCACATAAGCAGAATCAGGGTAACTATTCACTTAAGAACGGCGACTTCGCAGATGAATATCATGTATTCGCTATAGAGTGGGAGCCTGGACTTATCAAATGGTATGTTGACGGTGAACAGTATTATGAGACAAATGACTGGTTCACGGCAGTGGACGGCGAAGAAGAGAAGCCATATCCTGCTCCATTTAATCAGCCATTCCATGTAATACTTAACGTTGCAGTCGGCGGTGACTGGCCGGGCGATCCTGACGAGTCAACAGTATTTGACGACAGAGCAGCTATGAAGGTTGACTACGTTCGTATATTCCAGAAGGATGAATATGATGAAAATGTAGAGAAGCCTGTAGTAGAACTTGAGATGCGTGAACCTGATGAAACAGGTAACTTCATCCATAACTCAGAATTTGCAGACGCAGAGGATCTGGATGATGACAATGACTGGAAGTTCCTTCAGCTTAACGGCGGTGTAGGCGCTGCAGAGATCAAAGACGGCGAGATCATCATAACAACTGAGAACGCCGGTGATGAAGAATATTCAATCCAGCTTGTTCAGCCTGAGATGCCTATGTACAACGGTTCAAAGTATAAGTTCAGCTTCGATGCATATGCTGATGAACCAAGACAGATGAAGCCGGCTGTTACAGCTCCTGATGAGAACTGGATCAGATACTTCCCTGATACTCCTATCGATCTTGCAACCGACTGGAAGACATTCGAATTTGAATTTGAGATGACTGAAAAAGATGATGACAACGGTCGTGTCGAGTTCAACATGGGTGCTCAGGATTCAACAGCAACCATCCATATCAAGAACGTAAGACTTGAGCTGGTTGAGGAGTAATATTTAAGAAGGAGAGCTTTTCGCTCTCCTTCTTTTAGTATGCAAATATGATGTTCTGTACTACCTGTTTCTACTTCAAGTATTTGAGGTCTGACTTCTCGAGTATTACAAGAAGTTCTGTATCATCTTCAAGTGGTCGTTCCGGATCGATGAATGAACGCATCTCGCTGTGGTCCTTGACAGCAACTACATTTATACGATACTTACCTCTGAGGTCAAGTTCTACGAGATTCTTGCCTATCCATTCAGGCTTAGGCTTGATTTCAAGAAGACAGAGATTGTCATCTATATCGAAATATTCAAGGAACGTATCCATAAGGATTGACTTGGCAGTTCTATGACCGGATTCCTCTTCAGGATACAGTATCTTATCTGCTCCTATCTTTGAAAGTATCTGACCCATACGATGGTCAGAAGCCTTTGCCATAACATAAGGAACTCCAACTTCTTTTGCAACCATTACCGACATAACACTTGCTGTAAGATCTGAACCCATAGCTACAACAACGGTATCCATGTTTTGGAGATCCAGTCCCTTCAGTGAATCAGCACTTGCAACATCTGCTTCGACCGCATATGTAACATTATCTGCTATAGATGCTATAAGCTCGGGATTCTTATCCACCGCCATAACATCTGCTCCCATCTCATAAAGAGACTCTGCAAGTTTTCTTCCGAATCGGCCAAGGCCGATAACTGCTACCTGTTTTGCCATAATACATTTCCTTTCATTTATCCTATGAAGAAATTACCCTTTGCATAACTGACAAGATTCTTACTCTCAGTTTCATAATTGAAGAACATCGCCATGGATATAGGTCCTATCCTTCCAAGATACATAGATATTATGATTATCCACCGCCCGACTGTATTCAGCTGCGGCGTAAGTGCTCTAGAAAGTCCTACCGTCCCAGTCGCACTGAAGGTTTCATACATACCGTCAACGAGGCTGACTCCATTTGTCACCATGATAAGAAAAAGCATGATCACGGTTACGAAGAAGCTGACTGCAACTATCGCTGAAGCCTTGTGTATCATATCCGATGTTACCTTCCTGCCGAAGACAACATTTTCCTTTCTGCTTCTGATAAATGACACTGCATTGAGTATCATTACGAAAAATGTAACGGTCTTCACACCGCCCGCCGTTCCGACCGGCGAACCACCGATAAACATGAGTAAACATCCGAGAGCACATGTCGGCTCCGTGAGTGCATCCTGTGGTACGGATGCAAAGCCTGCCGTACGGAAAGTTACTGACTGGAATAAGCTGTTCGATATCTTATACAGAAGATTCATATCGCCTATTGTATCAGGATTCTTAAACTCAAACAGGAATACAGGCAATGCGCCGCCAAATATAAGAACTGCTGTAAGAACCAGCACCAGCTTGGTATGCTCATTCATGTGCTTCAATATGGTGAGTAATGGGTACTTCCGCTTAAGTCCGAGTTTAAATGAATGGAACATATCCTGCCATACAACATATCCGAGACCGCCCATGATTATTAGGAACATCGTGGTGAAAAGCACTGACAGATCACTCTGATAATCTATAAGGCTGTTCGGTCCTATGATATCTATTCCCGCATTACAGAATGCAGATATCGAAGTGAAGACAGAATACCATATGCCTTTCCCTACTCCGAATTCAGGAATGAAGCTGATCATATAGAGGCCCGCTCCGACCATCTCAACAACAAAGGTTCCTCTGAAAACTATGAGCAGGAAATGCAGAACTCCGGATATGGAATTCAGGTTGAAAACATCGTGAACCAGAAGCGTTCTGGAAAGCGAGAATTTTCTGTTCAGCATCAGCATAAGAACAGAGGTCACCGATATAACTCCGAAGCCTCCTATCTGAATAAGCAGCAGGATTACTATCTTTCCGAACAGAGTCCAATATGCATATGTATCTACTACTACAAGACCGGTAACACATACCGAAGTCGTTGCTGTAAAGAACGCCGTCGTGAGCCCTGCCGAACCCGGCACAGTACTTGCCACCGGCAGCATCAGCAGTATGGTTCCGAGTATGATAGTTCCCAGGAAGCTGATAGGTATCAGCTGGGCAGATTTTAATTTGAATTTCTTCTTATCGTTCATCTTAAGTATTTACGCAAAAAACATGTTCAGTATCTATTCATAGTAATTTGGTTAAATAACCATGAGTAAGTATACCAAGCATGTTTTTTTATTTCAACTTATATAGTTGTGTCTTTGTTAGATTCTTATGAATGCTTCGTCTCAGGATTGGCAAGGTTTTGGATTACTTCCAATGGAAGCATAGTTACTTGGGCAATCTCTTCAAGGGTATTTTTACCTAAAGAAATAAGGGCTTCAGCAATTTTAATCTTTTCCTCATTTCTTAATTCATCCATAATCCTACTCACTTCCATCACTCCCTTCGGATTTTAAATAAATCGAGGTTGACAATTAAGTCAACCTCGCACTTTTTTCTTCGCTCGGTCAGTTTTTATATTACCGACGAGTCGGAACCGTCACTCGTCATCTTCGCTCGGTCAGTTTTTATATTACCGACGAGTCAGAACCGTCACTCGTCATCTTTTAGCGAACGGAGTGATTTCTAAACTCCTGCTTGTATTATATGGTTTATAGTTTTAAATAGCAATAGGCCATGTATTTTTAATATGTGCTTTACCAGTTTCTTATAAATATTCTGTGTAAGGATTGATATCGTTCACACTGGCACTAAACACCAACTCATCTATTGCTTTTACGCACTCATCTGTATGTTTCTTTATATCTTTGCCCCAGAATCTAACAACAGTCCACCCTAAAGCAGCAAGTTCAAGATCCACCTCTCTATCACGCTCAACATTCTTGGCAATCTTTTTTATCCAAAACTCTGAGTTATCACTTTTCTGTAATTGTTGCTTAAGATTTTCCCAATCTTTTCCGTGGAAGAATTCACTGTCGCAGAATATAACTATTTTATACTTAGGTAAAACGATATCAGGCTTCCCTGGGAGTTTTGAATAATTCTTTCTGTAGCGATATCCTTTATGCCACAACGCTTTTCTGAGTGTGATCTCTATTACAGAGTCTTTGCTCTTTATACGACTCATATTTTTATGGCGCTGTTCTTTTGTATGATTATCCATATCATTTAAACCGAATCTGCAGATTAAGATCTATGCATAGCTTATTATCATTATCTTTATACAATTCTGCATAACCATATCTTGATGTTGAAGCCCTTTCAAAAGAAGTATTGTTCAAAAGATACGTTTCAAAAGCATCTCTGTTATACAAATGATACGCTACGACATCACCATTAGTTTTAACAATAATGTATCCACCATTTGCTTCATCTCTACCATCCCATACCTTTGATGGTAACATTCCCAAAGCAACAGCACATAGGAATTTCTTGAATTTATATCTATAAATACCTTCTCTGTCATATCCCAGTGGATCTCTGAATTCCAATTCAGTAACCAGGTCAGCGCAATGAAGGTTTCCTGTTTGAAAAGAAAAAAGCAGAAGATTTCCCAAAATTTCATCCATTAGGCTGTCAATCAGCATCACATTTCCTTCAAACACTCTATTGGCCATTTTTCTGTATTTCAAATATCCAATTTCTTCAATCGCAGCCATTCTATCCATTATTTTTTTATTGGATTCAATAGCATTAATCCTTTTGATGTCTTCATCAGAAATATTGCCTATTACATCGTATATAAAATTGGTAGCATTTGATGCATTTAACAGAGTTGGCGGCATTCCTAGGTCCGATTTTATTGAGTACCCAACAACAGAAGAGTATCCAGTTCTGTTATCATGGATTTCCATTTTTATATCTGTTTTGTCAGTAGATGGAGCTTTTATCTTTTTTGTATGAAGGAGTCTCATTACCTCATCGCTGCCATCTATTTCAAATGCCCCTTTTGATCCTCCATTTTTTATTCCTTTAAGAATTCTGTCTGAATATGCAGCTAAAACTGAACGATCAATAGATGCAATTTTGTCTGAGTTCAAATATAACTCAACAGTTTTTTCATTTTTAGTTCTATACTCGTAATCGAAAGAACATCCCTCACTTCTAAAAACATTTAAAACCTGAAAACATACATCTTCCAGTTTTTCTGTATTTTCCCCTGCCGAAAAAAGCTTTCCATACGCAAGAAGCCTTAACAGAACATATAACTCTGACCATTCCCCTTTATTTGCGCGCATCCAATACCTCCTTAATCCTTTGGGCTATAGCTTCAATCACACTAACAGTAACACTGTTACCAAACTGCTTGTATAATTGAGTATCCGGCAAGTCAAGTATATAATCATCCGGAAAGCCCTGTAGACGCGCCCATTCTCTTGGAGTCATTTTCCTGATGTCTTCCTTGTTAATCTCCCCCTTTATATGTGTAACAGGGACCATACTGTGTTCTCGATGGTCAATTATCAGATTACGTTCTCTACCCATTCCGCCACATACAATCGTTCCTGCGATCCCGTCAAGATCTTTAATCTCGTATCCGAACCCATTTCCTTTTGACTCATGACGCGCCCTATGTTTCTTAAGGGTTTCCATATAAACATCAGACAAGTAATACTTTGGAGATATAGGAGCATCATCCAGAATATCTCTTATTGTTTTACTAGCATCAGTGCCCTCAGGAAAAATGAATTCCCCAACATTCAAATCATCCCTAAAAGCCACTATATATATTCTTTCCCTATTCTGAGGTACACCATAGTTCTTGCTGTTTAATACTTTCCAATAAACCTGATATCCAAGGTTTCGGAATGTATTTCTGATAACCATAAATGTATTGCCTTTATTATGTTGAACAAGTCCTTTTACGTTTTCACAAAAAATAACTTTAGGTTTATGATATTTACAAATTCTTTCAACTTCTAAAAACAGATTCCCTCTGTTTATTCCTTTAAAATCATCATCAAAACCTTTATGAGCCCCGGCAATGGAAAATGCCTGGCATGGAAATCCAGCCAAACAAATATCAAATTTAGGGATATCCTTTTCTTTGATTTCAGTAATATCACCTGCTATCTCAAAATCATCATTAAAATTATCACTGTATGTTTTTTGAGCAAACCGATCCCATTCACTAACAAAAACTGTTTTAATATCCTTTCCAAAGGCATTATCAAATCCCATGCGGATACCACCTATACCCGCAAATAAATCAATCGACTTATACATTTATAATTCTCTCCATACCATTACTATACCAGTGATTCAAGGAGGCGCTGTTGCCTTTCCTGATAAAGACCCGACTCATAAAACATAGTCAAAAAAGTCTTTGCTCTGGACATACCCACGTAATTCAAGTACCGCTTCCCTTCATCTGAAAAACTGTCTACATCAATCATTATTACAGCTCTTGCTTCCAATCCCTTGAATGCCTGAATTGTATAATAACGCAAATCCTTACATTTACCAAAATCCGATAAAACATTAAACTTAATCCGACCAATATCGACCGGAATATCAGTATTATACAGACAACTCTCGGGATTGTCTAACCTATAATATGATAATATTACTATATCTTTTTTACTTATACCATTACTCTTTAGCCACCTAATCATTTCAAATAACTGATTTCTCTCATCAGCTTTATTCTTATACGTTTTATACGCAACTTCTTCTCCTTCCGCTCTAGGATTAATCGACCTGTATACGTGTGTTACAGCATAATTACCTTCTGCAATTTGTCTTGTATTTCTACAGTTTATGGTCAAAGGAAATATAAACGAAGATTTCTTTAATGTTTCCCAAATCTCCTGAAATTCGTTATTCTCAACGAACAGGTTCTGATGCGGATCATAGTAAATTGTCCATTTCCCATTTTCCCATCCACCTTTAACCAGTTCATTGATGCATAAATAAGCATTTAGATTCATTAAGTCCTGACCTTCATCGATTACTATCCTATCGTACTTGCAATCATCAGCAAGTGTTGCTGCAAATTCATCCAAGAACTTATATGGCAATTCGTTTTGAAAATACTCGTCTCTTTCATCTCCTACGTATTTCTCACCGCATAGTTTCATAAGTAACTCATGGAAAGTATACACATCTATATCTGGCTTATCACTCTCTGACGAAAAAACCTCCCTGATAAATGATGCTATTGCGTGGTTAAAGCATAAATATAAGACCTTTTCTCCTACAATTGCGGATTTTCTGCACTGTTCAGTTGCCAACACCGTTTTTCCTGTTCCAGCCCCACCTTCGATCATCATTCTATCATTTATACACATACGTTCAATAATCTGATACTGTTCAGATGTGATAGATAGAAGCTGTTCTTCGGATCTGTCAAGTAGCACAGATAAAGCCGGAACAAAGCTAAAATCACCTCTCAGAAAAGAAACCAATCGGTCCTTGGATTTTGAATTAAGTCCTCCTTTTCCGGCATAACGTTTTTTTTCACTCCAGTATTTAAAACACCTTTCAAATACCTTTGGTAAATCACTTGGTTTCATACTGGCATTAAAAGATATATCAGGTATTATTTCAGTATCATCGTCAGCAGTGATAATACAATCAGGAGTAATAACACAACACGCCATTCGACAGTCAAGAATAGGGTCATCTATCTTTAAATGCTTTTCCAGATACTGTCGCAATGATTTCATATTCCCCTGAGCTTGAATGTAAGGTCCCTGAGACTTCCATGTTGTATTACCGTATCTGTTTGTATATCCCCATTGTCCATCACGCCGTTCAACAGTACCGCCCTTAACTTCAATACACAGAATTCCTTCATCACAAATCACCACAAAATCTATTTCCCCGAAACTATTTCTGATATGTTCTTTTAACGGCAACGAATACAATACGGTTGCATTTCCCCAAGTCATCTCTTTAAGCCACCCAAAAACCATCGCTTCTGCATGACTTTTTTTTGCTTCCTCTTCTCCTATATTAGACGGGATCATTTTAGACATAACTAATTCTCTCCATTTTATTCCTAATGATATTCATAATATGATTTCTCTATAAAACAACAGACACCAACTCTATATAGTTTATTCATCAGACTCATAATTATCTATATAATCTTCATCAAAATCTTCAAATACAAGTTTGCCATTATCATTCCTTAATACCCACTCTTTGCTCTCATCTTCATCTTCTCCCTCAAGTACTATCATTTCAATATCTTTTGCTTTATAAGGTTTAATTTTATCCACAAAACCGGATATTTCTTCGACATCTTTTTTATATTCAGAATAGTATAAAGCCACATCATGTGCTCCCATGATGTAACTACCAACCTGAAATGTTAATCCCTCATAGTTTTCCTCGTTAGAAAGGTATTCTTCTCCATGTCGCTCAATGAGTTTACTAATAAACCTATCCACATTTATAAGATCATCAACAAGTCTTATAATCGAATGCTTTTCGACCTTTTTTATAAGTTGACCGACTGAAGTAATATTTTTAAACGAGTAATAATCAACCTGGATAACACCCAAGCTGTAATCAGAGTTCTCATCCCAAACAGTTTCTCGATAATACATTATCTTTTCTCCGTTTTTCAGTTGAACAGTAATATTTGCATTTTCCATATTATTTCCAGCCTCCTCCTAAATAATAATACCAATTAACATTAAAGAAACATTTATACATATTTTATTTTATTAATCACATCTTTATTGTACGCAAACAATTTTTTCTCATTTTTTGATAAGCTGGCCAGAAGTATTATTTCTTCTAAAAATTCACATCTGCCAAAAACTCCAAAACCTATTTTTTCAATACTCGAAGGGATTTCAACACTTCTTATACTTTCTAACTCTTTAGAATTCTCAAATGCCCCTTGGCTTATTGTTGCTATTCCTTCAGGAATAACAACCTTTTTGTCTTTTCCGTTATATTTTATTAATTCCTTAATCTCCTTTTTTCCTTTGTTCTCTATTATTTCTCTACTCTTAATTACAAAATCCTCATTCATTTCTTACCCTATCTGCCATCTCTATGGCTTGAACCTACTGAAAGGACTTATTATTGGTCAATCAACGTCTGAAACTCAATGTCATTAATATGTATTTCCTTAATTCATTCGTCATCAGAATCATTCTGTATCAGCTCAGAAAAGAACCCAATATCCCTATCATCGGGTTTCCCAATAACTGAAGCTCTATCAAGCAAACAATTTCTCGCCTCGCAACTTGTCTCAGGCAGAAGTGTACATGCGTGACAGGCCGAATAGTTTAATGAGTTAAAGCCCTGAGATTCCGATTCGATACACAAAGGATCTGAAGAACACCACGAAGCTTCCTCAAGAAGATTTCTTATGGTTTCCTCAAGTAATTCACTTTCTCCTTGTCTTACCAATCCACCCAAACTTCCATCCGAATCTGATGAAGATGTATATATGAGAATTCCTGCCATATCTATCGTTCCGTCCTCCGGATATGAACTGTAAATTCTTTCTTTCAATGCAGCCTCTTGATACCCACAATCAATTGTAAGCTGTCTGATCAACAGATGCGATAATGTGTGCAACAATACATATCGAGGAGAGAACATATCCTTTCCTATTCTTAGGTCGCCCAGTCTTTTTTTCAATTTTTCATATCTGGCAGCATTATTTTTTTCCCAAGTCTCAACTCTTTCCTTGTTAAGTACAAAAAAGATACCTTCTCCTCTCATTTCAATAGCAGGCAACCATTTTAAAGGTTTGTCCCACGGAGGCATTAGTTCTCTATTTAAATCAATTCCTTTATATGAATCCTGGCTTTCATCAGGCAACGCAGGTGTAAGTCTTCTAAATCCTCTGAAAGCCATTACTTCACGCAATCTTTTAACAAGAACCACCTCATCAAAGAAATCCCTCAAGAACGGAGAAATATCCGCCACTTCCGCACGAAACTGTTCCGGTTCACCTTCCTCAGTCTGTTCATAACCAGAACAAAGTGCCTTATACTCATCCTCAAACATTGAATGTTCCGTATAACCTATAGTATCTTCCTGTTCAGTTCCGTACCTCTTTTTTATGGCATCCAAATAGTCAGACGTCGTATACTTTCCGGAAGCAATTGTATCTTTAAATTTAATGTTGATTAATTGAACAAGAAACGTTTCATCCAATCCATTTTCTAAGGCAGTTTGAATATCTCCCCATTCTTTCTCAATTTCTTCCTGAATACCATTACTCCATGGTGGTATTGTCAATGCGCTCTGCGTGATACCATAATATGCATTTGAGGCACCTCTTTGTAACGCTCGCATAGGGGCATCACACTCCAATGGATCATTACTCTCTTCTTTCATACTAATCCACGGTCTTTTACCCCTGCACCTGTATCCGTTCAAAGCTTTGGGGCTCATGCACCCCTCCATTGATCTTTCCTTTCCACACACTTTGCAACGAATCACAATACTTGCCAGGCCACCGGTACTGTCTTTAAACTCAATAGTCAACTTGTGATGATTGGAAGGTTCAGAACAACTCATTAGATTACCAAAGTGTACCCACCACTCAAAAGGAAAATCTTCTAAATGTCCATTTATGCATACAGCTATAAACCTTGACGGAACAATCTCTTTATTACATACTGCACATTTTTTATTTTTGGGATCACCAAAGTTTTTGTAGTTATCCAGTTTTCCGCATTTAGGACAGAAGTGAATCTGAGGAAATCTAAATGCCGGCATATCAGCATTGCCCATAGGGTTCTGACTTTCAGTATATCTAGGCTCCATAAAATAGTTCATCCCAAGCAGCCTTTGAAGATTAGGTTCATATAGTTTTTCCCCGGACCAGTAATTAGAAGAAGCCATTACCACAGTATATTCCGGCATTTCAGCTATTGCGCCTGTAGCAAAAGTAGTAATCAGCTGTGTTTTTCTAATTTTACCTATGGGTATCCTTTTTGCTTTACTATCCCCACTTCTTCCAAATTTCATCTAAAGTCCTCCTACAAAATATAAATACCTGAACTTGCCTCAACCGACCTCATACTGTTCATTATTCTGAAACGACTGTCTTCATCTGTATCGGAGCGGAATAACGAAGGTTTTCCCTTTTTTCTATACCATAATTCTTCTTGAGAAGCTGCCTGCTCTTCCCACTGATCTTCTATATCCAGCATTTCATTCAGTAAGTTTTCTTTTTCACGTTCATCAACCAAATCAACATAACTATAAATCAATTGTTCCGCTTTTTTCACTCCATCCAAATCACGACTGAAGTTTCCGGCAGCATTATCAGCCAGTAATTCAGGACAAAAATAACGGCAAACAGTAACAAATAACGCCTGCAATCCACGATCCCGGGCTCTCTCCGAGAAAGGAGTAAGACTTGTTGCCTCTACATATCTGTATAATCCAAAATGATACTTAGAAAATTGTTCATAATGAGATCTGTCTCTTGATCTCACAGCATTGTAAACAGTAAAAACCAACCCAGGATTATTTCGTCCTACCCGGCTTGTCGCCTGAATATATTCCGCATTTGTCTTAGGTTGGCCTGCCACAACCATAGTTCCAAGTCTTCCTACATCTACCCCAACAGAAATCATATTCGAAGCTACAACAAAATCATACACTTCATTATCTATTCCCTTCAGAAATGGCACTTTCAATCTTTCCTGAATAACCTCTGAAACCTCTTCATTTGGCATTCTGCTGGTCAGCTCAACAATTCTTTCATATCGCTCTTTTCCTGTGAAATCACTATACTTTTGTTTGAATTTATTCGCCTTCAAGTATTTATATCGGCTTTGAATATCATCAACAATCTGTGTTTGAGTTGCCCCGAGTTCCCTTATGCTGTTAAAATAGCCTGTCAAAGTCCAATAATTATCAATCACCTCATTTTCATAACCAAGGTCAATCAAATATCTCGAAGCAAAAAGCCATGCTGCGTATACACGAATCATAGTAGTAGTAAATGTCGTTCCTGTTCCCATAATTCCCATATACATTCTCGCAGGTCTGTCCTCTTCATTAGAACGAACCGCAAAAAACGAATCATCATATGATATACCCTGTGGCGGAAACTGATTATACGTCCTTCCATACAAAGCACGAATCTGATTTGACGCATTCCTTATGGTTGCAGTTGATGCTACTACTTTTACCGGTTTTCCAAGATGTTCACATATTGAGGTTATTGCCGCCTCATATATCCCTGTCATTGTACCCAATGGACCGGATATTAAGTGTAATTCATCCTGAATAATCAAATCCGGTGGAGCAGCTTTTCCATCAGCAGAAAACAAAGCTGATGTACATTCTTGGATTGCAATTTGAGCAAATTTGTCAACAGTAGCAACAATAAATGCAGGTCGGAATTTATAAATTTCCTCATCTATTATTCGTAAAGGCAACGGGGTATTATTGTAGTCACAATCAGGATTATCACATCTAATCTCCATTCTTACTTTACTTTTATCGACCTTATATTGTTTTGGATATATTTTTTTACCGCACCAAGGACAAATCTTTATTTGACAGGGATCCGCATCTTCTCTGCCTCGTTCTCCCGTAACCATTATTTTCCTAAGAGAACTGTCTGCCTCATCAACATCCCTTGGTGTGAAAGAATTCCCCACCCAAAGTCCAATCGATATTTCATCTCCAGGGACATCATATTTTTTTCTTAACAACTCACATGCGCAAATTAATATAGACGCTCTTTCAAATTGCTGAATTGTTAAAAGTCTGAGAGTATAACGCATTATAACCGAAACGCCATTACACATTTCCGGATTTGATAATCTTCGATAAAAAATATCAAATGCTGAAATGCCTAAATATGCCTCAGTTTTTCCACCTCCTGTTGGGAACCAAAGCAAATCAACAATTTTCCGTTCCTCACCATCAGCCTCAACAAAAGAAGGAATCTCCATAATCATGAATGCTAATTGAAATGGATACCAATTAATTGCATTATCATCTATTTTCTGAGTTATACCATTATTAGCATTATGTTTTTCTATACTCTTATATCGTTGCAAATACATTGCTTCATTTGAATAGCGAAATGCTTTCCAAGCATTTGAAGTCTCATCGTTCAGCAAACTGATTGCATACCTAATTCGCTTCTCTATATGACGACACTTATTAAGATTTGATTCTGAAACATCTTTATAATTATGAAAACTATCATTCTTGCTTTCAAGAGTTTTTCCATTTATCCATGAAAGATATTCGTCTGCAAATCTGTATAGATTGGATATAATATCATCATGTGGCGCAGAAAAGAGATATTTCATATTAAAAACAGGATTACCCTTTATTTCCAGCGCTTTCATCTGACAAAGATTAAACTCCGGCATAAATGAACTCTTTATGTATCTTGGTGTAATGCTTTCATGGTCCCACTCAACTGAGCACCCATGTCCGTGCGCATAACATTTTTCACCTGAATACAGCATATCAAGTTCAATCAACTCTTCATTAGTCTTTATCCCTATCTGTCTTCCAACCTCAGCAAAAATCGCCCTATCATTTTCCGCAACAATTTCTATTTCCGGTTGAAAAATGGCTTTTTCAGCTATAACAGACTTTTCTGACTCATTAACTACTCTTTCATTTGTTAATGTAATGGTAACTACACGATTACCATTATCAGGAATCGTATGCACAAATGTACGCAAGTGGATTCCATCAATTAATTCCTCATTAATCTTTCTATTAACAGAAACGATTTCACTGAAACTACATTGTTCTCGTTTCCAGAAAACAAGTCTTAACCTTCGCTTATCATCCAGTTTTTCAATTTCGCCTTGATATCTTTCTATCGGTATTTCCTTTTCTATTGCTTCCCTGTAACTGTATGGTTTATATACCGCAAACTGAATATTAAGCTTGATTCTCTCAACATAGGGAAGTAACGTACATGTGATTCCCATCGATCTGGGATCTCTTACATTTGTAGTCGATAATGCATTATCTATATCCAACAATTCCAAATCAGCAGATGTCCCTACATCATCACCACCCATGTCTTCTTTTGTAAGTGGATACAGTTTTCCCATTATATAATACGAAGTTGGCGTTTCATTAATAACTTCATTATCAAAAACCGGCCCTATAATGTCTTCTTTTACAATCTCAGTAATTCTCTTTCTTGCGTCATAATATTTAGTATACTTCCCCATTAACAGTCACCTCTTTAATTATAGATTGCCTTTGCGTATCCATTTATCTGTATAGTATTCCATGTAACTATACCTCCAAAATCAATTACGCCTTGTTCATCGCCTCTTGTAATTGCAATATCTGATGATAAAGAAGATACATATATATCCCTAAACTCAGACGGATATAAATACTCATATATTTCTGCATTAGAAGGTAGTTTTTTTATTCTTCTGATTGCTTTTTTCAAGTCTTTTGAGAAGTTAATTCCCGTCTGTCCAATAATAGTATTATCATCTTCCAAAATAACATCATAGACAATTCTACCACTTACAGTATTGGCTTTTTTATTTAAATACACCTTTTTTCCTATTATTCTTTCAGCATTTTCTCTGATCCATTTTTGTAAACCTTCGGAAGAAGCAAAACAATAACTGTCTAAGTCTCCTTCTTTTCCAACTTCAAAACGACTCAAATGAGGAGTATTTCTTTTAACAACGGCAAAGTTCCTTCGACTGTTTTCCAAAGTTCCCGAATATACTTTTTTCATAGAAGCTGACAATAATGCTTTCTTTGCTCTGCTTAATGCAACATACTTAACTCGATGTTCTTCAATATCATCACTTCGACTTTGCAATAAATCATCCAGAACTATTACCGTATCATATTCACGCCCTTTACTTCTATGAATTGTTGATACTGTCAATCTTTCAGGTCTATTGTTTTCATACAACAATCTGGCATTCCCATATTTTTTAATTTTTGACAGCATTGCCTTAGTATCCAATCTACTATCGCAAGAGCCGTCTGACAAAAAGTCCCAGATTTCATCAATATATTCTACTTTTGCCTTATTCAAAGCATCTGAGAATTCAGAAAAATCATATGAATTCTTACCCATTTCGTTAAACACAATTGAAATCCACGAGTCCAATGATAAATCGTTCAATCTTCGTTGTAAATTATGCTTCACACCATTTTCCATCAGAAAACCGGAAATACGTAATGCCTGTGCATTATTTCTGGTCAGAATTGCAACTGTCCCCTCACTAAAATAAAAATCTAGGGCCGCATTATCAAATCTTTCCAAATCATCGAATTTACACCTGGTGACCAATCCTGACAAAGACTCGAGGTACTCTTTACAACCCGATATATCCTCATTAAGAATATACTTTCTGTATCCATCCGAATAGGCCATCATTTCTGATGTTTGTCTATGATTTTGATTAAATGATACAAATGAAAAACCATTTAATTTCTTAATTTCTCTGTAAAAGCCAAGTGATTTTCCATTTTCTCCCAGTTGATAATCATAAATCGCCTGACATGCATCTCCAAACAGAGTAACCCCACAGGTCTCAGGCAGATTACGAATCACAGTCAAAACCATTTCTGCACGCGGACCTACTAAATCCTGAACCTCATCTACAAATAAATGCTTACATTCAGATATTAAGCCAGGTTCTTTTTTTAGTATTTCTATAAATTTATTAATTCTTTCGTCATAGTTCAGTGCTTCAATCTGATAGTTTTCAAGTAACAGATCATACTCACTGTCTTTTATCCAATAAAGAAACTGGGTTGCAAAAGAATCAAACGTCCTCACGTCAATTCTGTTAATATCAAGATTATCATTTTCAGTTTCAATCTCTTCCTTTATTCTTTTCTTTATTACTTCAACTGCCGCACGCGAAAAACACAAAACCTGTACGGCATCCGCGTCAATTTCAAGTTTTTTAACCATGTAGATTATTTTTTCAATTAATGTCCACGTTTTTCCTGTTCCCGGTCCTGCATTCACTAAAAGTCTATTAGAAGCAGAAGCTTCTATAACTCTTTTTTGGGATGTTTCAACTGTACCTTCAAATAGCCTCAGCTCCTCCTTTTTATTGTTATCTGTTGAAAGCCTTTTATCTAATAATTCAATCTCTGCCGTCTTTTCTTCAGATTTGTTAATTGTTCCAGATTTGGATATAGTATTCAGCTGTTTCTTTTCAATACTTTCTACAGAATACAAATAGAATAGAATATCGTTATAATTCTTATAATCTCCTGTAGGTTCGCGATCTGTTATTTCAATTCCGGGATTTGAAGAATATCTGTTATTATAATAATAGATTCCCTCATCGTCTTCATTTACAATACGTAAATACTTCTTGCTTATATAAATTATTTTAACAGGATTAACTTTATACTTTCTGTCAGTATACTTGAATGAATAATACCTTTTTCCACTATAACTATTCCAATACATACAACCTGTATATACATCAAATATGTCTCCTTCAGTTTCAACATAACTTGTATCTACATATTTAATCTGATCTATACAGACATCTTTAATATCCACCTCACTGGTTCGGTCATCCATTTCTCCTGCAATTCTATCAATCTTAATAATCTTATCTTTAAAACGAACTTTCCTTTCATCACCTAAAAACTGTTTTCCTTTTCGAATTACATCCTCATCGTCATAAATACACCATTCATATTCCCCATCCACAAATTCATCAATTGAAAAATGATTAATAACCCGTTCTCCGAGTGAAAGAGTGTATTCGTAACAGTTCTCACCATTATCCATTTTTAAAGACAATTGTGCAGATTCATCACCAATATAAGACAATCCCCCATCCCACCAAAGCATGTTATCATTAACGCCAAGAATAGGATTATCTACAAAAGAATTCTTAAACAGTATTTTGTAAACAGTACGCTTCGTTGTACCAACTTCAATAATGATATTCTTTGACTCATCGTCAGAATTATTAATCGAATTTTTAATTTTATACAACTCAATCTCGTTCTCAAATGATTCAAAACGTACTTCACCAATCTGAACAGTCACTTTTTTGTGTGTTCCATTATGAATGTTCAGTACAGTATCTGCCTCAATATCTTCAATCCATATATACTTATCAAAGTAAATACGCCCTATTTTTTCAACATTGCAGCTTATATACGGAACATCTATATTAATCGTTCCTCCAAGAAGATTCAGCTTATACACTTTATTTCCATTAAGACAATCCTCTATAGTATTACCATTGTATGTAATCTTAACTTCGCCCTGGTCAAGTTCATGTCCATTCACGTAACAATCTCTGTTAAATGCATATCTGAATTCATCAATGTATAAGTATGTTTTGTCAAAAACAGTTCTGTCGTGGGACATATCAAATACAGTGAAATGCACCGTTTCCATTGATTCCATTTTAGAACAAATATTCAGACAACTATTTGCCTCATCCCATAAACTACCACTGTTAACCTCGTCACCATTTATACAAACTCGGTACTTCTTAACTTCATCGATGCTCGGTAAATAAACCCGGAGTTCCGGTTTCTCAGCAGATACATATATAGAATTCCCATCATGTTCAAAATAGGCCCCTTCAACAACTTGGGGCTCGGAAACACTCATATCTTGAATTGTTGACGAATCCACAGCTAAAGTTTTTCCTCTGTATTTCAACATATATCCTTCGCCAAAATATACATCCATAATACTTGCATCGTCTGAATCGAAAGTGGTTATGTTGGCGCCTGATATCTCACCACACTTCATAGCAAAAATCTGATAGTCTAAATAATTTATTCTGTTTAAATCCACCTCTCTCCCATATGAGAATAATATAACCGATCTCCACAACCTCTTTCCGGAATCATAAATGACACTGTCACCCCTTTTAATCTGAATACGCAATTTAATTTCATCATTTGTATTCTTTTCATAAGGAAGTTTTATTTTTGTTTCACGAATCGTCTCTCCTAATTCATTTCCCAACACCTGCAATGAGACTGTTTTAATATTCGAATCACCAAAGAAAAGATCTGCTCTGGCGTCACCGGATTCATCACCTAATAACCTTATGGACGGTATGCTAATAAAAATGCCATCATCTTCTAATACGTACTTAATTGAAACATCGGAATAATTTAAAGCCACATCAGAGTCATTCCCTCGATACCTCTTAACATACGAAGTTACAGAAGAATTCTCCGTTTTGCTTAGCATATTTTTATACCATTCATCTGTTACAGCATAAACGTAACGTCTACTGGATTCAGCCTTGTTTTGAAGTAAATCGTCTATTCTCTTTACAATATCTTCAAAAAGGCTCACACAAAAACCAGGCCTTTCCTGAACCAGCCTTCTTATACCTACTCTTAAACTATACACTCTTGAAGCAATTATAAAATTGTCATCACTGTTTGATTCATTATTAAAGTGATCTTGTAATGCAAATACAAAACGAACAAAAAGAGGATCATGATGGACATATTTCCAGTCAAGGTTCTCCTTATAAAAATGAAAAAGCAAATCAATTAATGGTAACCAACTTCCTTTAGGTCCAAGCGAATGTGCCATTACTGTTTCATAAAACAGCCTTTCCTTATTTCTCTTAATGAAAAACCTATGATTCGCATTCAAAGAGATTTCCAGGGATTCGGTTATTATTTCCCAAACCCGCCAATAATCATCTTTATACCCAAATTGCATGGCAATATAACGAGTGAATTTCCCTTCCTCATTACTATTCCACTCTTTTGCAAGGTTAATAACAGCAAGAGTTGTCTGTTCATGGAATTCTCTGGGGATGGTTGTCTTTTCAATAAGCATCCCTTCGGGTGACATTCTTTTGTCAATATACTTCTTAACGTTGGCATAGAGTGTATTCAAGTTTCTATCACCTATTACGTGATCTCCTAAGAGTGGACACTTTTTAAACACACGTCTGCTAAAGTTATCTGAATCCGCAATGGCTTTTATCTGCATATCATTTTCAATTTCTATCGAATTTAGTATATTTTTCATAATGTCTCACAATCCTTCTTGCCAATTCATGCCCAAATACGCTTTTTCAAACAATATTTCTATTATTTCTTATCAATTAATTCTTTATAACAAAACAATCACTAATTATTTATTTGATACACTCCAGTAAATCATTACCATCACAGAATGATCTTTCATATTTTTCATTCCTAGATGGTTTAACCTCCTTCGCCCCATTAATTTCAAGTAACATATCTATAATATCTTCAGTAAACAAATCCCCCTCATCATACTTATCCTGAGTCTCTTCATCCAGCAATTCAATATCATCTTCAGTTTGGCATTCTCGTATAACAAGTTTATTATCCTTGTAGTCAGCAAAGAACACGGTTTGTCCTCCACCAACAGAGTATTCCCAATTTATTTCAAGTGAAAACTCAGAATCCGGAAACAGCGAAGCAAATAGTTTTGGTGCCAAAGAAAGATCAAAATCAGGAAAATACCTGCAATTTCTCCCACCGTCTTCTCCTCTATCTTCCAGTTTCCCTAGCAATGCATTCTCAACGGCATCGTCATACTCTACAGGAAACTCTGTCATTTCATCATATTTGTTCAACCCTTCTTTATCCATAAGAGAGAGCAGTTTAACAAATCTCTTTTTTTCATCATCACTACTTTTAAAATCAATACTAATAAACGTATAATAAGATCCCATATCATGTTCCTCCTATACATTAATCCCAAAACAACAACACCAACAACTAAATTGCATTCCATTCTTCATAATATGGAAATGAATACTTCGTTGACAATTTTATTGACTGAGTCTTTTAAACTGTTCCTTATAGTTTTCATATTTCTGCATGTTGCTGATTGTTTTGTCTTCTTGTTCTTTCATTCACATATATCCCTTTTTGATTGTATTTCCATGATTCAATCCTCTATAACAAAAAGAATTCTAAAGCATTAATCAGACCGAATACTTGATATAAGTCTTTTATCTCTATATTTCATATTCCCTTATTATTTCATAATAATATTTCTGGCATGAGCGGTCATCCAAGCATACACAAATCCTTTTTGAACAATCCATACATGATAGTCACATATGATTTCTGAATCTTTCAAATGGTTCACTATTCCAGGCATCTTCTGTAAACATATCTCTAAATGACACCTCTTATATTTTGTTTTGATCAAAACTGCACGGTACCATTATCATGTCCGAGCCAAAATAGCAACTAAATCGGCCACCTTCACATGTATCAAGTGACTCTGGAAAATCGGCCCTTATCCTTATTCAGTAGACGAACGATAATATATATACTTAACCTTAAAAATCTTTACATTTTCCGGAAAACCGCATTCCTCACATACACCGCTTGACATATCACCACCACATCTTGGACACTTCATACTCATCTCTCCCCTCTTTAATTCTTAATTCAAAAACAATCATATTTATATATCGACAATGTAACTGAAACCGAATATTGAATATTTATGATTCATTTATTATATTCGGATGGTTGATTAATCTATCATACACCTGAGTTTTTCTAAATTGATCATGAAGGGTACCCCAACCTTCCTTACCGTCAATATCATTAATAATCTTACAGTTTTTTAATTCACACGAATCCTCAACTGACTCTAACTCACCACACCCCAGAAATGCTGACAAAGCTATTTCTTTTAACTCTCCCAAAGATTGAACTCTTTTCAAGCTTGTACAATTAGCAAAAGTACGAGATTCGATACTTGAAATACTTCCGGGAATTATAAATTCTTCTAAGGACTTACAATTCTGAAAAGCTCTGTAATAGACCCCATAGAGAGTCGAAGGCAGTTTGACCTGTTTAAGGCTAACACAATAATTGAACGCTTCTCTTCCTATCACTCTTGTCCCATCCGGAATTAATATTTCCTCGAGTTTTTCGCAATAGCTAAAAGCAGCACAACCAATTTCACGCAAACCTAATGAGAAATCAACTTTTTCAAGATTAACACACCATTCAAAAGCTCCCTGTTCTATTCTTAGAACACTTGAAGGTAATACAATTCTCTTTATTATTTCCTTACCATCACCAATACCTTTAATCACGGTAATGCGTTTTTTACCAATCATTTCAGGCAAAACCACATCTGTTTCAGTCCCTTTGTACCCATTCAGGGTATATGAGGTTGGTCCCGAATCTTTTAACGTAAAGATCTTTTTATAGTCATTTACGCTTAAAGGTTTTATCCCAATCTCCTTCTCAAACCGTGCTTCTTCATACTTTTCAATTCTATTTGAAGGAAAACGACGTTTTTTATAATTCAATAGTATAGTTTGTATCTCTGCCGTTGCATTTAGAGAATCCAGATAATCAAAATCCTCCAACGAAATAATGTCCTCTTCAACAAGGTAATTCAACAACTCGATATTTTCAAAAGCAAATTCAAATATTTTCTTTCTGTTAGTCTTTATCCAAGTTTTATTTTTTACCCGCACTTCCTCGTCGATTGGATTATTCTTATTTAGATATTTTATAAAATTATATGCTATGGCCGTTTTCTCTTTGACTCCTCCCGGAACATTACTTATCAATCCGCAATAAACAACATTTTTAAATGGTAATCCACATAAATCTTCTGTCACTTTATCAAACTCTACAACTGTATCAGGTATTACCAATTTTAGTTTTGAACAAGCAAAAAATGTATCAGTGCGAAGTTTCTTTAAAGATGCTGGTATATTAATATATTTTAATTTTATACAGCCTTGAAATGCTCCTTTACCTATTTGAGTAAGTGTGTCGGGCAATTCCACCTTAACCAAGTTACTACAATCCATAAAGGCATAATCCCCAATAGATTTTAGGGAATCCGGCAAAGAAATCTCCTTTAACAGATTGCACGAACGAAAAGCCTCATTCTTTATTTCTTTAACCCCTTGCGGAATTATTATTTTTTCCACCTCAGAAAAAGAAAATGCCGCTTCACCAATTGTATCAATTCCATCTGGAATCGTTACAATCTTTTCATTTCCATGATACTTATTTAATTCTGAACTAAAAATATCTTGTGTCATGATTCCGCCCAAACTTAATCATATTATCAATTTATATTATAGATTATTTAGAGCTTGATCTATCTCTCGTTCCCGCTCAAAGAACAACATACTTTTGTTGTGTCTAAAATAAGAATCACATCCATACCTTCCGATAAACTGAGAACTAAACTTATTGATTGTCATTTCAGTGACGATAATAAGAATCTCCTGTCCTTCACCAAATGCATTCTCACAAAAAGAAAACATATTATCGGTTTTTCGAATAACATCCGAAGAATCCTTCTTGCTTTGCTGATTTTTTTCGCTATAGAACTCTTTAATCTTCTTAAGTGAATCTGTAACACTGTCCGTTTCGTTTACAGATTCGGAAAGATCCATAAGCAATTTTATAGTTTTATGTCCTATTATTGATTCATCTAACGAGAGATTATTTGCAGCCTTGGAATTATTCATATCAACTGCAACAGCATCAGCTAAACCAGCTATAACTTCTTTAGGATTCTTTTTACTTATGACGAGTTTATTACTAAAGCCGGACAATCTGTTCCCCAACCCCTCCAATGCAGCTGTGTCCAACATTACTTCTTTCATCCTTGACGTTACAGCATTAATTAATAATCCTATTAGTGCAAGTCGCTCATCGAATTTTGCCTCTTTCGCACGGGCATTTATACTTTCATCCTGGGCCCCCATAAGTATGGAATCTATCTGGTAATCGCTCTTATACTTATTGAAAAGATCATAGTATATCGAAAACCTCTTTGCAGTTTTTCTCTCCTGCAAATATTGCTCGATCAGATTAATATCCACTTTTATTCCGTTCATTTCGTAAAGGTAAATAATCTTGCTTAAGTCTTCCCATCCCCTGGCTGTAACAAATGTTTTTCCGTCTATAGAGGTTGAAACACTGTAAAACTCGGTTCTGTCTATCTCTAAGTATGACATTATGGAAGGGTGAATCCCTGCGCTGTATGCATACTCTTTCCATGCGTCAAAATCCGGTTCTATTACAATTTTTTTTAATCTGTCCAAGGTTACTATATCAAACTCTCTGACAGAATTATTATATTCCGGAGGATTCCCGGCAGTAACTACAATCCAGCCGTCAGGAACTCTGTGACGGCCAAAGATTTTGTACTGTAAAAACTGTAACATGATCGGAGCCAGTGTTTCTGACACACAATTTATTTCATCAAGAAAAAGAATACCTTCCTTTATCCCGGTCTCTTCCATCATGTCATAAACAGATGCAATGATTTCACTCATTGTATATTCTGATACATTGTATTCCATCCCGCCAAAGCTTTTCTGTTCTATAAAAGGTAAACCCAATGCACTCTGCCTTGTGTGATGCGTCATGGAATATGACAGCAATCCCACATTCATTTCATTCGCAATCTGTTCCACTATAGCAGTCTTTCCTATACCCGGAGGTCCGACCAGATATATAGGTCTCTGTTTTTCCAAAGGAATCATATAGTTACCATATTCATCTTTAGTGAAATAAGCTGTAATAGAGTTTTTAATCTGTTCTTTTGCTTGTTTTATATTCAAATCAGATGTCCTCCTCGCTCAGAATCAGTTTCATAGCCCAAGCAGGCACATTATAGTCATTATACTGGTTATCCAAGAAAACAAATGCCGTCTGATAATCCGTTTTCTTTTGTGGGTAATCGCCCATACCGTCAGTCAGATAAATCAACCCTTTTAGATTTGACAATTCATGATTATCAATAAGTCTGTTTACATGTTCAAAAACCGGTCTGAAATCAGTGCCCCCGCCTCCTTTTAGGTGAAAGTTTTGGATATAATTGTCAAATTCTTCCAGTGAAGTGATTCTATAATCCTCCTGAATACTTGAATCGCATTGAATGATATGCACATTAATCTTTGCGAAGAAGGACTCTTCCGAGTGGAGAATGCTATAAGTTTTTGTAAGAAACTTTTGAACCATACTCTCCCATACTGATCCGGAGGTATCTATGGCTATGACAAATTCTTTTATTCTTTTCACCTCTTTATACTCAAGAGGTTCGATAAGCGGCATTTTTTTATAATGCATGAGTCCATACGTATAGAATATATAGTCGAACTCATCATCGTTTATTTTCATAATTTCGCCAAGGGTTGCAAACTTTTTCAGAAAATCAGTATAATCATACCGCTCTCTATTAATAGCTTTTAGGTTTTGCAGCATGTCTGCAGATTCATTTCCATGTTCCAGAGAAAATGTTTCCAGATCGACCATCAATGTTTCTGAGATATCTTTCCATTCTTCCCTAAGACTGTCTGCGTTACCGGCATCCGACAGTTCCTTCATGGTAATTCCATCCTCTCCCCCCGGTACATCGCTCTCATCATTACTATTACCGGATCCTGCCCCATCTCCGGAATAATCATCGCTTTTATACCATAAATCATGATCATCGAAAGAGAATAAGGATATCCATTTGGCAAGTGTATCTTCCGGTAATTGATTATCATTCAAATACCTATACACTTTTTCAGCAGTCAGAATCTTACACTTTTCTTTAAGCTCAGATATGATTGTTGACTGTCCGGATTTCCTCCCTATATCAACAAAGGATAATTCAAAACCATTGATCATATTCTCTACAGCTATATCGCACGCCAAATCCCATAAATCTCTGTTAGTATTGGGGTTGATAAATGGATGCTGA
The DNA here is from genome assembly GCA_000687655.1 of Lachnospiraceae bacterium YSB2008. Lineage (GTDB taxonomy): Bacteria > Bacillota > Clostridia > Lachnospirales > Lachnospiraceae > Eubacterium_Q. The sequence goes on from JHWR01000005.1 coordinate 80,652, forward strand.
AAAATACAGTGAAGTAATGTATGAAGATATAATCTGGTTATTCTGCCTCTATTCTTTTTGTACTCTGATACAATATGCTTTGGATTAAAGAATACATATCTCCCATCAGTTCCCAACGTTTCTTCGTACAGTTTGAAACTTAACTTGCTGATTGCAACATCAAGAAACCTCATATTAACTATCAATGAGTCTCTGGACATATTTAGTATATCTATAGCTATTTTTTCTATTTCATTTCTATTAGTACTCATATTTGCTTAATCCAAAGTTATTCTGGTTAACAATACTTATTGTCTCTCATTTTCTTTTTACAATCCTAAAACTCGGCGGATAGTTTTTCTTGGTAAAATAGGTACAACCATAAAAAGCGGCTTTTTCAATATCAACGGAAGCCCCTTCAACTGTAACTGTTTCCAGACTTGTGCAGCGAGAAAATGCATTTGCTTTTATCAACTTAACAGATTTAGGAATGATTACTTTTCTTAGTCTGTTGCAATTATTAAAAGCATATTCTGCTATGATAACGGTACCTTTCTTTACTTCTTTCGTGTTCTTCTGAGAGGCACAACTTATCAGAACATATCCCTCTTCCGTCCTTTTATAAAGAACTCTGTCGTCAATGAAATACTTCTTATTCCTTCCTGTTTCAATCTTAAGTTTATAGCTATAAGAGCCTCCACGGCATTCCTTAAGAGGTAAATCTGTCATATCTTCCAATGTTGAAGGAATCTTAACAGTGTCAAAACCGCAATCACTAAACGCTTGTTTCTTTATTGTTTTTAAACCCTCATTCAGCACAATATGTTTTAGCCTTTTACACCCTAAAAACGCATATTCTTCTATAATCTCAGTATTACTATTTACCGTGTATTCCGTGACACCGGATTTATAACACAGTTTCAGATTTAAAATGTCGGAATTTTTACGCTGATATATACACTGCCCATCATCTATAAAAGATTCATTTTTGTTATCAATAATTATCTGAGGATATTTGTATTTATCGCCTTCCCAGATTTCAGTCTTTATCTGCGTGGTAAAAGCAAGTACCCCTATTTTTTCGACCGTTGAAGGAATACTCACCTTTTTGAGCTTGGTATCAAAAAATGCTTTATCTCCTATTTTCTTAAGCCCTTCATTCAGTTTTACTTTTTCAAGAGTATGTATTCCTTCAAAAGCTTTTGGAGCTATCTCAACAACAGTATCCGGGACTTCAAATGATTCAATCGGAGTGCCTACAACTCTGTAGTCCCCGTAACTCACCCTTTTTTCCGAGTAATCTACATACTTGTACAAGATAGTTTTATCCTCGCTATATTTCACTCCATTTTCAATGATGAACTTCTTTCCTTTTTCAACTATGGTTTCATTACGATCACTTTTACCACTATCCTTTTTAGCGTCAAATATAATATTGATAGAATCATTGCATTCTTTAAATACGTTATCCTTAAAGAGTTTTATTCTTTTTGAACCACTGTACTTTGTTAGATCATATTTACCGCCATAAGCGTTATTCTTCTGTATGGTTTTAACGGATGAAGGAATAATTATTTTATCAATAGACACACAGCCCGAAAAAGACCCATAGCCAATTGTTACAAGTCCCTTTGGAAGCAAAATATCATTCAGCTTCTTACAACCATTGAATACTTCTTCACCGATTACGAATAGACTGTCAGGTAATTCTACTTTGCGTAAACTTGTGCATCCGAAAAAGCACCTGTTTCCTATATTATCAGCCAAAGAGGGAACTCTGATGCTTTCTAATCTGCTGCAGTCTTCAAAGCATCCATAGTGTAATTCCTTCATTTCATCAGGAAGAATTGCTTCAACAAGTTTTTTGCATTTTTTGAAAGCGCCATCTCCAATATACCAAACACTGTTAGGGACTTTGATTTTCTCAAGTTTGGAGCAACTCATAAATGCATAATAATCAATTACCTCCAACCCTTCATTTAATTCCACAGTTTTAAGACTTGTGCATCCTTTAAAAGCACTTTCTCCAATTCTTTTTACGCTACCTGGAATCGAAATACTCTCAATATTACTGCAGCCTTCAAAAGCCTCGTCTTCAATTTCTGTTACACTGTTTGGTATCGTTACACGTTTAATATTCTTGCATTTAGAAAAGGTTGAAAACGGAATACTCTTTACACCTTCCGGTATTATGACTTCTTCTTCATCAATTCGAATAACCTCATTTGGAAATGCATAATTAACCAGCATTTCATAAACCTTGGTATTTGCAAATGGATCATTATTTTCAGTAATCTCGGTGAAATCCTTATATACTTCTTTTACTTCTCCCAAGCCACAATTATCTTCAAGACTCTGAAGATTCCCGCAGAACCTAAACGCTGCCAGATTGATAGTTTTCAATTTACCCAAACACTTTATTTTTCTAAGACTGTGGCAACCTTCAAACATACCTTCCTGTAGACTTGTTATTTGTTCAGGTAGAATTATTTCTTCTATTGAACTACAGCCATAAAAACAACCATAATCTAATTTTTTCAAACTTGACGGAAAGCGAACACTCACCAGTTCTTTACAATTAAGGAACAGATCATAACCTACTTTTTTTATACCTTCTGAAAGCTCCGCATTCTTTATTCCAGACTCTTCAAACATATATGAATTCAGCTCAGAAACCGTTCCCGGAATACTTATACTGTCTAAACATTCACAGTTTGAAAAAGCCTTGTCACCTATATATTTCAGCGTGTCGGGCAGATTTATGCTTTTAAGCATAGTACAGTGCATAAAAACCTCTTCGCCTATTTTTGTCAGTCCTTTCGGGAGCTCAATATTCTCTAATTCCCTGCAACAATAAAATGCATTATCACCTATCTCCTTCAATCCTTTGGATAAGCTGATATTCTTCAGGCTGGAACAACATGAAAATGCACCTTGCCCCACCCTTTTGACACTGGATGGAACGACAATACTTGTAATGTTTCTTCTGGTTTCATTATTCTTATTCCCATATGTATCAGCGAAAGCGTAATCCCCAATTTCAGTGATAATTCTATCGCCTATTTTTTCCGGAATCACGACCTCCAGCATATCTCCTTTGTAAGAAGTCAGTGTATATCCTCCTTCAGCATTCACTTTTAGTGAGAATATTTTTTTATATTCACTTACACTTGGTTCTTTAATCCCTACCTCTTTTTCAAACTTATTATTCTCGTAATTTGCTATCTTTTTTTTCGAAAAGCTCTTTTCTTTATAATCTAAGAGCATCGCTTTGATTTCTGTTGATTGAACTTCATTAATCAGGTTGTCTATATCATCCAAAGGAATAATCTTTTCATCAATAAAGAACTTAAACAGTCTATATTCATTACTATTCTTAAACACAAGATCATATAGTTTGGCTCTGTTCTTTTTGATCCATGTCTTATTCTTACGGTTTATGTCTTCATCCACATCCTGTCCGCTTGTCACTAAATCAATATAGTTAACAGCAATCTTACACTTAGTGTCAATTATTCCATCTAATGCGGATATTAATCCGTAATAATAAACTCTTTCAGGGTCAACCCCATATATCTTTATGCCCCAGGTATCTGTTTTAATGCTGAAGGATTTATGAATAAGTAGTGATAAACCCGAACACCCCTCAAATGCATTGTAACCAACGCTCTTCAATCCCTCATGAAAAACCACTTTCTCTAAACTCTTGCAATTACGAAAAGCAGACGTTCCTATTTCAATAACACTTTCAGGAATTATTATTTCCGATAGGCTTACACAGTTTTCAAACAAACTACTGTCTATCCCTGTTAATGTTTTCGATAATTCAACTCTTTTTAAGCTACTACATCCTTCAAAAGCATCTCTTTCAATAGTCGTTACTGAATCAGGAATTGTGACAGAAACCAATGCCTTGCAGTCGCAAAAAGCATAGTATCCAATCGTCGTAATACTCTGAGGCAAGATTACTTCTTTAAGCCTTGAACAATTAGAGAAACATAAGTCTTCTATACTTGTTACTCCTTCCGGAATTACTATTGACTTAAGAGATTTGCAATCTTTAAAGGCAGATTCTCCAATTGACGTCACGCTGTCAGGAATCACTACCCGTTTCAGTTTTTTACAGCCACTAAAAGCTTCTTTGTTAATCCGAGTAATACCCTCCGGTATTATATACTCATCACCATCACCTAAATACTTTACAACCCCATTCCTTCGTATAATACATTCTGGCTTATTATTTGAATAATACAAAGTCCTATCAAAAGCTCCGGAGCCAATTTCTTTAGCATTTTCAATCCCCTCTACATTATCAAGACTGGTACAACCTTTAAAAGCCTCATCTCCAATTGTCACACCTGAAGGAATATTGATTTTTAACAAAGAAGAACAACCCCAAAACGCCCTAGCTTCAATTCGTTTTAATCCCTCAGGCAATTCGATATCTTTCAGGCTGACGCATCCACTGAAAGCGTCTAGTCCTAACTCATTTAAGTTTGAAGATAGTTTCACAGTAGTCAGAGAACTGCATCCTTCAAAAGCACCCAGACCTATTTCTTTTACACTGTCAGGTATTATTACTTCCTTCAATCCTACACTTCTGGAAAGGAAACCCAAGTCAATCTTGGACATACTCTCAGAAAGCGATATTTTCTCTATCCTGCAATCTTTAAATATATTACATGGCAATACAGAAACTTCATTCGGAATGTTTATCTCCTTCAGAGAACAACATCCATCAAATGCTTTATTGTATATCGATTTTACCTTTGGAGGTAATCTGAGCGTCTCAAGTGATGAGCAGTTTTTAAAAAGCTCCTCCTTGATAGTTGTAATCTTTTCAGACAATCTTATCTCCCTCAACGAGGTGCAATCCATGAAAGCTCTCTCATCTATTGACCGAACAGAATCAGACATAGTTATAGATTCAACAGCACTACAATTAGCAAAAGCCATTTTCCCTATCTTAGTTACATCTTCGGGAATAACTACTCTTTTTTCATTTCCCAGATACTTTTCCAGTATAGTACCTGCCATTCTAAATTCAGTACTCATACTTTTTACCCCCGTCTTTCAAAATCTATACTTTCTCAAACACTCCTATACTATCCAATACTCGCCAGCTCTTCTTTCATTGAAGCAACTTTTTCTTCAAGTTCTGCTTGAGCAGCTGTATCCTTTTCTATTTCGCCGGTAATCAATTCCCTTGCCCTAGTCTTTTCTTCATTATTCCAGCTTAATTCCTTTTTGCGCTCCTCTGTCAAAAATAACTTTTCATCTATACTGTTTTTTTCTTCTATCGCCTCCAGGATTTTATTCTTATGTTCATTTCTTTCTTCAGAAAGCTTATTAATCTCGTTCATCTTAGAATCAGTACTATTATAGTTTTCCTGCATTTCAGACTTCATCTCAGCTAAACTGTTTTCTATAAACTCTTTTGACTGATTATAGTTATTATCAAGTTGCTGTAATGACTGAATAGTATTCGTAATTTCTGTTTCTATCCGATTAATCTCACTGGTTCTAGACTGTATTGTAAAACTGATTGCATCAGCTTCCTGGATCTTCCTTTTCTTAAACAGAAAGGCTTTTTCTGCTTCACCTCGTTTTTGTATTTCATCCTGTCGTAACTGAGATAATTCCACACTTATCCTTTTCTTGGAATCATTCAAATATGATAGCTGATCGTTAAGCCTTTGATGCTCAAGTACGGTGGAGTCATAATTCTTTTTAAGCGCATCATTCTTCAGTTTCCATTGTTTTTCAAGTTCCTTGCTTCGTTCTTCAAGTTGAGAATACTCTTTTTGTAATTCAGAAACATTTTTATCAATCTCATCAACCTTTTGCTCATTTTCGGCGATGTATTGATCCTTTTCCTGGATATTTTCATTATATGACAGTATCAGATCATCGCATTTGTTTATCTCGGAATCTATGTTTTTACCTTCTTCCTCAAACCACGCTTTGATTTCATCCAGTTTCTTGTTATTCCTTGTGATTCTTCTTTTTATCGATGTTATCTCTTTCTTTGTTGTTGATATAGTCTCTTCAAGTTCCTCCTTTTTTACTTGAGGCAGTCCCTTATATTTTCTCTTCCATTTTGAAGAAATACTCTGATACTTCTTCGGAATGGAGTATTTTATCATCTGTTTACTGCTGCGTGTAAAGACCAATTCATACTTCAAATGTAATGCTTCAAAACACTTTCCGATCAGCTGAATAACATCCGGAAGCTTATTATCTTCTTCATCCATATCTGCAGCAATGGAATCAAGATTATCCATAATCTTTTCTATTTCCTCTGCAGTTGAATTGATTATTTTTTCAGTATTTGACACAAGTTTCTTCTTTCTTGCATCATTTGATCTTCTTATCGGTTCGCTTCCAAGAATACTTCTGTTCGTTGATTCAATTTCGTGCTGCCAGCTGTTAATTGTCATATTAAGCTGGTTTTCCAGTCCCGAAATGCTGCTTTGGGTGTATCTGTTTTCAACAGTTCTGGTCAGCGAATCGTCATTTTCCGCATAATCAAATTCTTCATCCAAGTTTACATCCATTGGCAGTTCTTCGTATCCGTCATCTATTGGATCGGTACCTTCCGAAATCTTATAGGTATAGATACTCATCATACTGTCAGCGTCTTTGACAGGATCTTGAATTTCATTTTCAATCGGCGAATCAAAGTTTTTAATAGAAATGACAGTAACCGTAAAATCGCCATTTCTATCATTGTACTTTCTCAAAGTGCACAGTATTTCACCTATGTATGAGTAGGCTTTCGGAATACCATAAAAGAGGTCCTGATCAAACGTAACAAGATATGAATCTACATCCTTTTCAATCACTTTAATCATATGCCAAGCACAGAATTCAAATAGAGACAACCCTGAAATTGACATATTCCAACATCCTTTTAGAACTTCTTTGTTGATTTTTGAATCTGTTATTTTTAGTTTTTTATTCTGTTCCAATAACACCGCTAATTCCTGTATTTCCGGAATTAGTATATTCTTTATTTCTATTATTTTATTTGCCAAAGGCGACTGAGCATTAATCTGCATGCCTTTCATTTCTTTTTTACTTCTGCCCTGTACTACTTCACCTTCGTTAAAGAACAGAACATCTTCTGAGAACAGCCGTGTAACCATGACAGCATTTAGTTTTCCGTTTTCATCTGCCAAATCTCCCAGAGCTTCTATTCTTTTTTGAGTTTCATATTCTTTAGTTTCTTTAGCTGAAGCCGCCTTGATTTTACTAAGGAAATCAAGTGTTGTTTTTTCATATTCTGTTTTTGCCGCCTTTAAGGAATTAAAACAAATATTCAAAATATATGCAGAGTTGTTATGTACTATAAAAGCACCATAAGAAATCCAATACTCCGATTTATTATCACTCTCACCTTTGATTGAATAAACAATACAAAGGTTCTTCTCAAGTTTTGCCACTTTTATTTTATAACCACGCGATGTTACTTCTGCTATTGAGTCATAAGTCGCAGTTACACTTTTTTTAATCTCAGCTTCATTCCCTTTCCAGAGTAGCTTCACAGTGTTATCAACATTTACATTTCTGATATTCATACCAAATGGCATGTCCTGATGATTTAATAACGAATTATCATATCCCTTTGAAGCTATTACCAACTCATATGTATTTCTTAATCCAAATTCATTAGTCCCAGCACCAGAATCTTTATTCTGTGTGATATAATTCATTTCATCAGGAACCTGAACTATCAAAGAACCTACGGATACTTTAGTTCCTTTTGTATATTTCAACTTTTCAAATTTCTTATCAAATACAGACTCATCTAATACCGACTCATTTTCAATGCTTTCATATTCATTTACTATTTCCTCGGCTTGGTAAACTGCTTCTATTGAATTTGCAGTAGAAAGTATTTCCCTTTCTTCACTTGCTGGATTTATCCCGTTGTATTCTATTTTCGCTAAATAGGCCTTATGTCTGGTGAAAACAAGAATATAATGGAGTGTCTTTACCAGATAGCCCTGGGTAAAATACCCCACCTTAATATCTTTAGTATCCTTTATTACTTTATATTTTTTTACAAAATCATTCCCCCAACTTCTTGAACTTCCAAATACATTTGCGGTAAATGTGATGTTTTGTGTGTTATCACTTATTCTTTTTAACACATCACTAAATCTCTTATTGCCAAATACATCTCTGACATTTAATTCATTATGAACGGAAAATGCCCAATTGCTTTTAAATTCCGTTGACTCCGACACACTGAACGATCCTTTTTTATAGTTCCGTGGTCTGGAATTGAATTCGCCACACAGAAATATATTCTCTCTGCCAGATTCATTATTCAAATAGTACATTCCTGATTTTAAATGTATTGTGAAATCACCATTAACTGTAATATCCTGTCCTGAATTACCCACGCCGTACAAATACATAGTAAAATACCCCCATTCAAAACCGTTGAAAGCTCTGTCAAATACAAATCCGAGTTACCATTTTAACTACTCTTTATTCTTCTCCTGCTCCAACTTCTTCTCCTTCTCCAGCTGTTCCAGCTTTTTCTCCAGCTCAGCCTGGAAGCCCATATCTCTTTCTATTTCATACGAGAGTCTTTCCTTTTCCCTGGTTTTGCCATCGATGTCCCAGCTCAGTTCTTTCTTTCTCTCCTCAGCCATGAAGATCATTTCATCTATCTTTTTCTCTTCTTCGATTGCTTCAAGAACTTCGTTTCGAAGAGCTGTTCTTTCCTCGTAGATCTGATCCATGACCTTTTTCTTCTCATCAGCCTCGTCGCAGTTTGCCTGCATTTCGTCTCTTATCTCATTCAGCTTCTTTTCGACTGCTTCTTTTGACTGATTGTATTTATCCTCGAGCTCCTGAAGTGACAGAACTACACTGTCTATGTCTGAATCTATTCGGTTCATTATTACGACTTTTTCCTGAACTTCAAAATGAATGTCGTTCAGCTCCTGCTTCTTCTTTTTTGATAAGCTGGAGCTTCCGGCCGCCTGCACTCTGATCAGCTCATCCTGACGGAGCTGTGCCAGCTGAACACTGACCTTTCTCTTATCCTCTTTGATGAACTTAAGCTGATTGTTCAGCTTAGTATGTTCCTTCATACATTCATCATAGCTCTGCTGGATTTCTTCGCTCTTTTCATTCCATTTACGCTGAAGCTTTTTATTCTTCTCAACAAGTTCAGAGTATTCTTCCTCTATGGCAGCAACTTCTTTGTCCTTTTCATCTATGGCTTTTTCTTTTTCGTTTATGAAAGCATCCTTTTCAGCCTTGCTGTTTCTGTATGTCTCGATTTCTTCGTCAATCTTTCCGAACGATTCTTTGGTGCTTTCACCTTCGGTCTTAAGCCACTTGCAGCACAGTTCGCGCTTCTTGTTATTTCTGATTATCCTTCCCTCTATGGACGTAATCTGTTTTTTGATACTGGATATAGTATCATCCAATCTGGATTCATGTTTTTTGTTCTCGTCCTGCATACGCAATCCTCCATTTACTGCCAATTTCCTATATATAGAAAAAGCTGACACAATTTACCTGTGTCAGCTTTCAATTCAATGCATCAAAACAAAACTATCATGCGTGCAAATTTTTATTTGGAATATACTTCTGCCTGTCTCCTTCATGTTGCTTATACCCCATACATTTTTAACTGTAACCCTATGATATTATATCACATTATTATATGGAGTGTTGTACTTTTTATATTATTCTCCCTCAGTTGTTCCTTGCTCTCCGCCATTCTTATCGCCTGGCTGTCCACCTGGGAAGCCTCCCTGTCCGCCGCGCTCACCGCCGTCATGTGGCTGCATGTCGCCGCCCTGACCGCCACGGCCCGGCCTAAAATTTGAGTCGCCTTCTGGTGGATTTCCATTCTCACCCGGCTGGAAATCACCGCCCGGGCCGAATCCCTGTCCGCCCCCCGGCCCCATACCGCCGAACTGGTTTGAGATAGTATTTGTCTCTTCGCCATTCTCGATGATGGTTCCGCCGTTATATTCTGCCTTTCCATCATAGTCGAAGGTTGACTGGCCTGTTATATCTATGGTTCCTCCATTTACAATTATATCTCCGTTTGAGTCGATTCCGTCTGTATCACCGGCACCCATCTTGATCACGAGAGTTCCATCGTTCATCGTGAAGCAAGGGGATAATGTACTCGACTTGTTAGCTGCATTAATACCGTCATCAGAAGCCTCGATGTTGATGTCGCCACCATTGATCTCAACGACTGTTGCTTCTATACATTCTGCTGCATTGAGTGTAAATGTACCGCCATCTACTGTCACTGTTGTTGTTCCGTGAATTGCATCGTCCACTGCAGTTATATCTATAGTTCCGCCTACGATATTGATCTCGCCTATACTGTCATCATCACTGTCCTCAGCATGAAGTCCGTCATTACAGCCTGTAACCTTGATATTTCCGTCAGCTATATCTATTGCATCGTGTGCTTCAAATGCATTGCCTTCGCAATCTACATTCAGGGTGCTTCCTGTAATCTTAAGAGTATCCTTGCAGCTTACGGCATTGTCAGATGAAGTTATATTCAGTGTACCTGTTCCGTTTATCGTAAGATCATCCTTGGAGAATATAACAGCGTCAAGATTGGTATCGCCGTCTGCTTCGAATTCTCCTGTTACTGTGAGACTGTTCTCGGAATCTGTAGTTGTTACGAATACCTTATCTGCGCTCTTTAAGTATATTGCAGGTGCAGATTCATTCTCTATAGAAGCACCGTCCAGTACCAGCTGAACCTTATCCTCATCCTCTGCTTCCACATAGATAGTAACACCTGTTGCATCTCCTGTGATTACATATACGCCTTCAGAATCTATGGTAACATCTTCGCCGCTCTTCAGTTCTATATTCTCTGCATCACTAAGATCTGCTTCCTGCTCGAGATCTCTGTCTGTGAATAATTCACTCTCTGATGCATTCTTGCTGTCAGCTTCATCATTACTATTATCATCCGATGCATCCTTGCCATCCTGAGCATTCTCATCATTATCAGTCTGGCTCTCAGTAACCACTTCACTGTCTGTCTTTGTCCCTGTTCCGGTTGCAACTCCTGTACATCCTGTCAGAAGTCCTGACATCATCACTGCCGCTATTCCTATATTTAAAAGTATATATCTCTTCTTCATAATGCTACCTCCTATAAGCTTTCCATATTTTCGATCTCACGTCCAAGGCTTATGTCCAGATTTCCATTTCTGGTTCTGATCTCATCAAGGAATTCCTTGGTTGAGACGCCTGCCTTCAGAACCACGCTCAGTGTGAGCTTGTAGAGACTTCCCATATTGCTGGTCTTAACCTCTTCATATGTATAGCTTGAGAGATACTTATCGAAAATATCCTCGAACTTTCCTTCATAATCCAGATTCTCCGGAACTGTGATCTTGAGTGTCCTGTGATTCTCATCTCCGCCGATCTTAAGAAGATTGAAGACCAGATTCAGAACAGATATGAAAACAGTAAAGAGTACCGCCACTCCAACATATCCCATTCCTGTTGCAAGTCCTACTGCCATAGCCAAGAATATACTCGTTATCTCCTGTCCTCTTCCCGGTGCCGATCTGAATCTGACTAAACTGAATGCTCCGGCCACTGCGACTCCTGCGCCGATATTTCCATTTACAAGAAGTATCACAAGTTCAACTATCGCAGGAAGAAGTATAAGTGTTATGAGAAAGCTTCTTGAGCACTTATTTCTTATCGAGTAAGTGACCGCGATTATTAGCCCGCATACGAGTGAGGTTACGGTTACTGCTGCGAACTGTGCAGGTGTAAAGCTGCCCTCTGTTATAATTGATGTAAATAAATTGCTAAGCATATCTGGTCACTCCTTTCATAAATGTTCTCTGCATGTCTTCGGTTTCTGTATCTATATTCTTCTCAGCTGTGCTTTCTGCCTCAGCTGTTATCATATCCGCATATCCACGTCCGTATTTTGAAAATGAAACGGGGAATATTCCAAGTTCGCTGAGCTTCTCAGCCAGCTCCTTCGGCATCGAATTCGCCACCTTGATCTCCATCATGTAGCTTCCTGCACCGAGTATCGTATGTGAGCATTCATCCGACTTAAGGTCGAGTGAGTCAGTATCCCACTGTATGTTAGTGTCAAATGTAACGCGGAATTCCGGATCTTCTATCCCCGCCATGGCTATACGGTCATAGCAGATTTTCATCGAAGGTCTCAGGTCATCATATACATATTTAAGTCCTTCAATCTCGCGGGATATCTGCGAGTCATCAAGCGGGTCACTTCCATTTACAAGATAATCATATGCCGCTCTGTAGCTTCCGCTCACTCTCCTCTTATATACGACTCCGTCGAACTTCTTCTTTATCTCTATGAAGGAATTCGTCGTGTCATCTGTGCTCCCATAAGTCCTGAGTCTGAGTTTCTCTTTATATATCGGCTTCTCGAGTGAAGTCCTTATCATAAGCCAGTCAGGAGTGTCGAAGTATATGTTGTTGATCCTCGTCTTACCGTACTGATCTATCCTCGCCATCCCCGAGAGAAAGAACATAAGCTTCCGGAACTGCTCCTCCGAGATCAGATATTTAATTTCTGTTCTTTTGAAAACTTCTCTAAATTCACTCATGCTCATCGCTCCATTTCTTCTTTGTATGGTGCCATGATAAGATGTCAATATTAAATGGAGATTAAAAATTTAAATATTTTCGAAACAACAATATATTTAATTTCATATAACACAAAAACGGCCCTCGTCTGACCAAATAAGTCAAACAAGAACCGTTCACTTCTGATAAATGAATATCTATTTAAATGTTATAAAGTCATATGATTCCAGTGTCTTCATATACGTTACCAGCCTCGGGAAGAGTGGCTCAGCTTCCTCGCCGTATTCCTCCTTAACCAAAAGTCCGATATCGTATATCGACCGCTCGCCGTCTATAAGCGGCCAGATAAAGTTACCAAGTCCTTCGAGATGAATGTTTGTCACCTTTGGTTTCTTCAGGAGTTTCTGAGCTGCCCTGTTGAAGACTCCGGTATTCTCTATATATATGGTAACCTCGTCTTTATCGTTCTTATCCCAGGTATGTTTAGGATTCTGAACAGGAATCTTGTCCAGATAATTGTTATTCTCACTCTTTTTCATCTGCTTTTTCAGTAGCTTCCTTCTTTCCTGCTTCTTTCTTTGCCATAGCAAACTTAGTTACGAAGAATATCATCACAGCCATAAGAACAAGGCCGCCAATAATTCCGGTGTTTGCGCTGCCTGAAAGATCCATCTTATCAGCAACTCCGATAACTGCGAGAATAGCAAGAAGTATTCCGACAAGTCCTTCACCTGCTATCATACCTGAACAGAAGAGGATTCCGCTTCCGGCATCATCATTCTTCTTGTCCTTGTTCTTGCCCTTCTTCTTATCTACGAACCATCTTATAACACCACCTATCATGATGGTTGAACTGAGTTCGAGCGGAAGGTAGAGGCCTATAGCAACAGGGAGTACAGGGATACCGAGTATCTCAACAACGATTGCTATGAAGACTCCTATGAACACGAGTGCCCAAGGAAGATTTCCGTTCATAACACCTTCAACGATCATCTTCATAAGTGTAGCCTGAGGAGCTGCGAGCTCTGTAGTTCCGAAGCCCCATGCCTTATCAAGGAGAATAAGAACTCCGCCTATTGTAAATGCAGCGATAACTGCTCCGAGAAGCTCGCCGTACTGCTGCTTCTTCGGTGTAGAACCAAGTATGAAACCTGTCTTAAGATCCTGTGAAGTATCACCTGCCATGGCAGCTATGATACATATGATGGAACCTATTGAGATAGCTCCTATCATTCCGTGTGCACCTGTATCTCCTGTCAGCTTAAGCAGAAGTGTCGAGAAAAGCAGAGTTGCGATAGCCATACCTGAAACAGGATTGTTACTGCTTCATACAAGACCGACCATTCTTGAAGAAACTGCTCCGAAGAAAAATCCGAAGAGCACCATTATTATAGCTCCGAGAAGTGTTACAGGAATCTGAGGAAGAAGCCATATAGCAAGTGTTATGGCAACGATGCCGCCTATAACAAGACGGATATCCATATCCTGCTCTGTACGCTTGGTGCCGCCCTTTCCTGCTGACTTAACGCCTTTAAGAGCATCCACAAATGTAGTGATAATAAGCGGAAGTGACTTGATAAGACTTATGATACCGCCGGCAGCAACCATACCTGCACCTATATATCTTATGTAGCAGCTCCAGATAGCACCTGCACCGTCAGCTGCATACATTTCAGCTATAGTAGTTGTTCCCGGATACATAACTGTATTTCCACCGAATACTATGATGGCAGGAATAAGTACGAACCATCCGAGCACACCACCCGCGAACATATATGATGAAATCTTTGGACCGCAGATGTATCCAACACCTATAAGTGCAGGATAGACTTCAGCAGAAAGCTCTGTCTTAAGTGCACTTATCTTTGCTGTTACAACTCCCGGTACAACCTTGATACCGTCAACGACAAATTTGAAAAGTGCCGCAAGTCCCATTCCGAGGAATACAGTCTTTGCACTTGAACCACCCTCTTCACCTGCAAGAAGAACCTCTGCGCAGGCAGTGCCTTCAGGATAAGGAAGTACTCCGTGTTCCTTGACTATCAATGCATTTCTGAGCGGAACCATGAATAGCACTCCGAGTACTCCACCACAGAGTGCAATAAGTGAAATGGTTATAAGACTCGGTGCATCTGTCACGCCCTCTTTTGCCCAGAGGAACAGAGCCGGCATAGTGAATATAGCTCCGGCTGCCAGCGACTCACCGGCTGAACCTATGGTCTGAACCATATTACTTTCGAGAATTGAATCCTTTCGCATAATAACGCGAATGACGCCCATAGATATAACGGCAGCAGGAATCGATGCAGAAACTGTCATACCGACACGAAGTCCGAGATATGCATTTGCAGCACCGAAAATGATTGCGAGCAGGATACCTATGATAATAGATGTAGCTGTGAATTCCGGTGTGATCTTCTCAGCCGGAATATAAGGTTTAAATGTACTGCTGTCTTTTTTATCACCCATGTAGTTTACCCCCTGATTTTACCTTCTTAAATGTTACACAGCATGTGCAATGAACTGTCATACATATATTTCATAATATAACATATATAGACGCTTCATGAAACTAACATTTGTAATCAAACATTCACCTTGTTATACTTATGCTAAGTTTTAGAAGGAGGATGCGGTATATGAGAATACTTCTTGTTGAAGATGAATATGCGCTTGCTGAGCTTGTATCCGAGCGTCTCAGAAAAGAAAGATACACGATCGACATTTCTTATGATGGAGAAGACGGTCTCTATAATGCGCTGACCGGAATATATGACCTCATACTCCTGGATATCATGCTTCCGAAGAAGGACGGCATTTCCGTATTGAAAGAGATCCGTCAGGAAGGCATACAGTCAAAAGTAATCATGCTCACCGCCAAGGGCGAGCTTTCCGATAAACTGAAGGGCTTCAGCGAAGGTGCAAATGATTATGTTCCTAAGCCGTTTCATATAGATGAGCTGGTAGCCAGAGTAAATGCACAGCTCCGTGTTGAAGTGGCCGTCAAAGAATCACTGGAATTTGGAGATATAGTCCTCGATTATAAGACCCCTGCTGTTGAAAGCAAGAAGTCCGGTGAAAGCATCAAAATAAACAACAAGGAATTCCAGCTTCTGGAATACTTCATGATGAATCCGAATCAGGTTCTCTCACGCGAGATGATATTCGATCGCGTATGGGGCATGGAAAATGATTCGATGTCCAATAACCTTGAGGCATATATGTCATTTGTCAGGAAGAAGCTTAAGCTTCTTGAATCCTCAGTAACTATTAAGTCGATCAGAAATATGGGATATAGGATGGAAACCATAGATGAAGGAACTAAGTAGAAAAACTTTTCTTGCCATATTCGGAATGCTCTCTCTCATTCTGTTCATCGGTCTCGTTATAGTCAACGTCCGAAGCTACAGAAGAGAATATGAAAATGTAAGGCGAACCCTTTTCATTTTCGAGGAAGAAGGTGGAAGATTCGGACTTGGGAGCAATCCTGCCATGGCCCCTGGAAATAATCCGGGCGGACCAAAGAACCAGGATGATTTCAAACCTGATGAATCAAAAGAGGGCGAACCGTTTGACTTCAGGAATCTGATGATAATGGACAGCGAAGTATATACTGTAGAGATCAGTGGCACAGACATTGTTAATGTAGTCGACCACAGTAATCTTACCTCGAGCTTTGATCCTCAAACATCTGCAAAACAGATAATAACGAAGTACAGTATAGACACTATAAAGGTAGGCAACCTGTATAGGAGCGGTTATTCATTTAATTATAGAAAAGAATCAATAATCATCGTTAATAAGACAAACATAGCTGAACAGATGAGGCTTCTTCTTTTGGAGAGCCTTGTTATATTTGTTCTTCTTTTACTTGTCCTTGCATTTATAGCTAAGCTGATAACAAGCTGGATCACCAAGCCTGCCAGGGTTGCTTTCGATAAACAGAAGGACTTCATAGCTGATGCTTCACATGAACTGAAGACTCCTCTTGCTGTCATCATGGCATCGGCAGACGAGCTGAACACAGAAGGCGAGAACGGTAAGCTTGTCGAAAATATCAAGTATGAATCCGACAGGATGAACAAGCTCATTACCGGACTTCTGGATCTCTCCAAGCTGGAAGACGGAGTTTCGGTAGAGACCTATAAAGATGAAAATATATCAAAGATAGTCGAGAAGACTGCTCTCGTATTCGAAGGCGTTGCATTTGAGCAGGGAGTCGAGATAGAAACTGAAATCGAGGAAGGCATTACATTTAAATGCAGTAAGGATGAGATTGAGAAGCTTACTTCCACCCTCCTTGATAATGCGATAAAGCACAGTGATAAGTCTGCTCCTGTAAAAGTACGTCTTCATCACAGCCATAAGAATAAGAAGATGATAGTTCTTGAAATGGTCAACACCGGAGAGCCTATCGCGGAAGGTGATGAGGAAAGAATCTTTGAAAGATTCTATCGCGCAGATAAATCAAGGCACAGAAGTGACAACCGTTATGGTCTCGGACTTGCTATAGCAAAGAGCATAGTCGAGAACCACGGTGGCGCCATCCGTGCCTTCTCAAAAGATGGAAAGACTACATTCCGCGTGGAATTCTAACGCGGAATGGTCAGCCCGGTTGTTCTTTGAAATCCTTAGAACAACTCCTCCATTTCATCATAAAGTGCGCCGAGCATATCGGCGTTAAGATCTGTTTCGTTAAGTATGGTGTATCTGTCAGGTCTTGTTTCTGCGGCCTGCTGCCATGCACCTATAAATATTTCCTTTGTAATCTTATAATCACTCGGTTTGATCGGTATGCCGTATTCTTTTATCATACCGGTTATCTTTGCGAGATTCCTGTCCTGGAATTTGCATGCGCAATAGCTTCCCATTGCAACTGCTATACCATGAGGTACACTTACATATTCACTGAATCTTTCGTCAAGGGCATGACAGAAAAGATGCTCTGAGCCACTGCTCGGTCTTGATGAACCTGCTATCTCCATGGCAAGTCCGCCCATAACAAGAGCCTGGGTAAGCTTCTTGATGAAGTCCTTGCTCTTAAGCTCAGCCCCTGCTCTGTAGAGAAGTGAATTGAAAGCCATCTTGGATATCATATATGCAAAGTCATCCACATGAGCCTTCTTTCTCTCATGTGCGAGCTTCCAGTCGTTAAGTGCTGTGTATTTGCTGACTGTATCACCTATACCGGCAAGTATCTGTCTTTCCGGTGCGCTTGAAATTACATTTACATCTACAAGTATTGCATCAGGAATAGTACACTTTATGGACTTTCTTGCCTTTCCTTCTGTTCCGAGAACAGCAACTGGTGATGCGAGACTGTCATTACTGAGAGTTGTCGGAAGTGATATGAGTATTGACTTACTGACAAATGCCGCAAACTTCGCAAGGTCAAGTACTGTACCGCCACCGAAGCCGATAACAACAGTAATGTCATTCATTGTTATGTACTTCGCAAGTGAAACTGCACTGTCGTAGGTTGCTGACTCTATAAGATACATTTCGCTTCTCGGGAAGCATGCCATGATCTTATGTATTATCTCATTGAATATTCCCTTGAGGTTTGCCTCTGTTACGAATATAGTTTTTCTTTCTTCAAGATCAGGAATCTCATCCTGCATTGTTTCAGGAATCGAAGTGAAAATCCCTTCCTGCACTATCAGATGGTATGGTAAATGAAAATTATTCATGTTTAATTCTCCCGCCTGTTTATCACTTCTTCGAGTATTTCATTACTTTTCTTAAACTCTGGGTCAGATGAGAGCTGCTTCATCAGCTTGTCAGTTTCACAGTGACCCGAGCAGCCTCCATGATAAGGACAGCTACCACAGGTACCGTGCTTCAGGAGGTATCTGACAGCCGGTATAATAAGCAGTATAAGTATTATCAGAGCTATAATAGTAGCAAGGTTCATATTATTAATCACCTCAAAATGCCGAATTGGTACTATTCATTAAACGATAGAATTTCTTGTTCTTATAGAAGCATTTTATGCCAATTTGTATTCTGTTGCAACCGCTTTGTTGTTATGAACTATGATGCCTACAAGTATTGCTGCGAATACTATCTCGAAAAGAAGTCCACCAAGGAAACCTGCACCTACTGCACCGGTTGTGATAAGTGTACCGATCTGGTAGATAAGGAATCCGACTGTATAACCTGTTCCGAGCTGAAGTCCTATAGCGCCCCAGAGCCACTTCTTACTCTGCATCTCGGAGTTCATGGCACCGAGTGCTGCGAAGCAAGGTGGAGTATAAAGGTTGAACATAAGGTATGCAAGTGCTGCAACCTTTGTAATTCCGATAGCTACTGCAACTGCATTTCCTTCACCTACGAGCTCAAGCTCCTCAGGGTCTACAAGGTTTGTGATTGCATATACTGTTGCGATCGTACCAACTACATTTTCCTTTGCTATGAATCCTGTTATAGCCGCAGCTGCGAGCTGCCATGCTGCTATACCTACTATAGGTATAAGAAGAACTGCAAATGGATTAGCTATCGATGCAAGTATAGAAGTATCCTCTGCTCCCTCTTCCACAACCTGGAAATGCCAGTTGAAGGTCTGCATTATCTGAACTACTGTGTTACATACAAGTATGATAGTACCTGCCTTGATGATATATGCCTTTCCTCTTTCGAGCATAGACATAAATGCGAACTTAAGGCTTGGAGCCTTGTACTCAGGAAGCTCAATGATGAAGAATGACTTTCTGAACTTAGCTGCTGTGATAGCCTTGATGAGAAGCGCTCCGAGAAGTACCAGAGCTATACCACCCATATAAGCAACCCAGCTTACCCACTTTGATTCAGGGAAGAATGCGCCTGCGAAAAGTGCTATAACAGGAAGCTTAGCACCGCATGGCATAAAGGTTGCCAGCATTGCTGTAGCTCTCTTCTCCCTCTGATTACGGATTGTACGGCATGCCATGATAGCAGGAATACCGCAACCTGTTCCGATGATCATAGGGATAACTGATTTACCTGAGAGTCCAACTCTCTTGAATATAGGATCAAGAACTACTGTAGCTCTTGACATGTAACCGCAGTCCTCAAGGAGTGCGATAAGGAAATACATTACCATAACAAGTGGAAGGAATCCAACAACGGCACCAACACCACCTATGATACCATCAACCAGAAGTGCGTAGAGAAGCGGATTGGCATCTGCCATCTTATCGCCTACCCAGCCCTGGAATGACTCGATTCCACCGGCAAGAATATCTGCTATCCATGTACCTACAGTAGTCTGAGATACATAGAAAACAACCCACATGATTCCGGCAAATATAAGAAGTCCAAGTATAGGATTGGTTACTATCTTATCTATCTTATCACCGAAATTCTTATCCTTAGTGAGGGTCTTACGAACCTCAACTTCCTTTACTATAGAATTAACAAAATCAAATCTCGCTCTGTCGGCCTTCTCAACCTCATCTTTATCAGTAAGGTCGATATCACCTTCCGAGTAAGGAGCCTTCTGTCCTTTTCCTTCCAGCTCAGTAGCTGCCTTAACAGCTTCCTTAAGGCCCTGATCTGAAGTAGATACAGTTCTTACAACAGGACATCCGAGCTTCTCAGAAAGCTTCTCGATATCAATCTTATTACCCTTCTTATCATTTACATCGCTCTTATTGAGTGCTACTACAACAGGAACACCAAGCTCCAGAAGCTGAGTCGTAAAGAACAGGCTTCGGCTGAGGTTTGTTGCATCAACTATGTTGATTATGGCATCAGGATTCTCATGCTTTACATAGCTGCTTGTAATACTCTCCTCAGATGTAAATGGAGACATTGAATATGCTCCCGGCAGATCGACAGCGATAAGCTCCTTGTCACCATCATA
Source organism: Lachnospiraceae bacterium YSB2008 (assembly GCA_000687655.1). Lineage (GTDB taxonomy): Bacteria > Bacillota > Clostridia > Lachnospirales > Lachnospiraceae > Eubacterium_Q. The sequence continues at coordinate 101,071 of JHWR01000005.1, forward strand.
GTAAGCCTTCTTGATAGGGCTCTCTTTCTTGTCGACGGTAACACCTGCCCAGTTACCAATCTTCTCCTTGCGTCCGGTAAGGGCATTATACATAGTAGTCTTACCACTATTCGGATTACCCGTTAACGCGATTCTCATTTGTTATTCCTCCTTTTAGCAAGAGCTCTGATATTGCAGCTCTGCATATTGTTATTCATAACAGGAAACACAGTTTCCCATAATTCACGAATTAATCTCGATAGCTGCTGCCAGCTCAGGATCGATGTTATATCTTGCGTCTTTGATTGACACAACAAGATTGCGCTTCTTATCAACTACTGTAATCTTCTCTCCGCTGTAGCATCCAAGCGAGAAAAGGAAGCTTTTCATATCCTCATCCCCACCTGTTTCAACATCAGAAATAGTGTATTCTTTTCCAAGCTCCGCATCATTAAGATTCATAGCGCTTCAACTCCTTCTTGTAGTTAGTCGTTTTTAACTCCATTTAAAATAGTATAATCTTAATAAAATGTCAATACTTTATTTAATATATACCTTATTGAATTAAGAGGCACTTAATTAGTCAGTTTTTACAATATAATTCAGCTTGCAATTAACAAGAACTCGTGTTAGTATTGCCTAATAGTATTACAAAACATTTAACACAAGTTAAATATTGGAGGGTTGAACAAAATGGAAATCCATGAGTCTGCAGAAGACTATCTTGAAGCAATACTTATGATAAGAGAAAAGAAGGGATATGTCCGTTCTGTAGACGTTGCAAATCAGATGCATGTATCTAAGCCGAGCGTCAGCTATGCGACAAAGAAGCTCAGAGAAAGCGGATACATTACATTTAACGAAGATGGAATGATCCTGCTTACCGAATCCGGATTGAAAATTGCCGAGGACATTTATAAAAGACACACTGTCCTCACTGCTCTTTTCAAACTCCTTGGCGTGCCGGAGGATATTGCGGCAGAGGATGCCTGCAAGGTTGAGCATGATCTGAGTCCTGAAACCTTTGATGCTATATGTAATCATGTTGAAGAAAAGGGAATCGTGCTGGAATAATCATTTATATCGATATCAAAATGAATCTAAAATGGATGGCTGTCATTCGTGACAACCATCCATTTCTTATTGTATTATTCATTTTCGTTTCACGCTGTCTAACTCCTGTAAAAGAACCGAGCATATCTCTTAAACTATTTATTCTCTATCGAAACAACCTTGTAACCCAAATCTGATATAGCCTTGTATAACTCGGCATCATCAATCTCACTGCCAAGCTTAACCTCAGCCTGCTTCTTTTCAGCACTTACCTTTGCATTCACACCATCCATACTGTTCAGCGCATTCTGTACTCTTTTACGACAGTTGTCGCAGCGCATCCCCTCAATCGCAACGATTTTTGTTGCAACAACCTGCTCAAGCTTACGAGGTTTGATCAGCTTCTCGCCTTCCGAACCTCCACAGCATCCGCCCTGCCCTTTGAAATGCGGGATTGATTTAATAACTGCAAAAACGACTACTGCTATGAGAATTATTGATATAATTACTGTTGCAAATGTTCCGCCCATTTCGTCCTCCAAAATATATAGTTAGATTTTATTAATATTAGTTAGCATTGCCTAATTATCACTATAAAATAACCCACTTGACCTTTTTTGTCAACTTTTACCTTTTAAGTATTTTTTGTTAATTGTGCTGAATATATTTGACAAAATTGGTAGTTATTCCTATTATGTATATACGAATACTATGCAGAAAGGAGTGATCGTTGTGAAGAATAATCGTGGATTTACACTGGTAGAACTGATCGTTGTATTAGCCATACTGTCTATACTCGCTGCAATTCTTGTACCGGCTCTCCTTGGATATATAGATAAGGCGAGAGAGAAGGAAGATATCTTCAGGGCTAAGGCATGTCTTGATGCTGCACAGGGCGGTTTCGTAGAAGCTTATGCAAAGGATCTGCCGGTAGGTGACAGCAAAAATGTCCTTGGACTCGACAAATCAAAGGTTTGGGATTATTACGATACTGATGCCACAGGTACTTCAGTTGCCAAAATGGTAAGGGAATGCACTGATGAAGACCCATATATCTTTATGGTTGCTGTCGGAAACTGTAATATAGCGGGCGTTGATAAGAAAGAAATGTATACCGTAATTTATGCCTGCTACGTAAGGGAAGAAGGATCCAGACCGTATTATTATTATAATGGTGAATGGACCAAGATTAACCCAACAGCTGAGAATAACGAAAAGATATTCGCAAAGGATAGCGGTAAACGAGCAAACTATTGGAAGGACGGAAACAAGAAGCGTTATATTCAGTACTACTTATTATGTAATAAAGGAAATAAGCACCTGAAGAATAATTATGGCACAGACAAAAACATTTGGTACTACATCAAAGAAACATTGCACAATAAATACAAATAAGACTTAACGCAAAGAAGGATGGCTGTTGCCATCCTTTTTTACTTAGCCTGATTATCATCTATTGGAACTACTCTTTTCCCGGATTTACATGTATCATAACATGCTTAACCTTCGGAAATTCCTTCTCAACACTGCTGTGCACACTTTCTGCTATGTCATGTGCATCTATCAGCGAGATATCTCTCCTTACAGCAATCTCAAGATCAATATATATCTTATTTCCGAACTGCCTTGTGTGTAGCAGATCAATGCCCTGCACTCCCGGCTGTTTTTCTACAAAATCCCTGATACTCTGTTCAAATTCCTTTCCACAGGAAGTATCGAGCATTTTGTCTATTGCTTCCTTGATTATGTCATATGCCACCTTAAGGATCAGGATACAGATCACAAGGCTGGCGATTGGATCCATTATCGGAAAGCCAAGCTTGGCAAGACCTATGCCTATAAATGAACCGACAGATGATAAAGCATCCGAGCGATGATGCCATGCATCTGCTTTGAACGCAGATGAGTCCATTTTCTTGGCATAATACATCGTATACCAGAACATTCCCTCTTTTACTACAATCGAAACAACCGCTGCAATCAGAGGCAGTATAGTCGGTGCCTCCAGTTCATTTCGGGATATGATATTCTTAATTCCTGCATATCCTATGCCAAGTCCCGTAACCGCAAGGATGATTCCCAGAACAAGCGAAGCTACGCACTCGAATCTTTCATGTCCGTATGGATGATCGTCGTCTTCCGGCTGTTTCGAAAGAAGCACACCAAAATAAGCAACAAGAGTTGCAAATACATCGGAAATGGAATGAACTGCATCTGATACCATGGCACCGGACTTTCCTAAGATTCCGGCTACAAGTTTAAAAGCCGCGAGCAGTACATTTCCAAGTATTCCTACACGTGATAGTTTTTTTACTATTTTGGTTTCGTCCATAATTAAGTCGATTTCAAGTCCTCTTTATCATAAATAGATCATCAGCATTACTATCGCAAAGCCTACGATAAATGATAATGCACCTTTGTCATTATCCTTATTGGAAGCAAGCTGCGGGATTTCCTCTATAGTTGTGTATACCAAAGCGCCGCCGGCAGATGCCATAATATATGGCAGGCTGTTCGGGAAGAGCAGCGCTATAATAACTGTGATGATTCCAAGTAAGGGAATCGGCACTCCGGACACCACTCCCATGAAGAAAGCCTTTCCGGTATTGGTGCCTTTCTCACGTATCGGAAGTGATACGAAAAGAGCTTCAGGAATATTCTGAACCGCAATGGCTATTGCAAGAACCAAAGCAGTCGAAGCAGATATCCATTCGATTTTCAGAAAATGCCCCGCATATATAGCTCCGAGTGCTATGCCTTCAGGTATATGATGGATAACTTCTGTCAGCATCACTTTAAACTCGGGCTTCAGTTTACTCTTAGGTCCTTCTGTTATGTCTGAATATGCGTGGGTATGCGGAACTATGATATCCAATATGTATTGAATCAGAACTCCTCCCAGGAAGCACAGAATAACCGGAACGATTCCTTGCGTAAATACTTCCTTAAGTCCCATTACAGCCGGTTCTATCATTCCCCAGACAGCTATCGAGATCATGATGCCCGACGTGCCCCCGACCAGTATCATTCGGAGATTATCAGACATTTTTTTCTTAGCATATACAACTGCCGCACCGATCAAAGTTCCAAGAAGCGGTATCAGCATACCAAAAACAGTTTCTGTATCAGAAAGAGCATCTGACTTGTCTAGATGAGTAATAAGTGCACGAAGTCCTATGAATATCAGTATCGTACCACCCATAATCTCCGAACCGGATTTGTAGCGCATACCGAACATATGCCCTATCCTGACTCCTATCATGGAGATGATACATGTAATGACTGCGATAACAAGAACCGCGAACAATACATTTACAAGCTTGCTCGCTTCAAATACCTCGACAGGCACCGCTACGAAAGTAATTCCGACAGCCAGTGCATCTATGCTGGTTGCTACAGCCATAAGGAACATGGTCTTTACGTCAAATCCGGGCTTCACTTCCTCATCTGTCGTGAAGGCTTCCTTTATCATGTTCCCGCCAATAAGTGCAAGCAATACGAATGCCACCCACGGAGCTATCGCAGTTATCAGTTTCACAAAACGTGAGCCGACAAGATAGCCGATGAGCGGCATCAGTCCCTGAAAGGTACCAAACCATATTCCACATAAAAAATGTTCTTTTAACGTTATCTTCTTTACTGCCAGACCTTTACATATAGATACAGCAAATGCATCCATGGCCAGACCTACAGATAAAAGTAATAACTCAAATAAACCCATTGTTTACCTCTTTGAATTCCTTGTTATCTGACTATTATACTATATCTGTCAATCTGCATCGAGTTACACTTATCAGGTCATCCGGCGAAAGCTCTATCTGAAATCCGACTTTGCCGGCGCTGACGAAGATTCTGTCGAATCCCGCAGCTGTTTCATGTATAAATGTAGGGAACTGTTTCTTCATTCCTATAGGAGAACAGCCGCCATGTACATAACCTGTTAGCGGAAGGAGTTCCTTCTGTTTTATCATACTGACAGACTTCTCACCGCAGGCCTTGGCAGCCTTCTTCAGGTCAAGTTCTGCCTCAACAGGCACAACAAATACATAATATGCTCCGCTTTTGCCCTGAGTCACCAGAGTCTTGAAAACCTTGGCGGTATCCTCTCCCAGGATTTTGGCAATCTCCGCACCGGACATTGTTGCATCCGGTTCATATGAATGACTCTGATAGGAAATTTTCTTCCCATCAAGAACACGCATTACATTTGTCTTATCATCTTTACTTCCCATATGGTTTACTCCGTTAAATGTATTTCAACTCTGATAAAACCCAGTCATCAGTGATCATGTTATACCCTGTTCCACAGTAAGGACAGTTTTTGTTTTTTATTGCATCAAAACTCGCGCCGCAGGACGGGCACTCGATCTTTGTCATGGAAAAGTTGAAATTCACAGGAATATCTGTGCGTCGTTTCAGCGTTGCACTGAAAACCTGTTTCTTGAAGAATACCTTATCTTCAGTCGCATAAAGCACATCAAAATACCCCTTCGTTTCAACCGCCACAGTGTTCCCTTCTTCGTAGAAGTTTTTGCATCCCAGTGCACCACCGTAATTCATATCAATAATGTCCTTCATTCTCGGATCAAGTTTTGGTCCCTCGTAAAACATTAGCTCATTCTCATTTTCGGAGAATACAGCCGTCTTGATAAGGGACAGTGTCTTGCTCGTAAAATACTCATAAGAAAACTCAGGACTGATTCTTTTCATTCTTGATTCAAATCTGCTTCGTGACCCGGCAGTTCCCATTTTACCAATTGAAGCTATCGCTCCGACGATCAGTCTCATAAACAGGAAATACGCATATATAGGATATGCCATAAAAATACTGCCTATGCCGAATCCGATATAATAACCTATTCCCTTGCCAAAGATAAAGCAAACGATAAGCATTACAATCAGAGTAATGATAAATGTAATGAGATACCCCTTCAGGAATTCCTTCTTTGTCATTCCCGCATCATCTAAAAAATAGTAAGCTGTAACCTTCGGGAAAAGCTCATCCATCTGAAAGCGGGCTCCGCAGTAAGAACAACCGTTATGCAGTCCTTCAATAGTAGTAATCGCACCGCAGTTCGGACAGCTGATTGACTCATTGCCCGGGTGTGCTCCTGCAATCGCATCCGTTATCGTTTCGTATAAGACGGACTTACGGTCGTCTTTATACATAGTCTTTCCGCCCTGCTTTACATTTCTTTTTACTCCACAGGAACTGAAGCAGACGGTACTTTCATAGTGGGCATCTCTCCAATTGCTTCCGGCGATGAACTTGTCTCTTTCTGCATCTCTGGAATAAATATCATAGTTCAGCTCGAGGCCTTTCCTGGAAATCCTGTCATGCTGGAGTTTCAAAATGTATGAAATATCATTATCTGCAAATGTAATGTTCTGTCCCCTGCTTATAGCATTCCCAAGTGACGCCCTGAAGGCACTCAGCTTAGTGTTGAATGCATTTGAAACCTCTTTAATGTTAAATAAATTGTACCCCATAAGTCATATCCCTCTGCAACTTATAAAAACTATTCCTGTTCCTTCTCCTGGAACCTCATCAAGTCTTCTGTCATGATCCTGGCGGTTCTGGAATCCATCAGCCATATTATAACATTTACAAGAATATATATTAATACAATGCTGAGCGCAACTCCACCTGCCACACTCAATGTTTCAGCATCAACAGGATTGCCCGCAAACATAAATGCCAATAATAATACGATCAGAAGTAAGAGCTGCATACATTTTCTGATAATAACCTGCTTGATACTCAGTTCTTTTTTTATCGTAACAAGACAGGTTGGTATGACTCCTATCGCTCCATAGATCAAAGGATATATATATGCTTCATATCCAAATCTCTGTTCCGGCCGGAACACTTCTCCCAATATAAAGATTCCGACATTAATCAAGGTTACCGATATAAAAAAACTGCTTAATATTTCTCTGATACGTTCTTTCATAGTATATTCTCCATTGCTATCTTTTAATCTTTTCCTTGATCTCCGGAACATATTTCCTTGAAATGATCACATCTTCATTGTTCTTTAACTGGCAGATGAATCTGCCGTTAAGCGCAGGCTTTATTGCAACAATTTTCATCATATTTACAACAACTGATTTTGATATTCTTGCAAACTTTCTGTTAGCCAGCAGCTCCTCAAATTCGTAAAGACGCTTCCTTGATTCGTAACACTCTTTTTCCAGATAGATGAACGTTTTCTCATCTACTGCCTCAATATAGTATATTTCCGAAAGAGGAATCTGATACTGAGTATCTTCCTGATATGCCTCAACGCTTCCGTGATGCATCTTTACAAGACGGACTATCTCATTTATTCTGTCGTCTCTCTTATGACATCCTATTTCGATATATTCAGTTTCTTCTTCCTTTATCTTCCGAATCTTTAATTCCATCTGTTCTAGTAACTCTCCTGTACCGAAAACTCGCCTGCGTCTTTTAAGAAGCTGTCGAAGAACTCAAGCACCAGTCCGTTAACCCGGTCAATGCATTCGCCGGCATCCACATCTCCCACCCCGAGAAGTTTAGCAAAGAATGGTGAAAACAGAGGCAGGTCAGTAAAGTTCATATGCTCTGAACCCTTTATATATGTATTATAGCCTTTAGTTGCATTCTTGAGAATAACATTATTTGCGTAATTATATCCAGCCTTCTCTGCTTCCAAGCATTCCTGATGATGCCTTTCGTTGTCTATACTGAATAAAGGAGTAGTGTAAGGCTCTTCATTTATTATCGGATTTCCATCCTTAACTCCTGTCTGCTCACCGAGCATGGTTCCATCAAGATCGATAACCGCTGATATATCATCTCTTCTTCCAACAGTTACGCAGGTAGCACCTCCAAGAGAATGCCCCATAAGTCCTATCTTCTTGATGTTAATCATCTTGATTATACTTAAAATGTCATCCTGTGAATCTCCGTTCATGAACCAGTCGTCACCCAGGTTATCTGCAGGAACAGCATCTTCAAATGTATCGATCACAAAGTTCAGGTCCGCAATTCGGAGTTCCATCCATTTAGAAGTAATCTCAAATATATCCTCCTCAGATATCTCGCCGTTATCATTCTGAATATTAACCGCACTCTGAATGAATTCAGGATTAACTGTTACAGTTTTTCCGGCAGAATCCTTAGTGAAAAATGCGTGGTATGGATGATCAAGACTTGCAACTACATATCCATGACTGGCAAGCTCCATACATGTGGAGGCGTTACTCTGATAGTATCCAAATGCACCGTGGCTGAATATGATGAGCGGAAGCGTGTGTCCCTCTATCTCGTCAGCATTTTCAGGGTAATAAAAATGTACCGGAATCTCTCGATACGAACCATCCGTTTCAAAACTCTCTACTCTTGAATGATCTATAAGTATTGCTTCACTCTCTGCTACCTCGTAGCTTCCTGTAAGCGGTCTGCCTTTATAATCCTTAAAAATAAAAGCAGGCAGAAGTGAATTTATAATAAATATGCAGGTAAAAATCATACCGACTATTATAGAACCCTTCTTCTTGAGCTTTTCATTTTTCATATTAATTAGGAGGAATATCAATGCGAAGATAATACGAATTACCATAAGCATTACAAAGCCTTTAAATCTGAACGAGAAGTCTATTCCCGGAAGAACCAGCATAAGAAGATAAATGAGTACCTCGGCGCCAATTACACCGAGTCGTTTCTTCGTCCAGGTTTTCTTTGCAGTACTCCTTGTAAGTTCGAAAACTGCGAATCCTATCTCTGTAATAATTAAAACTAATAAAAGAACAAGTGCCATATTTGTATCCGCCTTTCTTTTTGATAAGGCGAATATAAGGCACTTTGTTCTTTCATTCAATAGAACCAAGGATAAGATGCATTATTCCTCGGTAAGATGCAATTTTAAACTATTAATCTCTCATTATTTGAAATGATCCACGATCAGACTCGGATCATAATACACTTTATCGATATCGATAATACGTGCTTCCCCACCTTCTGCTTCAATTATCGTAAATGAACAGTTGTAAGGAGCATGTCCTAACCAGTAATCTTCCGGTTCATCCATGAGATAGTTGACCATGCCTCTCATAGCGCAGCCGTGAGTACTTATGAGATAAGTTTTTCCATCATCTTTTGCAATCAGTTCCTTCAAAAAATCCTGTGTCCTGTTGCAAACGTCCTGTATCGTCTCGCCATTCGGAAATCCGGCAAAGTGAAATGGATCCATGAAAAACTTGCCAAATTCATCTCCCATTTCGGCAACTTTTTTCCCTTCCTTATCACCGAAATCGATCTCAATAATACGGTCATCAATACTGAACGGAATATCATTTTCGCTTTCACGCAGAATGATCTCCGCTGTTTCCTTCGATCTTTTGAGAGGGCTGGAAATACAATAATCAAAATGAATGCCCTTCATAGCCTTTCCGGTCATCTCTGCAAGGCTGCGGCCGTTTTCATTTAACTGTTCATCAAGACGACCCTGCATAATTCCTTTTGAATTAAGCACAGTCTCTCCGTGTCGTAAAATGTAGATTTTCATTTATCTTTATTCCTTTTCTGTCAATCCTTCGCTCTCCTCACCGTATACTTCTTTTGCCAGATTAAATACCGCCCAGGCCTTCGGCCATCCGGCGTAGAATGCGACATGGGTTATGATCGCAGCCATTTCTTTCTGCGATACACCATGATTTTTTGCATTCATGATGTGATACTTTAGAGAGCTGTCTGTGATACCCTGGGACATAAGGGCAACAACCGTAATGATGCTTCTGGTCTTCACATCAATATCACTGTTGTTCCAGTTTTCTCCAAAGAGTATGTCATCATTAAAATGCGCAAACTCCGGAGCAAACTCTCCCAGCTGATCTCTTCCTGCCGTCTGTACGATCTTTTTACTCATTATACCTGCCTCCTTTTGCCTCCTGTCTATTGCTTAACCAATTAAACACATATATCATAACACATCCTGCCATCAAAAATAACACCATGATGGCAATGTAATCCGCAAAAAAGAAAATCTTTGGTTCCGAGGTATCAAAGAAAGCGAACCTGGTCATTCCTGACATATATCCCGGGAACCCCCGTTTGATAAATGCCACGCACCCATATACATTGTGAATCTTGAACTCCTAATAATAATACTCGTTAACTTGTTTGCTTTCCTCATTTCTTTTTCCATTGTAAATACAACACACCCAAAATCGTTTGAAAACAGAAATCAAGCGGACATAATGCAGACATTTTCAAAAAAATCCGTTTTATTCAAAGCTAATGGTTATAGTAACATCTCCATTGGAAAGAAGATCAGTCATTTCTTCCGTATTCTTATCAGATATATGTCCAAGTCTTGTATATGACCAGCTATTAGAACCATAGAATACTACCATCTGATTTCCGGAGTATAGTACAACGTCGCCTGAACTCGTTGTTGTCTGCTTATCATCTCTCGGCAGACTCTGTCCAATTGAGCCCACCTGTTCAAAACCGCCATACATTGACATCTGGATTGTGACATCACCATATCTGGCCATATCCCGCAGTGCTTTTACAGCCTGGTTATCTTCCCAATCCACATTAACTTTTGTATCGCCGATTTTCATTGTCATAGTACTATCTCCAATATCTTCATCCTCTGCTGTTTTATTTTCTACGGCAAGCTGATACATAGTTGTTCCCTCCGGCGTGACATTCTCTTCTGGACTTTCCGTTTCATTATTTTCTGATGCTGATATTTCATTTACGGCACCCTGATCATCACTTGTGTTTTGGGTTGTCCCTGCACAGGCGCTCATACAAAACATTATGGTCATACAGAATGACAGAAAAATCATTTTCGTTTTCATCGCAGTCTTCCTTTATTTTAGAGCTTTACCAAATTCGAAGGCTTCGTTTAACTCTTCAGTTTTTTTCGATGCCTCACCCATATCGCCTATGCCTCCGCAGAATAAGGAACCGGAGAATTCTGCCTTTTCAAAACAGTCAACCCATCCCTGAAGTCCGCTTTCAGCCTTTTGGGGCACAAACTCTTCATCCTCAGCCGCAACAGAGAGCATATATACATTCCTAAACTTATAGTCTGAAGGATACAGCGGATTGAGCCTGTCCAAAAGAGTTTTCATCTGACCGCTCATCTCGTAATAATAAATCGGAGTTGCAAATACAAGGGTATCTGCATTCTTTACTTTTTCTGCAATCTCAGCAGCATCATCCTTAATGACACATTTCTGGGTATTCTGACAGGCAAGACAACCTATACAGAAACCGATATTTTTCCCTTTCAGGCCTATATATTCCACATCATGACCTGAGGCTTTTGCTCCTTCTATAAGCTTTTCCGTAAGTATGTCGGAATTACTCTTTGCACGAAGGCTTGTTGAAATTACTAACACTTTGCTCATATTATCCCATCCTTTATTTCTTCTCACCTGTCATATCTTCTACTCTGTCCGAATCAAGATTTTCCAGTATTTCTTCAACCGTCATCATTACTTCAAATTCTCCATAAAGAAGCTCTCCAGCTTGTCAAATGGTATATAATCCTTATCCCCGCCATCATAAAGGTCAGTATGTACCGCATCAGGGATTATCATAAGTTCCTTATTGTCAGCAAACTTACTGTCTTTGATCATATCAGCATAGGCATCCTTTGAGAAGTAGCACGAATGAGCCTTTTCTCCGTGGATAAGCAGCACTGCGCTTCTGATCTCACTGCTGTATTTAAGAATAGGCTGGTTTATGAATGACTCACACCCGATGACGTTCCATCCACCGTTAGAGTTAAGGCTTCTCTTATGATATCCCCTGTCAGTCTTGTAGTAGTCATAGTAGTCCTTAACAAAGAAAGGCGCATCTTCCGGAAGCGGATCAACCACACCGCCGCCTAGCTTATATTCACCTGATTTCAGGTCTTCAAGCCTCTGTGCACACATGGCAGCCTTCTTCTGATATCTTGCTTCTTCGCTGTCCTCTGAGTCAAAATACCCCTTGGCATTTACTCTTGTCATGTCATACATTGTCATAGCAGCCGTTGCTTTGATCCTTGTATCAAGTGCCGCTGCATTGATTGACATTCCGCCCCATCCACAGATGCCTATGATACCGATCCTGTCAGGATCCACTCTGTCGTTCAGAGAAAGAAAATCAACGGCCGCCATAAAGTCCTCGGTATTGATATCCGGGGAAGCCATATATCTTACGTTCCCGCCACTCTCTCCGGTAAAAGAAGGATCAAACGCAATTGTAAGAAAACCTCTTTCCGCCATTGTCTGCGCATACAATCCGCTGCACTGTTCCTTAACTGCACCAAATGGACCACATACCGCGATTGCGGGAAGCTTACCCTCTTTGTCCCCCGGTACATACATATCTGCTGCAAGTGTGATGCCATAGCGGTTCACAAAGGTCACCTTGCTGTGATCCACCTTATCGCTCTTTGGAAATGTCTTATCCCATTCCGTTACAAGTGTCAGTTCTTCCTTTTTGATCATCATCTGCCTCCTTGTTCTTTTGATTACCGTTTACCTTCTTTTTGTGCCTGCCGTATCAGATAGTCCATCCGATCAACCTTCCTCTGACTGTCATGCATCTCCTCCACCAGATCGCATCGGCATCTACGAAGATGCTTTATGAGTCCGTCGATGTCTCCGGCTTCATAAAGAGCCTTTGCCCTCAAAGTTCCTTCTCTGCTGCATCCATTGTCTGTAAGATTTTCTATCAGTGCCTTTATTTCCATCTGCCTTACCTCGTACCCTCATTATATTTACTTGACGGATTCTTCGCTAATGAATAAAATGAATATCATGATATTCTAAAATGGAATATCATGTAGCAATGAGCAGTGCGAACTGGAGGATTCTATGGAGATCAAACACTTACGATACTTCCTTGCCGTCGCAAGAGAAGAGAATATGACAAAAGCTGCGGACATGCTTCATGTCACACAGCCTACGCTTTCGAAAACATTAAAATCACTCGAAGATGAACTGGGAAAAAAGTTATTTACACGTCACAGTTTTAGCATATCCCTGACTGATGAGGGAATGCTTCTTCGCGACCGTGCGGAAGATCTCATCGCCATGGCCGACCGTATAGAACAGGAATTCATCACCCTTGACGATATCACCGGCGGTGATATCTACTTCGGACTGGCTGAAAGCTATCAGATAAAATACCTTGCACGGGAAATCCGTATATTAAAAAGCAGATATCCCGGATTTACCTATCACATCACCAGCGGCGATACAGAACAGGTTACGGAAAAACTGGATAAAGGGCTTCTTGATTTTGCAGTTTTATGCGAAAAGCCAAATACGGCAAAATACGATTATGTCAAATTTCCGGAAGCTGATGTATGGGGTGCCGTCATGCCAACAGACCATCCTCTTGCCATGAAGAAATCCATTAAGGTAAAAGATCTCATCGGGCAGCCTCTCTTCTGTTCCGAGCAGAGCTGGAACAATGAAATACCTGCCTGGGCCGGTGATGATTTTGAAAGACTGCATCTTGAAGGTTCATTCCGCCTGTCTTATAACGGATCTCTTTTTGCACAGGAAGGTCTCGGAATCCTCCTGACCTTTAAGCATTTGGTCGAATGCTCAGAGGAGAATGGTCTTGTATTTCGTCCATTATCTCCGAAGCAGACATCTGAGCTATACTTGATCTGGCATAAATTCCCATCCTTTACTCCTATAGCTGAAAAATTCCTTGCTCAGATCAAGACATCGTTCCACTAACCCCCTTAGTTGATTATCCTGATAGTTAAAAATCTACGACTGTAATCCCTCTTGCGACACAAATCAAGATTTTTAATTCTTGAATTTCACACCAAATCAAGATTTATCATCAAAATGGTTATAACAGACTTAATAAAATAATGGATGAATATTTTAAACAAAAAACGGGATACCGCGGCCGTACCAATCAGGTACAACCACGATATCCCATTAATTACATATTATCCTTCAATGGCTATATACTGTTTTTCTGGAAGTTTTTCTGTTTCATTCTTTGGAATTGAAAGCTTTAGCACTCCATCCTCGAACTTAGCCTTTACATCTTCCTGTTTAACTGCATCTCCTACATAGAAGCTTCTCTGCATAGCACCTGCATAACGTTCCTGACGGATAATCTTGCCTTTCTTGTCTTTCTCATCCTTATCAAGTCCCTTTGCAGCACTTACTGACAAATAACCATTTTCAAGCGAGAGTTTAATCTCATCTTTCTTAAATCCTGGCAAATCAATGTCCAGTTCGTACTTGTCATCATGCTCATGCACATCCGTCTTCATGACCTGTGCAGCTCGTTTTCCATAAAGCTTGCGGTCAACATCACCGAAATCAAACCTTGGAAAATCCATCCAATCATCCAATAAGTTTTCTCCAAAAATACTAGGTAGTAACATAAGTCATTCCTCCTTCTCAAGAAAAATATATAATAATATGTTTCATGAGCAAGGGAAGGAGCGTTTGGATTCTTTATCGGAATCTCCTCTATTCCTTTGTTCTGACTATGTTATAGCACTAATTGTTAGCACTGTCAAGAGGTGAGTGCTAATTATTTTTTATCACATCATCAGCAGCATTCCCATATGCTGTCGGAATCTCTCCTAGCTTAATTAGTTTTATTTTACTGTTCTGAAGCCATTTCCTCATTAAGAATATCTTCAGTTGCTGCCATAGCTCGAAGCGTCATTTCTAGTAATTTATCAAGATCCCAACCAAGTTGCTCAGCACCTCTCTCTATAACTTCTCTGGAACAACCAGCTGCAAAGCCTTTACTCTTATATTTTTTCTTAAGGGATTTCAGTTCCATATCCTTAGTACTCTTGGAAGGTCTCATAAGAGCAGCAGCACCGATAAGACCAGTTAGTTCATCTGCAGCAAATAAAACCTTTTCCATTTCTCTAGTCGGCTCTACATCAATAGTCACACCATTACCAACTGTTATTCCATATCCATGTGAACATACAGCATGAATAATATCATCATTAACACCACCTTCTCTTAGAAGCTCTGGCGCCTTTAAGCAATGTTCATCTGGGTATAATTCAAAATCTATATCATGAAGAAGTCCAACAATTCCCCAGTATTCTGCTTCTTCACCATATCCCAGTTCCTCTGCATACCATTTCATCACAGCTTCAACAGTTAACGCATGCTGAATATGAAAGGATTCCTTATTATACTTCTTTAAAAGTGAAAAAGCTTCTTCCCTTGATATCATTTACCTTATCCCTTTACCCTTCCTGCAATATACTCTGCATTTATTTCTCTGAGTTCCTTTTCTCCGTCAATATATGGCTGATAGAATGTTTCTGTTCTCCCACCGCCTATATTATCACATCCATTACAAAACTGACATTCCTGCCCGCACACCTCTAAAGATTTATTGACTATCCGAATTCTTTCTTCTCTGGTCGTATCTTTTATCAGAATTGATTTTATACCTTCCATAATCACTACCACCTTCCTTTGTTCGAACTACCGATAATCGTTTGTTATATCCCGAAAATCACGAACTCCATCTATATAATCCTTATATACTAGCAGCGGATCCTGATTTTTATACATCGCACATATTCCACAGCTGTCACAGTCACTTATACATTTAAATCTATCTTTAATATAGGATTCTCTTTCTTCTTTAGTAGAATCTTTAATATCAGGAAGCATAGTTTTATCCTCTGCCATAAAATTATATCTTTAGTATCAGACTATAATTGTTATTATTTATAATATCACACGTTTTCTTCTTATAACAGAATGATATATATACATAAAAACTATATATAGTTATAAGTTTTTTTAATTTGTTAACGAGTTACGACCATAACACAAAAAAGGACACCATCTAAAAAATACTTTTAGAAAGTGTCCTTAGTAGCATAATTATATGTAATTCTAATCAATACTCACATTATAGTATTTTATAGCATTCGCATTTAGGAATTCGTGGCGAAATTGTGGGATTTGCGGTCAGATGACTGGTCCATAAAAATCGTATACACAGTCGAATGCCTAGTGCCATAGAAGACGATCAAAAAATAATATACACCGTTTTATCCTTTATCAGCTCAATAAAAACATCATTATCAACCATCTCTGTTACTAATACAACAGAGTGATCTGCTTGCTCTTTGCTATAAGTTATTCTTCGGACATCTTTTCTACATGCCAAAACATCATCCGAATCAATCTCCCCTTCTCGAAACAGCTGACAGAGAATGCAATCATTGCTCTTATACGAGACTGGTATCGGAGTCTTTGAGGCAAAAAGTCTTCTTAAGCTTGCCTCAGCTTCACGATGAAACTGATAGGCATCGCTATCCTGCGAATACACTGTAAGAGCTTCGGTTTCCGGATAATACCACGAAACAATCTCTGCTAAGATCGTGATTGATATCTCTCCTGCATTTTTCTTTCTTACCCTGCCATTCGATAAGGTATCACCCGGAATAGGCCATTCATCATAGAGTTTTCTTATCCATTCGGCATAGGCCTCCATATCCAGCGGATCATTTTTATCAACATTTTTTCTTAAGTACGATTTCACACTCACCAGTAAAGAAGCTGATGCTTGGACTATTTTGTAAAGATTGCCTTCCTCGTATCCCGCAAGTTCTGAATATGTTTCTTCTGCTATTGAAAAGATAGGATAGCCATCATCTATCAATTTCTGAACATATTTTGCCCTTCCTTCATAATCCTCTATTTCCGTCAGCACCCATTGGGGGATCAGAATCAACTCATAATCTTTCAAGATGCTGTCGAGCATAATCTCTTTCTTCTGCAGGCTTTGCATAAATGAGATAGAAGAAGTATCCATGAGTGCGATATGCTTCTTGTCTATCATTTTTATTTCTTCTATCTTTAGCATCCGTTTGTCCTCATGATCACATGAATCTCTTTCATAATGTTTTCAAGAAAAGCCTCATTATCCCCATGATACTGCAGCTCCGGATTTGCATCCTTGCTCTTTTTTATCTGCTCATGCAGATATGAGGTGTTGACCACGAATGACGGCATAACCAAACTGTCATCAAGTCCGAGCATCCGGAAACGTTCCGGTATATCATCAATTTTTAAGTCTATTATTTCTTTTATCTGGTCCCCCAGCTTGTCATTATCGCTTCGTACGGCATTCTCATAAAGAGATATCAGTACCGCTTTGTATGGAGCCTGAAAAGCAGACATGCAATACAGCACTTTAGACACCAGCTCCATTGCCGGAAGCTCTGTAAAATACCGATCAACCTCCTTAAGAAGCATACATGCCGCAAAATACTCCGCTTTTCTTTCCTCCATCATATTATCATTCTCAATAATATGATCAAATGACACCTTATCAAATAAGAGATGATAAATCTCATGCCATGCCGCAAAATACTGATTTGCACGCGGCAATGCCGTATTTATTACCGGAATGAGCTTCCCTTCCTTAACGTAAATGGCACCACTCCAATATTTGTCTTCTATCGGCATCTGGATCAGCCCAAAGCCTTGAAGTATCAGCAGCGCAAGCTGCGGCATCGATGCAACGCGCATAATCGAAGTGTTCGTCTGCAGCTTTAATGCCTGTGCAGATACTTCCTCCGCTATTTCCATATTCTTTTGTATCACAAGATCAATATTCGATGCAGATATAATCTCACTCATAGCTATGCCCCCTTAATAGTATATGGCACACAGATCTATGATATCCATCAACAGATCGTATTGTTTTCTTGCGGTATTACTCATTTCGTGATCTTCCGGAGCATTTTGGGAATAAACAGCCATCACCGATTTGCTCTTTTGCGCGGAATAAAGCATCAGTTCGTCAACCGACATATTCATCATCTTCAGGATTTTCTGAAGATGCCGGTCAAAAGTAGCTTTACTATCTATACTGCCATTCAAAAGCTTATCAAGTGTAGGACGCGATATCTCTGCTTTTTTCGCGAAAGAGACCTTCGTATAGCCCTTATCACGCATGCAATCTTTTAGCTTTGAAGCCACCAGGCTCCTTTGTTCAAATAATTCATCAAACCTCATCTGGATGACCTCCCTTCTAATCCTTCAATGCAATTATATGTAAAAAAGGAGAGATTATCAATAGATTTGTAAATTATTTTTTTACATTTTTACAATTATTTGTTCCTGTCTTCTATTTTAATACAAAAGAAGCCATTCGCCGGTCAGTTCATGCGCATGACTTCCCTGTATTCATCCGGCACATTCTCCCATGATATCCGTCTTCCGATAGCTGGATGCTCTCATAAACTCAAACTCTTCCCGTATCGGCAGGAAACTGTCTATCTCAAAATACACCGCCAGATCCATGGGGTTGAATTGCCCCTTGTTTACTACACACTGCCATCCAAGAACGTGTGCCAACTCTATTCTATCTGCTCCTTCTATCGGTTCTACTTTCCATATTCTCTGGATACTCGCTAATTTTCTCATTTTTTAACCCTCCGTTAAGCTTATTATCAAATGTCCCGAGAGGATAAGGCATTTTAGGCATTTTAGGCATTTTATTTCTTGTTGCACAGTAAAATGAAATATACCACGACGTCTGATCATCTCCTGTGTTTTATTAGGAATGTAAACTGTTTTTTATATCTATCTTTTTATATTCGCCGGTCTTAGAATCAATAACGATCATTGCCGACTCTCCGATCTGGGTTCCGTCACGATACGTAGAGAACACATCCGTTGATATGATCCCATTTTTTTCGTATATTTCCTCAACCGGTGTATGGCCAACGACCTGCTTATATAAATCAGCTCTGAATATCTCCCTCGTCTTGTACTGCGGTCTGAACCATAGCGGAGACTCGTCATTCCACAGACGATCATATGAAGCATCATTTACTGCGGCTATAACATCATCTATATTCGCATCCAGCAGATCCACACCAAGCCACTTCACATATTCTGTAGTAAGGCCTCCATGAGAAAACAGCACATTATCAATACGATGTATTATGTTTATCCGCGAATGTTCCTGAAGGCTATTCTCCAATTCTTTAAGTTTTGCAATCACTGTCCGCTCTGCATAGTGAGAATAACCCGATTCAAGCTTCCCCCAAGGATAGCTGACATCATGATTTCCATAACACCACAATGTATCCGGATATGACACCGCAAAAGCGATCGCACGATCAAATGTCTCTCTATATCGGTCTATCCGCAACTCCATATCCCAGTCGTCAGGCATGTCCATAAGGCACACAGCCATGTCAGCCTTACCCTCTTTTAAGATAACCTCTGCCTTGTCAAATAACCAGGTCTTCAGATGGATGTCAGGTATTACAAGTACATTCATTCTTCCATTCTGCCTCCCTTTTCTGTTTCTTCTCTACCGCCCTGTCTATCGTCTGGCGATGGATGCTGTCAACATCCGAAAGGATCCCTTCTTTTATGATCTTTCCATGATTGATCGGAGTATAACCGCACACATTTGCCGCAAGATTCAAAATTTGGACTCTATCTTATTTCTCAGCCACGTCCGGATTAAAGTGACGTTGTACCATACATTTTCATTTTAATATCTCAAAATACTGTTGAAAAAACTCATAATACAATAATCGTTTATATGTTTTCTTCGCATTGTCGAATTCCATGGAAAAAATTTTTCATTTCTTTTTTTCATTCAAAGCATAAATGTATCCCAAAAGCCGGTTTCTGCAATCCCGGTTCATTTTCCTGTATTCAACCAGGATCTCATATTCTTCATCTTTCCGATATACCGTCAGATAATCATCGTTCAGTGATTCATTGGTCTCGGAGCCGGATACTAAGTAGTATGGATCCACCTCTAGCGTATCGCAAATCACCTTCAGCTTATCGATTGAGGGATTCTGTTTCTTTCCTTTCCAGCTGCTCATCGTACTCTGGGGTATACCTGTCTTTTCAGAAAATTCCTTTTGAGTCATCCCTCTGTCATGAACAAGTTGTAATACTCTTTCACCAATCGTCATATCAATTCTTCTTTCAGAATCATTCGTTTATACAATATTATTACATCTGCAAGTTTTAATCAAGTATAAATCTCTACAAATGCATTGCTTTTATTTGTCCGCAGAATTTGACGCCCCTTACGCTTTAATTCTCATAAATACCATATGAAATGTCCAAAAGTTCTTTATTTTGCTACTACCCCGTCCTAGGACAGATATCTATATACGGATATCTTCCTATGTTTTCTTCTATCACAGTTCTAACAAGATTGAACCATTTATCACATGCATCCAGGATTATTGCATCACCGGAAGCTATCAGTGGTTTCTGCTTCAGTCTTCCGGAGTTTCGGAATAGCTTTATATCCAAACTCTCTTTCATCTGATGGTACAAAGCCTCTCTTTGCGTCTTTCATAATAATCCTCTACACAAGCTGTAAATATTCTTTTATACTATCGATGTTTTGATTTGCATCGTTATAACCTAACCAGTATAGTCCTCCTAGTTTTTCCATATCCCCCTCAAATCTTGTTACTTCTACCGGTTTTGAAGGAGCTATAACGAAAAGCTTTCCTTCATTATGAAGCTTATACAGATCATCTGTCATTTTATTAAAGTCATCATTTGCTCTATTTATGCTCTTCACAAATTCAGGATATCTTCGATACATTGTCATAGCAACTTTATTTGGTGCGGTATCTCTTCTATATGACCATTCTCTGGTTTTTATTACAACGATTTTATCCGCACCTTCTCTAACTGCATATGGATATGGAATCTTCGTAGAGCATCCACCGTCAAGGTATGGAACGCCTTTTATTACAACCGGACGTGACACATAAGGGACTGTTGCTGACGCTCTGACTGCAGCTGACAGATTGCATTTTCCTTTTTCCATATATTCAGTTTCTCCAGTCAGCATGTTAGTTACTCCAACAGCAAGATTTCTGGAAGGATCCATCAGTTTCTTTTTATCCAGAGGTAACCCTTCAACTATATCCTTATAAAGATAAGAAAAACCTGTGACACCATGATCCTTTATAATTGCACCAATTCCACAGTACTCCTTATCATGTCTATAGGTCAGATCTATCCTTGCGCCCCATCCAATCTGCCCTGACACATAACCTATAGCCGAGAGTGCTCCAGCTGATATCCCAACTGTACTTCTCATATTTATTCCATTTTCCATAAATGCATCAAGTACTCCAAGAGTGTATAATCCTTTCCATCCACCGCCCTCAAGTACCAGGCATCCTTCTGTAATTACATCACTAGCTCTTCCTGTTGGAAGATTGTCAATACCACTATATACTTTCATGTCTTAACCTTACTGTTCCTTATCTATTTTTTATATAATGGATTGGGACACTTATATTCCCATCCTCATTATCTGCTACATATATATCGCATCTAGTTCACTTGGATTTATATTCATAATACTTACGCCTGTCAAATCATATATTTATTCCTCTGCTTTTATTTGAACTGTTTTGCATATTTACAAATCACGACTCAACGAATCCGGTATCCCTCTCGGACCTCTTATAGCATATATCCCGTATTCTTCCTTAAGGATGTCAAATGTGAAAAGCTCTCTATCGTATCTCTTCTCAAGCTTTATCTTCATCAGAGCTGTAATAGTCAGGTTCTTGTCCTGATAAGCATAAGGAATATTGGTTTCCAGGACAGTACATTTATACATTATCGCCGACACCGGAGCTGCTACATACATAAAGACCGTATCACCGACTTTGATACCATTTCCCTGTTTCCAGTTGATTTCCTTTTCATTATCAAAAGCATGCTCGATATCATAATACTTGGGATTAGCAGGTATTACCCATTCTTTCGGAGGTCTGTCTTTCTCTTTCTTCTTATTTGATGCAGTTGCCCCAAAGCTGAAATCAATAAATGTATATATATCCTTTAGGTGAACTGTCCCATCCAGGAGAACCGTAATCCAGTTCTTTTTATTCATGTGATATCCCGGAAAGTAACCAGGCTGATAAAGCAGCATATCCATAAATACTGGATCATCTATCTTCACATTCATTATACAGACTTCCCCATCACTCTCCATTCCCAGCTTATCACAAGGAATACTGGCCACAAGTGCAAACCATTTCTTATTATCATCATGTCTGAGCACAGCATAGTCAGGGAACTTAGCCCATAGATACTCTGGTTCTGCACCATATTCTTTCTTAATATATTTGAACACTTTTTCTTTAAAGTCTTTACTCAAATCATCACACTTTCTCTACGGTTATTATTGCTCATCCAATCCATCTAAACTAATACCCGCTTCTTTCAACAGTGCCTTACTTGTAAACACGATATCACAAGCAGCTCCGCCAATAAGAACATACTTGTCAGTATCATCCTCAAATTAATCTCTAAAGATATTAAGTCCTGTTACCATACATACTCCTTTAGCATTTCATTTACTGATGCCTCCACCCTTTCATCGTCCATCTCGTCTCTGATAGAAAGCATCACACTTAAGGGATCCTGAACATCTTTTTTATCTTGTCAATAATATAGCCAAGTTCGAAAACACGGCATCCAGTATCTTCGCCTCGTCCTACCTGCTTCATATCCCTAATACCAGATGATGCGATTCCCTTCTTCTCGATCGCATATGTTGGATAATTGTTATCAGCAAGCATGGAATACTCTGAAAGGGCAGATATTCCTGCCTTTACAGGCAGCTTTACATCCTCTTTCAGTTCAAACACTTTTATGACCGGGTTTCTCATTAGCGGGCGGAACTGTCTGTACTAGTACTTTACCGGAACTTCCTTTGTTAACCAGACACCATTCTTCGAAAGATACTTGTTTCTTTTAAACTCATCTCAGTCTTCTCCTATCAAATGTACCATCTGTGTTTTCCGGTCTTGCATTATAAAGTTCCATTATTCATTTCTCACTATCCAGCAATATCTCTTGTTAAAACCCAAGCAAAAGCCTTCGCAGTTCTCAGATCCGGCTCCTTAAAATGATTACCTTCATTCCACTCGAGATTTGCATCAACCTTTGTATCCAGTATCTTATATATTCTTTGTATATTATCCTCAACCTGAGCCATAATTTTGTTCTTCGTTTTTGATTCTTTATCTCCCAGACTAAGATAAACAGCTGATGATTTTATATCATTTTGAGATATATACTCTTCGATGCCAGGAAACCACACTGAAGGTGATGCCGCTGCCACTCCCTTAAACACATCAGTTTGATATGCAGCCCAAAGAGCAAAAAGTCCAGAAAGGGAATAACCACCTATATAGAGATTTATATCTGCTTGATTCTTTCCGGCAAATACTTCAGTATTAATATATTCTAAGACCTTACTCAGTGTAACGTCAGCATTTCCGCCGAAGTCATCCTTTCCAAATACAGCAGGTGCCTTCCAAGGAGATAAATCATCATTCCAGTTGTCCACCTTTATCGCAACAAGGCAGAAATCATCTGATAATGATAGTTCTCGGATATACTCGATTTCTTTTTCGATTACAGCCATATCATGGTCATCTACCATCTGTATCAGTATATTATCTGATTCCGTATTTCCATAATAATATGTATTCACCTTATACATTCTCCAAACCTATGATTCATTTACAAGCTTCCCTGTCATATGTTCTATAGTAAGTTCCAGACACTGCACCCTTGGAAATGCATTTGTTAGTTCTTTCTGCAAGTACTCTTCATCATCTGTAAACTTCTGACACAGCTTAGTACAAATCATCTTTGCTTTCTCTTCATCTTCTACCAAACGAATCCTTCCAAATACAATGACACTATTTATATTGAGTGCCCACTCCCCTTCTCGCTGGTAGCCCTGATCATATACACAAAAACTTACTTTGTCGTTTGCTTTGATAGCATCAATCTTGTGTCCAACCTTAGCTCCATGAAAATATATCTTTCCATCGTCTTCAGAGTAGTAATGGCTGATAGGAATTCCATATGGATATCCATCGTCTCCCAACATCGAAAGGACTCCTCTTGGTTCTTCCTTCAGAATACGTATGCATTCTTCCTCAGATATCTGCTGTTTAAAACGTCTCATTTCTCTGAACATTATTCTCCCTCCATCATTTCCTCAAGTATCTTCGCCGCATCAGTAACACAAGCTCTGCAGGAACCTGGCACTTTACCTCTTAAATCCGAGCACATGACTGAACCCTTATCAGCAGCCTTGAACTTCTCTTCAAACTCTTCTATCTTCTTTGCAGCGTCTTCTCCATACTTCTGTTCCAGGACATACTCAGCAGAAAGCACAGCGCCGCACTTTCCCATCCTACCACCTGCAAACGGCATAGATATGGACTTTGCTTCCGCCTCACTGATTCCTATCACATCTGCAAATGCTTCCAGAACGGATCCGGAACATGTATGAAAACTCTTATGATTATTTACTGCTTTATCTGCCCTTGTTCCCATATTAATATCCTCTTCATAATCAAATTGATTTTCTTATATTACTAATATCTTAGCCATCTTCTTGTCTTCCTATAAGTATGTTCATTATTTCTTTATAGAAAACTTCTGCAAGCTTCTTATGCGCCTCCGGAGTTAAATGAAGAGAATCCACCTTAGAAGGCTTTATATATGAAGCTGTGAATATATATATTACGCTTAAAATCTGCGCGAAGCTCGCAACCTGTTTTTCACTCCCTGACCATCATCAAAGCCACCACAAGAAGGATTGCCGGAGAGATCCATATTGTTCCGATTCCAAGCCCTATGGAAAGAACACCACCAATTCCGGCTCCTATGGCAAATATAAAAATAATACCAAAGAAATGCAAAGCCTTGTACAGGGATCCCTTCTCTTTTGTTCTGAAATACTGTGACAGGCTTTCCGTACCGCTCCTCAGATTTCCGATACACATCGTACTGGCGTATCCGTACCCATGAACCTTTCTGAAGGTCTGCACCTGCATGGCACATGAGAACGATACCATGATATTCGCGAGCATGTTTAATCCTGACGGCATAAATCCTACCGCCAAAAGCAATGCGATCTCTATGAAAAGTATGATCTGCCTCCAATGGATCTTGCTGCCGGTCTTGAACCTGCTCTCGACCCTTTCAGCCAGAAAAATACCTGCAGCAAATGATATGAGTGGAAGCATAAAATGCAATCCCTTATCCCACTCTCCCTGCATAAAATTCTGGCTCATCAGTACCACATTACCAGTCTGGGCATTTGCGAATACACCACCCCTCACGTTATAAGTATATGCGTCTTGTAATCCTCCCGAAAATGAAAGCAACGCACTTAATCGAAAGCTCTCGGAGGTCTGCGTTTTTGCAATCGACATCTCTTTTCTCCAAATATTTTCCATCATAATAAGAACGAAAGTCAATCCGGCTGTTGGCCGTCATGAGCCTTCCATGCACATTCTGTCATCTGCAGATCACAATTTTATTTTGATGAGTGCTGTCGGTGACTTTGGATTTCCATCTCGATATATAATATCCGCATCCATTAATGGCTTTAAAACTTCTGCCAAAAACTGACTTCTGCTATTATATTTTGTTCTCGCTTGAAGATCCTTTACCAACTTAGGCCCTTCTTTTTTTAATATTTCAACAATGAGTTCTTTAGGATCCGAAAATTGCTCCTCATCAACTTCTATCACACTTTCTTCATAAAGCCTGTCATACAGACGCAAATTCAAGAAACCCGGATAAATAGAAACAACCGGCTGCAAGTGTTCGTCACTATCCTTATAACTTTCAATCATAGTCTGAAAACCAGTTCCGCCACGTTCCATAAGATTAGCTTCGTCAAGACATGCGGCGATAATGGTATTTCTTCGGATAGATGGAATAGATCCTAACGGATATTCAGCATAACTTTTAGGCAACAACCATGATCCCGGTGATACTATTTCTATCCTGTCACAGTATATGTCTACATCTATCTGGGTTCCTGCGATAGAATAATCCCTATGAGCGATTGCATTAACTAACGCTTCGCGAATCGCCTCTTTCGGATATGCTCTTACCTCCTCACGACCACCTGACTTAGTTTTTTCCCATCCTATCTTTGTATTTCTCTCAATAAAACTTATGGCATCCCGAAATACTTTTGCCAAAGATCCCTTAAATCTATCATGATCTAATACCGTACCGATTTTCTGTTTTCCTTTCCACAAACGACAGCATATCAGAGAATCATCTCCATCATAACTATCCTCAAACATGATGAATCCAGATTTTGCGAAACCATCTTTCGTCACTATTTCCTCATTCTGTAATTCCTTTAGTGACGGAATAGACGAATCCTCTCTGTATTCTCTGCACAAGTTGATGTATTCTGTCCACTGTTTTTCATTATATACTGTTTCCGTTGTCTCATTGTCTACACCATGTTTTCTTTTATGCAAGGCTATTATCTCTTCCGGAGACGCAGGTGGAGTATTTCCATCACCTTTGATATAAACGGTCTCATTAAAATCCCCTTCTCGATATCTTAATATCGAATCTGCCGGAATAACATTGACCGCCAATACAAAGTGCTCAGCATTTTCATCTACGCTACGCATCATATACTGAACCCTTGCGTGCGGAAAAATATGCCTGTCGTTAATCTTTGCTATAAAGTTTTTCGTTTTATCAATCTCTTCCAAACTAATGCCAAAAGCTTCTCCTTCATTCGAGACTCCGACAAACATCACACCGCCTTTACCGTTAGCATAACCAACTATGGTTTTTGCCCACTTAACGGGATTGTCCGGATTCAATATCTGCTTATACTCATAATCAAGATCTTCCGTTATTACATCCGGAAATATTTCTCGTATATGCATTCCTACGCCCTCCTACTGTTTTCTGTAATAACTATACCAATCATTTCGGAACATTACAATAACATTTCGGAACATTTCGATAACATTTCGGGACATTTCGATTCTTTGCAATGCTCTATACCCCCCGTCTTCAATTTCGCGTTTTTGCACGCGTGAAGTTTCCCGGAAATTCGCCGAAACGAAAAGAGCCACTCTTCCAAGATTTCTCTTAAAAAAGTGGCTCTCAATAAGCGCAATCTCTATTTTTTCTTTCCTGCCGCTTGATACTACTTTCTGCCGTTTCCCGTATTATTCAGTGTTATCGGGTATTGTAGGCTCGAATTTTGCTGTACTTTTGCTGTACTTTTTTTATCTCGAAGGCTCGGAAGCCTTAATTTTACTGCATTTCTTAACTCAAAGACTTCAAGGTCGGGAATAACAGTACATCTCTTATTGCAGGACTGTCAGTCATGATCATGACAAGTCTGTCTATACCGTATCCAATACCGCCTGTAGGTGGCATACCAACCTCAAGTGCATTAAGGAAGTCCTCATCTGTGTGGTTAGCTTCCTCATCACCGGCATCTGCAAGTGCGTCCTGAGCTGCGAATCTTTCACGCTGATCTATAGGATCGTTAAGCTCGGAATATGCATTTGCCATTTCCCATCCATTCATGAAGAACTCGAATCTCTCTACATATTCAGGATTCTCAGGCTTCTTCTTTGTAAGTGGAGAAATCTCTATAGGATGATCCATAACAAATGTAGGCTGAACAAGATGCTCCTCTACATATGTCTCGAAGAAGAGGTTAAGTATATCACCCTTCTTATGGAACTCCTCAAATTCTATATGATGCTCTTTTGCAAGAGCCTTAGCTGCCTCAGTATCAGCAACCTCATTCCAGTCAACGCCGCTGTACTTCTTAACAGCATCAACCATTGTGATTCTCTCAAACGGCTTGCCGAGATCCATCTCAACTCCGTTGTAAGTGATCTTTGTAGTACCAAGAACTTCCTCGGCAATATGACGGTACATACGCTCTGTAAGATCCATCATGCCGTGGTAGTCTGTATATGCCTGATAAAGCTCCATAAGTGTGAACTCAGGGTTGTGTCTTGTATCAAGACCTTCATTTCTGAATACACGGCCTATCTCATAAACTCTCTCCATACCGCCGACTATAAGTCTCTTCAGGTAAAGTTCAAGAGAAATACGAAGCTTAAGGTCCTCATCAAGAGCATTGAAATGTGTCTCGAACGGACGTGCAGCTGCACCACCGGCATTTGCAACGAGCATAGGAGTTTCAACCTCCATGAAGCCCTCTGCATCGAGGAATCTTCTTATAGAAGCTATGATCTTTGATCTCTTGATAAATGTATCCTTAACCTCTGGATTCATGATGAGGTCAACATATCTCTGACGATATCTTATATCTGTATTTGTAAGTCCATGGAACTTCTCAGGAAGAATCTGAAGGCTCTTTGTAAGGAGTGTAACTTCCTTAGCATGAATAGAAACCTCTCCTGTTCTTGTTCTGAAGAGATAACCCTTGATACCGACTATATCTCCGATATCCATACGCTTGAAGCCCTTGTAAGCATCCTCACCGAGCTCATCTCTTGTAACATATATCTGAAGATTACCCTTAAGGTCCTGGATATTTCCGAAAGAAGCCTTACCCATAACTCTCTTGGACATCAGACGTCCTGCTACGGAAACATTGATTCTCTCTTCTTCTGAAATCTCAGGTGCTTCCTCACCCTCAGCCGGTGCAGGGAACTTCTCGTTGAATTCTGCTCTCGCATCAGCAGTATGATATGTTACATCATACTTAGTAATTACAAATGGATCGTTGCCTGCTTCCTGAAGTTCAGCAAGCTTCTCTCTTCTTACTTTAAGGAGCTGATTGATATCCGGCTCCTGCTTATTCTGATTCTGGTCTCCCATATTTTCCTCCTGATATGTGACGCCCGGAAGTCATCACGTTAGTTTAAAAAAGGGAACCTTCTTTTTAAATAAGGTTCCCAAATTATCATTAGTCTCTCTTGAAATCAAGTACCTTGTAATCGAACCTTCCCTTAGGAGCCTCTACAGATATTACCTGACCTTTCTTAGCGCCCATAAGTGCTGCACCGAGTGGTGATTCATTTGAAATCTTTCCATTCAGTATGTCAGCTTCTGTAGAACCTACAAGCTTGTACTTCATTTCCTTCTTTGTCTTCATGTCCTTGATACGGACAGTGCATCCAAAGTTTACAGTTGCCTTATCTATGGAATCCTCATCAACAACTTCTACGTTCTTGAGGATCTTCTCGATCTCATTGATTCGAGTCTCGATGTCTCTCTGCTCATCCTTTGCTGCATCATATTCAGCATTCTCTGAAAGGTCGCCCTGCTCACGAGCTTCCTTAATCTTCTGAGCTATCTCCTGACGTTTGTTTACTTTAAGGTCCTGAAGCTCTTCCTCAAGCTCCCTGAGTCCTTCGTAAGTAAGGATATTCTTCTTTGATTCCATTTTGAAATACCTGCCTTATCAAAGTATTATTTGTTCACATCACGTGAAAATGTAATGCAGATGACGGGACTCGAACCCGAACCCACTTGCGTGGACATGAACCTGAATCATGCGCGTATACCAATTCCGCCACATCTGCTGACAAAGATTAAACCAGCATAAATTTGTACATAAGCGATTGTGATGCTCGCATCACAAATCGCTTAGGGACGAATTTGGGTGGTGCGAAGCGCCACATGCGTCACAAACATAAGCTGCGAAGCAGCGACTGACGACGTAGTCGGCAGGTTTGTGACCGCTGGTTTAATCTCATTATTCATTTCGTAGCGACGACATATGGTGCGCAGCACCAGATGGCTTGTGGTCGCTGTTTTTTACGTATTAGCTAGTTATTTGTAGATTACTCCTCCGCTTCCTCAGCTACGGCATTCTCTTTCAAAAATTCCACAACCTTCTGCTCGAGCAGTGAGAGGTATATATCCTCTTCCTTATACATAGTGTTTGCTTCAAACTCTGCTATATCCTTATAGTTATAGTTTGCAAGAAGCTCATCAACCTTTTCCTTATATTCAGTCTCATCAAGCTTGATGCCCTCAACCTCAGCGATAGTTGTTACAACCATCTTTCTTCTGAACTCATCAAGAACATTCTCCTTAAGATAATCCTGAAGATCATCTGATGACTGGAAACCATAGTACATCATAAGTGTTTCAACGTCCATACCGTTTGAATCTGCAAGATCCTGGAAGTATGCGATCTGCTCATCTATAGTCTCCTGAACTTCCTGCTCAGGGAACTCCTTGAATGTTGAAGCATCTATAACTGACTGAAGTATATTCTCGTTATCTGTATTTGCATCAGTTGCAGAATTCTGCTCCTCATGCTCAGCTCTCTTCTGATCCTCGAATTCCTTAGTTGTCTTGCAATCTGTAAGTGAAGCAACAAGTTCATCGTTGTACTCAGGCTCAATGCTTATAACAACTGCATTAAGAGTTGTCTTGAATACTGCAGGCTTACCTGCAAGATCAGGATTGTTAGGATATTCATCCGGGAATGTAACGTTAACATCAAATGTATCGCCCGGTGTATGTCCTACGATCTGCTCATCGAAGTTATCTATATATCCACTTGAACCAAGTGTGATCTCTGTTCCGGCACCCTGTGTGTTTCCGCCATCGAACTCAACACCGTCTATAGAACCTACATAATCTATATTTACAGCATCTCCCCAGGTAGCAGCCCTGTCAGTAACCTCATCCTTGGTTGTTCCCTGATATATGAGTGAATTGATATCATTCTGAATATCTTCATCAGTAACCTCTGTATGTGAAGGAGTATACTTAACACCCTTATACTCACCAAGTGTCACATACTTGCTGTACTTTCCTATTATAGATGATACTTCACCTGACTCAGCCTTGTCGCCGCATCCTGAAAGAAGTGTCAGGCACATTGCTATGATCAATACATTTGCAATCTTTTTTATCTTCATGATATTGTCCTTTCCGAAAAATCTACCTTCCATTTATAACACAAAGCTTCTAAAAATAAAAGCAAAATTTTAGTGAACCTTTAAAAAGCTAGGAATTAAGCCATTTTCACTCATTTTCAGTCGACATAATTCATCAATATGTAGTCGTCTGACTATTTATAAAACACAATATTTAGTATTTTGGTGTTTACAAACAAAACTATGGGTGCTATAATCATCTTTGCGTAAAAACACTACGTTTTATTTGTGACGCATTTAGCTACATTAAAAGGTTATTATAAAAGATCATATTAACAAGGAGAGTTGAAAGGTATGAAAGTTGTAAAGAGGGATGGGCACATTGTTGACTTTGACCGAAGCAAGATCGTTACCGCGATCAGAAAAGCCAATGCGGAAGTTGACCCTGAAGAGAAGGTTGATGACGCGAAGATTGACGAGATCATCAGGGGGATCGAAGAGAAAAAGCGTAAGAGAATTCTTGTAGAAGACATACAGGATATCATCGAGCACGATCTCATGCTTGACGGAAAGTACATCCTTGCAAAGACTTACATTATTTATAGATATACAAGAGAGCTCGTTCGTAAGGCAAATACGACTGATGATTCTATCCTCAGCCTTATCAAGAACAGCAACAAGGACGTTATGGAAGAGAATTCCAACAAGAACGCTACTGTTGCATCTACACAGAGAGATCTTATAGCAGGTGAAGTTAGTAAGGATCTTACAAGAAGAGTTCTTCTTCCTGAGAAGATCAGCAAGGCTCATGATGAAGGTGTTCTCCATTTCCATGATGCAGACTATTTCCTTCAGCCAATATTCAACTGCTGTCTTATCAATATCAAGGATATGCTTGACAACGGTACTGTTATGAATGGCAAGCTCATCGAGAGCCCTAAGTCATTCCAGGTAGCATGTACTGTTACAACACAGATCATTGCTTCTGTTGCTTCCAGCCAGTACGGCGGACAGTCAGTAGATATGATCCATCTCGGAAAGTATCTCCGTAAGAGTTATGAAAAATATAAGAAGAGATTCACTGAGAAGTTCGGTGACAAGGTTGATGCCGATACTCTTGAGAATATGATTCAGGAGCGTCTTGAGGACGAGCTTCGTTCAGGTGTTCAGACCATACAGTATCAGATCAACACACTCATGACTACAAATGGTCAGTCACCATTCGTAACACTCTTCCTTCACCTTGATCCTGAAGATGAGTACGTTGAAGAAAATGCACGTATTATAATGGAAGTTCTCCGTCAGAGACTTGAAGGCATCAAGAATGAAGCCGGTGTATATGTTACACCTGCATTCCCTAAGCTTATATATGTACTTGATGAATTCAACTGCCTCAAGGGTGGCAAGTACGATTATATAACAGAAATGGCTGTTCGTTGTTCAGCTAAGCGTATGTATCCTGACTACATTTCCGCAAAGAAGATGCGTGAGAATTATGCAGGAAACATCTTCTCACCTATGGGATGCCGCAGCTTCCTTTCTCCTTGGAAGAACGAGAAGGGCGAGTATGTATTCGAAGGAAGATTCAATCAGGGTGTTGTTTCCCTTAACCTTCCTCAGATCGGTATCATAGCTAAGGGTGATGAGGATCTCTTCTGGAAGCTTATGGATGAGAGACTTGAGCTCTGCTACGAAGCACTTATGGCTCGTCATAACGCTCTTATGGGTGTTACATCTGATGTCAGCCCTATTCATTGGCAGTATGGTGCTATCGCTAGACTTAACAAGGGCGAGAAGATTGATAAGTTCCTTATGAACGGATATTCTACTCTTTCACTTGGTTACATAGGTCTCTACGAAGTAACTAAGCTTATGAGAGGTGTAAGCCATACAGAGCCTGCAGGAACTGAGTTCGCACTTGCAGTTATGAATCATCTTCGTAATGCATGTGACCGCTGGAAGGCTGATACAGGTCTTGGTTTTGCTCTTTACGGAACACCTGCAGAGAGCCTTTGCTACAGATTCGCTCGTATAGACAAGGCTCGTTTCGGTACTATCCCGGATGTAACAGACAAGGGTTATTATACAAACTCATATCATATAGATGTTCGTGAAGATATAGATGCTTTCAGCAAGTTCACATTCGAAAGCCAGTTCCAGAAGATTTCTTCAGGCGGAGCTATCTCATATGTAGAGATTCCGAATATGGCTAAGAACCTTGATGCACTTTCAGAGCTTGTTAAGTTCATATATGACAACATCCAGTATGCAGAGTTCAATACAAAGTCTGATTACTGCCAGGTTTGCGGTTACGACGGAGAGATAGAGATCAACGATGACAATGAATGGGAATGCCCACAGTGTCATAACAAGGATCATTCAAAGATGAATGTTACAAGACGTACATGCGGTTATCTCGGTGAGAACTTTTGGAACGTAGGAAAGACAAAAGAGATCAAAGCAAGAGTACTTCATCTGTAAAAAGAACGTAAGATGAAATTTTCCCGAAAAGGAGGACTTTGTCCTCCTTTTCCTAATCCATATAAGAATGATTTTCAGGAAGGAAAACCATGAACTACGCGCAGATTAAAAAACATGATATATCAAATGGACCGGGCGTCAGAGTTTCACTTTTCGTATCCGGATGTACACTTCACTGCAACGGCTGTTTTAACGAGATTGCATGGAATTTTAATTATGGAAAAACCTTTACAAATGACACGATAAATGAGATTATAGAAGCGTTAAGGCCGGACTATATCGAAGGCCTTACCATACTCGGCGGTGAACCTTTCGAGTTCGTAAATCAGAAGGGTATACTCCCTCTGCTTCAGAAAGTCAGAGAGACATATCCCGAGAAGTCTATATGGTGTTTCTCCGGTTTCTATTTTGACACCGAGATTCTTGCTGACATGTGCAAGAAATGGCCTGTGACGAAAGAAATCCTTTCTCTCATAGACGTTCTTGTAGACAGCCGCTTTGATATAGACTATCTCGATCTCAATCTGAGATTCAAGGGTTCATCCAACCAGCGTATCATAGATGTACAGAAGTCATTAGAACAAGGGGACATTGTCCTCTGGAAAGACGAGGGGGTTTTCTATCATGATAACGAGCACAAATGTTAACATTAAGATCCTGCGCGATGGCGCAAAGCTTCCAACCTATGGCTCAGAGCATGCCGCAGGTGCCGATCTCTATGCATGTATCGAAGTTCCTATTACTATAGGACCTCAGGATACAGTCCTTGTTCCTACAGGACTTGCCATGGAACTGCCTGAAGGCTGTGCCGGTCTTATATACGCAAGAAGCGGACTTGCAACAAGAAAAGGTCTCGCTCCTGCCAACAAGGTTGGTGTTATAGATTCTGATTACAGAGGAGAGGTTCTTGTAGCTCTCCACAATCATACAATGTCTCCACGTACCATTGATCCGGGCGAGCGTATCGCACAGATGGTTATTACCCCTTATATAATCGGTAATTTCAATGCTGTAGAAGAGCTCGATGATACAGACCGCGGAGAAGGTGGTTTCGGTTCAACCGGAACTCTCTAATATCGAAAAAATCTAATGAAGGGAGGTGTTCCCTGTGGATGAAGAAAGAGTATATACAGCTGAAGAACTTGAGAATCTCATCGAAGAAAAAAGACTTGTAGAAGTCAGGGAATACCTCTCCGAACAGAACGAAGCAGATATAGCTGTGCTTCTTGGCGAGCTTCCCATAGACAAGCTATCCATAGCATTCAGAATACTCCCAAAAGAACTTGCAGCCGATACATTTGCACATCTTGAATCAGATGTTCAGCTGAATCTTATCAAAGCATTCTCAGATAACGAGCTTAATTACATCATCAACAACCTCTTCCTCGACGATACTGTCGACATGATCGAAGAGATGCCAGCAAATGTAGTTAAGCGTATCCTGCAGAACTGCGACCCTGAGACAAGGCGTGAGATTAACGAACTCCTTAAGTATCCTGAGGACAGTGCCGGAAGCATCATGACGACAGAGTATGTCCGTCTTGAGGAGCACATGACGGTTGAGGATGCATTTAAACGTATCAGAGCCGTCGGCGTCGATAAAGAGACTATCTATACCTGTTACGTCACAAATGTAAAGAAAGAGGTTCTGGGTATTGTCACGGTAAAGGATCTTCTTCTTGCAGATTACGCCGATAAGATCGGCGATATCATGGAAACAAATGTAATATATGTTACAACCCAAGAAGACCAGGAAACAGTTGTTAAGCTTTTCGATAAATACGACTTCCTTGCCATTCCGGTTGTAGATAACGAGAAAAGACTTGTCGGTATCATAACCTTCGATGACGCTATCGATGTCATCCAGGAGGAGAATACAGAGGATATCGAAATGATGGCCGCTATCACACCTACCGATAAGCCATACATTAACACAGGTGTTTTCGAGACATATAAAAAGAGGATACCATGGCTTCTTCTGCTCATGATATCCGCTACGTTTACCGGTGCTATCATAACAAAATACGAGACTGCTCTCGGAGCATATGTAATACTTACAGCATACATTCCTATGCTTATGGACACAGGCGGTAATGCGGGTTCACAGGCTTCGGTATCTATAATCCGTGGTCTCTCTCTTGATGAGATCAACTTCTCTGATATCTTCAGGATTCAGGGAAAAGAGCTTCTGGTTGCATTTCTCTGTGGGCTGACTCTTGGAATTGCAAATTTTGTAAAGCTCTTATTCCTTGACAGAGTAGATATAGTTATAGCTGCCATAGTATGCATGACACTGCTTCTTACAGTAGTAGTTGCCAAGTTCGTAGGATGTACACTTCCTATACTTGCGAAGCGAATAGGATTTGACCCGGCCGTTATGGCGAGTCCTTTCATCACGACTATCGTTGATGCACTTTCGCTTATAATATATTTCCAGTTTGCATCACATATTCTGCATCTGGCATAATTGAATATATTCTTACATAGAAAAAGACGCGGACCCGCGTCTTTTTCTATGTGCCGTTAAATAGTAAACAGCCACAACTCTATTCAAATGATATCTTATTATACTCGTCGAAGTTTACGTCTTTCTCATAATCGAAGCTTCTGTCAGTATCCTTCAGCCAGTCATTAAACTTGTCCTGGAAATACTCTTCTCTTGCCGCTGCAAGAAGTTCTTCCTTACGCGAGTCGGTAGCTGCTCTGTCTGTAAGATACTTCATATAGAATATGTGATAACCATATTCTGTCTCAGTAACAAGACTGAATGTTCCATCTTCAAGATCGTAAAGCATCTCTGAAACTTCCGAACCATATTTAGCCTGTATCTCATCCGGAGTCATTGTATAGTATGCAGATTTCGTAAGTCCGTACTCGCTTACTATGCTGTCGATCGCGTTTATACCATCGGTTGCATTGAGGGAGCTCGATGCATTTACGGCATTCTGATACTGCTGTTTTCTGGCTTCTTCAGTATATTTCTCTACAGAACCGTCAGGATTCTCTTTGTAGCAGGTGAAGTAAATATCATAAAATGTAGTCTCTCTTGCTTTCTCGTCAGAAATCTCTACTTCATAAGTATTTATGATTTCTTTATATACCTTGTCTGCTATGATATTCTCAACTATAACCTTCTGAACCATATCCTGGGTAAGCTGCATATCTGCAATCTGCTGATCTGTAAGCCCCTTCCAGAAATGGTCAGCCTCTGAAACAGCCTTGGCTTTGTCTTCATTTGTAAGAGCCACGTCATAGTTTTCGGCTTTCTCATTCAGGACCTTGACTCTCACTATATCTTTTATGATATCTTCCCTGGCAACCTCTTCAAGCGGTCTTGATTCACCGTCCTCATCAGTTATGTCCATGGAAAATACATTTTCACCGTAGGTATCTTTATAACCTTCTATAACTGTTTCTGCGTAAATATAGACCTCGCCGAAGCTTATGTTCTGACCGCCAAACTTAAATACCGTCGTCCCGGCATTACCGACCGTGCTGGTATGTCCGCATGAGGTAAGCACCATACAGAAGATCATAAGTATTGAAAGCAGCCCTGTTTTCTTTCTGATGACGCCTCTTCGTAATTCTTTTTTATCACTGAATCTATATGTCATATTATCTTCCGTCTTCATCTATAGAATCCTGCCCCTTGGGGACAAGTATTTCCTTAATATCATAAATGACAGCTTCTATTTTTTCAAGCACTTCATCCTGCAGAAATGCACTTTCATTAACAGCAAATCCCGAATCCTTGCCATTCATAATCTTGGCTTCCTTTTTGTATTTCTTCATGAATATCGGGATATTCTCTATTATGATATCAGCATCATTTCTGACTATAAACTGAAGCTGTTCCTGTCTGTATCTTATCTCGGACAGTCCGGCGTCACGAGCTTTAGCCTTGATGATGGCTATCCTGAGAAGTCTGGTTACTTCTTTAGGCGGCTCACCAAACCTGTCCTTGATCTCCGCATAGAGTTCCTCAGAATCTTCTTCGGTCTCGACCCTTGAAATACTCTTATACATTTCAAGCTTCACAACCTCACGGTTGATATATGAGTCAGGAATATGTGCATCCACAGGAATATCGACACTGACGGTATATTCCTTCGGAGGCTCCTCTCCGAGCCCCTTCTTTATGGCAGTATTCAGCATCTTAACGTAGAGATCATAACCTACTGCCTCCATGTGGCCTGACTGTGCGCGTCCAAGAATATTTCCGGCCCCCCTTATCTCCAGATCCTTCATGGATATCTTATAACCCGAACCGAGCTCGGTGAACTCTCTTATCGCGCTGAGCCTCTTCTCTGCCACCTCTTTGATGACCTTGTCACGCCTGTACATAAGGAATGCATACGCGCTCCTGCTGCTCCTTCCGACACGTCCCCTGAGCTGATAGAGCTGCGACAGCCCGAAGTTATCCGCATTATGGACTATAATGGTATTTACATTCGGAATATCAAGTCCCGTCTCTATGATAGTCGTCGAAACAAGCACATCTATCTCACCGGAAATGAACTCGTGCATTATATCCTCGAGCTCTCTTTCATTCATTTTTCCATGTGCAAATGTAATGCGGGCGTTTGGTACTAACCTCCGAAGCTCGGAAGCTACCCTCTCTATATCATCAACTCTGTTATATACGTAATAAACCTGGCCCTGTCTGGCTATCTCTCTGCTGATCGCCTCTCTGACAAACTCCGGATCATATTCCATGACATAGGTCTGAATAGGTCTTCTCTTTGCAGGAGCCTCCGAGAGTATGCTCATATCTCTTATACCTATCAGGCTCATATGAAGAGTTCTCGGTATAGGAGTTGCAGTAAGCGTAAGCACGTCAACAGTCTTCTTGAGAGCCTTTATCTTTTCTTTATGTCTTACACCGAATCTCTGTTCCTCATCGATGACAAGCAGTCCAAGATTCTTGAATTCGACATCCTTTGAAAGAAGCCTGTGGGTTCCTATGACTATATCAACCTCGCCCTTTCTGAGTCCGGCAACGGTTTCTCTTATCTCTTTTGCAGAACAGAACCTTGAGAGCATCCTGACTCTTATAGGATAATCTGCAAATCTCTCTATGAAATTCTCATAATGCTGCTGGGCAAGTATGGTAGTTGGAACGAGATATGCCACCTGCTTCGAATCCTGCACAGCCTTGAATGCAGCTCTTATAGCGACCTCTGTCTTGCCGAAGCCTACATCACCGCATATAAGTCTGTCCATGATATGGTTACTTTCCATATCCTTCTTGGTATCAGCTATGGCACGCAGCTGGTCCGGTGTCTCATCATATGGGAAGAGTTCTTCGAACTCCGTCTGCCATACAGTATCAGGTGAAAATGCATAGCCATTGCTGTGGCTTCTTATGGCATAAAGATCTATAAGCTCCTTGGCAACAGTATCTACCTCGGTACTGATCTTCGCCCTGGTCTTCTCCCATTCCCTGCCGCCGAGCCTGTTCAGTCTCGGCTTGGCTGCATCCTTGCTTGCGTACTTTCCGACAACGGCCATCTGCTCTACAGGAACGAAGAGCTTGCCACCGTCACCGTATTCAATATTTATATAATCCTTAAGGCATCCGTCGGTCTCAACCTTCTCTATGCCCCTGTATATACCTATACCATGTCTTTCATGAACTACATAATCGCCTACACTTATCTCTGAGAGATCACGCAGCTGACTGCCCTGATATTTCGGTTTCTTTTTAACGCCACGCCTTTCATTTGTGAATATATCACTCTCACTGATAACTACGAGGCCTGAGTCCTTCATGACGAAGCCTTCGTCCAGTGTTCCTCTTATGGTCATGACCTCACGAGGTTCAAGGACTCTTGAACGGTCTGCCGAGAAAAATGCAGGTATATCAAAATCATTGAGATTATCGGCGATTCTCTTTGCTCTCGTCGCTGAAGGCGATGCTATAAGAACTATCCTGCCTTCCTTCTTGAACTTCGCTATATCCTTCGTAAGGTTATCCATGCTGTTCTTGTAGGATATAAGACTTTCAGAGCTTACAGACAGATTCTCAGCCTCTCCGAACTGCTCAGCTTTTTTATATAAAGTCGAATAAAGAACGGTCTTTCTTCCGGCGAGTCTTCCGAGAATATAGCTGTCATCATATATGACCTTGGCCTGTCCCGGAAGTATATAGCCTCCCGCCAGTCTTCCTTCCATGGACATACTGACTTCAGCCGCATATACTCTTGCCTTCTCTGCAACCTGCTCCGGCTCATCAACGAAGATGAAGGTATCCTTCGGGAAGAAATCCAAAAATGAAACGGTCTCGTCATAGAAATAAGATATCAGATCATCAAGTCCGGTCATGGAATCATAATCCAGAAGACTCTCTCTGATGAATTCCATATTCTTCTTGAGACGGGCATAGGCTTCTGTCTTAAATGACTTCTTCAGAGCCTCGCTCTGTACCTCGTACTCCGCCTCCATCTTGGCAAGCCCTTCTTCTATTGCGGACTTATCAAGTGTAAAATCCCTGGCAGGATATACTTCACACGAATCAACTTCCTCAATGGACCTCTGACTTTCAGCATCAAATGTCCTTATAGAATCTATAGTATCTCCCCAGAGCTCAACACGATAAGGGCACTCTTCGGTAAGAGGGAATATATCAATTATTCCACCTCTCACAGAAAACTGCCCCGGTTCTTCAGCGGACACTTCATTCTCATAGCCCATGTTGACGAGTCTGTCCTTGATATCATCCAGACTTATCTCGTCATCCTTCTTAAGCTTAATGACATTTCCTGCGATGATATCACCAGGCGGCATCATATCCATGAGTCCGTCTATGGTGGTTATCACCACTGCACGCTGACCATCCTGTATTCTTTTTATGACCTCGAGCCTTTTCTTTGTGACTGCATTTCCGTGAACATCTGCCGAATAGAACAGAGCATCCTTGGCAGGATACTGATATACATCCTTCTCATAGAATCTGAAGGCTGAATACAGCCTGTCCGCTCTGGATTCGTCATAAGTCACGACCAGAGTCAGCCTGTCATCATGAGAAACCGCTTCACTAAGAAGTGCCCTGATATTTCTTGAGCCTCCCCAGAGATGAAGCGGAAGCTTTCCCGCTCTGACGCAGCTTCTGATCTTCTTTATGGCCGGATCATTTTGCACTGCATGGTAAAGTGCTTCCATAAAACTCCTTATTTAATATCAGAAATCAGAGAGTTTCTTCCATTTCATTTTCTCTATCTCTCCGATATATTTATGAATATCGTTTTGAACCTCTTCAAATTTAGCTTTTGCTTCATCGCCATGTGGAACAACAGGTTCTGAATATGGATCATCATAGTATTCATCACCTATGGTAAACGCATAATCGTATTCAGAGGTTTCCATGTTAAGACGTGCATGCAATGATACATAAGTTTCCATTTCCTTTGCATCGCCGTTATATTTCTCAAAATACGACACATATTCTGCACCGGCACTCATTGTATATCCTTCACTGAAGAAGCCTCCACCGTGATATTCACTTACAAATTGACCACTCCAACAGTATTTTACTATTTTATATGAATCTCCAT
This sequence comes from Lachnospiraceae bacterium YSB2008, assembly GCA_000687655.1. GTDB lineage: Bacteria > Bacillota > Clostridia > Lachnospirales > Lachnospiraceae > Eubacterium_Q. Next base: position 141,842 of record JHWR01000005.1, read on the forward strand.
CTTTTGCTATAAGTGCACATGCTTCGATAGTCCCTCTTTCGAGCTCAGAATCCGGATATCCCAATAGCAGCTCAGGAACGTTATCTCCATCCATATCAGTATATGTATATTGAAGGGAGCCGTCATTATAAAAGTCTTTTATTTCATCAATGCTTATATAACAATCATTCATTGAATCCTCTTTACCAGGAACAAAGTATTCTCCACTTGAATTCTGTACTTTATCAGTAAAATCTGAAAGGAAACCTGCGAACAATGCATCACCTGCAGCAGTATAAGAATCATCATCTGCATCCTGAATGTCTTCCTTTTCTTCTTCATCATTACCAGAACCATGCCAGTATTCCAAAAGAAAATCATTCAGAACTCCACCATAACAATCAAAAAGATCTGTATGGTCATCACCAAACCATTTTCTTCTGATCATTGTTTCATCATTCAGGTCATAATCTGAAGTATCTATAGCAAATGATTCTTTTACAACTTCTCCGGTGGACTTATCAATAACGTAATACTCTGAAGGATAATTTGCATCCGCATAGTAAAAGTATACTGTTCTCGGAACAAGCGATTTTACAGGAATAACAATTCCACAAATATCTGCCGTAACATCAAACCAACCGCCCCTGGTCATGGTTATTACTCTTTCTCCATCTATGGTAGAAATATACATGTTATCGATATATCCCTTTGATTTAGCTTCATAATCCGGATATGGATCAACCCCATAGCCTGCCCATCTTTCTTTCATATAGGTTTCGTCCCATATTTCTACAGTAGTATTATTTACCAAAGTAACAACAGAATCAACAATAGTATATATTTCAACTATAATAGGATATCTTTTTGAATAAACATCCTGGGACATTACATTTTCATCGCCTCTTATGACTAGAAGTTCTTTGCTTCCATCATCATCAAAGTCACCTATTTCTGTATAGATCAATCCGCAAAGCTTAGGACCATATTCTCCTACATTGCCTTCATCATATTCACCGGTTGCACCTACATCCCTGGATTCTCTGTCCAGCTTTTTCTCCGCCTCATTGTATGTATATTTATATTCATACAACTGTGGGGTACTTATATATGCAGTCTGAGCAGGATCATATACTCCATGTTCAGGGATAAGAACATTGATAATGTAATCCTTGTACAACTTATCTTCATCGGCCTTTTCATGATGAATAGTACCAATAATATTCACTTCATCAAATGCCCATTTTATTGTGTCCATTTCCGATGAAGACATTTCCATATCTGACGCTGCAATAAGAACTTTTATTCTCACATCAATGAATCTCGAGGACGCGTCATAGTTTTTATCTAGCGAGTTATACCAAAGTTTTATCAACTTTTCTTTTTCTATAGGCGAATGTTCTTCATTTCCCACTGACATCAAATATGCCGCATGTGAAATGACTGTACAATTCTGATGTTCATACCAACTCTTTTCATGTTTTTTGAAAGCATCATATGATACGTCTTCATAGTTTACATTGTTTTTATTATTAACTTGGTTACTTATCCGATCCTTTTTCCACTGTTTGTATTTATCCTCAGAAATATCATACTCATACCAAAATTCATCATCCATAAATCTTGATGGTTCCTCATAAGCATTCGGATTCTCCAAACTTCTGCATAACCCTTTTTCCGTAGACCATTCTTCCATTATAAGATTATCATCATAATCAATAAACCATCCAAAAATATCGGCATACGCCTCATTTATAGCAGATGTAATATAGCATTTAGTATGAACTTCATTTAATCCTCCACCTGTAATATTCCCAACTACTCCATGTGTAAACTCATGCCCACAAACATCAAGACAACTAGCAAGTGTGATTGGATTTTTATCTTTATTCTTTTCCGAGTTGGGATAAAAATGAATACCCGATCCATCCCAGCTAGCGTTATCTTTACGGGGAGCATCAGAGCCATACACCATGATAGGGATCGCCATTCCATTACCATCAACAGAATTCCTTCCAAGTCCACTAGTTCCCTTCTTTTCATCATAATCCGAACCATTATACCAATCATAAACTCTTATTATGTTCGTGTATGCTGAAACTGCTGTAGCATCATCAGTGTCACCATAATAATCATCTCCATAATAATCATCTCCTTTTTGGGTAACCTTTATTATTCTTATACCTCTGTCCAGATCATACATATACTTTTTACAGGTAACTGGCGAGTTCCATTTTATATGCATCGGGAACGAAACTTCCTCACCCTTCTCATTTTTACCTTTTCCAGTGACAGAAGCATCCTGTATATTACTTCCTTTACAAATAATCTCACCATCTAAAGCATTATATATCACGGTATCTGAGATAAACCCACCCATATTAGCCAAAAACAGATATGCCATAACAGGTTTTTCCTCATATTCGTCAAGATTGTAAATAATGCTCTTGACATATTTTGTTTCTATACCTTCAACTTCATATGATGCCTTTATATCTTTACTTGCCTTTTTAACCGATGTAGACGGTTCAGTATCCACATCAAAAACACCATCCAGCGAATAACAGCTGGATGTTACTGATGTAACAGCTCCATCAACGTCACAGGAAACTGTAAGATGTCTGCCATATACATCCAACCCTTTATACACCTGGTTAAATGTATATCCTCTACCATATTCACTATGGTTGACAACCAATGGCCTAAGTTCTGTCTTTGGATCATTAAGAGCCAGAATATCATTTATATTATAAAGAGCAGCTATTGCATCCTCTGATGATTCAATAGTGATATCACTGAATTTCCCACATATAGCTGAAATAGGAATCACAGTCTTATCATCACCGGTTTCTTCATCTTTAGTCGTTATCTCTACATTATTGTACTCAGTAAAGTAATAAGGATTATCCTCATTCATGCTGTCTATATCATCTATAGAGTATTCATCCATTTCATCAGTATTGATATTCTTATTCTTTATGACATTGACTGTGAATTCTTTACTGGTCTTATCTTTTCCATTTTTGAAAGTTGCTGTAAGCGTTACCTTTTGATTTGAATCTTCCGGTCTGGTAACTTTACCTTTGTTTGATATAACATCCGGTTTATCACTACTCCATTTTACTTTAACGCCATCTACCTTCTTAGGAAGAGTAAGGTCATTAATAACAGATTCTGAATAATCACCATCTCCATATAATACGCGAATCCTACCGGAAGGCGCTCCTACCGGACTTCCACTTGAATTTCTGCCTCTTATAATGAAAAATGTAACTATACCGCCAACTATCAGGACTGCCGCTGCAGCTATTGCACATATTATTACAGTCTTCTTGCCTTTATTTTTCTTCGGCACAGTAGTCTTCGGTTCATTTTCCTTCTTACTTACTTCTTTTGTAGCTGTAGGATAATTACTACTAACATCAACCTGCTTTTCCGAAATCCCTATCTGCTTTGCTCCGCAAGCCTCACAATAAAGTGACCCATCCTCAATTTTAGTACCACACACATGACAAAACATTCTGTCTACACCTCCCGCACGTCTTATGCCTGTATTATTCAATAATTATCTTGCTCATTACAGCTATTTCTCTTTACATACCCCAAGAACACTTTTCCAATCTGAAGTAAAGCCATAGTAATCTAATCTAACAAATGGATATTTTGATTCCAATTCAGTTAATTTGCTAATAAAAGAATCCCAAACGTTATCATCTGGAACCATTTTATGGATGACGATTATATATGAGAACAATTGTTTACCTGCTTTATTAATGGAAATACCATTATTCTGAAATGTTTCTTTATCTCTTTTTCCGAGTCTAATCGAAAAAGGGATCTGCCTATTATACAGACGCCCCCTATGGGCGCATATATTTCTCAATATAGTACATCCCTGTAACCAATTGCATATATACGAATCATTTATCTTGCCAAAGTGGTCACGACATATCTCTTTCCTTAATTCCGGTTTGAGATTTTTAAACAATCTGGATAACACTCCCAGTGTTAATAACTCAACTAATACCCAAATAGGGAACTGACCACCATACACTTCTTTGTGGTGTTTGACGAACGCCTCTTTGTCGCCATATTCCTCTATGGCTACATGATAATCATCTTCAAATCTATGGAATCTCTTGACATCATCAAAGGCCTCCGCATTATAATACCCTAAAGCACCATAAGTCTTTGCGTGATAATATCCAATATAGGTTCGCATCGATACTTCTATGCTCTCCAGCAAAAGCATTAATGCAGCTCTTAATTCCATATCAAAATTATATATTTGCAAGACATCAGAAAAATGAACATTATCATAAAATGCATCATCTTTACGCAAAGTAAGAGTATAAGCACTCAATCGATAATAGCTCACGTAGGACAAAACCTTTCTTGCCTCGTCCATATCATCAATGATTAACCCTCTGGCATTCAATATATCCAATTGTTCATCAATTGTCTTAAACTGTTTGATCTCGCGCAATTAAGAATCTCCTTATAGAAACAAAAGGCCCACCATGTTACGCATGTAGCAAAGCTACCTAGGCTCGGTGGGAACGATTAATTATAATATACTAATATACTATACTATTGTCAACAACAAGGTTAGTCTTATCATAGTTTTTCATTTAAGAAAAACTATCAGCGAGAGTAACAAATACTGTACCGGATAAAATATACTGTAACAGATATTAAATGCACGGTTTTTAAATCCCAGCTTCCGGTTATAAAGACCCAAAGGAATGATAGTTGCGACATTCCCGTACAGGTAACCCTTTGAAAAGTTTATGCCTGCCCTTATCGTTTCCCTTATACTTCCATAGTCGGCATATCTCCAGAACAGAGATACCAGATAAACTGCCAAAACAAGAGCGATGGCAAGGAAACGTATTGGTATATTCATATCTTCCATTTTTCTGAGATATAAGTAGAAAAGTATAACCAGCAGAACTCCGGCATGTCCATAATTTGAATTGAGTTTTGCCGCGATATATGCATCAAGTCCGCATATGATAATGCACAACGGTATGGCTATGAACTTCTTATCCGCGAGCTTCTCACAGAGTTTTCCGGATAATATCAATGCAACAAATCCGAGGAAAAGCGTGATGATAACATTCTGATCCTCGAAACAGTACCACTTCTGAAATTCGAAAAGGTCAAACGGAATCTCAGATACAAAACTCAGAACAGCCAGTTTAATGATATGGCTCTTCAGCCTGTCCGGCTTATCCTTCAGATGGTAATAGCTTTCAGCCATCAGGAAAGCATATATGATAAATGCCATCCTGCCGATATTCCGCATCACTATATTATCATCGACGAAGGCAAACCCGATATGATCGACAGCCATGGTAAGCATTGCTATTATCTTCAATATGAATACTGTCATGGCATCCTTCCTTCAATAAACTAACTCCCGTTATACTTATTCATGGCGCTGTCGCAGCCTTCTTTGATGAGTGTTTCAACTGCATCTGCGGCGCGGGCTGCAGCCTCTCTCATAACCGGCAGATCTTCTTTGGCAAAATGTCCCAGAACATAATCTGCAAGGTCATATTCAGGCGGCTTCTGTCCAACGCCCACCTTCACACGGTCAAATGTATCGGTGCCAAGCTTCTCTATGATATCCTTGATACCATTGTGCCCACCGGCACTTCCCTTCGGACGCACCCTTATCTTACCTACGTCAAGGCTGACATCATCATATATAACGATAACATCCTTCTCGGTACATTTATAAAATGAAACGAGCCCTGAAACAGCCTCACCGGAAAGATTCATATAGGTCTGCGGCATCGCCAGTACGACCTTCTCTCCCGCTATGAAACCATGTCCGACAAGTGCCTTGCACTGTCTCTTATTAACCGGTATATCATATCTATCGGAAATTTCCGTAAGTACGGAGAATCCCGTATTATGCCTGGTTCCCGCATACTTAAGTCCCGGATTTCCAAGCCCAACAATCACTTTCATGAATTATTATCTCCAATTACGTTTGAATGTGTATACATCGTTTGACAAATGATTATAACTAGATTAATTTTTCAGCAGCTGATAATTGATCAACAGTGTTGACACCCATTATTTCATCCTTATTGGAAACCGGCATAGCCTCAACCTTACCGCCGAGTCCCTTGATGATCTCAATGGTATCTGTCAGATAATACTCACCCTGAGCATTATTATTCGTAAGCATTCCAAGAGCCTGGCTCAGAAGCTCTGAATTGAAGAGATACATTCCGGAGTTAACCTCCTGCACCTTTGTCTCTTCTTCAGTACAGTCCTTCTGCTCAACTATAGCTCTGAAATTTCCGTCTGCATCCTTGATTATTCTTCCATATCCGAACGGATCTTCAAATATAGCAGAAAGCACGGTTACTGCATTTCCATTTCCGGTATGTCTTTCATATAACTTCTTAAGTGTATCACTTGTTATAAGCGGTGTATCGCCACAGAGTATGAGTGTATCTCCATCTGTCCCTATAAAATCAGCAGCACATTTAACAGCATGTCCTGTTCCGAGCTGTTCTGCCTGCTCTGCATAGCTTACATTAAGAGCACTCAGGCTTTCTCTGACCATGTCCCCTTTATATCCAACAATCACGCAGATGTCATCTGCACCGGCACCCTTTGCCGCATCTATAACATACTCAACCATAGTTCTTCCATTTACTGTATGAAGAACCTTTGGAAGCTCCGACTTCATTCTTGTACCCTTGCCTGCTGCAAGTATAACTGCTTTCATATTACTCATTTTGATTTCTCCAATCCGGAATTCTTTTTTATTCTGTCATATTCTATATCTTTTGCATGATTGTTTCAACCTATTCGTAATGTATAAATTCATAATTCGCTTCGCGAATTATTTCATGTTGCGCTGTCGCCGGATTACATATGTGCTTCGCACATATGTACAACAACAAAGCACCTTGCCTTTGCAAGCGAGCTTGCAGGCAAGGTGCTTTATTATTGCTCATATGCTATGCATATGAATCCGGCTTGTAGAACGCACAAGCTGAGTGACTAAACCTCATCCGTTTCCTCAAAAGATGTTGTCTCATACTTCTCAAGAATAAGTTTCTGAATGCTCTCTCTCGTTGCTGAATTGATAGGATGAGCTATATCTCTGTATTCACCATCGGATGACTTTCTGCTTGGCATCGCAATGAAGAGGCCTTTCTCTCCCTCGATAACCTTAATGTCATGGATAACGAATTCATTGTCGATGGTTATCGAAACAACAGCTTTCATCTTTCCTTCTTTGGCAATCTTTCTAACTCTAACGTCTGTAATCTGCATATGTTTTACCCTCCTATTACTACCTCAGGGCTTAAAAAAACCTCTGACATTTGCAGTTTGCATATAGCGTTTATAATGTGTATCTGAAGCTCTTTTCTATGATTACCTCAGGATTACCCGGTTCACCTTTATGAACCGTATTGGCCCTTATTGTGTCTCTGCTTTCTACTATGCAGTTCTCAATAACACAGTTGTCACCAATGTGAACATCATTCAGGATTATTGAATTTTTAATAACACAGTTGTTGCCGATATAAACCTTCTTGAAGAGGATGGAATCTGTAACCTCACCGTTGATAATGGTTCCGCTTGCTACAAGGCTGTTGTTAACCTTTGCATCACCATTGTATTTTGCAGGAGGAAGATCCTCAACCTTTGTATATATACTAGGCTGCTCTCTGAAGAAATGATCTCTGACATCCTTATTAAGGAAATCCATATTTGTTCTGTAATAAGAATCTGCAGAAGCTATGTTTCTCCAATAAGAATCCATCTTATAAGCATTGATCTTCTTAACGTTCTTATATCTTACAAGGATATCCTTAACGAAATCAGTTCTTCCTTCTGAAGATGCTGCCTCAAGAAGCTCTATCAGCTGTCTTCTTCTTATGACATAAACACCTATCGAAGCTGTGTGGGTATCTGCTATAACCGGCTTCTCTTCGAAATCGATAACTCTGCCTTCTTCAGAAACCTTAACAACACCGAATCTTGTGATGTCATCATCTTCAGGACTGATGTCCTTTGTAACTATTGTTATGTCAGCACCCTTTGCTATATGGTACTCAAGTACCTTATTGTAATCGAGCTTATATATACCATCGCCTGATGCGATAACTACATATGGCTCATGAGCATTCTTAAGGAAGCTGATATTCTGGTAAAGAGCATCTGCTGTACCCTTATACCAATCGCTGTTGGTTGCTGTGATAGTAGGAGTGAATACGTAGAGACCTCCCTGCTTTCTTCCGAAATCCCACCACTTTGATGAATTGAGATGTTCATTAAGTGAACGTGAATTATACTGTGTAAAAACTGCAACCTTCTGTATGTGTGAATTTGCCATATTGGAAAGTGAGAAGTCAATCGCTCTGTAGCATCCTGCAACCGGCATAGCTGCTACTGCACGTTTAGCTGATAAGTCTCCCATCCTACTGCTGTTTCCACCTGCTAAAATGATACCTATCGCTCTCATATTACTCACCTACCTTTATTATACTTGAACCACTCTTCAGAACTCCGTCCGGATAATCTGCAGGCTCAGTAACACCAACTATAGCAGTGTTCTTGCCGATCTCAACATTTGCCGGAATAACTGAATTCTCACCAATAGTTACAAGTCCGAATGAATAGATATGAGGTGCGAAGTCGTTCGGTACCTCTTCTCCTACTCCAAGGGTGGTGCCGTCGCCTATGCTGACACCTTCAGCGAGTATGGACTTCTCTATGCTGGCATTATCGCCTATCGTTACATTGTTCATAATGATAGAGTCTTTAACGACTGTACCCTTACCGATAACAACGCCCGATCCTATAACTGAGTTGATAACCTCACCGTAGATTTCTGTTCCTTCACCAACGATACTCTTCTGAACAGTGCTCTCGTCAGCTATGTACTGAGGTGGAAGATTGTCACTCTTTGTATAGATTCTCCAGAATTCTTCATAAAGATTGAACTCAGGAATGATATCTACAAGTTCCATATTAGCTTCCCAATATGAACCGAGTGTTCCAACGTCCTTCCAATATCCCTTGAAATCGTATGCAACGATCTTCTTGCCCTGTTCATGGCAACGAGGAATAACATGCTTACCAAAGTCGCATGATGGAACATCCTTCATCTCTATAAGTGCATCACGAAGAACAGGCCAGCTGAATATATAGATACCCATAGAAGCCTTGTTGCTTCTTGGATGCTCCGGCTTCTCCTCGAACTCACTTATAACACCATTCTCATCAGTGATAACAACACCGAATCTTGAAGCCTCCTCCATAGGAACCTGATATGTTGCAAGCGTTACATCTGCATGTGACGACTTGTGATAATCAAGCATTACTTCATAATCCATCTTGTAGATATGGTCACCCGAAAGTATGAGAACATAGTCAGGATTGTAATACTCCATATACTCAAGGTTCTGGTATATAGCATTAGCTGTACCGGTATACCATGAAGCATTATCTGCCTTCTCATATGGTGGAAGTACTGTAACACCACCGTAATTTCTATCGAGATCCCAAGGCATACCTATACCGATATGCTGATTCAGGCGAAGAGGTCTGTACTGTGTAAGAACACCAACAGTATCTACCCCTGAATTGATACAGTTACTGAGAGGAAAATCGATAATCTTGTACTTTCCCCCGAAAGCAACTGCCGGTTTTGCCAGTTTAGAAGTAAGAACACCGAGTCTGGAGCCCTGACCACCGGCAAGAAGCATAGCAATCATTTCCTTCTTGATCATATAGTCACCCCTTTAGTGCAAAATTAGATAGTTTGATTATAACATCTATAATACTAAAAATAAACTCTTTTTTAGTGATTATTAATAATAATGCTACAAAAAGCTTTTTCAGTTTGGTTATTTTGCATTAATTTTCTTTACTTGTCTTAACAGTTTCAGATACTGCGGATACAAACCCCGCTACATTTGCAATATCTGAAGGTACTATAAGCTTTGTAGCCTGGCCATCAGCTGCCTGAGCGAAAGCTTCAAGAGTCTTAAGACGCATAACTTCATCTGTAGGAGCTGCTTCATTTATCATTCTGATACCCTCTGCAGTTGCCTTCTGTACCTGAACTATAGCCTCAGCCTCACCTTCAGCTTTCTTGATACGAGCTTCTCTCTCAGCCTCAGCTGCGAGGATAGCTGCCTGCTTCTCTGCTTCAGCGGCAAGGATAGCTGCCTGCTTATCAGCCTCAGCCTTAAGGATCTTAGCTTCCTTCTGACCTTCTGATACAAGGACTGCTGACTTCTTCTCACCTTCTGCACGGATGATCTGCTCACGTCTCTCACGCTCTGCCTTCATCTGCTTCTCCATTGCTTCCTGAATAGCTGCAGGAGGAATGATATTCTTAAGCTCAACTCTGTTAACCTTGATTCCCCAAGGATCTGTAGCCTCATCAAGAGTAACACGCATCTTTGCATTTATTATCTCTCTTGAAGTAAGTGTCTGGTCGAGTTCGAGTTCACCTATGATATTTCTAAGTGTTGTAGCTGTAAGGTTCTCTATAGCTGCTATAGGATTCTCAACACCGTAGGTATAAAGCTTAGGATCTGTAATCTGGAAGAACAGAACTGTGTCTATTCTCATTGTAACGTTATCCTTTGTTATAACCGGCTGTGGTGGGAAATCTGCAACCTGTTCCTTAAGTGAAACTCTCTTAACAACCTTATCGAAGACAGGCATCTTGAAATGCAGTCCCACTCTCCAGGTTGCGCTGTATGTTCCGAGTCTTTCGATAATGAATGCGTTTGCCTGTCTTACAACTCTGATAGAGCTGAGGACTATCATAACGATAATTATCAGAAAAACTATAAATGCTAATTGTGCTCCTCCCATGATAATTAACCTCCTTGAAATAATAAAATTTTATTCTTATGCCTCTGCGGCTGCTTCCGCTTCGGAAACAACCAGAAGCTTTGTACCTTCTATGTCCTTAACAACGACTATGCCGCCTTCAGGAATTACCGTTCCATTTACAGAACGAAGTGTCCAGTCGATATCACCGACCTTAGCCTTACCGGTCTTTTCGCGGTTATTAACCTCTTCGATAACGACAAGCCTCCTGCCTATCAGACTGTCCGCATTTGTTGGTGTAATCTCGCCTGTAACCTTCTTCTTCGCGAGCGGTCTTACAAGAAGCATAAGTGCTATGGACACAACCAGGAACAGAACTACCTGCACCGGAATCGGTGCATTAAGCGCAGCTGCTATAGCGGCAACAAAACCTCCGGCTGTAAACCATATAGACGAAAGTCCTGTAGTTATAGCCTCTATAAGAAGTGCAACTCCTGCGATGATTATCCAAACAGCAACCATTGAAAATGGAATGCTCTGTAATGCACTCATAATAGCCCCTCCTTTTCAAAATGGATTTTAGCTCCAAAAACAATTTCAAAATCAATCACGGTAATAATTGATAAGGCATCCCTTCTCAATTATTGTACGCTCGTCATCTGTCAGCTCGCCAAGCTTAAGTGATATCTCTTTCATATCCTTATTTACTACATAAGCCTTGATGACCTCGTCCTTATTCTTAACTGCCTGCTTTACATTTGGTACGAATACATAGTCATCTACATCGAATGCGAAATCTTCATCCATAACAAATGGAAGCATACCCCAGTTAATAAGGTTTGAACGATATCTCTTTGTCGCATATTCCTTAGCGATGTTTGCCCAGCCACCGAGAACCTTCTGACATGAAGCAGCCTGCTCTCTTGCGGAACCGTCGCCCGGCTTAACTGCGAATATAGTACTTCCTATGCCTGTCTCCTTGCCCTTAACATCAGGGAACTTCTCCTTGATGGTGCTCATAACTCCGGCAAGCTCGTCATTCATCTTGCAGAGGCATGTACCTTTCTCTCTTTCTATCTCTATCTCATGAACTGCTTTTGCACGTCCTACATACTCAGGATCACGTCTTGAAAGAGTGAACTCCGCAAGTCCTATAGGATTGGATCTGAAGCTTGATGTCTCACCTGAAGGAATGAGCTCATCAGTTGTTGTTACCGGATCATTGATAACCGATGCAACCTTCAGAAGCACATGCTCTGTAAGTGCAGGCATTTCAGGCCAGTCCTTGATGTTAGGACCGAACTTGATCTCTTCTTCCGGCTTAGGATTGCCGTAACCATTGTAAACTCTGTTTGCATATATCTTCTGATCAAAGAAGTATGTAGGACCTGTATATTCGATATCAAGGTCAGTAGCAGGAGTAAGGAAGCCCTTATTTGCTGCTGTAGCTGCAATACTTCTTGCATCCATAAGTGCAACAGAAGCAATCTGTCCGTTCTGTATCTTGGAACCTTCTCTGTTAGGGAAGTTTCTTGTTGAATGTCTGATACTGAGTGCATTGTTGCCCGGTGTATCTCCTGCTCCGAAGCAAGGTCCGCAGAATGCTGTCTTAACGATAGCACCTGTCTCGAGGAGATCCGCAACTGTTCCGTTCTTTGCAAGCTGCATCATGATAGGTGTACTTGCAGGATATACGGAAAGTGTAAATTCATCACTGCCTATGTAGTGACCGCGGAGTATGTCCGCTGCCTCGCAGATATTCTCATAACCGCCGCCTGCGCAGCCTGCGATGATTCCCTGCTCTACATAGAGCTTTCCATTTCTGATCTTATCTGAAAGTGTAAATGTAACGTCACCCGAAAGCTGCTTTCTGCCCTTCTCCTCTGTCTCATGGAGAATATCTGCAAGATTTGCATTCAGCTCTTCGATGGTATAAGTATTGCTTGGGTGGAACGGCATAGCGATCATAGGTTTAATCTCTGAGAGATTTATGTAAACCACTCCGTCATAGTAAGCCACTTTACCCGGCTTCATCTCTTTATATGCGTCTGTTCTTCCGTGAACCTCGTACCACTCCTTAACCTTCTCATCTGTCTTCCAGATAGATGAAAGGCATGTGGTCTCTGTAGTCATAACGTCAACACCGATACGGAAATCAGCTGAGAGCTTATCAACGCCCGGTCCAACGAATTCCATAACCTTATTCTTTACATATCCGCATCCGAAGGTTGCACCGATGATGGCAAGAGCAACGTCCTGTGGACCTACTCCCTTTGCAATTTCGCCATCAAGGTAGATAGCTACAACTCCCGGTCTTGCTACATCATATGTCTTGCCGAGGAGCTGTTTTGCAAGCTCGCCGCCGCCTTCACCTATAGCCATGGTTCCGAGTGCACCATAACGTGTATGGCTGTCTGAACCAAGTATCATAGCACCGCACTCTGCAAGCATTTCTCTTGCATACTGGTGAATTACTGCCTGATGAGGAGGAACATATATTCCACCGTACTTCTTTGCACATGAAAGACCGAACATGTGGTCATCTTCATTTATGGTACCGCCTACCGCACAGAGTGAGTTGTGGCAGTTTGTAAGTACGTAAGGTATAGGGAATTCCTTAAGTCCTGATGCACGCGCTGTCTGAATAATACCTACAAACGTAATGTCGTGTGAAGTCATCTTGTCGAACTTGATCTTAAGGTTCGCCATGTCACCGGATGTATTGTGCGACTCCAGTATGCTGTATGCCATAGTAGCTTTTGCAGCTTCATCCTTCGTTACATTTACACCCATATCACGGAGTGTCTTTTCTGCCGCAGCATCATCCGGTATCAGGGTCATGCCATCTGCAAGATATGCACCACCGTCGTATAGCTTGATCATTTAATTATTCCTCCTTAATATTCCGTCGGGCTGTATCTGTCTTCAGCCGTATTGAAATAAAACTTTCTTTTTGCTTCGATTATTACATCGTATATTAAATCGTGATTCTGAAGTATGAGTATCGCTTCCTCACGGGAAATCTGAACCCGTTCCTCTCCGACTGCCGCAAAGAAGGTATTTCCTTCTCTTATCAGCTTGCAGCCGTTTGAAAGCGGTCTTTCCATACTCTCTTTTTCTGTTTTGTCCGGCGCTTCCGAAGGATTCGTCGTCGGTATCTTGTCTTCAGTTTGACCGGTCTTGAATACTTTTATATTCATTTTTACCTCCGGGTACAACAAATCCGCCTCGTAAGTTAAACCTGCGCAGAATCTCTCAAAGATTACTCGAAGAGCGCTGCCGCATCATCTACAGGAACACCGTCTTCAATGTTTGTTCGCTTGTCGAGTATAGAATTCTTCTTCTCGGTATAAGCTTCTTCGGTAACCTTGTCACCATTATAGTAATATGTCTTCTCGCCGTCAGCCTCGGTGATCTTGAATGACGCATCAAGTGCCCACTCTCCGTCATCATAAATGAGAGTGAAGATATCTTCTACATCACCGCCACCTATAGCTACAAGTTTTTCTCCTGAGAAGCCTGTATATGTTATGGCTCCGGTAAGATGAACACCGTCAAAATCAGCTCTCATTACATAAAGCATGCTCTGATCATAGAGCAGAAGTTCAGGAACTTCATCTCCATCGAGATCTTTTACAGCTGCAGTTAAAGGCATATGCTCTTCCACATTCACATCCTTGGAATCAAATGTATCGGCAGCCTTTACACCATCCCCGGCCATCTTCGCGAGCTTCTCTTTATAGTCCGCCATAAAGCCTTTATAAAGCTTCTTCCAGTCAGGAACTGTAAGAGCTTCAAGCTCGGCGATATTGATATCTTTGCCGTAGATGTTCTTAAGAGAATCAATAAGAGCCTTAGCTTCATCTATCTTCTCGTCATCAACCATCTCACTGATCTTATCTTTATAGAAAGTCTTTCCTGCTTCATAAGCCTCTGCACGGAGAGCGTCCAGCTTATCCTTGTAGAGTTCAAAATAAGATTCATTCTTGTAGCTCTCAAGAGCGGTATCACACTGTCTTATACATTCAACATATTCCTGAGCATCAAATGACTTCTGAGCTCCTGAAAATGCAGAATCAAGTGCGCCGACATTCATGAGCTGTGAAACAAGTCCCTTTGCATATTCTGTCTCAGGGAAATATTGATAAGCAACCTGAACATATGCATTGATCTTTGAATACTCAAGCTCCCCATTCTGAAATGCATCGAACTTCTTCTCGAGATATGCATCCATTGCATCAGCTATCTTAGTGCAGTAGTCAGCTGAGAAGTTCTCATAATAATTGAAAAGATTGCTCTCACAATGATATGTATTTACATAGTTAAGATGTATATCTTCGTTGACATAGTCAGTTCTTCCGCCTGAATTGACTTCATAGTCACGGGCTGCATCTTCATAAATCTTGAGAAGCTCATATTCATTGATCTTTCCGAATGCAGCTTCTGTCTTTCCCTTGTATCCATCCATATGCTCCAGATTAATGAGGATAGTCTTGGTATCTTCATAAGCAACCTGATCCTCAAGGTACTGATTTGAATGATAGACTATATAATCATCCAGATCCATGTCCGCATATAACTTAACTATTCCGAAATCCTTATTCAGAAGCTCCTGCGCTGTATCAAGCTTTGTTTCTTCTATAGCATTGAAAAATGCTGTCTTATAGTATATCGGAAGGGCATAGCCTATAGCTGCGCCTGCTTCAATGAAGATCAGTATAAGAGATACTATAAGAATATTCTTCCATTTCTTTTTCATCTCTATACCTCCCTTCCTATAGTTCCTACAGTATTATCTGCGTCAGTATCACTGGCATCCGTTGGAGTTTCCTTCTCCGGTTCCGCTTCGGTTGTTTCTTCCTCGGCGTCAGTGTTTGTCGGAACTATTACAGTTGGTTCAGCAGGTACATATCCATCCATATTGTACTGAGAATATCCCTTGGCTGCCGCTCCCTTATAAACAGGAGCTCCCGGTATAATCACATAGAAAGCTATGATAAGCCCTATGCCTATGATTCCAAGTATCATTATGATAAGTGCAGCAAGTCCGAATCCCTTTATAGGTCCGGCTTTCTCAACCGGTCCTTCCTTTTCCTTCTTTCTTGCCTTATATTCCTCTATATCATCCTGAGCCTTAGACTCTTTAGCCCACTTTCTGGCTTCTCTCTTAGCCCCCATCTTCTGAGGAACAGTCATTTCATCATCTGACTTCTTTTCATTATTTGCAAGAACATCAGTGACATCATCGTCCTTATTCTTCTTTTCATTTGCAGTAAGGACATCTGTTACCGCATCATCCTTTGATACAGCTTCCTCTCCACCCTCTGATGCAGCTTCATTTTTAGTAGAAGCCTCCTCGGAAGTCTCCTCCGGAGCAGTTCCCATCTCTTCAGGAGATAGAACTTCCGTATCAGGAGTCATGTCCTTGTTTTCCTTTTCCTTCTTACTCATTCTCTGCCTCCATATAGTACACACGGGAAGTAAAGTCAGTAAAGAATCTCATCTCGTCGTTCCAGCCCGTCCCTGTGAATGCCTGCCTCAGGTGAACGCCGGCATTCATAAGTGTGTCTCCATAAATGTGATAATCTTCAGGCTTCTCATACATCTTTACAACCTTGGCTATAAAATCATGCATTGCAGAATCCTGTTTTATATGAATCGGTGCCATCGTATTGATCAGGCTCCCGAAATTCTTAACGTCTATTTTATAACTTTTTCCATAAAAATGATATACCAATTTTGGACTGAGTCCCTTGGCCTTATATATGCTGTTTCCCGCATTTGGTGTGACCAGTTTCTGCATATAGAGGCCGACCGCCTTACTCTTGTCAGGCGATACTACGGTCCATTCCATTTCATTTCCGGAATCAATATTCTTACCCCTGTAAAATGAACCGAAGAAGAATGTATCACGCCATTTCTTATATTCCTCTATGTCCGACTTAATGGCAGCACGCTTCTCCTTATCCAGGTCACGGAGGTTCAGCTCGTAGCCAAAAGCTCCGAATGAAGCGATGTTATATCTGGTCACCATAGGAGTCCTTCTTATGGTCTGATGATTCGGAACCTCAGATACATGTGCCGAAACCGTCGACATAGGATAGCCATAACTGTAGCCTGTCTGGATATAAGCTCTCATGAGCCCATCCGTATCATCACTTGCCCAAATCTGAGGGAAGTAACAGAGTATTCCAAGGTCAAACCTGTTTCCGCCGGAAGCACAGCCTTCGAACAGTATCTCAGGAAATCTTTCGGTCAGAGTCTTCATGACTCTGTAAAGACCGATCTGGTACTTATGCATTACCTCTCCCTGATTGACCAGGGCACGGCTGAAATAGTCAGTAAAATTCCTGTTCATATCCCATTTAACATAGGATATATATGCTGAGGAGAAAACCTCAGTCATCTTTTCTATGATGAAATCCTGAACTTCCTGTCTGGTAAGATCAAGTATCCTTTGATTTCTGCCTTCACTGTGCGGCATGTCAGGTATATCCAGCGTCCAGTCCGGATGAGCCTTGTAAAGCTCACTCTTTACATTTACCATTTCCGGCTCAACCCATATACCAAACATAAGACCATATGATCTTACTTTATCTGCTATAGCAGCAAGCCCGCCAGGGAGCTTCTTTTTATTTACATCCCAGTCGCCGAGGCTGCTGGTATCATCTTTTCTCTTTCCGAACCAGCCGTCATCCATGACGAAGAGTTCTATTCCGGCATCTGCACCGGCCTTGGCCAGTTTCGCAAGTTTTCCGGAATCAATATTGAAATAATTCGCTTCCCAGCTGTTAAGTACAACCGGTCTCGGCTTATCGCGCCAGCTTCCTCTCACTATGTGACGCCTTACAAAACCATGCATGTTCTGACTCATACCGTTGAAGCCGGCGTCTGAAAAAGTCATCACTGCCTCAGGAGCTTCAAATGTATCGCCGTCCATCAGTGTAATATCAAAGCTTCTCGGATTGATTCCCTGGAGGAATCTTACCTTTCCGAAGGAGCTCACATCCACATACTCTGCATGATTACCGCTGTAGATGAGATTGAAGCCATATACATCTCCCGTATCTTCAGTCGCACCAGCTCTGCTCAGCATAACAAATGGATTAGCGGCATTTGAAGACGTTCCGCTATATGAAGAATTGACATACGTACCTGAAATGACTTCCTTGTCAGTCTTCATCATCTCCCTT
This sequence comes from Lachnospiraceae bacterium YSB2008, assembly GCA_000687655.1. Lineage (GTDB taxonomy): Bacteria > Bacillota > Clostridia > Lachnospirales > Lachnospiraceae > Eubacterium_Q. Next base: position 159,841 of record JHWR01000005.1, read on the forward strand.
GTCCATGCACCGTTAAATGTATGGAAAGTGAAACTGTCCGGATCAAAATCTATCTGATTTGACAGGAGTCTCTTTACATGTATCTTGGAACCGCTCTCATTTATGAGTACCGTTGCTCTTGTTATGACATCTTCTTTTTCAAAGACGGAGTATAGCAGTTTAAGAGATACATTGCGGTCCTTATCCTTAAGGAGTATCTCCAGCGTTTCAACTTCATTCATTTCACCATATGATGAAGGAAGTGTATCGAGCTCTTCTTTTCCGCTTATGATGATACTGCTGTCATAAAGGAAGTCGCTGGTCATATTGCCGTCCGAATGGACTATCTCCAGAAACGGTTCTCTATGATCTCCCTTGCCTGCCGATGACATCTCAAGTCTCATGTCATTCAACGAAAAATTCTTATATTCTTCTGAATATATGCTCGTATCTCCCGGCGGGAATTCATGTTTTTCAAATATCGCAGTGTCACCCTTGGATATATGAATCTTCCTCCCATAATAAAGGTGCTCAAGATGTCCGGAAGGCATGATTCGCATTACATATGATGTTTTCTCAGTATGGAGAACTATGGTGTTGCCATTTTTCTTTATCATGTTAAGCCTCCCCTTTCCTTATCCGAAGCCTGAACAAAGCTTCCTGTTTATACACAGAAAGTCAGTCGACACTCCGTGCCGGCTGACATTTCCTGATATTAATCTATATGACAATCTGCTCAGCTCACAGAGAACTCCGCATCGTCCTATGACTTAGCTTCCTTGGATGCTTTCAGTTCCTTCGTGATTTCTGAAAGTTTTTCATCTGTGAGTATGTATCTTGCCTTAAATACAAAGAGTGCTATGAAAAGAACAACTATAGGAGCCAGTGTCATGACCATTCTGAGTCCCATAACAGCACTTGTATCTATCGTTGCCACTACATTTGCCTTAAGATCTGCCATCTTGTTTACAACGATATCATAGGTTGTCTCAACCGAACTGTCTTTCTGAATCTTGAATATCGAGAGACACAGTGCGGCAACGAGTGCTGCCACACCACTTGCAAGCTTAACTACGAAAGTCTGCATTGAGAATATAACCGATTCATCACGTCTCTTATTCTTCAGCTCGCCGTAGTCAACGGTATTTGCAAGAAATACTGTAACGATAACATTCAGTACACCGACTGCCGACATAATGAAGAATCCCGGTACGAAGAATGGTAATACACTCTTGGTTCCTGCAAGCGCCATAACCAGAAGTATTGCATATCCGCCTATAGCCGAGAATACACATATATAGAACATCTTGAGAGTGCTGAAGAACTTTCTGAGAAGCGGGAACATCAGCATCATCGCAAGTATCTGCATTCCGCCTGCAAATGTATTGAACAACGTATAATTACCCTGCCAGTTTGAACCTGCAAGATCATACTTGAAGAAATAGATCAGAAGGTTCGTTGTTATATAAAGTGCTGTATTGATAAGCACTATGGTTATAACTATGGTCATAGCCTGATCATTCTGAAGGAGCGCTTTGAACATCTGTCCAACTGACGCCGTCTCCATATCTACCGAAGACTTCTCCTTGATAAATACACATGTAATGATCGTAAAGAGTATAAAGAGTGCTGCAACGATTATAGTGAAATATTTGAAACCAAGCCTCTCAACTTCAACATTTGAAGTCATCTTAAGTGAGACATCTATAGGATTACTGCTCGCCGCAACCTTATCGTAGGAATCACTGTCCACATAAAGTGCCAGAGCTGCTTTTCCCGCATCCTTTGAATCCATAATGAATTCAACCTTACTGGTTTCAGGAGTATTGCCGGAAATACTGAGATCGTATTTCGTATTACTCTCAGTAAAATAAATCCTGTCCGCAAATACCTTTTCCTTGCCTGTAACCTCTATCGAGGCTTTCTGCATATCACCCGCAAATTCAAATACATTTGATGTAGGATTTCCGTCACTGTCAAGTTCAACAACGTAGACAGTCATATCTACCATCTCAGATGTATAGGTGTTCGTTACATTTCCCTCTGCTCTTCCTGCGAAGAATGCCCCGAGAGCTGCAACTGCCATAACAGTGAAAACCTGGATTATGGCTGAACCTACGCCTGCACAGGAACGTGCAAGTGCAGAAAGCCCTTCTCTCTCCTTACCGCTTTCGGTAAAAGCAGGGATCATGGACCAGTATGGAATATCCATCATGGTGTAGGTTACACCCCAGAGTATATATGTTACTGCAGCATAGGCTATCATACCCTTTCCGTCGAGTGACGGCGGTGCTGCAAACATAAGTATAAGGATAACAGCATTTGTTACTGTTCCTATAAGCAGCCAAGGTCTGAATTTGCCCCATCTGGTCTTCGTCTTGGCAACTATAATACCCATGATAGGATCATTAAATGCATCAAATACACGCGCTATGAGAAGAATGATACCCATAGCTATTGCGCTCACTCCCAGAATATCCTGGAAATAGTACAGTACATAGCTTGCAGAAAGCATATATACCATATCCTTGCCTACGGCGCCCAGACCGTACGCAGTCTTCTCCTTGAAAGTAAGTTTCATATGCAGCCCTCCATATAGTCGATCGAATAGTCTTTTACTTAAGGCATTCCTTCAGAACTTCTTTCACTTTCTTTACAGGCACAATGTTAAGAGCATCCTTAACCTCAGACGGAACATCCTCGAGATCCTCTATGTTTTTATACGGAATGAAGACTTTTGTAACTCCTGCCCTCATAGCCGCCATGAGCTTCTCTGTAAGTCCGCCTATAGGCATCACACCACCCCTGAGTGATACCTCACCTGTCATAGCGATATGTGGATCTACCTTGACGCCTGTAAAAAGCGAAGCCAAGGCAGTTGTTATAGTTATACCTGCTGAAGGACCATCTTTCGGAACCGCACCTTCCGGAACATGTATATGAAGATCATATTCCTGAAGTTTCTCTGTTTCCTTAGGATAATAGCTTTTGGCAAGACTTATGGCGATTTCAACTGATTCCTTCATGACATCACCGAGCTGTCCGGTTATGATAACCTTGCCCTGTCCCTTGACGATAGCCGCCTCTACGAACAGTATCTCACCACCTGCCATAGTCCACGCAAGTCCGGTAACTATACCTGAAGTTGTACCAGGTTCTATTATATCATGTCGAAGGACTCTACGTCCAAGATATTCGTTAAGATTTTTAGGTATTATACTGATTTTTTCGCCGTCACCTTTGACCAGTTTTACAGCCGCTGCACGGCAGAGATTATCTATCTGTTTCTTCAGCCCTCTGACACCGGCTTCTGCAGTGTACTCTTCTATAATTTTCTTAACAGCCGTATCGCTGATTGAGAGATTCTTCTTCTTGATTCCCATCTGACTGTAAGCCTTAGGAATAAGATGTTTCTTAGCTATAGAATACTTCTCTGATGCGGTATATCCATTGAACTCTATGACTTCCATCCTGTTAAGGAGCGGCTCCGGTATTGTATCTGTTGTATTGGCAGTGCAGACGAACAATACATTTGAAAGATCATAAGGGACATTCATATAATGATCCGTGAATGAGAAATTCTGTTCAGGGTCAAGTACTTCGAGAAGTGCTGATGAAGGATCTCCCTGGAAATCTCTGACCAGCTTGTCAACCTCATCCAGAACCATTACAGGATTTGAGGTTCCGGCACGCTTCATGCCTTCCATGATTCGTCCCGGCATAGCGCCTATATATGTCCTTCTGTGTCCTCTTATCTCAGCTTCATCCCTGACTCCGCCAAGACTTATACGAACGTATTCTCTTCCGAGAGCTTTTGCTATACTCTGTCCTATACTTGTTTTTCCTGTTCCCGGAGGACCCACGAAGAGAAGTATGGAACCGCTCTGCTTCTTGTTCAGAGCCATAACGGCCATCTGCTGTACTATACGTTCCTTTACCTTCTTAAGCCCGAAATGATCCTGGTCGAGTATCTCTTCAACTGTATCAAGATTAATCTCCTCAGGCTCCGTATCATGCCATTCAAGACTCGTCACGAAATCCAGATAATCATACAGCATTCCGTATTCATGTCCGTCCTGACCTTCCTGTTTCATCCTGTTCAGAACCTTGTCAGCTTCTTTCTTAGCCGTCTCATTCATCCCTGATTCATCAATCTTCTTACGGAACATTGAAACATCTGAAATACTCTCCGGATGCATAGAGTCAAGCTCTTGCTGAAGTATGCTTATCTGCTTTTTGAGAGCTGATTCACGGTAGAGCTTCTCATGCTCCTCAAGCTGAGCATCCTCCGCCTCATTATGAACCTTGGCCATCTCAACAAATTCATAAACCGCATCTTCTGCAAGCTTATATCTTTCGCTCATCTTGTCAGCGGCTATAATGGCGTACTTTTCTTCCCATGTCATGTTGAAATAACTGGTCATGGCACTGATCAGTTCATTAAGATTCTTCCATTGGAGAATCAGGCCTCTCGCAAAGAGACCCCACTGATAATCCTGAACGAAATCAAGCATGATATGTTTCATTTTCTCGAATCTTTCCTGTCTTTCAGAAAGAGCTATATCCTCAATCTCAGCTCTGACGGTGAAATCTGCCTGAAGTCCGTCCTCGTCGTCCAGATAAACATCCGTAAGATTGACCCTGTCTATGGTCCTTACCCTGATGTTACCTTCGCTGTCTACATTTTCCAGCTTGGCTGTAACGGCTATAGGATAGAGATCATCGGGGCCTATTTCATTTCCAACCTTATCTTCCTTCAGGAATGCAAAGTATAAATAATCACCTATTGAAAGCTCATCTATATCCCAATTGTCTATTAATTCCTTCTTGAAGTAAAATGTAACGTCAGGAAGAAGTACTGTATCGTAAAGCGGTATAATAATCACTTTTTCCGGTCTCCTTTCTTGTATTATTAGCAGACCCATCGCATGAGTGCTAATCACTCAATATCATACTACATTTACCGATTTTGTCAAGTTTTGAGGTCCTTCATAACAGGGTTCTTTTTAGCTTTACACTAAGGATATTTTATATTATATTATTAGCTAGGGAACTATGTTTCCTGACCTGTTTTTTGTGTGTTTTAGTTTTGGGAGAGTTTAATGAAAATCAACCTTAATGATATACTTTATGCAGTATCATTTGCGTTAGACGCTACTGAAATTGAATATTTTAAAAGACGTGCCGAGGCTCTCGGAGAGAATATTGAGAAGGTCAGCTACAAAGATCACAAGACAATGAATGTGACCGTCAACCACAGTAAGAGGATTGCTGCCATTGCAGTCATTACAGGTAAAGCCATGGGGCTCTCTCCTATAGAGCTTTATGATCTTGCTGCTTTCTCTATACTTCACGACAATGCTCTGACTGAATTCATCCAGGAAGAGATTGAGTACAAGAAGTACAACAATGGAAAGTCATATAATACAGCAGACTTCAATACAAGACACTGCAAGATAGGCGAGAAGAATGCCAATCTCCTGCCTTTCAGATCAAATAACAGAGACGTCATCCTCTACCATCACGAAAATGCAGATGGTTCAGGTCCTTTCGGAAGGAAAGCTGACCGTACTCCGATCAAGTCGCAGCTTATTCACCTGGCCGACTGTATAGACTGTTTCTGCGATCTGACTATAGTTTCTGAAGAGAATTTCCGTGAGATCTGCTTCTATGTAAGAAGCAATATTGGTACTCTTTTCGGTGAGGATGTTGCATATGCATTCCTCGGAGCATTTAAGCGTAAGAATCTAGTAAATCTGATGAACATCAATGTAGACAGATTCCTCAGATCCCTTACAAAGCATTACGAGGACAGCTACACACGTCAGGAGATAAAGCCTCTCGGTGAACTCTTCGCCAAGATGGTCGATTACAAATCTCATTACACCTGCATTCACTGTGCCGGCGTGGCTGACAGATGTGAGCGAATGGCAGAATTCTACAAATTCCCTGAAGAGAAAGCCGCTAAGTTCTATCTGGCAGGTGCTCTTCATGATGTCGGAAAGCTTTCTGTCAGCATGGAGATTCTTCAGAAGCCATCACGTCTTAATGACGATGAGTATGAGCTTATGAAGATGCATGCTCTGTATACTCACGACGTTCTTTCAAATCTTAAAGGAATGAAGGATATATGTGACTGGGCTTCACATCATCACGAGAAGCTTAACGGAACAGGTTATCCGTTTAAACTGAACGATAAGCAGCTTTCGCATGAGGACAGACTTCTGGCCTGCTGCGATATATATCAGGCACTTACCGAAAAACGTCCATACAAAGACGGCTTCACTCACGAAGAAGCTATCAAGATCATGCGTGAGATGGCCGAAAAGGGCGAAATCGATTACGATATTGTAACCGATATGCATACGGTATTCAAAAACGAGACTCCTCAGATTGAGGCCGAGCTCAAGAATATATAGGGAACCGATATTTGTTTCAGTTTTCAGTAATACAAAAAGACATTCGAAGCATTTAGTTCGAATGTCTTTTTGTATTACTGCAATATTAATGATTACTGATCAATCTAATAAGATATTATCTCATGTCCTGTTTCTGTAACGAGAACCTGTATCTCCCACTGAGCGGACTTCTCTCCGTCTTCAGTATATACGGTCCAGTTATTATCTGCATCTACGAAGACTTCAGGATCTCCCATATTTACCATAGGCTCAATAGTAAATATCATTCCCGGTACCATAAGCATCTCTGTACCGCGCTTTGTCACGTAGCTTACCCACGGATCCTCATGGAATTCAAGTCCTATTCCATGACCGCCTATCTCTCGTACTACAGAATATCCATGTTTCTTAACATGATCATTTACTGCCTGACCCATATCTCCGAGGAAGCCCCATGGCTTAACCTCTTCGAGACCGAGCATCATAGCTTCTTTTGTTACCTCAACAAGTTTCCTGTCTTCATCCGATACATTTCCTATACAGAACATACGTGACGAATCTGAGAAATATCCATCGAGTATGGTTGAACAGTCAACATTTACTATATCGCCGTCCATGAGTATCTCATCCTTTGAAGGAATGCCATGGCACACAGCATCATTTATGGATGTACAGACACTCTTCGGAAATCCTTCATAGTTGAGCGGAGCCGGTATGGCACCATACTTCTTGCAGACTTCATTAATAATGCTGTTTATGTCCTCTGTAGACATTCCTGCACATATTCTGTCCGCAACTGTGTCGAGACATTCTATATTAACTTTTGCGCTTTCCTTGATCTTGAGTATCTGTTCAGGAGTCTTGATGATATCATGGGAAGGAACTATATGTCCCTGATTCCTGATAACTTCTATCTTCCTGTCAAATTCCTCATGACACTGCTTATACTTTCTGCCGCTTCCGCACCAGCACGGATCATTTCTTCCAATTTTACCTGCCATGTCTAAATTTCCTTTTTTGTAATTTAATGTAAATAACTGACGTTAGATGATTCTAACATCATTCATTCTCCACGTCAAATACTATTCCTTTAATTCCCTATAAACGACCATGTGAAAGATAGGCAAGATGCCCCGCTTCCACTGCTTTCTTGAAAGCACTCGCAATGACCGGAATATTCGTAGCCGTCGCAAGAGCTGTATTGATCATAACTGCATCAGCCCCCATCTCCATAGCTTCGCACGCCTGTGATGGTTTACCTATTCCTGCATCAACTATGATAGGAAGGTCTATCTCTTCGATAAGAATCTTTATGAAATCTCTCGTTGCAAGTCCCTTACTTGAACCACTCGGCGAAGCCAGCGGCATGAGTGCCATGGCGCCCGCGTTATACAGATCTCTTGCTGTTGAAAGCTCAGGATACATATAAGGCATTACCGTGAAGCCTTCCTTTGCAAGTATCTCTGTTGCTTTGATTGTTTCTGCATTATCCGGCAGAAGATATTTGCTGTCATGCATGATCTCTATCTTGATCATGTCTCCGAAGCCCATCTCTCTCGAGATATGAGCTATCGCCACAGCATCATCTGCATTCTTTGCTCCGAGTGTATTCGGAAGTATCGTGACCCCATCCGGAATCATTCTGAGTACACTGTCATCCTCTTTCAGAGCCCCTACAACAACGGATATGAGTTCTGCACCTGCATCAGAAACAGCTGCATCTATAAGCTCTTTCGAATATACACTTGATTTGCCGGAGCCAAGTATGAACCTTGAACCAAATTCATAATTCCCCAGTTTAAGTTTATCCATTTGCCACCCTCAAATTAAAAGGGACAGCTGTCATCAGATGCGTATCACGCGACCGGATGAGTACCGTCCCTTCTGTTAATTATTCAGCTTTTGCTGCTTTCTTTGCTGCCTTTGCCTCAAGTGCCTTGTCTGTAGGTCTTACAAGAAGAAGACAGAGTACAAGTGCTACAACGTAAAGTGCAAGTGTAAAGAAAAGAACGTTCTGATATCCAACAGGATTAACCTTGATCACATTGCCTGCTGCATCTGTACCGTGCTCGATCCACGTACCTGTATGATTAACTATATAGGTTGCAACCTGGTTACCTGTAAGTCCGGCAAATGCCCATGCTGAAAGTGTGATTCCATGTATTGCACTGATACTTCCCATACCATAATGATCCGAAAGAAGTGTAGGTACATTTGAGAATCCACCGCCGTATCCGGCATTTACTATAAAGATAAGTGCAAGTACAAGTACTATGAGAAGCACATTGCCTTCACCATTCTTGATACCCTGTGTCACCATTACAAGTACAGTTGATACTATAGAAAGTATAAATATAAGCTTGTATATAGTATTTCTGTCTTTCATTGTATCAGCCCATGCAGAGAATCCAAGACGACCGCCTGCGTTAAATATAGCTGATATTGTTGAGATTATACCTGCTGAAGCTGCAAGACCGATACATTTTACTATCGGCTTCTCCTGTGAGATAAGTGCAAGTCCGCAGGTGATGTTGATATAGAACATAAGCCATATACCTATATAGTTTGTAATAGGCTTAGTCTTAAGAACTTCCATGATGCTTGGCTTTGCATCCTTGCCCTGAGGCTCATGCCATCCTGCCGGCTTAGCAAGAAGAAGATGACCAATGAACATCATTACGAAATATACTCCGGCGAGTATCATGAACATCTTATAGATACCACCTTCACCGAGGCCTGAAAGCATTGACTGCATTATAGGAGATGCTATAGCCTTTGCTGCACCGAAACCGGCAACTGCAAGACCTGTTGCAAGACCTTTACGATCCTGGAACCACAGCATAAGTGTCTTAACAGGTGAAAGATAACCTGTACCAAGACCTACACCCATTATGAAACCGTAGCTGAGATATATACCTACAAGAGCTACAGGACTGTGCTGATGATTTCCACCGTACCAGATGAATACACCTGTAAGCGCCATACCTGCCGCAAAACAGATAGTTGCAATAAGTGAAGACTTGTGAATATCCTTCTCTACTATATTTCCGAGGAATGCTGCTGACATACCAAGGAAGAATATAGCGAAGCTGAATGCCCACTCAGTTGCCGCCTTTGAATAACCGATGTATTCAGCTATCTCCTGACTGAATATAGACCAGCAATAAACTGTACCGATACTGCAGTGAAGCAGTAACGCAGGAATAGCTGCGCGAATCCACTTATTGGATCTCCAGCCGCCCTCTTTTGTTTCCTGTGCTCCCATGAGACACCTCCGTAATATTATTATAATTAAAAACAAAAATCATGACAAATGGAGCGATAACGCTCCATTTATGCCATATTCTGCAATATTATATATTAATAGAATTCCATTTTCAACTGTTTTATTATCATGAAACACAAAGGTTTATAAGAAAAGCATCACTTATTCTTCTTGTCTTTATTCTTATTCTTTTCCTTCTTTTCCTTAAGCTTTTCTTTGGCCTTTACTTTAGCTTTTTCTTTATCCTTATCGCTTTCCTTCTTTGCCTTCCTGTCAGATCTCTTCAGTATAGCCGTCTCAACCTTGCTTACCATTGATGTGCCGTCATCTTCTGCCACCTCAGTCACTACGTCTTCAACTGTAGGAAGTACAGCCGGCGGATTGGTAACAGGAATAATAAACTGATTCTCATAGTAATTAATAAGTGACTGATACTCAACACCTGACCTGTCGTCTGAATGGCCGTGCATTTCATCGAAGTCACTTGCGCCCCTGATCCTCTTAAGGACATGGAGCGATACATTTGTTGCATGAGCAGAGATTCTTTCGAAGCAGGTTATAAGATCGAAAAGTGCCACACCCTTCTCAACGCTGCATCGTCCATCCTGGAGACGGTCAACATGATGAGCCTTGATAATAGCAGTCAGACGTTCGATGGTATCTGACAGAGGTTCAACCCTCATCGCCATCTTTTCGTCTACTTCAAGGAATGCCTTTTCAAGTGTAGTAACTGCATACTTGGTTGCATCGATCATTGTGTTCACTTCATATTTTCCTACATCCGAGAAGCTTACGCCCTGTTCATGCATTTCCCTTGCAACGTATGCAATGTTGATGGAATAATCACCCATACGTTCAAAGTCACTTATGGAATTCAGTATCTCTGAAACCACCAGTCTCTGATCCCGCGAAAGTCTCTTTCTATCAATCCTTACTATGTAAGCTGAGAGAACAGTCTCGCATCTATCTATGAACGATTCATTCTGCAATAGCTGTTCAAACCTGTTTTCATCGTATTTATCTATAAGTCCTGTACTTATCTCGAAGTTTTCATTTATACGCCCTATCATGCTGTGAATGAGATTGCTTGACTCACGAAGGGCTATAGTAGGAGTCTGAAGAATCATATCATCAAGCTTCTTGAATTCCTTATCGTCTTCTGATTCTTCATCTTCACCTATGATCTTTCCGGTAAGCTTTTCCATTGCATTTGTAAATGGAAGGAGCACAAGGCTTGTTATAAGGTTGAAGCCGAGATGAATATTGGCAATATTTCCTCTGTTGACTACATTTTCAAAGAAAGGAAGTCCGACAGTGTACTGGATACCATAGATTACCAGCACAAACATAAGCGCACCGAATATATTGAAAAGAAGATATGAAAGAGCAACTCTCTTTGCCTTCTTTCCCGCACCGATGGAACCCAGAATTATGGTCATGCACTTACCTAAGTTCTGACCTATGATGATAGGAAATGCCGTTGAGAATTTTATAGTTCCCGTAGCTGATAAAGCCTGAAGGATACCGACAGACGCACTTGAACTCTGGATGAGCGCAGTTATCAAAAGACCGGTCAGAATTCCGATCAATGGGTTTTCAAATGAAGTGAAAAAGCTCTGGAATTTTGCAGACTCACGAAGTGGAAGGAAAACTTCTTCCATGGCTGTCATTCCATAGAAAAGTATTCCCAGACCTATGAAGATACCTGAGATATTTTTAACCTTGCTCTTCTTCGTGAAAAGATATATGAATGCACCCACGCATGCAAGCATCGGTGCAAAACTTGACGGCTTAAGTAACTGAAGCACAAGACTGCCTGAGGCAAGATCACCAAGACGAAGTATCTGGGCCGTTACCGTGCTACCTACATTTGCACCATAAACAACCGGCAGTGACTGCCCGAGCCCCATGATTCCGGCATTTACAAAACCGATAAGCATGATAGTGGTAGCTGCTGAGCTCTGTATGATACCTGTTACAAGAGTACCGAGCCCCCATCCTTTTACATTTCCAACAGCCTTGTTTTTGCTTGTTGTAAGCTTTTCAAGAGTCTTTGCCAGACTGCCTCCGGCAAGCTTTTCAAGTGATGATCCCATGAAACTCATTCCGAACAGGAACAGTCCCACCCCACCAAGTAAGTATAGTATCGAAAGTATATCCATATTCACCTCAAGAAAAATAATTCAATACAAATCTTCATACATCGCTATTATACTTTATATATAGTAAAATGCAAATAAAAAGAAAGCGGGACGATTACAAATGGTCATTCAGCCATTCAGAACCGTCCCTGCTTTCTTATTTCTATTAATTACACTTTTTATTCAGCGTCTGTGTCAACGTCAAGATACTTAGCTGAAAGATCTGAGATTGTACCATCATCAAGCATCTTCTGGATTGAATCATTGATCTGGTTAAGAAGCTCTGTATTACCCTTCTTAACTGCGATAGCATACTGTTCTTCTTCAAATGCGTTTGAATCCTCAACTATCTTAAGGCCAGGATTATCACTGACATACTTTGAAGCAGTTGCTGAATCGATGACAACAACATCACACTTTCCATTTACAAGCTCAAGAACAGCTTCTGTACCCTTCTTGAAAGACTCATACTTGTATCCCATTTCATTTACAACAGTCTCACCTGTGTAACCCTGGATAACAACGATCTTCTTGTCTGCCATATCAGCTGCTGTCTTGATCTCGGAATCTTCCTTAACGATCATAACCTGTGTAGCTGTGTAGTAAGGTGTTGAGAAATCAACTGATTCCTTTCTCTCATCTGTAACTGTCATGCCGGCGATAACTGCATCAACCTGACCGTTCTGAAGTGCGATAAGAAGTGAATCAAACTCCATGTTATTGATCTTAGCTTCCTTGCCGATATCCTGACCGATCTTCTGAGCGATAGCAATATCGATACCGTCAAAGTCACCTATAGTACCTTTGCTTGCTACGTACTCAAATGGAGGGAACTCAGCATTTGTACCAAAAGTGATAGTCTTGCTGCTTGCTGCGCTGCCACATCCTGCAAGAGTTGTGAGCATCATTGCTGCTGCAATACCTGCAACCAGTATTTTCTTAAGTGTTTTCATAGTGCATTTCTCCTTTATATTATATGAAATATTATGATTATCTATTTATTGCTAGAGCACCTTACTGAGGAAACTCTTAGTTCTCTCATTCTTCGGGTTATCGAATATCTCAGATGGTGTACCCTGTTCTATGATAACTCCCTCATCCATGAAGAGTATCCTGCTTCCAACCTCACGCGCAAATCCCATCTCATGCGTAACTACCATCATGGTCATCCCGCTCTTGGCCAGATTCTTCATAACCTCAAGAACCTCACCTACCATCTCCGGATCAAGAGCCGATGTAGGTTCATCAAAAAGCATGATTTCAGGTTCCATTGCAAGACTTCTGGCGATAGCTATACGCTGCTGCTGTCCACCTGAGAGCTGTTTCGGATATACATCTGCTTTTTCTTCAAGACCGACAATTCCGAGAAGCTCCATAGCTTTCTTGTCTGCCTGCTCCGGTGTCATCTTCTTAAGCTTAACCGGCGCGAGTGTAATATTCTTCTTAACTGTAAGATGCGGAAAAAGATTAAAGTGCTGGAACACCATACCCATCCTCTGTCTTACATGATTAGTGTCGACTCCATGTCCATTTACCTGAATATCATCCAGCCAAACCTCGCCGCTGTCAGGCTTTTCCAGGAGGTTAAGACATCTGAGAAATGTACTCTTGCCCGAACCTGAAGGTCCTATGACAACTACAACTTCGCCTTCATTTACTTCTTCATTTATTCCTTTAAGAACCTCCTTACCATTGAAGCTCTTATGAAGATCATTTACCTTTATCATATCAGTACCCCCTATCTCTTATCCGACTTTCTGAGTCTCTGTTCAACCCTGCCGAGCAGTAGGGTAAGTACCTTTATTATTACGAAGTATATGATAGCCGTTGCAATAAGCGGCATAAAAGGTCTGTATGTCGCGCTCTTGATGAAGTCACCAGCCTTCTGAATATCAACGAGTCCAACGTAACCAACTATAGCTGTTTCCTTGATAAGTGTAATAAACTCATTACACATGGCCGGGAATATATTCTTTGCCGCCTGAGGAACAATAATACTCATCATGGTCTGGCTGCGGCTAAGTCCGAGAGACCTTCCCGCCTCGGTCTGGCCCTTATCTATCGAAAGGATTCCTGCACGAATGATTTCAGAAACATATGCACCGGAATTGATAGAAAAAGCGATGGCTGCGATAAGCCATTTAGGCCACATGATATAAGCGAAAACAACGAAATATATGATCATAAGCTGTGTAACAGACGGAGTACCACGAATGACATCCGTATACACCTTGCCTATAATTCTGAGCGGCTTCTTCTTTGAAAGATTACAGAGTGCGATAATGAAACCGATGACAAGTCCGAGAAGGGCTGCCACCAGTGAAATCTTGATAGTAACTCCTATACCGTTAAGGAAGAGTCTCCACCTGTCTTCTCTTATAAAGCATTTATAAAAATCTTCTACTACTGTATTCCACCAAGCCGACATTGTATCTATCCAATCTGTTCTATCTTGTAATATTGCTTAAAATAAAGCATGTTGCTCTCAACGTACGGAAAAAGCAACCCTTATTTTCACATAAAGGTTGCTTAAAGTCAAGAATTTTGAGTTTTTCCTAGGCTTCCGGAACAGGCGGAAATGCAATGCTGGCCTTGAACAGATCTCCGTCAATATGAATGTTCATACTTCCGTTCATAAGTTCAGTAAGACTTCTTGCTATGGAGAGCCCGAGACCGCTTCCTTCTGTATTACGGGAACTGTCGCCCCGGACAAATCTCTCCATAAGTTCTTCTTCGGTTATATTCAGTGCCTCCCGGGAGGTATTTTTGAAGGCTATTATAACCGCACCGTCTTCCGCACACTTCGTTATATCTATATATGCTCTTGTGCCCGGCATGGCGTATTTGTATATATTATTCAGCAGATTATCGAATACTCTCCACAGATGCCGTGGATCAGCGTACACAAAACATTCGCCTTCATCTGATTTGGTCAGGATAGTGATTTCCTTTTCACCGAGTTTACGCTCGTACTCTGCTACTGCCTGTCCGACAAGTGTTCCGACATTCAGCTTCTCCATGTCCATCTTAAGATTACCGGTAGATGCCTTGGAAGCTTCTATAAGGTCCTCTATCAGTTTCTTCAGTCTTGCTGACTGACGGGACAGAACCTCAAGATATTCCTCTGCATTTTCATTTTCGATTTTCTCCCTGCTGAGAAGATCTGTATAGTTGATTATCGATGTAAGCGGAGTTTTTATATCATGCGATACATTTGTTATAAGTTCAGTCCTGAAGCGTTCACTCTTTATTTTCTCTTCAACAGCTTCATTCAGACCGTCTCCTATAGAATTAACATCTTCTGCTATATCCTTAAAATCAGGGATGAGTCCTTTTGTATCAATCTTAGACTCAACATCTCCTTCACGAATAGTCCTGCAGCCTGACTTAAGCTTCGAAAGCTGATAAAGCCAAGTCACTATGAGTGCTGCTACACATATCCTTCCAAGAGTCCAGATAATGAGCACCATTTTATCACCGTACCATCTGACAAGAATAAACTCGATGATGGTTACTGCTAAGAACGCTACCCATATAAGCAGAGCATTTACAGTTCCTCTTGCGCCCTTATCTATGCTGTTATAAACCTTCTTGATTCCTCGTCCTACCAGAGCAAGAAATCTGTAAATAAAAAGATGTTTCCACCACTTGCCCAGCTTTACATTTGTAGAGAAATTCATCATGAAAAGCATGAGAAGTATAGCTCCGACAACTGCGGCAAGTGTAATCATATATGCTACAATCTGGAAATTGGAAAGATCCAGTTTTGCAAGAAGTCTGTCCGTAAAGAATATAAAGCCTGAAATATATACTATAAGTCCGGCTGCAAAGAGGTCCTGCGGAATGCTGTCAACGACTGACCTGGTTATCTCATCGGTTCCTCTTCTGTGTCCTGCTGCTGTAACAAGAAAATATACAAGATAAGCGGCTATAGCAAACGAAAGCGGAAGTGTTACGAAAAGCCAGAACCTTATTCCGTAAAGGAACCCTACAGAATCTGCTGCCCAAACAAACATATCATTTTCAACGAAGCTGTTCTGTCTCTTCAGAGGCTCATTCATAAATGAAACGATAGTAAAGGTTCTTTCTACCTTTTCGGCAGGCTGTTGTTCATCAGCCGGAACTATCATCCCCATCTGATATACGGTCTCAGTTTCATCGAAATCAAAGGTGTCAATATTCGGGATTATGGCTTCAGCATCATCTAAACTGTGATCTGTTTCTTTCTTAAATGCAGCAGCATCATCCATGAATACTGCGTATCTGTCCGGAATCTCAACCTCTCCGTTTACAGATGTGAAGCATAGCCTTCCATTACTTCCGTTAGCTCTGTATGCTTTTGTTTTATACATTTTATTATCACAGCGGAACACAATATCCTTGGTATCCTGTATAAAGTATATTTCATATACCCATACATATTCGTCACCCTGACCAACACTGTAATCATTCGTATAAATGTAATTCTCACGGTTAAAGTAATTGTCCGATACCCTGAACCAGGTTCCTTCGCCAATGGTATAAGAAAAGAAGTGAAGATCCTTTTCGGATACTTTCTTATCAAAATTCCTCGTAATGTAAATGGATGGATCATTCAGATCCATTTTCTTTACACTGTCATAATCACTTTCTATAACACCGTATCTGAAATTAGTCTTATCAAGCTTATCCCTGTTAAAATCACCGCCGTAATTTGACAATGCCTGTATGGAATATCTGTCCAGGACAAGACTGTATTCATCCCTCAGAATATCTTCCTTGGGCTTTCCTGTATAACATCCATACTGAGCACACATGTATATACCTATGATACTCAGTACTCCGGCAGCTATAAACAGTATAGCGAGTATTACTGCCGTTATCTTGGCAGCAGGGTGTTTCCGTAATTCTTTCATTATGCGACCTCTAGTTAAACTTGTATCCCCTGCCCCATACTACTGTGATATACCTTGGGTTTGCAGGATCGATCTCTATCTTTTCTCTGAGATGTCTGATATGTACGGCAACTGTATTCTCGCTTCCGTAAGGAGAATCCTTCCATACATTTATGTAGATATCCTCCGGCGAGTAAACAACGCCTTTGTTCTGCATAAGAAACTTAAGAATGTCATATTCAGTACGGGTAAGTGCAACTACTTCTCCGTCAATCTTAACTTCCTTCCTCTTGTCGTCTATCTCAATGCCACCTTCAGAGATTATATCGCTGTCCTCCTCCCGGCTCGAAACATTACTTCCAAGAGTCATGTAACGTCTCAGCTGAGACTTAACTCTTGCCGCAAGTTCAAGTGGATTAAACGGCTTGGTTATATAGTCGTCCGCACCGACATTAAGTCCGAGTACCTTATCTGAGTCCTCTGACTTTGCAGTAAGAAGGATAACAGGTACATTGCTCCTTTCCCTTATCTTAACCATAGCCTCGATACCATCCATTTCCGGCATCATTATATCCATAAGAACAAGATTGATATCATCAGAAAGTTTTTCAAGAGCTTCTTTTCCGCTGTAAGCCTCTACAACTTCGTAACCGTCTCCGTTCAGATATATACGAAGCGCAGAAACTATATCCTTCTCATCGTCACAAACAAGTATCTTATACATTTTTCATTCTCCTATTGTACGTACATAGAATTATCGGGAAACATTGTTTCCCAACACATAAGGGTCGTAAACCACTTTACGACCCCTAGTATATAATAAACATTATTAAGTTCCAAGAAGCAAAACAATTAAGACTTATTAAAGTTCTTCTTTTTCTTCCATAACACTGAGATATGCAGGACGGATGATCTTGCCCTGGCCTACCATCTCTTCAAGTCTGTGAGCGCTCCAACCTGCAATACGAGCTATGGCGAACAGAGGTGTATAGAGCTCCTCAGGAATACCAAGCATCTCATAAACAAATCCGCTGTAGAAATCGACATTCGGACTTACGCCCTTATATATATGTCTCTTCGCTGCTATTACTTCAGGAGCAATCCTCTCTATCCTTTCATAGAGATCAAGATCATCATATCTCTTCTTCTCCTCAGCAAGCTTAAGCACAAACTGCTTGAAGACTCTTTCTCTCGGATCGGATACTGAGTATATGGCATGACCCATTCCGTATATAAGGCCTCTTCCGTCAAAGGCTCTGCCTTCAAGTATATCGGTAAGATAAGCCCTTATCTCATCATCATCCTTCCAGTCCTTAATGTTATCACGAATGTCCTCCATCATCTCCATAACCTTAATGTTGGCACCACCATGACGCGGACCTTTAAGTGAACACATACCGGCCGCCATGGTCGAATAAGTGTCAGAACCGGTTGATGTAACAACTCTTGTTGTAAATGTAGAGTTATTACCACCACCATGCTCCATATGAAGCATGAGTGCAACATCGAGAACCCTTGCTTCGATATCGGTACATTTCTTATCAGGACGAAGCATCATTAGAATGTTTTCTGCCGTTGACTTCTTAGGATTCGGACGATGTATATACATACTTCCGAGATTATCATAATGATTGTATGCATGGTAACCATATACGGCAAGCATAGGAAATGTAGCGATGAGCATAAGACACTGCCTGATATTATTGGCCAGGTCGCTGTCCCGAGCAAACTGATCATATGAAGCAAGCGTCAGTATACTTCTCGTCATGCTGTTCATGACATCCCTACCCGGAGCCTTCATGATAACATCACGTACGAAGTTTCTCGGAAGGTTACGATTCCTTGCAAGAGTACTCACGAACTCTATCGTTTCTTCATCAGTCGGTTTCTCACCGAACATGAGCAGGAATGCTGTCCTCTCAAATCCAAAGCCGAGCTCAGCATATTCCTTTACAAGCTTCTGGGCATTGTATCCTCTGTACCAGAGCTGACCGTCACAAGGTTCATGCTTGCCCTGTGAATCATCAAACGAAACAATTTTAGAAATATTGGTAAGGCCTGTAAGGACACCCTTTCCGTTCAGGTCTCTGAGTCCACGATTAACCCCGTATTTTGAATAAAGCTCATCGGATATTGTGTCATTATCAATAAGTCGGCTCTTCATGAGCTCTGCATATTCTGCAGTTTTCTTCTGAAAAGTCATTTACTATACCTCCTTCTACAGCCCCTGGAAAGATTAATCCCTCTTGGTAACTATAACATTCCCCGTTTTTACAATGCTGTTCTCCGGTACATATCCCCTGACCGGTGAAAGCGGATAAATATTAGTATGTCTTCCTATAACTGTTCCCGGATTAAGAACGCTATTGCATCCAACCTCTACGAAGTCGCCAAGCATGGCGCCAAACTTCTTAAGTCCTGTCTCGAAATGAATATCACTGAATTCATCATAACCCTTTACAACAACCAGAGTCTTATCCGACTTTACATTTGATGTAATGGAACCCGCTCCCATATGAGACTTGTATCCCAATATGGAATCGCCAACATAATTATAATGCGGAACCTGCACATTGTCGAATATTATGACATTCTTGAGTTCGGTTGAATTACCTACAACTGCATTCTCACCAACGAGTGCATTTCCCCTGACGAAAGCACACTGTCTTACTTCAGTATTTGCTCCGATTATCGCAGGTCCGTTAATATATGCTGATTCAAAAACTGTCGCGGTCTTATGAATCCAGACATTGTCTCCACGCTTTTCGTAATCCTCCGGACACTCTCTGTCAATCTTTTCACCAAGTGCCAGGATGATATCCTTAATATGCGGAAGAACCTCCCACGGATAATCATACTCCTTCATAAAATCCGCTGCCGCTGTATGCGACAGATCGTACATATTACTAATTAATAATTTGTCTTTATTCTCCATATATTCCTCTCATAAGTTAATAGTATTTCAAAAACTTGATACAGATTTGTATGTAATCATATGCATGAGAAACCCTTGGAACACGTCGGCACTTAACGAACAGGCAACTCGTTGGCTGTGAGTTTAGTGTCCGTTACGTGTGGAACGGAGCGAAAGCGCGTTTCGAATGCATTTGAATCACATACAAATCGTTACTTTCTAGTTTTTCTGTAATACGGCGCCGTTTTATCATAAATGCCCCGCATTCCATTTTGATTATTCAGTCCCTTAACGAAGTTAGTATACTTCACAACAAAATCATTCATCTTGGTACTGTATTCTTCCTCAGATATGCTGCCATCCGCGACTCCGGCAAGTCCTTTCTCCCAGCTGGCGGTAAGATCCGCACGGAGCAATCCATTTATGGAATAAAGAACCGTATCATATATGATCTCACCGAGGAATGTCGGCGTCACAATCTGAGTTTTCTTATTGAGAGCTATATACTTGTTCGTCACAAGCTTTGTGATTATCGAGTCTCTGGTAGCAGAGGTTCCTATACCGCTGCCCTTTATAGTCTCTCTGAGCTCCTCATCTTCTATCAGCTGACCTGCATTCTCCATGGCGAGGATCAGCGTACCTGACGAGTATCTCTTAGGTGCACTGGTCTCACCCTCTCTTATGATGAAATCAGCAACCGGAACCAAATCTCCTTTTTTAAGTCCTGCAACGTATGCCGCAAGTTCTTCGGAGATTCCTGACTCCTCTTTCTTCTTACTGAAGGAATTCTCCATAACCTTCAGATATCCGGGCTTTACAAGTCTTTTTACATTTGCAAAAAGCTTCTCACCATTTCTTTCAAAGGTCATGGCTACCTTTTCATATTCAGCCGGTGCATAGAATATAGCTATAAATCTTCTGGCTATAATCTCATACACATTCTGTTTAAGCGGAGTAAGACCTGCCAAAGCCGACAGTCCCTGACCTGTTGGAATTATTGCATAGTGGTCAGTGATCTGTTTATCATTTACATACTTCGATTTGGCTATATTCTTATAACCCTCGAGCCGGACTATAGGCTCTGCAAATGAGCCTGCCCTGTCATATCCGGAGAGTCCTCGGAGATTCTTGTCTATCTCCTTTGCAACTGCGGTCGAAAGAACTCTCGCATCAGTTCTTGGATATGTAACAAGCTTCTTCTCATACAGTTCCTGAACCACGTCCAGAGTCTCTGATGGACTTATCTTAAATATCCTCGAACAGTCATTCTGAAGTTCAGCAAGGTTATACAGAAGCGGAGGATTCTTCTTCTCCGTCTTCTTTTCAAGCTTCGAAAGCTTCATCTCCTTAGGAGCAGGATTTCCAAGAAACTGTACAAGTTCCTCTGCATCCTTCCTCTCCTTGAAGCCATTCTCTTTATACAGCTTTGGGCTCTCGAAATACTTGCTTCCTTCTACGGCACGCCATTCTGCTTCCAACCAGTCTTTTGCACCGCTCGCTGAAGCTGCAGTCTGGTCATCCTCACCTTCATCTTCGCTCTTTCCATCTGAATTCGTGGTCAGATTCTTCACTGCACTTTCAGCACCAGGTCCAAACACTCCGGCGATTCTGTAAAATGGAGTCGGAGTGAAATCCCTGATCTCCCTTTCTCTTTTGACTATCATACCAAGTACGCAGGTCATAACCCTGCCTACTGCTATAACGCATTTATCAAGTCCGAGATAATCTTTAACCGTATATGAATACTTTAATGTCAAAGCTCTGGAGAAGTTGATACCCATAAGGTAATCTTCTTTCGCACGCAGATATGCGGCGTCAGAAAGATTATCATAGTCCGACAGAGGCTTGGCCTCCTTGATACCACGAAGTATCTCTTCATCCGTCTGAGAATCTATCCAGACCCTTTTCTTCTCCTTACCGTTTCCGACATTCGCCATGCGGTCTACAAGTCTGTATATATACTCTCCCTCACGTCCTGAGTCGGTACAAACATAGATAGTTCCGACGTCATCTCTGTTAAGTAGTTTTTTTACAGTATTAAACTGCTTCGAAGCAGCCGGTATGATCTCATACTTATATTGATCCGGTACAAATGGAATGGTATCCATCGACCATCTTTTCAGTTTTTCATCATAAGCGTCAGGATAACTCATTGTAACAAGATGTCCTACGCACCAGGTTATTATGTAGTCACCCTGCTCTATATATCCATTCTGCTTGGACGCCGTAACTGACAGTGCCTTCGCGAACTGCTGGGCAACTGACGGTTTCTCGGCTATAAATAGTTTCTTCAAGAAAACTGATTCCTCCGGTTTTATTTATATGTCACATACTCCGAGAGGTCTTTTCTCGGAACAGGATTCGGTGCCTCATCCGGATATCCGACAGGTATAAGGCAGGAAACTGTTCTGTCTTCACCGAGCCCTATGATTTCTGCAACCTTGGCATCATCGAAAATTCCAAGTATAACGCTTCCTACACCTTCGTTATATGCTGAAAGACAGAAAGCTTCTGCTGCGACGCCTGCATCGAACATCTGCCATTCATTTCCCTTACTTGTTGAAAATGAACCGTCCCTCTCATAGCCGCTTCTCTTGTTGATGCTTGTTATAATAACAAGAGCAGGTGCTCCTTCGATGATATCTTTATTATGTTCAAATCCGAGTGTAGCTTCACCTGCGATCTTGGAAAGAATCTCTCTGTCCTCAACAACCACATACCTTGGAGTCTGGGTGTTCTTCCATGTAGGTGCAAATCTTGCAGCCTCAATGATCTTATCCATAACCTCATGGCTTACGGCATCACTCTTAAACTTTCTTATACTTCTTCTACCCTTAATACCCTCTATAAGTTCCATGCTAAAACCTCCTTATCAAAATACTTAATATAACCCATAATCTACAATTAAGTCCATGCAAAACAGAAAGCACGGACTCAATAAAAAGTCCGTGCCTATCATACCATAAAAATGCCCTTTTTACTAGAGGTTTCTGTCCCTCTTCTTCTGCAGAAGTGCTGATGTATCAAGCTGTTCAGGGACATCACCTGAACTCTTCTTTTTACTCTTTTTTGCAGCCTTTGCAGCATTCTTTGAATCGCCGCTACTAACACCTGCATTGCTTTGTCCGGCGGCATAGTTCGTACCCTGAGCTCCTGCACCTTCTCCACCGATCATGCTCGTGCCTTCCACATTCCCTGCCGGTGCAGCTGTTCCGGCGCCGGCCAATGCAGCTTCCTTCTTCTTAAACTTCGGAAGCACCGGTTCAAATCCGAACCTGCGTCCTGCCACATCAAGTATAAACAGTATCAGTCCTAAAATAAGCAGAATATCCGTCAGATTATAGAATCCTTTGACATCTACCGTCAGTTTCTTCCAGACTGTATCTTCCGGCTTAAGCCAGTTTCCATATGAATCTATGAATTTACTGAAGTTCTCATCCGTGATATCAAAACGATATTCATCCGAATACTGCATTGCCGATGCCGTCGTGAATGTTCCGGTAACTTCACCGTCGTCAGTACGCCTTACATTTATATGATATATACCTGAAATATCTGAAGTCATTGAGGCCGTATAAACTCCCGGCTTCTTAGCTGTGAGCGTTACCTCTCCGGTACTTCCATCAGGAGATGTGTATATAGCTGAAATCTCGGTACCATCGCCATAATCACCTGTGGTATAGGTTATGTCTGTCTTGCCATTCTTAGTAGTGACATCCACCTTATCCTCACCAATGCTCGGACTTCCCGTCAGATAATCAATGACTCTTCTGTGGAATTCAGCATAATCGGACTCACCCGCATAATTACCGGTCCAGCCATTATCAACGTCTGTATTCCATGCCAGCGTCCTTCCGAGACCATACTGCCAAACAGTAAGTATAGGATCTCCGTCCTCTGTTGCTATGACCTGTGTAGCACCTGTCTTCTGTGATGAAGCAACATAACCCGCAAGGTTATACCAGCCGTCATTGAAAAGTCCCTTCGTCAGTTCGTGTGAAGTAGCAACTGACACAGGATAATCACCATTCTTAATATAAGTATCGCCACCGAGGAAAACTTCCTCTGCGAAGATTCTCGGCAGGTCGGTATCAGCATCCGCGTAATAGTATCTGCCGTTACACTGTGTAGCCAGCCTCTTCATAAGATTCTGATCTGATCCTTCACCAACTGCAACAGTTGAAAGAGTTATACCTGCACTCTTGATATTCTTAACAACCTGCCTATAGTCATTAGACTCACCGTAACCATCTGTCAGAAGAATAATATGTTTTATCTCTGAATTGTAACCTGCCAATGTACGGCACGCTTCATTTACCGCCGGCTGAATAGTCGTTCCGCCGCCGCTAGGTATACGGTCTATGGAATCCTTTATAGCAGTCTTATCCTCAACATTCTGAAGCTTTACAAACCATTTATACTCAGTATCAAAAGCAAGTACTCCGACACTGTCAGTGGATCTTAAGTTGTCCACGCCTCGTTTTGCAGATTCTATCGCAACATCCAGATAAGTCGTGTTTCCTTTTCCGGTCGGTTCATCCATGGAACCCGAATGGTCTATGACCATGACTATGGCCGTGTTCGGCAGCTCTGCTGTGCCTCGAAGATCCATATCAACCGGAAGCACGCCTTCAACAACTGTATCGTTGTAACCACCGAGCATGAAGCTGTCCTCGCCACCAAGTGCCGCGAAGCCTCCGCCGTAATCCTTGACATAGGTCTCAAGATTCTCCAGGAATCCGTTAGGAACATCCGATAGATATACATTTTCAAATACTATCGCTTTATACTCCAAAAGTCCCATAAGATCTGTCGGAGCATTCTTTGCATTTTCAAATGTAGCGTTCGCGTTTATGTTTTCCAGAAGCTGTTTATACGGTGAATAGTTTTCCCTGTTTCCATAGAGAACAAGCACCTTAGGTGAAGATTCAACCTCGGCATATACACTGTAATCATTATTCTCTTCAACAGTATCTCCGGTTGCCTCGACCCTTACCTTGAAGCTTTCTATATCCTCTGAGGTAACCTTCTCTTCGAAGACGAAGCTGTTTCCGCCCTTTTTGAGTTGAACCTTTTCACGGCTCACAAGTGTATTTCCGGAATATATAGCTATAGTCGCATCAGTATCGTAATTGCTCTCAACCTCAACATTCATGTAATACTTGTCATCCGGATGCAGCACGCTCGGCATCTCAACATTTCGGACAAATGCATCGTTCCCGACAAGAACATCATATTTGATGGCATCCAGCTCAATATTCGAAGAAGCTATCATAGCAGCCACATTTTCTATATCACCGCCCGTCTCTCTTCCGTCTGAAAGGATTACTATCCTTCCGCCGGAGTCACTTGGTATCAGTGATACAGCACGTCCCATGGCGTCTTCGAAATTGGTCGCAGATATATCCGGAACGCCTTCAAGTCCCATGAACATGTTTTCATCAGTAACAAACTGATCTATAACAGAATTTCTTCCAAATGTAACGATAGCGTAACTGTTATGCTTCGGAAGAGAAGCCAGATTGGTCTTAAGAACCTTCTCCATCTCTTCTCGGTTAGCCTCATTACTCTTACTGAGATCCACAAGAAATACAGTGGTTATGTTCTTTGAACGTTTAGGTATCTTGAGTTCTATGAGCGAAAGAATCACGAGCAGAACTATAACCACTCGAAGTACAGTATAGAAAACTCCCCTGTACTGCATCTTTTTTGCAAATATAAGGAACTCAGCTATAAGAAGCAGGATAGCCACTGCAAGAAGTATCTTTCTTAGATTCCTTCTTGAAACCTCGGACTTACCTTTGAAAGTTCCCTCTACATCATCCGCTGACACTCTTCCGTCAGTTCCGTCAGGATTTGGTTTTACTACGTAATATTCAGTAACCTCATCAGTTTCAACAGCATAGATCCCCGCCTTGTCGGTGGAAAGATTAAGTCCGCTTATGTCCATATCTGCAGACGGTGAAAGCCTTACGGGTTCACCTGCAGTATATTCGTTCTGAGCCAGGAGTCCCTGTTCAGAGAGGAATTTCATCGAATGTGCCATAAATACAGGGAATTCTGCCTGTACCGGGAAGTCAGTCTCTCTGATATCAAATCCAACTCTGACAACCCTTACTCCATTCACAGACCCAAAGTATCCGACGCACTTTCCGCCTGCCTCCATGAAGCTCTCTGCGCCATCCGGAACAGTGAATGAACTTACTTTATTCGCGCCGATCTTAAAGCTGCCGATACCTTCCGTCAGCTCGCAATCCTTAACATTAACAACTACATTTGATATCTCTTCTTCACCATCTGCGCCGAATGCAAGATTGTTGATTGTTGAATCTGAAGAATCAAAGCCGGCGTCAAATATTACATAGTCATAATTACCCGAGCTGACTCCGCCCTGGTTGGCCGCACGGGTCAGGTCCTTGCCTGCAACTGCCTTGTAGGCTCTTTCTATAAATGTATTGCCCTCGCCGATAAGAATTCCTGTCATATCACCCGAGGTTTTCACCATTGCATAGCCTTCGTTATCAACTTCGAGACTGTCCTTAAGACCGCCACCAAAGACCATATTGCTTATTTCAGCTTTTACAAACTTGGTTTCTGTTTCAACACCCTCAAATATGACCGAACCGGACTTTCCCGCTTCAGCATTCTTCGAGATAATCCCGAGAACTTTATCCTTATCATCGTAAAGAGTAACATCCAGGGTTACAGGTGATTCACTGAAATCAGAGAATCTTACAGAGACATCATATATTCCGTCCTCTGTTTCTTTTACAGCAACAAAGTCCAGAGAGACATTTGATGCTGAGCCACCAAAGAATCTTTCCTCTACTCCGTAAATATCATGCAGTTCATCTGCACCCGGCCTGCCCTGACCATCTGAGAAAACAACAATACTGTCGATATCAAATGTACCGATAACGCCTTCTGCTTCAGAAAGCGAACCTTCCCTGTCAGAAGCCTCAATACCGGCTATGGCGCTCTTTACTCTGCCTTTGTCAGTTCCTTTTGCAACAAGTATCTCAGGGCTGTCACTGCAGCTTATAACCGTCACGGTTCCCGAAACTGAATCCGCATATTCCATGGCAGCATCCTGAGCCAGGGAAAGCCTTGTCCTTCCCTTTCCATCCTTATGCTGCATACTGAGTGAATTGTCTATGATGAGAATAACATCGGTCGCTCCGGTTCCACCTCTCTTAATGTAAGGAGACATGAGACCGAGCACAAGAAGAAGAGCAGTAACTATCTCGAGATACATGAGAATCTCATGAATGAACTTCTCAAAAATAGTCTTGCTCCTGTTATTTCGGAAAAGCCTTCTCCAGAGTACATTTGAAGATATTTTCACATCTGTACCCTTCGGCTTTAGAATATATAAAATTATGATAATAGGAATGGCCACCAGGAAAAACAGCGGCCAGATACTGTTAAATGCCATAATTTTACCATTTACTATCGTAATACATATATCTTATGTTTGAAGCAGATTACCATTCATACAGTGAATGCAGTTTCTCAAAAATAATCTTATCGAAGCTGTCCTTCGTGCTGCAGAGGAAGTATTCTGCACCGTGCTTACGGGCTGTTTTCTTAAGTCCTTCCAGAAAATCGTTCTTCGTTTTCTCATACTCACGAAGAGCGGCTTCATCCATGGTAACCTTGATCTTATTCTCCTCATCCTCCATATCGATGAGATTACATGTTCCTGAAAGATCTATCTCCAGTTCCTCACCTGCCATAATGTGAAGGAGCACCACCTTCTGCTTCATGAAATTCAGATACTTAATGATTTCCGCCAGAGTATCACTTCCCGGAAGAAATTCCTCCGACAAAAAATCAGAGCATAAGATAGTCAGTCCCGGATGCAGACGTCCTGCACTGCGTACAGACTTATACATATCTACTTTTCCCTGACTCTTCTTTCTGTCCAGGACAGTCGTAAGATTCTTCATCCCGGCTGTACCGCCTGACGCAGCATAAGGAGCTATCCCCTCGCTCATATCATAGATAGTAACGTGATCCATGTTTGAAAGAGAAATGTAAGAAAGTCCTGCAGCAAGCTCAGTCATGAGAGAGAATTTCGTTTTCTCTCCATATTCCATGGAGCTGCTCGTATCCAGGAAGATACTTACATGGCTTTCCTTCTCTTCCATATATTCCTTGATGTAAAGTCGGTCAAGTCTGGCATATGCATTCCAGTCTATACCTCTTATATCATCACCCGGCATATATTCCCTGAAGTCAGAAAACTCAGCAGAGCTGCCCTTTCGGACAGACTTTCTGCTTCCTATCATGCTCGCATTACTCTTCTTGTCTATCGCAAGCTTAAGCCTGGCAAGTCTGTTGTAGAAGCTGCTATCCATTCAGTACTCCCTTAATGATCTCAGCGATTACCATGTCTTCAGTAACATTATCCGAAACAGCATCAAATGAAAGGATGATCCTGTGTCTCAGCACTGCCGGACTTACAGCCTTTACATCCTCAAATGAAACGTTGAATCTTCCTTCCATGAAAGCTCTTGCCCTTGCTGCTCTGGTTATGGCCTGAGCTGCTCTAGGGCTGGCGCCCTCACGTATATATTTATTCTGCTCATGTGTAGCCATGACGATATCAAGTATTCCGTCCATTACTGCATCAGCTATAGGTATCTCTCTGACGAGATCTGCCGCTGCCTTTAATTCCTCACCGGTAAGTATCGGCTGTGCTTCCTCGGTCTTAGCCCCTTCAGTAAGTCCTACTATGCCGCGGAGTTCTTCCTTGGACGGGAAGTTAACCAGAACCTTAAGCATGAAACGGTCGAGCTGTGCCTCAGGAAGAGGATATGTACCTTCCTGTTCAATCGGGTTCTCTGTAGCAAGTACAAAGAAAGGTTCCGGAACCAGATAACTTGTATTACCAACAGTTACTATATGCTCCTGCATGGCTTCGAGAAGTGCTGACTGTGTCTTAGGAGTCGCACGGTTGATCTCGTCCGCAAGGATTATATTTGCAAATATAGGGCCCGGCTCGAACTTGAAGCTGCTTCCCTCTTCGCCTCTAAGCATGATATTTGTACCGGTTATATCACCAGGCATAAGATCAGGAGTAAACTGAATCCTTTTAAACGAAAGGCTGAGTACATGACTTATGGTATTTACAAGTCTTGTCTTTCCAAGTCCCGGCATACCTTCCAGCAGTACATTTCCACCGGTCAGTATTGCGAGCATAACGCTCCTTACAACCTCTCTCTGACCTATTATCTCCTTGCCGATCTCCTGTTCACAGGCTATAACCTTAGCCTGAAGCTCTTCATAACTGCTCACTTTCTTCCTCCTTAATAACCAATGGAAAAATAACTCTTTTTATTCAAAATCACTGAAGTAATCCTTTATTATATCTTCCATACCTGCAGGATACTTACCCTGCTCGATATCCTGATAAGCCCTCTGCTGATATTCCTTCATGACAGAACCGTAATCTGTCTTATTTCCTTCCCAGCCCAGACCATTCTCATACTTGGCGTAATTTGAATCATCTCCTGTCTTCTGGCCTGTAAGATTATCATCATCTCCTGTAGCGTTCGGAAGACTTACATAGTCTCTTTGATCGGTTCCGACTCCGGTATCACTTCTGCCCTGGCCGCCGTTTCCGTTGCCTCCGCCTTCTCCTTTGCCTTTGCCTTCACCGCTACCTTCGCCTTCTCCTTTGCCGTTACCTTCGCCGTTTCCGTTGCCCTCACCGTTTCCGTTACCATTCTGGTTTCCGTTCTGGTTGCCATTACCGTTCTGGTTGCCATTACCGTTTTGGTTACCATTCTGACCATTCTGATTACCATTCTGGCCATTCTGATTTCCGTTCTGACCATTCTGATTACCATTCTGGTTGCTGGCTGTGGCATTCGGATTCTGTATATTCTGACCGATCTTCTGTGACGCATCCTGCATATCGCTCGCAACGGAAGCGTCACCATTTGAAGCTTTTTCATTCATGGTCATCTCAGCCATTTCGTCAAGGTTGCTGACTATATCCTCATATCTGAACTGAAGCTTCTGATCTGCACTTGCCAGTTCACTCTGGGTCTTCGCCTTATTCATCTCGTCATAAGATGCCTGAAGCTGTTCCATCATCTGAGCCATTTTCTGCTTCTGTTCATCAGAAAGCTCAGTCTGATCAATATTCTCCAGAGTCTTCATAGCCTCTTCTATTTCCTTCATCTTCTCCTTGGCTTCTTCTCTGGTCTCATGCTTTTCTTTTGCAATCTCTTTTGATTCGGCAGGAGTAAGTGTCAGAACAACTGCGACTATAACAGCTACTGCAAAAACAGCTATATGGCGCCAGTTTATGAATCTCGGTACTCGGATCTCGTTCTTCTTCGACTGAAGTTCTCTTTCCGCGTCTTCAATCTGCATCTCTTCTATCTCAGAGAATTCTGAATCTTCATCAGACTTTTTACCTTTAAGCGTAAAGAATGCAGTAGTCACTCTCTCCTTAAGTCCGAAGCTGTCGATCACCAGCGTAGCTGAAGTCTCATCCGGAGCCTTTCGGATACCGAGTATCATTCCGAGTATAAGTGCAAGAATCAGAATTCCGGCTTCAATATAAAGCGAATAGTATATAGGCCATACAAGTGCCGCAGCCGCAACTATGGAAGCGCCAAAAAGGCCCACAGTAAGAGCGACTGTTACCTGCTTAAGCATGTAGCCGTCTTTCATCCTGCTGTGGAATCCTTTTACATATTTGATTATACTCTGTCCATTATTCATATAATCGTTCCTTTATTTAGCCTTCTTATTCTTCCCCCTTACAGGATCTATGATCCTGCTTGCCAGGTACATAATAAGAAATGCAATACCAATAAGCATCATTGCTGAGCATATAACCCAGACGAAATCATTTGCAAGGAATCCAAATCTACCGTCCACAAGTTCAGACATAAGACCGTCACCATTGTTCAGCATAAGTGTGAAAAGCTCTATAAAGAACATGGTCGGGTTAACCATCAGAATGTAAAATGATGTTATAAGAAATAGTTCCACATTTCCTATCATAGATTCAAATATAGCTGCAATAAGGAGCGGTACATAGGTCACTCCGTAGAACACTCCATACATGACATATGAAAGAATTATTGCCGTTATCGATTTCTTCGTGAATGTTGAAGCAAGTATTCCTATGGAGCCTGCAAATAGTGCAAATATGAATGCTCCTGCCATAAATATCAGAAGATATAACCAGTTCAATCCTCCTATGGTGAATGAGAGCGCCATGATAGGTATACTTCCGATAATGAATATCATAACTCTGAAAACAGCTGAAAGATTCTTACCGAGTATTATACTGAAGGTCTTTATCGGTGTTGTGAGAAGTATATCAAATGTCTGTCTTTCCTTCTCTCCGGAAATGGATGAAGCCGTCATGATAGGCATTATAAGTGCTATGATTCCTATCTCAGTTCCACCTATGATAGGGAAAAGCGCCTGTATGTGGCTGTAGCTTTCTGTATATCCGTAATTATATCCATAGTCCATAGTAAGTACGGATATAGAAAATCCAAAGATCATTCCGAGAACAGCCTCAAATGCAAATATGGCCCATGCTATCTTCATGCTTCGGGAGAGAACCTTAAGATCCTTCTTAACTATAGGATTGATTTGCATTAGGCACACCTCCTCCCGTAAGCTGCATGAAGAGTGTCTCGAGGCTTACCTCTTCTCTTCTGAATCCACCGAGTATTATTCCTCGCTGCATAATAGTCATTACGATATTGTTTATCTCCTCATCCAGACCGCTGCAGCTTATTACTACTTCGTTCTGCATGATGCTTTCTATCTTGATATTAGGATATTCTCTGAGTACGGCGACAGCAGCCTCCATATCACTCTTAATGGTAAGTATGACATGGTGCCTGTTCACACCCATGTTCAAAATATCTTCCATACGTCCGGCAGTTATGAGCTGACCATGGTTCATAATGCCTATACTTGTACACATTTCCGAGATATCCGCCAATATATGAGAACTGATGATGATGGTCTTTCCCATTGAATTCAGGTTCATGAGAAGCTCCTTCATCTCAACTCTGGCCCTTGGATCAAGTCCGGAAGATGGCTCATCAAGTATTAAGAGTGCAGGATTATGTATAAGCGCTCTCGCAACACAGAGTCTCTGCTTCATACCTCTTGACAGAGTATCTACATAGAATTCTCTCTTGTCGGTCAGGTTTACAAGCTGAAGCAGGTCATCTGTTATCTTCTTCATGGAAGACTCTGTGATTCCGTACATGGAACCATAGAATTCCATATATTCCCATACCTTGAAATTATCATACACACCGAAGAAATCCGGCACATATCCTATACATCTTTTTACAGCGTCTGAATTTTCTCTCTGGCTGACTCCATTTATCGTTACATTTCCAAATGTAGGTTTAAGAAGTCCGCATACCATACGTATTGTAGTTGTCTTACCTGCTCCGTTAGGACCCACAAATCCGAAAAGATCTCCCTTCGGTATATGAAGTGAAAGATTGTTTACAGCTGGGAACAGGCCATAATTCTTGGAAAGATTATTTATATATAGCATTTTTCCCTCCTATTCCATGACCACGTAGTAACAGTTGTAAGTCTTCTCGTTTGCGTTTCCTTTAACAAGCCTTTGTTCACCGGCTTTTATTCCTACAGCAAATGTAGGTGAATTTATCTCGGCTGCTGCATAGCTGAGTGCTGCATAGTAAGCTGCAACCTTGTATTGTCTTTTGTCGTAAAGATCCTCGGCATCTCTCAGAACATCTCTGAAGCCCGAATAGTTCTTCGCTATCTCATGCATATCTATGTTCTTATTCTTGCCCGGCTCTATAACCTTATAGCCACCATCGCTGACAATAAGCAGATAATCGAAATCCACTCCGGTGTTATTGGTAAGTTTTGCCGTAATATAAGACATATCATACTCGGCATCCAGCGTCATTCCACCTGAAGTATTGTTGTGAGATTTTCCTTTGAAATAAACCTCTGCAAATGTACTTATTGGTTTATACGAAATTGAAACACCTGAAGGCTTATATGAAACATAAGCATCAGGTTCTCCGCTGTTGCTGTATCCTTCAACATATCTTACGCCGGCAGTCTTGATACTCTCATCAAGATCAACTGTCCATCTTTTCTTTACAGTATCAAAGCCCATGATGAGTGACTCAGTATCAGTGCTTCCATCCGCGACTGAAAGCGTTATATTCCTGAACTGTTTGTTCTTAACCGTGAAGCCAAGACTGGCGAGATATATAAATCCTGTAAATACAAGGGCCACAGCCGGAACAGCAATCCATATATATTCTCTTTTTTTCATGGCCTTAAGAATAAGATAAATTATAGGTCCGACAAGTGCGATGTAGAGAGTCATGAGCGCATCCATAAGTGCTACATTGATTCCACCTTTTCCCTGCATTATTCCGAATACATCTTCCATATCACTCGGATCCATCGGAGATACGCTGTATGTATTATTTGTGCTGCCATTTATTCCTGCCGGATCAGCAAGCAGATTGCTCGCAATCCATTCTGTATTAAGATTGGTATCTGTAATACTGAAATCCAGGATTTCAATAACGCCCGTTCCTGTAGGCTTAAGAGCTGATATTCCGGAAGTGCCGCTCTGCGAATATCCGTTTCCGGGGAACAGTATAACCTTCTCTATCCCGACCTCTTCGTCATTTGCATATGCATCATACATATCCATATAAACCTGTATGCTGCCATCATTTTCATATGAGGCAGTAACATCTATGAAATCATCTGAGAAACCGGCGAAGGTCTTATCAGTATTACCTGTACCTATTATAAGTATTCCGCCTGCCTTTACCCAATTCTCGATTCCCTTTATTACTTCATCTGAAAGCTTGGTAGTATCATATCTGTCTATAATAAGATACGGAATATTCTCCAGGAAATCTGTATTGGTCGCATCCTCAACCGGCACTGTAGTGAAGGTACTCTCCCCGGACTGATTGAAAGCGCCTATATAATCTGAATATCCATTAAAAAAAGCAAAAGCCCCCGGTTCATCCGAAAGAATTCCTATCCTAATACCGGCGCCTGCCATGACTTTTTTGAAATGTACATATGACACTCTCTTGCCGGACGTTGTCTTGAGTTCAATGATTCCATTTATTTCCCCGGCTGAAATATTAAGAGGAAGCATAAATGGAAGGGATATGTTCTCAGTAGCACCTGCCGCTATGGAAACTGTTTTTGAAACTCCAAACGAAGAACCATAATTTCTATACATGGAAAGCATTACTTCTCCGCTGAAATCCTTACCGTTATTGGTAACGGTCACATTTGCAGTATAGCTGTCCTTTCCGTCTGCTTCTGTTATGACTACATTTATGACGAAATCTCCCGCTTCATCATCCTCATCTTCATCATATGCCGCAAGCGCTCTGATCGGCGCGGCAATAATTGCGAATACTATGATAAATGCAAGTATTCTTCTGATTTTTTGCTTCATGTTAAAGATATTCCTTTCTCAGTTCAGAATATGTAATCTCCTGATTTGTTTTGCAAACAGGCGTCTTCTATGCTAAAATGCATATCTGTCGAGCAGGACAGATGATCGCGGCTGGGCTTCGTCCCAGGTGAGGAAAGTCCGGGCTTCATAGGGCAGGATGCCGGATAACGTCCGGTAGAGGCGACTCTCAGGCCAGTGCAACAGAAAATAACCGCCATGCTTTACGCATGGTAAGGGTGAAAAGGTGAGGTAAGAGCTCACCGCTTCTCTGGTAACAGAGGAGGCTGTGTAAACCCCATCCGAAGCAAGACCAAAACGGAACTATATGGCTGCCCGCCATGTTCCAGGTAGGTTGCTTGAGTCGTACGGTAACGTACGATCTAGATAGATGATCATCCAACGACATAACCCGGCTTACAGTTCGGCTCGACTTTTTCCTTCGTATTTTATCATATATAGTTTTATGATTTAATATAAGTTAGTTTAATATTTTTTAAAAATTGATGATAAATACAGTTACAGTTGAATCATTTATTATTCCTCAAAAAACTTGCATCAATTTTCTATTATTCTCAAAACACTCACTGTTGTTTTCTAAAAACTCGTCAAAACTCGCACCATAGGTGCTCAAACATTGACTCGTTTTTGAAAACAAAGCGTTCATATTTTGGAATAATTACGAAAATCGGCAAATGTTTTTTTCGGAATATAAATGGTTGCAATATGGGTTACTGTATTTTTATATTTATAAAGAGTTGATCATGTATAAGAAAGACAAACCCCATTTACGACAAACCACACAGTAAAGTCGAGGCGAAGGGTGCGCTATACTCTTTTAGAGGTCGAAACAGCCGCCGCCGATGAATTCGCGGAGGATGGATGTGTGTGGTACGAGGGTAACATCCATTCCAAGGAAATAGTCAAGGAATTTAAGGAGTCTTTTTGCCTCGTAATACTCCGGAGAATCGGTCGGAACTTTGAAGAGAAGTGGCTCCGCATATGTCTTAATAGCCGCAAGCTCATATATAAGAGCGGAGTTAAACATCACGTCTGCTTCTTCCTGGAATGGGAATATATTGTTTTCTTCCCCGTGACGTACGGATTCCCACATACTTATAGTCTTCTGAGCATCATTTCCTCTTGTTCTCGCATCTCTTACTATACGTCTCAAAAGTCTTCCGTCTGTAGTCGATACCCTGTTATGTTCATCAATGTTCAGCTGCGTAAGCGCACTTATATAAATTCTGAATTTGCTGTCATCAGGAAGGCTTTCCGTCATAAGAGGATTAAGAGCATGGATTCCCTCTGCCACAAGAACATCCTCCTCGCCGAGTGTCAGGAAATCTCCTTTATACTTCTTCTGTCCCACCGTAAAGTCGAAACGTGGCATCTCCACAGTCTCTCCTCTGAGCAGTGCTTCCATTTGACCGTTGAAAAGCTTAAGATCCATAGCAGAAAGTGATTCGAAGTCATAATTGCCGTTCTCATCCTTCGGAGTCTCTTCTCTTTCCAGGAAGTAATTGTCAAGGGATACAGGATGAGGATTCAGTCCATGTGCCTTTAATTCTATTGAAAGTCTTCTTGAAAATGTAGTCTTTCCCGAAGAGGATGGTCCTGCTACAAGAACGATCTTCTTATTCTCCTCAAGTATCCTCTCTGCTATATCTGCTATCTGTTTTTCCATGATAGCTTCCTGAACCAGTATAAGATTATTCTGATTTCCTTCCACGATAAGGTCGTTCAGTTCACTTACTGTCCTTATCCCCTGCATATTCCCCCAGTTTTCAGACTGTCTGAGAACATTGTAAAGCTTTCTTGGTGCTTCATATGCGAAGTTTATACTGAATGTCTTTCTGTCCGGTATTATAAGTACGAAGCCATCTTCATACGGAACGATATCAAAAAGTCGCAGCAGTCCCGTGGATGGAAGCATATAGCCATAGAAATAATCCATATGATCTTCGATATTATATACATTTATATTTGATACTCTTCTGTACTTAAGAAGTTCTGCTTTCAGAGGGAGATCATGCCTTGAGAAATACTCTTCTGCATCTGCAGTCTGCATAGTCTTCTTGATTATCGGAATATTTTCTGATACCAGTTCCTTCATCCTGTTTTTTGTTTTATTAAGAAGTTCATCATTAACGCTTACTTCTTTACTGGTCAGAGTACAGAAATATCCCTTGCCCAGCGAATAAAGAACATGAGTTGTATACTCTGCATCTCCGAGGACATCATGGAACGCCTTAAACATCAGAAGAAGCAGACTTCTTTTGTACATATCAAACCCAATGACGCTGCTTACCTTTACAGGTTCCAGAGTTGCATCACCCTTAAGCTTATATGAGAGTTCCCTGAGCTTACCATCCACTATTGCAGCTACAGGTGTGTCCTTCGTCATCTCTACGCTTGGTTCATATTTGAATACATCTTCCAATTTGGTACCACGCTGGAAGCTCTGTATGGATTCTGTTTCCCCCATGATCCTTACTCTTACATCGCTCATATATTAATCCCCCTGTTATTAGTATATAAAATTTACGGATTGATTTGAAATATACAACACCCTCGAAACGTGCTCCAAGGGTTTCTCGTGTGTTAATATTCAAATTATTCCTGTATATTTAATAATCCTCTAAGTAACCCTATTTCAGTATTAAGTTCCATCAAACGCGCACGTGCAGTGTCAGTATCAATACCCGAAAGACGCTCTATTAGTTTCATGTCAGTATCATAGTCATACTGCAGTTTCTCAAAAAGAACCGGATCTTTTGAATCAAGTAGAAGCTTGCCATACAGGAGTTCCGCAGGTGTATAATCGCTGATTTCCTGCAAAGCAGCTGCCTCTCCGGTCTGTCCATCTTTTACCGCCTTGATGATGTTATAGTATTTACCTTCGTCACGAAGCATTTTCTCATCTGTTATCAGAAAACTGTTTTTGATGAGATAATCACGTACGGAGTCAATCTCGCTCTGAGGTGACAGCACGAGCTCATAGCCTTCACTAAAGAGAGCTTCGCCACGACTTAGTATATCTGTTATGAGCAGACCGCCCATTCCTGCTATAACTGCGGCATCCGTCTCGCCCGGGAGAATCTTTTCGAACCCATTCGAGAGTCTTACGTCTATGATCGACCTTTCATCACCGAAATATCCCCGTATATTCTCCCTCGCTATATCAAGCGGTCCTTTACGAACATCAACTGCTATGACCTTATCTGCTATGCCTTCCTGTAAAAGAAAAATGCTGATATAGGCATGATCGCAACCTATATCAGCAACTTTCTTACCCTTAGTCACAAGTCCGGCTATAGCTTTCATCCTTTCGGACATTTTGTTAGCTATATTATTATTCATTAGTTTGTTTCCAGGAATTCCTTAAGCTTACGGCTTCTGTTCGGATGTCTAAGCTTACGGAGTGCCTTTGCTTCTATCTGTCTTATACGTTCTCTTGTTACGTTGAATTCCTTACCTACTTCCTCAAGGGTTCTTGCTCTTCCGTCGTCAAGACCGAAACGGAGTCTCAGAACCATCTGCTCTCTGTCTGTAAGTGTTGTAAGGACATCATAGAGCTGTTCCTTGAGAAGTGTAAATGCAGCGGCCTCTGCAGGTACCGGTACATTTTCATCCTGAATGAAATCGCCAAGATGTGAATCTTCCTCTTCACCTATAGGTGTCTCGAGTGATACAGGCTCCTGAGATATCTTGAGTATCTCACGAACTCTTTCTACAGGAATATCCATGCTCTCTGCTATTTCTTCCGGACTCGGATCACGTCCGAGATCCTGAACGAGCTGTCTCTGAACTCTCTTAAGCTTATTGATAGTCTCAACCATATGAACAGGAATTCTTATAGTCCTTGCCTGATCAGCTATGGCACGTGTTATAGCCTGTCTTATCCACCATGTTGCATAGGTACTGAACTTATAGCCCTTACGGTAGTCAAACTTCTCAACCGCCTTGATAAGGCCAAGGTTTCCTTCCTGAATAAGATCAAGGAAGAGCATACCACGTCCGACATATTTCTTCGCAATACTTACAACAAGTCGAAGGTTAGCCTCTGCAAGCTTCTTCTTTGCAAACTCGTCTCCTTCTTCCATTCTCTGAGCAAGTTCTATCTCCTCATCAGCTGAAAGAAGCGGAACCTTTCCTATTTCCTTAAGATACATTCTTACAGGGTCATCAATGCTGACGCCGTCGGGTATGGAGAGGTCGATCTTCTCTATATCGATTTCCTCTTCATCGATGTCGGAGATCATATCATCGTCCGGCTCAAGATCGTCGTCATCTTCTGTTATGGTAAGAACATCAACCTTCTTTTTCTCAAGATAATCGAGTATCCTTGCCATGATATCAGGAGTAAGCAGATGGCTTGCATCCTTGAATTCTTTTATAATGTCATCATCCTCTATGACATTTTTCTTCTTCTTTGCCATTCCGACAAGAGTATCAAGCTTCTTCTGAAGTATAGCCTCGTCTTCCGGTGAAAGAGTTACTGCTTCAACATCATCGTCATAGCCGTCACCCTCAGTGTATTCATCCATTATAGGCGCATCAGTCTCTTCAGCTATGTCCTGCATAACCTCTGTCTCTTTAACAACTTCTTCCTCTTTTTTCTTCTTACGTGGTGCCATCCTACTTCCCTTTCATTATATAAATGTATAGTTCTTATATTTTTTAAGATCATTCATCAGCTGCATCAGTCTCTGACTGTCTGTAGCCTGCTTCATCTCTGCTTCAATAGAGCTAAGCTTTATCTTCCTGACAACATCTGTGATCATCTTAGATTTCATCTCTTCTGATTCATATTTAGGAGCCCTGTTAATAATGCGTGAGATCATCTTCTGATCTTCAACATCATCAAAACGGTCAAATATCGCCGCCGGATTTACTTTACCGGCTGACTCCATTTGCTGATACAGCTCATGAATTATGAGCCTGTATACTCCTTCAGTAAAGTCTTCCTCCCTGATATCGGGCTTCAGCTTTTCGATAAGATTCGGATCGGTTACGAAAAGAGTGAGCAGCATAGCCTCATGCTCAACTATACTGTTGTCGGTCCTTTCCTTCTTCTCGCGCCGCATATCCTCTTCTCGCTGTTTATAGGCCTCAGCATCCTTGACCGTACCGAAATACTTGGATGTGATAGTCTTCATAGCCTGAACATCGAAGTTATATTTCCTGCAAATGGACTCAATATAATTGATGCGTTCCGCTGCGTCATCTATTCCTGCTATGATACGTCCGGCGTTGTGCATGACCTTGGTCTTTTCATCAGGATCATCCATATTCACGCCTCGTGTCATGACGTCAATCTCAAACATCCTTCCCGGTTGTGAATTTTTTATACGTTCTTCAAAAGCATCACTTCCAAGCGCCTTGATAAATTCATC
This sequence comes from Lachnospiraceae bacterium YSB2008, assembly GCA_000687655.1. Classification (GTDB taxonomy): domain Bacteria; phylum Bacillota; class Clostridia; order Lachnospirales; family Lachnospiraceae; genus Eubacterium_Q. The sequence goes on from JHWR01000005.1 coordinate 199,290, forward strand.
CGGATCCTTATAAGGCTTCATATCTATGACGCGCTGACTGATTCCATAATCACGGAGTATCCTGATTGCTTTTAGTGTCGCCTGGGTGCCGGCACCATCGCTGTCATAAGCAAGATAAGCTATATCAGTAAAACGTCGGAGCAGATTTGCCTGTTCTTCCGTGAACGCAGTTCCGAGAGAAGCAACTGCATTGTCAAAACCTGCCTGATGCATGGAGATAACATCCATGTACCCTTCACAGAGTATGAATCCGTTCCTCCTTGATCTCCTTGCAAGATTCAAGGCAAAAAGATTATCTCGTTTATTATATATATCAGTTTCTTTTGTATTTATGTATTTAGGAAGCGCATCTCCCAGCACTCTTCCGCCAAAAGCTATGACTTTACTGTTCTTATCAACTATAGGGATTATGACTCTGTTCCAAAATGTATCGGTTACACCATATTTCTCGCTGAACTGTATCAGTCCGGCATCCATCATGGTCTGATCGTCAAAGCCCTTACCTTTAAGATAATGATACAGAGCATTATTACCCTGACCTGTATATCCAAGCGCAAACTTTCCTACTGTCTCAGGTGAAAGCTTTCTGTTTTCCTGAAAGTACTCTCTGCCAAGCTCGCCCTGTTTAGTCTTCGTAAGAACATAATGATAATATGCGGCAGCAGTCTTATTTACCTCATACAGTTTATACTTCCTGTCACGTTTTGCAGCATCTTCTCTGCCCGATCCCGTCTTTGGAAGTGTAACTCCCGCTCTTTCAGCCAGATACTCAACAGCCTCCTGAAAACTGTAATTCTCATACTGCATAAGAAATGTATATACATTTCCACCTGCATGACAGCCAAAGCAATGATACATCTGCCTGTCAGGCATAACATGAAAGGACGGCGTTTTCTCATTATGAAACGGACAGTTGCACCAGTACTCTCTGCCCTTCTGCTTAAGGCCTATACGCTCACCTATTATATCAACTATATTCGTTTTTGATCTGATCTCCTCGATCACCTCATCAGGATAATACATAGGTCAGGTCGCCTCTCTGTTAATGTTTCGCTATTGAAATCGCTTTTTTTAAGAACAAAAAAGTCCCCGCAGTATTATTATACTGCGGAGATTGAAAAAACTTTCTTTTTTCTTTTACTTTAGTTATTTGCAGAAGTAAATGCAACTGAAATCAGCTCAGATGCATTTAGTCTTGCAAGTGTGATGATGTTTTTATGATTGCATTTATTATGGCAAATAAATGTCTGTATATGTAGAAACTAAATCTTAAACCTAAACTTTCATCATATCTTTTGGAATCATAATTTACAGCCCTGTTTTTAGTATTATATTTCGTCTATACTTAATAAGAGCAAAAAAAATAGCACCAGTGCTAAAGATTTGGCGATCTCACTGGTACTATCACATTAACTAAGGAAGTCTTCCTTAAGTTCTATCTGCGTTGAGTTTACCAAAAATAAAGGTCGAAATCAAGGCTTTCTTCGTTGATGCCAAAATAATCAAAGAGGAGGGCTTTTTA
>JHWR01000006.1 GCA_000687655.1 Lachnospiraceae bacterium YSB2008
TGGATCAACTGATAAGTCCCCTTCTGAAGAAAGGACAGCCATTATTCCACATTTATACTAACAATAAGGATTCCATGCCATGCAGCCAGCGTTCTATTTACAGGTACCTCGATATGGGAATATTTGAAGCAAAGAACATAGACCTTCCTAGAAGGGTAAGATACAAAAAGCGTTACAGTAATGACAACTCTTCTAAGGAGCTTAAAGAAGTACGTAAAGCCAAGATAGGGAGAACCTATGACGACCTCCGTAACCTCATAGCAGATAATCCGGAGCTTGCCTGTCAGATTGTAGAAATGGATACAGTAATGGGCTGTCATGAAAGTTATTTGCAGAAGTAAATGCTATATTATATCCATTCCACCTTACCGGTTTCTATATCATATACAGCTCCCAGTACATCCAATCCCCCATCCTCTATATCAGGATGATCATGAAATGCTTTTCTTATGATATTCACGCCATGCTTTACGTTGAGAGCTGTTGCTTTGTAATCATCCGTCTCCGATCCAATAGCCCCAGTAATATCCTCAATAATATACTTGATAAACTTATCAGATCCGCCGTGACTGTTCTGTGCGGCAGCTATGGCTCCGCATTTTGTATGCCCCAGCATCACTATCACATTGGCATCCAAATGCGAAAATGCATATTCAATGCTTCCGAGCTGGTGATTGTCGAGCACATTTCCTGCAACACGGATCACAAAGAGCTCTCCGATTCCTGCAGAGAATATCGCATCCGGAATCACTCTGGAATCCGAACAAGTTATAACTATAGCGTAAGGATGCTGACCTTCATTTGCAGTCTTCTGGCGAATCTCCAGTGACACATCTCCCAGGTTCTGACCATTCGCAATATATAATTCATTTCCATGTTTTAAACGTTCTAAAACCTTTTTATTCTCATCGTTCATTTATATTCACCCAACATAATGATTAATAACTGAAAGTACCGAAGGAAGATAACCCGGTCCGAAAAGATTCAGGTGATTCAGCAGATGATAGAGATTATAAAAATCTCTTCTCTCCCTGTATCCTGGGTCTATCCTGTTCACTTCCGAGTACGCGTCATAGAAGCTTTGAGGGAATCTTCCAAAAAGTTCCGTCATAGCAAGATCAGCTTCTGAATTTCCAACATATACCGCCGGATCTATCAGCCATGCCCTGCCGTCATTTCCTGCAAGATAGTTTCCTGACCAAAGATCACCATGAAGCAGTGATGGTTGATCAGGTTCCGGCATCAATTCCGGAACTCTATCAATAAGCTTCTCTATATTCTTCCTGTCACCATCAGAAAAGTAACTTTCAGCCATTCTAAATTGCGGGATAAGCCTGCATTCCCTGAAGAAATCCTGCCAGGAATCTTTGCAAGTGTTAATCTGCTTTGTTGCTCCTATAAAATTGTCATAGTCGAATCCGTACCTTCCACCCGTCACAAAAGACTTTGTATCTGCCAAATGCATCGCTGCCAATGAATGCCCGAATTCTTCCCAGAAATCAGAAATCCTATCCGTACAGAAGAGATACTCCATAACCAAAAACGAAGTGCCAGCACCCAAATCAGTGCCTCTGAAAAGAACCTTAGGCGTTCCGATAGTGCCTGTCTCAGATATTGCTTTCAATCCTTTTTCTTCAGCTACAAAGAATTCGGCATTCCGGGCGGAATTAGTCTTCATAAAGACACGATTGCCATCACTTAACGTAAGAACATAGGAATCATTTATGTCTCCGCCGCTTACAGGCCTCTTCTCTACTATAACAACTTTTTCTCCGAAGGTATCTTTAATACCTATAGTCAGCGATCTATAATTATCCATCAAATTTATGCTCTATTTCCCTTGGTAGTATAGTAATTCCGTCCCAAAACTCTAGTCAAAATAACGTTATTATTCTATCACGTTTACGGGTAATTATAAAGAAATGCTGTCAAAACCCGGCAGCTGCCAGAAGATCTCCAAGGTTAAAGCTTAAGCCTTCCTCTTTACCATTATGAGCGTTCTCGTAATACTCATTCAGCACGAGTTCATTCTCCCTTTTCATCTTTGCAAAAAGAAGTGCTGTGTTGTAAGCATCATCAAGTCCATTATGAGCTCTTCCTTCTGTACAAATATCTGTAGCAATAAGAGCTTCCTCCAGCGAGTAGAGCTTGTTTGCCTTCATCTTCATTGAAAACTCCGGCTGGCAATCTATCCATGTATCAAGCATACTCTTAAGAGTTCCACTCATCTTGATTCTCTTCTCGCCTAATTCATGCAATAACTGATACTTGTCAGAATCGCTCCAGGATATTGCTGTAACGTCATCATCAGGCAGCCACATCAGGAATTCATTTAGAGCCTCTTTTATCATCGGAGCATTCTTAAGATCACTATCTGTTATTCCGGTAAGCTTTTTTATAAAACTGTCAAGGCATCCAAACTCCGGCTTTACGTAAGTACAGTATTTGTCTATCACTTCGTATTCATCATTCATGAGTGCCGCTCCAATCTGAATGATTTCATGCTTGTAATGATATGCCTTTTTCATCCCCTTAGGCACGCGACACATTTCCAGATCAATTACAACATAGTAACTCATATGCACCTCCCGCTATCGATTACATTTTTCAGTCCTTCTTAAACTCGCAGATAACACCTTTTGATGTAACTGCTACAACTTTTCCCTTTCCCTTCTTCTTGAAACGGTCATACAGTCTGCCCGCGCTGTAGCAGTCACCGAGAACTGTATTGACACTGTTTGCTACATGACCGATACCACCGAGTCCCGGAATCTCAACCAGGATTGCCTCTTTGTCGTACTTGTTATCCGGCTCCTTAACCAGAGTTACCTTGGAACCCCTCTCAACTATTTCCGTTCCGTAATAATAGTTCATCCCTGCGATTGTAAAATAAATCTTTCCCATAACATTTTCCTCTCTTTCTATTTAATCTTAAATGAAATGATTCTTTCAATGGTATGCTGTCTGCATCCAGTTAATCAGTTTCAACTTCTGATCCAATTGTAAATCTTTCGCTGTCCCATAATAATGCCAGCACGAAAAAAGAAGCATCTCTCCACTTCTCAAGTGAAGAAATGCTTCTCATTTATAATAGATTAAGTATTCTTCATAATCACTATTCCGATAATAATTACAACTATCGCTCCCAATAGTTCACCAGCGAAAGCAGCCACCACAGTTCCAATAACGGCGATGATTGTTATAACTATTGTGAATTCAAGGATCCCAATCTTTTTCCCCTTATTTGACGAACGTGATGTTGCTGTATTACTAGAATATGGAGTTGTCTTATTTAGAACAGAAGAGCTTCGTGGCCTACTTCCAGATGAACTGACCGAATAAAATGTATCATAGTCATCCGGATCTAAACCTGCGCTTTCCAGTGCTTCTCTACGTTCATATTCGCCCATCTCCTCAAGTTCGTCCGGATTAAGCCCCGACATAATGAGTTCATCTTCCTCATCAGTCTCAACAAAGCTTTCTTCATATATTCCGGTTTTATTCATATAATCGATGTAATCCCAATCCAGGCTGTGAACATCGTCATTATGATAATCGTCCCATCCCATAACACTACCTCCTGTAGCTATTCTTCATAACCACATTGCAACAAGTACTCGGCAAGAATACCATCCACTTCCTTGATCTTTTCGCAGAACAGATTATAGTTTCGCCTGTACCAATCAGTGTAGTCCTCTTTTATTTCGATCGTACTTAAGTGATATTCATCTGCAAATGGAATGCTCATTTCATACGGCAGCTCTATGTTTTCCAGATCAACATAGCTCTGCCAGAAGTCCTGATATAACTCAGAACCACCATTGAACAGTTTACCGGGATTATCCCGAATCATATCCCTCATCCATCTAATTGTTTTTATCTGAGGATCAAATCTTATCACCATATTCATTTCCTCCTGATAAACATATAGGATCAATAGTCATCCCAATAATCATCATCGTCTTCAAAGTCATCCCAAGCATCATCCTCGTCTTCGAACTCATCTCTGTAATCATCATAATATGTATCTATATCATGATCCATCGGATCACAGGTTTTGGACTCGGTAGTTTTACGCTTGTATGATGTATCGTAAGTATGAGTCTTTTCCGTAGTACTCGGCTTGTAAGAATTCGAATTATATGTACTGGTTTTATGTGTATTCGTGACTCTTCCTTTGCTTGACTTATGAACATAGCAATAGGAACTGCCTGGTGCACATTCAAAATCACATCCATACTTAGCACATCTCTTTTTCGGTTCTATGGATCTAGCCAAATCAGCCACAAAAACAATATCTATAAAAATACAAACTATCAGAAATACGATTAAGCCCTGGTTACTTTTATTGTTGTTATTCTTATTAGTATTCTCGTTCATAAGTTCTCCTCCTTCCGATACTATTAGAGAGTTATTCGTAATAACATGTTACCAAAACTATGCGTCAATATGTATACCTTAACCCGTGAGATAATACCGTTTATTCTTCTAAATGAGAGAAATAATATCTATAACTTTTTTGCACAAAAAAACTCCGGAATCTCTTCCGGAGTTCAGACTGTAGACAAAGTCAGGGGAGGCTACCGAAGTAGCCTCACGTTTTACACTATTTCTCTTTGAAGTTGTCTTCTGATGTTCTCGACCTCGTATATCGTATTACTAATCTTCCATCTTGCATCGTTTATCCTGCCCTGGACTACCCAGTCTACGAGGAAGCCGTCGCAGAAGAAATCTGCGAATTCGAGGAAGCCGCCGGTTTCCAGCTTCAGGTCGGTGAGCACGTTGACATCCATCAGTTCTTTCTTGAGGGACATCAATGCGAATCTGGCCTGTTCCATGTAATACTTGGAATCGGACATCTTGCTGTGTTTGATCAGAGTGCTTATCGTTCCGCCTCCGAACATATCATATATTCCCCAGTTCCTGGCGCTGTCCAGAGACTTGCTTGCATTATTTAAGCACCTGAGTGCGTAATCCGAAGCCTGTATAGCTTCTGTGATTTCTTTCATTCTGTCATAATAAACCATATCTTTTACCTCTCTAAAAAAAGATTTATAAATGAACTGTGGAAATAGTATCATTATCCATAAATGAAATGTAGACTGATTGTCGCAAGATATAACCACCTATTTCTCGCATTCAGAGAAATATCACACAGAAACAACGTTCCTCATCACATCAAAATAACACATAATCACCCTCCACCAATCAAAAAAGACCCGCGCAAGCGGGTCTTCACTGACACAAGTCCAGTTACTCATGACATAAGTCTTATTCAGGCATGATCTCCAGAGGATCTATGCTGTTTCCGGCTTTGTCAGAGATTTCCATATGAAGATGTGGTCCGGTTGAATTGCCTGTTGAACCAACAGCGCCAACTGCAGTTCCGGCACTTACTGAAGCGCCATTTGAAACAGTTGCTGCATCCTTAAAATGAGCAAACTTACATTTCATACCGTCTGCACTCTGGATGATTATGTAGTAACCGTCAGAATCATTCTTTCCGGTTTCAACTACAGTACCGGCAAATATGCTGCGAACTGCTGTTCCTTCTGCTGCTGCAATATCGATACCATTATGATCTTCACTATGCTGTCTTGTTATAACGATACTTCCATCTATAGGCCAGATTGCCTTTGTGGATGTTGCTTCCTCAGGCGCAGCATCCTCTTCCGGTGCTTCTACCTCTACACCATCATCAGGATCATCAGTTACAATCACCTCAACAGGTCCGTCATTATCCTCCGATACATTTTCATCATCAGGTGCATCTACTTCAGCGCCTTCATCTACATCACCGGTAGTAACTTCATTATTAGCCTTAGCCTTACTGTCCTTTACAAGTCTTGACTCCTTAGGGTAAGTAAGGAAACACACTGCGAGCACGGCACACAATGCAAATGCAAGGGCTATAAGAATTTTATTAGTCTTCTTCATCTTGAGCACATTTTTAATCCTTTCATTAATCCCGATTTCGCCAAAGGCTACGGGACAGGCCGCGATATAATGCCTCGGAATACTCAGATTAAGCAGTGCCTGGGAATAGTCTTTCTTCTTATCGTATCCTATCTTTCTGATTACTCTCTCATCACAGGCAAGTTCAATATCCTTACAAAGAAGGGTGTATGCTATCCAAACGAGGGGATTGAACCAGTAAAACGCTGTAATGACAAAGGCCAATGGTTTAACCAGATTGTCAAGTCTTTTGATATGAGCCTCCTCATGACTTACAGACATGAAGAGTTCCGTCTGACTCAGACCATACGGAATATATATCCTTGGTTTGAAAATTCCCAGAATAAACGCCGTCTGGATCTTATCCGTCTGATATATATTCTTTTGATATTTAACTGCGTCAGCAACCAGCTTCCTGAGCCTTATATATGAAACTGCTCCATAAATAAGCACTGCACCTACGCCTGTCAGCCAGACTATGGCCAGCACAGACATAACGTCAACAGCAGGTTTTGTTTCAACCGCCGGAGCCTTGCTCATTTCAGTTACCGTCTCGGGCTTCACTTCATTTGATATTACAATCTGCTGATTCTGTTCCACAACATATTCCTTTGCAGGAAGCATGCTGAACGGGCTTTCAATTGTAAATGGAATGGCCAGCCTGACCGCAACAAGAAGCCACATAAGGCATCTCATATATTTAGGCATTTTCTTGAAAATGCATCGCACCAGGATGCATACTCCTATAAGAATGCCGGCTGTTATGCTGATGTTTAAAATGTCAGTAAATATTTCCTTCATAAAAGAAGTTCTCCTGATCTGTTATCCCAAAAACACTTAATTACTCTTTATATTCGTCGATCATTTTCTGAATCTCGTCTATCTCGCTTTTTGAAAGCTTTCTGCTACGGCTGAAAGCCGCAAGAAACTGAGGTACATTTCCTTCAAAAGTCTTCTCGACTATTTCATTTACCTCTGCCGCCTGCACGTCAGACTTCGTGACAAGTGAAGTGATCACAGCATTTTCGCTCTTGATGATACCTCTCTCCGTAAGCCTTTTGATAACCGTGTAGGTAGTTGCTTTCTTCCAGCCAAGCTCTGACTCGCAGAGTTTAGCGAGTTCAGTACTCTTGATAGGCTCATGCTCCCATAAAATAAGGCAGAACCTGTATTCACTTTCAAAAACCTTTGGCGTGTTCATTGTTTCCATCCTTCATTAACAATAAGTTTCATTTACATACATGTGCACACAAAAAGTCGAACGCGTTAGACCTTTATGATTCGTAGTCTAACACATTCGACCAATCGTGTCAACAGTGTTAATAATTACTTAAGAACTTCATTAACTCAGCTTAATAAGTTCATTCCATTTTCCCTTGAATATATAAAGACATCCTTACTGAATACGAGAAACGGCGTTTCCTTCTGGTTACTCAGGAAGAGCTCTTCCGCCATCTTCATCATCTTCCTGCGAAGCTTCTTATCGCCGGCCTTTGTATAGAAGACCACGTCTTTCGTCGGAATAGTGATAGCAACATCATCGCCGAGTTTCTCTGAAACAGCTTTCCAGATATCATTCAGAAGTATGCTCTCCGCCTCGAAGTTTCCGCCGGCTATGATCCCATATATCCCGGGCTCCTTGGATTCGCAGCTTCTGAAATGAATATCGCGGATCATGTTCCCGAAAGCCGCCTGCTGAAGCTGTTCAACTGTAACCCCATCCGGAAGCATATCATAGCTGATAAATGTAAAGACCTCCCCAACATCCTGCACGAACAGCCCTATGTAGCTGTCCATGATACGGGTCATAACCATCTGCTCAGAATAACTTGGAGCATCCGGCGTAGCTGCCATAAGTGACACCTCGGCCAGTGGATTCTGCGCCCAATTCTTCTTCAGACGCGGGTAAACTTTAGTGATATCAAATACATAATCATCGCTGAAGCCATCTTCGTATGGTCCACAATCCGGATCATGCGTCCATTCAATATCACATATATCATCCTTGTTGTTGACGAATGCCTTCACTCTCTCCAGGAAGTCTATGCAGTATCTGCTGTAAGAGTGCTGCGCCAGAACTCTGATCACCGGACGGAGCCCCGGCCTTGCCTCAGCCGCCTGCCCGCTGGCAATGTAATTCAGATAATCATTTATCTTATCCTGAAGTATTCTTCCATGCTCCTGACGATTGGAAAACTTCCACTCCATATCGTCCAGGATAATAAGGACGAACCTACCTTCTTCAACCAGAGTTATATCTATAACCCCGCGATCTCTAACATTTGACATGAGTTTATTCCCCTCTCAGCTCGGCTATCTCCTCCTCAGTCAGCGGCATGATGCCGCACTCAAGCTCATACTTCTGATAAAGCGTCGGCGTAACCTTATCATCCTTGAGATAAGTAAAGTACAGCGTCCTGTAATGCCCGTCGTTCCCTTTGAAACAATACACGTCCACTGTTACGTCAACGCCTTCAATCTTCCTCGTATTGGTGCCAAATGAAGCGTTCTCGAAACCTATATCGCCCCCATAATGCACTTCCTTAGTCTGCGCAATCTTGTCGGTCATAGTTTCAGCAAACTCTTTAAATGTAATGTACTCGAACTCACCTGAATCAAGGAATCCCAGAGTAGTTTTCGCCGACGTATCACTTATATACATGTAGATTTCCGCGTCCTCGAAATCCTTCTGCAGAACTTGTGATCTCTCGCTGACACATATCCAGAGATCCAGTATCTTTATCGTGCCCAGATCCTCATTTCCAAGAGTTATCGAGACATCAACGTCCGGCGGCGAAATCGGATAGTAAGATATAGTAGTATTTCGTTCTTCCGTCGTTGCCTCAGTGACATCCTCTTTAGCTTCCTCCGTATCCTTCTCCGTAGTCACCTCAGTCAGCCTGCCCCCTCTGCCAATATTCTTAACCACGAAATATGAGGCCACGCCCAAAGCAGCAGCCATGACTATCGAGACAGCAACCACTATAAGCCCTGTATAGCTCTTCTTCCCGGGCTCCAGGCTTTCCTGCAGCTCACGTCTGTAATCAGTATCCGGAGTTACATCATCATAATCATAAATGTATCGAAACCCATCATTATTATCATTGTTCTGATTGAATTGGTCGTTCATTTTTTATCCCCGTTATAAAAAATATATAAAGCATCATATCACAAAGGTGCCTCAAAGTCGCCAGATATTTTATACCCTTTATACCCTTGTCAATAATTCTCAAAAGGGGTATAATGGGTATAACAAAAAAGGAGTAAATGCCTATGAGTAAAGATATAAACAACCAAATATCTGACCTGGAACGTGAGATAGCTCGACTTCCGAAGGGCAGCATCGCAAAGAAGAACATAAATGGCAAAGACTATTATTATCATCGTACATCCCACTCCGGTAAGAGAGTTGAGAATTATGTGAGCTTTGAGGATCTCCCCGCACTTAGAGAAGAAATCACTTACAGAAAATCTTTGGAGAAGGAACTGAAGGAACTAAAGCTCACTGCTCCAAAAGTCGATAAGCCTTCAAAGAAATCCCCGGAGTTTAAGACTATAGTAAGAACCGGAAAGCAGCTCGAATCACAGATAGCACTAACCAGAGGGTACAAGAAGCGAGAATGCATCAGCACACTGAGAGATTATATCTTCGGTCCTGCCATGGACAAGGTTATGATCATTTACGGTCTCCGCCGGACCGGAAAGACAACCATGATAAGGCAGATCATATCTGAACTCTCGATGACAGAGTTCAAGAAGGCCGCTTTCATACAGGTCACAACAGAAACCACTCTTTCCGATGTGGATTCCGACCTGAAGCTTCTCGAGAAAAATGGATATAAATATATATTCATTGATGAAGTCACATTGATGGAGGACTTCATAGAAGGTGCAGCCCTCTTCTCGGATATCTATGCAAGCAGCGGCATGAAGATAGTTCTTTCCGGAACAGACTCTCTCGGCTTCGCTTTCACACGAGAAGAACAGCTTTATGACAGGTGCATAATGCTGCACACCACCTTCATCCCTTACCGGGAATTCGAAGGAGTCCTCGGCATTCAGGGAATTGATGAATACATACGCTACGGCGGCACCATGAGCCTTGGCGGAGTTAATTACAACGCTGATACTCCATTCTCGGATTCAAAACATGCACAGGAATACATCGACACTGCTATTGCGAAGAACATCCAACATTCTCTTAGCTTATACCAACATGGCGGTCATTTCAGAATGCTGCTCGACCTTTACGAGCGCGGCGAACTGACGAACGTTATAAACCGCGTCGTTGAGAACATCAACCATAGTTTTACCAAAAATGTTATCGAGAGAACTTTCAAATCTCATGATATCTCAGTGACGGCAACTAACCTCCTAAAGGACAGGGAATCACCCATCAATATCAAGGAGCATATGAATGTAGATGAGATAACAAATGGAATGATGAAGATGTTAGACATCCTCAATAAAGAGGATCAGAGCATAGACATTGAAGATGTTCATATGACTCAGATCAAGGAGTATCTGACACTGCTAGACTTAATTGTAGATATAGATCTCGAATCACTCCCGGAGGTCAGCAAAAAGCAAAGCTTAACTGTCATCACACAACCGGGGCTTAGATATGCACAGGCAGAAGCCATAGTTGAGAACATGCTAATGGACTCAGAATTCCAGGAGCTTTCTGCAAAAGACAGAAAACGCATACTCGACCGTCTGCTTTCAGAAATACGCGGAAGAATGATGGAGGATATAATCCTTCTGGAGACCAAACTGGCTAGGCCTGATAAAAAAGTATTTAAACTACAGTTTGCCGTCGGTGAATACGACATGGTCGTATATGACCCTAAAGAAGTCAGCTGTGAAATATACGAAATAAAACACAGCAAGGTGCTTGTTCCTGATCAGTACCGTTATCTGGCAGATAATGAGAAATGTAATTTAACCGTCCATCGGTATGGCGACCTTAAAGGCAAATATGTAATCTACCGAGGAGATACCACTTCAAGTGAAGACATAAAGTACATAAATGTAGAGGAATATCTCAAATCACTGGGTAGATAACGAAAAAGCCGGGTTCGGAAATATCCGAACCCGGTTTTTTATCAACCTAACTTCGCCCCACAATTCGTACAGAACTTACTTCCCGTAGTAGGTGTTCCGCAGCTGGTGCAGAATTTAGGATATGATGTCTGTGCCGGAACTTCGGCAGCCATCTGCGTAGCAGCCTGCTGAGCTTCCTGAAGCTTCCTGTTGATGTCATCAGGCGTCATCTGCTTAAGCTGTTCCATCCTTAAAATACTTTCCTTAAGCGCAGGATCAAGTTCTATGGAAGAAATCATGAAAGCATTGACCGTATATCCTTCTTCCTGTAACTTCGCATTACAGCCGCCGGCTATATTCGGCGCATAATCCATAAGATCCTTATAAGAAACACCTGTATCCCCGATTCTTCTCAGTTGTTCACCAAGCTCAAGCTTAACTATAGACGTAACATACTTAGCCGATGTCTCATCTCCCGCACGATCCGGATGAGACAGATTCATCTCTGCCTTCACAGTAAGGAACACGTTATGAAACTCCTTATCCGGATACAACATCTTTTCTTCAAATGCAACGTTGAACGCCTGTCCCAAACCCATGTTCTCCATCTTTGTAACCTCCCTTACTTATCATCACCTGTGAATATATAAACACCCGGAACATCTTTGATACCGTGTAATTCATATTCATCATTATTATATGCATCTTCGCTCATCAAAACAATCGAATGGATGCCCTGCTTCGACTCATCATCCGGTGAATGTTTCCACCAAACGTAATACAGCCTATATTTTACACCATCATTATCGAAGCAGATCCTGCATTCGTAATATTCTCCGACTCCGACAAACTTACCACGGCTCATATCCCTCTGGGATGCATAATTACATATTTCCGTCGTGGTATATTCATCTGGAAAATAACTATATAAATCCTCTATAACCTTGTCCCACTCCGAAGAGTTAAGCGCATAATCAGACATCAGAGATTTCAGTCTTTCAACATCCTTCGTTTCCGTACATGCTATGATCTCATTCGACAGTTCATCCTCAACAAAAAGCTCTGCCCCACCATGACCTGTCTTGATCTGCTCATTTATCGGCAGCTCCTTACCACATGCAGAGAGGCCGATCAGCATAAGCATGCTGAGCAATATAATTCTAACAACTTTTTTCATACCTATATTCCTGTATTATTTCAAGCAATACATCGATATCAATCTTCCTATAAGCCATCTTCATGAGCATCTATCCATATATATTCGTCCATAGGCCACCCCTGCAAAACGCTACTTACTTACACTTCTTCCCAGTCACAGCCTCGAAATTATACTTAACAATTCCAAGATCAACTTTAGTAAATGGACCCTTTCCGGCCGTTATGGTCACATCCTCTCCTTCCAGAGTCACATAGAACTTCTGCTGATTGAGAGCTGTAGGCGCCATCATCGCAGCAACCATTCCGTTCTTAAACCATGTGGGCATATCCTGCTCATCCACATTGCAGAGCTTACTTACAGGCTTGGACTTATGCTTCGTGCCTTCATTCTCGCCATAGCCAAGAGCTATCACACACACAAGCTTGTCGCCCTTAGCCTTATCAACCTTACACTTCCCTTTTCCGTAGGTTCCACCAACCCAGCAAGAATTGAGTCCCATACCCTGTGCTGCAAGAACTAGCCTCTGTCCATAATACCCACCAAGTTCTTCAAGCTTTTCAGTCTTCTTATCTCCAACGATGGCTATATAATTCACGGCATTCTTGAACTTCCCATAATGAGAAAGAAATGTATCGAAGCACTCCGGATCATCATATATGATCTGGATCCTAAGCCCGCTTTCCTCATTCACTTTCTTCACCAGTTCATCTAACTGATTACGTATATCCTCTTCAATAGGGATATCCTTAAACTGCCTTACGCTGTGTCTTGATTTGATCAATTCTTTTATATCCATAAGCAACCCTCATACATCAAGAATCGTATCAGATTATTATCCCCTCAAGATGATCCACCTCATGCTGGACTATCTGAGCCGTAAACCCTTCAAAGTCCTGAGTATGCTCCTTGAATTCAGTATCCTGATACTTAACCTTAATCTTCTTATATCGCTTCACCTTTCTGGTCCCTATAAGCGAAAGGCAGCCCTCCTCAGTATCAAATGCATCGGACTTACTGATGATAACCGGATTATGCATAACCATATTTACGAATCCCATCGAAACTATAATAGTTCTCTTCCTGTACCCTATCATATTTGCCGCCATCCCTACGCAATCCGCACGATGTGCAGCAAGCGTATCCATAAGATCCTTAGCCACCTGCTTATCAGCTTCCGTAGATACAGTCGACTTCTGCCCTAAGAATAATACATCTCTAACAATTGGTTTTACCATGATATCACTCCTCACAACTCTCACCTGTTTCATAGTTTATCACAATTCCAGGTTGAATGTTATAAATGAATACATGAATGCTTAAAGCCTCTCCGTTATCCTCAACAGACAAAGCCTCTATCTCTACTCCTCTTGCAACTAACTCATTATCCTTAAAATGCGGAGTAACTCTGTATAACACATGCTTATAGTTCCCGTGAAAATCCGGAGTATCCTCACCATACAGATACTGAGCAACTCTATTCTCTATCGGAAGCATGAGCTCCGTATTGAAGTACCTCGTTCCCGTGATCAGATTCTTCTCATTCGCATTCTGCCCCGTAAACATATATGCGATAAGATGACATCTGTTATATAAATACGGCGGTTCAGAATTCACGACCCCCGGATACTTCTCCTGCCTCCATCCTGAAGGCCTCACATCCCCGATCTCACCTCTGGGTTCAGTCGGCATCATTGAATAATCAAGCAATGCAACAGCCGCTCCACATCGTCCAAGAGAATCCAGATCACTATAATTCTCTCCGGTGATATTCTGCAAATCATACTCCGTGAAATCAGGCCTGTTGTTATTCAGGACAACCGTATCCACCCCATCATATTCAAGAATATCTCTCGCGCTTCGTGAATCATCTGAAATAGAAAATGAATTGCTCTCCTTTTCAAACCACCTGTACTTAGTTGCCATGATAGAGAGAAAAACTAACACTGATATAAAGGCACATGTGAAAAGCACAATGAGAATCTTTTTCCCATTATGCTTTTCCGTACTCGTTTGATTTGTATGTGTGTTCTTCATGTCCATAAAGTTATTAATGTGAGGCTTTAGCGGAACTCAACACAACTCTCGTTATAACCTCTTAACTACTGACCCAATATAGTTTCCTGTATCTTATTTGTAAGATTAATCATATCTACTGCCTGCTTTTCAATCGCTTTGAACAAAGAATCATCCATATTGAGTTTTTCTTTAACATGATGAATGAAATCCTTCTCAACGTCAGCGTAGTCGAAATCCACACACGCTAAAGATACAAGCTCAAATATCACAACCTTCTTAACGATTATGTCATCTGTAATCCCGGCAATGATATCATCAAGTTCTGCTTTTTCCATAGTATCTATCTTAGGAATATCCATCTCTGTTTCAAACAATTCGAGCAATTTTAATTCATATTGAGAAACTTTACCATCTACTTTGACCTGTCTGCTAGCCAATGCAAAAAACAGTTTCTTATCCTTGAGATTCAGTAAATTCAGATACATATCTTTCTCCTCTTATTCTTCTATTTTTTTATCTCAAACAATAAGTCGATATCAATCATAATAATTCCTCATGATATGTATAATTGAAATTAGTGTCACCTAATACTCTTCAACGTACGCTGTTGTACTCATTCAGTGCACTATATCCAAATATTGATCCACCTTCTACATAAGACCCCTCATCATCACCAACAATAATGTTCATCGAATAAAATTCATTTCCAGTTCCATCTCTACTAGTTCTGACTTGAGATTCATATTTTCTAGGATATTTAAACTTTATTATTCCTGCTGAAGTCAACATTTTTTCTAACTGATCCACAGAATAGTCTTCGATTCCTATTGTTGATACAAAGTAGGTTAATACCATATACTCTGCTGCCCAACACTCGCAAAAATAAGGTCTATTACCGGGTATTAACCCAACGTTCCATCCGAGATTAATATCCCCACTATAGTACGCGGTTCAAATGTTTTCCATGCATGATCAATTAACGGCAAATAATTTCTTTTATTTATCCTATAGCCCTCGAGCATCAATCTCCTCTACACTTGCCATAACCCCTCCTAAACTACTGAGTACCCTCTTCAATATCTTTCCAAACAATTTCGTAGTTAACATCGGTTTCTTCGCCAAGTCTGTTGATGTAGTTTTCTATCAAAGTCTTGGCCTTCTCTTTAGCTGTAGAAAGTAGTGTCGTATTATTCTCAATACTCTCTTTAATTTGAATTTCTGCGATATTCATAGCTTCCGTTTTGTCTTCCGAACTTATAGGATTTTTATTCCATTTGTCCGGTTCTGCTATGGTCTCTGACATGGATTCTGAATCAGCTTTATAGCTTACTATTTCAGCATCAGGCATAAATATAGTAATCTTATTGTCAACAATTGTTATCTTTACTTTGGACATATCAACTCCGATTTTAACTACACCAGAGTATTCTATCCAAAACTCTCTATCATCTTCTCCTAAATGCGACAGCCCTGTCCCCGCTGTTTTAGTAGATTTTGCAACGTTATTGTAATGACATTCAAGTGTTGCAAGTTTACAAATTGATCTAATTTCAGATATACTCGGTTTTATGACTGCCGCCGCCTCAGTGGTTGGTTCCTCCGTGTTTTCATATTCAGAATCTGTTGTGTTTGTAGAATCCGGAGTGGCGTTATTCTGACAAGAACAAAATACAAACAATGACAATAAAAGTATTACAAACAGTAACCTTCGCATTACTCGCCACCCCCTTTTCTAATTTCTAGTATATATTCAGGATATAATTGCTCAATCCATGGTGAAGTAAGAGCTTTGACAACTTGTTCCGCATTTTCTTGTGCGTTAATCATCAGTTCTTCTTCATATTTAGATTTTTCATCCAAATCTTTCTGACATAAATTATATGCTTCATTGTACGTTTCTTCCTTATCGTACTTATCTTTCATGAAAATAAAGTCTAATGTTCCTGCATTAACAATAGTGTCTTGTATCTCCACTTCAGGAATAGTAAGTATTATTCTCTTATTTTCTTCATCCGTTTCAATTTCAATATCTTTAAAATCAATTCCTGCAGTAATCGTTCCCTCATAAGAGACATAGTATAATATTTCACTCTCATCTTCGTTATAAACTCTAACCACAGAATTATAAATATAATCCGCGGTCTGCAGTCCACTTATTTCAAATACTTTTCTGATGTTGGTCTCTGATATAGTTTCATCAACATGGCCTTCTTCTCCAACCAGATCATCATTGTAAAAATCTTCAATTTCCTCAGCCATAGGCTTTTTGTCTAATTCATGGTTTATCAACCTTTTCACTTCATTCCTGAAAATGATTAATAATACAAACGCCATACATAACAACCCAACAACTACTATTAATACAGTTTTAATTTTGCCAGGCTTCTTTTTCGGTTGTTTCTTCCTAATATCTTCACTCATATATCTAGTAACCTCTTCTAATCTCACTAATTCTTGATTTAATCGTATCCCCAACACGCTTCGGCATCACCGAGTCAGAGTTTTCGCTTCTCATCCAGTACCTTCCTGTCAGATGACCATAGTCATTAAAATCCAGTTTAAAATTCCAAGTAGAAATACCACTTTGAGATTTTACAATTACATGTACATCAGACCCTTTCACTATTACATCGTCAATTCTATTAATATCTTCACACGCCTCATAGGCAATCAATCTAAACTGTTCGAAAGTTATGCCCTCTTGAAAACTGCAGGGCTGACTTCGGCGTTTTTTATCTTTCTTTACACTTGCATATGCAACCGTGCCTATTGCACCAATAGTCAATAATTCAAACAATGCCATAACGCATCCTCCTACAACACCGCAACTGCCTTCAGCTCTCCGTCATCCATCCTATAAAGGATAACATTAACGATATCGCCGATACTCTTCCCAAAATCTGAATACGGATGATTCAGCATCTTAGCCTTTATCTTTCCGGTATCGGGATCAGAATCTTCCACCCTGCACCATATTCCCTCTGTACGCACACCCTCTTTTATGAACAGCACAAGTATGTCATCCGGAAAACCTGGAGCTCTCAAGGAATCCAGTTCTGTGATATCACGAATATCGTTCACCCTATCATTACATCCGTAATACTTATCAAATCTCTCTACCCACTCCTCGAATGGAGCGGCCTTATCATTATCATTAAATTGTTCGACATCACCGGTAAATGCCCCATATCTGAATTTAAACGACCTAGTGTTGTCACCCGGTTCAAGAGCAACAGACCCATCATCAAATACGCATGCAGCACACAGGAACTCAAATGACAGCCCAACCTCATGGTCTATATACCCATATACAAGCATGGCATTATCGTCATGTCTGATATGATATCCTGAGGCTTTTATAGTCCCTTTAGTCTTATCGTCAATATCCTTTACAAGAAGGAAACTGTGATCCAAATATCTAAAATTAATATCATCAAGATTCGTCATAAGCCAATCCATCCTTACGGTTTTTCAAATCCAAGCCTGCTCATACCATCAACAAGCGCCTTTACATCTAATTCCATAGTTTAATCCTCCTGTTTATAATTAATTTATTAGTTCACAAATGAAGTTTTGACAATCAACTATTTTTCAGTTTTCGTGCACCATCCATTTTTATTCTTAATCTCTGAACTAGTTTCATATTTCCCGGAAATATGAAACTTTGAAATCGCAGCTTTGACTATATGACCTATTTGAGCCTTTTCTCCAATGACCCACAATCTTCCTCCGTTAGCCCGCTGATCAATTACAACAAGTCCTCTTTCCTTAAAAAATTCTTTAACCTTGCTGTCAGAGTAATCCTTCTTTATGGGTTCCGGTATAATCTTTGTGTTTTCAGTCTTTTTAATCCTGCTTTTTTTCAGTTTTGGGTTCAAAACCGTTTCTGACATCGTCTCAGACTCATTAGTGTTGTTTTCCACTAAATCTATATTATCTACTACTTCACTATAGATAATTAGTTCGTCTAATGCCCTTGTATATGCAACATATTTTTCATTACGGCTCATCCTACCATCTAACACCACTACCGTATTAAATTCCAGGCCTTTAGCATCACAGATATTAATAATATTCCATCTTGTGTGATGAATAGCAAATTCCTCATCAGTCATATCATGAAAATGTTTCTCATATGCTTTGAATTTACTTATAATGTATTTCGCTTCGACATCATCACCGACTATGATAGCAGAAAGGCCAACCCTATTTGTTCCGGTAATTCTTTGTGTAAGTTCCGAATAGAATTCTTCTTCATCTTTTATCTTATGAACTCCTCTTCCCGAAGTATTTATTGGAACCATATTCATGCCAAAGGCTTCATTACAATAATTTGTGATTTGTGATGCATTTCTATAATTTTCTTGCAACTCAAATAAATCATAATCTATTATTTTCTCAAATTGACTCCAATCATCAATGCCTTTTGTATCCTCCATATGCTGATTAATATCACCATATAGATTCAAAGTGACACGATCATCATTAATCTCCTTCAACAACCTTAACTCTTCAAACGCCAGTCCTTGAGCTTCATCTATTGCAAGTAATGATTCTTTGCCACCTGAAGGCGCTCCATAATACAGGTACATAGTCTGCAAATATATATATGGCGAGCAGACCACTGCGCTGATTGTCCCTCTTTTATTTGGCTTAATTCCAATCTTTTCCATCACCAAATGATATGCATATTTACATGCATTTGATGATATATCTGATAACTTATCCTTTTCTTCTGAAAGTCTACTAAACAATTCATACTCAATATAACGATCTGAAATATCCTGAAGATTCATTACACTCTGTTGCGTTTTCTTTATCTGAACATTGAATGGTTCGATGTATACGGAATACTTTTCTTCAAGCTTGGATACCTCCCATATTATTGAATGACATGCACCTATAAGAAAGCCTGTCCGGTCTACGATCTCGTATATTTCTCTAACTGAGTTCTGACTATATTCTTCCTTCATTTCTCCAAAAGAATCCAATAACTGTTGTATTTTTGAAGCAAGTAACGACAAAGAATCAAAGTATTCCGCATCACTTTCAACTTCAATGTATTGACTTTTTAATTTTACCAATCGCTCATTCTCTAAATCAATAAGGTTGCTTCGATTCTTGATTGCTGTTACATTTGTCTCAGTATCAAGTTTGCTTATTTCTGCCTTGTTCTTTTCTATTTCCCCTTTGGATTTTGTTATTGCTCTGGTTATTTCACGCAGAATATCACTTTTTCTATCTCGTAACTTCATACCAAGCATGTGCATATTGTTATAAGACACCATAATCGCCTTATAATACTTTACAATGATTGTCTTATTGGTGTTTAATACACTTTGAATCCTCAGTATCCTGCCATTTATTCTCTGTGCATATGTATTACGACCCATTGTAGTATTATCCTTGAGATTTAGAGTACGGTATGCTTTTTCAATATCCACTGAATCTGCTTCAGCAATGCTGCCATAGTATAGACATATATCATCTAAGCACTGTCTGGAATACACATACTCCTCGTCCTCTTTTTTTATCCTTTTTCTATAGCTGATTTTTCCATATTCACTTTTACTATGTCCTTGATACTTTGAAATACAATAATCGTAATAATTCTCTATAGTTCCCATCTTAATATCTGATATTTCCAACTGACTCCTCATATTATCCACCAGTTGAATATACATATCTGAAGGCGTTATTACGTATACATTATTCTTTCCCAGAGTTTCCGGATTATCATATAGAATTATCGGTATACGATGCATTAGAATCATAGATTTTCCTGAACCCGCACAACCTTGAACTACCATATTCTTATTGTATGGTGCACTGATTATTTCGCCTTGTTTTTTCTGAATTGAAAAAACAATGTTTTTAAATTCCTGGCTAGTGCGTCTCTCAAGAAGTTCAAGTAAAAACTCGTCAGCAATAATATCTGACGCCATTGACGGTTCAATACCTTGTTCGTATAGAAGATCGGCAACTTCATCTATAAAACTATCTGTAAAAAAATGTGCTTTCTTAATAATCCCGATAGTTTCTTTATCTATATCCGCCGGGAAATAACTCATAGCTTTTACCACTCTGGTAAATCTCAACCATATTTTATTTTTAACAACCAACCGATAGTTTGTTAAGTACTTCTTTCCATTTTTACCCTCGACTTCACATCTATAGTTTTCCGAGGAATTATCCAGCAGATAATGCCTAAAAACCGGCATCTTCCATGATGCAACTATTAGTTTCCCATCAATCATGCAAGCGTGCAGTCCTACTTTGCTTTCTTTAACCCTTTTATATCCCTTGTAATCATCTTCAAGCAATAATCGAACCTCATACAATTCATCTCTGGATTGCAATAACTTTTTTCTATTCTCCGCAGTATCTTTTTTGCCTTTCTTTGCAAGGAGTTTGGAAAGATACAAATCCGGGTTAATTGCAATATTCGCATTTTTAGCTTCAGCCACGAATTCCTTCATAAGCTTGTCTAGAGCTATTAGGCTATCGTCCATAATGGATATTGTCTTTTCCAAAGATATTTGTTCTTCTTCTTTTAATCTTTCTAAGTCATGGTTTAAATTCAATCTCTGTCCCCCTCCTTACTCAGCCTAAAAACGCCTGCACTATTCTAGCTGCATGCTTGCCCATGAATCGTGCACACGGGAACTCCCTTGTTTGTATTATCCTACCTTCTGATATGAAATCTGCCGAATAATAAGGATGTCCAAACCATATTACTTTTCTATCAATTATAGTTGTAGGATTAGTGACAAAACTTTTCGGAACAACAAACTGTTGAAACTCTTCTGGCAATTCAATCTCTTCCGGAATCCTCATTACAATATCGACTCCAGATTCTTTTTTTGAAATCAGCATCTTAGTAAATTCAACAAAACCTTCATCATTCAATTCCATAACATCAGGCACATCAATTTGAACTCTTTCCTCAGCCAAATTAATGTCAATTAGGTATTGTTCCCAGCTAGTCTCCCGATTATCAAAATACATTATACATTCATACTTGTTTAACGGTAATAACTCATTCATAACAAAATAGTCAGCCAAGTATTTTTCAGAATGTAGAATATAATTCATTGTCTTAGTAAAAAACAATTTCTTAGATATTTTCTTTTTAAGAAAATAATCAATATTGGCAACCAGAATAAACTTCCCTATACTTCTTGTTATAGCTACGTTAAAAAGACGATCAGCTGTATCATTATTAACTGATGTAAGTAAAGTACCTGGATAAGGCATTCTATAGCAGTCAACAGCATCATAGATAACTATAGATTTCTCAGACCCTTGGAACTGATGAACAGTTGCACATGATACACGCAGCCATCTCTTGTCATATTCCTGGATATCTCTAATCATAGAAAGAATCAATCTTGATTGAGCATTATAAGGTGTAATAATCGCAACCTCATTGTTTTCTACCACACTTTCAGCTAATCTGATACATACCATAGCCGAAAAAAGATTAATCCTAGACCCATCCATGGTTTTTATACATACTGAATACATTCCACTAAGATCAACCATCGAAATAGCGTTTCCTGGGCATGGATGGCATAATGCTATTTCCTCTCTGTCTTCAATGATTTTTTCCGAAGTTTTCAACATATTATGGTATATATTTGTACTTACAAAGTCAGCAATTTCTTCGTGCATTCTATATTGAACATCAAGCATAACCAACCATTCATGCCCAATGTCATGCTCTACTGCATATGTAATTCCCGTATATTCAAATATATCTCTACTTAACCTATCGTCTGAATCATTTTGGACTATTGCAGGAAGTTGACAGAAATCACCTAAACAAACAAAGAAGCTTTTTGCTAATCCTGCAGAAAAAACAACTTGCGGAACATATGCCATACTCGCCTCATCAAATATGACCACATCGAATTGTTGAGAATAAATTGCCTCATCTACCGTGGCCTTTGATACGGTGGTTGCTACGAATAGACACTCATTTATCAATTCTTTTTCCAGTCCAATTAGTTTATCATGGATTTTAGATAGTTTTTTGTTTATCTCAACACGTCTTGGATCCTTCTTTTTTAAGTGCTGTTTTAGTGTAATTAAACTTCTGTGCTCGTCAGCTAATTGTGGGTATTTTTTTAAAATAAACTGATAAGAGTACAGTTTTTCATTATTCAATAATTCTTGGGATTTTGGATATCCATATCTAATAATAGTACCATCAGGATAATCAGCCTTTTTTGCAAGTCTTAGAGTGGCGCCATCTACTGAAACATTACTAAAAGAAAGCATCAATACCCTTCTACCGCAATTAATATGTTCAATTGCTATATTTGCCAGCGTTTCAGTCTTTCCTGTTCCCGGTGGTCCCCAAATAAATGTAACACTTTCTGAAGTTGCCCTTCCAAGTGCATTGCCCTGACCACGTTTTATTCCGTTCCATAACAAGAAATGCTTTTTACCATCACAGGCAACTTGATAAGCGATCGAGTTTTTCTCAGAATCCAATTCACCAATTCTTTCACACAACGCTTCGAGTAATTGCCATTGATCAGCAGTGAATTCAATACTTTCTACCATTTCTCCAAGAGACTCTTTTGTTCGAATTAATACTGTATAGTCTTCACAAGACACTATATACCCTAATACAACTCTCTCCTTTAACCATATCTTTATCTGTGTATCTACTGGAAAATGGTATTCTGCATCTGAGTCAAATGCATATAAATAACCATCACTATTCACAGGAATTCTTTCCCCATCTATAAGTCTATATCTCTTTCCCCCTGTCAGTTTAAGATAGGCTATTTCTGTATTAATTGCATTTAAATATAATCTTTGAAAGCTTTTTAATGATGCTTTTTCCGCAAAACTTTTGAACTCGTCATGTATCAATTCATCTTCAAGTTCTAAGACCGTAGAAAAAGCAGAGGGATACTCAAACTTTATGATATCCCCATGAAAATTCACTTTCACATATTCATCTTCAATGCTTTCAATAATCCCTATAGTTTTAGTTTCTGAAAGCATGACTCTCATCCCAATAAGTTGCTCTTTATTCAAATCGTCTCACCCTGGCTAAATGTATACTCTATGGTTACTTTTCTATTTAGAATCGTCATCCTCAGTCCGTTTTCTCCAATTGACATATTTCCCAGTAGTCACTCTTCCATCTGCTGGTTTCTCAGCATCTCTTGGGATAGCCCATTCACGCCCAAACTTCATAGCTCCTTGAATCACCCCATCAGAACACATCTTCTGCACCCTTCTCGTTGAAAGTCCCCATCTTTCAGCAGTTTCTTTAATTGTTGCATATTTATTCATAATAAACCTCTCTATCACCAAAAACAAAAAACGCACCAGAATAGAGCTTTTACGCCTAATACTGATGCCATTAATGGTTGCAACTGGCTGCCATAAAATACTTCTTAGGCCCTGATAGCTTTGCGTCATATAGTTTCCCATATTTTGCCCAAAATATACTTTTGTCTAACAATTATATTATATTCACTTGAGCGAACTTTGTCAATCAGATACAAGCTTCTATACAGAAGTGATCGTAATGTGATCCGTAGTGATTAACCTTAGTTTGAGTTTAGTTTGTGAATAATCGTGTTCCTTTCCTCCAAAAATCACATATCAATTGAATTGGATAGTTAAATATGCTTTCTAATATGATTATAGATTGCAAGCCCTTTATCCTGCCCATACTTAGATATTATGGTTCTATAGGTCTGCTGTTTTCCATTTTTAACGCCAAGATTCTTCACCACTGTGGATGCCACATATGAAGATGTTTCATTTGTATAACCTGCTGCGCTGAGGGTTTTCATAATCTCAGAATTAACACTTGTTTTGTTCTGAGAAGTCACAGGATTAGATTTATTACTAACAGACTCCGCATCTGAATATTTAGACAGAACTGGCTTCACCGCCTTATAAACATCTTTATAATTTGAATACTTATCCATTAATGCATTATGGACATCATTTAAAAAGTTTTTGCTTCCACATAAACCAGTGGAAATCTGAGCAACTGCATTGGCAATCGATGCATCGAATCCAGCATTTCTCACTGCCTGCATTGCTTCCTGATTAAGTTTACTCTTCTTATTCCCACTTACCTTTGGAGAATTCTTTGATGGTGCTACGGATTGTTTAACAACCTGTTTTTGTACAGTCTTCTTTATCTGCTCTTTCCTGGAAATGTTAAGTCCAGTCTTATTTTTCCAAAATTTAATTACATTATCATAATCTGAATCTTTACTGACTATCACAATACTACACTTGGAATCAGCATGAATTCCAGCAAGATATCCCAGATACGAAGATATATGAATATCTGTAGACTGTTTTCCTGCAGGGACTTCTACCATATCAAGATCAGCAGCCCCGTGATTCGCAATTTCACTCATATCAATTCGTTTAGCGTTCTGAGTAAAAAAGATTACAATCTGATCAGAGTTGCCAAGTTTATCACAACCTTCCAGGCCGTCACTATTTACATTTTCATAATCAATTAAATAAAACGTTTTGATTGGTACCACCATCCTTAAAACAATAATACTGAACTTTTGATTTATTGATCATCCACACTTTACTACCAATTATTAATACTGTCTAATGCTTTAACAATTCTGCTTCTCTCATTGCTTTCATTTGTTTTTAATCTAATCAACGGAAGTCCCATCATATCAAGAATATTATTCTTTAATTCATCTCTTTCAGCTTGCTTTGAACCCTTTTTATGAAATGCAACTCCGTCAACTTCAATAGCCAGAATCGGAGATTTATTCATCTTGTTATAAATCAAAAAATCTAAATGAGTTAAAGGATTCATAGCATATTGAATCTCTCTGTCCGAAAAACCAACCGTTGATTTTATAATATTATTAATTGGATAATGAACCAATGCATCATAAGAACTGAACTTTCTGTCGCCCAATATATCTTCTAACAAACTGTACAGCAGGTTTTCAGAATCAAATTCTGATATTCTCCTATGTTTTGATAAGAACGCTGCTCTTTCCGTACGATACTGTTTATATAAGTAATCAAAAACAGAATAAACCGTACTGTTATGCACTTCAAAATTATTATACTCAATATAATCTAATAATGCTGATACATTACTGTCTTTCCTTTGTTCATTCCCTGAAGAAACAAGTATCAACCTCTTTTTAGCTCTGGAAACAGCCACATTAATAAGATTAGGATCATCAACAAAATCAGTTAGTTCATCATCTACAGTAGATATGATTATCGTATCTTTCTCTCGTCCCTGATATTTGTGAACTGTATCCACTTCATAGCCTTCCAAGGATTCTCGTAATGCTTTCACTTGATTCCTATACGGAGCTATTATCCCGGTATTTTCTTTGTCACCAGCATAAATCGGTACTACTTCATTTTTTATAACATCAATTTGTCTCTCACTATATTTATCTCTGGAATGATTACCCTTAGAAGTTTTATAAGCAACTATAACATCCTTTTCACCTTTATCTTCGGTCATTATTATCAATTCATTGTTATAAAACCTCTGATTACAGAAATTAATAATCTTAGGATGACATCTATAATGTTCTCTTAGTAATGTATATTCAACGTCCGGAATAATCTCCATTATAGATTCCAGAAAACTCTTTGTATATCTGTACCCCTCCGAAATATTATACTTTGCAAAAACACTATCTGCTTTACTCTTGTCATCTCCACTAACTACATTTGGAAGCTGCATCATATCTCCAACAATAACAGCATTCTTGGCACATGATAAAGCAAGTGAGCCTGTTACTACATCAACCTGAGAAGCCTCATCCATTATTATGTAATCATACATAATGTTTTTATTAAGACTTGTAGTTGATGAAAATGTTGTGCTTAGTATAACCGGATATTCAGACAATACCTGCTCAGGATTTTTCCATAAGTCATCTTCAGTAAAAACAGTTCTATCTACACTACCTTTATACCTGTCAAATAAACTGTATCGAAGTAACTCTAATGAATCACCTTGCAATGATTTCATTAGTCTTTCTTTCTTGGTTTGAAAATCACTCAATTCTTCAATTTCTTTATCCAGTTCATCTAAAAAAGAAATATAGTAATTATATTGAAGCGCCTGAATAATAAAAGCATTTTTATGTTTGAGCAAATAAAAAGCATCGCCTCTGATGGAAAAATACATCTTTAATTTATATATAAAACTGTTTATCCTACCAGATTCAAATCTCCATTGAAAACCATTCCATAACTCAAGCCATTTCTTCGAATTTATATTCTCTTTAAACTTCAAAGATAAAATATCAGATATATTATCCTTTATAAAATCTTCAAAATACTTATATTCTGTAGATATCTTACTCCTTACATTCTTTAATTCTGCAAGTTTTTCTTCTTTCTCAAATATATCTTTTAATTCGTTTAAGTTTTCTCGAATCACTTTAATATCACGAAGTTTACCTGACTCCCCTGTTTTCAGGTTCCACTTCTGAAAATCGGGGTACTCCCCACTTTGACTGAATATAAAACTTCGTTTATTTTCTGCTTTTCCTAATTCAGCTGCTATAAAACCAATATCCTTATTTGGATCTGATATCTTTTCAAGCACATTTTCTATAGCTGAATTATTACTGGAGACAACCAGTACCGTTTTTCCCTGAATAACAATATTTGCAATCAAATTAAGAATAGTTTGCGTTTTACCGGTTCCGGGAGGCCCCTGAATTACACTTATTCTATTCCTCATAGCTATATCAACAGCCTTATACTGACTATTATTACACCCAAATGGAAACACAAGAAACTGAGGCGGTTTAATAGACATATTGATTTTAGTATTTTTGTTAAGATATAAGGCTAATGCAGAATTCTCTCCAATATATGAAATATTAGAAACCCTCTTCTCGAGAACATTTTCACCCATATCATTCTTTACAGAATCAAACAGTCCCGACAGTTCTCTAAGATAATTAAAAGTGTTATTTGATTTTTTATCTAAAAGGCAATTAACAGTCACCTCAAGATTCTTTCGATCATAAACAGATTCAGAACCATTATTGTACTTTACCTTCCAGTATTCATATTTTGAATTCTTATCCTTGAAGGACCATATAGACTTAATATTATCTAGATGTTGTTTTCCATGTTTAATACTTATGTCAGCAGGATTAATCTTGTCATTATATTCGAGTTTTACAACATTTTCATAAGAATAGGAATACATTTTGTCATTATTAAAAACAATATCCCACCTCTTTGTAGAAGCATTATACTGACAAGACTTTATCTCTGATGTTTTGTTTTCGCCTTTTACTATTATAAGGACAAAATCATTAATATTCATATACAGTTACAGTCCCTTGTAATACTTCTCTACCATTTTTGCCATTAGCATTCTTCTTTTAACTAGAAACTCCTCATAATCCTCAACTGACATATTTACCACTTCAAATGGAATAGCATTATCCTCTAGATTAGCCTTAAGTGCCTCCTCACTTGAAATATTGCCAAATGCAATATTTCCATTTTTACATTGTTCTAAAACCTTACCAAAATATACACATGGAGCATCATCGCTGACTGCTTTATTTACCTGCGTATCAAGTATAGTAAAGTTCGCAACCTGGTTATATCTTCCTTTGTTATCTACACCATTATTCTTCAAATATGCCCTTGGGAAAATATGATGCACATCTCCTGAATGAAGCAAGAGATCCGATATCATAGTTCCATGCATAAGCAACGAATTACAATTCATATTTGTCTGTGCCGCTAAAAAAGTTTTAAATGCAGGGCTATTCGTTGAAGTTGTATCAAGGTTCTGAGGCAACGTAACAGTCCAGAAAGTCTCCGGTAATACAGAAGCCTCAACTTCCATAAAATAATTGATAAACCCTTTTTCGTTTATCATTCTAATATCCCTGCTCATGGCGGACTCAGGAGATGCCACATATCTACCTGTTAAAGTAGATAACACAAACCACTTTTGAACGTAGTGCTTTACCTGATCCTTAGGAATAGTCGAATCCTTAGAAAGCTTAAGATAAAGCATATATGCAAAATCTAATGTCATCTGTGAATTCAATAACTTGCTTGATTTATAACCAGCGCCCTTTATAGAAAGAACAAACTGTTCAAAATTGTATTCCCTTATAAACTCTTTAATTCCTTCTTCAAGTTTTCCGTATGATTCCTCTATTATCTCTTCTTTATATTCTCTGGTAACAAAATCTCTTCCTGATAACAAACTGACAAGATCCGCCAACTTTGCACGATTAAAACTATACATAAAAGACACGCGAAGCATATCATTATAGTCAGGATCATAGATATCATCATAATCACTTGAGAGCCATTTAATTTTTGAGCAATACTCTGATTCAACAAATTCCTGATCTTTAATCATTTGAGGATAAAAATCCGGTTTTACAGCTAAGTGACAGAAATAATCAACAACCTTACGTAGCATATTTCCACCATGTGCTGCATCTGATGCCATTTTTGACATAACAAAATCAGACTGACTAAGCGCAGTTCCTTTTGAGTTGATTCGAATGAATATCTCTGTAACCTCATCAATATCCAACGTGTGATTAAGATTAATAACACCTATCTGTCGATTGGCGATTTCTCTAAGCTTTGTAATTGTTTTGCTTAAGTCCTTTGGAGTAACATCAGGATTATCATTACAATAATCTGTTACAAAACCAAATGAATCAAAATCACTCTTGAATATCTCAGAAATATCTGGAATCCACTTTTTATCTCTTAAATGAGATGCATCCTGAACCGCAAAAAACTTAGAAGGATCATCTGTAAGGGGGTTAAATGCTATTTTTATTCTGTCCTTATTAAAATCAGCATCTAGTACTTCTCGTCCTGAAATTGCAGCCATTAAAGCCGTGATACGTTGCTGGCCATCAATAAGGATATGATTTCCATCCGCTGTTTTACCATCTTTTGTATGCACATCCGGATTCTTCCATGTAATAATATACCCAGTTGGATAACCATTATAGAGAGAATCAATCAAATCCCTAACCTGAGTTTTTTTCCATACAAAAGGTCTTTGAATCTCCGGTATTACAAACTGTCCAGCATCAATCATTCCTAATATCGAGTGAACAGAATACTGCATCAATGAAAACTTTTCGCCTTCCATGTTTTTTCTCCTCAAATGATTTACTTAGCCAATTCAAGTTTCGTATCTTCATTCACAATAATCTCGCCAGTTTTTCGCGCATATTTTATTCCTTGGTCAACCGCCTCAACTATTGCAGGTCCGCTTCTTGAATAACCCATTGTCTTTGCTGTTGCTTTTATCAATTCCTCTCTTGAAAGGGTTCCTTTTTCTAAGAGAGTTAAGCATATTGCATTTTTAATTTCTTGATTACAAATCTCGCTTACGTTACGCCTATCTGATGAATTCTCATCCACTCTAAACACATCATAAGAATTAGGATCCTGGTCCGTACGCCAGATATATTTTTTTCCATTCTGTTTATAAGATTTGGATTCAGTCTTTTTAATGACTTTTTCTGTATATTCTTGAGTTATAGAGCTTACTCTTGAAATGTCAAACGAACGGAGCACTTTCTTAATTAGCACGTCAATGCTAATTGGGGCCTCTAAATCTATTATCAGCTGCAAACGATTCAACACTTCACTGTAGTGTTCTTTATTTGTATACTCTGAAGTTGAAAGTGGCGATATAGAAATAACTGATGATTTGTAATCTTCTATCCTGTACTCTTTCGGTTTCTCTTTGATAGCTGTTTTTTCCTCAACTACTGAAACATTATCACTTGTACCTGATGCCACCTTTTCATTCCTGCTAGTATTATCTTCGTATAATAGCATTTTTGATGTCACCCCTGAATCATGCATCTGATATTCTCCAGGCCTGTCATCATCTACTATTCTTAATACTTGTTCGTTTCCAGTAGTACCCTCTTTTATTTCGTTAATACCCGATTCCTCAGCAGATTCTTTGATTTGGTGAGAATCTAATTCCAAGGTTTCGTTGTCAAATTGTTCTTCAGCATTGTGAGATTGTTTAGGATTAATGCTTGTTTCCGAAACCTGTTGGGCGTGTTCCTTTTCATCAGCTAGAATACTAAGGAGCTTTTGTATTTCTTTTTCCTTATTATCCCACCAATCCATAGTCCACATTCTATGGAGTTTCCAGCCGAGTCCTTTTAACACACCGAACTGCGAAACTTCTCGATCTTTTGTATTTGAAGACTGGCGATACGAGTCACCATCCAACATAATACCAAGTATAAACTCATCCTTGTTATATGGATTGATTACTGCTATATCAATCTTAAATTTGGAATGTCCTACTGAAATCTGATACTCATAACCAGCTTCATCAAGTTCTTTACATATCCTTCCAAGTATACCTTGATTCTTTTTAATATGAGTTTCTGAATATGAAAGATGCAGTTCTCCTTTTTCTGCAAACTCAAGGAATTTCTTAAGGGACTCAACCCCTTTTGCCTTTGTTCTTCTGAGATCTATCATATCGGACGTAAATGAAGAGAACACCATCATTTCATCTCTTGCTCGGGACACAGCAACATTAAGTCGTTTCCAACCACCATCTTTATTTAATGGTCCAAAGTTATGAGAGAGTTTTCCCGTCTCATCAGGTCCATATGCAATCGAAAATAGTATTATATCTCTTTCATCACCTTGCACATTCTCCAGATTTTTTACAAATAGTGGTTCATTACCACTATTTGCCCATCTGTCAAACTCTGAATCTTTCTGAAATTCATCCTGAAGCATATCCTCTATCAATGTTTGCTGTGAAACATTAAACGTAACAACACCAACCGACTCATTTTTAAGAAATTCGTCATTATACCTACGTTTTAACTCTTCAACTACAGCTTTAGCTTCTCCTTCATTGACCCTTCCCTTTTTCCGATCATAGAAACTATCAACCTTAACGTAATACACTTTTCTTTCCAAATCATTCATTGATGGGAATGTAAGCATTGAATTCTCGTAGAACTCATGATTACTAAATGCAATCAAGCTCTCATGTCTACTTCTATAATGCCACTGAAGGTGAGCAGAAGGCATGCCAAGCGCAAGGCAGTCATCCAGTATACTATCAAGATCCTCAATATCAAGATTATCCTCATCTACCGTATTTCCGGCAAAGAAACTTGTAGGAGGCATTTGATTAGGATCGCCTACTATTACAGCATTTTTACCCCTTGCAAGAACTCCGACCGCCTTACATGTTGGAAGCTGCGATGCTTCATCAAATATTACTATATCGAACATATCTGGATTCATAGTAATATACTGAGCTACAGATATAGGGCTCATAAGCATACATGGGCAGAGCCTTGACAGTATATTAGGAATCTGTTCGAATAACGATCTGATTGTAACTCCTCTTCCATTACTTGATATTGCTCGTCTTAGTATATTCAGTTCTTTACTAATTTGAACCGACTGCAAATCTGTAGGGAGTTGATGTGTCAGCTTATAATACATTTCCTCTTTTGTCAGTTCCATAAACTCCGAATCTAAGTTCTTAAACTGAACAATCTTCTCGTTAAATCCATTTCCTGTGAAACTATTAAGTGCAGGTTCAGTTTCAATAACAGATAATATGATGGCTTTATACACTGATCTTAAGTAGATACTCATTAACTGATCATGAGGAATACCCGTCATATACACATCACATACAACATCGAGGTCCGCCTCTCTGCATTCTTTTTCAATCTGTTTAAATACAATCCAGTCTTTTATATCATGAGCGTTATTTAGGATAGTATCACATTGCTGAATCCTATCGTTTATCCAGTTATCAGACAAGTCTGTAAAGGAGAGCTGAAGAAGTTCTACAGTTTTTTCTTCTTTTGCTTTGACGGCATCCATTTCCTGAATGTACTGTTTGGCTATAGTTAAAGCTTCTTTCATTCTGCCCAGCTTAGATATGTACTGGATATAACTATAGTACTGACTAATAGAATTAAGGCTATTCTCTATATATGCCTTATACTTTTTTAACCCATTACAGTCAGCGAATCTGTCAACCAATTGGAGCCACTCGAAGGATATCTGTTTTCTGTGTAGTTCCAGGGAATATCCCTGTTTTTGAAATGCTTCGATATCAGCAAGAATAACAGGAATCTGATTTTGGACAACACTAAATAGAGCAAATGACTGAATCTCTGAAACAAGATTATTCATTGCTTTTTTTCCAAACACCTTATTATTAGCTTCTTCATACCTGGAACGATATACCGACATATTCATACTCAGGAACGGTTCTTTCCAGTTGCCAAGTAATTGATTCCTTTTCTGAATATATGAATCCATTTCAGATTTATAAGATAAAGGTTCATAGAAATCCTTATCAATATTCTCGGATTCCAGAAAAATCTGTGGTATAGATTCCGATAGAACAATACTGTTTGCTAGCTCATATAGTCCACGCCACTCACTTTCCGAAGTCGGAAGTCCCAGACCAAAAAGTGAAACATATGAAGTAGTCACACCCGTAATCCCATTTAGTGCATTTTTGTATTCTTCTAAAGTTTCTCTTAATTCTAACTTCAGACTTTGTGTGTATACGGTCTGTCCAACGATTGAAAGTGGATGATTGTGTGGATGTCCAATACCCTTTCCGGTTGCAACAAGCTGTTCTATGAGTCTTTTTTGTTTATCTAGAACCGTTCGGGTAATTCTTTGTGCGTAAGACGTTGTAAACCTCAGTTCAACTCCATAGTCCGGAATATTCTCATATAAATCAATAAGTTCCTTAAGGCTTTTTCCAAACGGCCTTTGAGCATGGAGCTTTATTGCATATGAATCTAAACTAGCACGCATGCTTCTAATATCTTTAATTCGCTGATCATATTCTGTTTCAGAGCCCCATGTTCCTATTTCCAGATTCTTTCTAAGTTGATCAAGAACCGCCTTCTTGGTAGCTTTATTTGAATGGAGTTCAAGACAAAAATCATCGATTCCTAAAGCAGCCAGTCTTTTCTGAACAACCTCAAGAGCAGCCATTTTTTCAGCAACAAAAAGCACCTTTTTCCCTTTAGTCAGAGCATTTGCTATCATCGCTGTTATTGTCTGAGATTTCCCCGTTCCAGGAGGACCATGCAACACAAAACTGACATCATTTGCCGCCATATTAATAGCTCTGATTTGTGAACCATCAGCCGTGATAGGTAAATATGCCTCATCAGTATAATCACTCTCCTTAACTGAGGCGTCCCAATCAATAGCCCCTTTCATCAAACTACGTACTATCTTGTTCTTTTCCAGAATATCGACATGATTATGAATATCATTCCACATTACAAACTGTGAGAACGAAAAGTTACTGATAAATGCAGCTTCAACAACATCCCACATAGGCATGCTAAGAACATTATGCCTTAGAATTGCAAATATCTTAGGAATATCCAAGCCATGTTCATCAGTTGGAAGTGGGTCTAATCCAACTACTCTAAGGTCGAAATTCTGTTTTAAGAATTCCAAAAGAGTTATATTCAGTTGCGCATCCTCATCACGCATGCGCATAGAGTAACCCTTATTAGCTGATTTTCTTATAATATCAATAGGTATTAATATGATTGGTGCATATCTTGGAGACTTATCTTTTCCTGTTTCTACCCATCTGAGAAGTCCTAGTGCAAGATAAAGTGTATTTGCTCCATTTTCTTCCATAGATGATTTCGCCGATCGATACATCTTTGTGAGGCACGTTGATAATTCTTTTTCCGTGTATAATGAGTGTAGTTTTTTATGTTTCCCCTGAAGCTCTATGAATTCTTTGAATGGTCCAATATCTGATAATGCCTCAATTACACTGCCATCTCCGTTAATCTCCATATTGTCAGGACGTGGCAAAACATGGAACTCTTCTCCCTCCGTAAGATTATCTTCAAGTTCCCCAACATTATTGCATAGAATTGGAACAACAGCCTTTGTAAATCTTAGATTAATGAGCATATTTCTAAGACTCAAATCAAGCAGTTTTCTTTCCCATTGTGATTGCTTATTCGGCTTTTCGTCTTTATCAATAGCAGACAGGTCATAATTGATTCCTATATCAACAGGAGCTCCTGTCACATCAGTTTCTTTTCTTTCTTCATGCTTAACTGTATAACCATCCTTTGTTTTAACTCGGATAGGAAGTGGAATTATCCCCATACTTCTTGCTCTAGTAATATCTACTGCAAATGAAAACTTTGAATAATTCTTTACATTCTTTTTGGCAGCTGATATTGCCATATCAAAATCAAGTACTCTGCCTGCATTCATGGCGGTACATTCGACAACAATCAGTTCATTTATTCCATTTGACATTCTCTTTTCTATGTTTGACGGATCATCCATTATAGTATCAGAAAACGATTCTTCTATAAGCCAAACACCCGCAAAAATATGTCCCTGGATTAATACCAAAAAAGGATTAAGCCCCATAGCTTCAAGACAAGCAACATAAAGAAGCGTCATATCCAGGCATGTTCCAAGATGTTGGTCCAACATAGCATCAGCAAGCCTTATTCTCTGTCCCACTTTCTCAAAACTTGAAGGAGGATTTGCATATATAATATTCTTTTTCTGTATAGCTGCATAAGCAGAAGCAGCCATATACTTAACTCTATTGGGATCACCGGATTGATAACCGTCCAGGGAAGGATCACCCGTCCAGGTTTTTAGATACTTAGAAGCCTCTTGTATCAGATTTATAACAACAGGATGGTTTGGCATGGAGAATGCCGCCAGGAATTCCGGTGTATACTTTAGACCCGCCCATTCATCAAACGCCAATGCAGTAATTTCTTTCTCGGCCGAGGAAATCACTCCATCTTTTGAAATAAGCGAAAATGTAATTGTGCTATTTATCCTTTCTGTAAGTGATGCAAGATAATTGCCATTTATTCTAACTTTGAGTTTGTTCAATCGTAGCTCTTCATCTTCTCGAACTTTATCTATAATGAATTCGAACGGAACAATCAGATCATTTTCCGTTTTAATTGTAAGTGTCAAGTGTTCTAATTCGTTGTCAGTATTATTCTTTATAATCACCTCTCGTACAATCTCAACTCCATTGTGAGAAATCGCATAATTAACAACATCATCCACATCAACAGACATAGTGATTCTCTCATCGAATGATTCTTTAACACTACCAGATTCTCCAATGGCAGTTTCCTCACCTCGATGTTCAACAGAATCCTTTGAATCACTATTAGCAATTTCATTTTCTCGTGGAACAGGATTATTCATTTCCAATTCCTGAGGAACATTTTCTTTATCGTCATTCACAGATTCATCAGTAATAGAATCTCTGATCTCAGTAACCGGAGCACAATTCTTTTTTTCATTTTCTTTTTCTTCATAAGTCAGTAACACAGCCGCCATATGCTTGCAGCTATAACCATTTATTCCGTACTGACAGTTACACTTCATATTTGTTATTTCGTCATTCAAATATGAAATATATACTTGATATGGTTCTATTCCATCAATTACTGCTGAAATAGTATTTCCTATGTCCTGATACTCTTTGACAGAGCCTGATCCTACATAGTCCTGCCCCCCATTTATGTTACTTTCCTTGAAATACTTTCTCCACTCCATAATGTCATCCCTCTATCAGTAGACTCTATCTAAAAAGCTCTTACTTTCCGTCATTAACAAACCATTTATATAATCAATATTGTAATTATCATACACCCCAGACTCTATTATAGTTTTGAAAAGAATCATGTTACATATTTGTATTGGAAGTTTCCATTTGTACATCATTTCTATTATATCCGAATCATATACAGCGATATACTCTTTAAATCTCTGCATAATATCGGGGTATACTCGGACATTATTAACAAGTAATTGTTCAAATTGTACACGCGGAATCAAACCATTCCTGTATTCATTATACTCGTTAATAAGTGTACTTCCATTTACATCTAAATAGACCACTCTAATAAGTGTTTCTAGCGCGTCAGACATATTACCTTTTTCCTTTAGCACATCATA
Organism: Lachnospiraceae bacterium YSB2008; assembly: GCA_000687655.1. Lineage (GTDB taxonomy): Bacteria > Bacillota > Clostridia > Lachnospirales > Lachnospiraceae > Eubacterium_Q. The sequence continues at coordinate 36,203 of JHWR01000006.1, forward strand.
AAGCACAAGATAATAATCTCGTTTTTCGTATATAGGGCTCTCTGAAATCTTTTTCTTTATCAGCTTTTGAACAACAGAAAGAAAATCATCTCCTGACGATGCATAAGCTTTATACTCTTGCCAATTTATTCCCCATTTTTTATGCTTGTACAATTCTATATAATCGTTATGTTCTTCAAGATACGCCTCACCTTTAGGGCTCAGTACATATATTCCGTTATTCGTTCCATCATCAACAAAAAAGCCTTCATTAATTAAATTCATATGATAAGCAACAGGATTCTTTATTCCACATTCGTCTTTAAGAAATGAAGCATATGCACTTGCAGGTTTCACCTGTGAAGGATTTCTGTGTTTCCAAAGGAATAACGTTTTTGCATAATCCCCTTGAATAACCAACGTTTCTGTATTTGCTGTTACTGAACGTAAGGAAACACTATTGTCAATCACATAACTATATGAATTGTTAGAGCCATACACCAAATCATTTGCACTTATGTACGAATTGACCTGATTGGTTTTTGATCTTTTAGCCAATACTTTCTCTATGTATCTTCTCTTCTTATCACGGTTCCAGAACAATTCCCTTCTAAAGGCCAAAAATGAAAACACAAAAAAGGGAATTGATAGAATAAGAAAAACAATAAAATCAGATATATAGTCCTTACTCCCAGAAGAACCAACTCTGTAAAAGATGAAAACAAATAATTCGTAACCACATGAAATCCAGAATAAGATCTTAAATACAATCATAACCCCAGAATAAGATATAATATTCTTTTCTTCTCTTGTGAAATCGTTGCCTTGTCTCATGATTGATTCCTCATTATAATTCCTCTATCTCTTTATGCTACCATACAAAAAACAGTACACTTGCATAAATTCATTATAAGTTCAAAACACACCATAATCACTTACGCTGATGAAGGGTGATAAGATTATTTATTCCAGAAAAGAAATCTCCAATCTTATTTTGTTCTTCATAAGATGGAACGCCCAATTCAAGATTTTTAATTATCTGAGCTGATAAATTTCCCTGTCCACCTTGAAGGTATTTATCTATGATATTTGCTTTTTCTTTTCTGAACCATTCAACAAGAAAATCCGCATTATAATTCTCGTTAGGTATTATTGCTAAAATTGCCTGATTTATAGCTCCATCAAGCCCTGCACGGCTTACCTCACCACTGGTCGCACCATATAAGGCATAAAGAATATCGCCCTTTGAAACCATCTTCGCAGAAGAGTTATCCATACCTTTTTGTGTTATAAAAAGTTCCGTATGGTCACTATATATTTCGCCTGACCTAATGAAAGGAATATCCCCATTATAATATTCAGCATTGCCTGCTTGAGGTGTTCCTCCAGAGTATGATATGGTAATATCAGAAACCTTACGCTGTTCCCAAGTTTCATTGTAAATCTCTTTACACACTCCTATCGGCGTATGTGTTTATTAATTCAGACTTGACATCGTCCTCATTACAATATCAATATCTTGATTCTCTAGTTCTCTAATGATGTGAATATATGTCTTCTGCGTTGTAGATATACTCGCATGACCAAGCCGCCTGGCGACACTAGCAATTGAAACCCCCGCAAAAAGCAACACAGAAGCATGTGTGTGTCTCAAGCCATGGATTGTAAGCACAGGAATACCCGCTGCTTTACATCGATTAGCAAGTACACTATTCACAGTAGAATTGTAAACTCTTTCCTTCATAATAAAAATTGGGCTATCGCTATCCAAATCTTTTAACAAAGAAGAAAACTGAACTACCAGTTGCCAATCTATCTGGATTTTTCTTTCCGATGATTTATTCTTAGTCTCTAGAAATCCGCCTTTACCTTTATAATTCCATGTCTTGCTGATATTAAGTGTTTGCCTGGCGAAGTCAAAATCTGCTGGTGTCAAAGCTAATGCTTCTGAAAAACGTAGTCCAGTTTTAGCAATAAGTAGAATAAAGTAATCCCAACTAATCTGTTCCCCTAATTCAAGCGAACTTATAAGTGAATGAAGTTCATATTGATTAATATACTTTATTTTTTTCTCTCCAGGAGTTTTTCCTTTTATTACCACTTTTCTTGTTGGATCCCTATCAATCAACCCTTCGTCCACTGCATCTAAAACAGCGCCTTTGATAATGTGATGAAAGTCCATTGTTGTCTGCCGCTCATGACTTATAGCATACTTATTGATAATCTCTTGATACTTAGCCCGATCAATGTCTCTTATATGTAGGTCAGGCACAATATCACATAACCACATATGTGCAACCCAATACTTGTTAAGAGTAATAGGTCTAACTGACCCTTCCTTATATAGTTTGATCCAATCAACAAAATAATCAGAGAATAATTCATTAGATAAATGTTTATTTGACATATAGCTACCTCCTTGCCTCGATTACGCCGATAAAAGTGCAAGGTACTAATGTCATCTAAACAAATATCCAACAAAAAATCATTAGGTATTACTTGGAAACATATTCTGAAGTAGATATTTCTTTAGTATGATCAATTCTTCATACTTACGCTGATGAAGGGTGATAAGGTTATCGAGTTCATCAAGAAACTGTCCTATTCTCTGCTGTTCTTCAATATTCGGAAAACATATTTCAAAATTCTTAAAGTTTGCAAGCACTATACGAGGAACTCCTGTGCCAGTTGTATTTTCGTCAATAACTCGCTTCTTAAAACTATCAATTTTGAAGTATTGGGCCAAATAACCTCCATCAATATATTGGCAGTCAGGCTTCAGTATGGCAATCGATGAAAGGATAACGACCTCTTGATTTTCCTTTATCACAAAGGCATATTTCAGTATCGAGCCATCTTTGGCAACAAGGACATCTCCTATCTCTGGCTTGCATCCCTGATTAACCAAAACGTCATAATCATCCTTGGATATTTTCTTACAGGACGTATAGTTAAATCCATTTTCTGTCATATCTTTTACAGATGGCATAGGATAACCATCTTCTACTTCAGCAGGGCTAAAATGTGAGCCATCGGTAATTCTTTTACATACTTCTGATAACTTACGCTGTTCCCAAGCATCAGTAAATCCTGGAAATCTTATCTCTGGAACATTCTTACCGTCCTTAGGAAACATTTTTTGAAGCATTCCATTTTTGTATTCTTTTATTGCTTCACACTTACGCTGATGAAGGGTGATAAGGTTATCGATTTGTGTAAGAAATGAACCGATTGCAACCTGTTCCTCAATTTTAGGAACAAGAATACTCTCTCTCAAAAAATGCTCCTCATTTAATTTATTTGAAGAGGCTCCTGAAGACGTAATTGCCTTTGCATATATTGGTCTCATTACTCTTTCAATTTGAATAGCATACTTCCAATATGAATTATCATAGGGAAGCAAGTGTCTGTATATTGGAAAAAGCTCAGAAATAATACCATCTCCAATATCATTAGCTACAAATCTTCCAAACTGAAATTCTGAATTCGGATGGCCCTCAAACGCTATATCTCCATACCTCATAACATAAGTTCTTGTATCTAGATTGTTAGATTGTACTTTTTCAGGTTCTTGAAAATACATCTTTGCAACAGATATCCAATGATTCTTTCCAAAGCTTCCATCGTTACGCTCATTTACACGGGTAAACTCATCGCCAAGCTTACGCTGTTCCCAAGCTTCAGTAAATCCTGGAAATCTTAGATTTGGTACATTTTTATCATTAATCATCTTTCGTTCCCTCCTTAAAGCGGAAACTCCAAACCTAATTCATCAAATGATTTCTTTAATTTTGCAGACACCTCTGTTATTTCCTTGTCGATTTCTTTTATATTTTCTGTAACTTCACCCAAATCGATTTCTGGTTCTTCATCAGCAGTATCTACATAACGCGGAATATTAAGGTTATAATCATTTGCTTTTATTTCATCCATTGATGCAACATGAGCAAACTTCTCTATATCTTCTCTATTCACGTAAGCTTGTACTATTTTGGAGATATGTTCATCCGAAAGCTCATTTTGATTCTTCCCCTTTATAAAATCTTTGCTAGCGTCTATAAAAAGTATGTTATCACTGTTTCCATTTCTCTTACTTTTTAGCACAAGTATACATACAGGAATGGACGTGCCATGGAAGAGATTAGGTGCAAGGCCAATAACTGCATCAAGTCTATTTAAATCTCTTACTATATATTTTCTTATCTGCTCTTCGGCGCCTCCTCTAAATAGAACTCCATGTGGGAGTAAAACTGCAACTCGTCCATCAGTATCGTCCATATGGTAGATCATATGCTCTACAAACGCATAATCAGCGTGGCTCTTAGGAGCAAGTTTACCGGCACCAGAATACCTAGGATCATCTAATAGTGACGAATCCGCAGAATATTTCAGCGAATAGGGCGGATTACATACCTGAACTGTCATTTTTACATCACCATAAGTATCATTTGTTATAGTATCGCCTTTGCATATAGTAAAATTCTGATAATCTACTCCATGCATAAGCATATTCATTCGAGCCAGGTTATATGTGGTAGGATTATTCTCTTGACCATAGAAATGCCCCACTTTACCTGTAGATAAATGTTTCTGTACATCAAGAAGCATACTTGCGGATCCACATGTACAATCCCCTACAGTCTTAGCCTCATCTAGACCTACACATGCAAGGGATGTACATAATGTACTAGGCCCTACCGGAGTAAAGAATTCTCCTCCTTTCTTTCCTGCACTAGATTGAAAAAGACCTATTAATATCATGTAAGCAGTTCCAAGAACATCAAACTCATGATTCTGCAAATCCATATCAAGTTCTGCAATCCTTGATATTACACTCCCAATTGTTGATGTTCTCTCAGAAACAGTATCTCCAAGTCTTGTATCTTGTAATCTTACGTCATCAAACAGTCCAGCAAATGCAGCTTCAGATTCATGCCCGAGTGTGGAACCTGTAAGTTCATTTATCGCCCTTTCATAGTCCTCTACTGAGAATTTATCGCCTTCATCTTTAGGTTTACTTATTTTTCTGGATAGTTCTCTGAAAAGGTTTTCCGGCTTTATAATATATCCCAGGTGTTCTAAACTCCACTGTTCCACAACAGGTTTAAATTCATCGTCAGTAAATGCCTCTTCATATGTATACCCATCATCTTTAAGAATCTCCTGCATATACATTTCTGTTCTTTCAGATAAATATCTATAGAAAATCGTTCCCAAGATATAATTCTTAAACTCCGAGGCATCCATTCCTCCTCTTAAATCATTTGCAATCTGCCAACATGTTGCCGAGAGTTCAGCTGCCTGACTCTTCACTTTATTTGTATCTATGGCCATTTTCTTTTCCTCCGTTTACATATATATTTTCTATACAAACATTTTCTGTAATAGTCCGTTTTTATATTCTTTTAGTTCTTCACACTTACGCTGATGAAGGGTGATAAGGTTATCGATTTTGACAAATAACTCTCCTATCATTGACTGTTCTTCTCTTGAAGGGACATAATATTCTATCGTTTCTAGCGCTCTTGGATATATAGCAGCTACACTTGTTGTTCCAGTTGCTCGAGCGTGAATTTGTCTTGTCATATCTTCTGTATTGTACAAGTAATTGAAAAATACAGTATCTAAATCTTTAAACTTGAAACGCGCAATATTACTGTTAAATGCATATTTCCCGCTATCTCCCAACCATGTTGCACCTTTTCCTACAAGTTCCATCGTGTTTCTGGTATTAAAAAAGAAATCACCATAATATGCAACATTCTCTGGTTCAACTGTATCTGATTCATCTAAACGTTCAATTTTGGAAATATCAAAATAACCTCTTTGGATATTCCCCATCTTTAATAGTGGTGTTCCGTTTTTTGATTCTGAACCAAGCAAATTTGTTCCGGTTTGAATCGATTCTATATCATCCCCAAACTTACGCTGTTCCCAAGCATCAGTAAATCCTGGGAATCTTATCTCTGGAACGTTCTTTCCCTCCTTAGGAAACATTTTTTGAAGCATTCCTTGTTTATAATCTTTTATCGCTTCATACTTACGCTGATGAAGGGTGATAAGGTTGTCAAGATTCAGAAAATATACTCCAAGTTTACGTTGCTCATCTATGTTTTCAGTAACACAATATTCTACATCTACTAACTGTGATACCTTAATACTTGGTTGCACAGCTCCCATAACAATACGTTGAGCTTTATACTGATTATCCTCTGTTGATAACATGGCATATAAAAACTTCGAATCGAATTTTTCATTAGCTCTGAACGCTACGATATTTTGAGCAATTGCAGCGTCTTCGTTGGCATCCATAAGACTTACTAAACCAATGCTTCCTACTGTAGAAAACAAAATATCGCCTTTTTTTATATAAGCACGTAATTCTGTTTCAAACGTTTCATCACTTAAATATTTTGTTACTTTTGAGTAGTCTGGAGTGCCGTTTCCTAGACTAGCCACTTCTAATAGTGGGTGGCTTCCATCTTCTGAAATAGTAGGTGTTTTACCTCTATTATCAACGGCTTTATCTGCTATCTCAGACAACTTCCGCTGTCCCCAAGCATCAGTAAACCCTGGAAACCTTATTCTTGGTACATTTTTATTATTTATCATTATTCTCCCTCAGCTCGATACCTATTATATGTATTAACAGTAAAGTTCTTAATGTCTTTTGTAAGCTTGGTCACTTTAAGAAGTCCGAAATGATATGCAGCCAAACGTTTTCTTATACTTTCGTCTGATATATTGCCACTAAAACTATAATCAGCAAAAACATCCATCACTACTTCCATCTCAATTCCAACCTCATAAGAGAAACTTTCCATCTCAGCTCGCAGTCTCTCTCTTTCAAAGTCTTCATATGCCTGTTCTACATCTACATCATCAGGAAGATCATAAAACCGAGTCTCGATAAATGCCTTCATTATATCCTTCTTAGCTCGTAAAGACTCGTTGTCAGATCGTTCTATTTCTCTTAAGATAAGATCTATATTAGTCTGTATCTGATCTGCCGAAAGATTCTTTCCGTTCTTAGCTGCTTTAAGAAGATTGAGAATATAAACAACATTAATTCGATCTGTTCTTACAAGTTCAATATCAAAATCGACATCTATTGGAACTGGTATACCTGGATCAGTTCCTTGCTTATCCTTATAATACAGATACCAACTCTTAAAGCCCTCATACTCATCTTCATCCATAACCACAGCAAGATCTGCCCAATCAAACTTACTGAATGTCTTAAGCGTAGCAAGCGTTGATACCATAGTTCTAAACGCTATAATAAACATTCTTATCTCATCTTCGCTTTGAAGCTGACCAGCGTCATCCACTGTTGGAGTAATCTTTCTTAAGATAGGATCCTGATTAATCCATTTCTGAATATAGTATTCATAATTTTCCAGAAGGTACTCGTTTGGATCACCATCCCCAGAGAACAGAGTAAGTGCATCGTCCTGCCATTTTTTAATATTTCTATATGACACAATCTGGCCAAACTGTTTCGTTACTTTATCTACTCTGTTTGTTCGGCTGTATGCCTGTACAAGGGTATGCCATACAAGATTTTTATCAAGATATAATGTGTTTAATGGTTTTGCATCGAACCCTGTAAGCATCATATTAACTACAAGCAGGATATCTACTTGCGGCTGTTCTTTTTGCTTCATTCTTTTTGCTATATCTTTTCTATATGAATCAAAAGTATCTATACCAAACGCAGTGCCATACATTTCGTTATAATCATCAATGATACGTGACAGCAATTCAGCAGAATGTTCATCAGCCCCATCATCCATATCCTCATTGGCACCATAACTAAAGATTGCTGCAACTCTATACTTCTTATCTATCGGAAGTTTACTGTTCAACTCTTTAAAAACATCATAATATTTTCCAAGAGTCTTTATAGAATCAACAGCAAATAACGCAGTATATATATCCTTTCCCTGTGGGTGAACATGTTGGTCATGATGTTCAAAGATATCTTCTGCTATCCTTCTAATTCTCTCATCTGCATGGTATAGATTGTCTATATCAATATTGTGACGTTTACAGTATTCCGGATCCTCAAGCTGTTCCGGATCTATCCCCTTCGCTGCAACATGATGAGCAAAGATTGTCCTCTGATACTCAACTGAAAATCTCAATACATTACCATCAGCTATAGCGTCCTTTATCATGTACTTATGAAGACACGAATCTAGCTTTGATCCAGCATTGAAAAGGTCTGCTGTTGTTCTTTTTGATGCACCCTTATTTGCTTCAAAAATAGGTGTACCTGTAAATCCTATATAGTTTGCGTTTTCAAAGTGCTTCTCAATATCTGCGTGCATACGTCCAAACTGTGACCTATGGCATTCATCTATTATAAACACTACCTTCTTATCTTTGTACTGATCCATAAGAGGCGCATACTTGCTACTCTTTACGGCGTTAGCCATTTTCTGTATGGTGGTGACAATAAGCTTTCTATCATCTTGTTTTAGCTGATTAACAAGCACATACGTACTATCGGAATTATCAACACAATCTTTTTCAAATGAATTGTATTCGTCTACAGTCTGATCATCCAGATCTTTTCTATCTATAAGAAATACGACCTTATCTATCCTTGCTTCATCTCGAAGTAACTGTGCCAGTTTAAAACTTGTAAGTGTTTTTCCTGATCCTGTGCAGGCGAATACATATCCATTCTGGTTAGCCTCAAGAATCCTTTTCTTTGCAGCTTTTACTGCATATATCTGATATGGCCTCATAACCATAAGTACTGGTTCCGTACTCTTGATTACCATAAATTTATCTATCATTTCCGTTAATGATGCTTTCCGGAAGAATTCGGAAGTAAAAGCATCGAGCGTATTTATTCGTTTATTCTCGTCGTCAGTCCAAAAGAAAACAAGGCTCTTAAGTATAGGGTTATACTTTCCATTTTCTATCTCATTTTCATTACAGAAATACTTTGTTTGAACGGAATTTGATACAACGAATAGTTGTAGATATCTGAAAACGCCTCGGAAAGAGAAACGTCTATATCTATTTATCTGATTAATAGCTTCATTTATCTCAACTCCAGGTCTTTTGAGCTCAATTTGTACGAGAGGTAAACCGTTTATAAGTACTGTGACATCATAACGATTTTTGTATAGAACATCATCCTTATGATCTTTATCCATTGTAATCTGATGAGATACCTGATAGATATTCCTGTCCGTGTCATAAGAAAAGAAATCAAGATATACAGTTTTACCATTATCCAAAGGAAGGATATATTTATCTCTTAGAATCTTCGCCGACTCATAAACACTTTTATTCTCAATATATATGAGTACACGGTTAAATTCGGAATCTGAAAGTTCTGCCACTCCTTTTGCTTCGGTAAGCTTAGTAGCATTGAATTCTGAAAGCTTATTTCTAAAATTCTTGATTACTTCATCATAGTTTTTTAATTCTATGAACTCGTAACCTATTTCCTCAAGTCTATCTATAAACTTAATCTCTACATCATACTCTGATTGAGCTTTTGACATGTTAACTCCCCCACTATTATGGTTAATTGTTCCATTACCAATCTGGTTGGTGATTATTCCATTGCTAAAACATAATAAGCAACCAAATTATCATATATCTTTTCATTGTGTACCAGTATCATTGATGATTTGAGGAATATTTCTTTCCCCTACTTTTAGAAAGTTCATCCCTGAAAAGCTTTTTCATTACTTCCTTACCCTTGTTAGTACCTAAGTCATTTATACTCATATCACCATTAAATACCAACGTCATTATTCCAATATATGCTTCTCCTAAAGCAGCCGTAATTAATCCAGCCGTACTTGCGGAAATTGCTCCCCCTGCAACACTTCCTGCACCTGGAATAGCTTTCAAAATACTGGTAACTACTGTTTTCCCAAGCAACGTTGCTCCGCCCGCTCCAAGAGTGGACGAAAGGAATGCTGTGATAATACTCTTATTTACATCAAAGCCAAATATAGCTGTAATAGATGCAATCATACCTAACTGTGTAGGTATCAACATGGCACAATCAGCAATTGGAATAGGTGCTGCGCCTTCTCCAGCAGCTAATAATGTAGCCGTAGCTATTGCAGCTTGAGCGCGCTTCTTTTTAGCTTCCAGACAAGCTATCTGAACATTTTGCAGGGTATCCAGTAACTCATCTGGTAACGCTTCCCCCATTATTTCAATAAGAGTGTCAAGCCCATAAGACTTGACCGTATAGTCTTCATCAATTTCATAATCCTGTGCGAGAACCGGAATCACCTGCACCACATCCAAATTCTCTTCCAAAAGCATTTTTTTCATTGCTTCTCCGTGTTTTTTTGAAAACGACTGTGTAAGAACAATGATTATCGGAACTTGTGTGATTTGGTTCTCTTTCGACAATTTCCTCAACCATTCTATCTCCTCAGGTTCTACACGATTAGAAGCTGTATTTATGCAATACCATATACAATGAATCGTTTTATTTATATCATTTGTGGCTAATCCCAAACTAATTGTATCTATGATTTCTTTTCTTACCTGATCTTGCACTTCCTTTCCAAGTTCAAAACCTCTAGTATCATAAATACAAAGTGGAACATCTTTTTTAGTTAGTTTTCTCATATGATCTGTTACTGGTTTACCTAAACCTGTTTCAGTAAGATTATCCCTAAAAACAGCATTAATTAATGTACTTTTACCAACTCCAGTTTTCCCAGCCACTATGATATTTAGAGTTTTAAGTTCCTTAATCTTTTCGGCAATAATATCTACTGCCTCCTGTGCAATTTTCTGTGTGTCTATTGTCATCCTTAACCCTCCCATATTTCCTGTAACACTTCACATTTTCACTAATCTATTTTTACATTTACTTCACAATCACTTTTCTCTTCTCAGAAACTATATCTCCCACTTTGGACTTAGCATATATAGTTGTTTCACCAGCAGAAACTCCTTTCACTTCGTAGTAATATGTAACAGAAAGCGGGTTGGATGCATCCTTTACTCCAAAAAAACTAACTTCTGCTATCGAAGGATTGTCACTGATGAATTCAATATCTCCAGGTTTAAGATCAGTTCCGTAATCAATGCGAATTCTGATGTATTGATCTGAGATAGTTTCCCCTGTACTAATCTTTAAATCGCTACGGTAACCCAGCGATATTTGTTCTATGCCCGTTCCACCATTTTGTTTTGTAGTTGTTTCAGGATTAGTAACTTTTCCATAAATTCCAATAATGAGATACGCCACCCATGCTACAGCAATAATGATATACCGCGCTTTGGCATTTAATTCCTTATTCCTAAGCATCAGAATAGTCAGCGGAACCGGAAATATAAATATCCATCCCAATACCCAAAGCCAAGTCATCTTCTTTTTCTGAGGAACTGGCTGTTGAAAATTGATTGTACCTCTTTGATATAATTGTTGAGAGTTATATTCTGCCTGGGCACGCTGTCTTCCCTTTTCAAACATATAACCGGCACCTTCAGCATTATCATACTGAATATGCCGAACCTCATCATCCATATAAAACAGGTTTCCGCAATAATTACACTGAGCCTGTTTAAGCTCAGGATTCACTTGGAGTGTAGCACCACAATTAGGACAAGACAAACTGACTAAATTCATACCAACCCTCCATTCATATATTTGTTATAACTCTAGAAAGAATCATATGGGGTTATAGCTTTAAAGAGCATTGTGTTAGTCATATTGCATCTATTCTCTGTAGTCATACAGAAAACTTTCGGATCAAACATGCTCATGTTCTTCTTTTCAAACTTATCTCTATCAAACTTAATCGAGTATATATAATCCTCATTTAAGTTACCCTCTTTATCTCTTCTCTTTGTATATGCCGAGATCAGCACATGCATAACCGCCGGAGATACATTGAAAGCATTTGCTGAAAGGAACATAGCAAGACCAAATACCAGTATGGAGAATTCCTCTTTCAGTTCAGCCTGAGTTTTCTTCTTTTCCTTCAGGTTTCCTGTATCAGTCTTAGTCATAATGGTATCAGGCATATCCTCTATCATCGGAAGTTCAACGTCCAGCATCATAACTCCTGTTTCAGGAACCCAATCATAATCAACGCTGATTTCCACAGGAAGTTCAAATGAAGAAATCCATTCATCGAAAACCTCAGAAACTGCCTGATCATCACCATTAATCAAAAGATTCATAAACTCTTTTTGCTCATTACACTCTTGAGCAAAGTATGCATCAGCTTCTGCCTTTTTTTGCATTTGGAAATTCCAGAAGTTATTTCGTTTCATTTCCCAATCAGATATTGCTGCTGCAAGTCTATATTGCAGATTGTCTTCTACATATTGCTTTCGAAGCTTACCGACACTAAGGAGTGATCCTGTAACTCGCTGCTGTGCTTCTGCCGTCAACTGTTCCCTAACACTCGCCTCTGTAGGATATGGAAGCATAAACTGAGGAATGGTATATTCATTAGGTCTGATTGAAGCAAGTCTTGCCTCATAGTCTGCTCTTGAATCAACAACCGGTGACAGTCTTGATATATATATGAATCTTTCATTATTGATTTTCGATTCGTTTACTATCTCATCTATCTGGATCTGCCTTTGCTGTTCAAGCATCTCCTTTTGCTGATTAAACTGTGGCGACTGCTTTATCACTCTTAAAACTGAAGGATTGGTAATCTCCATTCCTCTGCCGTCCAGAATAGTAATCTTCCCTTTTTCATCCATATGTAATTCTACTTCTGCAGGAACTGCCACTCCCGGTGAAGACTGATTTACTTTTACACTCCTACGAGAAGCTGTTGTCTTTTTATGTACAGTTTTGGGTTTAGTTTTAGTTACTGTTTTTCCGACATAGACATTTGTTCCAGGGATACCTACTACAACAGTTTTTCTATTCTTCCCGATGTTGACTCCACCGCGTCTTCCACCCAGCGACAGACTTGCACCAGAAGTAGAAAAATTAACTCCAACACCTTTTGCGACTCTTACTCTTTTTCCAAATCTAACTTTCATAGTTATCCCCCTCTCCAATATCTATTATTCAAATCAAAAAGCAGCCAGATTGCACATGGTTACAAACGTGTATTTAAATCATACTTCGTGAGTATCATTTCTTACACATTACATTTCACATAACTGCATTTCATCTGTCTGCTTTTTAAAGTAATTCAGCAATATTCTTGAGATTTAATTGTATTTACCCCTCTTTGCTTCTGATCTTTCTAACCCCATAAAAGCATACAGAAACCTCTGAGTATTATACCACAAAACATATGTAGTATAAAGGTTTATAGCGATTAACTGTTGCATTAATACACACTTATCACCTTCACATCCGTCCCTCTGTTACAAAACGGGCACCAGCAATGCTGCCAGCCTTTTTCATCCGGATCTACCATTCCTTCATTAACCGGAAATGTTCTTTTGCATATCATGCAGATTACCTTAATTGTAGAATTAAAACCTAACATCCTTACATTCCTCCTCTAACCATTCTCTCTTCCTCAGCACGCTGAGCCATTCCTCCGGTATGCTCTCATATCCATAGTAAAGTCCTGCAAGGCCGCCTGCTATGGCTGCTATGGTGTCTGTATCGTCACCGAGATTCACTGCCTTTATCATGGCGTCTCTGTAGCTGTCTGTTGTTATGAGTGACCATATGGCAGCTTCAAATGTATCGACCACGTAACCGGTACTCTTTATCTCTGATTCCGGAAGGGTTCTGAACTCATCGAGGTGCATGAACCATCCGTAGTGACTGAGTTCGAATATATATGGTTCACAGCTATAGTAATTGAAGCCCATGAGCATACCGTGCTTAAGTCTCGTATAGAGGTTGCCCTCTTCATTTAAGATTGCATATACGCAGCAGAGGTAGAGTCCGCAGGCTATCCATGCACGCATATGATTGTGCGTGATTCCGGATACTGTGTGAATATCCTGTATAGCTTCATCCGCTGTTGCTGTTCCTGCTTTCAGCTTCTCTGCATAGTAAAGGCAAAGAGGAAGCGTTCTCATGAGCGATCCATTTCCGTTTGCATGTTCACCTCTGCGGCCGCAGGTTTTTATATCTTTGCTACTCTTATAATTCTGTATGGCCATGCTGCAGGTATTGCCTTCATCTATGCATTCGCCGTTTGCTGAATATGCACCTTCACGCTCCCACTTCACGAAACGCTCCATGATGTCTTCCGGATCAACCTTGCCGAGAGTCTTGAGGCTGTCAAAGATAGCCATCGACATTGCTGTATCATCTGACCAGGTTCCGATCGGTGAATCGTAGAGGTCGCATGGCAGCATCCCGGTGACCGGAGCTTCTGCCAGTTCTTCTCTGCTCATGAACTGCACTGGAAGTCCGAGTGCGTCACCGACTGCCAAACCCATGATTCCGTCAAGCCATACATTAGTTTTTTCGCTTAATTCTTTCTGCATAATGTAGTCCTCCCTTTCCATTTGAACATGTATTTTTATCTGTTGGACTCATTATACAAAAGTCTTTTTCAAAACCGGTCTCCCGACAGGCGACTCAGTTATTCAGCTCCACAATTCTCTGCATGTACCATTTCTTCCTGCTGTCCGGCATCACCTGGAACTGATAATAAAAAAGCTTCATGAGTATTTCTTCTGCTGTGTTTCTTCCAAGGTTTCTGATTCGGAGTAGCTGTCTCTTGCTCGATTCATTTTCCTTTGTATATACTCCGTTCACAAGGTCGTTTAATGTGTTGAAGCCATATCTCTTGAGACAGTTATATGCCCTGGGTTTAAGGTCCAGCACTTCCACATCCTGCTGCAGCTGTTCTCTTGTGAACATCACCTGAAAATGAAAATTCTTTCGGTTACGTACCAGTAGGTCGAGGATTGAATCATCTTCCATGTATTCATTCATTTCCATTATTACGTTCTCGTTCAGATCTATCATATTCGACACCTCCAAATGAATCTTTCACGGTTTCCTTCACGGCGTTATATTCAATTTTCTTTATAACGTCCTTGAACTGCTTATTTACTATTCTGATGAGATACTTGAGTTCTGAGATGTCGGGAGCAACCGCTGTGACGTGAATCCTGTTTTCACCTGATAAAATGTAAAGACCTGTGACGTAACCTGTACGGTTCAGGTATTCAAGAAGGTCCTCATAGTCATCGTCATATGTGGTGATCTCCACGAACATCTTTACACTGTCTTCGCGATGGATAATAGCCTTGTAGCCCCTGATTATGCCCTCTTCTTCCATCCTGGTTACTCTTTTCTTTACGGCAACGCGGGAGATTCCAAGCTCTTCTCCTATCTCTGTGAAACTCATACGTCCGTTGTCACGGAGCAGCCTGAGTATGCTCTTGTTCATCTCATCCATAAGTATTCTCTCCTTATCAGTGTCGACTCTGATGATTTGATTATAATGTGCCGCATATTAGAAAATCAATAGCCGAGGTTACGAAACGTAACCCCGGCTGGTTTGCTTAGTTTATGTACCTGTTTTTTTATCTATGACGATTTTTGTAGTCTTCTTTGATCTCATCCAGAACTTCTGATTCATCGAGCATGGCGCCCATAGCCTGTGCGGAAGCGCTCTTACGTACTCCGGAGATTATGTTGGACATTACTGAATAGTTAAGTGCTGTTCCTGCGCTGTCGCATTCGTATCTGACTGCTCTGTTTGCTGCCACGCCAAATCTTCCTGCTACGCTGACTGCGTCGATATTTGCTCCAAGGAATATGAATTCCCAGTTATATCTCTTCTTCTGATGCTCGACCATCTTCTTGACTTTGTTATAGTCATATCTCTTGCTGGCATTCTCCATGCCGTCTGTTGTGATTATGAAGAGCGTCTTCTCCGGAACGTCCTCAGGTCTGGCGTACTTATGTACATTTCCTATATGATGGATGGCTCCTCCGATTGCGTCCAGAAGTGCTGTGCAGCCTCTGACATAATACTGATTGTCATTCATAGGTTCTACTTTGTTTATCGGAACTCTGTCATACAGAACCTCTGTCTTGTCATCGAAGAGCACTGTGGAGATATATGCCTCTCCCTCTTCCTTCTGCTGCTTCTTCAGCATTGAGTTGAAACCACCTATCGTGTCTGCTTCAAGTCCGCTCATCGACCCGCTTCTGTCAAGTATGAAAACTATCTCTGTTAATCCTTTACGCATAATGTTGTCCTCCTTTTCTCATTTGAACCTTTCAGGTTGTCATCTGTTGGACACATTATACGAAATGATTATTCTAAAACGGTCTCCCGCGAAGCGACCTTTGTTTTTTTGATTTTTGGGGTCTTTCCCTGTTTTATGCGTTTGCCCCCTGCTTTACGAAATGATGCATGGGAGGCCATGTTCCTCAAGCTGTATATCAAGCTCGATCATGTCATATATTTCATTCTCTATGAAATACGAGAAGATTATATCTGTCTTGTCACATGGTGACAGTGCGTACCCTGCACGCGCCAGAAGATCCTTCGATTCATCCAGATTGAGTCGCGCTCCTACGCAAAGGCAGAGAGCCGTCAGCTTCTGTGGGTGATAGTTTATGTCATTCTTTATCTTCGAGAAAGTCTTCTTATCGACTATCGCTCTCTTATATACATCGGCGTTCACCATGTTCTTGCTCTGTATCAGATAGAGGAGATATTGTGAGAAAGTATCGGAGAGATGGCGTATACGTTCATCGAGTTTTGACTCATGTTTGTCGTAGAAGTCGTAGTCCATGTCGGCCTGGGATAATTCTACGGTAGCCGGTTCTTCCTGAACCGGTTCTGGTCTGGCTGAATCCCCTCTGGCTGCTTTTTTCTCGGAGGCCATTCCGAACGTTGAAAACAGTTTTCTGCCTTGTCTCGGGGAAGAGAGATTCTGTGCATATGACATTGCCGCTGCACCGGTGAAATTGTCCGGAGAGTAATTCTCGCGGAAATCTCCGTACTCCTCAGCATGTCTTTCATCGACATACTTTCTGTCTATGTATTCTTCAAGTCCCGGATATACTTTTCCACCCAGTGCAGTCATCTTGTCATCGAAGACTACGAGATATATGAGCATGTCATGCTTCATCAGGAATGCATTTATCTCATCTATCGCTATACGGAGTCCTTCTTCCTTCGGATATCCGAATCCGCCTGTGGATATGAGCGGGAATGATATGGAGCTGATTCCATTTTCCAGTGCAAGTGAGAGGCTCTTTCTGTAACATGAACGAAGCTTCTCTTCTTCGCCCTGCTCGCCGTCCAGATACAGCGGGCTTACGGCATGGATTATGTACTCCGCCTTCAGGTTGAATCCGGGTGTGATGAATGCATCGCCTTCCGGAACCTCACCTATCTTTTCCTTCCTGTATGCCAGGAGCTCGTCATAACCCGCCGCCTTATATATGGCACTGTCACATCCTGTTCCTACTGTCGGCAGATCATTGGCCGTATTAACTATAGCCTGGGTATTCATTTTTGTAATATCATTACGAACTATTTTTAATGGCATGTTTTCACCCCTTCGTCTGGCTTTTCACGTTCTTGCCAATGATCTCGTCTATATCACAAACCGTCACAAAGCAGTTGTAATTTGATACTATATCGCGGAGCTGTCTCAGTTCATACTGGCTGATGACCACGTAGAGTGCCTTGTTCTCGCCGCCGATGTAGCCGCTGGTATCCCACTCAGTACAGGTCCTCCCGAGCTCCTCGTATATTCTGTTTTTAATCTTCTTAACATCATCGTTAGTAAATATCAGGCATCCTCTCTGTGCATCGAAGCCCTCTTCAACTCTGGTCATGACCACGCTGACAAGGACATATGTCAGGATCGAGTAGAGCCCTCTGTTCCAGCCGTACAGGATTCCGACGATTATGTAGAGAACGATATTGAAGCACAGTACCTGACGCCCTATAGGCTGATGTATTTTCTTACTAAGTATTGATGCAACTATCTCTGTACCGTCGAGGCATCCGCCGTAACGAAGTATAAGTCCGACTCCGACTCCGAGTATAAGTCCACCGAATGTCACCGCCAGAAGATAGTCATCCGTAACAGCCTCAGTTGTTTCAAAGAACGCCACTGCACCGGCAAATACCGTCATGGCATAAACGGACCTGATAACGAAAAGCTTTCCCTTCTTCTTCCATGCAAGAAAGAGAAATGGAACGTTAAAGATCCATGTGAGTATACTCAGCTTAAGCCCGGTAAAGCTCGAAGTGATCATGGATACACCGACTATTCCGCCGTCAAATATCTTGTTCGGCGCAAGGAAGTCTTCGATTCCGAAAGCCGCTATGATAGCGCCCGCGGTTATCATTATGAAATTGAGGATTTCATTTTTCTTATTCATAAATGTCTCAGCCTTTTACTTCATGCTCACGAGCTCGTACTCGCGTGTTCCGACACCTATCTTCTCAGCATGCTCAAGCGTTTCTGCCCATGATACATTCGGGTTGCTGTTATGCCATACATCACCGTGATCATGGAAGTGTTCGCTAGCCATGTTGTCGCCGAGCTGGCTGTTGCGTATAGGCTCTGCATTCTGGCAGAGATCCACGCATGCCTGATCGAGTGCAACAGGGTCAAATGAAGCGAGCATTCCTATATCAGGAAGTATAGGTGCATCATTCTCACCATGGCAGTCACAGTTCGGTGAAACGTCTGTGATAAGGCTTATATGGAAGTTCGGTCTTCCGCTTACTACCGCTGCCGTATATTCAGCCATCCTGCGTCCCAGCATCTGAGGTGCATCCCAGTTATCATTTTCAATGGCATCAAATGCACAGGCTCCTATGCATCTTCCGCAGCCCTTACATTTTTCAGAATCTATCCACGCCTTGTTTCCTTCATAGATAATAGCGTCAGAGCCGCACTCCTTCGCGCATCTTCTGCAGCCGCGGCACATTTCCGTAATGACATGAGGATGTCCGCTGTTATGCTGCTGCATCTTGCCCGCACGGCTTCCGCAGCCCATGCCGATATTCTTGATCGCACCGCCGAAGCCTGCCTGCTCATGGCCCTTGAAATGGTTGAGTGATATCACTATATCTGCATCCATGATAGCACGGCCTATATAAGCTTCTTCGCAATATTCGCCGTTTGGAACAGGAACTGCTATATCATCAGTTCCTCTGAGGCCGTCTGCGATGATGATCTGACAGCCTGTAGTTACGGTGTTGAATCCATTTATGTTTGCACAATCCATATGCTCAAGCGCATGCTTGCGGCTGCCCGGATAGAGTGTATTGCAGTCTGTCAGGAATGGCAGTCCGCCCTGCTCCTTTACAACATCCGCAACTGCTTTCGCATAATTCGGTCTGAGATATGCAAGATTGCCGAGCTCCCCGAAATGCATCTTGATAGCTACGAACTTGCCGTCCATATCTATATTTCCTATCCCCGCCATCTTTATAAGTCTCTGCAGCTTGGCTGTAAGACTAACCCCGATCACTGTCCTGAAATCTGTAAAATATACTTTTGAACGCTCCATAAGATAACCCCCTACTTCTTTGATAATACTGGATTTTACCTACTCCTTTTGGTTTGCGAACCGGTTAATTAGTGAATCCTCCGGAACTGTCTGAGTGGAAGCTGCCGGCAATGCCTGTTCCAATCTCGTAGCTCTTTCCGGGTTCAAATGTATATACATCTGTTGAAGCATATGTTCCGTCTTCCCCAAATGCTTCGCTGTCCGAAATCCACTTATCGCCTTCTGCCGTCTTAAGTGTATAACGCCCCGATGGGAAGGTCACTGCAACTGACTCACCCGGTTCGAGAACCTTCAGGAATTCTGTTGAGCCGTCCATGCGGACCAACCTGAATGCAGCTGACTTATCGGATGGTGCTTCAAGAGAGAGCTCACTCTCTCCCGGTCCGTACTTTTCATTTTTGTTTGCTTCTATCTGATCCTGTTTTTCTTTTTCGTCACGTTCCGTGAAGGCTGCTGCTACCGGCGCTCCATCAATGAGGTCGCTCAGTTTAACTGACACAGTCGGATCTGCTATGCTCTCAAGGGTGGTTCCTTCGCCCTCCGGTTTCTCCAGATACTTATCTGTTATCATCAGATATCCTGCCGTTGCACCTGAAAGATATGAGAACCAGTTCGGATGACGATTACGCAGGATCACTGACTCCGTGCCTGTCTTCGTGTTATAACAGCACGGCATGTCGATGCTGTAATCTTCATCATCCTCTGTTATGAATTTGCAAGGTCTGGAATAGAATACTGAATCACCGTAGATATAGAATCCGATTGGCGATGTACTCGGCGAATCCCAGAGCACTCCTGTCTGCTTGGTCGTTCCATTTTCATCTGTGTAAGATAATGAAAAATGCTTCACGCTGGATGAGTCCGGATTATCCGGATCCTTGAAATCCTCGGACAGAAGCTCGCCGAAATATGTGCCTGTGTTTACGGCGTTCAATACATTTTCATATTCATCTGAAGAAACGCTGTACGCCGAAAGATCGGTGGTCATCAGGCATGTGTATGAGCCATCGTTTTCGTCGAAATAATAAAGTTTTCCGTCGGACAGGCACATGTCACAGAACTTGCCCCTGTCTATCATCTCCGCGCCCTTCAGCTCCTTGTCTGCACGATAGAGTCCGCCGATGTCGCCGTTCTTCCTATACGCAAAATATATATATTTTTCGTCGCTTACCATGCTGGTTCCATATTGAGCGTCGATTGAATCCATTTGCAGGCAGTCAACCGGCTCGAGGTCGGCATCCTCCCCCTCGCAGACGATCTTCACATCATCGGTAATTCCTATATCAATGAACTCATCCGCCATCTTACTCTTCTTCTTGGCCGCACATCCATTTATGATCATGCCGAATGACAGAATGCATATGATCGGAAGGATTATTCTCTTTATCTTTCTCATAGCTGGTCCTCATTAGTGTTTCCTTGTTTACAGAGCAGTTATCATATGTATATTTTATACATTGCGGGAATTGAAATCAATGCAATTTAATAAATACGCCAGGGTAAATACTCAAAAAAAGCAGGGACCTACCAGGTCCCTGCGAAACTGTATTCATCCACAATCATTCTCATTCAATACTCAATAAATATTATACATTAACAACCTCTTGGGCTTTTTCAATCAATCCTTTTGCTGTTAACTCATCAATATCAAAATCATCCTGAATATCCTGCATTAGTCTATTAACATCAACACCCTTTTGCAATTTACGCTTACAATAAGCAACCCTTTCTTCTTCTCTACCCTCTTCAAAAGCCTCTGCCTTCTTCACGGCGATGTCTTTATTATAATCATATTCAGAAAAGAACATATTGTATACCTCCGCTCCTCTTGACATTTCATACGACCACTAACCCGATAGTAACATACATATGAAAAAAAAGACAGTATTCCTGTCATTTTTTTGCGTTCATGGTTATGATTGTTGTATAATGCTTCATAGCCCTTTGTTTTAGGCATAAGAAAAGCCGTCCTGAACCTAGAGAGTAATGAAATGGAGGTTAAACATGAACGAGAATATTATTAAAAGAAATGAACTGCTGGCCCAGAAGGTTATCAAAGGACTTGAATCCAGAAATATGACCGGCTTCTACGCTGAAAGTAAGGAAGTTGCTCTTGCAAAGGCACTTGAACTGATTCCTGAAGGAAGCAGCGTTACTATGGGCGGTGCCATGAGCGCTCATGAGATAGGCCTTGTTGATGCACTTAAAGACGGCAATTATAACTTCATTGACAGAGATGCTTATGAGGATAAGCGTGCAGCCATGCTCATGGCTTACGACGCTGACTTCTTCCTTTCAAGTGCAAATGCAATGACAGAAGACGGAATCATCGTCAATATCGACGGCAACTCCAACAGAGTTTCTGCTATAGCGCAGGGTCCGAAGAAGGTTCTCTTCATAGTCGGAATGAATAAGATATGCAACGACGTAGACGGCGCCATGAAGCGTGCCCGCAATGTTGCAGCACCGATAAATGCACAGCGTTTCGGCCTTTCCACTCCATGTGCAAAAACCGGCGCCTGCATGAACTGCAAGTCGCCGGATACTATATGCTGCCAGTTTCTCATCACAAGATTCTCAAGACATAAAGACAGGATCTTCGTGATACTTGTGAATGACAGTCTGGGATTTTAAAGTTTTTTCTTTTATGCCAATGAATATGAGGACTTCACTAAACTTCCGCGATTACCTCAACTTCGCAGAGAGCTCCCTTAGGAAGTGCTGAAACTTCTACGCATGATCTAGCAGGCTTCTCTGTGAAATACTTTGCATATATTTCATTGAATACTGCGAAATCACCAATGTTAGTCAGGAAACAGAGTGTCTTTACTGCTTTGTCTGTGCTTGTTCCTGCTGCCTCGAGTACAGCAGTGAGGTTCTTCATAACCTGCTCTGTCTGCTCCTCTATAGTATCTCCTACTATAGCACCTGTAGCAGGATCAAGTGCAATCTGGCCTGATGTATATACAAGTCCGTTAACTACTGTTGCCTGTGAATATGGCCCTACTGCTGCAGGAGCCTTGTCTGTGTGAATCTTGTTCATAATGTTTCTCCTTTTCTTAAAAGTGTAGTATTTATGATAATCTATAATACCACATATCGTGAAGCCTCACACGACTAAAGTCGCGTGCTTCCCATCAAATTACTAAAAGCTATCAACCGCATAATCCATGAGGTAATCTTCGCCGCGGTCAAATATCGCGTTGATTGCTTCCTGATCCATAGGTATCTTCTCATCGAAAGGTGTTCTTCCTACATGATCCGTAAATGTATCGATAGCCACCTCGCCATCCGGGAACATATTCGGTACCGCCGAGAAGCTTAAGCCGCCTGCTTCCAGAGGAATCTCAGTCACAGCCTGGCATGAGCTGTTGGTGCTCGTAAATCCCATAACTTTTACATTCGGGTAGTCCCCCATCATATAAGTCATATCGTCGCCGGCACTGACTGTCTCTGCATTTACAAGAAGTATTACATTTCCATCGTGCCAGAGATCCTCGCCTTCGTATGTCATCGGTACACCCATCTTGTATTTGCCGTCTTCGCCTCTCTCAAAGGTTCCGGTTTCTTCATTTATCACTGCACTATAATATGATATATGCTCGCCCTTCGGTGCGAAGAGACATGCTATTCCTTCAACGAAGAAAGGACTTCCTCCACCGTTCTTTCTAAGGTCAAATACTATATTCTTTACACCTGCTTCTTTAAGAGCCAGAATCTTTTCACGGAGATCATCCGTCATTTCGGTATAATCAGTCCCTTCATATGTTTCCTGATCATATATCATCTGACTGATTCTTATCATGTAAGTATCTTCAGTTTTCTCCTGCCATTCAAGATTAGTTATGTTAACCCCATCATCAATCTTGCACATGGTATCAAACATTCTCGGGCTATATACTCCAAGGCTTGGCGCGGATATAGTCTTCTCTTCACCATTTTCGTCTAAATATGTTATGTCAACCGCAACGCTGCCCGTCCCGTCAACCGCAACGCTATCACTTCCATCACCCGATTTACTATCCGCCGCATCTTCCCCCGGCACAACTGTTTCCCCATATCGCATATCCTTTCCGATACCCGCAACATATATAGGAAGATAGAATTCTTCATTCTCTCTGACCGGATACTGACTCATGTAATAATTCACTTCGCTGAAATATTCGTCTATCGGCTTACCGTTCCATTTCGTGATGATCGTTCC
The DNA here is from genome assembly GCA_000687655.1 of Lachnospiraceae bacterium YSB2008. GTDB lineage: Bacteria > Bacillota > Clostridia > Lachnospirales > Lachnospiraceae > Eubacterium_Q. The sequence goes on from JHWR01000006.1 coordinate 59,833, forward strand.
ATTTTTGATTCCTGCATTCTTGAGAGTCAGCCTGTTTGCCTCGGCGTCGGCCGGTCTGAAATCATCCTTCACCATAAAGAATCCCATACTGTCATGCTCATCACTCATGATCGAATAAGAATTCTCATATCCTTCGACATTCACTGCAGCGAACTCGCCTGTTGAAAGTCTCACCAGTGAAAGGCCGTAATCATTTCCGTATGCCTTGCAGAAATCGTCAAGCATTAGTGCATCACTTTTTCCCCTGTAACCAACATGCCCATCATAGAACTCACCGGTAAACTGCTGCCATGCCTTGTAATTCTCTACATGATCCTGTGTCTTATCGATCTCCCTGAACATCGGCTCATACTTCGCGTAAAGCGCATCCCAGTCGATGCCCTTCTCTTCCGTAAGCACATAATGCTCCTTCATCGTCTCATATCCCTTTTCAAAATCTGCAAGATAAGGAACCCTATGAATGTCTTTAGAAAATGTAACGAACGCGAGATTTGCAACTATCATGACCGCAGATATCACTGCAAGTATCTGTTTCTTCCTGACTTCATTTACACTCAGGAAAAGACATGCAATCTGGAGCGCCGCTGCAACGTATATGCCCACATGATAGACTTCGAAACCACCAAAAACTGCCAATGTCAGGGCGAGAAATGTAGGCGCAGCGTAGATAAGTCTCCATCTGTTATCTGCTCTCTTCTGCGGGAGTCCGGCCGCTATGATAAGGAATATCATAAGCGCCAATTCAATTATTATAAATGAAATATCCATTTTGTTTTCCTTTCCGGTCCAGTTCATCACATATGTCTAGTTCAGTTCATCACGTCTGAAGAGTGCATATCCCATGAAGAGATAGAATCCTGTCATCAGGAGCGATGCCACTATAGTCCCGATTACAAGCTCTGCAGAGAGGCTGCTCTCATAAGTAGAATACTTTACTATCCCCTTCACCGGGTCCAGATTATATATCTGCCATCCGCTATAACTTGTAAGTAACGACATATTGAATATGCTTATAAAAACAGATTTTGAATGCTCCAGCATTCCTCCCAATAATCCTGACGCCATACATATCACAAACCCGACAGCCATCATTATGTATGGATTCTTTATAAGAAATGTAAGGAGCGCCAAAAATGCTGCGAGCCTGAGAAATGGAAAGAACAGAAGAAGCTGTCTTGCTATAACATCGCTGAGGAGCAATTCATTTCCCCATCCTGCTTTGATGATTCCTGTTATCATCGGTGCAAAGCTGAGCAAGGTTCCGAGAACCGCTGCTGTTATGATTCCCATCAGGCTTCTTGCCAGGAAGATGCTTTTTCTGGAATGTCCGGATAGCACTTCATAGTTTGCGACCTTGTCCCTATAATCTTCGCCGCATATGATTCCGACAACTAATGCAACGACGAATATCGAGAATTCATAAGCTATCGTAGGATCGTCTGCCACAAGCGTGCTGGCGGTTCCCAAATCTGCGGATGCTCCCGTGTTCAGGAAGCCCACCAGTGCCATAAACAGGACAAGGACTATATATATTCTGATCATCAGCTTACTGTGCCTGATTTCAAACCAGATTGATTTCATTATATTTTTCATTTCTATCATACCCTTCTTATTTTTCAGCAACCTGATACAATTCATAAACCGTACTGCACCCGTCGCATAAGAAACTATTCTTTGATTCCATGATCAGTCACGATCCGTCTTCTTGAAATTGATATATGTGATAGTGAGATATATCGCTGAGAATATGAGCGACACTGCTATGGTCTTCCACACCATTTCAGGAGTCACTGTCGTGTCATAAATTGATATCGTCTTTCCATCCTGGACTACATATCTGGCATTCTGTGAAACAAGAAGGAATGCCGCATTGGTGAATGCTGTCGGATAAACTATGTCTATCGACAGCATATCCTGAATTATCGAAGTGACCATGGCTACGACCATCATGACTGCATAACCGAGGGCGATTCCTTTTCCTGCACTTCTCGCGACGCTTGCAAGCATCATGTTGAATGAACAGAGCCTGATTATAGGAAAGATAGCCAGTGCACATCGTATCAGCACCTCAGTCTTATTGGTCTCCGGCCCCCATCCGTATAAGAGATCCAGATAACCCATCGGAAGCATTGTAAGTACAAATATAAGAAGTGCGCCCCACAGATATCCTGTTGTTATTCTTGCTGCAAATATCTTTGTTCTGCTATGACCTGCCATGAATTCATAGTTGATGGTCTTGTCACCTGCATCTCCTGCAACCAGCTTGCTTGCAAATATCATGATCCCGAAACTCATAAATACAAAGACCGTCCCCAGCTGCTGTGATGCAAAGTATGCGCTCGGTGTCATTTCATCCAGAGAGGTTCCGGTGAGAAATCCTGACAGATACATTACGCATGCCGGCATAACCAGCATCGTTATTATTGCGATTATATTCACCGTATCACGCCTCGCGCCGTAATTCAGAGATTTAATGATGTTATACATTGTCGTTCCTTTCTAACGTTATTCCCAGTGACCGGCAATCGCCGAACTATTACTGCCGGTCTTGCACCATTCGCATGTAATAGTCTTCCAAGTTAACCTCATTCCTGGAAAGCTCTGTCGGGATGATTCCATTTTCATATAATGTCTTTGAAATGGACCGTATATCGTCGAGTCCGTCGTAGATTCTGAGGCTTCCGTCCTCGAGTGCCTCGACTCTTTCGATGCCGCAATCCCGCGTCAGTATCGCACTCGCCTTCTCGTTGTTGTCCGTATCTATATGATAGTATTCGCTGCAGGCTTCCTTCAGCTCGTCCGCTGTGAATACGCCCTTGATCTGTCCGTGATTTATGAAAATGTAGTCAGTACAGAGAAGTGAGAGCTCGCTCAGAATGTGAGACGAGATGACCATCGTAATGTCATCTTCTTTGTTGAGCTTCCTGAAGAGTTCTCTGATCTCAACTATTCCTTCCGGGTCAAGTCCGTTGATCGGTTCGTCGAGGACCATGAATTCCGGCTTGCCCAGAAGTGCATTTGCAAGTCCGAGCCTCTGTCTCATTCCGAGTGAGAAGTTCTTGACTATCTTCTTTCCTGTATCCTGAAGATTGACTATCTCAAGAACCTCGTCGATCCTGCCCTTGTCCGGGATTCCTTTCTGAAGCCTCTGCTTCTCAAGGTTCTCTCTCGCCGTCATCTTCTCTTTCTCATAAGGAGTCTCAATCATGAAGCTCATTCTTGTCCTTGCCTGATTCAGTCCCTTCTCGTCGGTTGCGCCGTACATCGAAAGTGTTCCGGAGGTCGGGAATGCAAGTCCTCCCATGATCTTCATTATAGTAGTCTTACCTGCACCGTTCGGTCCTATAAGTCCGACTATGCTTCCTTTCTTTATCTGAAATGAAACGCCATCCAGCGCCATCTGTGTTCCATACTGTTTTGAAAGATTATTTACATCTACGATTATATCTGACATCTTTTCCTCCTTTGTTGCAGCCATCCTGATAATGCTAAGATAAAACATAAACATAAAGAATTTCTTAAATGATAAAATTTATATCTTTATAATTTTCCAAACAAAAAAAGTCCGAATGATTTTAATCTCATTCGGACTGTCGTTTGTACATTCAGGCTGTTAATTATTCTTCATAAATACCATATTAAATTCGAGTTCGGAATCTCTCAATTCCGCTGTAATGCTTCCCTTCTGCTTTTCAACAAGAAGCTTGGCTATGTAAAGCCCGAGTCCCGCACTGCCGTCGCTCCTGGCCTTGTCCGCGCGGTAGGTTCTGTCGAAGATGTGGTCGATATCTATAGCCGACGGATCCTTAACATGATTACCTATAACTATGTGGCAGCCGTCTTCTGCTTCAGAAACCGAAAGCCGGAAGCTCCCCTCAGCATACTTCAGAATATTACTGAACAGATTGCTGAAGACTCTTGTGAGCACGTCGCGATTTGCCTTTATATAAACGCTCTTCTCAGGAAATTCGAGCTCAGGAGTGAGTCCCTTCTCCCTTATGAGCGTTTCATTTTCAACTATGAATTCAGACAGAAATGAAATGATGTCGAGTTTACATAATTCAACCGGCTTGCTGTCGCTCTCAAGCACTGAAAGCTCAAAGAATTCGTCCACCATGCCCTTCAGAGTTTCCGCCTTCTTTCTGCTGATGCTGAGATACTCGCGTCCTTTATCCGAGAGTTCCTCTTTCTCGAGCATCTGCAGATTGCCCTTGACCACAGTGAGCGGAGTCCGAAGATCATGAGCAATATCGGAAATGGACTGCTCCAGCTGGCGCCTGGATTTCTCCGCTTCCATTTTCAGCTCCTTCTGATATTCGAGATTCCTGTTGAACTCAGCCGTAAGGCTCTCAACATCTCTGTCCATCAAAGTTACGCGCATCTGACGGTTATAATCATCATCTTTAGTTTTCTTCAGTTCGTCCCTGACCGTCCTTATATTCATCTTGATTACTATCAGTCGCACAAGAAGAATAACTGCCAGGAGGGCAAGAACTATAATACAAATATCCTTGATCATACCTTATTTCCAAACACACACTTTAATCGGCTGATTTCTCAGTTTTAAGTTTATATCCAATACCCCAGACTGTCTCTATAAATTCCTGCCCCGTCGCTTTCTTCAGCTTGCTCCTGAGGTTACTCATATGAACATTAATCGTATTATCCTCGTAGATATACTCATCCTGCCAGACTGTCTCATAAAGATTTGCTTTGGTAAAGGTTTTTTGAGGATTCTTGAGAAAAAGCTCAAGCAACTGCATTTCCTTCTGTGTAAGCTTTATCTGTTCGCCATTATAGAATACAGAATTAAGTCCTTCATCATAGGTAACTCCATTATAGCTGTATCCCAGTCCTCTTCCGGAAGCAGCATCGTCGTCCGAACCGCTGCCGGCCACATCCTCACTTCTTCTTAGTACTACTTCTATCCTGACCAGCACCTCGTCGAGATCAAATGGTTTGATGATGTAATCGTCGGCGCCCATCCTGAGCACCTCGAGCCTCGTATCCTTCATAGTCTTCGCAGACAGAACTATAACCGGAGTCCTGCTCTTTTCAGAATCGCCTGAACTCCGGAGTTCCTGTATCAATATATCTCCCGACCTGTACGGAAGCATCATGTCCATCAGTATGATGTCGTATTTTCCATCACGTAACATGGTTGACGCGATGCTTCCATCCTTGGCCTCGAAAACCTCGAAATCATTCTCTATGAGAAAATCCTTCAGAAGTCCTCTTATCTCTCTGTCATCCTCAACAATCAGAACCTTTCTCATGTTGTATGTCTCCTGCCACAACTGCTTTATGATTGTCAGTTCACTGCAACAATTCATTTAAAGCTTCATAGAAATCACTTCATCATTTCATTCACTTCATCATATACACTCTTAGTATCAGAAGCTGAGCTGTCATTGATATAATATGTCTTATCATCCGTAACAATCCTAATATATCCATCGGATTTAAGACTTAAAAATGTCTTGCAGGACTTATCATTTGCTACAGCAAAATTACCATTTGCAAGTTTATCGGTACCAACTCCCGACAGCTTAATGATCTTTAATGAACTGACATCCTCATTATATGATATTTCTTTGATTTCATCTATATCAATAACATATTCATCCCGGAGCTGATGGCAGATAACTTTTCCGTCTGTCACAGAGAGGTTCATCTCTGCTGAATCAAGCATTCCTACGTATATAAGTGAAACGAAAACAACTATCATGCTCAGTGCAAGAAAAGCGCCTACGACCTTTCCGCCCGGGTGAGCGAAATTCACAGTTGCTCCCATTCCATTTCTCTTTTCAACATTCAGCCTTCTGTCCTTAGGGTTATAGTAAATCAGTCCGAATATCCAGTTGTCATCATCGTCAACGCCCTGATCCTCAGTATGCTCATACATTCCATTTAATTGTGATCTTCTTCTTACCAAAACAGCCATAAGAACCACAAATGAAAGGAGATATGCCACACAGAGAATTATAAGAGCCATTTCCGAGAAAAATGTCATAAAGCCTATTATAGCTGTGATCAGAAGTACCGCATGTATCCAAAGAGATGCTGCACACATATCTGCATGGAGTTTCTTCTTCGCTCTGTTGTAATTTACATTTACATCACTGTCAGAAGAAACGATCTCATTTCTGAGATTGTCCATCACGAAAGCGATGATCACGAAGATAACACTTGTGAACAGGAAAATTCCTGCAAGTCCGGTCAGTGCGAAGCTGCCTTTAAATACCGAGCTGCTCCCGGCTGTAATAACATCGAGATCATACAGCAATGCTATGATCAGGCCGACTGCTGTAATTCCGAGTGGAATAAACAGTGAACTCTTCTTTACTGCATGTGCCTGAGTTACGCTCTTAAGATCAGCTGCAACGGTTATGTTATCACTTTTTTCTTTCGTTACATTTTCTCTTTTGATGCTTTTAAGCAGCGCATTGCCCCTTACATAAGGAATATTCAGTGCTAAGATAGCAGCATAAACGCACACTGTGAAAAGTATCATCATCACAGTCATATCCGGAATTAAACCGATTCCGACAATTGCTGCGATTATGCAAATAAGTACTATCACTGCTTTCTTCCAAATATCTGAAACTATATCGTCTACTCTTTCCGCTGTCCCGTCTTCCTTAAGTTTGTCAGTAACTCTGACTCCGAAAACTATATTTTTCTGTCTCCATTTTTTAGGATACAGAATAAAAAACATTATAATAAATATCGGAAGGCAGCATACCATAATTGAAATTCCCATTATTGTTACTGCATTCATAGCCTAACCTCCTAATAGTATTCCTTCACAAGCTTAATAATATCTTCCTTAGGAACACCTGAAATCCTCGCCTCTGATACTATACGCCTGAGCTCGGATTTGTTCTCCTCGCTTATGACTCCGGACTTCGTGATATTGTCACGCACCCTGGCACCGTTCTTCCTGTCTGTAAGTATATAACCTTCCTGCTTCAGAATCTGATATGTCTTGCTGACCGTCATGGTATTGATGCCCATCTCGAGAGCAAGCGCCCTTACGGTTGGGAGCTGCTCGCCGGGAGCAAGCTCGCCTGACGAGATACCCATCACTATCTGATTTCTGATCTGCATATATATCGGAACATCCGAGTAATCATCTATCTTAATGATCATATGACCAGTCCTTTCCAATGTTAATAGTCCACTTTTCTTTACTGTCCATTCAGTTACGTCTTCTCTGTTCTTACTCGTCTGCTTCGGTTTCAATCACTTCACTTGCCTCATCTTCATCTGTAACCTCGGCTCTCTCCTTCTTGATAATTCCATATCCAAGAATAGCTACAACTATCAGCATAGGAATCATACTTATAATTCCATTTGGTGCAGGTCCGAATATAAACATCCTGTCGGACTTTCCATCGGAATTCACATTCAGGAATGCCTGTGGAGCAGTTGCTATAGCATTGAATGATCCGTGAAGGAGTGCCGGGAACCATATAGATTCTGTCTTTTCATATATCATATTTTCAAGTGCACCGAGTGCTATACACATAACTGTGAAAACTACAAGTCCGAGTACCGGTGCACCAAGATAATCTTTACCATACTCATATCCAGCTATGATCATTAATGGAAAATGGAATGTTCCCCAGATTGTTCCGCCTACGATCCATGTTTCCACAGTACCAAGTTCCTTCTTAAGTTCCGGATAAAGGAAACCTCTCCATCCGGCTTCTTCACCGACTGCAATGAACATATTTACTATCGGAGCATATGTAGCACACTGAACAAGCATAAAGATTACATATGTTTTGTAGTCAAGACCTGCTTCCTCAAGCTGTGCCAGAAGATCAACTCCCATCGATTCTCCCTGAGCTGCAAGGTATGATCCTGTTGTGTCAAAGAGGTCAGGGAATATCAGGAAGAAAAGTGCTGCTCCAAGTGCTGTTATAACAATTGGGAAAAATACTGCAAAAAATATCCATTTGATATTTCCTCTGAATTTTGGCAGCCATCCCATCCCCTTTATGGAATGATTTGCAACAAGTGTCGCAATGAGTGGTGCAAACATCGATGCGGCCGCTCCGATCTGGAATACAGACATTCCCATCATATCAGGATGAGCCGTGGCATACAGTGCTGCCGGTATCTGAACTGCCCAGGCCAGAATATATGTTACCACCACAAACACTATTACTTTCTTTTTATCCATGATTAAACCTCCATAGTTTGTATTACCTGTATTGTTTGTATTACTTACTGTAATACAGATAATACTGCATTATTTTCTTATTGTCAATATGATTTTTATTTTTTTCTCCTCTGACAACTATTTTTGCTTTTTTCTCATTCTCTTTGCCGCACCCCCTCTTCCCCCCTCACAAAAAAAACAGTGCCCAATCGGATTTACCGATTGAGCACCGCCCTCTAATTTACCAGCTTACGCCCTTCTTCTCTTCCTGCGGATGAGGATCACTCCTGCAATGCCGATGAGTGAAAGTATCATGACTATTGTCAGTACAACCAGCGGAGCATTGTCGCCCGTCTTTCTGGTTCCCGGATTTGTTCCGTCTGAATACTTGCCCTTCTCGCCCTGCTTAACCCAGATAGCTTCGAAGGTATGATTCTCGACAACTGTGTAATCATCACCGGCCAGATACTCTGAACCCTTCCAGTAATCAAATACATATCCATCTCTGGTCGGAAGCGGCATCTTGATTGTGGAGCCTTCCTCACAAACCATCGTGTATGTACCTGTCTGTCCGTTCAGCGTTCCTCCACCAAGGTTGAATGTAAGACTGAATTCGCCCTTCAATATTTCAAATGGAACGTCCTCTGTCTCGCCTGTATAATTACCTTTACCATTGATTCTGACTTTTCCTTCACCTGACTTAATATTGTCAGTGTAAATGATGTCATAGTCATCCGGTGAAAGCTCTTCGCCGTAAAGAGTAACTCTGATCTTAGGTTCGATAGGCTCTCCATTTGCACGTTCAGGCTCTGAAAGAATCTCTATCACTGCATCCTCAAGTGACATAGGATTGATTGTAATTGTAACTACCTGATCTGCTACGGTAGTGTCATCACCCTTAGCCCACTTGTATCCATCATTGATCTTGAGTGTTACCTTATAGGTTCCTGCCTTCGTAGCAGTTGCATTTCCATCTGCGTCAATCTTTCCGCCACCGGATATACTTTCAACTGTATAGAACCTGTTGCTGCTTATGAGCTTCTGCTCTGTTCCGTCGTAAGTGAATTTTCCGTCTTCAGGAACAGGAATATTATTTGTAAATGTATAGCTATATGAAACTATAGCACTTTCCCAGACTCCTGCTTTCTCTGTGTAAGTTTTTAGTTTGAAGACCTTATTTCCTTCAGTGTCAACACCTGTCGCATCGTCACGTGTAACCGGAATCTCTTCTCCGCTATATACCTTACGAGTAGAGCTTGTCATAGGATCGGAACCATCAACAGTATAGTATGTTGTTCCACCTGTCTCTCTTGTAGTAAGAGTTACATACTGATCATTTACATATTCACCTGATTCAAGTGAAGCTTTCGGTGACTGAGCATGATCAGCTTCATTTACATTTACAAGAACTTCGATCGATGTACTTGGTAATACATCATCACTGTCAATAACCGTATCAGGAAGCGTTATGTTCGGTGTTGCCGTCCATACTACTGCTTCACGAGGATCTGCCTGCGCACCCTTTGTAAGATTCCACGTAACAGGCGCATCCATCTCACTTCCATTATCAAGCAGGAGCTTGATAGTCTTTGGAAGCAATGCAGCTATTCCCGCGTTATCTGTTCCGTAAGGAACGTCATAAATATCTTCCGGCTGCTCAACTGAAACCAGCTTGTACTTTGTCATCGGGAATGTATAGCTTACGCTGTTGTCAGTCTTGTCACATACGGCTGTATTACCATTTACTCTTGCAACAACATTCTCTGCATAATAGAACATCGCTGTTGTCTTCTGATAACCGCCGGTTGTTCCTTTAGCCCTGATATATGGCTTATTCTCATCATCAAGCTTCGGTACCAGAGTAACCTTCGCTGTATATGTTGTGAGATAATCAGCAATCTTATCGGTACCATCCTCAAGTGGTTCAGGTGACCATTCAATAGTTACAAATTCAGGATCAACAGTATATGTATTACTGATTTTGACCTGCATAGTTTCCTTTGAAGCAGTATCTAAAGCGCCGGTCTGCATAACCTGTCCGCCTACAGGCTCATCAAGTATAACATCAATACTCTGAAGTACAGGAATGTACTGAGCATCTATAGCAAGTACATCATTTAAGGAAAGTCCGTTAGGTATGCAAACCTTTATTGTCTTAGATGTTAAGGATTCCCCATCTACGAGAGTAATCTTCTTATTATCATCAACAACAGTCGGCTGTGAAAGATCCCAGCTGACAAACATTTCGTTAGCAACATCAGGTGCAGTAAGAGTTACAACTGAGCCCTGGAATACATGGTATTCTTCGATTGTCCCCTCATCACCTCCGAGATTTAGATCAAATGCCTTGACTTTAAGAGGGAAAATCTCATCCGGACGAGCCTGTCCGCTTGCATCTGTCTTAGGGAATACAACCTTTATAGTTGCACTACCATCTGCGTTATTTCTTGTAACAGTTATCGATTCGCCTGTTGCTGTTTCTCCCGAAAGCGTTGCTGCAAATATAATATCATTTGCTTCATCCTTCGGTACTGTGATGGTCGCTGTATAAACAGAATCTGCATATATATCGCTTCCACCTGATGTCGGAACAGTTTTGGTTGTTCCATCTGTATCCTCATACGAGTATGTCCATGAAATAGGATAACTCTCTGTTGATGTCTTTGTTACTGCTGAATCGCCGCTTCCCCAAGTAAATATAAGAGAAGTCTCTTCTGCAAGTGTTGATGCCGGATTCGTCGCAACCGGCTTAACCGGTGATGCAGAAATCTTCTTGATCCTGTCGATGTAATCTGCAGTAAACTTAAATCCGAATCCTTCCGGAAGTTCACGGCCAGCCAGCTTTTCTTTTGCACTCGGAACCCTGAACTTTGTAGATATATTTGTTGATACAAAATCCGGAGCAATTGTTCCAAGTGAAGCACCAACGTCACTGCCGTATTCCCAAACAGTTCCGTCTTCATTCAGAACATCTACAGTCCATTTCTTGAAAAATGTATCGTCGTTTGTTGCAGCTGTTATAGTTGGCTTAGATTTCTCTTTATATAAGTATTCCGTTGTGCCGTTTACATCCGCAACTATTATCTTGTGCATTTCATTTACAAGATTGATATTATAGATTGCTTCGTCACTTCTTATACCATAAGAGATTGCGTAAGTTGTGATCTTATAGTCATGCTTCAGGTCTGTTCCAAGAGAAACATCCACACCGCCACGATAAAGCTTATTCTGTGCAAGCATGGTGCCGTTTGTTACATCCTCAAGGTCATAATATACAGCCTCACCGACTATATCCGGAACCTCAAGTATTATCTTCTGATCTCCCTGCAGCTTATTGGAATTGTTCGGTCCTGCATAGAGCTGTTTATCTACCAGCTCTCCGGCAGTCGTCATCTCCTTACCGGTTGCATCTGGATATTCCACACTATAATTGGAATTTGACACTGTGTATTCAGTAGTATCTGAATCATAATAGCTGTCATAAGCTCTTGCCCATGCAAGATTAACCTCAGGATAATGGTTCTGAAGTATAAATGTAGCGAAGGTTGCAAATGTAGCGACATACATCATCTCATTATCTGCGTTACCATCCCATCCATGTGAACCATGGTCATGTGGGTTGTATTTATAATCACCATCAATCAGACGGAAGAGGAATTCAGCTATTGCCGGCCAGTTTTTCTGGAGCTTTGACTTCTCAGAATCATCCAGGTAGTCAAATGCCCCGGTTTCTTCAATCTTATTCCAGAGCTTTGTTGAATAAGATTTCTTTTCATCATCAGAGAGTTCATGCCAGTCTCCGATGAGTTTTCTGTATATTTCAGTCTTACTTAAGTCTCCGCCTACCGCACTCATGTTATCCATAAAGGTCGAAGCTCTTCCTATAAAGCCTGCACTGTCTTCATCTGACATGGTGAATACAAGTGCCAAAGTTTCTCTCATGGCAGGCTGTATATTATTAGCCCAGTCATCTCTGCTACGAACTGCCTGTGACCAGTGATTAAGGTTGTTTGGCTCAGTACCTTCCATAACGAAACGAGTGAAGTCTTTTACAAAAACTTCAACATGTCCGCCATAATCGCCATCCTCATAAAACTTTACATTAGGAGCAAAGTCCATAGACATAGGATGGAAATAATCATCCAGAACTATACCTGAATCAACTGCTTTCAGCTGATTATTCATTTTGTTTTTAACAGTACTGCTGACATTTCTTACATATATAGGATCATTGTCTCTATATGTTGTTACAGATGAATCTCCACCAGAACTTCTCGGTGTCTCAACGTATGTTGCTTTTACCTCACCTGCAGTGGTTCCCGGTATATAATGATCAACACCATATCTCTTAAAGCCCATAGGCTGAGGTGCTACCATAGGTACTATATCAACTGCGTTAACAAGGTTGTGGATACAATAGTAATCTTTTTTCCATGTAGAGTTTTCAGCCTTGTCAGTACCACCCATAGGTGCTTCACATGTATATGCAAATATCTGATTCTTAAGAGCATAGTCAGATTTATTCATTTCAACCAATCTCTTGGCTGTAAGATTGGCAGTAGCTCCCGCACGTGAATAACCTGAAATCCAGAATACAACGTTTCCGGCTTGCAGTTCATCCTCGAGCTGGTATTTCTTTATATAAAACTTAATCTCATCTTCAACCTGATCTGCAGCATTTGAGAAGCCTTTTGCTTCGTACCCATTAACTTCAGAAGCTTTTCCGAGTGTAGCGTTACTTGCCCACTCCAGCTCATATCCACCGCCTCGTACAGCGATAGGAATAAGGATTTTACCGGTAGGTGTTCCGTCTGCATAGGTAAGCTCCTTACTTGCTATAGTGACACCTATAGTATCTGTTCCCGGCTTCTTCTCATTGCTGTCATTTACATATATGTTCTGATCAGGACATCCGATATCTGCCATGAACTGTCTTGCAGCTGCATGCTTATTGTAATATGTATTTCCGTTCTCATCCTGCTCCTCCAGAGCCCTGAGGTACATTCCACTGTAAGCCATGGCAAGAGAAGCTGTAGCTATATGTTCATTGTAAACAAACTGATTGCTGTCAAAGAAACCATCGGAATAATAGAAGCTGCAGTCAGTATCTACTGTAGGACTGTCAGTTTCCTCATGATGTGAGAAGCCTCTGATAAGGTTATACTGAGTTCCTGTTCCTCCACCCGGTCCTACTGTTCCAACTATACCGGCCTTGGTAGTCTTGTTTCCAACCTCATCCGGCTTGATATTGGCATTCAGTGCAGTTACAGTTGTCGGTGCCGGCGGTTTACTTACCGGAGAACCGTACTTGCTTGCATCATCCTTTCCATTTTTAACATAATAAATCTTTCTCTGGTTAGGAGCCGAATTGAAGGTAAAGTGATATCCAGCGTCGTCCGGAGTAAGAAATTCGATACAGTTCGGAGTTTTGATCGTATCACCGACCTTGCCCTGAGTTACCATTATGGCATCTTTATTCTTAGTCGTGTAGTAACTGTAATGAACATCCGATCCCTTGGTAAGCTTGAAGTTAACTCTGTTATCCTCCGGGTCATCGTCGCTCATGTAGAAGTTACACGGAGTGTTATTCTTTACTATAACCTTTCCGGATACATTAAAGTCCTCATCTACATTTTCTGATACATATACGCCTGCACCGCTTATACCGGCACGGTTTCCTGTTATCTCACATCCTGATATGGACGCACCGTCTCTGTATACGTAAACACCTCCGCCTCTTTCAGAAGCTTCATTATCTTTCAACACGAGTCCTGATATAGAATCATTCTTTTCGTTTAGATAAACACCTGCGCCTTCTTTTGCCTTGTTGCCGACGAGGGTTAATCTGCTGATAGAAATATCCTTACAGTATGCGTAGATGCCGCCACCATAATCATTACACTGATTGTAAGATATTGTGGACTCTCCACTACCGTTTATGTAAAGGCTTGAACAGCCTCCATCTATTCCGCCGGCATCGGATTTAGCAAAATTCCTGTCAATATGGGAATCATTCAGTTCTATACTTATATTTGCGGTTTCATCAGCACTTATACCACCGCCGTCATTGTATGCAAAACATCCTGTTATAGTAGAGCGGTTCATGGTGAGCCTGCTGCCTGTCAAAGGCATCCATATACCACCACCGTAACCGTTGGTTAAGGCTCTCTGTTCAGCCCTGCATCCGGCTATAGTTACATCATTAAGTACAACGGTAGCACTTTCAAGGATACTTATTGCGCCTCCGCCTGTTGTATTTCCGCCACCACACAGAAGTCCGCCGTAAACTGTTATCAGTTTATCTGCTTTTCTACTATTGTCTGTAGAATTGTAGGTAGCAACATTATCATGAACACGTTTATTCTCTGCATCGGTGGAATATCCATTTATCGTGAGCTTTGCATTTTTATTTACATATATAAGTCCGCCATATCTGCCATAGTCATTGTTCCAGCACCTGTTTCTGTTAAACACATAACCATGCATATTCAGAGTTACATTAGCGCCCTCCGGTATTTCCAGGAGTTCATCGAAATCGTCATCGTTTGCAGCATTCCAATCCCGAAGCATCTCGATCGTTACAGATTTATCTTCATAATCATCCTCAAGATCATCAACGAAGTCTTCAAAGTCTGAATACGACCTTCCGTTCAGAGTTGCGAACGGAGCTGCCGCTTCGACCATAGAGAGGCCTGAATTTGAGACAACTGAAAATGACATGAGTGCCGCAACCGTTGCCGCTATTAATCTATTTGCTATGTTTCTTTTTGCCATAGTAAATGGACCTCACTTAAAAATAAAAAAGATACAATTTCATAATCCGTTGTATTATATCATAAAACATCCGGATACATAACGAAAAACCGTGAATTTAGCGTGAATTTTAGCGTATTTTCAGCAGATTTTCGGTGCACAAACGCCTTATTTTTATGATATAATAGTTCTGTGCATTCTGAATCATGCACAAACGGGTTTTAGGGGGTGTTCAAATGAGCAGAGCAATGACAGTTGGAGAACTGATAAGCAGATTCGACGATGCATTGGCAAACGGTCATATTTACGTTAATTATCAGGCTCAGATTAACCATACTACAGGAAGGATGCTTGGCGCTGAAGCACTCATGAGGTGGAATGATCCCGAATTCGGACCACAGTCACCGGCTGATTTCATTCCTGTACTTGAGAAAAATGGACTGATCTACAGAGCAGATCTTTATGTATTTGAATGCGTATGTAAATTCCACAAGCGCTGCATGGATGAAGGCGTACAGCTGATGCCTATTTCTGTAAATATGTCCAGATTTGATATTTACAACAATAACTATATCGATTCTATCGAAGACATAAGAAAGAAATATGATATCCCGGTTAAATATCTCCGCATAGAGGTTACCGAGAGTTCTGCCATCGGAGGCATGGAGCTCATGTCCTCTGTACTCAGCAGACTCCATTCGCTTGGTTACCTTGTTGAAATGGATGACTTCGGAAGCGGATATTCTTCTCTTAATATCCTGAAGGATCTCATGGTTGATATCATCAAGCTTGATATGATTTTCATCCACGGTGATATCGGGGGTCGAGGTGGTACGATCCTGAGTTCGATCATACAGATGGCCAAGTGGCTGGATACGCCTATCATAGCCGAAGGTGTTGAGACCGTTGAGCTTGCTGATTATCTGAAGAGCATAGGCTGTAATTACATCCAGGGATATCTTTATTCCAAACCTTCAGGAGAAGATGAATTCATCGAATATATCAAGACACTTAAGCATGAACCGCTCAACGCTTCCATGTCTCTTGTAAATGCACTTGATTCCGGCAGATTCTGGAATCCTGAATCCATGGAGACACTTATATTCAGTAACTTCGTCGGTCCTGCCACTATGTTTGTTTACGATAAGTCCGATGATTCCGTTGAGATCCTACGCGTAAATAAAAAGTATATGAATGAAGTCGGTATGGGAAGAACCGAGAAACAGGTTTTTGGTTCAAATCCTGTTGACAGTGCTGATGAAGATGGTAAAAAGGCATATCTTAAAGCGATTTCTGATGCCATAGAATCCGGCGATGAAGAAACCTGCGATTCATGGCATGACATCTGTACTGATATGTGCGGAAATGAGAAAATATGCGTCAGAACCAGCATGCGTCTTATAGGACAGGGCGGAGACAAATATCTCTTCTATGCTATGGTCAGAAATGTTACTGCTGAGAAAAAGAGACTTGACCAGTTTGAAGAAAATGAAAGGCGCTTCAAGAACGCCTTCGAACATGCAAATGTTTACGCCTGGGAAGTTGATATTGCAACCAAGGATATGCGTCCATGCTACCGCTGCATGAGAGACCTCGGACTTCCGCCAATAGTTCATGACTATCCGGAAACCGCAATCAAAGCCGGCATCTTCCCACCTGAAGTTGCTGATATGTACAGAGCTTTTATGAATGAGCTTATGGAAGGCTGCGGAACAAAAGAGGACATTATACCGCTCACTGTCGGAAGAGTTCCTTTCCACGTAAGATACACGACAGAGTTTGACGAAAACGGTAAGCCGCTCAAGCTTTACGGATCAGCCACTCTGGTTGTTGATGAAAAATAGTTTAAAGCACTCAAAAAGAGGCTGTTCCAAATGGTTTTTACCACTCGGAACAGCCTCTTTTTTGCACTTTATAATGTTACTTCTTATGTATTCTAGAACGTTACTTCTCCGTCTTCAGTTACATTAAATGTCATGTATTCTGTAACATAATAATCGCCATAAATATCATCTATACAGAATGCGTAGAGATATTCGCCGACCTCCATCAGGTCGTAAACAATCTCTATCTCACCGTCTACGGTGAATTCCGATCCTGTGTATGATGATTCTTCATCATTCTCAACACCGTATGCATAATATGCAGGTGTTATAACATCTCCATCAGAAAGCTTGATGATATCACGTGATGCACATCCGTTCTCATCGATTCCGTCCCATGCACCCTCAACAGTTACTTCCCCATCATAGGTCTGCTTAAGACGAAGGTTTGTCTCTTCACCGTTCAGAAGTATAGGTGAAGTATATACAACATAATCTTCTGTCTGCTCAACTATATAGGTTGCAAGATTCTGTCCATCCGGAAGCGACAGCCAGTAGCCATCGAAATTATCGGTGAACGATCCATTGTCCCAGTCACCATTTATATCAATGGTTTCACCAAGTTCTATATAATTCTCACCATCTGCAGAGGTTTCATAAACAAGCGCACATACACCTGCTGCATTGTTCAATCCATTTTCATCAAGTGTGAAGCCGTAGTATCCGTCGCCATCAACATCCGGTTCACTTGCAAATGTAATGTAGCTGCTCTCGCCGGTCTGCTCATAATCATCAAGATAATCCCAGTAACTGTCATCTGTGCTCTCGCCCCATTCCCAGTCACCTTCTTCATCGAACATCTGATCATCATCGTATTCTTCGAAGGTCTCATCTGTCGCACCGGTCTTGTTCTGTCTGTCTACAAATGAAACGTAATACGGACTTACTGAAAGCTTACCGAAGACTGCAAGTTCGTTTGAACCCTGAACAGAAAGCGGATAATACATTGAAAGTCCTGTTGCATCCGGATGAGTTGAACCGGCTACCTTGTATACGACTGCATCCTCCAGTGCCTTGAGTGCACTGTCAGCACCGTCAGCATAATCCTTACATGAAGCTATGATGCCACCCATGTCAACCATGTTTGTATAACCTTCGGACTTATTGTTTCCCCCGAAGTTATCTGCAGCAGTTATAGCTCTTACCATGTCTGCTGTCTGACCGGAATCATTTCCTGCGTCATACATATTCTTGGAAAAGCTGTTGAACTCCTTAAGGAGATTGTCTATCTTTGAAAGATCGATAACAGAAAGTGTTGTGATGTCTGAATCATTCTGCTCTATACAAGCCTGAAGGAAGCTGTCACATACAACCTTTCCGAGAGACGCTGCATCTGCATCAGGATTCTCTGCAAGGTAATTGCCTATAGCTGTATAATCCCATCCGCTTCCCGGCTCACTTTCCTCAGAACCGTACATATAATCTGCGTAGGTTGCAAGTACATTTGCATTTTCCACTGTTCCCATGAGGCATGCATCAAAGCCGACGAAATCGAACTTTCTTCCCATGGATTCAGTACATGCCATGAGTGATTCATCAAGCTCCATAAGATCTATGGAATCATTATCAAACATCTCATCGAAACATACGCCTGTTATGGATCCTCCGCCGTGATCCCAGAAAACAAGGCCCATATGCTCAGAATTATACTCTTTAGTTCCCCATGTAAGGAAGTCTGTAAGAGTATTCTTATCACCCATATTGGCGAGTTCCTTCTCGTCAACGAGTGTCTGCTCTCCATTCTGAACAATGAAACGCTGGAGCTTGTCGCTGTCCACGTCACTGTTGCTCCATCCATTGGTTCCACCTGTTTCAACTATGAAACGAACGTTGTCGCTTCCCTTTGAACCGAGCATCTCTTCGAGATCTCCTGTTCCCATTCCGCCGTCTGACTCAAGATCCGTACCACAGAGATATATGAATATCGTCCATGTTCCGTCATCCGATACATTTTCAGAAAGATTCTTACGGGTAATTGTAAGCTCACCTGTTGAGTTGCTTACACTCATGCTGAGTCCCTTTACTCCGTCAGATGTACTTGGAGGTGTATCACTTTCCTGATCCTTGCCCTCTTCATACTCCTCATCTTCCTCGTAGTACTCGTCATCGTACTCGCCTTCCTCATCCCAGTCATCTGCACACGCAGTGAGTGAGAACGCCATTGCTGTTGCCAGCATGAGCGCCAAAAACTTCTTTTTCATACCTTTTAACCCCTTATAAGACTTTTATTAATCTTTTTGTTACCTCTTAATAAACAGCTCTATGCGCCTGCTATAGCCTGGTCTATGGCTTTTGAAAACTGATCCGCACAGGAGGTTCCTCTCTGTCCGCACTGATTGCCTCTCAGTATATCAGCAATCTCTGATGCATCCTTACCCTCAACGAGTCTTCCTATAGCCTTCAGGTTTCCGTTGCATCCACCGACGAAAGCTACATTGTGAAGCTTCTCCTCGTCATCGATATCAAAATCGATCTTCATGGAGCATACACCCCTTGGACTGAATGTAATGTGTTCCATTTCAAGATCTCCTTTCTATGACCTCGCCGTTACATTCCATAACAGGATTCTCATGTATTATCTCTCCGACACTGTCCAGGGTGATAGTACCGGACTTAGGGTTCTTTATTGATTCAACGTATCCCTTGATATCCGCCTCGACGTCGGAATACTCAAATGCAAGATCTGCATCCTTCATGGTGCAGTTTATTAGCTTAAGATTCTTGCAGTAGCAAAGAGGCTGAGTGCCTATGATCTTACAGTTGATGAGTGTCAGTCCGTCTGAAAACCATGCCAGATATTCACCCTTTACTATACTGTCAGTAACTGTCACGTTCTTTGCGTGCCAGAAAGCATCCTTCGTATCAAGGTTACTGTTTCTGATTGTCAGGTTCTCAACGTACTGGAAGGAATACTTACCCTTCATCGATACATTTTCCAATATTATATCGGTGCTGTCAAGGAATAGATATTCAGCCTCAATATGGGAATCCGTAAGGGTTATCCCTTGTGATTTCCATCCAAATTCCGTCGATTCTATATGGCAGCCGGAAAGCTTTATATCCGTACATTCTCTGACCGCCTTAACTCCGTGAAGTCGTGAATCCACTATAGT
Organism: Lachnospiraceae bacterium YSB2008; assembly: GCA_000687655.1. Classification (GTDB taxonomy): domain Bacteria; phylum Bacillota; class Clostridia; order Lachnospirales; family Lachnospiraceae; genus Eubacterium_Q. The sequence continues at coordinate 79,752 of JHWR01000006.1, forward strand.
TCCGTTTGTGCAGTACCAGAGGGCCGCGCGGGTTTTCTCGTCCATGGCAGAACCCTTAACTGAGAAATCATGTACATGCCAGAGCGGATATCTGAGTGAGAAGCTGCTGCTTTCAACGTGGATATTCCTTGACTCTTTCAGAACCGATTCACCGTCTGCGGGACCCGCAAATGTACAGCTCACCACATCGGCATCCACAAGATTATACAGTGCCCTCTCTTCATCGAATTGTTTATCTTTTATGATAGTCCTCATAATAACTCCCTTTTGTTTTCAATAGGTGATCTATCGACTATAATACGTGTTCCATTCCTATCTTCTGTGGAACTAGGCCCAGGCTCTTGTAGAATTCCTCCGCACCCGGATTACAGCTCCATACGTTTAATGTAATATTATAAAATCCATTTTCTTTTGCATATTCCTTTACATGTTCGTAAAGTGCTCTTCCGACACCGTTACCCCTGTATGCTTCATCAACGCATATATCATCTATATAGAGGGTCTTAATGTCAGTAAGTACAGAATCTCCGATCACCTGTTTATGGACGCAGAACGCATGTCCCATGATCGTTCCGTCAGTCCCTGTGCACACGAAAACAGGGGTACTGTTATCACTCACGATTTCTTCAAGTTCCTCTGCATTATACTTTGTTGCAGGTCCCTTGAAAATATCAGGACGGCCGATATGGTGAACCATATCGACCTGTACCAATAACTCCAGTACCCTTGGAATATCTTCTTTTATTGCTCTTCTTATTTTCTTTTCCATTTAAAAATCTTACTTACTCTTTACAGTTGTTTTCTGCGGAGCCTTCTTCTGAGTCTTTGTCTGCTTTGGCTTAATATCCTCGCTTATTTTTATCATGAGTGCCTGTGCGGTATGCTCTTTATTCATATTCTCAGCAACCTTCTTTGGTTCCTGATTTGCTATAGGCGCATTCTCAAGAACGTCACGGATATTCGACTTATATGTATTAACTGAGTTCTTGTATATAAGGCTGTTTAAGAGGAAACTGGTCTTGCCCGTTTCTGCAGCTTTCTTCATGGTGAAGTTAAGCATAGTCCTGAAAGCCATCTTTGTTGCAAGTGCTTTTATCTCACCATCATTCAGTTCGTCTGCCTGATGTGTAAGAATTCCTTCTGCTTCTTCTGCTTCTACCACAACCTTCTTTGCTTCCTTCAGATTCTCATGCTTCTTAATCTGCTCACTGGTAAGTCCCTCTTTCTTTGCAAGCTTGAGAAGCTCCTTATCCTTTTTAAGAATATCAACCATCTTCTCCTGGATACTTGTTTCAACAGCATCCTCGAACTCATAAGAAGATCTCTTGAACGCTCTTCTGTTGATCTCACTGAAGCCATCTGCTATAAGCTTTGCGAGTGCCACCTTATTGCCTCTTCCGTACTCCTTCATGGCATTTATGGCTTTCTCTTTACCGCTCTGAGCAATAGCATCAAAGCCTTCATCTCCGAATCTTATATCTGCCTCATTGTTCGAATTCGCAGCATAAGCTCCTGCATATGCAATAGTAACAAAATCATCGTCACTGAGTGATTTTTCATAACCGAAGCCCTTAAGCGGCTCTGCATCTGCTGCCGGCTTGAATGCATCTTTTATACTATTATTATGCTCGTAAAGGTGTTCAATATCTGCAAATGGGTTCTCATGTGAGAATCTCTTAAGATTTTCAGAATGTATTTCTCTGTTAAGGTCTGTGCAGAGATTCTTTGTAACATCTTTGAAATCCTCTGCCTTGATAAAGCCCTTCTGACCTTCCTTAGTAACACCTCTTCTGGCGTTAACCTGTGCAACAATCGTTTCGAATTGTTCAGCACTGACATTCTGCTTAAGTACACCCATTACGGTATTGAATCTCTGTATTTCACCTTCAGTTTTAGGAATACCGGAATTCTGGCTGATGAATCTTCCGCATCTCTCAACCACAGCGGCGCGTAAAGCTTCAATTCCTTCAACAGGTGCCTTTTTGATCTGAGATTCCTGAAGCTTATCCTGATATTCCTTCAGAGCGTTTTTGAGTTCATTTAACCCTTTGATCTTCGCAAATTTACCGATCTCTCTGTCAGCTGAATCTGCAAACCTAAGTGACAGCATTGCTGCCTTTACATATTTATCCTCAACCTTATCTTCTTCTTTATACTCTGTAACTGTGAGCGGTCTTTCCAGGTCTTCCAGTTCTTTTACTTTATTCTTATAGTAATCAGCATTTACATATCCCTGATAGGTTTCATTTTTAGCTCCGCGCTTTCTGTTTACGGAATGAAGAAGTCTGGCATACTCATTTGGCTCCATATTCTTACTAAGAACAGCCATCGCAACATCGAATCTTTCCTGACCGAATTCAGAACTTCTTTCTGAGTACTTTCCGGAAATATAATTTTTGCATGCTTTGACCATGTTTTCTTTGAGAAGCAGAGCCTTTCCGGCACGGCCTGTGCTTATTGCTTTCTCATAATCATTGATAGACTTGAGCATTTTTTCATACTCAGAGGAATTACTGAAATGAGTTCCCCAACCTGTCTTGGTTGACGACAGCATCTTTATTGCACCCCTTATGTATGTAATATCGCCAATTTCAGGATTAAAGTATTCAGTTACATTATCCTCAAGAGTGATATCGAGATTCTTTGCAGTCTGGGTATTGGTATTGAATGTTACAAAATTGTCTCCGATTGTTTCCAGACACATTTCATCCAACTCTTCTTTTCCGCCGTTATCGAGCCAGTTTTTTACATTATCGGTAGCCTTAGGAATACCCCCGTTATACCCAAACAGATCCTGTCCCTTTTTTACTAATTCTTTATCTTTTGAGCTCAACTGAGCTATATACTGATCCTGCCCCTGTTTAATAAATGCAGCATACATTCCAGCTGCAAATTCATTACGAATTGATCTATACGCTTCCTGCTTTGTATAATTCGGATGCAGCTTCATTTCTAAACTGATACGTGTATCTTCCGGCTTACAATTATGTTTCCTGCAATATTCAGCTATTCCCTCTTCAGTTCCGCCAAGAGCAGAAGCAAACTCTCGAACAGTTATCTTATTGTCAACTTTGTAATAATTCAGAACATCGTTATTTAATTGAGGACTAACGTTCTTAATCAGATCTTCTGCCCCTAAACCCGTCCATGATGACAGAGTATCATTCAGAGCTGAAGCTTCAGTAGTAACCTGTCCTGCGATATAATTGGCCTTTTCTTCTTTTATCTGTTCATCTTCATCTTCAAGAGAATCCTTTATTTCTTCCCATTCCTTACCCTTCAGATAAGCAACATGAGCCTTAAGCATACCCATATAACGGAACGCCCTTATTACACCTTCTCCCCCGTCATTTGCTATAATCTGCTTCATTGCGTCATTTTCAAGATTATCCTGGAATCTATGTTCCATCTTAGTATCTTTGGTCAGGCCCGGTCTTTTTACATTACCATTTGGATCCTGGCTTGATAAAAGATCGGCCATTGTACATTTCGTTTCATATTGAAGTGCAAAGAAAAGCGCATCATACGGTGTCTTCTGGGCACGGTAAGCCTTTATGGTCTTCTTCCTCTCCGTCTTTTTCTGAGCCGAAGTAGAGTTCTCCCAATTCTCATTCTCAAACTCAAAATCCGTGTCAATCTTATTACCGTCATAATAATACTCAGGTTTCAACTCTGTGAATTTAGCCGCAAATTCATTTACTTCCTTCATAACTATCTATCTCCCTTTTGCATAGGCGTCCAAACACAGAATCGCTCTCACGTCTGTGTCCGGAGCAGAACAATATACGTTTGCATTAAAACACCTGTTATTATAATATAAGAGAGGTAACAAAACCGCAACGTGAATTATAGTTTTTATTTCAGTAAAATAGTTTTTGGGGAGCAAACCAGTTTTTTGGAGTAAACCAGTTTTTTGGAGTAAACCATGCCATATAAATTTGAAACAGACAGATTGATTATTAGAACTTCCGAACCATTTATTACGGAAATGGTTCTGGATTATTATACGGAAAACCGCCGATTCTTTGAAAAGTATGAACCTGCATTCACTGACAGGTATTACACTTTTGAGATACAGGAGCAGTTTATGAAAAAAGAAGAAGAAAGCATCGATAAGCTTTCTTCCATTTACTATTACTTTTCACTTAAGGATGACCCGGAGAAGATTATCGGGTCTATCAGTTTTGTCCGCATACGTCCTGAGCCGTATGCAAATGTGATCATGGGCTATAATCTTGATGAGCAGCATCAGGGTCATGGCTACTGTACGGAAGCCTGCAAGGCCACTATGGATCACGTTCTGAGTCTGGCTCCGATCCACAGGATTGAATCCCGTGTAATGACGGACAACGAAAAGTCCATCCGTGTTCTGGAAAGACTTGGATTCTCATGTGAGGGCACAGAAAAAGCCAGCATACTTATAGCCGGCTCTTTCCGTGATCATCTTCGCTATGCATTTATAAATGAAAACTACAAGAAAAACAGTCTTCTTTAGTTGCCTTCCAGACCGGAAGTATAGTATTTCAGTTCCTTGGCAGCATCAAAGTTCGCCGTATCAATAACTCCATAATATCCTGAAATACTCTCCATTCTGATCTTACGAGCTTTCATGAAATCTTCAACCGTTACGCCATCCGGAAGGTCATCTTCTGTAATACCGAAATTCTCACTAAACCATTCTTCTGTCAGTTCAGCTGTCTCAGGATTTTCACTAAGATAATCATAGCCGCAGATTTCGTTTGTAAGCCTTACGAATTCTGCCCATCCTTCAGGATACTCTCCGTATCCGGTTGCTGAGACCTTTCCGTATCCCCCATCTTTCTGTTTATAGACAACTTCTATATGATATGCAAATTGTTTATTATAATCTTTTACTGAATTCGCCTTAAGGTTCTTAGCCGCCTGAAGTATGGCTTTGAACTGCTTCTTCGATAATTCACCTGGGCTTATACGTCCGTTCAGCGTTATGTATTCTATTCTTCCGTATTTGTCTTCTACTCCGGCTTTTGTGAAGTAAGATGCGGTGCTTGGATAATTCACCGACATATATTGTCCCGGCCTGAAATCAGTAGTGTAAACTCTGACTGCGAACAGTTCTACCGGAGTTTCCTTCCATACCGTAACTCCTTTTTTGATTCCGACCACAGCGAGGAACACTGCCGCAGCCGCTCCTATCGTTATGGCAACATACTTTATCTTTTTATTGAACGCAGAAAGAACAGCCCAGGCAAGGAAAGCCAGACCGACATACACGATTATGAGCATCTGCCAGCTGAAGTTTACTATATCGGGGCCTGCAACCACAGGATCATCCGGGGTTGTCAAAGGTTCCGGAACAACCACTGTCCAGAAAATGCCATTATATACCAGGCAGTCTCCGCCAAAGCCATCACGCTGAATCGGCATACGCATTCCATTTTTGGCGCAGTATCCTTCAATTGCGAAATATCCAAATGTAATTACAGTCGAAAAGATAATACTGATGAGTATTATCTTCCACATGCTCAATTTGCGGGATGTCTTTTTAATTTCATTCTCGCCCATTTACTGTTCCTCGTTTTGATTTCTTCCTGCCTCACAGTTTTTCAAGATAAACTTCCTGCTTTTCCTTGGGAATATCCAGATAGTTCATCGCTTCATTTGCAGAAATCTTTAGATTATTCATCAAACTTCTTATCGAATCCAATGAGTTTTGTTCTATACCCTTTTCTATACCCTTTTCTATACCCTTCTCAACGCCTTCATCATATAATTTATCGTATTCATCGAGTATTACTGTTCCACGCATGAATGATACAACCCCTTTCCTGATTTCATCATCACTATCGTTTCTCATTATATAGTAGGGTACGATGAAATACAATTTATATCTAAATTAACCATAGCAAAGTCCTTTAATACAAAATCAGATTAAACAACTCTTTAAATAAATAGATCCAGTGTTTGTTGAACAACAAACACTGGATCTTTATACCAATTACTCCGTAATCAGCGAGTATGCAGATATCTTCTTTATTCTTGCAGATATTACCCAGATAATTATAAATGAAACGATAACTGAGAATACTACTGCAGATACTCCCATCCACGGGAATACTTCCATATTGGATTTCAAAACACCTACTGATACAAGCAGTGAAGCCAGTACTTTGTTGGAACCTAAGAGTCCGATCACCGCACCGACGCAGGCTCCAAAAGCAATCTGCGGAAGCATTGAAAGTACAAGCTCCGTCCTGAGCTGATCACTTGAGAATCCCAACGCTTTCTTGATACCTATCTCCTTCTGCTTCTTGATTATAAGTGTCTTAACAAGAAGATTCATCGACAGGATTATTACCACAATACTGATGATAACTATGGCAAATACCATTGCTGCCGCTATGGCTATAACTGACTCATCTCCGCTCTTCAGTGCTTCGATAATATTGAAATAGCTGTTGAGCTTATTTCCAAACATATCCTCAGCCTTTTCAACAACACTGTTCGCATTCTGAAGCGTATGTCCCTTTACATTTATGTTATAGGTGCTTCTTGAAACTGTATAGTCAAGATGTCTTGCACCGTCTGTCGTCATGGAAAGGTCCTTTCCCATGGCATTTGAATACTGCTCTATACCGGTTATGGTGTATATCTTTTCTACTTTTCCGTTTGCGACAGTAACCTCATCACCGATTCCGACGCCGAGTATATTCGCGATCACTCCGCCCAGAGCAATCTCATTATCATATATTGGACTTCTGCCACTGAGGATATTCACATCAGGAACTTCTGCCCAATCATCTGTGATCTCAGCTGAAACACTGTAGCCTTCAACATTGAAGTTAGTAGTGTCGATCCACCAGATATCCTCCACTTCCGGAAGTTTCTGAAGCTCGGTGTAATTGCCCAGATCATCCTCGCTCATCATCAGCATTACATCGCCGCATTCCAGTTCCAGCATCCTGTAAAGATGCATAGGATCATAAACGCAGTTATATGCTATGAAAGCTGAGAACGTTGTTACAAAGCCTATGGAAAGCGTCACGACGAAGAGTATAATATTCTGCTTCATGTTGCTTGTAAGTGACTTCAGACCCATTATCCATGTGAGTGGTCCCGGTGTCTTCTCGATAGGTACACGATTCTTCTTGAACACTTTTTCATCTACACCAAAACGAAGTGCTATAACAGGATCAAGCTTCTTGATTCCCTTCGTACTTACTGTAGAAACAACAACTACAGTACCGATTATAAGTATAAATGTAGCGATAAATGATATCGGATCAAATGCATGGTCCCAGACAACTGCACTGTTACCGCGCATTGCTCTTTCAAATGAAGGAATTATCAGATAAGAGAATCCGATTCCTGCTGCAAAAGCCACTGATGTTGTGAGCACGAATTCGATAACCATAGACTTTCTGATCTGGCTTGACGTGTAACCAAGTGCCTTCAGAGCACCTATATTGGTTATGTTCTGCTCTATGCTGTTCGTTATCCTGAAGTAGATAATGATCATGGTGATCAGAGCGATAACAATCGAGAATGACATAAGCATGGCAGCTATCATATTCTGCATGAATGTGAAAATGGTAATAAACTCGCTCGCACCCTGTGCAACCGCCAGAATCTCATGTTCGTCAAATGACTGACTGAGTCTGCCCGCTCCCTCAACATCGTCAACGCCTTCAGCAATCTTCATGTTGAAGAGTGTATAAGTATATTCCGAAATCTCAGCATCAGGATCTGTCTTTCTCATCTCCTGAAGTCTTTCACGAATACTGTTTTCTTTATCAGTTTTCCACTGTTCAAACAGTTCCGGCTTAACATAGGTAAGTCCGAGTCCGTTTGAGAGTATTCCTTCATAGAAACCTGCCACCTGGAAGGTATAGTACCTGTCACTTACCTTAAGATCGATACTGTCACCTATATTAGCCTTAAATATATTTGTATTTATGTAATGAGATAAATATATCGGATTGTCATATTCCTCATCAGACATATCCGTAAAATGAGGAGCATCTATCTCACCCCAGGCGCCGTATGGAAGAACATACAGTCCCTGCGTTGACAAGTCATATGCATTTTTAGAGTCACCTGTCGCAGCCGCTCCTCTTTCTATGGTAAATGTCTCGTAGATAGGATTCTGCTTCTCATATTCCTCTATATAATCCGAAGTTGATATTATCTCTTCAATCTTCTCCATCTCTGATGGTTCAAGAGCACTGAGCACTATCATATCTGCCCAGTTATACTGCTCTATCTTTTCCTTATGGACTGTACTGTAACCTATGAAAACCATAAGTCCTGTATGGAACAGGAAAACCGACAGCACCATGATAAGGAAAAATGTGATCATATGGGAGAAGTCATTTTTGAAGTTAGATTTTATAAGTTTTGATAACATATTCTTTTCCTTAATTTAGCTAACGCTTGATGCGTTCTCGTGCCTTTACCAACCCATCTCTCCTAAGAAATCACGGAGCTTCTGATGTCTTTCCTTGTCTCCTGTTTCATATGGTCCGAGTATGCATTCACCGCAGATATCACCATCTCGAAGATATATGATTCTGTTTCCGCGACGTGCTGATTTCATATCATGTGTTACCATTACGATAGACTGACCTTCACGGTTAAATTCTGTAAGCACATCAAGTACTGCTGTACTGCTGGAACTGTTAAGGGCACCTGTCGGTTCATCTGCGAATACCATGTCAGGCTTATTTATAAGTGCTCTGACTATTCCGACTCTCTGTGCCTCACCACCCGAAAGCTGACTCGGAAACTTGTTCCAGAGTTTCTTCTCTATGCCTACTCTCTGGAGAAGGTCCTTGGCCTTCGCTGCCAGCTGTTTTTTATTCTGTCCCGTCAAAAGTCCTGCAGCCAGTACATTGTCCAGGATGCTCATCGTTCCTATCAGATGTATCTGCTGAAATACGAAACCGCAATGTCTTCTTCTGAATATGGCAAGCTGATCGCTGGTAAACTTTGTTATATTCTTTTCTGAAAATGTAATCTTTCCCTGACTTGCCTTGTCCATTCCGGACAGTGCATACATGAGTGTTGACTTACCTGCACCCGATGAACCCATGATTACAGTAAAGTCACCATCATATATTGAAAGATCCATATCTTTGATAATATCGTGCCTGGTTCCTCCGACCTTGAAGGACTTGCACAGCTTATCAGTTTGAATGATTGTCTTTTTATCTTCCATTTTTATTTACCCTTTTATCATCTGTCATGCCCCAGCCTGACTGAGCGGCATCGGTTGGCCGCTCAGTCATCCTGCTTCGCAGGACTGCTCCTTTGGAGCAGGGCACGCACCGGCATAAGAACGCTTTATGCGTTCTCATGCCTACTCGAACTTCTTCTCTCTGGCTCTCTTTACTGCTCCTACGATGATTACGATAACAAGTATCACTATTATAATGATAGCTATAAGAAGTCCCGGATTTCCCTGCTGAGCTTCTGCAGCTGCATCTGTAATTGTTGAAGCTTCCGGAGCTGTTACCTTAAAGTCAAATGAATCGGTTACTGTATTTACATTTCCTTCAGCATCTTCATAAGTAACCTTAACATTTATCTTATCTGTTCCGGCCTTCTCTGCATTTATGGAAAGATCAACTGTTCCGCTCATTCCAACATCGATAGTACCTGTGTAAGTTGAGATATCTGTTATTGTTTCACCTGTTATCTCAGATGTTACGTTATATATGCTGCCTTTGCCTGTGTTGTTGATTTTAAATGAAAGGCTTGTCTTACCATCAACAGTAACTTCACTCTTTGTAAGTCTCTTCTCTGAGATTGTAGCTCTTGAATCCTGTACTACAGGAACTGTAACAGCTGCTGTCTCTTCATATGTATTTCTTGAATTATCCTCGTATGTGTACGATACATTTAAGGTATAATTCTTCTGCTCAAGATTTCCTCTTGTCTTGAGATCGAGAGTCACGTCTGTCTCTGCTTCTTTTTCAATATTCTCTATATAAAATGTATCTGAACCTGAAGAAGTGATTATCATGCTTTCTTCACTTGAAACCTTAAGGGTTATGTTGTTCAGCTTTGATTTGGATTCATTCTTAAGATGGAGCACCATAGTGAATTCATCACCGGCTTTAACACTTCCGCCTTTAATGTCGGCTCCTGTTACGATAAGCTTCGGGGTTGCATAAGCGAGCGCTTCCTTCCCCTGACTTAAAATAACTCCTGTGACTAACATTACAGCAGTCATCAGGAATACCAGACTTTTCTTAACCATCTGTTTTGCTTTCTTGTTCATTTTCTTTCTCCTTGTTCCCGGTATTTTTTTTGGCGCTCTTATCCAAGTAAATCGCACCTGTTTTCATGTGAACTCGTCTATTAGACGGAGTAAACATGATTTCGTTACAAAAAAAATATTATCAATTGAAGATTAATCTCTTGTGAGCAAACCTTAACTTAACCTTAACCTAAACTGCGAATAAGCTTAAGTGTTCAGACATCCGACACGCAAAAAGAGACATTCCCGAACGGCTGTTTCTGCCGGACAGGAATGTCTCCTTTTTATAGATTATTCAGTTTACACTGTATGTATTACTAGTTTACGCTGAACAGAAGCTGACCGTAGCTTGGGAATGGCCAATCTCTCTGTGATGTGAGCATCTCTGCTTCATCAACGTACTTACGAAGTGATTCCATAGTAGGAAGCATCTCGTCTCTTACGTATGCTGATGACTCAAATACATCATCAAGCCCCTTAAATGTAGCGAGTACATTTTCAAGCTTTGTTACTTCTTCAAGAATGTAATCTGTAAGCTCTGAAAGTCTTTCCATAGTTGTTAATTCATAATTACATTTAACCTTATCACTTACTTCTCTCATAAGCTTGGTTGTTTCAGCAAGTCTGAAGAGATATCTCTCGATAGCCGGAAGGTAATTCTTACGAACCATATCTACCATTGTAAGACCTTCGATATTTACTGTCTTAACGTAATTCTCGAGCATGATCTCACATCTTGACTGAAGCTCTGCTTCTGTAAATACCTTGTGAGCCATGAGCATTTCCTTGTTCTTGTCATCAAGGAGGTGTGGCATGGCATCTGCAGTAGTCTTAAGATTTGAAAGACCTCTTACTTCAACTGCTTCCTTAACCCACTCATCACCGTAACCGTTACCATCGAAGAGGATTCTCTGGTGATCTGTGATGACTCTCTTGATAAGATCATGAAGTGCTGTCTCGAAATCAGCTGCTCCTTCAAGCTCATCAGCATACTGACGAAGGCTTTCTGCAACTGCTGCATTCAGCATGATGTTGCAGCATGCGATACTGTTTGATGAACCGAGTGATCTGAACTCGAACTTGTTACCTGTAAATGCAAATGGTGAAGTTCTGTTTCTGTCTGTTGTATCTCTGTTGAAGCGTGGAAGTGAATGAACACCGAGCTTCATGATGACTTTTTCTGTACCTTCATATGGCTTATCATCTCTTATAGCATCAAGTATTGCACTGAGCTCTTCTCCAAGGAAGATAGAGATTATTGCAGGAGGTGCTTCATTTGCACCAAGTCTGTGGTCATTACCTGCTGTTGCTACAGAGAGTCTCAGGAGATCCTGATAATCATCAACTGCCTGGATGACTGCACAGAGGAACAGGAGGAACTGAGCATTTTCATAAGGTGTCTTACCAGGTGAAAGAAGGTTTACTCCTGTATCTGTTGCTATTGACCAGTTGTTGTGCTTACCTGATCCATTTACACCTGCGAATGGCTTCTCGTGAAGCAGACACTCCATACCGTGCCTTGCTGCAACCTTCTTCATGATTTCCATAGTCAGCTGGTTGCTGTCAGTTGCTACGTTTGTTGTTGAATATATTGGTGCAAGCTCATGCTGTGCAGGAGCAACTTCGTTATGCTCTGTCTTTGCAAGGATTCCGAGCTTCCAGAGTTCATCATTGAGGTCTTCCATGAACTCAGTAACACGCGGCTTGATAACTCCGAAGTAATGATCTTCCATCTCCTGGCCCTTTGGAGGCATGGCACCGAAAAGTGTTCTTCCTGTATACTTAAGGTCAGGTCTCTTGTTGAACATTTCCTTATCAACGAGGAAGTATTCTTGCTCAGGTCCAACTGATGTTCTTACGTACTTAACATCTTCATTTCCGAAGAGCTTAAGAATTCTCTTTGCCTGTTTATTTATAGCCTGCATTGAACGAAGAAGTGGTGTCTTCTTATCAAGTGCTTCACCTGAATATGAGCAGAATGCTGTAGGAATGCAAAGTGTGTGATCCTTAATGAATGCGTATGATGTAGGATCCCATGCTGTATATCCTCTTGCTTCGAATGTAGCTCTGAGTCCTCCTGAAGGGAATGATGAAGCATCAGGCTCGCCCTTGATGAGCTCCTTGCCTGAGAATTCCATAAGCACTCCACCGTCCGGTGATGGGCTTATGAAGCTGTCATGCTTCTCAGCTGTAACACCTGTAAGAGGCTGGAACCAATGTGTAAAATGTGTTGCTCCGTGCTCTATAGCCCAGTTCTTCATCTCCTCAGCAACAGCATCAGCAACTGCCTCGTCAAGCCTTACATTTTCGTCGATTGTCTTCTTGAGTGATGAGTAAACTTCATCAGAAAGCCTTGATCTCATCTCTCTGTCGTCAAAGACATTTGATCCAAAAAGTTCAGGTACATTCTTCTTTTCCATAGCTTCTCTCCTTTATTTTGAATATAATAATTATCTGTTCTGTATTGGTTTTAGAACAAAAAAAGGGCGTCTCAGAGGAATATCCTCTAAGACGCCTTTGTCTTCTACAGTTCCGTATATTACTCCTTGAAAATGGAGTTGTCAATATTTTTTTGAAATGAATTTTAAATCATTCTGATGACCCAATCAATCATCTATTATATCTTCCGCAACCTGACGTTTTGTGAGACCGTTGTTCATGGCTTCGCGGATTATGTATTCGTGGGCTTCTTTCTCCGTCATACCCCTCTCAACGAGCATGATCTTGGCGCGGCTGACCATCTTCAGCTCTTCCATCTTATCCTCAACGGTACGGACCTGCTTACGCATCTTGGCAACCTTACGGTTGATAGCGAGGAAGAGTCTTATGCTCTTCTCAAGATCACCCTTTCTCATAGGCTTCGCCATAGCTATAACACCGTAGTCGATGAGGTGATTCATGACATCTGTCTGAATCTCTGCAGGGACTACGATTATGACTCCGGAGCCGTGCTTCTCAGCCACATCCAGAACGAAATCAGTTCCCATCCCGTCGGACAGCGGTGCATTTACAAGTACTATATCATACTCTCTTATGAGGAGCTCACGGCGCGCAGCTGAAGCACTCTTCCTGAACTCTATAGTTTTGAAGCTGTTATCAGGAAGCGACCTTTGCGCCAGACTATTAAATTGTTCAGATGACGATACTATAAGTATCGAATTCATATCTGACTTACTCATTGCGGCACTCTCAATACTAACTCTTACTTTGGAACAAACTGGTTAATTATTATACATACTTATCGATAAGCGCCTTCGGAAGTATAGACTTTACGAATTCACTGGCTTCTGCATTTGCTTTAGCTTCCTTCCTTGATTTAGGCAGAAGGGCACTGTTCTCGTCCATCTCCTTCGGAAGCTCGAGCCTGTTCTCTATACCGTATAGTCCTGCATATATGAGAAGTGCATATGCAAGATAAGGGTTACTGAGTGCATCCGGTGAACGGAGTTCTACTCTTGTCTTTCCGTATATCTCATCTATATGCATAAGTTCAGATCCGCTTTCACTTGACCAGTTAACCTTAGTTGGTGCAGTACCTGTACCGAATCTGTTGTAAGAACTATCTGTTGGGTTGAGGAATATAGTTATATCCTTCATCTTTTCCATGATTCCGGCCGCTGCATACTTTACCATATCCTCGCCGTTTTTATCCTTAGCATAGATATTTATATGATATCCATTTCCCGGCTTATCAGAGATAGGCATAGGTGAAAAATCTGCATAGAGGCCGTTTCTGTCCGCAACTGTAGATACAACCATCTTAAATGTAGTCATCTGATCTGCAGCCTTGAGCGGCTTGCCGTAATGGAAATCTATCTCGTTCTGTCCCGGTCCTCTCTCATGATGAGATCTCTCAGGAGCAAGACCCATCTCTTCAATGATGAGACAGATTTCTCGTCTGATATTCTCTCCCCTGTCGAGCGGAGCTATATCCATATAGCTTGCACTGTCATAAGGAATCTTGGTAGGCTTTGCTTCATCATCAGTCTTGAAAAGATAGAACTCTATCTCTGAACCGAATTTGAATTCAATACCTGCATCCTCTGCAGCCTTAACAGCATTCTTCAGTATATTTCTGGTATCGGCTTCAAATGGAGTGCCGTCCGCATGACACACATCACAGAACATTCTGAGAACCCTTCCTGAGTCAGGACGCCATGGAAGAACGGACAGAGTCTCCGGATCCGGTCTGAGATAAAGATTCGGTTCATTACATCCCTCGAAGCCTCTGATAGCCTTGGCATTTATGGCAATGCCGTCCTTGAATGCCTTATGAATCTCACTCGGCATTACAGAAATGTTCTTCTGAACACCATAGGCATCCCTGAAGGCCAGACGTATAAACTTCGCGTCTTCCTCTTCGATATATTCCATTATTTCTGATTCTGTGTAGTTCATGATCCTTACCTCACTACAATTTAATTCCCTAAAAAAGTCAATTACCCTTTACGAGGATATCCTAACAATAATATATATTGGTCAATTTACAGATTGATGTTTGATTATATGCATGAAAAACCCTTGGAGCACGTCAGTACTTAATGAGTAGCCTGCTACGAATTTAGTACTGCTACGTGCGGAACGGAGCGAGAGCGCGTTTTGAATGCATATAGATTCAAACATTAATCGTAACTTCAACTAAATAGTTGATATTCTCGGCGTAATATCCTCCAGAACATCAAGCAGTATACGAACAGTATCAAGCGAAGTGAATATCGTCACTCCGTTCATTATTGCCGCTCTTCTTATCTCAGCACCATCCTCAAAATGCACACCTGAAAGTATAGCTCTTGTATTGATGATGTAGCTTACATATCCTGCCTCTATGGACTTAATGACCTCGTCACTTCCGTCACTCATCTTGCCTCTTATTCTGGTTCTGATTCCATGCTCCTTCAGGAACTCACCTGTTCCGACAGTAGCCTCGATATTGAAACCGAGCTCATAGAATCTCCTTACCATAGGCAGTGCTTCTTCCTTATCTTCGTCAGCAAGCGTTACCATGACAGTACCATATTCCTTCATCTTGATACCTGAAGCCTGAAGAGCCTTATAGAACGCTCTCTGAAGACTTCTGTCATAGCCTATTGCTTCACCTGTGGACTTCATCTCAGGTGAAAGATATGGATCCATTCCGTTCAGCTTCGCAAATGAGAATGCAGGTGTCTTAACATACCATTTCTTCTCTGTCTGAGTAGCAGCTGCCGGATTCTTTGACGGGTACATCTTTTCTCCGCCTTCAGGCGCAGTATTGAGATAGCCCTGATCAGCAAGGCTCTCGCCGAGCATTGCCTTAACAGCTATATCAACCAGCGAATAACCGGTTGACTTAGAGAGAAATGGAACACTCCTCGAAGCTCTCGGATTAACCTCTATGATATAAACGCTGTCATCCTGATCAACAATGAACTGAATGTTGTAAAGTCCAACTATACCTATACCGAGACCAAGCTTCTTTGTATAGTCAGCAATTGTCTCTTTTACTTTTTCTGAAATCGAATAAGGTGGATAAACGCTGGTACTGTCACCTGAATGTACACCTGTTCTCTCAACAAGCTCCATGATTCCCGGAAGGAATACATCCTTTCCGTCACAGATGGCATCAACCTCAACTTCTTTTCCAACTATATATTTATCTACGAGAACAGGTCTGTCCTCATCTACTTCAACTGCGTTCTTCAGATAATGACGGAGCATCGTTTCATTTGCAACTATCTCCATGGCACGACCGCCGAGTACGAAGCTCGGGCGAACCAGAACAGGATAACCTATTCTTGCTGCAGCCGCTGCACCGCTCTCGATATCTGTAACAGCCTCTCCCTTTGGATGCGGTATACCAAGAGTCATGAGTACATTTTCAAATGCATCTCTGTCCTCTGCACGGAATATGGCGTCACAGTCTGTACCTATTATCTTGACTCCCCTCTTGGTAAGAGGTTCTGCAAGGTTAACTGCTGTCTGACCACCGAGAGTTGTTATGACTCCCTCCGGCTTCTCGAGGTCTATGATATTCATGATATCTTCCACTGTCAGAGGCTCGAAATAGAGTTTGTCTGCAGTAGTATAATCCGTTGAAACAGTCTCAGGGTTATTGTTGATTACTATAGCCTCATAGCCCATCTCATGAATGGTTCTTACGGCATGAACTGTTGAGTAATCAAACTCAACACCCTGGCCTATACGTATAGGTCCTGAACCAAGAACAATGATCTTCTTTCTGTCAGAAACTATCGATTCATTTTCGTCTTCATAGGTAGAATAGAAATATGGAACGTAGCTTTCGAACTCGCTTGCACAGGTATCGATCATCTTGTAAACAGGCTTGATATCATACTTCTTACGAAGCTGCCAGATATCATCCTCTGTAAGCTCAGTCATTTCAGCAATGTATGAATCCGAGAATCCCATCCTCTTTGCTTCGTAAAGAAGCTCCTTGCTGATCTTTCCTTCAGGCTCATCAGAAGTACTGTTCTTTGCACATTCCTCTATACGTTTTTCGAAATCAACTATGTTCTTTATCTTGTCGAGGAAGAACATATCTATACCGGTTCTCTCAGCTACAACCTGAAGGTCCACGCCGAGCCAGATAATCTGTGAAAGTGCATAGATACGGTCATCAGTTCCCTCTTCAATATATTTGAGAAGCTTGTCGATGGCTTCCTTCTTATTCTCCGGCTCCGGCTTGTCTGAAAGGCTCTTCACATCGAACTTCTCGAGATGAATATGATTCTTGCCATCTTCAAGAGAACGTATAGCCTTGAGCAGACTCTCCTCTGCTGTACGGCCGACACTCATGGTCTCACCGGTTGCCTTCATCTGAGTTGAAAGCACATTTGATGCAAGAGTAAATTTATCGAATGGGAAACGTGGCATCTTGGTAACCACATAATCCAGTGACGGTTCGAAGCAAGCAGGTGTATTTGCAAGCTGTATCTCATCAAGGTTCATTCCGACTGCGATCTTTGCGGAAACACGTGCTATAGGATAGCCGCTCGCCTTGGATGCAAGTGCCGATGAACGTGACACTCTCGGATTAACCTCGATAACGTAATAATCAAATGACTGTGGATCAAGCGCAAACTGACAGTTACAGCCACCCTCTACTCCAAGTGCTCTTATTATGCGGAGCGCGCTGTCACGGAGCATATGATACTCTTTGTTTGTAAGAGTCTGGCTTGGTGCAACAACTATGGAGTCACCTGTGTGGATTCCGACAGGATCCAGGTTCTCCATGTTACAGACAACAAGAGCTGTATCATTTGCATCTCTCATTACTTCGTATTCAATCTCTTTGTATCCCTTGATACTCTTCTCGACCAGAACCTGATGAACAGGAGAAAGCGCAAGTGCATTCTTCATCATCTCTGCCATCTCTTCAGGATTATCAGCAAATCCACCGCCTGTTCCGCCGAGCGTAAATGCAGGTCGGAGTATAACAGGATATCCTATCTCCTCCGCTGCCTTAAGACCTTCCTCGATTGTATATGTGATCTCTGAAGGAACAACCGGCTCTCCGAGTTTCTCGCAGAGTTCCTTGAACTGTTCTCTGTCTTCTGCACATCTTATGCTCGCGGCATCAGTTCCGAGAAGCTCGATCTCGCACTCCTCCAAAACTCCTTTATCATAAAGCTGCATAGCGAGGTTCAGTCCTGTCTGTCCTCCGATTCCCGGAACTATCGCATCCGGTCTCTCATAACGGCATGTACGGGCCATGTATTCCAGAGTCAGCGGTTCCATGTAAACCTTATCTGCTATCATGTTATCGGTCATTATGGTAGCAGGATTTGAATTGGCAAGAATGACCTCGTAGCCTTCCTCTTTGAGAGCAAGGCAGGCCTGTGTTCCTGCATAATCAAACTCCGCAGCCTGACCTATGACTATAGGTCCTGAACCTATAACCAGAATCTTATGTATGTCTTTTCTCTTTGGCATGTTAGTTTCCTCTATGACATATTAGAAATGAATCGATTAAAAAGATATGTACTGTCCTGTGGACCCGGAGCGCTCTCCGGATGATACTGAACAGAAAAGACTTTTCCATCCTCTGATGCAAGTCCCTCTACTGTATTATCAAGAAGGTTGATATGTGAAACCTTAAGTCCCGTTCCTTCTATAGTCTTATCATCAACAGCATAGCTATGGTTCTGGCTGGTTATCTCTATCTTTCCTGTAGCCAGATCCTTAACAGGATGGTTTCCTCCTCTGTGACCGAACTTAAGCTTATAAGTCTTTGCTCCATACGAAAGAGCTATAAGCTGATGTCCGAGACATATTCCGAACATAGGCATCTTTCCGCGGAGTGCCTTCAGGGTTTCTATAACCTCAGGAACATCCTCCGGATCGCCCGGTCCATTTGATATGAAAAGACCGTCCGGATTCATAGCAAGTATTTCTTCCGGCTTAGTGTCAAATGGAACGACAGTCACATTGCATCCATGCCTGTTCAGTTCACGGACAATATTCATCTTCATTCCGCAGTCTATGGCAACCACACTGTATTTATGGTTTGCAGTTCTGCTGTACCACTTCTTCTTTGAGCTGCATCTTCTGACAGCATCATGAGGAAGCTCAGTGTCCTCCAGCTTACGGACTGCTTCTTTTGTATCAGTTCCTATATCTGTTATAAGAACCTTTCTTGAACCGATATCCCTTATGCTTCTGACAAGCTTTCTGGTATCTACTCCATAGATTCCCGGAACATCATATTCCTCAAGCAGTTCAGACAGAGTTCTCGTGAATCGGAAGTTGGATGGTGATTCATTTACCTCTCTCACAATAAGAGCTCCGAGACCAAGCATCCTGCTCTCGAAGTCCTCATCTGTTATTCCGTAATTGCCTATGAGTGGATAAGACATAACTATCGCCTGATCCGTATAAGACGGGTCAGAGATTATCTCCTGATATCCGGCCATGGATGTGTTGAATACAATCTCGCAGACTGCATCCTTCTCAGCACCGAATCCGTATCCCGGATATTCCGTGCCGTCAGTAAACACAAGTTTTCTGTTAAAATCCGACATTATTTTTTCCCCTTTAAAGAGAGTTTTATCCTAAAAAGTATATATCTTTATCGAAGTTTTTTCCACGCCATTTTTAAAAAACTTTCTCATGAAAAAACTGTCCGTCAATTACTGCGCAGACTGCTTCACAAACTCCTGGAACAGAGGGTGCGGACGGTTAGGTCTTGACTTGAACTCAGGATGGAACTGCACGCCAACAAAGAATGGATGATCATTAATCTCCACTGTTTCAACAAGCTCTCCATCCGGAGACTGTCCTGATATGACAAGTCCTGCCGATGTAAGAACATCTTTATATTCATTGTTGAACTCGTATCTGTGACGATGTCTCTCGTGAATAACCTCAGCCTTATCTCTGTTCTGAACAGCCAGAGAATCTGAATAGCACTTCTCGAGCAGAGTACCCGGAGTAACTACGCATGGATAGCTTCCGAGACGGAGTGTGCCGCCCTTGTCAACACTGTCAGACTGACCCGGCATGAAATCTATGACCTTAACATCTGTCGCATCATGGAACTCACCTGAGCATGCTCCTGTAAGTCCTGCAACGTGACGTGCAAATTCTATAACTGCTATCTGCATTCCAAGACATATTCCGAGATATGGAAGCTTATGTGTTCTTGCGTATTCTGCTGCAAGCACCATGCCTTCTATACCCCTGTCACCGAAGCCGCCCGGAACTATGATTCCGTTCAGTTTTCCGAGAACCTCTTCGGCATTCGATTCATTTAACTCTTCAGAATCGATCCAGTCGATATTTACTTTTGTATGAATTGCGTAGCCTGCGTGGTGCAGTGCTTCTGCAACCGAAAGATAAGCATCGTGAAGCTGTACGTACTTTCCAACGAGGCCTATGGTTATCTCTTTATCACATGCTTCTATATTTCTTACAAGCTCCTGCCACTCTGTAAGGTCAGGCTTAGGTGCATCTATGCAGAGCTCCCTGCAGACAACACCGGAAAGTCCCGAATCCTCGAGCATGAGAGGAGCTGCGTAAAGGCTCGGAAGAGTTATGTTCTCTATAACGCAGTCTTCCTTAACATTACAGAACATGGATATCTTCCTGAAGATAGATTCCTCCAGAGGCTCATCGCATCGAAGCACTATGATATCAGGGCGTACTCCCATACCCTGCAGTTCCTTAACAGAATGCTGGGTCGGCTTAGACTTATGCTCATCAGAACCATGGAGAAATGGAACGAGAGTTACATGTATGAAAAGGCTGTCTTCAGGTGGAAGTTCAAGAGATATCTGTCTTACAGCCTCTATGAATGGCTGGGATTCGATATCACCTATGGTACCACCTATCTCAGTAATAACTATGTCGGCATCTGTTTCATTTCCGACTCTGTATATGAATTCCTTGATCTCATTCGTAATATGAGGAATTACCTGAACCGTGGATCCGAGATACTCGCCGCGGCGTTCCTTGTTAAGAACATTCCAATAAACCTTTCCGGAGGTCAGGTTGGAATACTTATTCAGATCTTCATCTATGAATCTCTCGTAATGTCCGAGGTCCAGATCAGTCTCCGCACCATCCTCAGTAACATATACCTCGCCATGCTGATAAGGGCTCATAGTTCCCGGATCTACATTTATATAAGGATCGAGCTTCTGCGCTGCCACCTTGAGTCCTCTTGCTTTCAGAAGTCTTCCGAGTGACGCTGCTGTTATGCCTTTTCCGAGTCCTGATACAACTCCTCCTGTTACGAAGATATACTTTGCCATGATTTCCTCCTTTATAATTCATAAATCGCTTCGCGATTTATTTCATGTTGCGCTGTCGCCTGATTCATATGTGCTTCGCACAAAAATAGGCACTTCGAGACAGATTCCCGAAGCGCCTTTGCTTTCAATTGATAATTAAATTAACAATTATCAGTATATTACTTTATTCTTAAAAGTCAAGAATGTTTTTTAGTTTATCTTTGGAAGTTTTGCTATTGATGCAGCTATGTCCTCATCTGTAGGAATAGTATCAGTCATAACACCGTCATTGAACTTCTCATATGCAATCATATCGAAGTATCCTGTTCCGGTAAGACCGAATACTATAGTCTTCTCCTCACCTGTCTCTTTGCACTTAAGTGCCTCATCAATCGCTGCTCTTATGGCATGTGAACTTTCAGGTGCAGGAAGTATACCTTCTACTCTTGCGAACTGTTCAGCAGCCTCGAATACAGATGTCTGCTCAACGCTTCTTGCTTCCATATATCCATCATGGTAGAGCTGTGAAAGTGTTGAACTCATACCGTGGAAACGAAGTCCTCCAGCATGATTTGCCGAAGGAATGAAGCTGCTTCCAAGTGTGTACATCTTTGCAAGCGGACATATCATTCCGGTATCGCAGAAGTCGTATGCATATGTTCCTCTTGTGAAGCTTGGGCATGATGCCGGCTCAACAGCTATGATCCTGTAATCTGCTTCTCCTCTCAGCTTCTCACCCATAAATGGAGCGATAAGTCCACCGAGATTTGATCCGCCGCCTGCACAGCCTATGATGATATCAGGCTTGATGCCATACTTATCAAGTGCTGCCTTGGTCTCAAGACCGATAACTGACTGGTGAAGAAGTACCTGATTAAGAACGCTTCCGAGCACGTATCTGTATCCCGGATTCTTTGTAGCTACTTCAACTGCTTCTGATATAGCACAACCAAGGCTTCCTGTTGTTCCCGGATGAGCCTCGAGTATCTTCTTTCCTACTTCTGTTGATGTAGAAGGTGAAGGTGTAACACTAGCGCCGTAGGTTCTCATAACCTCTCTTCTGAAAGGCTTCTGCTCATATGAAACCTTAACCATGAATACCTTACAGTCAAGGTCGAAATAAGAGCATGCCATGGAGAGTGCTGTTCCCCACTGTCCGGCTCCTGTCTCTGTTGTTACTCCCTTAAGTCCCTGCTTCTTTGCATAATAAGCCTGAGCTATAGCGGAATTAAGCTTATGGCTTCCGCTTGTATTGTTACCTTCGAACTTATAATAGATCTTTGCCGGTGTTCCGAGCTTCTTCTCAAGGAAGTATGCTCTTACAAGTGGTGATGGGCGATACATTTTATAGAAGTCTTTGATCTCCTCAGGAATCTCTATAAATGGAGTTGTATCATCCAGCTCCTGCTTAACGAGCTCTTCACAGAATATCGGTGAAAGCTCCTCAGCTGTAAGCGGCTGACCTGTACCGGGATTGAGAAGCGGTGCAGGCTTAACCTTCATATCAGCACGAAGGTTGTACCATGAAGTCGGCATCTCGCTCTCTTCAAGATATATCTTGTACGGAATCTTCTGAATATCAGACATTTGTATATTCTCCTTTATCACTTTATTTGACTAAAGCAAATACTACCATCCCACGAAGGATTTTTCAATAATAAAATAGTTCCATGTGATATGAATTCAGTTTTTTCTGAAATACACAAAGCGGCTGAGATCCGATATATGAATCACAGCCGCCTTTACATTTACACTGATGTATTATTCTACATCCTGAAGAGCATCATAATTCTCTTCACCTGTTCTTATCTTAACAACTCTGCTTACAGGGTAAACGAAGATCTTTCCATCACCGATCTTACCTGTGTAAAGAGTCTTCTTAGCAGTCTCGATAACGCTGTCAACAGGGATACCGCTTACTACTACTTCAAGCTTGATCTTAGGAAGAAGTGTTACGTCCATCTCAACTCCACGGTACATTTCACCGGCACCCTTCTGTATGCCGCAGCCGCTGACCTGAGTTACCGTGATACCTGTTACACCGAGATTATTGAGAGCCTTCTTGATCTTATCGTATCTTGAAAGCTTAGTAATGATAACAACCTTGTTGATTCCTGTATCTGAAACAACTCCTGCTTCTCTCATCTCCTTAGCTGCATCAACTACAGGAACTGCTGCATTCTTCTTAGCCTCACTTGCCTTATCATAATCTGATACACCGAGGTTTGTATTCTCGTTCTCGCTCATCATTGCACTTGAAACATCCATGATACTGAAGCCTGAATATGCTGATGCAAGACCATGCTCTGTAAGGTCGAGACCTTCAAGCTCTTCTTCTTCTGAAACTCTGAGTCCGAAGATAGCTTTGATTATTGCGAATACGATGATCATCATTATTACTGTCCATGCTGCTACTGCACCAAATCCGAGTAACTGAATTCCTAACTGATGGAAACCACCGCCGTAGAAAAGACCTACTACTGAATCATTTCCAGGTGCTGAAGTTGTTGCAAAAAGACCGGTTGCTATGGTACCCCAGATACCGTTCATCATATGAACTGCTACGGCACCTACAGGGTCATCTATATGAAGCTTGTAATCAAGAAGCCATACACCGAATACTACCAGAAGTCCGGCTACAGCACCGATAATGATTGAACCTGTTGCATCTGTTACATCACAAGGTGCTGTAATTGCTACAAGACCTGCAAGTGAAGCGTTGAGACACATTGAAACATCAGGCTTACCATACTTAACCCATGTGAATATCATACATACTACAGTTGCTACTGAAGGTGCTATTGTTGTTGTTACGAATACTGATGCAAGCTGAT
The DNA here is from genome assembly GCA_000687655.1 of Lachnospiraceae bacterium YSB2008. Classification (GTDB taxonomy): domain Bacteria; phylum Bacillota; class Clostridia; order Lachnospirales; family Lachnospiraceae; genus Eubacterium_Q. Next base: position 103,556 of record JHWR01000006.1, read on the forward strand.
CAGTTGAAGTACATGCTGCACCGTTGAATCCGTACCAGCCAAGCCAGAGGATGAATACACCGAGTGCACCGACTACTATGTTATGCCCAGGGAAGGCATTAACCTTCGTTACTTTACCTTTTTCATCTTTCTCAAACTTACCTATACGAGCGCCTACCATCTTAGCTCCGACAAGTGCTGCGATACCACCTACCATGTGGATTGCACATGAACCTGCGAAATCATGGAAGCCAAGCTGTGCGAGCCAGCCGCCGCCCCATATCCAGTGTGCTTCGATCGGATATATAAGAGCTGATATAACTCCTGAATACACGCAGTAGCTGAGGAACTTTGTTCTCTCTGCCATTGCACCTGATACTATAGTTGCTGTTGTTGCACAGAATACTAAGTTGAAAATGAAATTCGACCAGTCAAAACTCTGATAACTTGTAAAAATATCAAATCCCGGTTTTCCGATGAATCCGAAAAGGTCTTCACCGAGAAGGAATCCGAAACCTATAAGAATGAATACACAACATCCTATACAGAAGTCCATAAGGTTCTTCATAAGTATATTTCCGGCATTCTTTGCTCTGGCGAAACCAGCCTCAACCATCGCAAACCCTGCCTGCATCCAGAAAACAAGTGCAGCGCCGATAAGGAACCATACCGCAAAAAGTTCTCCGTTCATAGCTTCCATAATCTCATCCATGTCTTTTTACCTCCATTTTTACCTTATGCAATAATCTCTGATCATCGCATTTTATATACCCGCCACATCCCCTCGCTCGCGAGTACGAAGAGAAAAGAAATAGCGCCTCAGACTAAAACAAGTCCAAAGCGCCATTGCTCCGTGTGGTGGTGTATATAATTTATAACAAGAAGCATAGCTTCCTATCATACAAAAGAAAATGGCGTTCCGGATAATCTCCAGAACGCCTTTGTCCTTTACGAGTGTTAATGATACTCTATGTTAATTCATATGTCAACTTTACGTTTTTAAGTCTTTTCTTTAGATTCTTAAGTCTTTGCTTAACAATATAAAGTCTTGTCATCAGGGGTACTTCCCCAGGTTACAGATTAGTGAATCCCATGAGATCTTCATCGATCTCACGTGCAGCATTTCTGCCTTCAGATATAGCCCATACTACAAGTGACTGACCACGGTGCATGTCACCGGCAGTATAAATTCTGCAGCTGTTTCCTGCTTTCTTCTTTGAAGGCTTCTCCTCGGCAGCTGTCTTGGCAGCATGGCATCCCGGATCAGTCTTTACATTTGTACGTCCGTCCACTTCAACGCCAAAGGCTTCTGTAACATAGCTTTCACTTCCAAGGAATCCGGCAGCTATAAGAACAAGCTGTGCAGGAATTGTCTTCTCAGTTCCGGGAGTGGGAACCATCATCATACGTCCGGTCTTCTCGTCCTTCTTTGGTTCGAGTGACTGGATGACAACCTCTTTCAGCTGTTTTGACTCACTTCCGTCTTTTGCCTTAACTGTCTCAGATATAAATTCTTTAACAGTAGTCTTATAGATTCTCGGATCATGACCGAATTTAAATATAGCCTCTTCCTGGCCATAGTCTGTCTTGCAGACCTTAGGCCATTCAGGCCAAGGATTTGTATCAAGGCGCACATCAGGTGCCTTAGGCATCATCTCAAGCTGTGTAACTGACTTGCAACCTAGACGTATACATGTACCTACACAGTCATTTCCTGTATCACCACCGCCGATGACGATGACATCCTTATCCTTTACTTTTGCTGCTATCGCTGAAGTATATACTGAACTACCGCTCGCCTTGTCATCTGTCTCTGTACCCATATCCGAATCCAGAAGAGCCTTGGTTACCTTTCCCAGAAAATCAACAGCAAAGTAGATTCCTTCCGCATCTCTGCCCGGAGCTTTTATATCCCTCGGATTTGATGCGCCACAGCAGAGAACTACTGCATCATATTCTTTCTTCAGTTCATCTGCACTTATATCTTTTCCGACATTTACACTTGTCCTGAAGCATATACCTGCTTCTTCCATAAGCTTAACTCTGCGGTCGATAACAGACTTATCCAGCTTCATATTCGGAATACCATATCTGAGAAGTCCGCCTATACGGTCACTTCTTTCATATACTGTCACTGAATGTCCACGTCTGTTGAGAAGCTGAGCTGTTGCAAGTCCGGACGGACCGCTGCCTATAACAGCAACCTTCTTTCCTGTCCTTACAGCAGAAGTCTCTTCCTTGACCAGTCCATTTTCATATGCATATTCGATGACTGACTTCTCGTTTTCCTTTGTAGAAACAGGATCACCGTTATGTCCGCATGTACATGCTGCCTCACAGAGTGCAGGACATACCCTGGACGTGAATTCAGGGAAGCTGTGTGTCATACTCAGTCTTCTGTAAGCCTCTTCATAACGTCCTTTATATACAAGTTCATTAAGCTCAGGAACCAGATTGTGAAGCGGACAGCCTGATGCCATTCCTGCTATCATAACGCCTGCCTGGCAGAATGGAACTCCGCAGTCCATACATCTCGCAGCCTGTTTTCTGCGAGCCTCTTCATCCAGCATTCCGTGAAATTCCAGAAAGTTCTTTATTCTGGCTTCTTCAGATACTACCGGACCATCCACTCTCTCATATTCCAAAAAGCCTGTTGGTTTACCCATGTCTTTTCTCCTCTCTTACATCATCCTCACTTTGTTCGGACTACCCCTTCGGGGCAGGGCCCGCAACGTCACTCGAACGCTTGAAGCGTTCGAATGCCTCAACCTCAGCCTGCTCGTGGCTCATGCCCTGCTCTTCGCATTCTGCAGTAAGGCGGAGCATTTCTTTATAATCCGTAGGTATGATCTTCTTGAAATGCTTTACATATTCATCGAAATCATCAAGTATCATACGTCCCTTTTCGGAACCTGTATTCTCGACGTGTTTTTCGATGATCTTCTTAAGCTCTTCTATATCATTCTTATATGTAAGCTGTTCCATGGAAACCATCTGCTTATTGAGATTCTTATAGAGAGTGTTCTTCTCATCAAGAACGTAAGCTACACCGCCGCTCATTCCGGCAGCAAAATTCTTGCCGACAGGTCCGAGTATTACTGCACGTCCACCTGTCATGTATTCACATCCATGTTCACCTACACCTTCAACAACGGCGATCGCACCGGAATTTCTTATGCAGAATCTTTCGCCTGCCATACCTGCTATATACGCCTCACCGCTTGTTGCACCGTAGAGCGCTACATTTCCGACTATGATATTCTGACCCGGATCATATGCTGCTTCTTCCGGAACGTGAAGTATAAGCTTTCCTCCCGAAAGTCCTTTGCCGAAATAATCATTGCTGTCACCGGTAAGATTCAGTGTCAGACCCTTAGGTATAAATGCACCGAAGCTCTGTCCGCCTGAGCCCTTGCAGTTGATCACTATCGAATCTGCAGGAAGTCCTTCCGGTGCTATCCTTGTAATCTCTGCTCCAAGAAGTGTTCCGAAGGTTCTGTCGATATTTGTAACATCTATAGATATTTCATTCTTCTTATCTGTATCGGAAGCAGCATCTGCATTCTTCAGAACTTTTTTGACATTCTTATTCTTCAGAAGTACTGACTCATCCTTGGTCTCTTCAAGCTTGAAATCATATTTCAGCTCTGGATGGAAGGTCTGAAGTTCACGATCTATGCCTGACATATCAACAAGTATCCTGCTGAGATCTATTCTCGCTTCACTGTCACTTGCATTTTCTCTTACCTTGAGAAGATCTGTTCTTCCTACCAGTTCATTTATACTTCTTACGCCAAGACGAGCCATGTATTCACGAAGCTCTCTTGCGATGAATCTCATGAAATTCTCTACATACTCAGGCTTGCCGCTGAAACGCTTTCTGAGTTCAGGGTTCTGAGTTGCAACGCCCATAGGACATGTATCCTTCTGGCAGACTCTCATCATTACGCAGCCCATGGTAATAAGTGGTGCTGTTGCAAATCCAAATTCCTCCGCACCGAGTATTGCTGCTATCGCAACATCACGTCCGCTCATAAGCTTACCGTCAGTCTCGATGACTACCTGGTTACGCAGTCCATTTTCAACCAATGTCTGATGTGTCTCTGCAAGTCCGAGCTCCCAAGGAAGTCCTGCGTTATGAATTGAGCTGAGCGGAGCTGCACCTGTTCCTCCGTCGTAGCCTGACACGAGTATTACTTCTGCTCCTGCCTTTGCAACACCGGCTGCTACTGTTCCTACGCCGGCCTCTGAAACAAGCTTGACTGAGATACGTGCTTTCTTGTTTGAGCACTTAAGGTCATATATCAGCTGTGCAAGATCTTCTATCGAATATATATCATGATGAGGTGGTGGTGAGATAAGGCTCACACCCGGAGTTGAATGTCTGGTCTTCGCTACCCAAGGATAAACCTTTCTTCCCGGCAGATGACCGCCTTCACCAGGCTTTGCACCCTGTGCCATCTTGATCTGTATCTCTTTTGCGCTTACCAGGTATTTACTGGTAACGCCGAATCTTCCGCTGGCAACCTGCTTGATGGCAGAGCTTCTGTCATTATCAGTACCCGCTGAAGCTATTCTCTCATCACTTTCTCCACCCTCACCACTGTTTGACTTACCATGAAGATGATTCATTGCTATGGCAAGCGTCTGGTGAGCTTCCTCGGAAATGGATCCATAAGACATAGCACCTGTCTTGAATCTCTGTACTATTGAATCCTCACTCTCTACTTCATCTATGGAGATACCCTCTGCAGGGAAATTGAAATCCATAAGACTTCTGAGATATCCGGTCTTCTCTCCATTTACCATCTCTGTATACTGCTTGAATCTTCCGTAATCACCGGTTCTTGTTGCAAGCTGAAGCATATGGATAGTTTCAGGATTATATCTGTGATTCTCACCCTGGGCACGTGCTTTATGACGTCCCGTTGCAGTGAGTTCCATATTAGTCGGAAGTCCGAGCGGATCAAATGCTTTGCTGTGCTGTTTATCTACTGTTTCGCCTATTTCTTTAAGAGTGATTCCTCCGACTCTGCTGACTGTTCCAGGGAAGTATTCCTCTATAACTTCTTCAGAAATACCTATTGCTTCAAATATCTTACTACCCTGATATGACTGAATGGTTGAGATACCCATCTTGGAAGCTATCTTGACTATACCGCTCAGTATTGCAAGATCATAATCCTGAACAGCTGCATAATAATCCTTATCAAGGAGACCGTCTTCTATAAGTTCCTGTATCGTTGCATGTGCAAGATAAGGATTGACTGCTGATGCACCATAACCAAGGAGTGTTGCAAAATGATGCACCTCACGAGGTTCACCTGATTCAAGGATTATCGACATTGCAGTACTCTTTCTTGTCTCAACCAGATGCTTATGAACAGCTGAAACTGCAAGCAGCGACGGTACAGCAACATGGTTCTCATCAACACCTCTGTCGGACAGAATAAGTATTGTGCTTCCCTCACGATATGCCTTGTCAACCTCAACGAAAAGATGGTCGAGCACTCTCTTCATAGGTGTACTCTTGTAGTAAAGAAGCGAAACTGTACTTGCCTTGATACCATCACGATTAAGATGCTTAATCTTAAGGATATCCAGATCTGAAAGTATAGGATTATGTATCTTCAGAACATGGCAGTTGGAAGCCTTCTCTTCGAGGAGATTTCCGTTCTTGCCGAGATATACACTTCTTGATGTAACGATCTTCTCACGCTCTGCATCTATAGGAGGATTTGTAACCTGAGCAAAGAGCTGCTTGAAATAATAGAAAAGCGGTTGATATTCCTGAGACAGTGCTGCTATAGGAGTATCTACACCCATGGATCCAATCTGCTCAGTTGCATTTTCTGCCATGCTGAGTATACCTTCATGATAATTCTCATAAGTGTAACCAAAAGCTTTCTGAAGTTTCTTTCTTGTATCTCCTGTTATATCAGGAACCTTTTCATTCGGTATCTTCAGATCCTTAAGCTCTAAAAGAGACATATCCAGCCATTCACCGTATGGCTCACGGCTTGCATATCTTTCCTTAAGCTCCTGATCGTTATATATTCTCTTGGTAAGAGTATCAACAAGTATCATCTTACCCGGATAAAGTCTGTCTTTCTTTACTATATGCTTCTCATCTATTGAAAGAACACCGACCTCTGATGAAAGTATAAGTCTTCCATCATCTGTTATGATGTATCTTGATGGACGCAGTCCATTTCTGTCTAATATTGCACCCATCTGATCTCCGTCAGAGAAAAGTATGGAAGCCGGTCCGTCCCATGGCTCCATCATGGTTGCATAGTACTGATAGAAATCTCTTTCTTCCTGTGACAATGTCTCGTTGTGTGCCCATGGTTCAGGAATCAGAACGCTTGCTGCAAGAGGAAGGTCCATACCGCTCATCATGAGGAACTCAAGAGTATTATCCAGCATAGCTGAATCAGAACCGCTGGATGATATAACAGGAAGAACCTTTGTCATGTCTTCTTCAGAAAACTCTGTGCTGTGCATAGTCTCTTCTCTGGCCAGCATCTTGTCGGCATTACCCTTTATAGTATTGATCTCACCGTTATGAACCATGAGTCTGTTAGGATGAGCCCTGTTCCAGCTAGGATTCGTGTTAGTTGAGAATCTTGAATGTACCATGGCGATGGCTGACTCATAATCATCTTCCATAAGATCGAGGAAAAATGTACGGAGCTGACCAACAAGGAACATACCTTTGTAAACTATAGTTCTGCATGAAAGTGAAGGAACATAAGTATTATCATTACTCTGTTCAAACTCTCTTCTGATCATGTATAGCTTTCTGTCATATTCCAGATCTGTAAGACCATCCGGTCTTGTAATGAAAACCTGCTCTATAACAGGCATGCATTCTCTGGCTCTGCTTCCGAGGACATCAGCATCTGTTGAAACGCTTCTCCATGCGATAACAGAAAGACCGCTCTTACGGACTATAGTATTGAACATGCTCTTTGCCTGTCTTCTCTGGAGATCACTCTGCGGGAAGAAAAACATACCTACACCATAAGGGCGTACTACATCTTTACCATTCTCTGTTTCGCAGGAAGGTAATGTAACTCCCTTCTCAGCCATGATCCTGTTAAAGAATTTATGAGGAATCTGTGTGAGGATACCAACTCCGTCACCTGTCTTTCCTTCTGCATCCTTGCCTGCTCTATGCTCCAGTCTTTCAACTATGCTGAGGGCATCGGTTACTATCCTGTGATCAGGCGTACCATCGATCTTGATTATGGCACCGATACCGCAGTTGTCATGCTCGAATGAAGCATTGTACAAGCCTTTCTGCCTTAATTCCTCTAACCTAGCATCCATTTTGTTTCCTCCATGTATTAATCAGTTCTTATTCATGAATCGTTCCGCGTTTTCTTAATAACGCAGAGAAGGGCACTTCGAGTATAAACTCAAAGCGCCCTTGCTTTATCGTACATAATAAGTCTATTAATTTCTTTTTTAAACAATCATTAGTATAATACTTAATTATTAAAAGTCAAGTATAATTATTGTTTATTTTATTAATTGTTTTAGCTTACGTAACCGCATATCTGCTATACAGGATATTCATTTGTGAAGCATGCGGTACATATCGGTAACTCACCGACCATCATTTTGAAGTCCTCTATGCTAAGATATTCCAGAGAATCCGCTCCGACTGTCTTCCTGACATCCTCAGCTGAATGCTCCGACGCGATGAGCTGTTTTGAAGTCGGAACATCCGTTCCGTAATAGCACGGATAAAGGAACGGAGGAGAACTGATCCTTACATGAACCTTCTTTGCCCCCGCTTCCTTCAGCATTTCGATAAGCTGTCTCATAGTTGTTCCTCTTACTATGGAATCATCTATGATGACTATACTCTTTCCTTCAACAACACTCTTCAGCACGCTCAGCTTCATATGGACCGCATTCTGTCTCTCCTCATCAGTTGGTTTGATGAAGCTTCGTCCTATATAACTGTTCTTATGAAATGCAAGTGCAAATGGAATGCCTGACTCAAGTGCATAACCTTCTGCCGCAGAGAGTCCTGAGTCCGGAACTCCGACTACTATATCCGCATCAACCTTGGACTTTCTTGCAAGAGCTCGTCCGGCATTCACTCTTGCCTCATGCACCTCAATTCCATCCATGACCGAATCATCACGTGCAAAATATATATATTCAAATATACAGTGAGCTCTCTTATTCCGGCACAGAGTTCTGTCGCTCTGGATACCATCCTTTGTAATGGATATGATCTCACCCGGCTCGACATCTCTTATGATTTCTCCACCAACAGCCAGAATAGCCGCACTTTCGGAAGCCAGGATGTATGTACCGCTCTGCCAGAGTCCGGCATCAGAATTAGGAATCTCCCCAAGTATCAGCGGCTTGATGCCAAATGGATCGCGCACACCTACCATCTTCCTCGGACTCATTGCTATTACAGCATAGCCGCCCCTAAGCCTCTGTGTTGAATTCTTGATAGCTTCCTCGATAGAACCTGTCTTGACTCTTTCTCCGACTATCTCATATGCGAGAACCTCAGAATCTGAAGTGGTGTAATATGCCAGACCACGATACATCTGAGCTTCTTTCAATTCATTTACATTTACAATATTTCCATTATGAACTATAGCCAGGCTACCTTTGATATGATTCATTGCTATAGGCTGAGCATTCTCCTCCGTGCTTCCACCTGTAGTAGAATATCTCACATGACCCACACCTATATTTCCGGACAATCTTTCAATATCTTCCGGATGAAAAACTTCACTTACCAGTCCAAGACGTTTCTTGATCCTGAGATTCCCCAAAGGCCCTTCAGTGTCAGAAACCGCCATACCCGCTGCCTCCTGACCTCTGTGCTGAAGTGCAATAAGACCATGATAAATGTATTTCGATACATTTGTCCCTACCGGAGCGTATATTCCAAATACGCCACACTCCTCATGGGGTTTGTCTGATGTGAGATTCATTGTAGCCTCCTTTATATTTCATTATCGCATTCATAAATCGCTGCGCGATTTATCTCATGTCGCGCTGTCGCCTGATTCATATGTGCTTCGCACATATGAAGAAGGCACTTTGAGCCATAAAACTCAAAGCGCCTTTGCTTTAATCATCTATTCATTTACATCCACAAGTATATATATTCTTTGGAAAAATGCAAGCGGATTTTTATTCTTCTGTATTTTTGAGTATATCTACATCTCCTGATGAAGTTTCAATCTCCATCTTGTTGGTACCCTCACCACAGACATATTTGCCATCCTTCTTGGAGAACGAAAGATCTGAGTTGAAGTCGCCGCTTGATGTGTCGATTGTTGCTGTAATATCAGACTTTTCAGGAAGATACATTTTTACATCTCCTGAGGAAGCAGAAATATTGGTCTTCTCCGGAACAGTAGAAAGTTTGAATTCCATATCTCCACTTGAAGCTTCTGCAGCTAGTTCCTTGATGTTTCCTGCGTTAAGCTTAACCTTACCTGAGCTTATAGAAATATTAGTCTTTGCAGCATTCTCGATATCCAGAGTCATACCACCTGAAGAAGCTTCAATATTGATTTCATCACTTTCACCATGCTGTACAAGGTTTATGCTTCCGGATGATACGTCAAAGCTTATTTTCTTAGCAGTACAGTCAACATCTATTCCACCTGATGAAGCGTGAGCATCAAGTGCCTCTGCCTCGAAATCCTTACCTGTGAAGCCGCCGGAGGATATATCAACATTAGCTGCTGTAAGCTTAACATCCTTAGGAACAGATATTTCCAGCTTCTTTTCGATATCATTGAAATCGAATCCGCTTCCTGATGCGCAGTATCTCACAAAAAGAGTACTTCCATCAACCCAGGTATGAACCTTCATCCTGTCTTCGATTTCCTTATTGGTTGTTTCTTTAATAGAAACCGTATCGGTATCCTCACCCAGGAGCGTTACATTTCCGGACATATAATCTATATATACGGTATCAATCTTTTCAGAAATGTCTCGATCGCCGGGTGTATATTTATCACCGTTTTCATAAACATAGCTGAACTTATTGGTACATCCGATAAGACATCCGAGTCCGATAATAGCTACCGCTGAAATGAACAGTACTTTACTAAGCGTTTTCATTTTTCTTTCCTCCAAATTTCCAAGTAAGAAGTCCTATTATAAAGAATATTGCTCCGAGTACAAGTCCGATCACAATTCCGATAGGCTGAGGATAACTTGTAACCTGTACTTCATTCGGGTTAAGTGGCTCTCTGAGTAAAAATGCCATCAGATAGCTTGCTCCATACATTGAAAGTGTAAATGCAGCGATAGCTGCTCCCGCTTTCATTAAGCCGTTTACAGGAAGATATCTGATTATCAGGAAAACTATCCATGCTACACCGAGAAGCGGTGCAGATATTCCAAATGCCATACCGAAGAATCCCGGCGTTTTTACAGTAAGTCCTATACAGAGCAGCATGGTTGCAAATGTAAGTGTATATGCTCCCATCAGGATAAGGCCTTTGAAATTTCCAAGATAAGCTCTTACAGGTCTGCGGGCAACTATAAATGGTCCAAAAGCTACGGTCAGTCCGAAGAATACCGACGATGCTGCGGTCAGGAACCAGTTACCTTTCGTATATAAACAGCATGTTCCGAGCAACAGTATAACACTAAATGTGAATGAACACATAGTATATAACATTTTATATTTAGGAACCATGAGCGGTACTACTATAAGTGAAGTCGGTATAAACATGGCTGCAAGGACTATAAAGAACCATCCGAGCCCCGATCCATTTACAAGATTCACTATAAGGCATACAAGTATCGGAATCGCAAATACTGCAGCAACTATACTTCCTGCCACGGCACTCTTTCTTTTGAAGAGTTTCGACTGGGATTCTATAACTTCTTCTCTTTCTTTAATCATCTCTTCGTCAATCATGTTGTCAGAAAGCATACTCAGCATATCCTTACATGATGGACACTCTGCCAGATGATCTTCTATTACTTTTATACTGGATTCGCTGCACACTCCGTCTTTATATAACGGAAGAAGGTCGGCGATCATATCACATTCATATTTCATTTTCTTCCATCCTTTCTTTGATCTTAAGTCTGGCACGATGATACGTAACCCGGGCCCAGGTTTCTGTCTTACCGAAGATAGAACCTATCTCATTAAATGACAACTCTCCGAACACCCTTAACTGGAAGACTTCTTTGTAGGGTTCTTCCAATGTATGAAGAATCCTATGGATACGGAAAGAAGAGTCTTTATCCGTTAGTTCTTTCTCAATGTCTTTCTTCGTATCCGGACGTTCAACGTCCTCTTCCTCTGTAAATCTGGAACTTCGCCTCTTATCATCTATGAAGAGATTCTTTGCTATGGCACACAGCCATGTATAGCTTTCGCTCTCTCCACGGAAGGCCTTGTCAGTGGTCATCGCCCGGAAAAATGTTTCCTGGGTTATCTCCATGGCATCGTTCTGATCTTTCGTGAGTGTCATTACGTAAGAAAACACCTTCATATAAAATGCTTCGTACAGCTTTTCTGCGGTGTCCTTATTCAAGTATCTTCGCACCTTTCTTCATGTGATCTCATCGATTAGACGGAGTAAACATGATTTCGTTACAAAAAAAATAAAAAAAATTTTTGATTTTTACAATTTGAAAGAGCCTGCCGATAAAGACAGGCTCTGAAAACCTTATTATTATGATATTTCTTTCAGCTTATCCAAATATGGAGTACCATCCAGAAGCGGTTCAAATTCTTCAACCGGAAGAGGTTTCTCAAAGTAGAATCCCTGAGCAATCCTGCAATTATTCTTGCGGAGAAGTCCAACCTGCTTTACAGTCTCAACACCTTCCGAAACACATTCCATGCCTATGTCATGAGCGATAGCAACCACATGTTCAAACAGACGGTTAGTGTTTCCTTCACTCTTCTCCTCATCTTCAGGGATAAGTGTTCTGTCGATTTTAATCACATTCCAAGGAATAGTCCTGATCAGATTAAGTGATGAATATCCATTTCCAAAATCATCGACGGAGGTATAGATTCCTTCCTGCTGAAGCCCACAAACCACTCTGTTCAGCTCTTTGAATTCGACATCCGTAGTTGTCTCGGTAAGTTCTATCTCTATATACTCATGCGGAACGCCGTGATTATCTATAATTCGTATAATCTTATCCAGAAGATTTGGATCTGTCAGATGTCTCCTGGAAAGATTTACAGATATACGTGGAACATCTCTGCCTTCATCAAGCCATCTTCTTATATCTCGTGAAACAATATCAAGCATGTGTAAATCAAGTCTGCAGATATCATTATTTCTTTCAAGGATTGGAATGAAATCCATAGGCATGACCATCTTGCCATCATGGAACCATCTGCAGAGTGCCTCCGCACCGACTACCTTTCCCGTATTGACATCAACCTTAGGCTGATAATATGCCTTAAATTCTTTTGCGGTAAGCCCCTGTGCGAACTGATGACGGATGGTCATAATCTTCTCACGTCTCTTATCCATCTCTTCATCATAATATACAACAGCAAGTCCACGCTGCCTTGCAACCTGAATAGCAGGATATACTTTATCCATAATCTGACCGGGTGCTACAAGAGGTTCCTTCTCCGTCACGTCATAGACACCGGCTCTGGCTGCAACCATAACGTACTTATCTTTATTATTCTCATCATAATATACAGGAACTCCGGCCAAAATTCTGAGAATTGTCGGCTTCAGTTCAGTCCTGAAGAAGAGTATGAAATTATCACCACCAAGACGAACTACTATCCCATCACCACCGATAGTATCTTCAATATGTTTGAAGTAGTTTCTGAAAACTACATCACCCATCGGTCTTCCTATATCTTGATTAATCAGAGAAAAATGTCTGAGATTTATGCATGCCGCTGTATAACCATACTGCTCATGCTTCTGAATCTTTTCATCCAGATACCTCATAAAGGCACGGCGGTTCGGGTAATCATCCTCATCAAAATAACCGAATTTGTATACCGTTCTCTGAAGACGATTCCTTGCTATAAAGCTCATCAGCTGACGATGAACAATATCAACTATTCTGAATTCCTCTTCCGTTAATGGTTCTGCGTCCTTAGGTCTGAAAAGTGTTCCTTTAAGGATAACACCGGTTCTCGGAGTAATTCGTCTTTGGATAAACTGCTCACTTTCTACGCCGGTATCACGGTCGACCAGAACTTCGCCCTTTCCTTCATCCTCAAATTTGATATTCTGGTAGAATTCCGTTACGCCTTTGGAAATATTAAAAAAATCACAGAACTCGTTAAGACATGCCACGAAAGCCTCCCGGTCAAAACCTTCCGGTTGGTTCATCATATCTGTCAAGCGTTCCATGATTTTGTAATACTCTAATCTTTTCTCTTGATTCATGTTACCACACCCCTATCATCAGTTAACACTACACAAGATTATTTGCCCCAATTTATGTAAGAATTATTGTAACATATCATTCAGTATTATTCAAACTACTTGTGAATGCAATTGCTTTCTTTGGACATGCTTTGACGCATTCACCGCATCTTATACATTCCATGCTATTTGGATTCTTTGTAGGATCAACGTTCATTCCACATACTCTGCTGCATGCACCGCAATCGATACATTTATGAGCTTCAAATTTCATCCTGACTAAACTAACACGCTGGAACAAAGCATAAAATGCACCAAGCGGACAGAGATACTTACAGAAAGGCCTGTAAATGAATATCGATGAGGCTATGCAGACTACAAGAAGTGAAAGCTTCCAATAGAACAATCCGCCGACGGATGCTCTTAAGTTTTCCTTCAGCAAAAGAAGCGGGAGCCCTCCTTCAAGGGTTCCGACAGGACACAGGTATTTACAGAAAAATGGATAGCCCACGCCAAATTCATTTCTGTAAAGAAGCGGCAGCCCGATAACAAGCACAAGTAGCACGACGTATTTGAGATAGCGAAGCACCCTGTCCGGTTTCTCCGGAACCTTTATCTTCGGAGTAGGAATCTTATAAAGAAGCTCCTGAATAAGACCGAAGATGCAGAGCCATCCGCATATGAATCGTCCTACAAAAAGGCCTATTGCAGCCAGGTAACCGAGAACGTAGAACGGAAATCTCCTGTTCCTCTCAGTAAGCACCGCCTGAAGTGCTCCTATCGGGCATGCTCCAAGAGCGCCCGGGCAGGAATAACAGTTCATTCCCGGAACACAGAACCTCTTGAGCGGTCCGGAATAAAGCGCTTTGTTTCCCGGAATAAATCCTTTTACATATGCGTTCGAAAGAGCGCCCCAGCACACCTGAACGATTTTTCTGATATGCTTAGCCAAGTCCTATACACTCCATACATATTCTTATAGCTTTCGCAAGTACAACACCTGCTTCACCTGAAACAAAACCATATATACAAGCTGCCAGAGCTGCAATCAGCAGGATTATTGTTAGTATTGGAGACTGAGTTTTTTTCTTCATATGTCTTAACCTCTCAAGCAGTTTAAGCCGGTCAGTTATCTGACCGGCTTATCTTTATTGTCTTCTTCCAGCAGGATCAAGTATATCCTTAAGTTCATAGATTGAAATCATTGCATTTCCATAATTTGCTATACGCTGATTCAGATCACCTACCGGATCTCTCGGTGCATAGTATGGCTTCGTTGTAGGACCGAATGCTGACGGTGTAGCGCCCTTGAAGCCGTCATTAATTGTAACCGTCATTACATTTCCTTTTATACATAATGCGAAGAAACACTGCTTACGAAGGTAAAGCAGATTCTCAATCATTGCAGGGGTCAGATACTTATATGCTTCCTCATCATAGGTTGCGATAGTATCGAAGTTCTCTGCAAATTCATGGTTCTCAGTATCAATGACCGATACTTCTTTATCCTGAATCTTCTTGAACTGATTCTTCTCTTTTTCAATTCCGAAAAGATTCTTTTTGGTATAGGTACTCATAATGTTTACCGTACCATTTACGCTGAAGCTTGTATGGAATTTAAAAATTCCGCCGTTGAAGTAAGTTACCGTAGTAGTATGTCCATCATCATCGGTATGCTCAGTGTAAAGCCTGTAACCCATAAATTCGAAGGCTTCAGTATCATAGTAATCTTCCCAATTATATGATGCTGTTGAATACATCGTTGTAAGATACTTATTTGGAAGCGGCTTTATCATACGACCTTCAACAAGTGCCTTGTCAAATGGCATTTCCGTATCGACCAGATCATAAGGATTGGTTCTGAATCCGGCCTCGAGCTTATCATCGAAAAGCTTAAATGTAGGATTGACTATCCTGTTCCAGTAATCATAATTTGCATACTCAGGAGACTGGTTCATCTTTCTTGTAACCATAGAAACCAGAAGCAGAATTATTACAACCGGAACGATTAACGGCATGATGATCAGCAGAAGCGGCAGAGCCAGTATTATTCCGACCACAAGCAATGCTGTTCTTCCTCCGGGAGTCATCGCATCGAATTTCTCTTTGAGGTTTATCTTATCAAAGAGTGATTTTGGTGCGATGGATGCAAAGTAATTACACTCCATCATGAGCTGTTCTTTTTTACCCTGATCCAGCCATCCGCTATACAGTTTTTGTCTGAGTTCTCCCATATCTTATACCTTTAGAAATTCAGATTCATACTCATATCAATGTTCTTAAGCTGATCGAGATTCTCCTCATGAATGTAATCCATCTTCGTAACACCCTTCATACCACAAACGATGGATGATGGGAATGTAACTGTATAATTGTTAAGCTTGGTTATATTTCCGTTTACCGCACGTCTTGATGCAGAATACTGCTGAGACTGCTCTGAAAGCTTATTGATGAGATTGTTAAAAATCTCAGCACTCTTAAGTTCAGGATAAGCCTCACCAAGTGCAAAGAGTCCTCTCATTGCCTGTTCCTGAGTCTTAGATGCCTCGTTAAGCTGGCTTATGGATGCATGCATAGGAATCTGAGAAAGTTTTCTGATATCCTCAAACACCTTCTGCTCATGCTGTGCATACTGCTCTGCAATAGTCTTGCCCTGCATGAGAACATCGTATCTTTGTCTGAGCTGTATCTCAACTCCTGACAGTGACTCCTCAATCTTAAGTTTAACACGGTTAATGTTGTTTGATACGGATATGAACCATCCAATCACACAAAGAACCAACGCAAGTAAAACAATAATTGCAATTCCTGCTCCTGACATAATAATTCTCCTTTCATTATGTACCTCATCTGCAATCAGAAAATGTCATCCTCTGATGTACAGACTCACTATAACACAGTTCCTAAACTACGCCAACATTATATCAATTATTATAGTATAAAATGTATGGTTAGTTCAGAAAAATACCGCTCCGTATTTCTCATCTTCAGAGAAATAAAGAGCGGTACATTTTTCATTAGTTATTCTGATCAAAATAATCCTTATATTCTGAGATTATAATCTTCTCTCTTCCCGGATTCTCTTCAAAAGCCAGTGCCGCAATAAGCGCCGCGAGTGCTCCGAGTGCTGTGAAAGCTCCGCTGGAAATATTGAACATCTGATAAACATCCATATGATTAAGATAGATTCCCACAAAATCATCCTTTGTGGAGAATGCCATCTCCGTAAGTTCTGAATAATAAAGCTCCGGAACCTTTTTGCCTGAGAATACTATCTTCTCATCCGTCAGTATAAAGCCATGCTTTCCCGATGAAAAAAGACCTGTATTTGCATAAAAGAGAATATTGTCTTTTCTTGTAACCTTACCATCGAGACGCTTAAGGAAAGGATCAAGCTTATCCTCCTTTATCCCCGGAGCATACAATCCGTAGTCCGGAAGGATCGACTGCGCAATGTAGTCTCTGATGAATTCGGCAGTTCCGAGTTCATTTATACAATAATTAAATGACTTAAGTGTCTTCTTTGAGTCCGGACCTCTCTGAAGCTTCTTCAGCTGTACCTGAAAATCAAACCAGTCAGTCTTTATGAAGCCATCATCTGCCTTTCCTATGGCAGCGCTCATGTCCTTCGACCCTTCTATCTTGAATGTATAATCACAATATTCACATTTCAATATGTTTCTGTCTTTATTCAGCTTGCCTCCGCAGTTAGGACATTTATCAATCCCCACAAGAGTCCTCATACTTTATTTCCTCCTGAAAATGAAATGAACAAATCAGCTTTCATCTGATTCCTTATCACATATAATCGCCATCATGACAACTATATCCTGATATGCCGGATCAAAGACTCTTATCCTGTAGCAGTCCCTGAATATCTGACACGCCGTATCAACATGACCTATGATACTGTTGCCGAGTCGGATGTCAAAATCAAATCCATACATATCGCCTTCTATCTTCAGTTCCTGTCCATTCAGTGTTCCGGTGAATTCGGCATTTGTAAGGCGCACTTTCTTCTTAATACGTCCTGCCTCCTCGCCACCGAGCCTGATTATATATTCAGGCATCAGAGCGATTATCTTACGGCTCAGTCTTGCTATCTCGCCTCCACGGTCGTATATAGTGTAAAAGAATTGTGTGGTGTCACCATCGATATGGTATACCGGTTTCTCCTTCGCATCAAAAATATCGAATTCAGGACCAATTGAAAGAATCTTCTGCTTCATGTATAGCTCAATAAGCTCTCCTGATTCAGTCTTGATAGATGATACTGCCGTACTTGCTGCAACCGTTTCACCCTTTGCAATCTTACCTACAATCTCTGCCAGTTCATCTACTGCATGATCAGCTGTCGATGTTTCTGCATCTTTTCTTCCGGCCGCCATGCTTACCCCGTAGTCAAATCCCATCGAAGCACCGCTTCCGGTAATCTTACCCATTATGATACTCTTTCCGCTCGTACGTACAAAAAGGCTGTATTTCTTTGTAACCTTCTTGTACAGAACAGCCTGATAACTTCCAATCTTACCCATCTCCGGAGTACCGAAGGTCACATGAACTTCTGAAAGTCTTTCCAGAATATCTTCATTTGTAAGATTCAGCTTATTCGGAACCTTTGCGAATCCTGTACCGCTTGCTTTTGAAAAATCAAATAACCCCATAAAACACCTCTTTCTAAAACTCTATACCTCATTTATCGTCAGTGTTGTTCCCACCAAAAACCTTTCTGATCCAAAAGATCAGATAAAGAGAAACAGGATACACGATGATCACAAAAAGCATCGCAAGTATATACTTACTTCCGGTTATCACGAAGTATATAAATATACCTAGAAAAACTGCATATATCGCCAGAAGTATTATCGCTATGACACGTGACAGTATACTTCTTTTCTCTTTATTCTCTGAATTGTCCATAATAATCAGAAGCTCTCCTTGTACTCATGTAAATGTATATAGGCATGATTAACGAAACTAAAGACGCCAGAACGCTGACAGCACAGTATATAAAACCGCCGCAAGTGTTCCAGAATTCGATGAACGGATTTCCATATTTATATGATTGAGAAACTGACAGTGTAATGTAATTAGTAAACAGAGTAAAAAGGAAATACAGGAATGCCCAGATAAGGGTTATTATCTTTATGAGCCATGCGTGAGGTATGATCATCTCCTTCTGCCTATTGCTGTACAGAATAGATATTATGATGATCGAAATGGCAGCTGATGTGGCAAAGCCTGTGAAAGACTGAATCATTGTGATAGTCAGGCCCCTTTTCGTACCGAACACCGAAGTGAGCCTGTTAACGATACCAACCGCACCTATGCTTAAAACCCATGTCCCCAGTTCAATAGCCAGAATAGGAATATAAACCTTGCTTTTACCATAGCTTTTATGCAGGAATATACAGGTGCATACCAGACTTCCTATTGTGCAAAAACAACTCAGAACAGTCAGCGGAGCCCTAAGCTTATATATCTTTTCAAATGCAGCAAAATAACTTAATAATGTAAAAGCTGCAGTTAACAATGATGAAAATGATGATATAAGATATCCCACTCCGAGAATCTTAGTAGGCTTCACTTTACTTACAACAATCAGTATTCCCATTACTATAATCACAGCAATAGATGCCAACTGAAAAACATTTCTTATCCAGAATAATACATTATACATTGATACTGCTCCTTCTATAACTTATCGGGCGAATTAAACCATATAGTTATTCTACCATACCTCTTAGTGAAATCAATGAGTTTATCAAAGCTTAAAAAAGGAGCCTGTCGCGGTCTGACAGGCTCCGAAAACAGGAGGGTGTTATAGAAGTACTAATCGTCTGATCAACATTGCTGCTCCTACTATGAGGAGTATCAATATCGATAAATATATAAGACCGGCTAATGCAAGTCCTATTAGTATGATAGGGAAGAGAACTATTGTAAATACTATCCTTGTCATTCCCCATGCAAGCTTAAGAGCAAGGCCTACAAGCTTAAAACAAACTGATATGAGTAGTATGATAAAGAATGCTGTTAACATATGCTTTCCTCCCTTCATTTCATTTACGTATGTACTGATGAAATGATAACAATTAATGGAGTTTTATTGTATATAAACTACCGCGAAATAAGGTCTGCTATTTCTCCATTATAGAGAAATAGCAGACCTGGTGCAGTTGCCCCCACGCAGCCGCATTCAACATTTTTTCTAAATACTGCCATTCAGGCTTGTCGGATGCCTGACACATCAATACACATATGTTTCATCTTCGGTTTTATTCTTGCCACAATACTTACATTTATAAACCCTCTGCATATAGTCATGGTCGCCGACCTCATTATGAACAGTATCAATCAGCTCCCATTCGTGAGTATCAAATCTATCACAGTATCTAGCTCGGATCTCCGGAGTTTTAATTCTTACAACCGCATCATATTTTAAAGTATCGTCATTCAATCGGTCTATTAAATAGCACAGATCATTTTCTTCCTGAACAGTAACTAATGCACCACTTCTGGCCACTTTTTTCTTTATTTTCGTCTTTCCATTTTTTACTAAATAACCCCATAAAATCACCACTCCCTATATTACAATCATTTAACAAATCTTTCTTTTATTTTGTCAAATAACATATTACTACTAATCTCATGATTATACTGTTCGGTTTCTTTTAATTCTTCACCTTCTATAAACTCAGTTTCAAATACACTATTTGCTTTATTATTATAGTAATACAGTGTTACTGATTCAGAGGATAAAAACTTTGTATTTCCGGCACCGTCTTCATATTGTTTACCTGTATAACCGGAAATAGCAAAGACAATCAGATCATATTTTTCCAGATCTTCTTTTGACCACTTTTTGTAAAACTCTTTACCTTTATATGATCTCTCCAGGATCCAGCCATCTTTTGTATTCCTGACAAGAACAAATGACTCAGCTTTATTCAGAGCTGCACTTGAATCAACTGAACAATTCTCGATTGTTTCATAATCTATAAATTCTTTTAATAATTCTAAATTGTGTTTTTTATTTTCGTCATGGTTATCGTTCTCTTTACCGGCAAAAACAATACAAATCGGTACCAAAACTACAAATATAATTATTAATATAATGATATAGATCTTATCATTCTTTTTCTTCATAGCTGACCTCACGTATTAATATAATCTCTCAGTGTAACAGATACCTTTTTCAGTTCTCCTAAACCTGTTTGTTCAAGACTTTCATAACCACATTTAGAACAATGATATCCATATACATCTAAATCAATGCTTCAATAATCCTTTATTCAGACAAACCTTCTTCCTAAAAACAATATAACACATATATTCTTGTTTGTCTTAGAATCATTTTTTCCTATTTCTCCGACAAAGAGAAATAGACTTTTAAAGGCTCATCATTTATAATCTCAAATATGAGAATACTTTTCGTATAGGGGTGAATGCCATGGGAAGAAGATCGATAAAAGAGAATAAGAATATTTATTTTTTAAGCCGTGAAGAAGCAGGGCTCACAAGAGCTGAGGCAAGCGAGGCTATGGGGTATATTTCAGAAAGTCGACTGGATAAGATTGAAAATGAAAGGACTGCCATACAGCCTTCAGATGTTGTTGCAATGGCTGAGGCTTATAAGAAACCAGGACTATGCAATTATTACTGCACACATGAATGCAGCATAGGCATAAGTTCGGTTGCTGAGATCCAGCCATCAAGTCTGGCAGAATTATCTCTCGGAATAGTCAATTCCCTGAGCCAGCTGAACAAGCAGAAGGATCGTCTTATGGAGATCGCAGAGGACGGAAAGATTACTTCGGATGAGATGACTGACTTCAAATCCATACAGGAAAATCTGAATAAGATTTCAGTCACTATAGAATCCCTTAAGCTCTGGGTAAATCAGGCAATAGCAGACGGAGAGATGAAATAATCATCTCTCCGTTAGCGTTTCATTCATGCTTCCCGTACGATAGCCTTTTATATCCAGCGTCACGTAAGCAAATCCAATTTCTTTAAATCTATCGAAAACTTTCATTCGTATGTTTTCATTCATAAATGTATCGAATTCCTCAGGAACAAGTTCTATCCTTGCTATATTCCCATGAATCCTGACTCTTAGCTGATGGAAGCCAAGATCCAGAAGGTACTGCTCTGCCTTATCTACCATATCGAGTTTCTTTTCTGTTATCTCTTCGCCATATGGGAAACGACTTGCAAGGCATGCAAAGGACTGTTTGTTCCATGTAGGGAGTTCCAGATACTTCGACAGAATCCTTATCTGTTCTTTCGAGAATCCAACCTCTCTTAATGGGCTTTTTACTCCCAGTTCTGCCACTGCCACAAGCCCCGGTCTGTAGTCTCCATTATCATCAAGATTGGAGCCCTCAGCAACTTCCTTCATTCCATTTTCAGAGGCAATTCTCTTTATCTTTTCAAAGAGTTCTCGCTTACACAGATAACATCTGTTCTCTGGATTATGAGAAAAGCCTTCTATTTTCAGTTCTTCAGATTTTACTATCTCCTGTCTTATTCCCTGTTCCACGCAGAAAGCGTTGGCCGCGTCTAGTTCTCTGACAGGAAATAAACCTGAAGATATTGTTACTGCGATAACCTTATCTCCCAGTGCTTCTTTTGCAGCGTAAAGCAGAAATGTAGAATCCACTCCACCGGAATACGCTACTGCAACGCTTTCCAGAGAACGAAGGTATTCTTTCAGTTCTTCATATTTTTCAAGCAATAGATCATTTGGTCTGTCACTTATATTCATAAATCTTCACTCCATTTGTAACTCTAGTTGAGTGTAACATTTCTTAATGCATCTCTGACCTTCTTAAATTTCTGATGTTCACTTTGATCCGACTGTCCGGCACAATAACCTCCGGTTTGATGAACTGAGTCAGCCGTCTCAACCTTTATGTAACAATCTGAACCATCAAACGCTTCAACTCCTGGAAGCTGGTTCGGAAGTTCCATAAATCTGGTTTCATTTATCGCATCTACAATGCTGTTCCAGTCTTCTTCTGAAATGGTGTATACTTCAGGCTTACATATATACTCGGGTGGAATCTCGCCTACAAAAAGGTTTACTCCACAATCATAATATGGGGCGATAATATACTTCGTAACGGTTCCGTCTGACGAGTATATATCCATTTCCGCCTTATCGATTTCACCATAATCAAATACACAGGTTACCGTTTTCACATCATAATCAGCTTTTGAATTAAACCCTTCAAAAGTACAGCCACTTAACATCATTATGCATAGGGCAATACATGCCACTGAAGATACTATGCATTTAATTCTTCTTTTCACTTCAATTTCCTCCTAAACAAGTAAACCAGATACGACGGAACGAGCGTCAGTATTAATGTTGCCGTAGCATACAGAAACAGATTCTCTATATAGAACAGCGGCTTTGCATTTTCCTTTATAAATTCGAAGCAGAAAGCCTCTACGAAAAATGGATGGATTACATACATTTCCAGGGTCATTGCCCCAAGCAGGCGCAGTGCTTTATTACCGATTCTGACCTTCAGTCCGATCAGAATTACTAATGCTACAAAAACGTATGCAGAGATAATCTGTCCTATAACATAAAATGTATTGTTACCCTCTATATTGAACAAGCCCATAACAGCGTCAGTATATAAGTATAGTATATAGGCCGCTGCAAAGATGACAGTCAATATCGCAATTCTTAGAGGATAGAGTTTTTTAAGTGAAGCGATACATTTTTCTTCATTTCTTGCAAAGATCACTCCAATAGGGAAAAGATAAACTGTGTTATACCACCATTCTCCCGGAGAGAAAAATATCGCAAGTACCATATAAAGAATAATTCCGGTCCAGAGAAATGTAAATGAAGCTTTTTCGTTTTTGATCAGTCGGAAACTTATGAAGAATATCAGATAAGCATAAATAAGAACATAGATATACCATAGATGTGAACATACATTTATCCATACCGGTCTGTCTATATCAAGTCCTCTTGCTTTCTCCGTGAAGAAACATACCAGCCACATGATGGCAGTAGGTATAAGAATATGAGGTATCCTTTTTGTGAAGTAGCCTTTGAAGAAATCCGTTTTTTTCTTCATGCTTTTGTACATACCATATCCCGAGCAAAAGAAAAACAGAGCCACGCACAGAAATCCCACGCTGGCAAAGAATTCAAGCCCCGGGCGATGGTATCGGGGCTCCACCCACCACGCACTGCTTTTATGGGAGCAATGATGAAGAATAATTACTATTTCAGCGAAGCCGAGTAAGGATTTGGTCTGATCAAAAGAAAGGGCGTCATCATTCCATTTCCCCTTCTTCATAACCTCAGAACCCCATACGAGCAGCACGATTAAAAGAGGATAATAAATGTATATCAGTTTATCCATTATTAAATACCAATATCAGATATTAAATGTATTGCTTCGGTTACAGCCAGTATTGTTCAAACTCTTTTGCAATCTGCATTCTTTCCAAAGCAAATCTATAGTTTTTTACTATTCCTGATAATATCACAAATGCATAGCTACCGCTATAGCTGAGCTCGGTATATGAGTATTCTCCTTCTTCATCCATTCCTTCAGTATCTATCTTTTCCAGAACATCATTCCATTTAGCCCTGAAATCCTCTATCTCAGCCACTGCTTTTTCAGAAGCATCTGCTGCCTTGGGATGATTCTTTGTGAATTCTCCTATAGTGTTTATATAACGATCGCATGTTGAAAGCAGCTCTTCAATATTGTTTCTTACAAGATCCTGATTCATATCTTTCCTGTCTCCCTTCTTATTTCCACGGTCTTTCCTTTCCTATCCATCCGTTCTCATTCCAGTACTTAAAGTCAGTGTATTCCGGATTCTGTTTGCCAAGGCCTGTCTGCATCATTCTTACGGCATAGAACTTTGCTTTTACCATGAGACTTGTATGACCCGGTTTATTGTAATCGACAGCATGCATTTTCCTTGCAGCGCCACCCAGTTTGTTTTGGAAGGATGCTTTCTTCTTTTCTGGAATCTTGTTCCAATCAATATCTGCCATCAGCTTAAAGGCGATAACCTTGATTGATGAAATGCCCCACCATGAAAGACTGTCCTTTATGTCCTTCGCTGTAGATTTCTCACCCGCTCCGAGACATTGGGTGATAATAACCGCACGCTTTCCAAACATTTCTTTTGCCGGGCGATGCGGCATCCAGCGATAACCGAAATGATCCAGCATTGCCTTCATTGCGCCGGTAGCATGCATGACGTAAGCCGGGGAAGTAAAAACCAGCAGATCCGCCTCAAGTAATGACTTCTCAATCTTCTGAATATATTCCGCATCTTTGCAAAGATGCTGATCTTTTAGGAAACAAGCCGTGCATCCTGCGCAGAAATTAGGGCAATCCTTGGGAAGATAATACTCTGTTATTTCTGCACCGTCTCTAAACTCGTCAAGAAACATTTCTTTCATTCTGTATGTCACACCGTGTTTTTCGGTTCCGTTGATTACTGTTATTTTCATTTCTAATCCTCCATGTTATTTATTATTCCGAACGACTTCCTCATCTCTTGCATATAATCTGTTAAACTGCCGTATGTGCGCCTCCAACGTTTTAAGTGCCTCGGGCTCACGTTCCGGTTCACGGTCGCATATGGTCAGAAGCATATAAATCGGCGCGTAAAAATGTAATGTCATAATCTCTACATTTTCCGCCTGCAAAACACCCGACGAAACCATCATGCCGAAAAGCATTCCCTGATAAGAAAGCGGATCATCCACGTACTGTTTCATATATACATCCGATAGTTTCTTATCATGAAACTGCTCAATGGTAAGCATTTTACGGAACCGCCTTGTGTAATCATCATGTAGAAAATACAGAAACAGATTACTACCGAGGGCTATCAGTTGTTGTTCTGATATATGCTTGTAGATTTCTGCATCCGCCTCTGCATCTGCTCCGTTAATCTGTAAACCGCCTGCCTCTTCTAAGAATCGTCTGTTCATTTCCTCAATAATTGCATCGAAGATAGCCTGCTTGCTTTTGTAATGCTTATAAAGTGATGGAGCTTTAATACCGACTCTCTCTGCAATATCCGCTACATAAACATTTGCATATCCCTTTTCGGAAAAGAGCGTCAATGCTTCATCCAGTATTCTGTGCTTGGTATCCATTTCATTTTCCCTCTTTATATCTTAATGTATATTCATTCCGCATTTGGCTAATTTGGATTAGCCTCATTATAAGCTAATTTGAATTAGCCGTCAAGAACAAAAAAAATAAGACGCCGGGCATTCTATAAATCACAGCCTGGCGTCTATAATTATTATTGAATCACACCTGACCACTTTGCAAGAATCAAATACAATTCATCATAAGAATATGCAGTATAGTTTATATCGTATTCAATCATAGACTGTTCGATATTTCCTGAAGGCATGAACCACACCGAATCAATGGAAGCATTTTTTGCTCCCAGCATATCTGATGTCAGCGAATCGCCTATCATAATACATGACGTTCTCGGTTCAGCAATCCTTTCGAGACAAATATCGAAGAATTCTGCATCCGGCTTTGTCACGCCCATATCTTCGCTGATGAACAAGTACTCTATGTATTTATCAAGTCCTGTAGAAGCCATCCTGCCCTTTGCATTTATAGTTGCACCGTTAGATGCGATATATATTCTGGAATCCGGTATATTCTCCTTTAGCTTTCTGACAAATTCCAACGCTCCATCCATAAGGACTCCATTTACGGACATTGTTCTAATGAAATCATCGTTGATCTTCAGTGGATCAAGTGTTTTTGAATCTCCTTCACACAGCTCGAAAATGTACCGAAATCTCTTTGTAAAGAGTTCAGGTCTTGTTATGGTTCCTTTTTCAAGATCCAGCCAGAGAGATTTGTTGTAAGCCTTAAACGCCTGATATATCTCATCCGAGAACGAAAGTCCATTTGACTCAAGAACGATCCCCAGTGCTTTATACTCAGAAGCGTGGAAATCCAGCAATGTCTGATCTAAATCAAAGAGAAAGTTGTGATGCATGTATCTCCTCCAGTATCTCAGAACAATAATTCTTTCAGCGTGCTCATGATTTCCGGAACATCATATGGTTTTGCCAGATGTTCATTCATACCAACTTCCATGGATATCTTTCGATCCTCTTCAAAAGCATTCGCGGTAACTGCAACAATAGGTATCTCAGACTTTGCTTTGTCATCAAGTGCACGGATCTGTCTTGTGGCCTCATAGCCATCCATCTGCGGCATTTGAATATCCATTAGAATAACATCGTAATAGCCATCGGATGATGATTTCATCTTTTCAACTGCCTCTATTCCGTCAGATGCAATATCAACAGCAAACCCAACACTTGTCAGAATATTCTCTGCAAGAATTTGGTTCATCTGGTTGTCTTCTACCAGCAAAACTCTTTTTCCCGAGAAATCCAGATATTCTTCTTCCTCACCCTTATTTTCTATCTGCTCTTCTTTTGATGCAATGAATGGCTGAGCCAATACATTTCTCAGTTCAGACATAAACAACGGCTTGGAACAGAATGAAGTAACACCCGCCTCTCTTGCTTCAGTTTCTATATCAGACCAATCATATGCTGTAAGAATAATAATAGGCGTACTTTCACCAATTATCTTGCGAATTCTCCGTACAGTTTCTATTCCATTAAGATCAGGCATCTGCCAGTCAATAATATATACCTGGAATTCATCGGCACAATCCAAAGCATCCTTTGCACGTATTACGGCTTCTTTACCATAGTTTGTCCAGTCAGGTCGCATTCCGATTTCACGCAGCATGGAGCAAACAGATAAACATGTATCTGTATCATCATCAGCTACCAGTGCACGTAGACCCTGCAACTCCGGCAATGGTTCAAACTTCGTAGATGAACTGCTGATTTTACAAGGGAGTCCTACGATAAACTCACTTCCCTTTCCCTCTGTAGAATCTACCGAAATCTCACCACCCATCATATCGACAATATTCTTTGCTATTGCCATACCAAGACCTGTTCCCTGAATACCACTTACAGTGCTTGTCTTCTCTCGAGTGAAAGTTTCAAAAATAGTCTTTTGAAACTCTTCGCTCATTCCGATTCCGTTATCTTTTATTCGGAACTCAAAATTAGCAATACTGTCGGCAGGTGACGGTTTTTCAATAACGCGAAAACTGATGGTTCCACCTGAAGGTGTAAACTTGATAGCGTTGGACAGAATATTCAGCAATACCTGGCTCAGTCTCAGCTTATCTATAATAATATCTTCGTGTTTCACATCCTGAGTATCAATGAATAATTCCAGTTGTTTTGATGCAATATTAGACTGAATAATAGTCCTTAAATCATGGATCATATCCGGCAGATGTACATCTGTCTCTTCGATAGTGACTTTTCCGCTTTCGATCCTGCTCATATCCAATACATCATTTATAAGCGACAAAAGGTGTTGACTGGATACAGATATTTTTCCGAGATAATCCAGCACCTGTTCCTTGTTATCAATGTGTGTGGCAGCAAGTCCCGTAAATCCAACTATAGCATTCATTGGTGTACGAATATCATGTGACATATTATTGAGGAATGCAGTTTTTGCACGATTGGCATGTTCTGCTGCTATCAGAGCATCAGACAAAGCTTTCTGACTCTCTGCAAGCTCGCTATTTGTTGTCTCAAGATCCCTTCTAGCTTTTTCCTTTTCCTCAACCTGTTTCCTCGTACGTCGGATGTCATGTACAAGAAGAAATACTATTATTACGGCAATGATAAGAATGATTGTTCCTACCAAAGCCATATGATCCAGAACCAGATCTAAAAAACTATAAGAATAAAGTCCGCCGGTATATCGATATGAAATACTCTGAGCGTAGTCATCTCCTAAAATATTAATTCCGCGATTGAGAAGCTTCAGAAGCCCTTCATTTCCTATCTCAACGCCAAAACATCTTGAATCGCTGTAACTCGTCTGGTAAAGCGATAAATCCTCATACTTCCTGTTTCGAAGAATATCATTCGCCCTCAACCCATTCAAAGTAGCGCAACTGGCTTTACCATCAAGCACTGCATCAAGGCATTCGTCGCTTGAATTATAAAATGTAATTTCAGCGTCCGGGTAATTCGTCTGCACGAAATAATATTGCATACGATTGTTTTTATTAATAGCAAAATGCTTTGTAGTAGTTTCGCTGAACTCACCCTTAAATACTAACTCTGCATCAGATGAGGATACCGGATTTGATTGGTAAATTCCGTTCTCCTCAGAGTAGTACAATCCACCGCCAACAGGAAAAGCCACATCGATATTTCCCGAGCTGACAGCAGTAATCATATCATCGTAACTTGTATACCCTGTGTAGGTAACATCTATGTCACTCATACCTACAGTATCCAGAATAGCCGGAATAATATCTTTAACAACACCTGTCACTTCACCTTTATCACCTGTATCACTGTAAGGAAGATAGTTCTCAAGATATCCAACCTGAAGCGTCTTATGCTCATTCATCCATTCACGTTCAGATTTCGAAAACGCCATAGCAGTAACACTTACAGAATAATACTTTGCGCGCAGGGAATTAAGATAGTTTGGTTCCTCAGCAGCAAGTAATGACTGTGCGGAATTAAGTTCCGCCAGAAGATCTGCTCGATTAATATTTACGCAAAGATAATAATCTGATGTACCAAAAACAGTAAGAACCTCTGAATGCTCTCTGCCGTATGCTCCATCACTTTCTGCTGCTAAAACATCCACTTCGTGAGAATCAAAAGCATCAAACAAATCCTTATAGTCAGAATAAGTAACAACATCAGCTTTCACATTATGTTCATCCAGATACTGATTCAGAACATCAAGCATTGCACTGTCAAGCACACCTATCTTGCACCCATTAAGTGTAGAAGAATCCGCTGTGATGTCGACATTCTCGTCGTTCTTAACAAGATAATATGATTCATTACCCATTTCAGCATCCGGGTAACCTATAACGCCAGCACGCTCTTCTTTCCATGCAAGCCCCGCAAGGAAATCAATCTCACCGTCAAGAAGCATTTGATAGAGCTCGCCAAAATCACCATAAACATATTCATATTCCCAGCCGGTATATTCTGATAGTTTACGATAGTACTCATAGGCATAGCCGCTTTTAACCATACCTTCCTGTGCACCCTCCTGAAAGATTTCATTCTCGTAGTAACCTACACGAACTACCTCTTTCTTCGTATCAGCGTACGTTTTTATTGGAATACCACCAACCGCAAGCATAATAACACAAGCTAAAATGAATAACCTGTGTAATCCTGTCCCGCAAAGTTTTTTATTATTAATTAACATAGCACTCCCCTTTAAAGCTTAAATCCACCTCGAAGCAATCACCATATCTACATGATACATATCATAACAGATAGATTTCAGAAATGCATTTACAATCATTCACGAATTTTGGTAATCTACTATTTGATCTGTATACTTGATATCAGAAATATCATACGAAGAAGATATCATCTGTGCCATTATCTTTTCAGTACAGTTTAAAAATCAGAGTTTTATCATCGTTGCTATTTTCTTCCCGCATAGAATTCCCAAAATACAACAGCTACAGCTCAGTATCACATATATCCCACCGGAAACGTGTTGTTTATTTTCAAACAGATTAAAAGCCTCAAGTGAAAATGTAGAGAATGTGGTAAAACCACCGCAGACCCCAGTCTTCCAAAACAGAACTGTATTATCTGATATGCCTTCCTTATCACTCGTGATACCAACTATAAATCCGATCAGAATAGCTCCTAATATATTTGTTATGAGAGTCAGTATAGGAAACCCTGTTTTGATCGGTATAAGACTTATTGCGTATCGCGCTACTGCACCCAACGCACCTCCAAGTGCTACAAATAAAAAACTCATATCCACCTCTCACTGATCCAAATCCTGAAGAAATGTATTGATTTCTTCAATTATACGCTCGGGCTCATAATGAAAAATATAATGGCCGCAGTCAAGTTCTACAAATGATACATAACTCCGGTCTTCAGCATAATCATATGCAACTTTTTTCCACAATTCATTGCTTCCGTCCAGTTTCTTCTCAGACAGGAACAGAAGCATCGGGATATCCGGCTTATCTCCAGACGCAACAAGTACTGCATTTTCTTTCGCTTCAGATGCTTCATTTGCAACATCAATGTTATTGGTCACCTGGTTCACTAACGCTATATACATCTTCTCTTCTTTCTCGGAAAGAAACTCTCCTTCAGGAAGAAAATAACTGTCAGGCAAAAATCTTCCTATGCCTAAATCAATAAGTCCATGTTGTGTAAGATAATACGGCTTAACCAAAACACCACCCTTAGTATAGTTATATGCATCGGGGAATGCCATATCGAGCCCTATAATTGCTTCAACTTCATCTGGATAAGTCTGTGCCCAATATAATGCTTCCAGTCCTGAATAAGAATGTGGGCAAAGGATATAAGGACCATCAATCCCCGCACCACTAAGTGCTGCTCTTGTGTCAGAAAGAATTGATGCAACATCTCTTGGCTGATTAACAGTATCACTAAATCCGTATCCGAATTTTTCAACTACAACTATCCTGTATTCATCACCTAAACTTGAATAAAGATTCTTAAAATCAAGACTTGGACAAACCGTGCCGCTTGCAGCCATCAGCACAAGCGTTTTGTCTCCTTCCCCAACCGAATAAACATGCATTTTGTGCCCATCTACATCGATCATCTGACCTGGTGGATTGAGAAGATCTTTCTCCCTTTCAAGCAGGACTCTGTGTCTTATGAAGGAAAACAGCAAAAATACTGCGATCAATCCAAGAATCAAAAGAATGATCTTACGAAATATATGTTTTTTCTTTTTTAATGTCTTATCTTTCATTTATTATTTCTGTTTTTTATAATCCAATCAGATATTATCACGTTTCTGAAAGCAATCTTACTGTAATCCGGTTTTATCTATAAGCTCATCAAGAAGACGAACACTCTTTCCGCAGTCCTTGATATCCTGTCCGAAGAATTCTGTTGCCATTGCTTTATCTACAGTCTTAGTTTTGCTGACTCCATTTACTGTATAATCATAAGTTACATTGTCCAGATTATCAATAACCGCGATCATAATATATGCATAAGATTCCATGTCATTTTCCTTGAGTGTTCTGTCTTCTTCGGAAATATCTTCCGACAGTACAAGCTTCCAACCGTAAGGTTCGCTGTCTGTCTTAAGCTCATTGGTATAGTCTCCGAAATCACTCTGAATATTCAAAACCTGAGCTGTACTTCCGTTTGCTGACATATCGCCTATATATTCGTGCCTTGTCTCATATACGCTTGACGCAAGCTGAGATATATCCTTACCACTGTCCCAGATTATGCGGTCATTCACAATAACTCGTGTGATTTCGTTCTGTGCTGTATACTGCTCATTGAAACCGCCTCTATATACAGGGCCTGAAAGCACAGCCGTAGTTGTAATGGTTATAACTCCATCCTTCTCGATGATATCAACTTTGGATATAGCATGTACATCCTCTACTGGTGTGCCTTTGATCTCCAGGTAATTACCTTCAACCTTGGCATCACATAAAACCCAGTCGCCGTAAATCTTCTGTCCTACAACATACAGCCTTACGAATATAACCAGCGCCACGATAAGTAATGCTGCTCCAATACTGGCCAGGAATATCGTCAGGTTTCTCTTTTTATTCTTCTTAAGGAAATCAATCTCCTGCTTCTCGTCTTCGTCGGGAGTAAACTCCTTGTCTCCCCCGGCTCTCATCATTTCGAGAGTCTTCCTGCATTTTTCGCACTCTTCGACATGCTCTGCTATAAACTTGTCAGTAACTTCATTTGTTAATCCATCAACATATGATGGCATAAGATCCTGAATCATTTCACATGGTATCTTACTCATCGATCTCCACTTCCTTTCTCAGTTTTTCCTTACCTCTATAGAACGTAACTCTTGCCCAGTTTTCTGACTTTTTGTGAATCTCTCCTATTTCACGAAATGACAGTCCTCCGAACACTCTGAGATATATAACCTCTTTATACGGCTCCTCGACATCATGGAGCTTCTTGAAAAGCTCTACTCGTTCTGCCGCCTGCATCACATCTTTCTCAGCCGAATCTGTCGGAATGGCCAGTTCCTCTACATTGTCATGTTCCGGATGTTTTCTCAAGTAGGTAAGGAGTACATTCTTTGCGATTCCGCAAAGCCATGTTGTTATCTTGCAGCTTTCATCATATCTGTCGATAGACCTGATTGCCTGATAGAACGTTTCCTGTGTCAGTTCATCTGCCACATCTCTGTCCTGTGTCTTCGACAATATGAATTTAAATACTGTCTGAGCATATTTCTGATATATCTCATCCATCGACTGCAAGTAATCACCTCCTTTTTGCTCGTTCTATATAGTAAATGCAGGAATGTGTTGATTCGTTACAAACTTTTTCAAAAAAATGTACCGCCAGGAAAAACCTACCGGCACACTTTTTACGATAATACGCCTCTGATTGCCTCTTCACGCACATTTCTATAATCATATTCCAGATCATTTCCGGACATCAGCTTGCAGTTTTCTCCTCTGGTAATGAGCTGAACAAGCCCATCTGACGTAGCTACCGTAATGTCCAGATTCTTTGTATTCTCCACAGTGAACCTTGCTATATACTGGTCAGCTGTCTCAGCCTCCTTCGTATATACTACGTGAACGCCCCTATAGTCCATTTTTTCAGTAATATGTCCTCTTACCCGGTATGCATCGAATACAACTATTATCTCCGTATCCTTAAGTGCTCTGTATTCCGACATATAATCCAGAAGCTTATATCTGGCGCCATCCATATCAGTTCCATCACTTCTTCTTTCATCAAGAAGCTCCTTAAGATCATCCCACGAATGGATAATGTTATAGCCGTCAACCAGCAGATATTTGGGTTTAGGATTATTTTTAGCAGAGGCATTGCCGTTCTTAGATACGGCATTGCTCTTGGTCACAGCGGATCCACCCTTAACAGAATCAGTATTCCTTGTCAAATATACTCTCTTGGTCTGTCTTTTCTCTGACCCGGCATTTGCATGAGTTGAATTACGAAGTATTGCATCTATCTCATCAGTTCCGATTGCTCTGTCACGAATACTCTGAGCAGAAGCATTTCGTTTGACGATCTCTGCCTGTCTTAACAACTCTTCCTCGGCAGATATACTGTCATCATCAAAATACTCTGCCTGTTTGGAATCTATATGCATTCTTTCCTGGCATTCATCCCATGGAATATTCCTTCCGGCCCCGTGCTCACAGAACACACTGAAGGACGGATTCTCTATATCTGTATCAGGGTCATAATCAAATCCTGCGACAATCTCATCCTGATTCTCGCATGGTCTGTAAACCTGGTTTTTCAGCTCGACCATTCCTTTTCCGGAAGTAAGAGCCTTTATCTCTTCCCTATAGCTTATGATCAGCTCCGCCTTAGCATTTCCGGTAATTACAGCAGATTCCTCATCCTGACTTATAAGCGAGGCATCTCCCATCCTGCTGAGGTCATTCATCACTCTGCCCATAGCATCCGCAGGAATAGTTATCTCATATTCATACCAAGGTTCAAGAAGCACGGAAGTTGTCTTCATTAGTCCCTGTCTTACCGCTCTTCTTACTGCTTCTCTGAAATCAGCGCTCTCTGTATGCTTAAGATGAGCTTTGCCGGCTATAATAGTAATCCTCATATCAGTCAGTTCAGAACCTGTCAGAACTCCCTTCGGAAGATTCTCCGAAAGACATGCATAGATAGTCTTTATCCAGTTTATTCCCAGCTCACTTGCACTGACATCGCAGCCTATCTCTATTCCACTTCCCTCTGGCAAAGGTTCAAGAAGTAAATGTACCTCTGCATAATGACGGAGCGGTTCGAAATGTCCATAGCCTATCACAGGCGCAGCTATGGTTTCTTTATATATAAGCTTGCCTGAAGAAAATCCGACATCTACACCATATCTGTCAAGTATGGTATCATGCAGTATCTCCAACTGAAGCTTTCCCATAACGGATATATTTATACTTTCTTTCTTCTCCGATACATTTAACCGAAGAAGCGGATCCTCATTTACCAGTTCCTTAAGCTTAGGAACGAAAACTCTGGCCGGAACATCAGGCGGAAGAATAATATCATAAGTTATTATTGGTTGACATAATGTAATTAAGTCATCAGAATAATCACCGAGGCCCATACCGATAAATGTATCGTCAAGGCCAACTAATGTAACAACATCTCCTGCTTCAGCTTCATTCAGTGTCTGATATGAACCACCACTGTAAAACCTTATCTGATTTACCTTTGCGTCTCCGAGCCTTTCATCATGTATGGAATCGCGGACCTTAAGTGTGCCTCCATACATTTTAATGAATGACAGCTTATGGCCATTTTCATAAACTATTTTGAAAACTCGCGCAGCAAAATCATCCTTGTAAATGTTGTCCTTTGAATAAGTTGTAATGAACCGGATGATATCCTCTGTCCCCTCAGACTTAAGCGCTGAGCCGAAAAGTACCGGATGCAGCTTACGACTGTAGTACATTTCTGTTATATCGCTTTTATCTACACTGCCATTCTCAAGATACTTCTCAATAAGCTCCTCTGATAACGAAGCAACATCCTCAGATTCAGTCATATCAATATCAGTAAAATGTATATGTCCCGAACCCAGTTTCCTGTCCAGTTCATCAGTTATATCCTGAACGCTCCTTTGGCACATATCCATCTTATTTACAAAAACCATGTAAGGAACCTTATGAACCTTAAGCATGCCGCATATCCTGATGGTGGAATCAGTCACACCATCAGGACCGCTGATGACCAAAATAACCATATCCAGAACTGAAATCGCACGTTCTGTCTCGGCCACGAAATCCATATGTCCCGGGGTATCTATGATTGTAATCCTGAAGTCGTCATCGGACATATTGAGATCACTGTTTTGAGGTATATCCATAACAGCCTGCTTGGACAGAATGGTAATGCCCCTTTCCTTCTCAAGCTTCTCAGTATCAAGGAAAGCATCTTTGTTATCTACCCTGCCGGCCTTTTTGATAATACCGCTCTTAAGGAGCAGACTTTCAGTCAATGTAGTTTTGCCCGCATCAACATGAGCGAGGATTCCCAATGTGATTTTTTTCATAACAGCTTAACCTAAACCTAAGTGAATCATTACATTTCAGCATCATCAACGCCCTCCTTACCGGTCTTCCGGTAAAGAGGGCGCATATCAGTTTTCCAATAATATCAGTCTACGGAATCTTCACTGACAGGGAATGTAAAATAAGTATCAGGATATGGCTCATCATCCAATGTAAAATGCCACCATTCAGTATCCAGCGGTCTGAAGCCGTGAGCCATCATCGCATCTCTCAGGATCATACGATTATTATACTGTTCCTCAGTAATATCTGTATAATCAGGATGTGATAATTCTCCAAAGAAGTCAAATGTACCGCCCATATCAACTTCCTTCTCTGTCCTCATATCGAACAGCGTAAGGTCAACAGTACTTCCCCTGCTGTGTCCAGAATGCTTATCGATATATCCCTGGTCAAAGAGAACAGATTTATCAAGATCCGGATAGAAATAATCCTTCATCTTTGTATCATCTATATCTTCAGCCCATCTCACAAAATGAGTAACTGCCTTCTGTGGACGGTATGCATCGAATATCTTCAGCCTGTAACCCTTTTCAGCCAGTTCATCACTTACTTCCTTAAGCTTTTCGGCCGCTTCCTTTGTAAGAAGTGCTACCGGCTCCTCATATCCATCTACTCTTTCACCAACAAAATTATATGTTGAGTAGTATCTGATCTCCAATATCGCGTCCGGAACCGCCTCACTCAGAAGTACAAAGTCAGAAGAGTTTCCGGAAAGCTTATAACCATCAGCATCTGTAACAGTTGCATCATCTGATTCGTCATCCGTGTTTTTTTCAACTTTCTCTATATCTTCCGACTGATCGATAGTAAGGTCGAAATCAGCAAACATATCATCATCCGGGAGTTTCATTTCAAAACCTTCCGTATAATCCCAGGTAATTTCTGCTGTTTTTATATCCAGTCCGAGAACATGGCCACCCTTAGTCCTGTCATCAGAAACAAAATGAAGATGCCAGCCGGTCGCATTCAGATCCTTCATATAAGGCGGACAGTAAAGACCTACCACCGTTCCATTTATATTCTCATAATCAAAGAAGGTCTGATCGGTTTCAAGAACCTCAGCCAGCGGCTTATATGGCTCTTCCTGCTCCAGCTCACTTCTTACATTCATAGCTTCGAACTCACCATCAATCCTGATCATATAGAACTGATTGGACCCAAGCTCCTCCACCTTTTCATCCAGCTTCTCAACAAGGGATTCCATGTCATTCACATCAGACAATTCATCAACATCGTCCTCGTCAAAGAACGTTACATTTGAAAATGGAATGGTCTCATTTTCAGGCACTTCCTCTACACTGCCGTCCCCCGCCGCACGATATATCTTTCCATCCAGCATGATAAGCTCACCGTTCAGACTGTCGAAGGTTCCTATTCCAATATCTCCGTTTTGCTTAAGCTCTTCAGCCGTAATACTGCCATGATAATCACCAAAGGTAAGTCCTTGAAGAAGTGATACCTGGAACAGAACATCTCTGTCCACGGTTTCTTCCACTACATTAACAGGCTGCGATGTTGTATCAGTTTTCTTCTGGGTATATGCACATCCATTCAGCAACACCATAACTGCCAATGAAATTGATATAGTTTTTGCAAATTTAACCTTTTTCATATCCAACCCAGCTCCTTCTGCATAATAGAGTTTTTTACTTAGGCAATCCAAACATCAGAACATATATGATGAAAGATAATATATCGATCAGGAGAAATGCCCCGAGAGCTATACCTGCTATCTTAAGGCCTTTCTTGGTCTTCTTCTTATTATCTTCCGTTAAAACATGTTCCTTTAAATCACTGTAAAACTCGGATTTAACTACCTGCTCGGAAGCTTCCTGCTTCTTCTCTTCTTTTTTATCCAAAACCAGCTCATCGAGGGATATTTCGAAAAGATCACTCATAGCAACGAGTTTTTCCATATCCGGTGTTGATTCTCCAACCTCCCACTTAGAAACCGTCTGACGGGAAACATTCAGGCGATTGGCAAGTTCCTCCTGTGAGAATCCTTTCTGTTTACGAAGCTCATACAATTTATTATTGAATTCCATGACGATCCCTTCCTTTCCCTTTCCAAAGATAGATTATACCACAAATCATTACTAGAATTATACCTGTTGTCGCAATTCCTGCCTCTAAACCATATTCGGAACCATTGATTATATTCAGATTATTTATCTTAAAGATGAATAAACCTCCATTATTCCCGTCAATTCCTGATAATGTGAGTCCAAACACTGAATTCAGAACAAAATTCCAGGCTGTGTGAAGTCCGCAGGATATCCATATATTCTTACGCCATAACACAATTATAGAAAACAGAATCGAAATCAGATAAAGATTAACAATACCGATTATTGAATAAACTACTCCGGCTTCGAGGATTGATGTCATTATCAGATGAGGCACAACAAATGCAGTCGAACTGACAAATACAGCCATCGGAACTGAAATCTTCTTCTTAAGAGTATTCATCAGAAAGCCCCTGCAAAGGATCTCCTCTTCAGAACCCTGGATTATAAATGCGATTCCCCATAAGATCAGTCCCTTTACGCTGACATTCTTATTAATTCCTACAAATGATACTGAACCGCTTATGCAACATATAAATATAACAACACCCAGCATAATTAGTGCTATCACAATTCCGATGAAATAATCTCCAAACTTTTTGGTAAGGCCGATGTCCTCAAGACTTCTTTTTTCTATCAGCTTGCAATATAGAATTGCAATTATCGAGAAAAGTAAATATCCATAAAATGGAACGAGCCCCGCAATCTCTCCCTCAGGCATCACACCATGCAGTGGATCGTAACCCATCCCTGTGAAGGATGCTATAACAACTGCCTCTCCTAAAATCCCTGATACAAAGAATATTAGAATAAATGCCAGAACCTTCTTGATCACATATTCAGCTCCCGGCATTTCCATCCTATTGTTAAATGGAATCAGGTTTAAAAAATGATTTTTCACTTTGTATACCTCCTTGGTATTTTTGATGATTCAATCATAAAAAATCCGCCTCAAAAACTCTACCAAGCAGGCTTTACAATGTGACAACGGGGCTTAACAATCATGTTAAACCCCGTTGCAACCCTTGATTTTACTGAAAAAATCGATTTTTATTTCACATACTCCGGATCGATTCGGATTAATTCCGTGAGTGCCTTATTCCTGTAATTCAGATCTTCACGAAGAGTAAATCCCTGCGATTCCCAGAATGCATTTCCGCCTTCATTTTTCTTGAAAGCAACCAGAAGAACTTTGTTTATCCCTTCTTCTTTAAGCGCGTCAAGAGCAAGGTCGACAAGCTTCTCTCCAACCCCCTTTCTCCTGCAATCCGGAGACACACAGGCATGCTGAATTATTCCTCTTCTTCCATCATGTCCGCAAAGAATGACCCCGACTATCTTTTCGTCAAGAACAGCAACGAAAGAGGTTTTCGGATTACGATTAAGATATTTCCCGATCCCTTCTCGTGAATCGTCTTTATCATTCAATCCATTTCCACACCTGATCCAAAGATCATATGCAGCTTCATAGTCATCAATTGTCATAAGTCTGTATTGTATCATTCTCAATCCCTTTCCATGGCCTGACTTTACCGATCCGGCCATTGCCGTAATAGGAATTTTATAAAATCCCAACCTCTCGCATAATCCTGTTTTCATTGTCTTTCAGCCATTTTTCATGAATCCTGTAATCAGGAATAACCTTCTCGACATCATCCCAAAACTCCCGAGAATGATCCAGATGCCGTCGATGACACAGTTCATGAACCACAATGTAATCAAGGACCTCTATCGGTGCTCTCATCAAAGCTACATTAAAGTTAAGATTACCTTTTGCCGAGCAGCTTCCCCATCTGGTCTTCTGATTCCTTATGGTTATACGTCCATAAGTCACTCCTACTATTGGAGCATAGTGTTCAACTTTTGCTGCAAACACCTGAACAGCCTTGTCCGCCAGCTCGTCCACCTCAATATCCGAAAGAGGCGTTATATTCCTTGCAATGATTTCTTCCCTTCTCTTTTTCTCCTGCTGCTTTTCTATCCAGAGTTCATGCTTCGCTATAGCCTCATCTATAGTTTTCTTTGATACTCTTTTCGGAGCTCTTACAACCAG
Source organism: Lachnospiraceae bacterium YSB2008 (assembly GCA_000687655.1). Taxonomy (GTDB): domain Bacteria; phylum Bacillota; class Clostridia; order Lachnospirales; family Lachnospiraceae; genus Eubacterium_Q. The sequence continues at coordinate 143,242 of JHWR01000006.1, forward strand.
TTCTTCGGAAGATACAACCTGTATCGATATAGTTTTTCTTTTGGATTTGATTATCTTTATTTCCATTAAGTCGCAGACTTTCTGTTTTTCTCATGATTCTCAGCTTCAGACTGAACTATTATTCTAATCAGAATACATCCCAATGTATCCTATCATTGATATCAATATCCTTCTGTTTAGGAATTGCCGCGTTCTCCTTTGGCCTTCCTATACCAATAAAGCATGGCATATAGTAATCCTCCGGAAACCCGAGTATTTCTCTTGCATGTTCGCCTTCATTTCCAAGTGGGATACGAAGATTACATCCGTATCCTTCTGCCGTTGCAGCAAGGAATAAGTTTTCGATACTACACCATATTGATGCAAATCCATTAAGATGGGAAATATTCTCCGGATGAAGTATATCCGTCTTTTGTTTCAAAAGCGGTAAAATGATTGCAGATGCATCAAAAAGCATCCTGTACTGTTTGGGTACGGCATTACGATAGCATTCCTGTTGAAGACTGTCATTCAGATTCCAATCTTTGATCAACTGATTCATGTCCTCGTCAGAGATACCTTTGGGAACTATATCCAGTAACTGAGCTGCAATCTCTCGATTCTTAACAATGATGAAATGCCAATCTCTCATATGGTCATTAGTAGGAGCTTTCAACGCTGCAGAAATAACTCTTTCTAATATCTCTTTTGGTATATCCTCAGATTCGAAATCCCGAATAGTTCTTCTTTTTTCTATAACTTCATAAAACTCCATATTCTCCCACCTCTTTTTCATAGAAAGATATTCATCTCCATTTACTCTCTCCTGTCGTCAACAGCACTAAAGATTAAAGAATACTCCTCTCCGATATAATCGTCCCATCCTTTGTCGAGGTCTTTCTTTAAGAACTCATAGAATCTTGGAGCAACTTCACTCTCTCTGTCTCCAAAATATCCAGTGATAATATCCACAAAATTATTATCTACAAATTGCATTTTAAGTGAAAATATGGCTTCTGTATCAGCAAAGCCAGTGAGAATAGTATAAGTGTTAAGCGAATCACATATTTCTTCTCTAAGTTCATCATCTATATCCTCAGGCGGTACGACTTTCCCTTCTTCTTCATCCTTTAATACGTAAGAAAAACGATACGTCTGATATTTGGCCCCGGCCGGTTCAAGTATTATTCCCGGATTCATCTCATGGATTTTATTTATAATGCCCTCTATTTCTTCATCGTGGTCAAAAACCGTATACGCATTTCTGGAATCATAAATGGCATACTTATTTCCATCTATAGCTTCCGCCTCAATGACAGAATAACAATTCCTTGCATTCATTTCCCCACCGGGTATTATCACCTTATTATATGAATACAGTCGGCTTATTTCATTGTACTTAAGTGCAACCTGGCCGGTTTTGTATTTATCAGCGCCATGAGTAAAACCTACAACCATATTAGGTGATATAAGCAGATTACGACTCATGAAGACAGAATCAGGGTTACTCGCCTCGTTATCAATATCATCCGCAGTAATGCCTGATAAAGATTTAACCTCACGAGAACCTTTAAGGTCAGAACGCGCGCCGGCAAACATTCCTCCACCTACCAAAAGGAGCAATCCTCCAAGTATGAGATTCACTATATATCCATCAAAAAGAACATTTTTATATGACAGCTTAAAACAAGTAAAACAAACATCACCCAGAATATCATCCATGTTATCTGTAGTAACCTTCTGTCCCAGAACCTGAGACGCCTTTGCAGCAATCTCTTCATTTGTATCATCATCGATTATAAACCTGGTCATGCCCTCAGCTCTGTAAGGTACAGTTTTCTGAAGACCGTTCTTGATCTCGCTTAAATCCTTATCATCCAGAACAGCCAGACGGTATTCAGTACCATCTGTAACAAGATAAAATGTATCTCGCTTATAGTCTCCTGCCTTAATAGGTTCATCGACAATGTCAAAGTATACAACCCTTACGGCATGATTTCCCGAAAGCTTCATAGCATCATCCAGATGCATCTGGTTATTATATTTCTTTCCGGCAAATACAAATCCACAGACCAAAAGCAGAAGCGCCAGTAATGTAAGAACCAGCCCCACTATATATGATGCAAAACTAACACTGTACATACTTCTGATATCTTTATTCTTGTATCTCATAAATACTCCTCTAACAGTTTATAATAGAATCATTATTACGAAACTATAATATATATTCCAGCTGTACGTCAAATGGCTCCTTCTCAGCCAGAATCTTATTAATCTCATCTGCGTGCCTGCATCCAAGTGCTTGGTACGCTGCCTGTGATTCTTTTGAGGAATGACCGGATATGTACAGCTTATCTGCTCCAAGCCGCATGGCCTCTTCACAGATCATTGTAAAGAGTTTCTTTCCAATACCCCGGTGGCGATAATCCTCTGAAACTTGAAAACAGACCAATTCCACATAATTTGCTGTTTCTCCAAATATGTCGTGTGATACGGTTGCGAAGCCAATGATACGTTCGCCATCAAATGCACCAAAACCTGTTTGGTCATGGTTCATATGCTGCACTATATCTCCAGCTACCTCTCGGCACTGTTCTATTGTCCAGTTTTCGACAAAAGGATTAGGCACAAGTACCCATTTATTATCCACCTCTCTCCAGCACTCAGTAACAGCCTGATGGCGGACAAAAGAATCCAGCGAATGTGTGTTAAAACAGTCAGCATCTAATTTTTTATATTGTATTTTCTCCATCTGTATAATCTCCCAATTTTTATACATCGCAGCCCTTACTGCAATAATACGCAAACATTTCATCCAGTTTTTTCAGGTCATAGCTCGTTACGCAATCAGATATCACGTGCACTTTGTATCCTGCCTTTACCAGATTTAAATTTACTCATCCCAAAATTATTCAAAATACATACATATAGTTCCCTTTGACAACTTAAACCCATTCTTCTCATAAAACTTAGCCGCTGGCGCATACTCGCTAGTATAAAGAACAATACCCGCAAGTCCTTTGTCCTTACTATAATCTTTAACAGCGTTTAATAACTGCTTACCTATTCCTTGACCTTGTCGCTCAGGAAGTACTGCCATCTCATTAATATAAATCTCTTCTTTGTTGCCTGAAATCTTACGAAGTGCGAATATACACCCTAGTACTTCTTTATTTTCCTCATATACAAATCCCACAAATCTTCTCTGTTCAAAAAAATCCTGAAGATATTCTGTGGCATTTTCTGTCGTCCAATCTATTCCCCAATATTCCATCGGAAATGCTTTCGTATAAATCGAACCACATTGTGTTAAATCACTGTTTTTCATAATTCTAATCATTGTACTACCCCACTACCAAACTTTGATTTATTCATTTCCCCTTTTTCACAATTCTGAAACAAAAGATTCCATAGCCTTTGCGGAAATGCTCCGGCGCAACGAATATCCTGCCTTAAACAACTGTAAACTCATAGGCCATTCCTCACTTAGTCGTTATATAATGCATTCTTTCAAATCATGCTTACGGTTTTTGATCTAATACGCGTTCAAGCGCCACCCAGCCCAAATATTTCGGATGATCTCCGGTCAGTGCTGTCAGCTTTTCGATTGCCAGATAGTCATCGATTCGGACTATATCCCACGCATGGATCACTCGGCCATTCCCTAGACTAATGCCGCAGTGTCCCCAATTGACTGGGCCATTTCCGCTAGGACACAGGCAATCATAGAATACGAAAGCGCCTCGTTCCGGAATTCCACACCGCAGTGCGTCCTTATACATCTCACAGGATTCCTTCGCGGAATCTCCACCATATATTTCGATATGATTGCTGATTTCAAGTGCATCCTCTATAAACGCAAGGCACCATCCTGCATATTCTGTGCTGCCAAGTTTGCTTTCAGCAAAGCGAATCATATTATCAGTCAGTTTCTCCATCCTCATGTCTGATCATCCCCCATAGCCCATACGGGTCGCGCCTTAGTTCATTTTCATATAACGAAACCACAGACCATATATCAAAAAACATTATCTTGCATTCACCTATTATAGTTTCTTTAATGAGTCCTTTTTCATAGGCCATGTCCTGAATTTTGTACCACGCTTTTACGGGCGGATGCCCTGCTTCCATGAACCACTCATCCGGAGGATATTTTCGGTTGATCGCTTCTGTCGGCTCAAACTGTTCGTTAATTTCGCCAGGTGTTATTCCCTCCACATAATGCATTGCCGTAAGTTTGTAAATATCAACCCCAAGCATAAGAGCCATTCCACCGTTGTGGATTGGATAATCAAGACCTCCTGTCACCGCTTCTTTTCCATGTTTTCCCCAACCGGATGTGCTGATCGTATCTGTCCCTGTATACGTATCCGGTAATTTACGGAAGGTATCTGCTACAATCCCCATAGCCGTTCTGTCAGAATCAGGCGGTAATACTTTTATCTTTACTGTGATTCCAAGCTTTTTATCTTCTTCGGTAAGCGGCAGTTCTCGGCTTAGCCTAAGCGCCGGCATGAAAATACTTCCTTCCTCCGTGACAATCTCTTTTAGCGTATTTATAACTGTTTCAGCTCCGCCTTCAAGTTCTCCAAAACTGCTAAGTGATGAGTGAACCTCTAATACCATGCCCTTTTCAACCCCAAGTTGAGTCAGCGCTTTTTTTAGCATTTCCTTTGTGACCATAATCAGCAAAGCTCCTTTCCGGTTTTCTCTCCTCCAGTTTTAGTAAAATCAGCTTTATAACACATATTCCATCCCTCAATGTCCCCTATGCTTTTCTCTTTTCTTAATTTTCTTCAATTCAAATATTCGCTGGCTCTCCGCTTCCCTTTGTTCACGGCTTCTGACTTTCCGTTCCTGTTTATTCTGCTCCAGTTGTAATTTAAGTGCCTGCTGCGATTTAGTGCCTATGCCCGTCTCCAATGTCTGTTTTTTCGCATCACGCTGTGCCCTTTTAGGGTTCTTCTTCGTATCCTTTACAACCATTTCAACCGCCGGACTGAACTGCAGATGATAATAGTTCCGATATATAAACTCCAGGACCTCGTAATCCTTCGGCTCCGCACCAAACGTCACTTTAGCTACTGACAGTTTCCTGTTTTCAATTCTCTCAAAAATACCCACCCAGAACGGATCTTCAAAATATATCGTCAGTTTTCCGCTTATTCTATCCATTATTCTTCATCCCCCAGATTCCGTAGGGACAATCTATGTTTTAATCCCCTTTCCTGTCCTTATGAAATGTCCTTCCTGAATAGCTGCAAATGTCGCTACCGAACATATCGGTATTCCCGTGTATATAAGCGGGACTATTGATAATGTCAACGGAACTATGAAAAGCATCACACCCGTCACTTTGTTCATTGTCGTATGCACAGCAATAAATCTCTTATGCATGGCATACCCTGATATAATGTTGATGATCTTGACAAAAAAGATAACCGCCGTCCATACATACTGCCATATCGGAATATCTATTACAGGCAGAATCTTTATCAGGCAAACGGCCACAAATACAAAATCAGCGATTGAATCGAATCTCGATCCAAATTCACTGACTGAATTTGTTTTCCGTGCAACGATCCCATCAGCCATATCAGATAATCCGGCGATCAGATACATTGCACAAAAGATTGGAGAAAACACCGGGCAAAACAGGAGCACCGCACTCACAAGGATTCTTAAGCCTGTTATTACATTTGCCATCATACGCTTCCGGCATTTTCAAGCCTGTCACGAGCATCAGGATTGTTTCCGATAATCGCTCCAACCTTTTCGCACGATTTCATTTCCGGACAGCCACCGCAGGTATCCACCTGTTTTTCTCTCGCGCACTGTCTGATCGGACACAAAGAATCGCAGTACACTGTCTTTACTCCCGGAATCCGGCAGCCGGAGCAGTTGATCATTTCCGGCGTGATTTCCACTCCATTAAGCTCGGACCATTCCTTCGATACCTTTATCCGCAGCTCATCATCATTATTAACCGTAGCCAAACGAGCTTCGCAAGTCTCACAGTCCAGCCCGCAATATGCAATGTATTCATTCATTATTATGTCCTCGCTCTTTCATGTATACCTTGCAAAAATGCCGCATATGCTTTTCGATGTATTCCATGCATTCTTCCTCATATTGCGGCTGCCTGTCTGACCTTGCTATCTGCAGAACAGCCGGTGCGGTAAGTTCTACCGCAAGCAATTCCGGATCATCATCTATTACTATACCTTCATCCATCATGCCTTTGATAATCTTTGCAAACATCCTCTGTATCCCGTCCAACTGATGCCTGGTTGTAACCTCGGAAATCCTTTCATTTCTAAACTGTTCCTGGACAAGCAGCATCCTTGTCTTTCGGATTACAGGATCCTTTATTGTGAATGAAATCCTTTTCAAAGTCACCTTGATGAAATCTTCCCGGCTCTGCGGAACTTTCCCAATATTATTTTCAGATCCAAACATTTCCTCATAACGCGCTTCAGCAGAATCAATCAACGCATTTAGAATGTCTTCCTTGCCTTTATAGTGCTTATATAACGAAGGAGCTTTGATTCCGACCATACCCGCAATCTGCTCCACACTTGTTCCATCGTATCCATTCTCTGCAAATAACGTTAATGCCGCATCCAGTATCTTCTCTTTTGTAGACATGAGCTCCTCCAATCAGCTAATAAATATTAGCCTCATTATAGCTAACATACATTAGCCGGTCAAGTCTTAAAATGTTAACAACAAATATTAATCCTATATCGGAAATCTGTTGCGAATTGTACTAAAGCTGCTGCGAATGGAAAAACCGCCATGAACTAATTCTCATAGCGGTCGTAAAAAATCATTTATTAGCTTTGGTAAGGTTTCTTCCAAGATAATGTTTTATCTCTCTTTTTCTACACTGACAAGAAAACCGTTGTCATCGGTCTTAATTTCATATCTGTCTGCAAGCGGATTTTTATCGCCAACAACACAGTAATCGCAAATATCACTATTGCCGCAGGTTCCGCAACGGATTAAAGTCCCATGAAGCTGCTCAATTCCAAAGAAATCACAGTTGCACATAAGCGGCAACACATGAAGTAGATTGTGTTTTTTCGCAAACTCCGCATTGGGACATTGCGCAAAATGATATCTCGCAGCATGGTTTTCTTTATCATAAGGTTCTTCAACATTTATGAATCCTGCTGGATATTTTACGATATCCCGTCTATCCCCATCGCCTGACTTCTTAAAGATTTTACTGATCAACCACATATTTGACGATCTGTTAAGATTTATGATTTTTCCAAGTTTTACAAAAGTCCCCATAAACATATTAGATACAAAATCCTGCAACTCCGATACGGGCGGCTGATCCGGCAGACAGGGATACATGGAAAAGATCAACAGTCCTCCGTAAACAGCCATCGCATGACCATTCTTCTTTCCGCCATAATCAGGCAGGTCTACAAGATATTCATTATACTGTTTTTCTATCTTTTTCCATATATCTGCAGCTTGCTTCTCCCCATATCTTTTGTAAAGCAATTCTTTTACCGGCTTGCAATATGGCAAATCAGCCAATTGAATATGATTATCCGCCATAAGACTGTGCCTCCTATCTCATATTATACCGCAATTCACAAACTTTTTTCCTTCTCTGCACAGACTATGCCGGCATTCTTATACAGGCGACATTTCTGTTCATCATTTTTCTTCCAAAATGTACATACGCAAAATCCTTTATTCTATTCCACGTCTGCTTATGTTCCGAGAAGAAAACGTCTGGGTTTTCAAATACCCCATAATCTTTTACTACTGAGGTGTTCTGAACAAAAAGATTCGCACCCTTCCAATTAAGATCCAGAAACTTTAAATCCGGTACAGATATGGCATATGCTTTAAACTCACCTGTATGATCCGAAAATCTTTTTTTCACCCCCCGGACATATGCTTCATCCGTGATAACGCCTTCCAGTGCTATCCACTGTCCTTTATATAACACCTCCACCCATGTATGAACAACACTTTTGGGTGCAAGCACAGAAATCAGCCCCGATGTTGCTCCTTTCTGGAAATACTTACTCACCTGAGTTCCATGCAGCCTGCATGGGATCTCCACAGCCCTGAGAAGTGCCATGAGCAGCGTCGCCTTCGTATTACATTGTCCGTAGCCATCTGCCAGCACCTCCTCCGCCGAAAGCAGATCAGACCGGTTGTAGCCAAACAGGATTTCATTTCTTACATAATCGTATATTGCTCCGATTCTTTCAAACTCATCCAATTCTTTCCAGTTTCTTGATCTAACAAGTTCCTCAAGGCTTTTCGCCTTATAATTTAACATCCGGGTTTCTTTTAAATAATTATCCATCATAATCGGTCATCCTTTCATTTGATGACCTGATTATAAAAAAATGAAAATCAATAAACTTTCAAAAATCTGCTATCTTTTATGGTTTTTCTCGCAGGCAGCCCCATAAGACGTTTTACCGTAGCAGCAAAATGTGAATGCGAATCAAATCCCGCATTCATAGCTGCTTCCGTCAACCTGCTTCCTTCCAGAATGCTCTGAAATGCCTTCTCAAGCTGATGAATCGTCAGATAACTCTTTAGAGATATCCCTACCTGCTCACTAAAAAGATGAGAAAGCCTGCTGGTTGAAATATCCAGTTCTTCGGCATACTTTTCTACGGAATGATCGAAACAATTACAATCCTCCAGTATCTTTAATAATCCGGTAATTCTCTCATCCATCTGTCTCTCTCTCGGTTGAAAACCAAGATTCAAATACATCTGATTTAGGAATGTTACATAGCTTTCCTTATCAAATGTTTCTATCATGGGATAGGCATATTTGCTAAGTTTTTTAGCCACATCCGTATCTATCAGATAATATTCATTTCCGTTCATAAGGGCATCAATAAATATCCCAATATCCGATGTCGGATCTATTACAGTTGTAAAGATAATTCCGTCGTGAAATTTTACACTATGCTTAACATTTTTATTCACAAAAAGACATATCGGCTTATCAAGTTTTTTTCTCCCTACCTGAATATCCGGTATATTCTCCAGTGCTAAAAAGAATTGCACCATTCCATGGCTATGTGTCGATGCCCCTAGATTGTCTGTCAGCATGGATATTTGACTGACATCCCAATATATTTGGTTCATATTTCGATTCCTCAATGCTCATCCATAAAACTGTAATTAAATGTTTTTGCAAAAATCAATTATCTCCTGTTTTTTGGGCTCAACATTTTCCTTATATTCAATAGATGTAAGGCCAAGACTCCCCGAAGATTCAATATGCAAATGTCCATAGAAATGTTCTATGCTCTGTATTATCCTGTCGCACTCGTGCATTCCGGGACCGGTTCTGAGCGCAACCGAATATCCCTTCTTCCCCTCCCTTATAGTAGCGTGAGGTTCATGCGTATCACACCAGGGAGTGCATCTATCTATGAATGCCTTGTACTGCCCCGGTATATCTGCCCAGTAAGACGGAGCTACAGAAACAATAACATCAGCATTATCATATTCATCCATAATCTTAATGATATCATCATTCATTACACACTTCGCTGTAGTGTGGCAGGATCTGCAGCCTTTACAAAAATCAAAATCATAGTCATCTATACAGATACATTTGGTGTCATATCGTGCGGAGATTTCCTTTTCGATAATATTTACAATCTCAGCTGTCGCGCCCGTTCTGACAGGGCTGCAATTAATGATCAATGCTTTCATTTACCCTCCTATACTCCTATACCCTGAAATATATTCCGGAATATCTTAATTCTTTTAAAAACTATTATACCACTTGTTAGCGAATAACTTTTGCTCATCTGACGACGGAAATTCTTTTATATCTGCATAATCCCAGATATTGAAAATATCTTTGTTTAATGCTTGCTTACCTAATTCCACAAGATATATTTTTTCGCAATATCCCATCATCCCTGATTGAATTGCATTTATTCTTGAACCATTACTTTTTATTCCATAGCCCAATTCCAGAAGACGATCCCTGAATAATTGGAATGTTTCAAAATAATACTCACCAGCGGCTGAAAAGCAAACTCCATCCACCTCGCAACTCATCTCAATGTTATCATCTTGAATATCAACTTTGACTACGATTTGCTTCTCATTCTCATAATAAGCAAGGTCTGCTATTGTACATTTATATAAATCCATATCTCTTTTCACCACTTTCAGAAGAATACAGCTTAGTATGTAAAACTGGAATTTGTGCGCGGGCTATAAAACCGGAGATAAGTTTCCATGTTAAATCTTATGTAGTCACCACTGTGACGACCCTCAAACACATGATTTTGCACATCGGCTCCGTTCTGTCGCAGCAATTGAAACAGTTTTTCACATGCGCGATAGAACTGCCCCTCATCTTCTTTTCCATCGTCCAGGAATACTTGCAAATCATCAAAAACCGTCTGCTTTGCAATAGAAATTGGGTCGTTTTTTAGCCACATCGTTTCATCCGCGAAATAGCACTCATCTTCGTCTGCGTAGGACAAGTCAATGGCCGGCATATGCCCGCCGATTTTGGAAAACAATCCCTGGTGCCTCAACCCTATACTTAAGGCAGTGTATCCTCCGGAGGAAATGCCACCGATATATCTTGCCGAGCGATCTCTGATGGTATGAAATGTATTGTCGACAAACGGTATGAGTTCGTCAAGCAGATAATCTTCATACCGCCCTTTGTGGACGACGCCATATTTGCCTTTAACCTCTCGATAAAGCACGGAAGAGTTAATCCCCCTGCTGTTGTCCAAATTCGGGCATACCACAATCAGGGGCTGTATTTCTCCTACCTCAACCATGGCATCTGCTATCTTCTCCATTCCAAGCCACTGAAGAAGGCTTTCGTTTCCTGTTCTTCCATGAAAGAAATACAGAACCGGCAGGGCACTTGTATCATCAACAGCTGGACGATAAATCGCCAGATTCATTTTCTTACCGAGGATTCGGCTGTCGATTGTTTTTGTAACTAAGCTCATATTAACAAACTCCGATTTGTCATCGTCTATAAAACTGTAATTATTATTTCCTTAAGTACTTCTCATCCGATTCATATTCTTCGCTAACAAATCGTTCCACTGTCATGTGAAGATCATACTTGTCGCGAAGCTCGGCAAGTTGCTTCATCATTGGCGATGCATGATGTGCATCTATAGCCTCCTGATCTGACCACGAATCAATGAGCAATACAATCTCGGGGTCATTGAGTGGTTGAAAGTATTCATACCGCAGATTTCCTTCTTCTGCCCGAATAGCATCAGCGATACCTGATGATTCCATTTCATCCGCAAACGCACGTGCATTTCCATTAATTCCTTTATAGTACAGATTTACTGTTATCATATAATCTCCTTAGTAAAATATGCTGAAATATAATTTCGTAAATAATTTGCTATATTCATAAATGAAAATCATATTCTTCTGGTTCATCCGTCCCAATACAAACGTATCTAACCTTGCCATTTAATGACATTGCCTCATCCCCAAAATACCAACCTCGCACTTTGGTGAATTGTTTATTCAGTAACCTACGGACTGCATTAAAAGTCTCCTTTGAAAAAGCATTTTCCTCCATTGTCGAGAAAATGCCATGAATCAAACAACTTCCATCCTCACTAAAACCACTAGGTTCAAAACCAACTGATTCTAAATTCTCACCTTGAATCACTTTCATCCCTCTAGGAGTCTTCTTCTTTAATGGTACGGCACCCTTCCGCATAATTAAATACATTTTTTCACTATGTTTCTTACGCAGATTGTCCAAATTAGGTATACTTTCAACACTGCTATACTCCAGTATCTTATTGCTGATAACCATTGTGTCATAGGAAAGAACATATTTAACTTCAAACGATATCTCTAACTCTTTAAGTAGTAATACCATATCATTTCTTGTTGCAAAAAAATTGATTCTTTCTGCCATTACACCTCCACATTATTGAAAAACAAAACTGAAAGATAAATACTTACATACTACTGCTCTAATATATCATAACGATATAACAAAATACAGATATAGTAAAAGAATGCTTTTCTTTTTGCTCAATATAAGTTATCATGATGTGTAATGTTTTTATAACCTATAAAATAATATACTATTGAAGAAAAGAGGTCAGTAAACATGGATAAAGTTGTTTTAGCCTATTCAGGCGGACTTGACACAACTGCGGTAATTCCGTGGTTAAAGGAAACATATGGTTATGAGGTTATCTGCTGCTGTATAGACTGCGGTCAGGGTGAAGAGCTTGATGGTCTTGAAGAGCGTGCACGTCTCTCAGGAGCTGCTAAGCTTTATATTGAAGACGTTGTTGATGATCTGTGTGAGAATTATATCATGCCATGTGTTCAGGCCGGTGCTGTATATGAGCATAAGTATCTCATGGGTACTGCTATGGCAAGACCTACTATCGCAGCTAAACTTGTTGAGATTGCTCGTAAGGAAGATGCAGTCGCAATATGTCACGGTGCTACCGGTAAGGGAAATGATCAGATAAGATTCGAGCTTGGTATTAAGGCTCTTGCTCCTGATATTAAGGTTATTGCTCCATGGAGAGATGACAGATGGCAGATGGATTCACGTCAGGCCGAGATAGATTATTGTAAGGCTCATGGTATTGATCTTCCTTTCGGAACAGATCAGTCATACAGCCGTGACAGAAATATATGGCATATCAGCCACGAAGGACTTGAACTTGAAGATCCTTCACAGGCTCCTAATTACGATCATATGCTTGTTCTTGGCGTAACTCCTGAGAAAGCACCTGATGAAGATGTAGAACTTACAATTTCATTTGAAAAAGGTATGCCTGTATCTCTTAACGGAAAGAAAATGAAGGTTGCTGATATTATCCGTGAACTTAATACAATCGGCGGAAAGCACGGAATCGGAATCGTCGATATCGTTGAGAACAGAGTTGTTGGTATGAAGAGCCGTGGAGTATATGAGACTCCTGGTGGAACAATTCTTATGGAAGCTCATCAGCAGCTTGAAGAACTCGTTCTTGACCGTGACACTATCGCACTTAAGAAGGATCTCGGAAGCAAGCTTGCAAGCATAGTATATGAAGGAAAGTGGTTTACTCCTGTTCGCGAGGCTATCTCAGCTTTCGTTGATGTAACTCAGCAGTATGTAACAGGTGAAGTTAAGCTTCGTCTTTACAAAGGTAATATCATCAAAGCAGGTACAACTTCTCCATATTCACTTTACAGCGAATCACTTGCATCGTTTACAACAGGTGACATGTACGATCATCATGATGCAGAAGGCTTCATCACACTTTGGGGACTTCCACTTAAGGTTCGTGCAATGAGGATGAATGAACTTAAGAAAGAGAACAAGAAATAATATAGTTCATGCATAACAAAGTTTACAAAGACAAAAACACGCCCACTGACAAATCAGCCAGTGGGCGTTTTCTTTATAAAAGATCACGGATCATTTTTGCATCGTAGGTAACTGAATCCAGTTTTTCTACTTCTATTCTGTATAATGCATTTGCAGCTATATGTTCAGCTGCCTGCTCTATATCTCTTATACCTGATGTATTCTTAAATATATCCATTACCGCATCTAATGCTTCTTCTGTTATTACGATCTCTTCACTTCTCAGTCCGATTCTCTTTAATACTTTCGGCATAGCAAAGCGTGTAAATATTACTCGCTTTTCTTCCGGCGTGTAATCCGGAAGTTCTATAACTGCAAATCTTGACATAAGCGGTGCACTTATATCAGCCTTGTTATTTGCTGTTGCTATAGGATAAACACCTGTAGTAGGTATATTGCATTCAATGTAGTTGTCTGTAAATCCGAGGTTATCAAGAAGTGTCAGAAGAACATCCGCAGGATTTCCATTTCCCTTACCTGATGAGGCTTTATCCAACTCATTTATGATAAATACCAGATTTGAGCTTTCAGCATTTGCAAATGCTTCCATGATAAGTCCCGGTTTTGCATTTGCATATATACGTGAACTACCGGTCAGCTGCTCAGGATCATTTATTGAACTCATCTCAAGGGTTGTCCATGACATCTTCAGAATTCTTGCTACTGCATATGCAATCTGTGACTTACCGGTTCCTGCAGGGCCGATCAGGAGTATTCCATATGCCGGCAGTGTATGTGTACGATTTATCTGAATTATAGTTTCGATTATTCGCTGCTTAACACTTTCCAGTCCGTAGAGTTCTTCATCGAGGATTCTTCTTGCCTCGACCGGATCTATAGGTTGAAAATCTGTATTCTTCCACTGAATGCTGAGCATAATTGATAGTGCTCTCTGTGCATGTCTTCTCTCTTCCGGCGTTACTTCCGAAGACTTGGCAACAGCAAGATTACGTCTTGCCCAGAGTCTTATATTTTCCGGAAGAGTACTTCCGGCACACATAAGATAATCTGTTATGCTCTGTATACTTGTAAGTCTCATATCATCTGCATCATCTATCTCATCCGGATCGACTATCTCTTCAGATGGTGCATCACTCTGGAGAAGTCGGGCAATCATAAACTGGAGAAATCCATTTTCACCGGATAACTTTGAACCTCTTACAGCCACTCCTGTTTCAAGAATCTTATATACTGCATAGCCTCTTTCGGTAGTCTGACCTGAAAGACGTACCATTATGTGATTTTCACCAAGCCATTTTAGAAGATTTTCAAATCTCGCATCGATTTCAAGGATGTTATGTGATGACTTCTCATCTGTGTCATATATAAAGGCCGAGCCTACAGTCGGAGCCTCAAACATGCCATTTGAATGATGAACAAGCTTTGAACCTGAATCTTCAAGAATCATTATAGGATGCTGAGCACTGGTTTTCCTCTCACTTGAATAAACCAGCTTATAGCTTCTTTCAACCTTTACTGCTTCTTCCTTCTTTTCATTAAAATCAAATACAGGCATGTAAATATTCTCCTCTCAAGGCGGTCTGTTTCTAACCAAAATGTCTGTTTTAATCTACCATACTCTAAACCATTTGTTAAGTCCTCGGGCAGATGAGTCACAGTGTATACGCTGTTTTTTGTTTTATCCCAATTTCTGATACCCTTTATCGTTTTAATTCCGGTATGTCAAACCGGCGGCATCTCCTCAGCAGTAGCCGGTTCCAAGATTGTAGTATTGGTATGGCATTTCCAACAGGGGCCATCGCCCTTAACATGCTGGACTGTACCACATCTCGGACATTTTAATACAATCTTTGACATAATGAATCCTCTGTATAATATAATCAGCAATTTACTGATTCATTCTAATGTATTTTCCATTATAATTTCACTATTTTTTCACTTTTTTTCATAATCCTTAGTCGATAAAATTCCGATATAACTTACTATTGCATCATCCATAACTCATTGGGAAAAAGAGCCATAAGTCGAAACAGCCTCGTCTATGGTCAGTTCGCCTGTTGCAAATCCGTAAACTGCCATCCTAAACTGTATAACTGCATCATCTGTGAGTCCGAATTCTTCGGGCGACAGAATCCGAGATTCAGGAACGTTTCCGAACGCAGCATACATACTGTTGACAGACAAATCTTTTGTCGGTGACATAAGGCCTTTGTTTCCTGCCATTTCGTTCAGTTCCCTCGAGGTGATCAGAAAACGCATAAATTCGTTGGCAACGTCCAGATTCGAACTCTCTTTGTTGACCGAAAACTGAAGATTAGGTATGTCAAGGAAGTACGCGCCTTCGTCTGACATGGGGACAGGTACAAAAGTATATGTAAATGGTTTTTCTGTAAAAGCTTCAGAAACGCTTTCGCGTTTCTTTGTACCGGAAACGGCATCTCCGGCACAGATCATCATAGGAATATCCCCTTCAAAGAAGCGGAGGATCACCGCATCATAGTTGTTTTCAATGGCATTGCAAGCATCGATATCCACACAGTCGTCGTTTAGGAACTGCCCCACTTTATCAAGGGTGGGTCTCATATATTCACCTGCTGAAGGATCAAGATCGTTCAGTTTCTTTACAGCTTCTGCGTCACTTGCGACGGTTGAACAAAAGAGAGGATAGCTGATTATTGTGTAAAGGGATGTTTTTTCCTGAGCAGTATAGCCCATCATGGGATTTTCATAGCCTTTTTCACGAAATTTGTGGCACACGGATACTAGCTCCTCATAGGTCGAAGGAATGGTAAGACCTTCTTTTTTGAACAGATCGTCATTTACAAGCATTCCGTAGGTACTCGAGAAAACCGGAACCATAGGAAGTGAGCCATCATCTGTCTTCAGAAGAATATTGCTTCGTATACAACTAAGGTCAATACCCAGTGCCGGGTCAGCAAGATTCTCAGCATGATCTATAGATTCCTTATACTGTTCGCGACCATACATCCAAGAGTTGTTGACGTAGATGTCTGGGGCATCATTTCCGTTCAGAACTGTGCCAACCATGTTGTTATAGTCATCAATCTTGGTGTATACAAGTTCCACATTAGGATAATACTCGTTGAAACGATCAAATTCTGTTTCGAGTGCCTCAAAGTTATCATAACCGCCCGCAACATTGATATGACATTTACTGGAAGTATCAAGAGTCGGTCGAAAGATGTCCTCTGTCTTTGCCTCCTGCCCTACATAGCCGCATGCTGTCAGACTCTGAATCATCATTACAGCAACAAAAACACACATTATTTTTTTCATAAGAGCTCCCTTCCCATTTGTTTGTTTATTTTTTACTTTCTTTGAGCCTTCGGATTTCTTTGAAGACAAGCTTTATATCAATAGGTTTTGCAATATGTCCGTTCATCCCCGCATCCAAGCATTCTGTGACGTTTTCAGAGAACGCGTCTGCGGTCATGGCGATGATCGGAATAGATGATGCCCATGAGTTTTCCAACCCTCGAATCGCTCTTGTTGCATCGAGTCCGTTCATTATTGGCATCTGCACGTCCATAAATACAAGATCATAACTGCCTTCCGGAGCTACGCTCAACTTGTCCACGCAAATACGCCCGTTTTCTGCACGATCGCATATGATGCCATGCATGTTAAGTATATTGGAAATAATCTCCCAGTTAATATCTATATCCTCTGCAACAAGAATGCGGATACCATTAAGATCAGAATAATCGTCTTGCGGTTCAACGGTTTTGGATTCTACACCAATAATCTCATTTATCTTATTATAGAGGGTGGAGCGGAAGATCGGTTTGCTTACAAAACCATTTGCACCTGCATCTTTTGCCTTATCCTCTATGTCTGACCAGTCGTATGCAGAGATCAGCAATATGGGAATATCTGCGTTAACCTCCGAGCGAATCCTACGGATTGTTTCAACTCCATCCATATCCGGCATTTTCCAGTCGATGATAACTATGTTATAATCCTTTCCACTCTCATGCCTGCCAGTTATCATTTTGATCGCTTCTGCTCCGTTATGTGCCTGCTCTGCTACAGAGCCCAGAGCTTCAATCTCGTCGGATGTCGTTTGAAGCGTTATATCATCATCATCAACAATCAGAGCATCGATCTGATCAAGCCGTATTTCTTCAAGTTGTCTTTCGGCTTCAGGAATATCAAGTGCGACGGTGAAGGTAGTTCCCTTCCCTTGCTCACTTTCGCATTCTATAGTTCCGCCCATCAGATCAACCATTTTCTTAGTAATTGCAAGCCCCAAGCCGGTTCCTTGAATACTGTTGACACGGCTGTCTGTCTGACGCGAGAACGGCTGATACATCGTCTCTATGAATTCCGGACTCATTCCAATGCCTGTATCAGACACAACGTAGATCATCTTTATGCAGCCGGGAACGGTACTTGCTTCCTCACGCATATCTACACTGACTCTTCCACCCGGTTCCGTATATTTGATGGCATTGGAGAGTATATTGATATATATCTGATTCAGGCGAAGCTGATCCGTATACAGGTATTCCTTTTCCATATGATCAACATGAAAATTGAACTCAATATTCTTTTCCTTAATCATCGGCTGCGATATATTTACAAGGTTTTCAACAGTCTCAACAATGGAGAATGTCATGGGGCTCAGTTTCAGTTTACCGCTTTCTACCTTGGAAATATCCAGAATATCATTGATCAGAGTCAGCAAATGATTGCTGGCTAGGCTGATCTTCCGAAGGCTTTCTTTAGTTGACGCCACATCCGAAAGATTTTTCTCGGCAATGGCCGTAAGACCTATGATGGCATTCATAGGGGTGCGAATATCGTGTGACATGGTGGAAAGAAAATCGGTCTTTGCCTTATTCGCTAAGTCTGCTTCCCGGGCTGCCATCTGAAGACGCTTATTCAAATAAAGCATCTGAAACAGGTCAATCAAGAAAAGAATCAATAAACCCGCAGAGATGACTCCTACCAGAAGCCAGTTTTCTATATCGACATTGAGATCCTCCGATGGTACGAGACTCAGCAGAGTCCATCCGGCGGTAGAAGTAACAGGAGTAAAAGCAAGTATACGCTCCTGTCCGTGTGAGTCCAGCATTGAGATTGTGCCTGTCGATGATGTGATCCTGTCAAACAACTCCTTCGTTGATGAGGCATCCGTCGTATTATAAGATTTATAGAATTCAAAAAAACTGGAATTTTTAAAACTGTATCCTTTGATGAAATAATCTCCGTCAGCATCAATCAGGGAATACTCGGCATTAACAAACTCTACTTGCGGAAAGACCCATTTCTGTTCAAGCTCTGAGACAGGTATTACGCGCAATAGAAGAGCCGCCACAGAAGTCTCGTTTTCAGGATCTCGAAGTGTGATTCTGTTGCAAAAAGCCAGCGATTGTTCGCCATTCATCGGATTGGTGTAAGTACGGGTGACGTTTATCGATTTCCCGATCTCATCAATCCAGCCCACATCCTCAAGAAGAT
Source organism: Lachnospiraceae bacterium YSB2008 (assembly GCA_000687655.1). Taxonomy (GTDB): domain Bacteria; phylum Bacillota; class Clostridia; order Lachnospirales; family Lachnospiraceae; genus Eubacterium_Q. The sequence continues at coordinate 162,065 of JHWR01000006.1, forward strand.
CCACCCGTTCATAAGAAACTGCGTAATCATCTGATGTGCCTTGTTTCGGACGTGTAGAAAGGCCTGTGAGCGTATCGAGAAGAATTAGATGCGCCGAAGTACTTGTAAGAACATGGGATGCGCGGATATAATCCGTCGCCTCCTCTATAGTCATGTTTTTATTGTTGATATAATTCGCCCAAACATCGCAAATCCTCTGCTCACCTTCAAGATAGTTTTCTGTCACATGTTCCATTGTGACCGTGATGTTTTCAAAATGTTCTATCTGTCTCTTGTAAGCAACTTTGTTTTCATATCCGGAATAGAGCGCAACGAAAATCAATATGGATGAAATAATGATCACGTTGATGAATATTATTAAGGTCTTTTTCACGCCTGTACCTCCAAAAAGCCAAATCATAGTCGTCAGAATACGATAGCTGGTATTCGAACGGCAAAAAGATTAAACGCAGCAAGAGCGCCACATAATGTAAAGGCTGGTAGTAGATGCCGTGTTTATATGATACCATAATAATCAATGCTTTACGATGTTTTTCCTATAAATATGAACAAACTAAAATATAATAACGCCTATAAGTACTTCTACTCATAGACGCCGTATCGATGTATATAAAATATAAAGTTATCTTCCGGTAGAACTTACTATCCCTGCAAACGGGAATTTACGCCAAACAATACACCAAGTATTTCATCTTTTTCCGGAATAAAAATGAAGAAACGAAAGTATTCCGATGGGCATAAAAAATACACACCAAACAACAAGAGCTAGCCTTCCGCCAATTCCGTTTCCGCCAGAGGACATATTCACGAACACTCCCGTAATCGGCATAAACGTACAGCTGAAGTAGAACACTCCGTGTATCATCATTAGCGCTCTGAGCCACTTATCCATCTTGTTCTTCGGCTTCATCGAAAGTCCCGTGAAAAAGGTAGAAAGTGCCATTACACCGTAGCCGAGCAGATCGTAATTGAAGATAAGCCCGTACTTGTCGAATTCTAACAGCTTTGCTGCTTGTTCATTCAACTGTTCGTTATTCACCGTAGTCAACTGCGAGAAATAGACAATCATAATAAACGTGCCGTATACCGCCGCAAGGATCAAACCTATATTTGCTGCGACTTTGCGATCACCTTCGCACTCATTATGCAGACCTGCAGTCATCATGATAAACCCTACCGGCAGGATAAGGCAGACAAAGTAACCGCCCATAGAAAAATCGATTATCAAAAAAAACGCAAAAAGAAATACTGTTACTGTTACGATTGCTGACCCTACTTTAGATATCATTATGTTCAATTCCATTTATTCTATCTCCTACAAATCCTGACTCCATCTGATACGCTCATTATATGATCTGTATATCTCGTTTTGTAGTGAGAAAAGGTATATTTCGAATATGACTTTAGTCACATCTTTCTGTTATATTATCCTGGAAGTTCATTTTGCATCCACAAAAGATCATACCATCTATCAAGCTTTTTTCCGATATCTTCAAATTGATCCAATTTAAAATAATCCATAAACTATCATCCCACACACTGCTGATACACATATTAACATTGTAGGCGAGATTTTCTTTTTTATAAGCTTTTTTAATCCAAAATATAATCCTCCCAATACTATAGTTAAAGCAATAGCCGGGATATCAGGAACTGCCCCCGAACAAATATTAAAATTCTTCCAGATCATATATATTCCTGTTGCAAGAATAATACCTATAATACAAGGTTTTAAACCACTTAATGCTCCCTGAAACACTTTGTTTTTCAAAAGACTCTTAAGTAAAAGCATTATAACAAGTATAATTAGAAAAGCAGGAAGAACAACAGCGGTTGTAGCAATAAATGCTCCTAGGATCCCACCTTTGGTACTCCCTATGTATGTTGCTAGATTCACCATAATTGGCCCGGGTGTACTTTCACTTACAGCAATCATATATGATAACATTTCATCATCTAGCCACCCATACGATAAAACAATTTCACGAATCAGCGCTATAGAAACATACCCACCGCCAAATGAAAAAAGACCAACCTTGAGAAATCCTATCAATAAATCAATATATATCATTAGTCAGCTTCACTCCTTTCTATTTTGTTATTTATCAGAAAGGATACCAGCCCGATCAACGCGGCAAAAAACATAATTACAAGTGATGAAATATGTAAAGAAAAAAAGTTTATCACAAGCATTGCTATACATGATGCAATTATTATAATAATCTTAAGCGCTGTTAATTTAGCCTTTGAAAGCATCTTAACAGCTGCATCCAGTATTAGAATACCAACAGCTATTTTTATTCCATGAAATGCATTATTTATCCAGGATATTTCAAGAAACCTATCTAGATATTTGGAAATTAGAAAGATAATAACAAACGATGGAAGAACCATTCCAATAGTTGCAAATATAGCTCCCACGAACTTCTTCCTCTTATATCCTACATATGTAGCACAGTTAATAGCTATCGGTCCTGGTGTTGATTCAGCTATAACTGTAATATCCATCATTTCATCGTGTGTAATCCATTTTTTCTTCTCTACGCATATATCCTCAATCAGAGATATCATTGCGTATCCACCACCAAATGTAAATGCTCCTATTTTAGCAAATACAAGAAACAACTCAATCAAATCATTCATTAATGACATCCACCATGACCACAACCATGTTCCCCATGACCTTCATGCTCATGATGATCACAAGTTGCTTCTCCAATTTCAGCAAGAGTACCTGAAATATAAGACTTAATCACTTCATCAGCATCCCCGGAAGCACCGGCATACACCTTAATACCGGATTCGGCCATAGCCATGATTGCTCCACCGCCTATACCACCACATATCATAATTTCTACGCCGCGTTCTCTAAGGAATCCTGCAAGTGCACCATGACCTGTCTCACCTGTATCAATCACCTGTGAAGACGTTACCTCACCGCTTTCAATTTCATAAATCTTAAACTGTGGTGTTCTTCCAAAATGTGGAAACACCTCACCATTTTCATATGTAACTGCTACTTTCACTTTCTTCCTCCATTCATAGTTTTCTCAAATTTAAACATCCCATCTGGGAATTGATTATCCAAATTCATATGTTCTCCTTCCGGATCATTTGGATCAGGATGAAACTTATTGTAAAACTCTACAATATGAAATCCACATCGATTCACATAGAAATGGATGTTACGCTGTTCAAAATATGGTGTAACTGTCTCCCAGACCTTTACCTCTGGATGAAGCTTTTCAACTTCACACCAGGCAGCATAACCAACACCTTTGTTATGTTCTTTCGGAGAAGTAAATAGAATATCTAAATCTCCTTTTTCACCATCGACACTGATGATTACACCACCTACAGGTCTGCCATCAAGCATAATACGATAAGCCTCTCCATTATCAATAGACTTTTCTATAGTCTCACTGGAGATAATCTGCTCATCTTCTTCAAAATGATCATCTCGAAGTCCAAATTCTTCAAGCGCACCAAAATTAAACGCTTCCTGATTATCCAATATAAATTGTTCTCTATCGCTATCCCGTAATGGGACAAGTTTTATATTATTCATAGTACTATATATCCAAGCTCTTCGTCATATTCGATTTCTCCAAATTCTTCTTCCAAAACTGTTGTCATTTCATTTTTCACTTTTTCCTTTTTATGCTTTCCAAATAACATTTTTTCTTCTCTCCATTATGCTAGAGTTATTTCCGATTAAGTTTACTATCCATCAAAGCATCTCTAATGTTTCCATCATATCATTAAGAAATTTATATCTTATTTTTTCTTCCACCTCTAAAATCGAAAGATATGGGTTTTCATAGTTCATTCTATTAGGGATAAAACTTGCATAGAAACCATCACGTCATAAATACCCGATTCAGAGTTTCATCAAAAAATTTGCAACGGATGATCCTGTCGCCACCATACTTTCTTTGAAAATAATCCCGGTCAAGATTCTCTCTGAACTCGATAGATGAGCTGCACCAGTTTTCAACACCGTCCCGTTCCCGAAAACAGCCAACCGAACATATCTTGCTGTCCAATAGATCCTCCAGAACCTGTCGGAATTCTCTCATGTCATGTATTTCACCCGTATAGTAATGTCCGTGCCAATCTCCCAAATAGATCGTATATCTGCCGGCAAGATCAAGCATCAGCTTAGTATCTCCGTGAAAAACTTCAATGTATGTAAAATGCTCTTCTTGCTGAACGTCAAAACCATCGTTGATCTGACTTTCAAGATTACGCTGTAAATGATACTATAAAAATGTCGTAAAAGTGGAAAATAAAAATGTAGGTTTCCACTAAGAGTGATATCCTTTTCCGTGGAGGTATAAACCATGGAACAGAAACTTATCACTCAGCTAAAAATACTTAAATTGAGCAATGTTAAGCCTAACTTTGCTGAGCTGGCTCGGATATATGATCTAGATTGGCGAACCGTCAAAAAGTATTATGACGGATACGATGGTAAACCTAAGCATCATTCTAAGCCAAGTAAACTTGATAAATACAAACAGCTCATTACTAAGAAGCTTGCCATTAAAGGTTCAAATGTCAGAGCTGT